>CAWGFP010000011.1:0-490000 GCA_963821905.1 Thermoanaerobaculia bacterium | reverse complement strand
GCGAGCTCCGGGGCCGATCCGAGCTTGGCGACCGCCGCGGCGAAGGCCTGCTGTTCGGTGAGCCCCTCGGTGCGGCCGCGCTCGATCTCACAGTAGAGATGGTCGCGCAGCTCCGCGACGCTCGCTTCACTCCGGCAGCGGCCAGCGTGGACCGCCGCGCTCCAGTTCGCGATTTCCTTGTCCAGGTCGAACATCGCAGCTCCTTTCAAGAGCTTTGCAGCATGCCGTGCAGCCGCGCCCAATGGGCTCGCAGCGCGGCGAGCTCGGCTTCGCCGGAACGTCTCAGGCGATAGTACTTGCGGCGGCGGCCGTTCTCGGCGGCGCCCCAGTAAGACTCCACGAGCTTGCGCTTCTCGAGCCGGTGGAGGATCGGATAGAGCATCCCGTCCGCCCACTCCATCTCTCCGCTGGACAGCTCGCGCACCTGCTGGATGATCGCGTAGCCGTAGCTGTCGCCACGCTCGAGGATGGAGAGAATCAGGGGAATGGCCGAGGCTGCGACCAAGTCCTTCGAGAGCATCATCGGTGGGCCCGGCGGTTTGGTCGGTACATAGAGGTACTAGGTATACGCATCCTACCGCGGGAAGTTCCGCGGGGCTATCTGGAAGCGACCGCCGGCAGGCGAACGACCTCGAGGAGGGACGCGACGAGCTCCTTGCCGTCGACGACCGTCCGATGGGGGCTGCGGTACTCCCAGACGATCCGCTTGTCCGGCGTCACCTCGATCGCTCGTCCGCGCTCGGACTCGGTGATCAGGGTGTTGCCGTTGGGCAATCGCGCCGCGCTGCCGAGGGTCCGCGAGGCCAACTCTTCGCCCGGCTGTCCGCCGTACCGCCAGGCGATGGACCCGTCTCGCGGATCGATCTCGATCACCCGCGAGTGGTCGCGGTCGATACCTGTGTTGTCGAAGACGAGGAGATTGCCCGTCGGCAGGACGGTAGGTTGGTGCTGCTTGCGCCAGCCGCCCCGCAATGCCCAGACGATTCGCCGAGTCGAGGGATCGAGCACGGCGATCGTGCTGGTTTGGAGCACCGAGACCAGCAGGCTGCCGGCTCGGAATTCGGGAAGCCTGTCGGCCAGGGTGCCATCGAGCACTTCGATCGTGTTGGTGTGGAGGATGTCGCCCGCCTCCGGCATCCCGGCGAGGAACGACGCGAACTCCGGGACCTCGAAGGCCTCGAGGACCGAGATCCGCTCGGCGATTTCGCCCTCCGGCGTGAGCCGGGTGACGAAGTCCTCCAGCACGCCCTTGTCGGGATGGATCCTGGGCAGCACCTTGCCGTCCCGGTCGAGGATCCAGATCGAGCCGTCGCCGTTGACGTAGAGGTCGTGATGAAAGTTGCCGCGCCGGGCCCACAAGATCCTCGAGGCGCGATCGAGCTTGACCACCCCGAAGCCCTCGTAGATGGCGAGGAGAGAGCCCTCTGGCAGCAGGTGGACGCGGCGCCAGTAATCGACCTTGGCCGCGTCGTCGTCGCCGGCGAGCTCGGGGAACGCCTGGGCGATCGGCAGACGCCAGCGTCTGCGCTCGCGCCCTTCCATGTCGAGCAGCTCCGCCTGGGCGGCATGGCCCGAGATCAACAGGTTGAGCCCCGGCTGCGCCCTCGCCCGGTCGTGCTGGATCACACCGCTCGTCTCGTCGATCGGCGGCCGATAGCCGCGGGCGTAGGGCAGGGCCTCGATGGCGGCGGAGGTTTCGGCAGCGGCCGGCGCCCACTTGCCAGTGGGCGCTTCCGGATCCTTGGCACCGCTGCCGCAGCCCGCGGGCACGCCGCAAATGGCCAGAATCGCAAGAAAAGGTCGCGCTTTCATGACCGAGCGCGGAGACTACCCCAGGGCTCCGAGTCTTGACCCCCCGCGCGTCGGTCGGCTAGCATCGCAAACCCGCCGAGCGGCGTCTGTACGCGGCTTGCAACCAGGGCCTATAGCTCAGTTGGTTAGAGCGCACGCCTGATAAGCGTGAGGTCGGTAGTTCAAATCTACCTAGGCCCACCACATTTTTTCGGGGCTGTAGCTCAGCTGGGAGAGCACCTGGTTTGCAACCAGGGGGTCGTCGGTTCGAACCCGATCAGCTCCACCAATCTTTCGCTTCGCTCAGATTGCTTCCGCTGATCGGGTTCGGGCGTCGCGATCTCGCCCTGCGGGCTCGATCGCTCAGGCGCGAACCCGGTCAGGCACCATCTCGCCCCGCAGCGGATGCCTATCCTCCGAGGCTGACGCCGACCAGCCTTCCGACGCCGTAGGTGATCGCGGCGGCGAGGAGGCCGAAAAGCAGCTGCCGGGTCCCTGAGAAGAGGACGCCACGCCCGGTCATCAGCGTGATGGCGGCGCCGATGGCAAACAGCGCGATGGCGCTCACCCCGACACTGAGGAGCACCGCCGCGTTGCCGGAGAGAAACACGAAAGGCAGGACCGGCACCACGGCACCCACCGCGAAGAGGATGAACGAGGTCACTGCCGCCTCCCAGGCCGAGCCGCCGAGCTCCTCGGGGTCGATCGACAGCTCCTCGCGGGCCAGCGTGTCGAGCGCGATCTCCGGCGAAGAGATGACCCGTTGCGCCAGGGCCCGCGCCTGATCTGCGGCGATGCCCTTGGCCTGGTAGATGAGCGCCAGCTCTTCGGCCTCCTCCGCCGGAGCGGCGGACAGCTCCTCGCGCTCGATCTCGATCTGCCGCTGGTACAGCTCGCGTGAGCTCTGCACCGAGAGCCACTCGCCGAGAGCCATCGAACCGGCGCCGGCGAGAAGCCCGGCGATGCCGGTGACGAGGATGCCGTGGCCGCCGAGCTCGGCTCCCGCGACGCCCATCACCAGGCTCAGGTTGGAGACCAGACCGTCGTTGGCGCCCAGCACCGCCGCACGCAGCGCATTTCCGCCCACCGCGCGGTGCCGGCCTTCGAGCTTGGCGAGCGCCCGTCCTTCCATGCCGGTTTTCGAGGTGTCGCGAATGGCACGCAGGATGCGCCCGTGGGACTGCTCCTCGGCGGGGAGCGCCGAGCCCGCGGTCTCGGGTTGGCCGGCGTAGGCTCCGGAATCACGGGCCTCGGCCTCGATCAGGGTCGGGAGCACGAGGCCGGCGCCGAAACGCCGCACCAGCCACTGCAGCGTTCGAGCTCGCCAGCTCGGCCGGCCCTCGGTGACCGCAACGCCCGCATCGCGGAGCCGCGCCTCGAAGACTGCTGCGTGGCCGCGCTCGGTGGCGGCGAGCCGGGTGTAGACCTCGCGGATCCCTGGCGCTTGCTCGGCGCTTGCGAGCGCTTCATACAACGTTGCGCTGTCGAGCTCCGCCTGGCGGTTGGCCGCCCAGCGCCTGATCTCGGCGGTGCGGGTGGGGGCACTTGGAGAAGGCATCAGCGGTCGAGCTCCAACCTCCGGCGGCTGTGATGGCGCGCTTGTCGACGATCAGATCCTAACGCCGATGCCGCGCTCGTCGCGCGCCCATCGTGCTGTCGATCTGATGGCAGGTCCCGAGGCTCGTTCACGCCGCTCATCGACTCGTTGTGGAAGATCGCGGGAATCTTGAGTCTCGTCTTCGTCACCAGATAACGCTGGACGGACCGTCAACGCGGTGGCCGCCGGGTCGGCGAAGCGGCTGCGATCAGGTGGTGTGGGTCCATGTCTCTCCAGCGCGGCCAGCTTGCCGGACCAGCCAGCGTGCGAAAAAGGGTGCCAAGGGGTGCCTCCCCTGAATTTCGATGGGACTTTCGTCTCATTGTCTTGGGCGGAACCTAGGCGTACACCGTACGAAGTCTTTGCGAAGGTCCGTGAAGGGGCTGAGGGGCCGCGAGTGCGGGCCGTGGTTTGACCACTCTGGTGCCCGCTGCCATAATGGCCGGCAGCCGACACCGGCAAGACCTTGAATGCGGCCTTTCGCCGGTTTTTCGCCGGTTTTTGGCGGTTTGTACGCGCCCGGGGACGTGGTACCGGACGTGCATTTTCCGAGGTTTCTGAATGTCGTGCTCAGGCTGTTCGTACAAGGGAATGTCCACCGCCGTCGAAGACGGGTTCGTCGGCGTGCGCTTCCGCGAAGAGACGAATAACACGCTCTGCTCGACCTCCGGCACGATCTTCGGGCGCGGCGAAGAGGTCGTCGTCGATCTCGACTCCGGGCCGGCGTTCGGCCACGTCGAGCAGTCGCCGATGCCGGTGTTCAAGCCCTGCCAGAAAGCCGGCGCCAAGCGGATCCTGCGCAAGGCGACGCCGGCCGATCGGACGCGATCACGACCGCCAGCTCTCGAACGAGCAGCAGGCCAAGCTCTTCTGCCAGCAGAAGTGCGCGCGATCTCGGGCTCGAGATGAAGGTCTCGCGGGTCGATTTCTCGCTCGACCAGCAAGGAGGCGATCTTCTACTTCACCTCCGAGGGCCGGGTGGACTTCCGCCAGCTGGTGCGCGACCTTTCTCAGCGTTTCTCGGCGCGGGTCAAGATGCAGCAGGTCGGCGCCCGTGACGAGGCTGGGTTGCTCGGCGGCATCGGCGTCTGCGGCAAGACACTGTGCTGCTCGACTTGGCTCAAGGAATTCAAGCCGATCTCGATCGGGATGGCCAAGCGTCAAAACCTGAGCCTCAACCCTTCGAAGATCTCCGGCCAATGCGGCCGCTTGCTCTGCTGCCTGGCCTACGAGGACGATGATTACCGCAAGCACGGGCCGCTCGCAGGCGCGGCGCCGCAAGTGGCGGCGGGAGGGTGACGCCGTGAGCAATCGCAAGCTGATCCGGCCCGACATGGCCGAGCTCAAGAAGGACAGTGCCTCGCGCGCCGTGCGGCGCAAGGCGAGCCCGCCCGAGCAGACCAACGCCGAGGAGTTCTACTACCTCAAGCAGATGGCGGCGCGCACGCCGATGGTGGTGATCCTCACCGACGGCGAGGAGCTGCGCGGCTGGATCGAGTGGTACGACAAGGGCGCGATCAAGCTCAACCGCCATCAGGGCCCGAACCTGCTCATCCAGAAGCATACGATCCGCTACATGTTCAAGGAAGAAGAGCTGCGGCGCAGCGCTCGCCGGGCCGGCCGTCCGGACCAGGGCGGCGGCGAAACCGAGTAGCCGAGCGCGTGGCGGCTCCCGTCCTCGCGTTCACCCAGGGCGATCCCGCGGGGATCGGCCCCGAGATCCTGATCAAGCTGTTGTTGGGCGAGACGCCCGCCGGCTACGTGGCGCTGGTGGTGGTCGAGCGCGCCGCGCTCGCCGCGCTGCGCGGCGTGGTTCCCGACGCGGCCTGGGAGCGCCTGGTGGATCTCGACGACCTGCCGACCCGCGCGCGGTTGTCGACGCTGCGGCCGGGCGAGGTGGCGGTCTTCGATCCGGTGGCCGAGCGTCGGACGATTTCCTTCGGCCGTTCCGGTCCCGCCGACGCGCGCGGCGCCTTGCGTGCGCTCGATGTCGGAATCGCGCTGGCGCGCGGAGGAGTGGTCGACGCGCTGGTCACCGCGCCGGTTTCGAAAGAGTCGATCGCCCGCCACGAGCTGTCCGACTTCCGCGGCCACACCGACTATCTGGCGTCGGCGTGCGGCCTCGATCGCTACGGCCGCGACTATCTGATGGCTTTCCTCGCCCCCGATCTGCAGGTGGCTCTGCTCACCGTCCATCGTCCGCTCCGCGAGGCGCTCGACGCCATCTCGCCGGCCGGCATCGCCGACGCGCTGTCCTGCCTCCACCGCCACGCCGGCGGCCGCATCGCGCTGGCTGGGCTCAATCCGCACGCCGGCGAGGGCGGTCTGATCGGCGACGAGGAGGAAGTGGTGCTGGGGCCCGGCCGTCGCCGCGGCCCGCGACCGCGGTATCGACGCCCACGGCCCCGAAAGCGCCGATTCGCTGTTCGCCCGCGCCCGGCGCGGCGAGTTCGATTGGGTCCTGGCGCTCTACCACGACCAGGGACTGATCGCGGTGAAGACCACGGCCTTCGGCGTGGCCACCAACTGGACCGTCGGCCTGCCTTTCCTGCGCACCTCGGTCGACCACGGCACCGCGTTCTCACTCGCCGGCCGCGGCCGCGCCGACGAGCGCCCGCTCGCCGCGGTGGTGGCGACCACGCTGCGCCTGATCGCCGGCGAGCTGCCGCGTCGCGCCGCCCGCTAGGAGGCGCCGCGTCCCGAGAGCACGACCGGGATCGTCTTCAGCAGGATCTTCAAGTCGAGCGCCGGCGACCAGGAGTCGATGTATTCGAGGTCGAGCTCCATCCAGCGGTCGAAGTCGAGGTCGTTGCGCCCGCTAGATCTGCCAGAGGCAGGTGAGGCCCGGCTTCATCGCCAGGCGGCGGCGCTGCCAGCGCTGGTACTGCGCCACTTCCTCGGGGATCGGCGGCCGCGGCCCGACCAGGCTCATGTCGCCGCGCAGCACGTTCCAGAGCTGCGGCAGCTCGTCGAGGCTGAAACTTGCGCAGGAAGCGGCCGAAGGCCGGTCACCCGGGGATCGTTGCGCAGCTTGAACACCGGCCCGTTCATCTCGTTGAGATGCAGCAGCTCGCGCGCGCCGCTCCTCGGCGCCCTCCACCATCGTGCGGAACTTGTAGAGCGTGAAGAACCGGCCGTTCAGGCCGCAGCGGGTCTGGCGGAACAGGATCGTTGCCGCCCGAGGTGAGCTTGATCACCAGCGCGATCAGCAGCACCATCGGCAGGCCGATGAAGAGCAGGAGCGACGACAACGCGACGTCGAGCGCCCGCTTGGCCATGAGCTGGAGCTGGCTCGTTGGGCGAGGTCGAGAAGGTGAGGAGCGGCACGCCGTCCAGCTCCTCGAGATCCACCTTGCGCCTGGGTGTGCGGGAAGAGGTCGAGCGCGAAGCGGGTGCGGATGCCCTGCTCCTGGAGGCTGAGGAAAAGGTCCTCCAGGCGGTCCAGGTCGCGGCGGTGGACGGCGAAGATCACGTCGTCCACCGACGTGCTCTCCACGATGCGCGGGATGTCGTCCACCTCGCCGAGCACCGGATAGCGGCAGCGGCCCCTGCAGCTCACTGCCGGACTCGTCGCCGGTGCGTGACGAAGCCCAGCATGCGGAAACCCCAGCAGCGGTGGGTGTGGATCGATCGCGCGATCGCGCAGCGCCGAGGGGCTCGTGCCCACGATCAGCACGGTGCGGTAGTTGAAGCCGCGGCGTGCGGACGTAGCGCGAGGTGAGCCGGAGCGCCAGCTTCTCGGTGAGCAGGAACACGCAGCGAGCAGATGGCGAAGAGCAAGATCCAGAGACGGCTGATCTTGTCGTCTGCGAGCAGCGCGCTCGTCCAGACGCAGGGCGTAGAGGATCAGGGTGAAGACGACGGCGCCGGTCAAGCAGACGCGGACGACGCCCCAGGCTTCGTCCAGCAGCGGCACCGTGCGGTGCGAGCGGTACTGCCGGGTGAGCAGCAGCAGGGCGCCCCAGATCGCCAGCGCGAGCCGCAGCAGCGGCAGGTAGGTCGAAAGCGGGTAGAGCCGCCCGGTGACCAGGGCGAGCTCCGGGAACAGCACGTTCGCGCAGCCAGTAGGCGGCGAGGAATGCAGCCGCGGCGAGCGTCAGATCGAGTGCGAAAAGGCAGACCGCGAGGACTTGGGCGCGTTCTTTGAGCATGTGTGGACGGCCGCGTCTTCCGGCGGAAGACGTGCGCAACCTTGCATGATTCTACGGCACCAGAGGCAAGATGTCCCAGAAAACCGGCTTTTGCCGGGTCTGGAGCGTGGTCAGGGGGAATGGACGGCGGCTTCAGCGCTGCTCGACGAGCCGCCGGAAGAGCGCTCGTAACCGTCGGTAACCGTCTCCCAGTTGAAAAGCCGCGCCGCCCGCTCCGCGGCCGTAGTGCGGCACCGAGCCGCTTTGGCAGGATGGCGCTCGACCCATTCGAGCGCGCGACGAGAGTGTCGGAGGCGTATCGGCCCGGAAGTAGACCGCAGAGTCCCCCGCGACCTCGCGGTTCTCCGGCGTGTCGTTGACCACCACGCAGTTGCCGTACCCCATGGCCTCGACGAGCGCGGGATGGGTGCCACCCACCTCGGTGGCGTGGATGTAGGCCAGGGCGTGGGCGAGCAGCTCGCGGTAGCCCTCGCCGTAGATCGGGCCGGGGAACAGCATGCGCGGATCGGCGCCGTCGCGTGAAGCTGGCGATGAACCCCCCGGCGTAGGGCGCGCCGCCCACCATCACCAGCGGCAGCTCGCCGACGCGCGCTGGCGGCGATAGGCCTCGGCGACGCGGTGCGGGTTGTTCTCGGGCTCGAAGCGGCTGACGTAGAGGAAGTAGCTCGCGCGGCGCCAGGCCGAGCCGATCGAGCACGCCGGTTTCGCGCGGCGGTCGCGGATCGACGCCGTAGGTGAGCACCGCGACGAGCTCCGTAGCGCCTCGCGGTAGTGCCCGCGGATGACCTCGGCGTCGGTCACCAGCGCGTCCGGCAGCGCGCAGGCCAGCCGCTCGGAGAGCGCGTAGACCGCGCGGCCGAACGGGCCCCACTTGGCGCGGCGCTTCTCGATGCCGTCGACGTGCAGCGCGATCGGCATGCCGCCGAGCGCAGAGCAGCGGCACGAAGAGGGCGTTGGCGGAGTTGACCACCAGCGCGGCGTCGTAGCCCCGGCCGCGCGCGTCGAGCAGGCGAGAGTGCGGTGTGGACCGGCGTGTCGAGGTGCTTGGTGCGCAGCGTGGGCAGCACGACGAGCCGCACACCGCGGTGCTCGCGCAGTCCGCGCGGCGTGGTGTGCGACCGGCAGTAGACCGTCACGTCCCGAAGCCTCGCGCCGACGAGCCGCACCGCCAGCTCCTCCATCAGCGTCTCGTAGCCGCCGTAGCGGCCGGGGATCCCGCGGCTGCCGAGGAGTGCGACGCGCAACGGCGCGCCTCAAGAGATCCTCACAGCGCGATGCCGCTGCGAAAGAACCAGCGGTCGACGGCCCACGCGGGCGCGCTGCGTCGGCCTTGGATTACACGACGGTGGCGCCAGAGCTCGCGCCGCCGTTGCCAGAGCCAGGCGTAGGCCCGCCGCGAGGTGCGCTCGCGCAGCAGCGACGTAGGCGAGCGCCGCCAGATCGCGGGCGAGTCGCCGGCAGGAAAGTGAAGAGGAAGTTGCCGGCCGTCTGGTGGTCCAGGCGCAGCAGGTAGCGATTCTTGAGCGAATGAAAGTTGACTTCAGGGCGGCATCGCACGCCGCGCGCTCCGGCAGGTTGCGGCGCCGGTGCTCGGGCCCGCGCGGCGGGCTCGTAGATCACCTCCCAGCCGCGCTCGCGCAGGCGGAAGCGAGCTCGGCGTCCTCGCGGAAGGAGTGAAAGCGCGCGTCGAAGACCTCGCCGTCGACGGCCACGTCGTCGAGCGCCTCGCGGCGGAACAGCGTCGCCGCGCCGGTGCCGCCGAAAACCCGCTCGGGCGCGCGCGAGCTGGCCGCGGTCGGGCTCGCCGCGAGCCGCGGTCGAGATGGCGCCAGGTCGAGGTCAGGCGCATGCCGCAGGCGTCGATGAGATCGCCGCTCGCCGGACTCGCCGGCAAACGGAGCAGGCGGCCGGTGACGGCGCCGAGACGCAGCTCGCGTCGAGCTCGCGGCGCGAGCCAGCAAGCGCGCCAGGAAGTCGGGCTCCGGCCGGGCGTCGGCGTTCAGGCTCAGCACCCAGGGCGCGTGAGTCGCCGCGATGGCGCGATTCATGCCGCCGGCGAAGCCGAGGTTCTCGGCGAGCGGTATCACCTCGACCCGGCAGGGCCCGCGACGCAACGGCGCGCCGTCTCGACGCTCGCGTCGCCACTGGCGCAGTCGACCACCACGATCTCCTCGACCGGCTGTGCGAGTGCCGCCAGTGCGTCGAGACAGGCGGGCAAATCCTCGGCGTCGTCGTGGGTGACGATGCAAACGGCGACGGGGGCGGCGGACACCGCCGGCGATTGTCTCACCGGGCGCTCTCCGGGAAGCCGGTCAGCGCGGCTCCCGCGAGCGCCCAAAGGGCGGCGGCCGCCGCGGCGCGGCTTGCGGCCCTTCGCGGCCGCCGAAGCGGAAGGGCGAGCATGCGCAGGAGCGCGCCGAGCGGCATCAGGATGCGCAGAGAACCGGCGGCCACTGCGCCGTGGTGCTTGGCGACATAGCGGTGAAGATTTCGCCCGTAGGCCAGGAGAAAGCCCCGATAGCCGAGAGCTCCGACCGAGCCCCCCAGCTGATGCGTCACAGCCGCGGCCGGCCAGTAGACCAGTTTGCCGCCCACCGCCCGCAGGCGGTGCGCGAAATCGACGTCCTCGAACCAGGCGGGGAAGAACCCTTCGTCGAAACCCCCGAGTGCCTGCAGCACGTCGCGCGAGAGGAGAAGGGCCGCGGCCGCCGGCTGCTCGACCGCAACGCCGGCGGCGGGCTCGCGCCGTGGACCCCGCGGTCCGGGGAAAAAGAACGCCTGCCGCAGGAGCTGATCGAGACGAGGCAGCGGCCGCAGCTGCCAGCCGAATTGCGGCTGGCCGTCGGAGCCGAGCAGCCGTGGCGCGAAGCCCGCGGCCTGGGGTTGCGCCCGAGTGGCTCGGGCGAGCTCGCTGAGCGCGCCGGGCTGGGGCCGTGCATCGGGATTGAGCAGCAGGATCCACGGCGCCGACGCCTGCTGGAGGCCGAGATTGACACCGCCGGCAAAGCCAAGATTCTTGCCGGGCCGCAGGAGTCGAGCGCGGCCTGAGCCGAAGGTGTCGTCCACTTCGCCCGAGTTGTCGATCACCAGCAGTTCGTAGTCGGCGTCGGCCGGCCAGGCGGCGATGAGCGCGCGCAGGTCCTCGGTTGCGCGCCAGTGCACGACGACGCCGGTCAGGCGTGGAGGCGGCGCGGTCACGGGCTCCATTGACGGAGCTCGGCGGCGTTGAATCGCGACGGAGGAGCCTCGAGACCGCCGGCTCGCCACAATGCGCGAGCCCAGCCCGCGAGAATGCCCAGGCTCGCCGCGAAGTCGCCGCGTCCCAACGCGCGCAGCGAGTCGATTCCGTCGCGCGCCGCGATCAGCGGCAGCTCGCGCCACAGCGCGCGCCCCAGGGCGCGGCGCAACGTCAGGAGGCGGTTGCCGTAGGTCAGCCGCGCGCGCCGCCCGGGGTAGCGTCCTCCGGTGGCGCTGCCGGCGTGACGGGCCCGCGCCGCCGGCACCAGGAGCGCGCGCCGGCCGGCGCTGCGCAGGCGGGCGGCCAGATCGACGTCTTCGTAGTAGGACTCGAAGCGGGCCGCAAAGGGTGCTCCTTTCTCGAGCTCGACGCCGGCGAGCGAGGCGCGGCGATAGAGCGCCGCGGTCGCCGATACTCCGAAGATCTCGCGCGCCGGGACGTCGGCCGGCGGCGCGGTGTCGCCGTGTCCGATCTGCACCGCCTGCAGCCAGCGATTCCAGGCCAGTCCGCAGCCGTCGGCGAGCCGCTCGTCGCCCAACCGCAGATTGACGCCCTGGAGCGCCGCCACCTCCGTGCGACCCTCGGCGGCCGCGAGCAGCTGCGCGAGCCAATGTTCATCGAGCTCGACGTCGTCGTTGACGGTGGCGAGCCACTCGCCCGCTCGTCGCCCGGTAGCCGGCGTTGGTCGCCGCCGCGAAACCGAGCGGCGTTCCGGTCTCCAGAACACGATCGGCTGCGAGCGACGGCGGAAGCCGATCCCGCCGCGGGCAGACGACGACGATCTCGAGATCGCCACCCTGGGCTCGCAGTGAGGCGATGCAGGCCTCGAGGTGCGGGCTCTCGCCGAGGGTCGGCACGACGGCGGCGGTACGCGGCTCGCTCATTGCCAATCGAAGTCCACGCGATCGAGCAGGATCCCGTTCGGTTGGCCGCCGGCTTTCGCGGGCAGGGCACTCATTACCAGCGGCGTGTCCGGCTGCCATTCGACCGGTCCGAGCTCGCGCGACTCCCATTCGCCGGAACCGTCGAAGACCAGCTCACCCAGGAGGCGCGGCCCCGAGCGCAGCATCAGAACGAGCGGTTCGGTTTGGTGGCGCACGAAGCGGGCGTCGAGTCGCAGCCTCACGCGCGCGCCGCCGCTCACCACCGGCGCCTCGAGGTACTCGCCCTGGCGCAGCACCCAGACCCCGCGGAACCGCGTGCGATCGAAGGTCCAACGATCGGGCTCAGGATGTCCGCCGTGCGTCGTGACGGAGGGGTCCTCGAGATGGACGGTGCGGGTCGGCACGTGGCGCGCCAGCCAGGGGAGGAGAGCGAGGAGCGCCAACGCGGTCGCCAGTCCCGCAGCCGCCGCGCCGCGCCAGCGGCGGCGGAGACGCCAGCAGAGCGGCGGCAACACCGCGATGCACGCGAGCGGCCACAACCAGGTGGCGGGCCGCGGCCGGATCGCGCTGGGAAAGAAGCGGGCGACGTCGGCGTCGAAGCGCGCGCTCAGCTGATCGAGCAACAGCGTGCGGCCGTCGGCGAAGTTGTACGTCCAGCCCGGCACCGCCAGCCAAAGGAGTCCGAGGGCCACCGTCGCGGCGCCGAGCGCGCCGAGCAAAAATCGGGGGCCGGCCCGTCGCCGCTCGCGCAGCACCGGAACCAGCGCGATGGCGCACAGAGGCAGCGTCACCAGGGCGTAGCGAAACGGCGGCGACCAGCCGCCGTACCACTCGGAGCGCGGCGCGACCAGCGCCAGGTACGGCACCGCGAAAACCAGCAGGTGACGGCCGAGCGGATGACGGCGCCACCACAGCGCGCCGACCGCCGGCACGAGCAGCATCCAGAGCGGCGCCGCCGCGAACAATCCGAACGCGCCGTCGAAGAAGAAACCGCTCAAGCCGCGCGCGAAGGCGCCCAGCGGCTGGCGGTAGAACGCCGCTTCCTCGAGCGAATGCACCTTGAGCGGATTGCCGTAAGTCCACGAGTTGTACGCCAGGATGCCGCCACCCACCACCGCCAGGAGTGCCGCGATGACGATCAAGGGGCGTCGCGGCCGGCCGGCGTAGAGCCAGGCCATGGCGAGCAGCGGACCGGCGAGCAAGATCAGCCGGATCTTGAGCAGCGGCAGGAGCAGGATGGGCAGCCCGACCCCCAGCCATTTCTTCCATCCCCATCCGCCCGGAGCGAGGATGCGATCGAGCGCGATGACGCCGAGGAGCGCAGCCGGCACCTCCACCCAGACCTGGTACGAGTAGACCAGGAGCGGCGGAGTCAGCGCCGCGAACGCGTAAGCGACGAGCACCTCGCCAGGTGAGTCGGGAAAATAGCGGCCGCCCAGACGCAGCACCATCCAGGCGAGCAGCGCCGTGAAGGCCGCCATGGTGGCGAGAGCGCCAGCCGGGCCGGCCAGCCGGTAGGCCGGCATCAGCACCAGCGGCAGCAGCTCGTTGTGGCGCGAGTAGAGCTCGCCGTGCGGTCCGCGCGGATCTCCAGGCTGCGGCTCGAGCGGTCGCGACATGAAATGGCGCCATTCGCCTGCGGCGTAGTCGTCGGTGAGATCCGCGTCGAGGTCGTAGGCCAGGCTGTGGGTGATCAACAGGTAATAGGGCTCGTCGCCATCCGGCTGGCGATGGGCGTGCTGCCAGGGCAGGATGGCGAGGTAGGCGAGCAACGGAATGCAGAAGAAGATCGGCGAGGGCCGTCCCGGGATCCTGGTCCCGAGCAGCGGTCGCAGGGCGAGGAGCTGTAGCGCGAGGTGATGAAAGAAGAGCAGGGCCAGGCCGGCGAAGACCACCTCGGGCAGCCAGGGTAAGCCGAGCGCCGGATGGGCGATGCCGACCAACATGAGAACGCCGAGCGCGATGCATTCGGCGGCGACCACACGGCGCGGCAAGCGGCGCCCGCCGTTGCGCTGGCCCCAGCGCGACAACAGCCAAGAAGCCGCGACCGCGAACGGCACGATGAGCAACGTGGAGTTGAGTGGCGCGCTCACTCAATTCACCTCGAGTGAGAAAACCGCGGCTGTCGCCTCGGCCGGCAGCCCGGCGCCGCGCGACAGTGAAATCTGGCGCAGCCTGGTGCCAACGGGCAAGGCGTGCGTGACGCGGTAGCGCTGGGCGAAAAACCCGTCAACCAGTAGCGACTGCCATGCCACCGGCACCGCCGGTTGCTGCGCCGCGACGTCCGGACGCCGCGCCGCCCATTCGCCGGTGTCGGCGCCGGTGCGCAGCGGCCACCGTCCGGGGGTGCCGTCCTCGGCCGTCCACTCGATGACCAGGACCTCGGTGTCCCGCGTCAGTCCGGCGGCGTTGGCGAGGCTAGAGACGACGACGATCTGCGTCGCCGTCTGATCGAGGTCGGCCCGCCATTGGGGATGCGTCGCGTCGAGCACCAACTCTCCGCCTTCGAGCAGCGAGCGTGTGCCGGCGGCGCCGATCGCTTGCGCGGGGAGCGCGATGACCGTGCGCAGTGGGCTCGACCGCAGCCAGGGGTAAGCCGCTACAACAGCGGTCGCCGTCACCAGCAGCATCGTTCCAGCGCCGAGGAAGCGCGGCAGCCGGCCCCAGGGGCGTTGGCGGCCCAGCCAGGCGATCCCTCCCAGCGCGACGAGGACGGCGGTATTGGCCAGGTGCAGGCCGCCCTGCAGCGCGAACAGGAGCGCCACGGTAACCCATCCCCATTGCCCCCAGCGCGCGCTCAGGATCGCCGTCGCCACGCCCGCCGCCAAGGGCTCCAGGCCGAATACCACCGCCGCTCGCCCAGCGCTCATTCCCGGTTCGACCAAGAGGGCGCCACGCGCCAGGGTCTGAAAGGCGATCGCCAGCAACACCGTGGCCGCGACGCCGACTCTCGCTCCCCGCCGCGCCATCGCCGCCGCCGGCGCCGCCGCCAGGATGGCCACGATCACCGCCGCGCGCGTCGGCGAAGCCGGCAACGACCAGGCGGCGAGCACAGCGAGCAGGGATCCCAGCGCCAGCTCGATGGCTGGCCGCAAGGCGATCGCGGCGGTGGCGGCGAGTGCCGGAGCGGCGAGCAGCGCGAGAAAGACGAGCTCGTCGCGCCCGTTGGTGGACGCCATCGGGATCGCGAGCACGGCTGCTGCCACCACCCCGGCGCGCATCAGGTCGGGGGTGGCGAGCGCGGGGCGTGGGCGGTCGGGCACGCGAGAGATGGGAAGCCAGGGGTGCGGCCTTCGAATCTTAGCGTACGGGGCGGACCGCCCCGCGTCCAAGGCGGCCCGCGACCTCTTGCCGTTTGACCCCCCGCAGGCCGGCCGCTACACTGCGGCGCCATGCTCGACCGCGAACTCCTTCGCCAGCAAAGCGAGCGCGTGCGCGCCGCCCTCGAGGCGCGGGGTGGCGATCCCGCCCCGCTTGAGGAGTGGCTGCGGCTCGACGGCGAGCGGCGCGCCGGGGTGACCAAGGTCGAGGAGCTCAAGCGCCGGCGCAACGAGGCCAGCGAAGGCGATCGGCGCGCTCAAGGCGAAGGGCGCTGACGCCGCGGCCGAGATCGCCGCGGTCGGCGAGCTCAAGGCGCGGCATCGAGGAGCTCGAAGCGCGCCTCGCCGGCATCGATCCGGCGCTCGGCGCGATCGAGCTGCGCCTCCCCAACCTGCCCCACGAGTCGGTGCCGCGCGGCGACGAGTCCGCCAACCGCGTCGAGCGCGCGGTGGGCGAGCCGCGGCGCTTCGTCTTCGACGCCGAAGTCCCACTGGGACCTCGGCCCGGCGCTCGGCATCCTCGACTTCGAGCGCGGCGCCAAGATCACCGGCGCGCGCTTCACCGTCTACTTCGGCGCCGGCGCGCGGCTCGAGCGGGCGCTGATCAACTTCATGCTCGACCTGCACACCGGCCAGCACGGCTACACCGAGGTCCTGCCGCCGTTCATCGTCAACCGCGCGACGCTCGTCGGCACCGGGCAGCTGCCGAAGTTCGAGGAGGACCTCTTCCAGCTCGAGGGCCACGACTACTACCTGATCCCGACCGCCGAGGTGCCGCTCACCAACCTGCACCGCGACGAGATGCTCGACGAGACCTCGCTGCCGCGTCCGCTACACCGCCTACACGCCCTGCTTCCGCAGCGAGGCGGGCTCCTACGGCAAGGACGTGCGCGGCCTCATCCGCCAGCACCAGTTCAACAAGGTGGAGCTGGTGCAGCTCACCGCGCCGGAGACGCAGCTACGACGCAGCTCGAGGAGCTGACCGGCCACGCCGAGCGCGTGCTGCAGCTGCTCGAGCTGCCCTACCGCGTGGTCTGCCTGTGCGACCGGCGACATGGGCTTCTCGGCCGCCAAGACCTACGACCTCGAGGTCTGGCTGCCGGGCCAGAGCGCCTACCGCGAGATCTCCTCCTGCTCGAACTGCGAGGACTTCCAGGCGCGCCGCGCCGACCTGCGCTACCGCCCCGCCGACGGCGGCAAGCCGCGGCTCCTCCACACCCTGAACGGCTCGGGCCTCGCGGTCGGCCGCACGCTGGTCGCCATCCTCGAGAACTACCAGCACGAGGACGGCTCGGTCACCGTCCCCGCCGCCTTGCGGCCCTACTGCGGCGGCCTCGAGCGGATCATCGCCGGCTCACCCGGCTCCCCGGCGTAAACTCGCCTCGCAGGAGGGGTGGCTGAGCGGTCGAAAGCACCGGTCTTGAAAACCGCCGGACCTGCAAGGGTCCCGTGGGTTCGAATCCCACCCCCTCCGCCAGCGCCCTCGCTTCGTTCGGTTGCTTGCGAGGGGGTGCGCTTCGGGCTCGTCGCGACGGGCCTGCGGCCCCTCGCGGCTCGGCGCGAATCCCACCTGAGGCTGAGCTGACTAGCTACCGGCGGCGACTAGAACGGGGAGCTGCGAGCGAAACACGTGGTGCATCCGCTGCGCGTCGGCGGCGCTCATGCTCAGGGCGACGAGCGGCGGGTGGGGGGAGTCCTCGCCGAAAAGATCGTTCCAGCCGTTCTTCACCGCCTGGGCGAAGCGGTGGTAGAAGCTCGAGCGCGGCGCGCGATCGAGGACGGCGAGAGCCCAGCCGTTGGTGAGCGGCACGAAGTACTGCGACGGCGCGTCGGGGACCGGCTTGTTGTCTTGCGAGGTGGTCTCGGTTTCTTCGCGCTCGTCTTCCGGGACGTAAGGCCTCAGTGCTTCGGGCGCGATGACCTCGCGCGACAGGTCTCCGGGGCCCTGATCCACCGTCCACACGCCGGGAATCTCGAGCGGCTGCGGGTCGGCGCCACCGAAGAGCGGGTGATGATGGAGCGTGGTCACGCCCTGAAGCTCGACACGGTCGAGCGCCATGCCGCGCGAGCGGACTTCGAGTAGCTTCTTCGCCGGATCGAGGTAGATGTAGATCGCCGGCGTCTTGGCGAGGCCGGCTTCGATCTCGAGCGTGCGGGCGCGCAGCGCCTCGGGCGAGGCGGCGGCGTGGCCCGCGCTCGCGCCGAACAGGAACAGCGCCGCCGCCAGGCTAGTAGAGGTAGACCTTCGCACCGAGCGGCACCTGCTTGTAGACGAATTCGAGGTCCTTGTCTCCCAGCCGGATGCAGCCGTGCGTGACGCGCTGGCCGAGCAGCGTCTGGAAGATGGTTCCGTGGATGATGTAGCCGTCGCCCATGTAGAGCCCGTACTTGCCGAGCGAGAAGTCGTCGAAGCGATCGGGGCTCGAGGCGGGAGGCGGCGAGTAGCCTTCCTCGATGAAGGCCCAGTCGGGCTTCGCCCAGATGGGATCCTTCACCTTGCGCTGCACGGTGCGCTCGCCGGTCGGCGTGTCGAAGACCCACTGCCGTCCGTTGCGCGGATCGCGCAGCACGCTGCCCTTGCCAGTCGAGCACACCGCGTCGCGCAGCAGCTCACCGTCGCGGTAGACGCGCAGCCGATTCTTGAAAGTGTCCACCACCACCCAGGTGCCCCGCGGCTGCGCCGCCTTGATAGCGCGGGTGGCGCGCTGTTCGACTTTCTTCGGGTCGGGAGCGTTTTCGGGTGACTGCCAGGTTCCCTCCGGGAAGGCCGCCACACGGTAGGCGCCACCCAGGGTGGCGAGCGCAGCGCTCGCGGCGAGGGTGAGAGCGAGCACCGCCAGAGTACCGACCAGCAGGCGGCGCGGCCAGCGGCGGACGACGGCGGCGCCCGAAATGGGCGGCGCGAGGGTTTGAATCGGAGTCGCCATCGGGGCCTTAGCCTATAGCGTCCCTACGATCACCACGGGCGTGCCCACCCGCGCGCGCTGGAACACTTTGTCCATGTCCTTGTTCGTCAAGGCCACACAGCCGTCGGTCCAGTCACGGCCGTCGCCGCCCAGGCCGTGCACTTCGATCAGGCTGCCGATGCCGACGCGCTTCGGAATCGAGCCCTTGCGCTGCGCCTCGCGGAATCGCGCGACGTCGTCACGGTTGGGGTAGTCGAGCATCAGCGCCTTGTAGTACTTCGTGGCGCCGTTGGCGCGCAGCTCGGTCACCTTGTAGCGGCCTTCCGGGGTCGCGCGGTCGCCGGCGTGGCGCTTCGGGCGCAGGCCGTTGCCGCCCAGCTCGGCGGCGTAGGTCGCGATCTTCTTGCCATCGTCGTAGACATGAAGCTCACGGCGCAGCTTGTCGACGATGATGACCGTCGTGCCGCGCTGCTTGGATTCGAGGATCGTCTGGTTGGCCCATCCGCGCCAGGTGCGCAGCAGTTTGCGGTCGCTGAACCGTGAGCGCAGGGCGTTCCATCCTTGATCGACCACATCGGCCTCGGAGAGCGACTGTTCCGCAGCTTCGGCCGCTCCCGCGAAATCACCCTTCGCGGCCAAATTCTCGGCCAGCTGGGCGTGGTACTTGGCGCGCTGCAGGGCCGCCGCCTCGCGGGCTCCCAGGCCTGCTCCCTCGCGCAGGCTCTCCTGGGCCTGGGCGAGCTGCTGCGTGACCATCGGCTCGAGATCGGTCCAACGCTCCCGCGCCGTAGCAGCGCGGCTCTCGGCTTGCCGGGCCCCTTCCCATGCGGCCTTGGCGACGCGATCCCAGGCCGCGGTCTCGCGCTCGGGGTCGCGGTTCCAGGGCAGGGCCGCGCGTTCACCGGCCGAGATGCTCTGGGCGGTGGTGAGCAGGGTCTGGATGTATTGCGAGGTGCCGGGGAAGTCGGTGCGGGTGACGGCGATGGCGTGGAGGGCCGATTTCCGCACCGCTTCGTGGCGCACCGGCTGCTCCTCGGGCTCGCATCCCCACAGCACGGCCAGGACTCCGAGGGAGAAAAGAAAAAACCGGCGACCCGAACGGGCCGCCGGTTTGGTGAAACCGGGTGAAGCTTTTAGCACTTAATCTTTTCTTTGGCCGCGGCGAGGTCCGCGCCGAGCGTATCGGCGGAAGCCTTCAGCGCGTCTCCGCCCGACTTGGCGCCGGCGAAGTCCTCGGACCCGAGCTTGGCGTCGAGGTCGGCGACCTGGGCGTTGAGACCGTCCCAGTTGGCCTTGAGCATCTCCATGTCCTTGGCGAAACCCTTGGGCTTGCGCTTGCAGGCGTCGAGCTCGGTCATGGTGGTGGAAGCAGCGGTGAGCGACGCCTTGGCGGCATCGACCGCGGCCTGCGCGTCAGCCTTGGCCTTGTCCTTGCCGGCGATGGCGGCCGTCTTGGCCTCCTCGACCGAGGCGTTGGCGGCGGTGATGAGCTCCTTGGTCTTGCTGTACGAGCGGAAGAGGGCGAACTTGGCGTTCTGCGCCTCGAGCTCGGCATTGACCTGGTTCATCGCGTCCTGCGTCTTGGTCCACGCCTCGGAGGCGTACTTGCTGGCCTCGGCCTCGGCGGAGGCGAGGTTCGCCTTGAGTGCGTCGACATCGGCCTGCGGCGGCTTGGCGCAACCGGCTGCGACGAGCGCAACGCTCATCACCAGGGCGCCCATGAAACGCTTGTTGCTGCGCATCTCCATCTCTCCTTTGACTGCCATGAAAATGGTCTGGATAAGACCCGAAAACCCCTCGTCAATGTTCCGGGATCCCCGAGTGTTGCAAGGCCGACCGACCTCGCACCGCGTTCCCGCCCTGGGGTCAACCCCAGGCACTGGGCCCTCCGCGGCTTCACACTGGAGGGGGCATTTTACCCGCTTTTGGCCCTACTTCAAGGCCGGCGCCGAAACGGCGCGCGACGGGGCTTGAGGCGCCGTTTCTGCAAACCGCTTGCCGTTCCCCCCAGCCGTGGGGGCCCGCTCAGCGTCCGAGCAGCCGGCGGATCCTGGCCGAGGCCTCCGCGGCGGTATAGCCGAAATGCCGCGCCAGGTCGGGCGCCGGCGCCGAGGCGCCGAAGACGTGCTGGGCCAGGATGTCGCCCTCATCGCCCACCCAGCGCTCCCAGCCGATCGGGCTCCCGGCCTCGATGGCCAGCCGCTTGCGACACCGGGGCGGCAGCACGGCGCGGCGATAGTCCTCGTCCTGGGCGGCAAAGAGGTCCCAAGAGGGGAAGCTCACCACCCGGGTACCGATGCCCTCCTGGGCCAGCGCCGCGTGCGCTTCCATGGCCACCGAGACCTCGCTGCCGCTGGCCATCAGGATCGCCTCCGGCTCGCCCGACGCCGGGTCCGCGAGGACATAGGCACCCCGCGGCAAGCCGGCGCGGGCGCCGGCCGCGGTCTCGGCGTAGGTGGGCAGCTTCTGGCGGGTCAGAGCCAGGGCGACCGGCCGCTGCGCGGTGACGGCAAATCGCCAAGCCTCGACGGTCTCGCAGGCATCGGCGGGGCGCAGAAGCGTCAGCCCCGGCACGGCCCGCAAGCCGAGCAATTGCTCGACCGGTTGATGGGTGGGCCCGTCCTCGCCGAGGAAGATCGAATCGTGAGTGTAGACGTACACCACGTGCTGGCGCATGAGGGCCGCGAGCCGCACCGGCGGTCGCATGTAGTCGTAGAAGATGAGGAACGTCCCG
Source organism: Thermoanaerobaculia bacterium (assembly GCA_963821905.1). GTDB lineage: Bacteria > Acidobacteriota > Thermoanaerobaculia > Multivoradales > JAGPDF01 > CAWGFP01. The sequence continues at coordinate 469,379 of CAWGFP010000011.1, read as the reverse complement.
CCGTAGGGAATGAACATCTTCGACAGCGCGATGCCGTTGAGGATCGAGCCCATGGCGTGCTCGCGCACCCCGAAACGCAGGTAGCGCCCGGCGCGGTTCTCGGCCGAGAAATCGCTGGCGCCCTTGGGCAGCGTCTTGTTCGAAGGCGTGAGATCGGCCGATCCGCCGACCAGTTGCGGCAGGGCATCGTGCAGCGCCTGCAGCACCTTGCCCGAAGCGTCGCGGGTCGCCATGGCACCGCCTTCGGGGGTGAAGGCTGGAAGCTTCTCCTCCCAGCCGGCCGGAAGCTCGCCGCGCCGGCGGGCATCGAACTCCGCGGCCGCCTCGGGGTGTGACGCGCCGTAACGCGAGTAGAGACGGTCCCACGAGGCCGACTCCGCGGCGCCTCGCGCGGCAATGGCGGCGAAGTGATCGCGCACGCTGTCGGGGACGAGGAACGGCGGCTCGAGGGGCCAGCCGAGCGCCTGCTTGGTTGCCTTGACCTCGTCGCCACCGAGCGGCTCGCCGTGCGCCTCGGCGGTCCCCTGCTTGTGCGGACTGCCGTAGCCGATCTGGGTGCGCACCACGACCAGCGTCGGCCGGTCGTTCTCGGCCTCCGCGGCGCGCGCAGCGCGCTCGAGCGCCGCGAGATCGTTACCGTCGTCGACCCGCAGCACGTTCCAGCCGTAGGCGGCGTAGCGAGCTCCGACGTCTTCGCTGAAGGAGAGGCGGGTCGGCCCGTCGATCGAGATCTCGTTGTCGTCGTAGAACACTTTGAGACTTCCGAGCTTGAGATGCCCGGCGAGCGAGCTTGCCTCCGAGGAGACGCCCTCCATGAGATCGCCGTCCGATGCGAACACCCAGATGCGGTGATCGACGACCGGCATGCCCTCGCGATTGAAGCGCGCGGCGAGCATCTCGCGGGCCATCGCCATGCCCACCGCGTTCGAGATCCCCTGACCGAGCGGCCCGGTCGTGGTCTCGACGCCTTCGGTGAGCTCATGCTCCGGATGGCCCGGCGTTTTCGACTCCAACTGCCGGAAGCGTTCGAGCTCCGCCATCGGCAGGTCGTAGCCCGAAAGGTGGAGCAGCGCGTAGAGCAGCGCCGAGGCGTGCCCGCACGAGAGCACGAAGCGATCGCGATCCACCCAGTCCGGCCGCTTGGGATCGTGGCGCAGGAACTTGCTCCAGATGACGTAGGCGAGTGGCGCCTGTCCCAACGGGGCGCCAGGATGCCCGGACTTCGCCTTCTCGACCATGTCGACGGCGAGAAACCGGATGGTATTGATCGAGAGCGCGTCGATTTCTTGCATCGAGGTCATGTCGTCTCCGGAAGGAGCCGCGAGTCTAGCAAGGGCGCGCGCCGGCCACCGCGAGCTTTGACCTCGCGCGCCCGCGCCCATAGAATGGCCCGTCTGTCGCCGTACCCGGAGAGGTGGCCGAGAGGCTGAAGGCGGCGGTTTGCTAAACCGTTATACGGGTCTAAAGCCTGTATCGAGGGTTCGAATCCCTCCCTCTCCGCCAGACCTCCCGCATCTGGCTACGAAACACGTCCTCAGCTTCCCGCCGCGAGCCTCGTCTCTCGCTCCACGCGCGTAGCTTCCGAGGGGGGGAGAATCTCCGCGGCTTCCACCTCGCGCCAGGCCGCGAGCGCCGAGAGGTGCCGCGCTCGCGCCCGCTCGCGGAGCGCGGCCCGGTCACCGGAGGAGGCGAGCCGGGCGGCGCGGTCGTCCAGCGCGGCGAGGCTCGAACGGCACCGCGCTCGGCTGAGCCGGCCGTATAGTCGGTCGACCCTGCAAGGAGCGCCGCATGCGCAACGCACTCGCCGCTGTCGCCTTGATTCTCGCTTGCCCGCTCGCGCTCGCCGCCCAGCCGGAGCTCGTCCTCGAGAAGGAGGTCTTGAGCGAAGGCATCGTGCTCTTCCGCGCGCCCAGCGACCTCGACTTGTGGACGGCCACCAACACGGTGGTGATGGTCAACGACGACGACGTCACGGTGTTCGACAGCAACACCCGCGCGGTCACCGCGCGCATGGTCATCGCCGAGATCCGCAAGCTGACCTCGAAGCCGGTGCGCACGTTGATCAACTCGCACTGGCACATGGACCACTGGTCGGGGAACGACGAATACCGCAAGGCGTTCCCGGGACTCGAGATCATCGCCACCCGGGAAACCCGCGACTACATGAAGCGAATGGGGCCGGCCTCGTTCGCCCACTCGCTCTTCGCCGGCGCCGAGCGGGGCCGCACCGCGCTCGCCGAGGCGGAACGCACCGGCAAGCAGAGCGACGGCACGCCGTTCACGCCCGAAGCGCGCGCCGGGCTCGAGAAGGACATCGCCGAGCGCCAGAGCTTTGCCGAGGAGGTTCTCGCGTTACCTCGCGTGCTGCCGACGATGGCGTTCGAGGACCGCATGACCTTCTGGCGCGGCCGCCGCGAGTTCCGGCTCTGGAGCGTGACCGGCGACGCCACGGGTTCGGCGGTGCTCTACCTGCCGGCCGAGAAGATCCTGATCACCGGCGATGTGCTCGTCGCGCCGGAGAAAGACCCGGGCCCGCCGCCGTGGACCACCAACTCCTACTCGATCACGCCATGGCTCGAGGCCCTGCGGGGCTTCGAGGCGCTCGACACCGCGGTGATCGTTCCCGGCCAGGGCCCCGCCTTCCACGACAAGATGTACCTGCAGCGCACCGCCCGGCTCTATGCCGCCATCATCGACCAGGTCCACGCCGCCCTCGAGCGCGGCGTGGTCAAGCTCGACGACGTCCAGGCCGCGGTCAACGTCGACGCCATCGGCCTCGAGTACACGCCGGGTGCGGCCGCGCCGAGCCCGGAGTTCAAGAGTTGGGTCTCGCGGATCGCGCAGAAGGTCTACCTGGAATCGCTCGACGGCGTGACGCGCTGAGCCGCCTCAGACGTCCGGGCAGTTCGCGAAGGCGTTGGTGTCCTGGAACGGGGTGAACGTGGTGTTGGGTGGGTTCTTGTAGGTCTTCCTCGGCAATGGTCATCGGTCAGCCCGCCGGCCGCGACGCGCTTCCGGCCATGGTGGCCTGAAGGGCGTTGTGCTGCTTGCGAAGGTCGACCGTTTGCGGGTGATCGGGTCCGAGGCCTTTTTCGGACAGTTCGAGGGCCCGCTGAATTTTCCGCCAGGCCGCCGACAGATCGCCGGCCCGCCGGTCGAGCTCGGCGAGCCCGCCAAGCGGCAGTGCCACGTTGTAGTGGTCGGCGCCGAGCGCGGCGGTGAAGATCGCCAGCGAGCGCTCGAGCATGGGCCGCGCTTCGGCGTCCTCGCCGATCTCGTTCAAAGTCAAGCCGAGATTGAGCAGCGAACTGGCGACGTCGGGGTGGTCGGGGCCGAGGGTCTTCTCACGGATCACCAGGGCGTCGAGGAACGATTGGCGGGCGAACTGCAAGTCGCCGTCGGCGCGCGCGGCCTCGCCGCGGTTGTTGAGGCTCTCGGCGATCTCGGGGTGATCGGGCGCCAGCAGCCTGCGCCGTGCCGCCAGCGCCCGCTCGTGTAGTGAGCGCGACAGCTTCACATTGCCGGCCTGCTGCTCGAGGATGGCGAGGTTGTTGAGCGTTCGCGCCACGTCGGGATGGTCGTCGCCATGTTGGCTGCGCAGGATGTCGAGGGCGCGCTGGTAGAGGGGCCGGGCTCCGGCGGTGTCGTCGAGCTGCCAGCGCAAGATCGCGACATTGTTGAGAATGCCCACCAGGTCGGGATGGTCCGGCCCCAGCTCGCCCTCCTTGATGGCGAGGGCGCGCTCGAGCGCCTGTCGCGCCGCCGCGAGGTCGCCGAGATACCAGTGGGCCACGCCGAGCTGGCTGAGCGTGTCGGCGAGGTCCCGGTGCCGCGGACCTAGCCGCTGCTCCTGGATGGTCATCGCCCGCTGTGCGAGATCGCGCGCCTCCGTGTAGGCCCCGGCCTCGCGCTTGGCCTTGCTGAGCAGGGTGAGAGCCGCAGCGGCCTCAGCGCTGTCGGCGCCGTGCAGCCGAGTCTGGGCGTCGATCTCGCGCTCGAAGGCGAGGATCTCGGGCGCGAAAAGACCGAGCTCGCCGTAAGCGCGACCCATGACGCGCAGCAAACGGGCGCGCACCGCGGGCTGATCGGCCAGTTCCTGGTCGATGCTCTCGGCACCGCGGTCGAGCAGCTCGCGCGCCGTCACCGCGTTGCCGCGCGCCTCGCCCGGGTCGCTGATCTTGAACAGCCCGACCATGAATTCCGATACCTGCCGCGCCGTCTCGGCGTCCTCAGCGGCGGCCGCCCGGGCCCGGCTGGCGCGCACGAAGCCCACGACGGCGAGCGTCGCGCCGCCGATCAGGCCCGCCGCGGCGAGGGCGGCCACGCCGACCCCGACCCGGTGTCGGCGCAGGAACTTGCGCAGGCGGTAGCTGCGCGCATCCGGGCGGGCGCGCACCGGCAGGCCGACGAGGTGGCGGTGCAAATCGTCGGCGAGGTCGGCCGCGGTGGCGTAGCGGCGCGACTGCTCCTTGGCGAGCGCCTTGAGCACGATGGTGTCGAGATCGCCGCGCAGCGCTCCGGTGCTCGTGGTCCCGGCGGCGCGCGCCGCGGTGGACGGCTTCGCCGGCTGCTGTTCGAGGACCGCGTGCTCGAGCTCGGGGCCGCTGGTGGAGTCGGCGCCGTAGGGCCGCACGCCGGTAAGCAGCTCGTAGAGCACGACGCCCAGTGAGTAGATGTCGGTGGCGGTCGTCACCCGCTCGCCGCGAATCTGCTCGGGGCTGGCGTACGCTGGCGTCATCATGCGCAGCGTAGTGACCGTGGCCTCGGCAGGCTCGCCGCCGGTCTCGGCCTGCAACAGCTTGGCGATCCCGAAATCGAGCAGCTTCGGCTCGCCGGCCGGCGTCACCAGAATGTTCGAGGGCTTGAGATCGCGATGCACGACCAGGTGCTGGTGGGCGTACTGCACCGCCGCGCAGACCTTGGCGAAGAGCTCGAGTCGCTGGCGCATGTCGAGCCCTCGCGCCGTGCAGTCCTCGAGCAGGGTGCGGCCCTCGACCACTTCCATCACCAGGTAGGGCACCCCCTCGGGTGTGGTGCCGCCGTCGTAAAGACGCGCGATCCCGGGATGCTCGAGACCGGCGAGGATCTGCTGCTCGGCCTGGAAGCGGCGCAGGAAGAGCACGCCGCCCGCCTCCGGGCGCAGGAGCTTCACCGCCACCGGGCGGCGGAAGCCGGCGTTCTCCTGCTGGGCCAGGTAGACGCGACCCATGCCGCCGCGGCCGAGCTCGCGGATCAGCCGGCAATTGCCGATCTGGGCCGGCATCTCCTCGGTTGCCGGCTCGAGGAAGTCCGGCTGCTGATCGGCCGCAACGAGCAGGGCCTCGACCCCTTGGCGCAGCTCGAGGTCCGTGCCGCACTCGCGGCGGACGAACTCCTCTCGCTCCGCCGCCGCTAGCTCGAGCGCGCGATGAAAGATCTCCTCGCTGCGGCGGAAGCGCTCAGTCTCCACTCGGTTTGGTTCCCAGCTCCCGTGCCAGCCACGCCTTGGCGAAGCTCCAGTGCCGTTTGACGGTAGCCGGGCTGAGCGACAGCGCCTCGGCCGCCTCCTCGACCGTCAGGCCGGCGAGGTAGCGCAACTCCACGATCCGCGCCTTGACCTCGTCGAGCCGCGCCAGCTTGGTGAGCGCGGTATCGAGGGCGATCACCTCGACCAGCGCTGGCGCCGAGCCGTGGACGTCACCGAGCGTGACGTGGGTCGCTCCACCGCCGCGCTTGTCGGCTTTGCGCGAGCGCGCGTGGTCGATCAGCACGTGGCGCATCACGCCGGCGGCCGCGCCCAGGAAGTGGGCGCGGCCCTGCCAATCGACCTTGTGACTTCCGATCAGACGCAGGAAGGCCTCGTGCACCAGCGCCGTCGGCTGCAGGGTCTCGCCGCGCCGCCCACCGAGCTGCCGCGCCGCGGCACGCCGCAGCTCGGCGTAGAGGGCTTCCACGACTTGGTCGTAGGCCGCCCGGTCGCCGCCGTGCCACGCGGCGAGCAGAGCGGTCACAGGGTCGGCGTTTGCCGGGTCTGGTGGGCGCTCGCCCATTGGGTTTGGTCGAGACGCTACGCGCTCGCGTTCGGGGAGTCAAACCCGCCCGGGGGGCTGCCGAAATCACCGGGTCAGCAAGCCAAGGGCCTGGGTATGATCTGGACATGATTCCGGTCCCTCAACGTGTGCAAGCCGGTGCCCACATCAAGTCGCTCGATGAGTACCGGCGGCTCTACCAGCGCTCGCTGACGGATCCCCAGGGCTTCTGGCGCGAGGAGGCCGAGATCCTCACCTGGTTCCATCCTCCGCAAAACGTCCTCGACTGCGATTTCGATCAAGTCGACGTCTCGTGGTTCGGCGGCGGCATGCTCAATGCCTCCTTCAACTGCGTCGACCGCCATCTGGCGAAGCGGGGCGACAAGACGGCGATCATCTGGGTCGCCGACGAGCCGGGCGAGTACAAGCGGGTGACCTATCGCGAGCTCAAGCACATGGTGGCGCAGATCGCCAACGTGCTGCTGGCGCACGGAGTGCGCCGCGGCGACCGGGTGGCGATCTATCTGCCGATGATTCCCGAGCTCGCGGCGACCATGCTCGCCTGCGCGCGCATCGGCGCGGTGCACTCGGTGGTCTTCGCCGGCTTCTCGGCGGAGGCGCTGCGCGGGCGCATCCTCGACGCCGGCGCCAAGGTGGTGGTGACCGCGAACGAGGGCCTGCGCGGTGGCAAGAAGATTCCGCTCAAGGCCACCGTGGACAAGGCGGTCGAGGGCATCGCCTTCATCGACGCCGTGCTGGTGGCGCGCCGCACCGATGTCGAAGTGCCGATGCGCGACGGCCGAGACTTCTGGCTGGCGGAAGAGATGGCGCGTCAGCGCTCGACCTGTCCCGCCGAGTGGATGCACTCGGAGTCACCGCTCTTCACGCTCTACACCTCGGGCTCGACCGGCAAGCCGAAAGGGCTCCTCCACACGACCGGCGGCTACCTGGTCTACGCCGCGTTGACCCACAAGATGGTCTTCGACCTTCACGAGGACGATGTCTACTGCTGCGCCGCGGACGCCGGCTGGGTCACCGGCCACAGCTACATCGTCTACGGCCCGCTTGCCAACGGCGCGACCTCGGTGATGTTCGAGTCGATCCCGACCTACCCGGATGCCGGGCGCTACTGGCGAGTGGTCGACGACCTCGGCGTGACCATTTTCTACACCGCCCCGACCGCGCTGCGCGCCATCGCCCGCGAGGGCAACGATTGGGTGAAAAAGTACAGCCGCAAGTCGCTGCGCATCCTCGGCACGGTCGGCGAGCCGATCAACCCCGAGATCTGGAAGTGGTACTTCGAGGTGGTGGGCGAGCAGCGCTGCGCGGTCGTCGACACCTGGTGGCAGACCGAGACCGGTGGCATCCTCATCACGCCGCTGCCGGGGGCGATTCCCACCAAGCCGGGCTCGGCGACGCTGCCGTTCTTCGGCGTCGACCCGGTGATCGTCGACGACGCCGGCAACGAGCTCGAGGGCAACGGTGTTTCGGGCAATCTCTGCATCCGCAACTCATGGCCCGGCCAGGCACGCACCATCTGGGGCGACCATGCGCGCTTCAAGGAAACCTACTTCACTCGCTTCCCCGGCCTCTACTTCACCGGCGACGGCTGCCGCCGCGACGAGGACGGCTACTACTGGATCACCGGCCGGGTCGACGACGTGCTCAACGTCTCCGGCCACCGCCTGGGCACCGCCGAGGTCGAGAGCGCGCTGGTCACCCACCCCGCGGTCGCCGAAGCCGCGGTGGTCGGCTTCCCGCACGAGATCAAGGGCACCGGAATTTTCGCCTACATGATCCTCAAACCCGAGTTCGAATCCCGCGAGGCCCACGAGCTGGTCGGCGCGCTCAAGCAGCAGGTCCGCACCGAGATCGGCGCGATCGCGGTGCCCGACCGCATCCAGATCGTGCCCGGACTGCCCAAGACCCGCTCGGGGAAGATCATGCGCCGCATCCTGCGCAAGATCGCCGCCGGCGAGTACGGCGAGCTCGGCGATGTCACGACGCTCGCCGATCCCGCCGTGGTGGAGAAGATCGTCGAAGGGCACAAGGCGGCCGGGCCGGCCGCCTAGCGCAGCATCACCAGCACACGAATCGTTCCCGCGCCGCTCTCGAGCGACTCGAGCGCCTTGCCGACGATGGTTCCGGCGGGCGGATCGTCGGCGCGCATCGCGTGGCCGCGGGTCGGAGAGCTGACCAGCAGATCGCCGCGATGGATCGCGCCCCAGGTCGCATCGACCTTGACGCGGGTCATGCCGGCAACGACCACGGCCGCTCCGTTCTCATCCACCCGTCGCCCGGCGAGCAGCGCGGGCCGCGAGGCGACCACGCCGACCACCGTCGCGTCCTCGGCAAAGGCCGACGGCCGGTAGGCGTCGCCGGCGTCCATCACCAGCACGTCGCCCTCTTCGACCGCCTCCGACACCGCCACCATCTCCGCCTGGCCGCCGCCGCGAGCCCGCAAGGTCCAGCCATCGGCGACAACTGGATTGGTCGGGGTCGTGCCTGGTTCGACGGCGTCGGGCGCCGCGGCTTGCGCCTCGCCTTCTGCTCTCTGCATCTGGTCGCTGGCGCGGGTCGTGGCCGTGCCGCCCCACCAGCCGCGATTCACGAACATCAGAACCTTGCCGCGTCCGGATTCGAGCGGCTCAAGCGCCGTGCCGAGAATGAGACCTGGGCTCGTTGCTTTCGTTGCCACGCCAGGAATGGAGCTCGGACCGAGCGGATCGCCGACGGCGATCGGCCCTGCCGATGCGTCCACCTTGACGGGCACTCGGCCCGAAAGAGCCACCGGCGCCAGGGTACGTGCGGCGAAGAGATCCAGCGCCGCGCTGTCGATGTCTCTCTGCGCTAGCTCGACTAGCTTGAGAGCCTTCGGATTTCTGTCGACGCCTGCGCGAGACCGAGCGTCGCGGAGTCGCTGGGCTAGCCCCGGATTGCGCGCCACCGCCTCTTGCTGGAGCGCTCCTCGGGCTGCCGAGAAGCGGGCACGAACGTCGGTATTCCAGTTCTTCAGGGCGTTCTCGTTCATGAGGCTGCCACCGAGATGAAAACCAGGCTTGGTGCTCACGACGCCGAGAATCGCGCCCTTGTCGCCTCGGGACGCCTTGAGAATCGCGTCAGGGCGCGATGGAGCCACGCGAACAACGTCGCCGGCTTCCAAGGGCTCCGCGCGAACGAAGCTCTCGGCGAGGTCGAAGGCGTTCGCATTGACATTTCCGTTGACGTCAAGGCCTTGGGTATCCTCGCGGAATCTCGCCAAGGTCGTGGTGCCGGCGTCGATGACGAGTATCTCGGTGGCAGCACTATCGTCAGAGTTGATGTGAATACGGGCCCCGTTCACGACGGAGACAAAGAGGACTCCGTCCGATGCAATCGTGTTGGCGAGAGCTCCGGTCAGCGAGAGATCGTTCACGATCGCAAGATCATTGTCGAGTTCGAATCGACCGCCACTAGCGTCGAGTGGATCCCAACGAAGCACACCGGTGCCCTCGCCACCGCCGCCGAAGAATCGCAGCTCGTAGGTCGTGCTCGGTCCCGCCGCGTGAAAGCTGAGGTTGTTGCTGTTGACTCTGAGTTTTTCTCCGCCTGAGGCGGTCGCGAGGTCGTCTTGATCGAAGATTCTCAACAGGCCACTGTCCCCAGGCGACCATAGGATGGCCGTGTCACCATCGAAATAGATGCCGGATTCCTCCCCGCCTTCGTGCGTGAACTCCATCATCGTGCCCTGCACAAGAGTCGTTGTCTTCGAGCCCCAGTCGTAGCCCCCCGGGCTCGTTGGCCCGTCCCTCCAACCATCCCAACTCGACGCGCCACGCATGACCCGCTCGAGGAGCACCGCCATCTGACCTCGCGTCACCGGGTTGTTGGGGCAGAACCTGCCGGCCGCGCAGCCGCCGGCGATGCCGTCGTTGAAGAGCTCGCGAATGAAGGGGCACTGGGGATTGGTGCTGAGCACGTCGGAAAAAGGCGAGGAGATCGTGAAACAGGAGGCGGGTGTGTAAGTCGCCGAGTCGGTTAGCGAGCGCGGCGAGTCCGAGGGCTTCTTGTCCTCGGCTCGAACCGCTTGCCCGCTCAGGGCCAACAAGATTGCGGTGCTTAGCGCTACGCTCCTCATGATCCTCTCCTCGTCCCCAGGGTGACCGGATTGGGGGCCACCATCGACTACGCAAGCCGCGGGAGAACTGGGTCAGGAGCGGGTGGCGGGTGGTCCTGCGCCGCCGGCGAGGCGGTCCACCAGGGCCTGGGCCTGGCGGGTGTAGACGTTCTCCGGGCCGAAGATCCGGTGCCGCAGGACCAAGGCGTCCTGGAGCGTCGTCGCCGCCTTTTCGGTGTGGCCGGTCTCCAGTTGGATCGTTCCCAGCTCGAGGAGCGCCGTGGCGTAGAGGGGATGGTCGCGCCCTAATCGTTCGGCGATCGTCTCGACGCCATGCCCGGCCAGCTCCAGGGCTTCGGCGTCCTCGCCGTGGTGGTGAAGCACGCGCGCCAGGACGACCTGCGTGTTGCCGACTTCGGCCGCCGAGCCCCAGGGGGCGCGGCGCTGGAGGTCGAGGGCCTGGCGCAGGAGCGGCAGCGCCTCTTCGCTGCGCCCGGTCTTGTCGAGCACGTTGGCGAGCGCCCGCATGGCGAGCGCCAGATGCGGATGGTCTTCGCCGAGGACGCGGCGGCGAATCGGCAGAACTTCGCGGAAGATGCTCTCGGCTTCCTCGTAACGGCCGGCGGCGGAGAGGACCACGGCGAGGTTGTTGTGCATGCTCAAGACGTCCGGGTCATCCGCGCCCAGACTCACTTTCCCGCGCTCCCAGGCGTCGCGGAGCGTCGCCTCGGCGCCCGCGAAGTCGCCGCGGTCGCGCAGCAGGACTCCGAGGTCGTTCGATACGTTCAACGTGTCGCGATCGTCGGCGCCCCGCAGCTCGCGGTAGAGCGCCAGGGATTCGCGCCGTGCCTCCTCGGCGCGGTCGAAGCGGGCGAGGCGGCGGTAGACGCCGGCGATCTCGTTGAGGGTGTAGGCGACCTCGACGTCGCGGCGGCCGAGACGAGCCGTCTGGAGCGCCAGCACTTCCTCGAAGTGTGTGCCCGAGCGCTCGAAATCTCCGGCCTCGAACTCGGCTGCGGCTAGCGTGCGCAGTGCCACTGCCGCCTCGAGGCTGTCCGCGCCATGCAGCCGTCGCTGGATGGCGAGTGCCTCGGCGAGCAGCTCGGCGGCGCGGTCGTTCACTCCGAGATCGATGTAGGTCTGTCCGATCGTCGAAAGCAGCTCGGCTTCGACCTCCGGCTCGCCGGCGAGCTCCTTCGTCACACGTGCGGCGCCCTCGTCGAGCACGTCGCGCACCGTGATGGTGCGGCCGCGCGCTTGGGAGGGACTAGCGAGCTGGAACATGCTGGCGAGGAAACCCTTCACTTCTTCGGCGCGGCGCGCCTGCGCCGAAGCGACCCGGGCCTGCCAAAGCGCCACCCCTAGGCCGACGCCGAGAGCCACGACTCCGGCCGCTGCGACCGCCACTCCGACCCGATGTCGGCGCACGAACTTGCCGGCCCGGTAGCGCACCGTGTCGCGGCGGGCGCGCACGGGCGAGCCCTTGAGATGCCGTCGCAGATCGTCCGCGAAGGCCTCGGCGGAGGCGTAGCGGCGCTCGGGCTCGACGCGCAGGGCGGCGGCGACGATGGTGTCGAGATCGCCGCGCAGGCGGCGGGCGAGCCGCGGGCGCGACAGCCCTCGTCGTGCCGCTTCCTCGTCGCCCGCCATGTCCGACAGCCGCCGCCGGCCGGTCGCTGCGGCATCCGTCGGGTTTGCCTCGCCCGTCGCGGTCGCGGGCCGGCGGCCGGCGAGCAGCTCGCAGAGCAGGATGCCGAGCGCCCAGACGTCGGTGGCTGTGGTCACCGGCTCGCCGCGCCGCTGCTCCGGTGCCGCGTACTCGGGCGTGAACAGGCGCGCTTCGGTGCGCGTCACATCGCCGGCCGTCTCCAGGGGATCGAGCAGCTTGGCGATGCCGAAGTCGAGCAACTTCGCCTGTCCGCGCTCGTCGATCAGGATGTTGGCGGGCTTCAAGTCGCGATGCACGACGAGGCTGCGGTGGGCGTGCTGCACGCCGTCGCAGACCTGCAGAAAAAGCCCGAGCCGATCCTCGATCGAGAGACCGCGGTCGTCGCAATGGCGCGTGATGGGCAGCCCGTCGACCCACTCCATCGCGTACCACGGCTGGCCCTCGGCGGTGACGCCGCCGTCGTACAGCCGCGCGATGTGCGGATGCTCGAGGCGGGCGAGGATCTGGCGCTCGCGCTCGAACCGCCGGCGCGCCTCCGCGGTGAGAATCTCGACGCCGACCAGCTTGAGCGCCACGCGCTTTTCGAACTGGCCATCGGCGCGCTCGGCGAGAAAGACGCGGCCCATGCCACCGCGGCCGAGCTCGCGCAGCACGCGGTAGGGGCCGATGGCGCTCCCTTCGAGGGCCGACGCCGAGGGTTCTGCGAGGGCTTCGGCGACCAGCGGCGCGGCGCGCAACGCGGCGGGTTGGTCCAGGCCGTCGGCTCGCCGATCGGCATCGAGGAGCGACTCGACTTCGGCGCGCAGCGCCGGATCGTCTCGGCAGGCGTCGGAGAGATAAGCCTCCCGCCGCGCCGCGTCCATCTCGACGGCGCGGTCGAAGAGCGCTCCAGCGCGCCGGAAGAGCTCGGGATCGCGACTCACGCAAGAGCCGCGCCGGCCTCGAGCTCGCGCTGCAAGAAGGCGCGTGCCCTTCGCCACTCGCGCTTGACGGTACTCGCGGAGACCGCGAGCACGCCGGCGGTCTCCTCGAGCGAGAGGCCGCCATAGAAGCGCAGCTCGACCAGGCGGCCGAGCGGCGCCTCGGCCGCTTCGAGCCGGGTGAGCGCGTCGTCGATGGCGAGCAGCTCCGCGGCGCGCTCGGCGGCCGGGACGTTCTCTTCGTCGAGCAAGGTTATCGGCTCGCCGCCGCCACGCTTCACTGCCTTGCGCCGGCGCGCGTAGTCAATCAGCACGTGACGCATGGCGCGCGCGGCGAGAGCGAAGAAGTGCTCGCGGCCGGCGACCGCGGCGCCCTTGGAGTCGACCAGCCGCAGGTACGCCTCATGAACGAGGGCCGTCGTCGACAGCGTGCCATGGTCGGGATTGCGGCCGAGCTGGCGATGCGCCAGTCGCCGCAACTCGGCGTAGACCGCGGCGAAGGCGCGGTCCATCGCCGCGCGGTCGCCGGCGCTGATTCCGGCGAGGAGATCCGGCAGCTCGGGCTCGGTGGGCATCAGAAAGACTGGAGTCACTGTAGCAAAACGCCGTCCTGGGCCTCGGCGGTGGTAGCTTTCTTCCACGAAACTGGAGGCCAGAATGACATCGCGGATCCGAATCGCGACCGGCTGCCTGCTGGCGGCGCTCTTACCTGCGTGCTCGACTTTGGGCAGCCGCCCCTCGTCCGGGGTGATCTCGCTGCTAGGACAGCCACTGCCGCCGCTCAGTTTCACCCCCGAGGAACAAGCCGAGCTCGAGCGCAGGCTGGCCGAAGCGCAGGCCGAAGTCGCGGCGAAACCCGACGATCCCGACGCCCTGATCTGGCTGGGTCGGCGCACCGCCTACCTGGGCCGCTATGCCGAAGCGATCGCGATCTTTACGCAAGGCGCAGAGCGCTTCCCGAAGGACGGCCGTTTTCTACGCCATCGCGGCCACCGCTATCTGACCGTGCGCGAGCTCGAGGCGGCTCAGGCTGACCTCGAGCGCGCCGGCTGGCTGGTCTACGGCCAGCCCGACGAGGTCGAGCCGGATGGTCTGCCCAACGCGCGCGGCATTCCGACCTCGACGCTGCAGGGGAACATCTGGTACCACCTCGGACTGGCGCGCTACGTCGCGGGCGACTTCAAGGGCGCGCTCGCGGCCTATCGCCGCGACTACGAGCTGGCCACGAATCCCGACTCCAAGGTCGCGTCCTCGTACTGGCTCTACCTCACGCTGCTGCGGCTTGGACTGGTCGACGAGGCGGCCAAGGTGTTGGAGCCGATCACACCCGACATGGACGTGATCGAGAACCAGACCTATCACCAGCTATTGCTGGCCTTCAAAGGCGCGCAGGGCCACGAGACGCTGCTGGCCGAGGCCGCGGCCGAAGGCGGCGCGGCGTCCCTGGACTTCGCCACCGCGGGATATGGCGTCGGCGCCTCGTATCTCGCCGCGGGCCGCGAGAGCGAGGCGTTCGCCATGTTTCGCCGCATCCTCGAGGGCGGCAACTGGCCCTCGTTCGGCTACCTCGCCGCCGAGGCGGAGCTGGCGCGCGTCGCCCGTCCCTGACTACGACGCCCGCTTCGCCTCCGGCGCTTCCACGAAGACGTATTCGTGCTGCGCGTCTCGCAGGATGAGAGTGCGCCGGCCCGCCTGCGTTCCGACCACCCAGGCGAAGCCGTCGAGGGTGGGATCGATGGTGACCAGCGTCGTCGTGCCGTCCTCGTTCTTGCGGGTGGCGGTGCGGCTCGACCACTCGCCGACGTCGAGCACCACGTCCGAGCCCGTGCGCGTTACGCGAATCTCCCCCAAGGCGTCGTTGACGTAGCGCGCGGCGAGCCCGGAGGCGATGCCGGCGTTCGGCGGCAGCTCGATCTCGGCGCGCAGCTTCGCCACCGCTGCCTCGTTCTGGGTCACCGAGGCGTCGATCATGCCCTGGGCCTCCGGCCGGCCGTCGAACAGCACCTCAACCAAGCGTCGCAGCAGCGGGCCGCGAAGAGCCCATCCCCAGTCGCCGTTGGTGAGGATGACCGCGCCGACACCGTGATCCGGCAGCCACATCATGTCGCTGTGATAGCCGGCCAGATCGCCGCCGTGGCGCACGACGGGGATCCCCCAGCGCCGGTCAATGGTCAGGCCCATGCCGTACTGCACGTCCTCGCCTGACAACACCTGCGGCTCGCGCCGCGCCAGCAGATTCTTCTCCGACACCAATGGCGCGCCGGAGCGCGTCTTGCCGCGTGCCAGCTCCATTTCCACCAGGCGAATGAAATCGTTGGCGCTGGTCCACACGCCGCCAGCTGGACGCGCCGGAATCACGGTGTAGTTGAGCGCCATCTTGCCCAGCGCGGCATTGCCGTCGACGTCGATTCCGTGCGGGCGGGCGTAGTTGCCCTGCATGGCGCGCACGAAATCGAACGTGGTGCGGGTCATACCGAGCGGCTCGAAGATCCGCTCGCTCATCGCGCGGTCGTAGGCCGCGCCGAGCTCGACGCCGGGGTGGGCCAGCGCGCCGGCGACGAAGCCCGCTGCGCTGGCCATCAAGTTGCTGTACTGGAAGACCTCGCCGAAGCCGCTGGTCGGCTGCATACCGCCGAGCAGGACGAGCGAGCTGGCCGGTGTCTGATCTTTGGCGGTCAGCAACCACTCCATGTCCTGGCGCGGCATGCCGGTGCAGGCGCAGATCAGATGCTTGACCTGGACGCTGCGCGTGGTCGCGTCGTTGCCGAGCTTGAAGCCGGGATAGGCCTCGATGACGGGTTGATCCCAGCGCAGCTTGCCCTCGTCCACCAACTGGGCGATCAGCAGCGTTGTCATGGCCTTGGTGTTGGAAGCGGCGATGAACAGCGAATCGCCGTCGACCGGCTCGGGCTTGCCGAGCTCGCGCACGCCGAGCCCGCCCGACCACACCACCTTGCCGCCGTCGATGAAGGCGAGCCCGACACCCGGAACGCGCAGCCGCTGCATGCTCGCGGACATGAAGTCCTTGAGCACCTGCAGCCGTTGCGCGTCGAGCGGATGCGCGGTGCGCCCGGCGAACGACTCGCGCTCGTATCCCTTGGGCCGCAGACTGCCGAACACGAGATTTGTCGGCCCGCCGCGCTTTTCGGCGGTGGCCTCGCCGCCCTCGATCAGGACGACCAGCCAGCGATCGTTCGCTTTCCACGCCACGGCGTTGACGATCAGGCGCTCGTTGGGCGAGGTTTCGTACTCGAAGTTGACGCGCTCGGTCCAACCGTTACGCGGCGACGAAGGCGTGGTCAGGCGCAGCTTGCGGGCGAAGTCGGGGCGCGCGGCCTTCCACGCCGCGGCCACCGCGGCGGCCGCATCCTGGGCCGCGAGATCGTAGAGGGTCAAGGTGAAATCGGTCTCCGGCGGCGACAGCACCAGACCCGTGCCGCGCGCCGTCTCGGTCCAGCCGGCGGGCAGCGTGAAGGTCGTGCCGCCCGGCGTCTTGCTCGGGCGTTCGGCCTGCGCCGCGCGTAGGGGCGCTAGGTGAGCGGAGGCGAGGAGGGCCAGGACGGCCGCGAAAACTGCAGTGCGACGCTGGGGCGTCTCGAGGCTCACGATGGATCTCCCTTCATGGGTTGGCGATCGGGAGAGATCTTGCCACGCTTCGCCCCCACGGCAAGACGTTTAGCCCGCCCCACGGTCAATTCTCGACGCACCAAACCCGCACGGTGTCGAGGCAGGACCTCGTGTCCACCGTCCAAGGTGAGACGGCTGTCGGGGCGTCGTTCCAGGACTCGGCCAGACCCGCGCGGGTGCCCAACGCGAGACTTGCGCTGTCGGTCCAAGCTTCGCAGTTTGCTTTGCCCGGCGTCCCCGAGCTGTCACTGTCGAAGCCGGTGCGAATCCAGCCCCAGTCCGCAACCGCCACCGTGGGCGGCCCCTGCCCCGAATCAGCGCGCACCTGACCGAGTGCGGTGTCGTACTTCAAGCTCGTCGGATCTGCGATCTCCCAAAGCGACGCCATGTGGAAACCGGCGGCGCACGCCGTCAGCGCCTCCCCGCCGAAAACCCCGCCCTGCGTAAGGTAGTAGCGGCGGGGCGCGCAGGTGCCAGGCGCACCGGCCTCGCCAGGGGGGCCCTGGATTCCGTCCAGTCCTTGGAGGCCTTGTGTGCCCTGCGGTCCCGGCGGGCCTTGCGCTCCCGGCGGGCCTTGCGGGCCCGTGTTCACCGCCGCCGCAACGAAGTACCCGACGACATCGACGCGCAGGTGCGCCGACGTTGCTTTACTCTTGACCCGGAAGTCGTCCGTGCACGCCTCGCCCAGCTCGCACAGGCTGAGGACGACGAGGGCATTCTGAGCGGGTAGGGCGGGCGCGTAGTCGACCAGCGTGAGGCTGGGCTCCGGCTTGCCACTCGGCCACGCCTTGAGCTGCCCCGTTTGGTGGATCGCGCTCAGCCGGAGGCTGACGGCGAGCGCGCGCGCCTCGTCGGGGATGCCACAGCCCAGCTTCGAGCCGCCCTGAGCGCTCAGATCCGCGGTTTCACCTCGGGCGACAAAGCCCCGCACCTCGTCGGCTCCCAGCCGTCCGGCCGGGCTCGAGACGGTGCGCACCAGCAGACAGGGGGAGAGTGAAACGAGCACCAGCCCGTCGGCGCCGATCTCCGCCGATTCGGCGAGTGCCGGGGGGGTCGGCAGCGGCACCCAAGCCAGTATTAGAGAGAAGACGAACACTCCAAGTGCGCGGTACTTCGCCATGGTGGCCTCCGTTCTCCGCGGTTTGCCGGAGCTCGATCTCTATCAGCGCCGGGAGGGCCGCGGCCGGAAGTCAGTGTACGCCCCCGGACCGTCGGTTTGGCTGGACTTTCGGGCCCGGGCGGGCGATACTCGCCGCTTCACGCAGCGAAGCTGCACGGCGGTCGGGGGCCCTGCTTCCGCCCGGAAAGGAATTCTCGGCTCATGTCGGCAGTGATTTTCAGTTTCGGCGGCGCGATCATCGGTTGGGCACTCGAGCGGCTTCGCGCCGAGCATGTCCGCCGGCGCGAGGAGCGCCGGCGCCGCGAGCGGCTCGCCGAGCTTTTCGGCCGCACGCCTCAAGACAGCTAGAAGCTCGCTCGCAATACCGCAGCTCCCCCGCGGGATCCATGACTCGACCTCCCGTACGCGTTCGCTTCGCGCCGTCTCCGACCGGTTACCTGCACATCGGCGGAGTGCGCACCGCGCTCTTCAACTGGCTCTACGCGCGCCATCACGGCGGCACCTACATCCTGCGCGTCGACGACACCGACCAGCAGCGCAACCTGAGCGAGGCGCTGCAGCCGATTCTCGACGGCTTCCGCTGGCTGGATCTCGATTGGGACGAGGGCGTCGAGGTCGGCGGAGCGCATGCGCCGTATTTCCAGTCGCAGCGCCTCGAGCGCTATCAGGCCGCGGTCGAGAAACTCCTGGCGGCGGGCTACGCCTATCGTGACTTCGCGCGTCCGGAAGAGATCGTCGGCCGAGCGCACCGAGGCCGAGGCCGCCGGAGCGGCCGTATCATCGCCAGCCGCCGCTGGGCGGCGTGGAGCGGAGAGGACCGGACGCGCTTCGCCGCCGAGGAGCGCAGCTCCGTCGTGCGGCTCAAGATGCCGCGCGAGGGGCAGTGCAGGATCGCCGACCGCAGTCCGCGGCGAAGTGGTGACCGAGTGGGCGAGCGAGGCCGATCACGTCATCCAGCGCGCCGACGGCACCTGCCTCTATCACCTGGCAAGCGTCGTCGACGACGTCGAGATGGGAATCACCCACGTCATTCGCGCCGAGGAGCATCTCTCGAACACACCGCGCCAGATCTGGATCTTCCAGGGACTCGGGCGCGCCGCTGCCCGAGCTTCGCCCACCTGCCGGTCGTCGCCGAGCCGGGCAGCCGGGTGAAGCTCTCCAAGCGCAAGCTCGACAAGTACCTGAAGAACCCCGAGTTCGCCGAGCTCTACGAGCGCGGCAAGCGGATCGCCGAGCGGCTCGGAGCGCGACCGTGTCTCGCCGAGACCTTCAACCCGGTGATCGTCGACTTCTACCGCGTCGCGGGTTTCCAGCCCGAGGCGATCCTCAACTACCTGATGCTTCTCGGCTGGTCGCTCGACGACAAGACCGAGATCCTGACCGACGAGGAGCGGATCGCGCACTTCAGCCTCGAGCGGGTGAACAAGAGCGCCGCGAGCTTCGACCCTCAGAAGCTCTTGTCGTTCCAGGAGCGCTACATGCAGGCCCTGCCGCTCGACGAGCGCACGGGCCGGGTGCTGCCGTACGTCCGTCGACGGCGAAGTGGATCGCCTCGCCGCCCGCCGACGCGGAAGACGCGCGGCAACGTGCGCGCGATCGTCGCCGCGGCGGGCGAGCGCATCAAGGTGGCGGGCGACATCCTCGACTACGACGAGTTCTTCGTCGCCGACGAGGCGCTCGCCTACGACGAGAAGGCCTTCGACAAGCGGATCCGCAACGCCCGAACGCGCCGCGGCGCTGCTGGACGCGCTGCGCGGCGAGCTCGCGGTGGCGGCAGGACTTCGACGCCGCGCGGCGCTGGAGCGCCTGTTCCATTGCCTTCGTCGAGAGCCGCGGACTGGGGCTCGGCGACATCGTCCACGCGGTGCGCGTCGCGGTGACCGGCAAGGCCGTCGGCTTCGGTCTGTTCGATATCCTCTCGATCCTCGGCCGCGAGCGGGTGACGGCGCGCATCGATCGCGCGCTCGGCACGTCTCGCGCGCCGGTTGATCTCGCGCCGACCAGCCATGGCCAAGCACTTCATCGCCGACATCGTCGAAGCCGACCTCGCTTCGGGCAAGCACGCGCTCGATCCGCACGCGCTTCCCCCCGGAGCCCAACGGCTACCTGCACCTCGGCCACGCCAAGTCGATCTGCCTCAACTTCGGACTGGCGCAGGAGCACGGCGGCTCGTGCAACCTGCGCTTCGACGACACCAACCCGACCACCGAGGAGGCCGAGTACGTCGAGGTCGATCCAGCGCGACGTGCGCTGGCTGGGCTTCGACTGGGACGAGCGCGAGCTACTACGCCTCCGACTATTTCGCCGCAGCTCTACGCCTGGGCCGAGCAGCTGATCGTCGACGGCAAGGCCTACGTCGACGACCTCTCGGTGGAGGAGATCCGCGAGTACCGCGGCCCCTGGAACGAGCCCGGCCGCGAGAGCCCCTACCGTAACCGCGCGCCGGAGGAGAGCCTCGACCTCCTGCGGCGGATGCGCGCCGGCGAGTTCCCGGACGGCGCGCGGGTGCTGCGCGCCAAGATCGACATGGCCTCGGGCAACGCCAACCTTCGCGACCCGGTCATGTACCGCATCCTCCACGCCCATCATCACCGCACCGGCGACGAGTGGTGCATCTACCCGACGTACGACTGGGCGCACGGGCAATCGGACTCGATCGAGCGCATCACGCACTCGATCTGCACCCTCGAGTTCGAGGCCCATCGCCCGCTCTACGACTGGTTCGTCGAGCAGCTCGGGATCTACCCGCCGCGGCAGATCGAGTTCGCGCGCCTGAACGTTACCTACACCGTGCTCTCGAAGCGCAAGCTGCTGCGCCTGGTGCAACGACAAAGTCGTCAACGGCTGGGACGACCCGCGCATGCCCACCCTCGCCGGCATCCGCCGCCGCGGCTATCCGCCGGCGGCGCTGCGCGATTTCTGCGAGCGCATCGGCGTGACCAAGCAGGAGAGCGTGGTCGAGCTCGGTCTGCTCGAGCACTGCGTGCGCGAAGAGCTGAACCGCAGCGCGCCGCGCCGCATGGCGGTGCTGAAGCCGCTGAAGCTCACGCTCGTCGACTGGCCGGCCGAGCGCTTCGAGACCCTCGACGCGGTCAACAATCCCGAGGACGCAGCGGCCGGCAAGCCGGCCGGTGCCCTTCGCGGCGCGAAATCTGGATCGACCGCGACGACTTCATGGAAGACCCGCCGAAGAAGTTCTTCCGGCTGGCTCCGGGCCGCGAGGTGCGGTCTGCGCTGGGGCTACATCGTGAAGTGCGTCGAGGTGGTGAAGGACGCCGCCGGGCGAGGTCGTCGAGCTGCGCTGCACGCACGATCCCGACCTCGCGCGGCGGCGCGCACGGCCGACGGCCGCAAGGTCCAGGGCACGATCCACTGGGTGTCGGCGGCGCACGCCGTCGACGCGCGGGTGAGACTCTACGACCACCTCTTCCAAGCAGGCGGACCCCGACGACGTGCCCGAAGGCGTCGACTGGATCACCCTCGTCGATCCGGGATCGCTCGAAGTCCTCGACGGCTGCAAGGTCGAGCCGGCGCTCGCCGCGGCGCCCGCCGGGCGAACGCGTCCAGTTCGAGCGCGTCGGCTACTTCGTCGCCGACGAGCGCGACCACACGGCCGCGTCGCCGGTGTTCAACCGCATCGTGACGTTGAAGGACAGCTGGGCCAAGCTGCAGCAGGCGCCCGGCAAGTCCTGAGCCCTCCGGGCCTCGGCCCTCCTCCTGACCCCACCGAGCCCGAGTGACAGATCGGGTGGCGGGGTATAAACCTCCGCCGTTCGATCCTCCCTAGTACAGAGGAGGCCACCATGCAATCGCGTCTTTGCCTCACCCTGCTCCTGCTTGGCAGTGCCCTCGCCGGCGGCGGCTGCGCGAGCCTGCAGACCAGGTCGCCATCCACCGCCTGGGGCGACATTGCTACCGACACCACAACCACCGAGACCCCGGGGTCCGATCGCGACAAGGACACGGTCACCGATGATCGTGAGCGCGCACTGGGCAGCGATCCTGACAGCGCCGACAGCGACAAGGACGGCTATGCCGATGGTTACGAGGATCGGCTCGCCGACTTCGGTTTCGATCTCACCAAGTCAACCACCGATCGCGACAGCGACGGCTTGTCCGACGATCGCGAAGCCACAGCCGGCACGACCCCGCATCGCCCGACAGCGATCGAGATGGCTGGGGCGACTTCGACGAAGAGCTGAATCGATACTTCGGCTACGACCCGCGCGAGAAAACCGCGGATGCGGATTTCGATGGCCTCGGCGACGAGCTCGAAAAGCGTCTCGGCTCATCGCCGGCAAGAGTCGACAGCAACGGCGACGGCATCAGTGACTTCCTGGCGTACTCCGCAGACCAGTCGCCAGTCGGCCCGTCCGCTGAAGGGCGCGCTCGCCGACCTGATGGGCATCACCTACAGCCCGGCGATGGCCGAGGCACTGGCGCGGATCCGTAGGGGCGGCTCCTTTCCCGTACGAGCTCGCCGGCCAGCTGCCATATCCGGACGTCACCGCATCGCCGACAGGCAAAGGCCTCCGGCCTTCGGCGGCGCTGATGCAGCGTTCGCTGTTCAATCCGCACAACTCGCCCGGGATCTATCAGACCTATGCGGAGATCGAACAGGACCTGTTCAAGCTGGCTCAGACCTTCGATGGCAACCCGGGCCCGTTCCTGGTGCGGCTGTTCTACTGGACTGGCCAGACCATCGAGAACTGCGACGGCAAGCGTCGTCCTGGCCGCAAGATCTACGCGGTCAAGGTCTCGGCGAACCCGCAGCAGAACGATCCGGAACCGGAGGTCGCCTTCCTCGGGGTGCATCACGCGCGTGAACTGATCACTGCTTACCAGACCCTGCGCTTGCTGCACGCCTTGACCGACGGCTACAGCACCGACAACCAGATCAAGAAACTCGTCGATACGCGCGAAGTCTGGGTGATCCCGGTGGTCAACCCCAACGGCTACGAGCGGGCGGTGGCCAATCAGCTCGACTGGCGCAAGAACACGCGCTGGACCGAAGGCCAGAAACGTTGCGGCACCGACCTCAACCGCAACTACGGCTTCGCCCACCCCAGCACGTTTCACAGTGGCGCAACGCATGACCCTGCCGGACATGAGCTTCAGCGGCGTTGATCCCGGCACCGGCAACCTCATGCCGGACTGGGATACCTTCCCCGGCCCGCAGCCGTTCTCCGAAGTCGAAACGCAGGCCGTGCGGGGCCTCGCCCACAGCCAGTTCCTGACCAAGCTCCGTGAGGAGGTGGATGGCCTGGCATGCGCGCTGTCCTGGCACAGCTACGGCGGCGTGGTCGGACACCCGATGGGGCATGTGGCGGTGCCGCCCGCGACCGACCTCGACCCGCCGGATGTCAACCCGTTCGACGCCCTTACCAAGGCGATGGCGCAAGCCGCGAGCTATACCGACGTCCAAGACGACTACGCCACCACCGGCATTGTCGACGGATGTTCGACCCCGCATTACATGGTGTACGGCGATACCAACGACTGGATGTACAAGGACGGCGACACATTCTCGACGCTGATCGAATCGTACTCATCGCCGGAACGCGGCAATTGCCCGGTGGGCCCGATCCAGAATGACTTCTATCCGCTCACCGCGGCGTTGCGCGATACGGTCGCGGACACCAACGTCAAGGCTGCATTGGCGATGTTGAAAGTCTGTCCGCCGTAAATGCGCACTCGCGCCCCGGCGCGCAGCTGCGGCTGGGATAAAGTCTCCCGGCCCGAATGAATGAATGCAGACGCTGCGCTGCCGCGCTCGCGGAGAGCGCCAGATTCTGTCCCTCGTGCGGTGAGGCGGTCGCGATCGGTGCAGGCGACCCGACGCGCAGCGCCAGCTCACCGAGGCCGCCTCCTTCGGGCGCCTTCGATCACGATCGTTTCCTTCCCGGCTCGATGCTCGCGGGCCGCTACAGGATCGTCGCGCTGCTGGGCCGGGGCGGGATGGGCGAGGTCTACCGGGCCGACGACCTGAAGCTCGGCCAGTCGGTGGCGCTCAAGTTCCTGCCGCGGCGGTTCGTGAGCGATCCGGACTTGCTCTCACGCTTCTTGAACGAGGTCAAGACGGCGCGGCAGATCGCCCACCCGAACGTGTGCCGCGTCTACGACGTCGGGGAGGCCGACGGCGAGCACTTCCTGTCGATGGAGTTCGTCCAGGGGGAAGACCTCGCGACGCTGCTCCGGCGGATCGGCCGGCTCCCGGGCGACAAGGCTCTCCAGATCGCGCGCCAGCTCTGCGCCGGCCTGGCCGCGGCGCACGAGCGCGGAGTGATTCATCGGGACCTCAAGCCCGCGAACGTGATGCTCGACGAACGCGGAACCGCGCGGATCACTGATTTCGGCCTGGCCGGAGCGGTCGGGGACTTCCAGGGCGAAACGGCCCGGGAAGGCACACCCGCCTACATGGCGCCCGAGCAGCTCGCAGGCAGGCAGGTCTCGGCCAGGAGCGACGTCTACGCGCTCGGGCTCGTCCTCTACGAGCTCTTCACCGGGAAAGCGGCGTTCTCGGGAAGCACGCTGACCGAGTTGCGACGGGTTCGCGAGCAGACGACGCCGCGAACACCGTCGAGCCACGTCTCGGACATGGATCCGGCTGTCGAGCGGGCCATCCTCCGTTGCCTCGAGAGCGATCCGCTGAAGCGTCCGGCCACTGCGTCGCTCGTAGCCGCCGCACTGCCGGGCGGCGATCCCCTGGCGGCGGCGATCGCGGCAGGAGAGACGCCTTCGCCGGAGATGGTCGCCGCGGCGGGCGGCGAAGGAGCGCTTCGGCCCGTGGTGGCGTGGACCGGGCTCGCGGCCTCGGTGATGCTCATCCTCTGTTGTCTGCTCCTCGCTCGTGTTGCAACGCTCACCGGCCTCGTGCCGCTTCCGAAGTCTCCCGATGCCCTGGAAGAGCAGGCGAGGGGAATCGCCCGAGGTTTCGGCTACACGTCACCGCCCGTGGACAGCGGCCGGGCGTGGAGACGCGATGACGATTTTCTTCGCTACCGAGCGGAGCATCTCCCCTCGCCCGCTCGAGTCCGGACGCTCGCATCGGCCCGGCCGGGACCGCTCGTTTTCCTGTACCGCCAGAGCCCGCGCCCGATGATCCCGAGCGATCAGCGACCGATCTCGCGGGAAAACCCGCCGCTGTCCATCTCCGGGATGTTTTCCGTCGAGCTCGATCCGGAGGGGCGCCTGATGCGCTTTTCTGCGGTCCCGCCCCAGGTCATCGACGACGACCGCGGGCGCGCCGGCCGACACCGACTGGACCGCCGTCGCCGCCGCTGCGGGGCTGGATCCCGCGCGATTCCATTCCTCGTCGCCGAAGTGGATTCCGCCGGTCGAGTCGGACGCACACGCCGCCTGGGAAGGAACCTTCCCGGAGGATCCGAAAACCACCATTCGCGCCGAGGCCGCCGCGTACCGTGGGAAGCCCGTGTATTTCGAGATGGTCGGGCCCTGGAGCCGTCCGGAGCGCATGCAGGAGAGCCTGGCTCCTCTCGGCGAGAAGATCGGCTTCGGAGCGATCATGGGGATCGTTCTAGGCGTTCTCGTCCTCGGCGGCGTCATCGCGCGCCGCAACCTGCGGCTCGGGCGCGGGGACCGGGCGGGCGCTCTCCGCGTCTCCTGGTTCCTCTTCGGGGTGACCTTCGCCCAGTGGATCGTCGGTCACCATGCGGCCGATCCCGGCGAGTTCTTCGCGATGCTGAGATGGATCGCGACGGGATGCTACTGGGCGCTCTACATGGGCGTCATGTATCTCGCCCTCGAGCCGTATGTGCGGCGGCGCTGGCCGGACGTCCTCATCTCCTGGAGCCGGCTTCTCTCGGGACGCTTCCGCGACCCGCTCGTCGGCCGGGATCTCGTGGTCGGCGCCGCGGCCGGATGCCTGGTCGCGTCGGGATACCTGTTCCTGGCCTCGCTCCCGGCGTGGTTCGATGTGCCGGGTCTTTCGCCGTTGCCACGCGACATGACATCCCTTCGGGGGATCGGCGGGCTGATGAGCGTCGTGCTGGAGCAACCGTTGTTCGCCGTCCTGGTCGGCCAGGTCTTTCTGTTCGTGATTTTCCTCGTTTCGGTCGTGGTGCGCCGCCGGGGAGCGGCGATGGCGATCGGCGGCCTCGTCGTGCTGCTCACCGGCTTTCCGCAGGAGAATGTCGCCGTCGAGCTGCCCTTCGTGATCCTCGAGATGATGATCCTCATCGCCGTGCTGTTCCGCTTTGGGCTGCTCGCCGTGGTGATCTCGCAATTCGTCATCCAGATCCTCCTGCAGATCCCGCTCACTCTCGATCCGTCCCGCTGGTACTTCGGTCACGGAATGCTCGGCGTCGCGATCGTGCTCGGCCTCGCGATCTACGGTTTTCACACCTCCCTCGGCGGCCAGAAGGCGTTCGGCGGACTCTCACTTGAGGAGTCCTGACCCGGAAGGGGCGTTAGCCTTCTTCTTGCAGCGCCCGCCTCGCGTTGGTGAGCGCCTCTCGAAACCCCTCGCGATCGCGCTCTGCGACCAGCGACACCAGCTCCTCGAGCGCTGCGGCAACCGCGGCATAGACCTCGCTGCGGTGCGGGTTCAGGTGTTGTATGTCGAGGTAGAGATCGGGATCCTCGCCGAGCACCGAGAGCGCGGTGGAAGACTGGCGGAGAAAAGTCGTCGAGGCGCAGGCCCGCAGCTCCTCCGGCGCCAGGCCGGAGCGGGTGAGCGCGGCGCCGAAAAGAATGCCTGAGAGGTGGGCAAGGCCGAGAAGCCAGCCCATCAGCCGGTCGTGGTGCTCGAACGGCACGGTGACCAATCGTGTGTAGGGATGGCGCAAGAGTGCCGCCAGACGCGACCGCTCCTGGTCCGGATCGGCCTGACAGGCGAGCACGAAAGTCAGCGGCTCGTAGGGTGACTTTCCCGGCCCGAACATCGGGTGGAGCGCCGCGACCTCGACGCCCGTCGCCCGCGCCTCGGCGAGCACGCCGGCGAGGTGGCTCTTGATCGAGGCGATCTCGACCACCAGCGCTTTCGGCCGCCGCGCCACGACCTCCCCGAGCACCTGCGGGGTCACCGAGAGCGGCACAGAGACGAAGATCGCCGCGTAATCGAGCTCCCGCACGTCGGCGAGGGTCGAGAAACAGCCCTCGGCGTCCGGCAGGGCGCCGAGCGCCGGATCGACGACATCGACGTGATGGCCGACCAGCTCCAGGAAGTGCCGCAGCCAGGAACCCATGCCGCCGGCGCCGCCGACGATCAGCAGCCGCTCGCCGCGCTCGCGGCGCAGGTCGACGCCGATCCGGTGCTGGCGCTCGACCGAGCCGCGCATGATGGCCTCGAAGATCGCCTCCATCACGCCCTCGGACACCCCGCACTGCTCGGCCTGTTGGCGGGCCCGCGACAGCACCCGGTCCTCGACGTCGCGCACCACGACCGGCGCCGCGGCCTCCGCCTTGAGCTTGCCGACCTCGGCGGCGAGCTCCATGCGCCGGCGCAGCAGCTCCAGCAGCGCCCGATCGACGTCGGCGATCGCTTCGCGGAGAGGCGCCAGCCGGTCGGAAGTCATGATTGGACTCTAGCAGCGAGGCCCCGGGAACCCGCGCCCAGCTTGACCCAACGGGGCCTTTGCCGATAACCTACGCACCCTCTGACGGCCTTGGGAGGTCGTTCAATGGTAGGACATGCGGCTCTGGACCGCAGAATCGGGGTTCAAGTCCCTGCCTCCCAACCACATCTCACGCGCATTGAAACAACACGCCTGATCTCAGTGGCTTACGGACATTTGGCGGTTCGCATCCCCCGCAGTCTGCCAATCCATCACCGGCTAGGGCTCTTCGAGCAGGGGCTGATAGTCCCGTCGATAAATCGCGGCTCCCGCTAGCCGGAGCGCGAGATTGCGAACGGCCGAAGGCAGACGTCGAATGCGATCCCTTCGGTGGGTTCGCTGCCGTACCCAGCGAATCCGACCCTGCCGCCTGGCACTAAACGCTGCCAGCGATTCCGGAAGGGGCCTGGGCGTGCTCAGCATCGTGGCCAGCACCACAGCATCCTCCAGCGCCATGGACGCACCCTCCGCCATGTTGGGAGATGTCGCGTGCGCCGCATCGCCAAGCAGGACGACACGGCCGCGGACCCATGAGTCGAGAGCGACCTCCTCGATCGGAGAGTAGTGGATCGAGTCAGCGCGTTCGAGTCCTGTGACGATGCTTTGTACCGGTTCGGCGAAATCGGAGAAGAGCGCCCGCAATCTGACTGGATCGCGTTCCGTGGGGTCGTCGGTTGCGTGGCTTGCTAGATCCGCATAGCAGTAGAGGCGATTCTGACCAACAGGCATCATCAGGAACGCCCGTCGAGGGCCGAGCATCACCGTCCACGTGTCGATCGCGGCGGGGTTATCGGCGAGAAACCGCCAGCTCACTTGACCGAGATGTCGCGGCGCGACGCTGCCAAAGACGAGTTGTCGAATCGACGAGTGGATCCCGTCGGCCCCGACGACGAGGTCATACCTGCCGGTCGAACCATCCGCGAAGACCACATCGACCTCGTCGGCGTTCTGGCTGAGTGCGGTGACGGATGCGTCGAGACGGATGCGAACGCCCAGGGCGCCCTCGCGAAGAATGCGATGAAGCTCGCCGCGAGCGATAGCCACGCAGTGACCGACCGGGCCCCAGAACGCCTGCAGCTCGATCTCCGCGAGCGCTCGACCAGTGTGATCCAGCATGCGCTGGTGCGAGATGGGAACCGCTTGCTCCAAGACCCTGGCGGCGAGGCCGAGAGTCCCGAGCATGCGGAGACCGTTGGCTGGGATGTACAGACCGGTGCCGCTTTCCGGCCACGCCGCCGCCCGTTCGATCACTTCAATCGCGACGTTCTGTTCCTTCAGCGCCCGGGCCAGCGCCAAGCCCGCGATTCCACCGCCGACGATCAGAATACGTAATGGCACGGCCAGTCGCGTTCTACTGCATTTGGGTTGTCTTGGTGTCGCTTCACTTCAACCGCGCAAGCGTCACCTCTCCATCGGTGAAGTAGTGGTTCACCTTCCCGGATTCGAGCCCGTCGCCGGCCTTTAGCCGCCGCATCTCGCCGAGTGTCCCGGCCTTTTGCAGCTCGTCGACGATGAAGTCACGCTCGGCGTTGGTGTCGGCGTCGGTCGAGTGCGTGATCTGGAAGGTCAGGCGGGTCAGGCCCATGCCGGTGTCCTTGGTGCCGGCGCCGATCCAGAAAACGCGAGCATCGTCGGGAGGCCGCTCGAAGCTCGAGGCGTTCGCCCACTTCGTCGCCACGCCCTCCTTCGCGCGCTCGACGTCGAGCCCCCAGAAGCGGATGTGGTGGCGTTTGCGCGGGCTGTTGTCGATGGCTTTCTGGAACCCGAAGTCCTGGCCACGCGCGAAGAGGTAGAGCGTGCTGAACGGAGCCGTGGGATACGGCGAGTTGAAGAGAAACGACTTGACCATTCCCCACGAGCTCTTGATTCCGAGCCGGTCGGCCCCCGCCCAGCCGGCGGCGGCGAAGGCGTCGCGCAGCTGGGCCGTGGTGCCGACGAGGGTGAGATTCACCGGATCGCCGTGGAGGCCGTCTCCGGTGATCGTGTAGCGCGGCACGCGCTGCGGCTTGAGGATCTTCTGGCTCAGGCGAACCGCGTACGGCAGGACGATGTACGCGCCGATGCCATAAGCGACCGCCACCGCCAACACCCAAGGCATTCTGCGGTCGGCGGCGTCGAAGACCACGAAGACGATGAACCAGACGGCGAGAGCGCCGAGCGCCAGGATCAGGATGCGCTGCAGGAGTCGGATGGGCAGTTTCATTGGTTCTGGCCGGTACGCCGAGAAACTACGACTTGGCGGGCCGCGCTCCAATAGGACCAAAGGCCCGAAAGCGTTTCCTTCGACCGTCACGGTCACCAAGCGACGGTAATAGAGTGAGCCCCTTCGTGCGCGGCTCGGCTCGGTCCTACCTCCTCTTGGCGGCGTTGGCCGTCGCTTGCGCCGACGCCCATCCGCCGATCGACGGCGCAGCGCGGAAAGCCGCCGCGCGAGCTTCGCTCGAGGCCTTGGTGGGTTCGTTTCCTACCGCGCCGGCTGGCGGTCAAGAAGGGCGGCGCCTCCTCGAAGCGCTGGCGCCGCTCGCGGTCGACAAGGACGAGCGTCCTTTGCTGCGCCGGTTGGCACGATCAGCGGTTGCCGAATGGACCCCGAGCGATCGGCAGGCCTTCGCCTCTCTGCTCGGTGGCCGGCAATCGGCGCTCGCGGGACTTCACGCCTCCGCAAACGCCGGCCCACCCGGTCTCGGGATTCCGGTGCCGCCGCCCGAGGCCGCCTTCCCCGATTTGCGGCCCTTCCTCGACGCTTGCCGGCTGCTCGCGCTCGACGGACGCGAAGCCCTGGCGAGCGGCGATTCAGCCCGCGCGGCGAGGGCCGCTCGAACGCTGGGATTCCTGCTTCAGGCGGGGTATCGCGAACCCTGGATGATGGCGCAGCTTCTCGCCGGTGCCGGTGAGCGCAGCGCCGACCGCTTGCTCGCCGATGCCCTGACGAGAGGCGACGCCGCGACGTTGGACGAGCTGACGCGCGCGCTCGAACGCCTGGATGCCGTTGCGCCACAGGCGTGGCTCGCCGGCGAGGCCTCGCTGGCGGAGCGCACGTTCGCACGGCGCGGTGAGAAGCCGGAAGCGGAAGAGTTCCCCGGCTTCCATCCGGACTATGCCGACGTGGTGGTGGCGAGGCTCTACGAGCGTTATGCCGAGGTGGCGCACGCTCTGGCCGGTGGCTGGCAGACGTTCCGGCCCTGGGCGGCGGCGATGGAAAACGTGAACACCGAGAGGCCGAGGGTGTCGGACAAGCTGCTGGTTTTCACGATGTCACGAGAGAAGCGCGCCGAGCGCTTCGCTGACGCCGTCGCCGATACGCTCTGGTCGAGTTTCGTTGGCGGTATCCAGAAAGCGGTCGCCACTCGCGCGGCACGGCAGCTCCAGCGTCTGGCTCTCGACATCGATCGGCAGGGCCGCGAGATCGGCGCCTACCCGGGCGAGCTCGATCTCACCGCCTGGCGCAACGACTATCTCGGCGAGTCGCCGGTCTACGAAATTGCCGCCGACGGCTCGGCACGCCTGTCGCTGCCGATGACCGCGGAAGCATGGCGGCGCGACTTCGCCGCCGACGTCTCGCCGCCGAGTCTGGAGTGGCAGTTGCCCGCGCCGGCCCCTCAGGAGTCGAAGCGCAAGCTGGGCCCGTCTTCGCCGCCACGCTCATAGACCACGATCGCCGCTGCGACATCCTCGATGGCCACGCCGGTCGAGTCGAAGACCGTCACCTCGTCGTCATTCTGCCTACCGGGGATCTGCCCCGCCACCAAAGCCGCGAGCTCGCCTCGCACGTCCTCCGCACGCATCGCGCCGGCGTCGAGCGCGTGATGGAGATCGCCCCCCTTGGATGCGGCCTCGAGCGAATCGACCCACACGGCGCTGGCGGCGAGCAACGCGGGATCGATCTCCTGCTTGTGCGGATTGTCGGCGCCCACCGCGGCGAGGAAGGTGCCGGGTCGCAAGTCACCGGCCATGACGAACGCCTCGCGGGAGGGTGTGCAGGTCACACAGACGTCGCTGCGGCCGAGCGCCGCGCGCAGGTCGGTGACCGGCTCGGCGTGAAGCGTCGATGACTGAACCGCCGCGGCCAGGACCGTGGCGCGTTGCGGATCGACATCCCAGAGGAGCGCCTGACGCAGGGGCAGGACCCGGCATAGCGCCTCGAGCTGCACGCGGCCCTGATGCCCGCAACCGCACACCGTCACGACGGAGGAGTCTCGGCGCGCGAGCCGGCGCGCGGCGACCGCGGTCGCCGCGCCGGTGCGCAGGATGGTGATCTCCATCGAATCCATCACCGCGAGCGGTGTCCCGGTGTCGGCGTCGGCGAGCACTACCAGACCCTGGATGGTCGGAAGGCCGTGTCGGGAGTTGTCGGGGAAGTTGCCGTTGAGCTTGGCAGCGAAGTAGTTGCGATCGCCGCTGCGAAGCGTCGCGGCCTTGACGTGAAAGCCGCCGCTGCCGGCCATGACGCCGAGACTCGCCGGCGGCCCGGTCTCGCCCCGGCCCAGCGCTAGAAACGCCGCCTCGACCGCGGCAATGCAGTCCTCAAGCGGCAACAACTCCCGCACCGCGGTCCGCGCGTAGAACCGCACCTCGTTCCCGCTCACGGCTCCATCATGCCAAAACGGCCAGGGGCCAGGTCTTGAAATAACTGTCATTTCAAGACCTGACCCCAAATGTGAATTGTCAGTTGGGGAGGGATTGGTCGAGGCGGATGAGGGTTTCGAGCACCATGTCGGCGACGCCGGTGAAGAACCGGGGGTCGATTTTGTCGGCGGTGTCGGTGGGGCGGTGGTAGTCGGGGTGATCGTCGACGCCGAAGTAGAGGAAGGGGATGTCCTCCTCGGCGAAGGGAGCCTGATCGGACTGGTCGGTCCAGTCGTCGAGCGTCCGCTCCTTCCTGGTCGTGACCGTAGAGGATCTTCACCGCCGAGTGTTTGCGCACTTGGTCGAGGATTGGCTGCAATACCGGATAGCGCATGACGCCGGCGGCATAGATCTCGTTGCGGTCGTTGCGCGACAGCATGTCGAAGTTGACCACCACCGCAACGTCGTCGATCTCTACCGGCTCGTCCTCGACGAACGCCTCGGCGCCTCTCAGGCCGAGCTCTTCGGCGTCGAAAGCTACGAAGACGAAACGGTGCCGCGGTGGATGGGCGCTGAACCAGTCGGCCGCCTCGAGCAGGGCGGCGACACCCGAGGCGTTGTCGTCCGCGCCGGGGAATAGCCGCCCGCCGCGTTCACCGAGATGGTCGTAGTGGGCGGAGACGAGGATGATGCGGGTCGCAGCGCCGCCGGTGGTCGCCGCGAGGCTCGCCGCGTCGGTGTAGACAGTGCGGAAGGGGCGATCCTTCTCGAGCAGTCCACGGATGCTGTAGTGGCTGAAGCGAAAGGGTAGCTCGAAGGTCTCGCCCACGGGTTGCAGGCCAGCGGCGCGGAAACGCGCCGTGATGAGCTGGCGCGCCAGATGGCTGCCCTCCGAACCCGTGCGCCGGCCACCGTACTCGGGCGAGGCGAGCGTTCGCACCGTCGACATCAAGCGGTCGGGGTCGACCCGTTTCTCGATCGCGGTCTCGGGAGCCGCTTCGGGAGCCGGCGGAGGAGGTGCGACGGCCTCGCCGCGGCCGCATGCGAGCGCGGCGCCCGCCACGGCGAGCGCGAGGAACCGCCCCGCAGCGAGCACTACGCGCCGGCGCCGGTGAAGGCCAGGTTGAGCAGCGTCTGCTGCTCGAGCGCGTGCGCCTTGGCCGAGCCGGTGGCGGGGCTCGCCGAAGCCGAGCGCTTGACGGTGCGCACGTGGCGGTCCGTCGCCACGACGCTCGAGGCGCGGCTCGACGTAGAAGAGCGCCCCCATGTTGGCCGGCTCCTCCTGCACCCAGACGATGTCGCGCGCTTCGGGATGGCGCTCGAGCTCGGCGCGCGAGCTCGGTCTCGGGGAACGGGTAGAGCTGGTCGAGGAACGACGATCGCGGTCGTCGTGTCGTTGCGCTCGCTGCACGCTCGGCGCGCAGCTCGTGGCCGATCTTGCCGGTGCAGAGCAGCAGCCGCTGCGCGCCTTGGTGACCGTCGGGTCCGGCACCACGTTCAGGAAGCGCTCGCGGGTCAGATCGGCGAGCGGCGACGACGGCGTCCGTGTGGCGCAGCATGCTCTTCGGGGTGAAGACGACGAGCGGCTTGCGCCACGGCCGCAGCGCCTGGCGGCGCAGCAGATGGAAGTACTGCGCCGCGTTCGAGGGCTGGCAGACCTGCATGTTGTCCTCGGCCGCGAGCTGCAGGTAGCGCTCGAGGCGCGCGCTCGAGTGCTCGGGCCCCTGGCCCTCGTAGCCGTGGGGCAGGAGCATGACCACGCCCGAGAGCAGCCCCCACTTGTCCTCGCCGGCGGCGAGGAACTGGTCGATGATGATCTGCGGCGCCGTTGGCGAAGTCGCCGAACTGCGCCTCCCAGAGCACCAGCGCCTCGGGGTAGTCGCGGCTGAAGCCGTACTCGAAGCCGAGCACCGCCGCCTCGGAGAGGATCGAGTCGTAGATCTCGAAGCGGCGCCTGGCCCGGCGCGAGGTTGGCGAGCGGCACGTACTCGGCCTCGTTCTCGACGTCGATCAGCACCGAGTGGCGCTGGTTGAAGGTGCCGCGCCGGCGTGTCCTGCCCGGAGAGCCGCACCGGAACGCCGCTGGTGACGAGCGAGGCGAAGGCGAGCGCCTCGGCCATGCCGTAGTCGAGCGGCTTCTCGCCGCGCGCCCATCTCGCAGCCGCTCTTCCAGGAGCTTGGCTTGATCTTCGGGTGGACGTGGAAGCCTTGCGGGCGCGCGCGGTCAGTCGGCCTCGCCGAGCTCGCGCAGGCGTCTCGGCCGGGACGCCGGTGGCGACCTCGAGCCCGGGCTCCCAGCGTGCCGCCGCGGAAGCGGTCCCAGTAGGCCGGGCAGCGTGCGCAAGCAGCGGCTTCTTCTCGAACTGGCCGGCGTCTTTGCTGCGCCTGCGTCGAGCTCGTCCTGGATCTGCGTCGCGCGCTGCTTGACGGCGCCCTCGTCGGCGCCGAGCCGCTGCGCGTAGATCTTCCAGAGCGGCGGCCGCTCCTTGATCTTCTTGTAGAGGAGCGGCTGGGTGATGGTCGGGTCGTCGACCTCGCTGTGGCCGTGCCGGCGGTAGCCGATGAGGTCGACCACCACGTCGCTCGCGAAGGCGTAGCGGTAGTCGATCGCCAACGGCCGCACCGCGCACCACCGCCTCGGGGTCCTCGCCGTTGACGTGGAAGATCGGGATCGGCAGCCGCCTGGCGACGTCGGAGGCGAAGCGCGAGGAGTGCAGGCACGTCGGCTCGGTGGTGAAGCCGATCAGGTTGTTGACGATGACGTGCATCGTGCCGCCGACCGCGAAGCCGGGCACCGTCGGCGAGGTTGAGCGTCTCGGCGAGGATCCCCTGGCCGGCGAAGGCGGCGTCGCCGTGGATGATGATCGGCACGACCCGCGCGGCCCTGCGCGTCGCCCAGCCGGTCCTGCTTGGCGCGCACGCGGCCCATCGCCACCGGATCGACCGCCTCGAGGTGGCTGGGGTTCGAGACCAGGTGGATGTTGACCGTGCGGCCGTTGCGGGCCCGTGAACTCGCCGGTCGCGCCGAGGTGGTACTTGACGTCGCCGCCGCCGAGGATCGCTGCGCGGATCGACGTCCTCGAAGCCGGCGAAGATCTCGGCCGCCGGCTTGCCGACGATGTGGGTCATGACGTTCAGCCGGCCGCGGTGGCTCATCGCCAGCACCGCCTGCTCGGCGCCCAGCTCGGCGCGCGGTCGAGAGCGCCTCGTCGAGGAGCGGCAGCAGCGCATCGACGCCCTCGATCGAGAAGCGCTTGTTGCCGAGGTAGCGCGGCTGGAGCACCTGCTCGAAGATCTCCGCCCGCATCAGGAGATCGAGGATTCGGCCGCGGTCGACCGCCGGCGGATCGATCTCCATGCGCTCCTGGATCCAGCTGCCGACGCGTCGGATCGGGGATGTGCATGTACTCGACCGCCAGCGGTCCGCAGTACCAGCGCCGCAACTGCTCGATCCCCTCGCCTTGCGGCGGCAAATCGGGATGGCCGGACTCGGGACGCAGCCGCCCGAGCGGGTCGAGGTCGGCTTGGAGATAGCCCCAGCGCCGGTAGGAGTCGAGGAGTTGAGGATCGATCGCTGTCAGTACGGCCATGGACCAGAAAGCATATCGCGCCGGACGTCCGGAGCCCGGAGGGCGCTGCTCTTGCGCTCCCGGCGTTCAGCGTCGAACGAAGAACGCCTCGCAGAGCACGTTCGAGCAGTGCGCGATCTCGAGGGCACCGGTGCTTCCTCGATAGGCGACGACCGGTAGGCCGTCGCCGCCGATGGCGATGGCGGTGAAGGTACCCGAGGCCGATATGCCGTCGAGCCGGGTCGTGGTGGCGGCGCTGCATTTGTAGTCGGAGCAGTGGCCGACCTTGACCGCCGCGTTCGTGAGATCGACGTAGCTGATCACCGCCAGCCCATCCGCACCGATCGCGATCGCGTTGTAGTCGCCGACGTTCCCCACCGTGTCGAGCATCGTAAAGACCGAGCTGCTGCATGCCGGGTCGTTGCAGTGGGCCACGCCGAGGTCGCCATTGCGGGTGAACGCCACCAACGGAAGACCGTCGGCGCCGATCGCGACCGAGTGCTGATCTCCTACCGTGCCGCCGGTGTTGATCGGGTTGAAGGTCGCCGTGCTACACGCCGCGTCGGTGCAGCGAGCCGCGACCAGCGTGAAGCCCGCCGCCGACTCGCCGTAGACGATGAAGCCGAGACCGTCGATCCCCGTGGTCGCGGCCGCGGTGGGGTCGTCAACCGACGCTCGGATAGGGTGTACGGGTGCGCTGGAGCAGGCGAAGTCGGCGCAGCGCGCGACATTCTCAGTTCCCGCGTTCCAGTCCCCGTAGGCCACCAGAGCCAGTCCGTCGGCGCCGATGGTGACGGGGCTGGGATAGGGGACGTATCCCGGGGGATCGGGAGTGATGGTGGTGAAGGAGCTGCATGGGATGTCGTTGCAGTGCGCGATGTGGAGAACTGCAGAGGTCCCACCGCCACCAACGAGATCGTAGGTGAACAAGGCGAGGCCGTCGCTGCCGATGGCGATCGACGGATCGCCGGCAGCGGGATGAATCGGCGTCGTCGTCGTGGCAGAGCAGGCGAGATCGGTGCAGTGGGCGATGACCAACGTGTTGTCGCTGAAGCGGTGGTAGATGACGAGCGCCAGGCCGTCGGCGCCGGTGGTCATGGCGAGCTGAAAGCCGACGCTCGGATCGACCGCTGTCACCGTGGGTGGGGCGGGTGGTGTCCAGGGCACGCCGTTGCGCGGATTCCAGCTGTTCGTTCCCCGCATGGCGCGGCCGAGAAACAGCGCCAGCTGGTCCCTCGTCACCGGCTGCTTCGGGCAGTAGTTGCCGCCGCCGCAACCCTCGCTGATGCCGTCTCGGTAAAGCTGCTCCATCCACGGGCAGAGGAGATCGGAAGGCGTGACGTCGGAGAAGACATTGCCGACGCACGGAGGCGTGTAGGCCTGCGAGACCACCGACCGAGGACCGCTCGATCCAGTGTGAGCGATGGCAAGTGGGGCGATCTCTGCGCTGACGCTCGCGACCCTTCCGGTCGCAAGACCCGCGGTCGCCGCCGGACGCGACGGCTGCGGCGGCGCGAGCTCGACCCGGAAGATACCGGGCGCGGACCAGCGCCGCTCGCCGCTCCTCGTGCGCGCGCCCACCGACCAGGCGTAACGCCCCTCTCCCGGCAGGCATTCGTCGAGCGTCGGCACCCATGACGAAGCCCCAGCTGGCAGCTCTATCTCGATCAGCGGCTTAGGTGCGGCCCCGCCGTCGTCCGGCTGCTGTGCCGCAGCCGGGTAGACCAGCAGGGAGTAACCAATGGCCTCGACCGAGATCGTCCACGTGAAGGTGGGGCACGGCGAGCCGACACGTGCCTCGATCGCGCCGAAGCCTGGAGAGACGAGCTGGGGAAGCCAGGGATCCGAAGCCGCGTCGAGCGCCGGACTCGAGAGGAGAGCCATCACCGTCGCGCAGGTCACTCGAGAGCTGGCCATATCCCTCCCGAAAAATGCCTCCCGGCAAAGTCGCGGCGATCCTATAGCGCCTCGGCTCGTTTATGGGCTTATCCCTGCCTGCCCGAGATCACCCGCAAATACTCGCGCCACGGGCCGACTTCGTCGGCGTACTGGTTGGCCATCACCCGCGCGATCTGGATCACGTGGTCGTAGTCGTGCGCCACCCAGGTAGCGAGCAGTTGGCGGACGGTGACGGGGCCGAGCGAGGGATGTTTGCCGGGCCGGTCGAGATCCGCTTCGGTGAGGCCGAGCGCCGTCAGTTGGTGAAGGTTTTCGGCGCGCAGCGCAGTGAATTCGTCGAGCAGCTCGCCGATCGATTTGCCCGCCGAATCGCGGAACTGCGCGAAGCGATCGTAGAAATCGAACGGCACGCTCTCACCATGCTCGAAGATGCGGCGCAGGCGCGGCATCCAGTCGGTCTTCTCGCCGTGAATGAGGTGGCCGACAACGATGAAGGGGCCCCAGGTCTCCTCACCCTCGTTGACCTGCAGCCACGGCTCGGGCAGGTGGCGCAGCCAGGCATCAAGCAAGGCGGGAGTCTGGGCGAGATGCGCGGTGGCCTCGGCGAGGTCGAAGGAGCGGCGGCTGCGATCGAGGGTCATGCCGGGATTGTAGCGGGACAGGGAGGGGAGCCGCGTGACGGCGTCATACAATCGCCCGGCCATGTTGCGATCGATTCGATTCGCGCGCCGCCCGTTCGGCGCGATTGCTCTCCTCCTGGGGCTTGCGGCTGGCGCTCGAGGCGCCGTCGATCCGCTCGCGCCGGCCTCCGTCGGCGGTGTCGCCGCCATCGACGCTGACCTTGCGAAGCTGCTCGTCCACGAGCGCCTGCTGGTCATCGGCGCCCATCCCGACGACGAGGACACTTCGCTTCTCGCTCTCGTGTCCCGCGGCCACGGTGGCGAAGCGGCCTACCTTGCGCTGTCGCGCGGCGAGGGCGGGCAGAACCTGATCGGCGGTGAGTTGGGCGTGCCGCTCGGATTGCTGCGCACCCAGGAGCTGGTTTCCGCGCGCCGGATCGACGGCGGCCGGCAGTTCTTCACGCGCGCCTACGACTTCGGCTATACCCGCTCGCTCGAAGAGACGCTCCAGCTGTGGCCGAAGGAGGTGCTGCTCGAGGACGTGGTGCGCGTCGTCCGCCGCTTCCGGCCGCAGGTGATGGTTTCGATTTTTGCCGCCGATGGCGGCACCGGCCACGGCCAGCATCAGGCGGCGGGTGTGGTTGCGCACGAGGCGTTCCAGTTGGCCGGCGATCCGGCGGCGTTTCCCGAGCTCACGCGCGAGGGACTCTTGCCCTGGCGGCCGCAGGCGCTCTATCGCGGGACTTGGAACGACCGAGAGAAGACGACGCTGGTCCTGCCGACCGGGGGTCTCGATCCGCTGAGCGGCAAGTCGATCTATCAACTGGCGATGGAGAGCCGCAGCCAGCACCGCTCTCAGGATCAGGGACGGCTGCAGGAGCTGGGCCCGCAGGAGAGCCGGCTGGGCTGGGTGAGCGGCGGCGCTGGTGTGACCGGGGCGGTGCTGTTTGCCGGCATCGAAACACGGCTGCGCGCCATCGCGCTCCTGCTGCCCGAGGGCAAGCAGCGCGCCGAGCTCTGGGCCGAGCTCGAGCGTGTGGAAGCGGAAGCCGCCCAGGCGCGCGCGCGGTTGACGCCGAACGATCCCGGCGCGGCGGCAGCGCCATTGCGCCAGGCCCTCGCCTCACTGCGCGGCGCGCGGGCGCGAGTCGCCACCTGGAACGAGATCTCCGGCTCGCGCGAGGCGGCCGAGATGCTCGACGAGAAGATCGCCGCCGCCGAACGCGCGACCGTGTCGGCCCTCGGGGTGGCGATCGATGCTTGGAGTGAGCGTCCCGAGGTGGTTCCCGGCCAACCCTTCAAGGTGAACGTGGCGGTGTGGAACGCTGGTCCGGAGCCGGTGGCGCTGCAGGGAGTGGAAGCCATCTCCGAGGAAGGCTGGCGGTTTGTCTCGCCGCCGGCGACCGCGCAGGAGATCGTGCCCGGTGGCTTGGTGAAACTCACCCTCGAGGCCGCAGCGCCGGCAGGAGCCGCGCCCACCATGCCCTATTTCCTGGCCCGGCCGATGGCGGGGGCGAAGGGAACCCTTTACGACTGGTCGTCCGCGCCGGCTGCGGCGCGAGGCGAGCCAATGCAGGCGCCGCCGCTTCAGCTGCGGGTCGATCTGCGCTCGGGAAGTCTCACCCTGTCCGCAATGCGGGAAGTGGTGGCACGTTCCGCAGATCAGGCGATCGGTGAAGTTCGCAAGCCGCTGCGCGCGGTGCCGGTGCTCGAAGTTTCCCTCGAGCCCGAGCTCCTGCTCTGGACGGTCGCCGGCGCGCAGTCGCGTGCGGTCGAAGTCACCCTGCAGTCGCACGCCGCGGCCGCCTTGCGTGGCAAGGTCGAGCTCACCGTGCCTCGGGGTTGGCCGGCGCCGGCGCCGCTGCCCTTCGAGCTCGCGCCCGGCGAGCGTTCCTCGCTGGCGGTGACGGTTGT
Organism: Thermoanaerobaculia bacterium; assembly: GCA_963821905.1. Classification (GTDB taxonomy): domain Bacteria; phylum Acidobacteriota; class Thermoanaerobaculia; order Multivoradales; family JAGPDF01; genus CAWGFP01. Next base: position 429,796 of record CAWGFP010000011.1, on the reverse strand, counting down.
CCCGCCCAAGGCGTTGCCGCCGGGCGCGTCGCGCCTCGAAGCCACGGCGACGATCTCGACTGGCGAGCGTTTCCCGGCCGCACTGCCGTTGATCGACTACTCGCACGTGCGGCCGACGCCACGGCCGGTTGCCGCGATGGCGAGCGTCGTGGCCCTCGACTTGCGCCTGCCGCCGTTGCGACGCGTAGGTTACGTGCGAGGCGCCGCTGACCGCGTACCGGAAATGTTGCTCGAAGTCGGCGTTCCGGTGGTGATCCTCGGGGCGCGGCAGCTCGCCGAAGCCGATCTCTCGCAGTACGACGCGATCGTCGTGGGTAGCCGGGCCTACGAGACCGAGCCGGCGTTGCGCGATGCCAATGGCAGGCTGCTCGAGTACGCGCGGCGCGGCGGTCTCCTGCTGGTGCAGTACCAGCAGTACGCCTTCGTCGAGGGCCACTACGCGCCGCTGCCCTTCGACATCTCGCGCCCCCACGACCGCATCACCGACGAGAACGCGCCGCCCCGGCCGCTGGTCGCCGGTCATCCTGCCTTCAGCTCGCCGAACGCGGTCGCTGCCGCCGACTGGGACGGTTGGGTGCAGGAGCGTGGCCTCTATTTCGCCCACACCTGGGACGCCGGCTACCAGCCGTTGATCGAGTTCGCGGATCCTGGCCAGCCACCGCAGCAGGGCGGCCTGCTGGTGGCGCGCCTGGGCAAGGGGGTCTACATCTATACCGGTCTGGCGTTTTTCCGTCAGCTCCCGGCCGGTGTGCCGGGTGCGTACCGCCTGTTCGCCAATCTGCTGGGCCTGGGCCCTGCGGCTGCTCAACCTTCGCCGGCCGGCGCGCGTCCCTGAGGCGCGGGCTCCCTTGGAGACCTTCCGCATGAGCCGACAAGTCGCTACTCGTCGCCGTCGTCACGCTCGCCATCGCCGCGCCCGCAACCTCCCTGGCGGCACCGGATACCGCGGCCCTCGAGCGGGCGCGCCATCTCACCCAGCGCGTCGGCGTCGCCGACACCCACATCGACGTGCCCTACCGCTTGTTCGAGGATCCCGAGAACGTCGCCCTTCGCACCTTGCGCGGCGACTTCGACGCCGAGCGGGCACGCGCCGGCGGCCTGGCTTGGCCGTTCATGTCGATTTACATCCCCTCGGACTATCAGAAGGGCGGAGCCAAGCTCTTTGCCGACACGGTGATCGATCTGGTGGAAGTGCTCGAGGCCAAGAACCCGTCGGTGTTCGCGGTGGTCAGCTCCACTGCCGACGCGGCGGCGGCGAAAGCGGCGGGCAAGATCGGGCTGGCGATGGGCATGGAAAACGGCGCGCCGATCGAGAACGACCTCGCCAACGTGAAGCACTTCTACGACCGCGGGGTGCGCTACATCACGCTCACCCACTCGGCCGACAATCAGATCTGCGATTCGTCGTTCGCCCCGGCCGACAAGCGCACCTGGCACGGTGTCTCGCCGTTCGGCAAGCAGGTGATCGCGGAGATGAACCGGGTGGGCATCATGGTGGATCTCTCGCACGTCTCCGACGAGGCTTTCGATCAGGCGATCGAGCTCACCCAGGCCCCGCCGATCGCCTCGCACTCGTGCGCGCGGCATTTCACCCCCGGCTTCGAACGCAACCTCGACGACGCGCGGATCCAGAAGCTGGCGGCCAAGGACGGCGTGCTCTCGATCAACTTCGGCTCGGGCTTTCTGACCGCCGAGGGCAACGCCTATATGGTCGCCGCGCGCGCTGCGCAGAAGGCGTTCACAGCCGCCCGACCCGGAGGCCAAGGGCAAGGAGACCCGGGCCTTCATCGCCGACTACATCAAGACGCATCCGGTGCCGTTCGCGGTATTGGAGGACGTGGTGCGCCACATCGACCACGTGGTGAAGCTGGTGGGCATCGATCATGTCGGCCTGGGATCGGACTTCGACGGCGTGGGCGATTCCCTTCCGGTGGGATTGAAGGACGTGTCGATGTATCCCAACCTGACGGCGCGCCTGCTCGAGAAAGGCTATTCGGAGGAGGACGTCAGCAAGATCCTCTCCGGCAACGTGCTGCGCGTCTGGCGCGCCGTCGAGGCGCACGCGGCGAAGGCGGCCGGCCGTTGATCTCCCGTGGTGCGCGCCGGGGGGCACTCGCGGGAGCCCTGCTCGCCGCCGCCTGCGGCGGTGGTGAGGGTGCGCGCACGCCGGTGGTCGTGTACTCGCCGCACGGGCGCGACCTCCTGACCGCCCTCGAGCGGGCCTACGAAGCGGCGCATCCCGAGATCGACGTGCGCTGGCTCGACATGGGATCGCAGGAGGTCTACGACCGGGTGCGCTCGGAGAAGGCCAATCCGCAATGCGACGTCTGGTTCGGAGGACCGGATTCGATTTTCGCGCGCGGCGCAGACGAAGGGCTGCTCGTCGCGTTCCGCCCCGCGTGGACGGACACCGTGCCGGCCGAGAGCCGCGGGCCGAACGATCTCTACTTCGGCGTCTATCGCACGCTGCCGGTGTTGCTCTACAACAGCGCGGCGCTGGCGGAAGACGCGGCGCCGGCCGATTGGGATGCGCTTCTCGAGCCGCGCTTCACCGGCAAGGTGCTGATCCGCGATCCGCTCGCCTCCGGCACGCTGCGCACGGTGTGGGGCATGGTGCTGTCGCGCTCGGCCGCGGAGACCGGCGACGAGGCGCGCGGCTGGGAATGGCTGCGCCGGCTCGATGCCCAGACCAAGGAATACACCGCCAACTCGGCGCTGCTGTTCGAGAAGCTGAAGCGCCAGGAGGGGCTGGTGTCGATCTGGGAGCTCTCGGACGTGCTGCTGGCGCGCCAGCAGGGAGCACCGTTCGGTTTCCGCCTGGCGAGCTCCGGCACGCCGGTGATCAACGACGCCATCGGGCTGGTGGCCGGCGCCCGTCACGCCGACGCGGCGCGGGCCTACATCGAGTGGGTGGGCGGACGCGAGGCGCAGGAACTGGCGGCGCGTCAGGCCTACAAGCTGCCGGCGCGCACCGATTTCGCGCCGGCGGATCTGCCCGAGTGGGCGCGCCCGGTGCTCGCCTCGCTCGTCCCGGCCGAGTACGACCGCGCGCTCGCCGCCCGCGAGACGCCGCGTTGGATGAGCGAGTGGGACCGCGCGGTGCGCGGCCGCGGCGCCCAGTGAGCGCCGCCTTCCTCGAGCTCCGCGGGCTGTCGAAGGCCTTCGCCAGCCAAGTGGTGCTCGCGGACCTGTCGCTCGAGGTGGCGGCGGGCGAAATCGTTGCACTGCTCGGCCGCTCGGGCAGCGGCAAGACCACGGCGCTCCGGCTGCTCGCCGGACTCGATCGTCCGGACCGCGGCAGCGTGCGCATCGCCGGCCAGGAGGTTACCGGATTGCCGGCGGCGCGGCGCGGCGTCGGCATGGTGTTCCAGAGCTACGCGCTCTTTCCGCACCTGACGATCGGCGAGAACGTCTCCTTCGGGCTCGAGAACGGCAACCTGTCGCGCGACGAGGTGCGCCGGCGCGCCGACGCGGCGCTCGAGAAGGTGCGGCTCGGCGGCCGCTTCGACGGCCGGGTGGGCGATCTTTCGGGTGGCATGCAGCAGCGGGTGGCGATCGCCCGCGCGCTCGCCCCGGAGCCGCGCGTGCTGCTGCTCGACGAGCCGTTCTCGAATCTCGACCCCGAGCTGCGCGAGCACACGCGGCGCGAGCTGCGCGGCCAGATCCACGCCATCGGCATCACCACCATTTTCGTCACCCACGATCAGGAAGAGGCCTTCGATCTCGGCGACCGCGTCGCTCTGCTCGAGGCCGGGCGGCTCGAGCAGGTCGGCACGCCGGAGGATCTCTATCGCCGGCCGGCTTCGCCCGCGGTGGCGCGCTTCATCGGACGCTCCTCGTGGCTCGAGGGCGTCATCGAAGAGGTCGATGGCTCGCTTGCGACCGTGCGACTCGCTGCGGCGCCGGCCTCCTGGCCCGTGCGGGCCGGCGAGGGCGCGGCAAACGGCGCGCGGGTCGAGATCTGCGTGCGTCCCGAGGCGTTGCGTTTGAAGGACACCGGCGATCTCAGCGGGATCGTCGAGGAGCGCCGTTTCCTCGGTGCGTCCTCGATCTACACCGTGCGTCTCGACGATTCGCAGACTCGTGTCGAAGTGGCCGGTGAGCCCGGCCTCGAGTCGGGTGCCGCGGTGCGCATCGGGCTGCGATCGGGAGCCGATCTGCCGATCGCGTTTCCGCGTGCCGGGTGAAGCGTGATGCGTGGCGCGCGCCTGCCGGCGATCGTGGTCGGGCTCCTGCTGCTCTGGCTGGTCGGCTATCCGCTTGCTGCATGCGGTACGCGAGGGTCTCGCCGGCCCGGGACTTCTCGGCGCGCTGGGCGAGTGGGCGCGGCGCGGCGATGAGTGGCGGGCGCTGTGGCGCAGCGTGTGGATTTCGCTCGCCTCGGTTGCCGTAGCAGGGGCCCTCGGTGTGCCGCTGGCGTTTTTCTTCGCCCGCGCCGAGTTCCCCGGCCGCCGCCTGCTCGCCCGATTGCTGGCGTTGCCGGTCGCGCTGCCGCCGCTGGTCGGCGTGCTGGCGTTTCTCTTCCTCTACGGCGAGAGCGGATTCCTGACCCGTGCCGTGCAGAGTGTGCTCGGGCTCGAAAGCGCTCCGTGGCGGCTTCAGGGCTGGGCGGCGATCCTCTTCGTCCATGGCTACTCGATGTACGTCTACTTCTTTCTTCTGGTGCGCGCGGCGCTCGGCCGGCTCGACCCGTCGCTCGAGGAGGCCGCCTCGGCGTTGGGCGCGAGCAAGGTTCGCACCGTTTGGCGGGTGGTCCTGCCGCAGCTGCGCTCGGCGCTTCTCGCGGCGGGACTGCTGACGTTCATGACCGCGCTGGGCTCGTTCTCCGCGCCCTATCTCTTCGGTGGCACGTTCCGCGTCATGACCACGCAGATCCTGGCGGCGAAGCTCAACGGCGACACCGCAGCGGCGGCCGCCGAGACCGTGGCCCTGCTGTTGGTCGCGCTGGTGGTCCTCGGGTTGGCGCGGACGATCGAGCCCGCGGCGCCGTCGCGCGCCACCGGGCGCGGTGTCGCGCTGCGCCGCGCGAGCACCGCTTCCGGCCGTCGGATCTTGTCGGCGCTGTGCGCCTGGGCGTTGGCGATCGCTCTCCTGCTGCCGCATCTCTCGCTCCTCCTGGTGTCGCTGGTGCCGGTGGGCACTTGGACCATCGAGGCGCTGCCGCCGGTGCTCTCTTTCGACAACTATGTGCGGCTGGCGAGCGAGGCCGAGCGGCTGCGCCCGATTCTCAATTCTCTTTGGATGGCGCTCGCGGCGACCGCGGGAGCCCTGGTGCTCGGGCTCGGCGCCGCGCTCGCCGCGCGGCGCGCCGGCGGCTGGCTGGCCGGAGCCCTGCGCGGTCTGCTGGCTCTGCCGTGGGCGATCCCCGGCACGGTCTTCGCGGTGGCGTTGGCGTCCACGATGTCAGTCTCGGCGCCGTGGCAGGCCCGCTTCATCCTGGTCGGCACTTCGCTGATCTTGCCGCTCGCCTATCTGGTGCGTAGCCTGCCTCTGGTCGGCCGCGCCGCCGTCGCCGGCCTCGATCAGCTCGGACCCGAGGTGGAGGAGGCAGCGGCGGCGCTCGGCGCTGGCCCGTGGCGGCGGTTGCGCAGGGTAGTGCTGCCGCTGGTCAAGCCGGCGCTCGTCGCCGGCTGCGGGATCGCCTTCATCACCGCGCTCGGCGACTTCGTGGTGTCGATCGTCCTCTACACCTTCGACACGCGGCCGATCTCGGTCGAGATCCTCTCCAACCTGCGCCTGCAGGAGCTCGGCGTCGCCTCGGCGTACGGCGTGATCCTGACGGCGGCCTCGGCGGCGGCGTTTCTCGCCTGGGGTGAACGGGAGACCGCTTGAGCGAAGCCAACCCACCGATCGCGCCCGATCATTCGGATCGCGCCGCGCTGGGACGCCTGTCGATCCTCATGGCGACGGTGTTCGTCGACATGTTGGGCTTCCTCATGGTCTTGCCGCTGCTGCCGTTCTACGCCGAGCGCCTCGGCGCGACGCCATCGCAGATCGGCTGGCTGGTGGCGTCGTTCTCGGGCGCTCAGCTGATCACCGCCCCGTTGTGGGGCAGGCTGTCCGATCGCTAGGGCCGCCGCCCGGTGCTGGTCGTGGCCCTGGCGGCTTCTGGCATCGCCTACATCGTGTTCGGTCTGGCGGAATCGCTGTGGATGCTCTTCGTGTCGCGCGTCGTCCAGGGCGCCGGCGGCGGCACGACGGGTGTTGCGCAAGCCTACGTCTCCGACAGCGTGCGCCCCGAGGATCGCGCCAAGGCGCTCGGCTGGCTGTCGGCGGCGACCAACGCCGGCGTCACGCTCGGTCCGGCGCTGGCCTCCCTCACCGCCCACCTCGGACCGCAGGCACCGGGGTTCTTCGCCGCCGGGCTGTGCCTGCTCAACGCCATCGCGGCGTGGTTCTGGCTGCCCGAATCGGCCACTCTCCACGATCCTGGCGCGAGCGGCGCCCACGCGGCACCACGGCCGCCGCGGAAATCGTTGCGTCACGCGGTGGTCAACGTCTTCCGCCATCCCGGCTCGCCGGTGAGTGTGCTCATCTGGCTCTACGCTTTCGGCATGGTCGCTTTCCTGGCGCTCAACAGCGTGCTGGCGCTGTATCTCGGTCATCGGTTCGGCATCAACGTCACCAACATCGGCTGGTTCTACACCTACATCGGCTTGGCGAACTTCGGCATGCGCACCGTGGTTCTGGGACCGGCGGTTCGGCGCTTCAAGGAGTTCGGCGTCATGCGGCTGGGCCTCTTCGCATTGGCGGTGGGTCTGGCGTTGATGCCCCTCGCCACGAGCGTGTGGGGCTTCGCCGCGGCCATGATCCTCATTCCAGTCGGCACGGCGCTCCTCTTTCCCGCCACCAGCTCGCTGGTCTCGCGCTACGCTCCCAAGAAGGAAGTCGGCCAGACCCTCGGGCTGCAGCAGGCGTTCGGCGGCGTGGCGCGGATGGTGGGACCGGTCGGAGCGGGGGCGCTCTTCGAGCACGCCGGGATGCGCTCGCCGTTCTTCGCCGGCAGCGCGCTGATGGCGCTCAACGCGCTGTGGCTCATTCCGCTGTCGCGCGCAACCGCCGCTCCCGCCGAGCCGACCGAGCCCGTGGTCGGTGTCACCATGCGGCGCGAGGCCTGAGTCGGTCGCCGTGGTGCAGGCTGCGGCGTCCCCGCACTTCCTCGCCGCCGGCGATCGGGCGCTGCTGGTGCGCTTCGCCGAGCGGACGAGCCCGGCGGCGCTGGCTCGGGTGCGGAACCTGATGGCGGCCCTGGCGAACCAGCCGCTCGCCGGCCTCGTCCACTGGCAACCTTCCTATGCGGCCCTCCTCCTGCAGTTCGATCCGTTGCGCACCGATGCGCAACGGCTCGAGGACGGCATTCGAGAGCGCCTGACCGAGACCTCCGCTAACCAGTCATCGCGGCCGTCACGCGAGATCGAGGTCCCGGTCGCCTACGGCGGTGAGGACGGGCCGGATCTCGCTGCGGTCGCCGAGCATTGCCGTCTGTCGCCGGAGGCGGTCATCGCGGCGCACTCGAGAGCTCTCTACGACGTCGACTTCTTCGGCTTCGTGCCCGGGTTCGCCTACTTGAGCGGACTGCCGGAGGCTCTCGCGACCCCGCGGCTCGCCGAGCCACGCCGACACGTGGAGGCCGGAAGCGTGGCGATCGGCGGTGCGCAGACCGCGATCTATCCCGCGCCAACGCCCGGCGGCTGGCGCCTCATCGGTCGTACGCCGCTGCGCCCGGCGCGTTTCGGGCTCGAGCCCTGGACCCTCTTCGCCCCCGGTGACCGGTTGCGTTTCGTTGCGATCTCGGCTGCGGAGTTCGAACGGTTGAGCGAGTGGCGATGATCGAGGTCCTGGCTCCCGGCCTGCTCACCACCGTGCAGGATCTCGGTCGCTTCGGCTTCGGCGAGCTCGGCGTCGCGCCGGGCGGCGCCGCCGATTCGTTGGCGCTGCGGGTGGCGAACTTGTTGGTCGGCAACGCGCCGGGCGCCGCCGGGCTCGAGATCACGCTCATGGGTCCGCGGCTGCGTTTCGAGCAGCTGGCGCGGGTGGCCATCTCGGGCGCGGATCTGGCGCCGAAAATCAACGGACATGCCGTTGCGATGCACCGCGCGATCGAGGTCGCCGCAGGTTCCGAGCTCGCATTCGGTGGAGGGCCCGCCGGCGTGCGCAGCTTCGTCGCCTGCGCGGGCGGCATCGCGGTGCCCCGGGTGCTGGGCAGCGCTTCTACGCACCTGCGCGCCGGCTTCGGTGGCCTCGAAGGCCGCGCCCTGCGCTCCGGAAACCGATTGGAGACCGGCACCCACATTGGTGCCCCGCCGTCGGCCCCTCCTCCTGCGATCCTGGTCGAGCGCCGCTCGACTCTGCGCATCCTGCCGGGTGTGCATCGCGAGCTCTTCACCGATCGTTCCTGCAACCGGATCGTGGAGGAACCGTTCGCGGTGCGCGGCGACTCCGATCGGATGGGAGTCCGACTCGAGGGGTCGACCCTCGAGCTCGCGGTCCCCGTCGAGCTGGTGAGCGAGGGCGTCGCCGCCGGCGCGGTGCAAGTGCCGCCGGGCGGCACACCCATCGTCCTCGGCGTCGATCACCCGGCCACCGGCGGCTACCCGCAGATCGCCCACGTCATTGCCGCCGACCTCCCTTCCCTCGCCCAACTCCGCCCACGCCAGATCGCGCGCTTCGCCTGGACCGACTCCGCCACCGCCCTCGCCGCCCTCCAAGCCCAGGAAACCGCGATTCAAGTTTGGGGTCAGGTCTTGAAATGACAGTTTTTTCAAGACCTGACCCCGGCTAAGATCGGGGCATGCACCCAGCGGTTTCGCCTCGTGGGCGCGCCATGCCGGCGTCGCCGATTCGCCGGCTCATGCCGGTCGCCGATCAGGCCAGGCGCCGCGGCGTGCGTGTCCTGCACCTGAACATCGGCCAGCCCGACCTCGAGACGCCGGCGGTGATGCGCGAGCGGCTGGCGCGTGCGGAAAGGGTGTTCGCCTACACCCCGTCGGGCGGCACGCCGGAGTACCTCGAGTCGCTGCGCACCTACTACGGCCGCATGGGTCTCGGGCTCGAGCTCGACGAGATCATCGCCACCACCGGCGGCAGCGAGGCGATCCTCTTCGCCCTGTTCGCCGCCACCTCCGACGGCGACGAAGTGCTCACCGTCGAGCCCTACTACACCAACTACAACTCGTTCGCGACTCTCGCCGGCGTGCATATCGTGGCGCTGCGCAGCTCGGGCGAGGACGGCTTCCACCTTCCACCGCGCGAAGCCTGGGAGCGGGCCCGCACGCCGCGCACCCGCGCCGTGATCGTCTGCAATCCGAACAATCCGACCGGCACCGTCTACTCGCGCGAAGAGCTCGAGATGCTGCTCGCGTTCTGCCGCGAGCACGGCCTGTTCCTGATCTCCGACGAGGTCTATCGCGAGTTCGTTTACGACGGGCGCCAATCGGTGTCGGCCCTGGCCCTCGCCGGCGGCGAGGACCACGTGGTGATGGTCGACAGCCTGTCGAAGCGTTACAGCGCCTGTGGCATCCGCCTCGGCTCGCTGGTCACCCGCAACGCCGAGTTCTACCAGGCGGCGCTGCGCATGGCGCAGGGCCGTCTCTCTCCGCCCGGGCTTGCACAGCTCGTGGCGACCGGCGCCTCCGAGCTCGGTCCCGACTACTTCTCTGCGGTGGTCACCGAGTACCAGGCCAGGCGGGATGTGCTTTACGAAGGTCTGACCAAGATCCCCGGCGTCTTCCTGCGCAAGCCGGAGGGCGCGTTCTACTTCGTGGCCCGTCTGCCGATTCTCGACAGCGAGGATTTCGCGCGCTTCCTGCTGGCGGATTTCTCCCACCGCGGCAACACCGTCATGGTCGCACCGGCCCCCGGCTTCTACGCCACGCGGGGCTTGGGCCGCGACGAAGTGCGCATCGCTTACGTGCTGAAGAAAGATGACCTCGAGCTCGCGGTCGAGACCCTCGCCGCAGGCCTCGAGACCTATCGCGCCGCGCGTGGCTTGACCGACGAGACTCCGCCGGTCTCATCCGGCCGCCGCCCCGACTTCTACACTCCGGCGGTATAGCCCTCCTCGGCCGAGCGCCGGCCGCACTCGCATGACGTCTCCGGCCAACCCTCGCGCGACGCTCGGCTGGCTGCGTGGCGCCGACCCCGCCGCCCGGCGCGCTCTCTTCGCGGCCGGCGCCGGCTGGATGCTCGACGCGATGGACGTGATGCTCTACGCCTTCGCGCTCACCGCGATCAAGCAGGAGTTCGGGCTCGACTTCCGCCCAGGCCGGCGGCCTGGCTTCGGTCACGCTGGTTTTCTCCGCCATCGGCGGCATCGCGGCCGGCGTGCTCGCCGACCGCTTCGGGCGCGCGCGCGCCCTGATGGTCGCGATCCTGGTGTACTCCGTGGCCACCGCCGGCACCGCCACCTCGCAGAGCGTCGCCGCAGCTCGCTCTTCTGGCGCGCCCTCGTCGGTCTCGGGACTGGGCGGCGAGTGGTCGGCCGGCTCGGTGCTCGTCGCCGAGACCTGGCCGGCGGCGCACCGCGGCAAGGCGATCGGCCTGATGCAGTCGGGCTGGGCGATCGGCTACTTGCTGCGCGGCGCTGCTGGCGGCGCTCTTGCTGGCGACGCTCGGCTGGCGCGGCCTCTTCTCGATCGGCGTCGCTGCCGGCGCTTCTCACGCCTGTGGATCCGCCGCTCCGTGGAGGAGCCGGAGATCTGGCGGCGCCAGCAGCGCGTCCCCGGCGAGCGGCGCGGAATCGCCGACCTCTTCCGGCCGCCGCTCGCGAGGCGCACGGTATCCGCGACGCGCTCGCCACGGCGCTGCTCTTCGCCTACTGGGGACTGTTCACCTGGATCCCGACCTTCTCGCCTCGCCGGTCGAGAAGGGCGGCGCGGGTCTCGGCCTGGTGCAAGTTCGTCCGCCTGGATCGTGCCGCTGCAGGTCGGCGCGTTCTTCGGCTACATCGCTCTTCGGCATCCTGCGCGGACCGGTTCGGCCGGCGGCCGGTGTTCCTCGCGTTCGTGCTCGGCGCGGCGGCGATCGTCCCCGCTCTATGGCCTCGCGGCGCACAGCCCCGGCTTGCTGTTCGTGCTCGGCCCGCTGGTCGGGTTCTTCGGCCACGGCTACTTCAGCGTCTTCGGCGCCCTGCTGGCGGAGATCTTCCCCTCGTCGCTGCGCGGCACCGCGCAGGGGCTCTGCTACAACGCCGGCCGCGCCGCGAGCGCGCTCGCGCCGATGGCGATCGGCGCGCTCGCCGATCGCTACGGCCTCGGCGCCGCGCTCGCGTCGACCGCGGGGCTCTACGTCCTCGGCGGTCGCGATGTTCACTCCTGCCCGAGACGCGCGGCGAGGAGCTGAGTGAACACGATCGACCTCAACTGCGACCTCGGCGAGGATCCCGGTGAGTCGACGCGCGACGAGGCGCTCCTGGAGCTCGTCACGTCGGCGAACGTCGCCTGCGGCGGCCACGCCGGCGACGAGGACTCGATGGAGCCGCACGGTGCGCGGCGCGCGGCGGCAGGCGTGGCCCTCGGCGCGCACCCGAGCTATCCCGACCGCGAGCACTTCGGACGGCGCGAGCTCGAGATGAGCGCCCGAGGACGATCGAGGCGTCGGTTGCGCGCGCAGGTCGAGTCGCTCGCGGATGTCGCGGCGCGAGGAAGGCGTCGCGCTCGTCCACGTCAAGCCGCACGGCGCGCTCTACAACCGCGCGGGGCGCGATCCGCGCGTCGCCGCCGCCATCGCCGCGGGAGTCGCCGCCGTCGATCGCAACCTCGTGCTGGTCGGCCTCGCCGGGTCGCCGCGCTCGCGACGTGGCGCGCGCAGGGGCTGCGCGCCGCCGCCGAGGCATTCGCGGACCGCCGCTACGAGCCGGACGGCGCGCTGCGCGCGCGCCGGTTCGCCGACGCGCTGATCTCCGATCCCGCGGCGGCGGCCGCGCAGGCGGTGGCCATGGCCCGGGACGGCGTCGTGGACACCATCTGCGTGCACAGCGACACCCCCGGAGCGCTCGCCATTCTCACCGCGGTGCGCGGCGCGCTCACCTCGTCTGGCGTCATGCTCCGCGCCAACGGTGATGTCGTCCAGTAGGGATGAGCTATCTACGGCGGCCGCCTGGCGGGAGGAGCTCCTAGGCCGGGCACGCCGCCCGCTATCTGACGGCAGGCGGCGAGGGCGAACCCCAAAACGAAAAGGCCGCCGGTTGCCCGGCGGCCTCGAGAAATCATGGTTGCGGGGGCAGGATTTGAACCTGCGACCTTTGGGTTATGAGCCCAACGAGCTACCTGACTGCTCCACCCCGCGTCAGGACTGCGGAGTATCGTCACGGGCCGAAAAGGGCTGTCAAACCGCGGTCCCGGCTCGTTTCAGGGCTGGCGGATGAACCGGAGTGTGCCCGAGTCGACCGGCAGCTAGAAACAGCCCTCCGTCCTTCGTGAAGTAGCTGGAAACCCGTGCCAGTTCCTGGATGAAGCGGTCGGATTGCGAGCCCGGGGGACACATCATGCGGGTCAAGGCCAGGGCTCCCAGGCTGATTTTCCGGTCGGCGGTCACCGTGTAGGAGCTGCCGCCCCGGTTGCAGTCGGCCTGCAGGCTGATCCGGCCCGAGCTCTCGAACCGGAGGGTATAGCGCTCGGGAGACGAGACGGTAATCTGCTCGACCGGGGTCGTCATGCCGACCCACTGCCAGGTGGCGTCGACGACCTCTGCCGGCAGCGACGCCGCGGGCGCAGCGGCAGGCGCTCCGTCCGCTGCGCGGCAGGCGCGCGCCAGAACCCGATCGCCGTCCACTTCGCGCAGCATTCCCTCGTCTCCCTTGGTGTGCCAGATCAGCTTGCCGTCGGTGTAGGCCGAGCCGGAGGCGCTCTCCATCAGCTGCATGACGTACGCCTTGCCGCCATGGACGACATTGGCGCCCTCGAGACCGTAGGTCGCGCGGACCGTGTCTCCCGCCTCGCAGATGTAGACCGCCTCGGCCGGCGCAGCCGCGGCCGCCGGGCCCTCTGCGGCCTCGGCGACGGCTTCCGCCGATGGCGCCGCCGCCGGCGGAGGCTCCGGACTGGTGGCGCAGCCTGCCTGGACGAGAGCAAGAACCGCGATCGATCGCGCAACTACCTTCATGGCCGCCTCCCGCCGGAACCGCCCGGCGCGCCCAATGTACACCCGCGGGGGTTGACTTCTTCGGTAATTCTATGTTTATAGTATTACCGAAGGGAAAGAGCCGATGCCAAACCCGCTCGCCGCCGACGTCATTCGCTTCGCCGACATGTTCTCCGCCTTGGGAACGGAGGCGCGGCTGCGTATCGTGCGCCTGCTGCTCGCCGCGCATCCGGACGGGCTGGTGGTGGGGGAGATCGGCAGCGAGCTCGAAATTCCGGCCTCGACGCTCTCGCATCACCTCGACAAGCTGAAGAACGAGCGGCTGGTGCGCGTCAGCCGCGAAGGCACCTTCTTGCGCTATCGCGCGGACATCGAAAGCCTCGGCCAACTGCTGGGCTTTCTCTACGACGAATGCTGCACTCGCAACCAGGCGGTCGAGCCCGAGCGCCTGGTTGCGATCGGCTCCCGAAAGGAACGGAGATGAGCGAAGTCGCGACGCAGGACGACGTACGGCAGAAATACGGTGAGTTCGCCAAGGAAGTCGGCGCCGGCAAGACCGGCACCGGCTGTTGCGGCACCGATGGCTGTGCCGATCCCATTACCTCGAACCTCTACGACCCGGCGCAGATTGGCGCTCTGCCCGAGAAAGCGTTTCTCGCCTCGCTGGGCTGCGGCAATCCCACCGCGCTCGCCGAGCTGCGCCCGGGCGAGACGGTGCTCGACCTGGGCAGCGGCGGCGGCATCGACGTGCTGCTCTCGGCGCGCAGGGTCGGGCCGGCGGGCAAGGCCTACGGTCTCGACATGACCGACGAGATGCTGGCCCTGGCGGAAGAGAACCGTCGCCAGAGCGGGCTGACCAACGTCGAGTTCCTGCGCGGCGAGATCGAGCACATTCCGCTGCCGCGCCAACTCGGTGGACGTCATCATTTCGAACTGCGTGATCAACCTCTCGGGCGACAAGGACGCTGCGCTGCGCGAGGCCTTCCGCGTCCTCAAACCGGGCGGCCGTTTCGCGGTTTCCGATGTCGTGGTGCGGGGCGAGCTGCCGGCGGAGGTCCGGCGTTCGCTCGAACTCTGGGTGGGCTGCGTGGCCGGCGCGCTCAGCGAGACCGAGTACCGCGACAAGCTGGCGGCCGCGGGCTTCGAGAATGTCGAGCTCGAGACCACGCGAGTGTACGCGGTCGAAGACGCTCGCGCGTTCCTCGCCACGGCGGGCATCGACGTCGACCGCGTGGCGGGCCAGATCGAAGGCAAGGTGGTGAGCTCGTTCGTACGCGCCACCAAACCGGCCGCCATGGAGTGCTGCGGTCCGAGCTGCTGCTCATGAAAAAACAGAAGGAGCCGCCCTTGCGAGCGGCTCCTTGGCACTGAGGGGTGATTACTGCCTGCGACGGCGGTACGCCAGGGCCCAGCCGATTGCGAGCGAGGCGCTGCCGAGCAGACCGACGAGCGGCATCGGGCTGGCAGTGGTCGGGAGACCCTCGGAAGCCGCGGCCGTTGTAGCCGGTGCGCTTGCCGAGGTCGTCGTCGAGGTAGCCGAACCTACCGCAGCCGGCGACGAGGCGCTGGCCTGCACATCGCGCTCGCTGACGACTTGCGGCGGTCCTTCGGTCACGATGTTGGCCGACAGACGATCGCCGACCCGGAGGTCCGACAGCATGACCGCCTTGCCCTCGCGCACGATGGACACGTTGCGCTTGTCCACATCACCCTGCGTGAAGCTGCGAATGCCGTCGGCGGTGCGTACGATCACGCCGCCGCCGTGGACCTTGAGCACCTCGCCGTTCTTGACCTCCGTCACGTAGACCGGCTTGCTGGTCGTCGTGGTGGTGATGACGGCGCTGCCCTTCATGCCGGGCCTGAGCTCCGCCACGGTTACCTGCTTGCCGTCGACGGTGAAGCGGAAGTCCGCCGGAACGGTGAACTCCTTGGTGCCCTCGACGCCCTTGAGAACCAGTTTGCTGCCGTCCACCGAGATGACCTCGAAGGTCTTAGTCTCCGTGGTGGTGGTGGTCTGTGCGAATGCGCTTGCTGTCATTACCAGCAGGCATACCGCCATGAACACGACCAGGTTGCGGGTTGGCTGACGCATGGTCGCCTCCTTTCTTCCTCCAGTTGGTACGCTGACCGCAGGGAGCTTGAACATCAATGAGACCTTGGTCCTAGCGTCGTTTCAGCCGCCTGGCTGGGCGGCTCGAGCACGGCGCGGACGATGAACCGCTGGGGCGCGTGGCCGATGAAGTAGAAGGGATAACAGGTGACCAGGGTCACGGCCGGCGTCGGCGTCGGATCGAGCACCGAGACCTCCGACGGCTCGACGATCCAGGTCCGCTCCACGCGGTAGACCCCGGCGCCCTGGGTGGTCTCGATCTCGAGGGTGTCGCCGGGCTGGATGTCCTTGAGCCCGCGGAAGAAGCCGTCGCGGTGACCGGCGAGGCCGCTGTTTCCCGGCATGCCGGGCAGAGCCGTGCCGCCGATGTAGCCGACGGCGCGATTGAGTGTCCAGGTATCGACGCCGTCCAGGATCGCCACTTCGAGGCCGATCTTCGGGATGCGCAGGATGCCGAGGGGCGGAGGCGTGTGGGTGCTGAGAGTTGCGCGCCAGGCCTCGACGCGCTCGGGTGCCCAGAGACTCATGTCGGGTTCCTGCGGCGGGGTTGCCGGAGCCCGATTCGACCATGGCACGGAAACGTGCCATGTCTTGATGCCGTCCGACGGTTCGCATGGCGTAGGCCGTGGCCCACGTTCCCAAGCAGAGAATCGCGACCGTCCACGCCAGGAGCTCAAGGCGACTGGCCCGGCGGGGCCGCACGGAGTCTGGGGCCCCCAGTTGGGGTTCGAGCTGCGAAGCCATGCGTTTCCCGATTCTCGACCAGCGGCGTCGCTCGGGATAGTTGGACCTTAGTCCACTCGGCCGAAATTGGCCAATAGGCGGCGCGGGGCGCGGCGGTCGAAACGCCACCACGAGGGCGGCCGGTTACTCAGGTTCCGGCCGTGCACGACTTGTAGCAGGTAGGCGCCGCGCAGGAAATGGACGTTCGGCTGCCGCACGAGGTGTTTGTGGTCCTGGGCGTAGGGGTTGCGGCCGCCGCGGAAGGCCGCCAATGGTGACGGTTCCCGCCGCCGGTAGGAGTGGAGCCGGCCCGACGCCGGTTCGAAGCGGAGGAAATCCCGGGTGCAGATCACCTCAGCCGACGCGGGAGCGTTCTCGACCGCCTCGAGCCAGTCGCTGCGGACGGCGTCGTCCGAATCCAGCCGGGTGACCGTCTCATCGGCAGCGCCGTTCCAGCCCGCCCGCCAGTCGTCTTGCACCTCGACCCTGGCCCAAGGCAGGTCGCCTATCCTGGCCGCCACGTGTTCGGCGCTGCGGCTCGAACAGAGAAGGACGACCGGCACCCCGAGCCCCGCGACGCTGGGCACGTACCAGGCGCGCCAGAGGGCAAGCCGCTCGTCGAGCCACTCCGGCTCGGCGTGACGTGGCGCGCTTGCCGCCTCGAGGCGGGGGACCGAGAAACGGGTGACGATGACGTGGCGCACCGACGTCCTAGGGGCGGAAGAGGAGGTACGTGACCAGTGCGAACAGCGGCAGCAGGATGGCGCACGAGTAGGCCATGTAGCCGAAGAAGCTCGGCATCTGCGACGCCGTTCTCCTCGGCGATCGCCTTGACCATGAAGTTCGGGCCGTTGCCGATGTAGGTGTTGGCGCCCATGAAGACCGCGCCGCAGGAGATCGCGGCGAGGATCGCGCCGCCTCGCGGCCCGTGCGTCGAGGAGCTCGGCGAGGTAGCGGGCGCCCTCGAGCGGCGACGCCCGAGCAGGCCGCAGGCCGCCGCGGCGAACGTCAGGTAGGTCGGCGCGTTGTCGAGGAAGCTCGAGAGCGCGCCGGTCGCCCAGAAGAACTGCCAGGGCTCGCGCGAGCCCGAGCTCCTCGCCGTGCGCGTTCAGCAGCAGGAGCGGCGGCGATCATCGTGACGAAGATGCCGGCGAACAGCACGGCCACCTCGACGATCGGCGCGAAGCTGAAGCGGTTCGTCTGCGCGAGTCGCGCGGCCTGGTGGACACGTACGCGACGATGGCGAGCACCGCCATCAGCCCCTCCTGGACGCCGAAGGCCCACTCGCCGGCCGCCGTTGCCCCAGGCCGCGTCCCTTGCCGATGATCACCAGCACGACGCCGGCGAGGAACACCAGGTTGTGCCGCCCTCGATCCGCAGCGGCTCGGTGCTCCAGGACCTCCTCGAGCAGCGACCCGTTGGCGTCGTCGCGCTCGTCGCGCTCGAGGTGCCACTCGTCGACGATGTGGAAGATCACCAGCAGCACGCCGTTGACCAGCAGCCACTCCGGCCACAGCCGCAGCGTCCACTCGAAGGGCACGCCCTTGAGGAAGCCGAGGAACAGCGGCGGGTCGCCGAGCGGCGTCAGCAGGCCGCCGCAGTTGGAGACCATGAAGATGAAGAACACGACGATGGTGCACCCGGTGCTTGCGCTCTGCGTTGGCCCGCAGCAGCGGCCGGATCAGCACCATCGAGGCGCCGGTCGTGCCGATGAAGTTGGCGAGCACGGCGCCGATGGCCAGCATCGCGGTGTTGGCGAGCGGCGTGCCCGCCAGCGAGCCGCGCACGTGCACGCCGCCGGTGATGACGAACAGCGAACCCAGCAGAGCCATGAACGACAGATAGTCGAACAGCGTGGTGCGCAGCTCGTGCGCTCCTGCCTCGCCGAACCTGGTGAGCAGCCAGACGACGAAGGGCACCGTGAGCGTCAGGACGACCGCCGCGCGCCGCCGGTTCGACTCCCAAAAATGCGGTGCGAACAGCGGCAGCGTGGCGATCGCCGCGAGCAGCACGACGAAGGGCAGGGCGCTCCAGATGGGCAGCGCGGCCCAGGGATTCGCCGGCGTGCTCATGATTTCTCTCGAAAAACTATGGTCAGCCGCGCAGCTGCGACAGCAGCTCGCGTTCGATCAGGGCGCGAAACGCCGCCAGCGCCTCGGGCCGCGGCTCACCGCGCAGCGCTTCGACGATCAGCACGTGGGGCAGGTCGGGCGTATCGCCATAGGTTTCGTGGCGTTCGATGCCGCGCAGCAAGGGCCGGTCGCTCTCGCCCCAACGGCACCAGGCGATGCTTTCGAAACCGGCCGACTCGAGCGCCAAACCGAGGATCTCGCGATTCCAGAGGAAGCGATGGCCCCAGCCGTGGAAGCCGCGATTAATGACCAGCGCCTCGGCAGGCTTGCGCTCGCTCGAGGCGCCGGGGTGATAGCAGTGGGTCATCACCCAATCCAGATTGGGAGTCGAAAGCCGCAGACA
This sequence comes from Thermoanaerobaculia bacterium, assembly GCA_963821905.1. Taxonomy (GTDB): domain Bacteria; phylum Acidobacteriota; class Thermoanaerobaculia; order Multivoradales; family JAGPDF01; genus CAWGFP01. The sequence continues at coordinate 411,408 of CAWGFP010000011.1, read as the reverse complement.
GCCGAACGGCCGCAGCGCGCGATGCGCCTCGAGCAGGAACTCGAGCGCCGCATCGATCGGCAGATGCTCGAGGAAGTGTTCGGCGAAGACCACCTCGGCGCCGGAAAAACCCAGGCCGCGCGTCACGTCGGCGACCACGTCGACCGTCGGCAGCTCCTGCAAGTCGATGTTGACCCAGCCCTCCAAGCGTGCCGAGCCGCAGCCCACGTGGAGACGCAGCGGGCCAGGCGGCGGTACGAATGCGGGCGTCGGTTGGGCTTCGGGCGCCACGCGCCGGAGTGTAGCAAGGGGGAGCGCCGCGCAGTTCGAACCGCGGAGCAGGGTGGGTGAAATCGCCCGAAACCCTTGAATTTACGGCATCTTGCGGGTACTCTTTAGGCGTTCAGAAACGGCGCACGAGCGATCGGCCGGCGCGAGGGAGAAGTCATGTTTGCGATTTCTGGAGTTCATGCTCGCGAGATCCTGGACTCGCGCGGCAATCCGACCCTCGAGGTCGACTGCGTGCTCGAGGGCGGCGCCGGCGGCCGGGCCGCGGTGCCCTCCGGCGCCTCGACCGGCAGCCGCGAGGCGCTCGAGCTGCGCGACGGCGGCAAGCGCTACGCCGGCAAGGGCGTGCGCAAGGCGGTCGACAACGTCAACGACGAGATCGCCTCCGAAGCTGCGCGGGCATGGACGCCCGCGACCAGGCGCTGCATCGACCGGGCGCTGATCGCGCTCGACGGCACGCGCGGCCAAGAGCCGGCTGGGCGCCAACGCCCTCCTCGGCGTCTCGCTCGCCGTCGCCAAGGCGGCGGCCGAGGCGGCCGGCCTGCCGCTCTACGCCTATCTCGGCGGCCCCGGCGCCACCGTGCTGCCGGTGCCGCTGCTCAACGTGCTGAACGGCGGCGCCCACGCCGACAACTCGGTCGACATCCAGGAGTTCATGCTCGTGCCGCTCGGCTTCGACGAGCTTCGCCGAGGCGCTGCGCGCCGGCGTCGAGGTCTACCACGCGCTCAAGAGCGTGCTGAAGAAGAAGGGCCTCGCTACGGCGGTCGGCGACGAGGGCGGCTTCGCGCCCAACCTCAAGACCAACCGCGAGGCGCTCGACCTGCTGATGCAGGCGATCGAGAAGGCCGGCTACCGTCCCGGGCGCGACATCGCGCTGGCGCTCGACGTCGCGGCGAGCGAGCTGGTAGCCGAGAAGAGCGGCCAAGACGAAAACCAAGGCGGTGCGCTACGAGCTCGCCGGCGAGGGCGCAAGGGCCTCTCGGCGCGGCGACCTCATCGCCACCTACCGCGAGTGGATCGACGCCTATCCCCTGGTCTCGATCGAGGACGGCCTCGCCGAGGGCGACCGCGAGGGCTGGAAGCGAGCTGACCGCCGAGCTCGGCGCCCGCGTGCAGCTGGTCGGCGACGACCTCTTCGTCACCAACCCGGAGATCCTGGCCGCGGGCATCGCCGACGGACTCGCCAACGCGCTGCTGGTCAAGGTCAACCAGATCGGCACGCTTTCCGAGACCCTGGCCGCGGTCGAGCTGGCGAAGACGCACGCCTACGCCAACATCATCAGCCATCGCTCGGGCGAGACCGACGACACGACGATCGCCGACCTGGCGGTCGCCAGCCGCGCCGGGCAGATCAAGACCGGCGCTCCCTGCCGCAGCGACCGCGTCGCCAAGTACAACCGGCTGCTGCGCATCGAGGAGGAGCTCGAGGGCGTGGCGCTCTACCCCGGTCCGGCGGCATTCCCGCGGTTCAACGCCGACTGAGTTGAAGACCTCCGACGAGGCCTCGCGGCGCAAGCCGGCGCGCGCTCTCCTGCTGGGCGCGGCGGCCTTCTTCGTGCTGCTGGTCTCGGCCGCCGGCTGGAAGAGCTACCGCGACCTGGAGGTATCGCGCACGCGCGAATCGATGCTCGCCGCGCGCATCGGCGAGACCGAGGAGCGGGTGGAGGCCCTGCGGCGCAAGATCGCCCGGTTGCGCGACGACCCGGTGACCCTCGAGCGCATCGCCCGCGACCAGCTGGGACTGGTCAAGCCCGGCGATGTGGTGATCGTCTATCCGCCACCCGTGACGCCACCGGCGGCACCGGTGGCCGCCGCGCCGCCTGCCACGCCGTAACCAGCTTGCACAACCTCGGAGGCGTCATGACCCGCAGCCCAGTTCGCATTCCCCGCTGGATCGCTTTGGCCGGTGGCGCATTCCTGCTCGCCGCGGTCGCCGTGGCGCTTCCCGAGCCCGGAGAGTTTCTCTCCACCGCGGAGGTCGAAAAGATCATGGGCGGCAAGTTCGAGCCGCGGACGGTCGAGCCGGGAGTGGTGTTCTACGAGGAGAAGGAAGGGTCTCGTCAGGTGCAGGTTTTCGTCGCCGGGGCGGAGGGCCGCCGGCTGGCCAGCTTGCGGCAGCACCTGGTCGAGCAGGGCGAGCCCGTGGACGACATTCCGGCGCTCGGCGAGACCGGATTCTATCGGCCACAGCGCAACGAGATTGCGCTCGAGAAGGCGCTTCGTGGTGGCGAGCTCGCCGTGGTCAGCATCGGGGTGTGGAACGTCGAGGATCCGGCGCGCACCAAGAAATTGGCTACCGAGCTCGCGAGCGCGGTGGCGGCGAAGCCCTAGCGCGGCGGGCAGGCGCTTTGCTTTCCAAGGCGAGCGAGGGGGTGCCTCGTGAGCCAGCCACACAGCCTGCGCCGCCGTAGATCCGCGTTTCGAGTCGTTCTCTGCGGCCTCGCGCTGACCGCCGGGCCTCACGCCTCCACGGCCGCCGGCCGCGCCGTGAGCCTCGCCGGCGAAGCCGAACGAGCGCTGGCCGGCGACCAGCACGCGATCGCCCGGCTGAGAGAAGCAGGGCCAGGTGGGCTGTCCGCGTTCCTGGACGCGGCGGCCCTGGGCCAGGACGCCACACTCGGACCCCAGGCGTCCGCCGCTCTCGACCGCATCTGCGCCCAACGCCACTGCGCGGCTTCGCGGCTCTACTGGTACACCGATCTCGCGGCAGCGAAGGCGGAGGCGGCTCGCCGTGGCGTGCCGATCGTTTCGCTGCGGCTCCTCGGCCGGCTCGACGAGGAGCAGAGCTGCGCCAACAGCCGCTACTTCCGCGTGGCGTTGTACTCCGATCCCGCGGTCTCCACATGGCTGCGTGACAACGCCGTCCTGCACTGGTCGAGCGAGCGTCCGGTGCCGCGCGTCAGCATCGACTTCGGCGATGGGCGCCGGCTCGAAGGGACGGTGACCGGCAACAGCGCCCATTACCTGCTCGACAGCCGCGGCCGGCCGATCGATGTCCTGCCGGGTCTCTACTCGCCGAGCGCCTTCCGGCGCTGGCTCGAGAGCGCCGCGCCGCTCTCCCGCGCGGCCGCCGGTTACGACGACCGCGAGCTCGCCCGCCGACTGCGCGCCTTACCATCACGCCGCGCTCGGCGATCTCGAGACGACGCTCCTGCGCGACCTCTCGACGCTCAGTGTCGAGCAACCGAAGCTCGTGGTCGCGGCGGCGATAGCCCAGTCGCTACCCAGTCCTCCGGCGCCAACGGCGGTCGACGCCTCCGCGGCCACGGCCACCAAGGCGTGGGTGGAGGTGCCGCTGCTCGAAGCGACATTCGACGCGCGACCGCGAGCGCGCGGAGCTGCTCGATGTCGCAGCGCTCGCTCGGCTGGGACACTGGCGGGCCGACTGCGCCGCTGCCTGCCGCGCGATCGCGGCCGCCAACGCACCCTGGACGGTACCCGATCTCGACGAGGCGATTCGCCGCTTCGAAGCGGCGATGGCGGTGGACACGGTGCGCAACGAGGTGCGGCTGCATGCGCAGGTACACCGCTGGTTCGCGGCGGCGCGCGAGCCCGCGGCGTGGGGCGATCTCAACCGGCGGGTCTACGAGGAGCTGTTTCTCTCGAGCCCGGACGATCCTTGGCTCGGGTTGGGGCCGCGGGAGGTGTTCTCTGTGCTCACGCCAGTGGAGAGATCCGGCAGCTAGGCTGCGAGAACGTCCCGCTTGTCATCCTGAGCGTAGCGAAGGATCTGGGCGGGGGGCTTGCTCACGGGCCTTCCGCCCCCAGATCCTTCGCTTCGCTCAGGATGACATCGGGAGAGACCGCCTCATGGTTCGGTCTCTGACGTTCCCCGCGGCGCGGTGGCCACCACAAGTTCCATGAACTCCGCCGATCCCGGGGCCTCGAATCGCAGCTCGATCTCGGATGGCGGTTCGAGCGGCGCGATCGCGCCAGGCGCTCGGACCCGCATCGACTCGTTTCCCCCGAGAACGCCGAGCGTTGCCTCCTCCTCGACGGCATCCCAGACCAGCAACACGCGATGGCGGCCGGACTGCCGCCACGGGGCCGGGCCGCGGACGACGGCGCGCGGCGTGGTGAGCTCGCTCTCGCCCGCGGGCAGGAGGGCCAGGGAGAGAAACTCCTCGCCGGCGGCGGAGAAGGTGATGGCCGGTGTCCGGGCGGCCAGCGGCGCGCCGAGCACGATGTCGAACGACACCGCCATCCGGCGCGTGTTGAGGGGCTGAATGCGGCGCAGGCGATAGCGCAGCCGTCCGCCGGCGCTGGCCGAACGCAGCTGACCGGGCACCGCGAGCTGAACCTCGCCGTCCGCTCCGGCGGTGGCAGCGAGCGTGGCCGCCGCAGTCGCCGCCGGCAGTCCGCTGGCCTGCAGGCCGGCGAGCATCACCGCCGCGCTGCCGCTGCGGTTGCGCTGCCAGAAGCTCCAAAGCGCGAGATAGCGATAAGCGTCGCGTCCACCGCGCGGCGCGTTGAGCGCTTCCAGTCCTTCGAGCGTCGCATCGATCACGGCGTAATCCGGCCGGGGTGCTGCCGCGGCCGCGGCAAAGGCGTGCCAAGTCTCGCGGTCGGCGCCGGCAGCTGGTGCCGCGAGCAGCCGCCGGCGCAGCGCGAAGGGATCGCCGCTGTCGCGCAGCAGGTTGTTGCGCAGGTCCGCGTCGCGGTCGGCGATCAGCGATCGCAGATGCGCTCGCCAGGAAAGCGCGCGCTCCGACCCGCCGCGCAAGGCGAGGGCGAATGCGCAGAGCGCGACGAGCGCCAGGGCGGCGGTGATGCGAAGCAGGCGGCGCAACACGGCGGGGATGGTAGCGCAGGCGTAAGATCCGCCGCATGTCGCTACCGCGCGCCGCAGGTCTGCTCCTCCATCCGACGTCCCTTCCGGGACCGCACGGAATCGGCGATCTCGGCGCGCCGGCGGAGGCGTTTCTCGATTGGGCGGCGGGCGCCGGATTCGGCGTCTGGCAGGTGCTGCCGCTCGGGCCGACCGGCTACGGCAACTCGCCCTACGGGGCGACCTCGGCCTTCGCCGGCAACCCGTTGCTCATCTCGCCGGAGAAAATGCGCGACGCGGGCCTCATTCCTCGCCCTGCGCTCGCCGAGCGGCCGCCGTTCGTCGACGGCAAGGTGGATTTCGAGCGCGCCGCGGCGTGGAAGGAAAAGCTGCTGCGCGCCGCGCACACCCACCTGCAGCACGCACCGCGCCGCCTGCGCCACGCCCTGAGCGAGTGGGAGAGCGCGCCGGCGCAGCAGCCCTGGCTCGAGGATTGGGCCCTCTACAGCGCGCTCAAGGAGCGCCATCAACGGGTGAGCTGGACCGGTTGGCCCGAGGCGCTGCGCGACCGCGAGCCCGAAGCGCTGGCCCAGGCGGCGCGTGAGCTCGAGGAGGAGCGCGCCTATCACCGCTTCGTGCAGTTCGTCTTCGCCCGTCAATGGCAGGAGCTGCGCGACAGCGCGCACCGGCGCGGCATCCAGATCCTCGGCGACGTGCCGATCTACGTCGCCCACGATTCTGCCGACGTCTGGGCACGGCGCGAGCTCTTCCAGCTCGACTCCGACGGCCAGCCGACGGTGGTTGCCGGCGTCCCGCCCGACTACTTCTCCCCGACAGGCCAGCGGTGGGGAAATCCGCTCTACCACTGGGAGCGCCTCGCCGGGGAGGGATACCGCTGGTGGTGCGATCGCCTACGCGCCAATCTCGAGCGCGCCGACTGGGTGCGGCTGGATCACTTCCGCGGCTTCGTTGCCTACTGGGAGGTGCCGGCGGAGGAGCCGACGGCGGTGCGCGGCCGCTGGGTTCCGGGGCCGGGCCGCGCGCTCTTCGACGCGCTCGCCGCCGAGCTCGGCGCGCAGCTGCCGCTGGTCGCCGAGGATCTCGGGGTCATCACGCCGGAAGTCGACGCCCTGCGCGACGAGCTCGAGCTTCCCGGGGATGAAGGTGCTGCAGTTCGCTTTCGGCGAGGACGATTCACCGCACGCCCCGCATCGCCACGTGGCCCGGGCGGTGGCCTACAGCGGCACGCACGACAACGACACTGCGGTGGGCTGGTATGCGACGCTCGGTGAAGCGGAGCGTCGCGACGTGGACGACTACCTCGGCCACGGCGAGCCGATCGCGGTGCGGTTGGTGCGGGCGGCCTACAACTCGGTCGCCGATCTGGCGGTCGTACCGCTGCAGGATGCGCTGGGTCTGGGCAGCGAGGCGCGGATGAACACCCCCGGCGCACCCTCCTCGGACTGGGCATGGCGCGCCGGCAAGCATCACTTCACGCAGGAGCTCGGCGCCGCGCTGCGCCGGGCGGCGGTGCGCAGCGGGCGGACGAGCGCGGGCCCGCCGCCTCTCTCACGGCACCGGCGGCGCGAGCGGTAGTTGCCGCAGCGGCCGCGGCGGTGCCCGCGGCGGCAGAACCGCCCCATTTTGGCGCTCGAAGATGGCGATCCAGCCGCCGAGCTCGGGGTGGTCGAACCGCGCCACCTCGCGGTAGCCGTCGCGAAACCAGTCGCGCGTCGCGATCGCCCGGATGGCCCCGCCGTCGGCGAAGGGATGGGCGACGAAATAGCGCGTGGGCTTGGCCACGAACGCGCCGACGACATCGCCCTCCCTGGCATAGGGCAGCGAACGCGGCGTCACCAGGCCGAGCAGGTCCTCCACGGTGCGCTGCGAGCTGAACGCCAGCATCCCGACTTCGTGAAAGGCCAGGTCGGCCTCGGCGGCGGAATGCGTGCGCAGCCATTCGCCGGCCTCGCGATAGACGATCCACCGCCATTCGGGACGCTCGCGGCGAAGCCACACCGCGAAGCCCCCGAGCCACGCCACGCAAAGTAGCGCGGCCGCCGCCCCCGAAACGGCGGCGACGCGAGCGCGGCGGCCGCTTGCTTGCCAGCGGCGAAGGCCGCCGGCGGTTTGAGCCAGACCCCAAAGCGCCGCGACCAGCGGCGGAATGGCGTACCAGCCGAAGAAAGGGACTCGCAAGAGCGGATAGATCGCGAGCAGCGCCAGGCCGTCGAGAGCCACCACCTGCTCGGCGAGCGTGGCCCGCCGAAGCGCCGCCAGCGCGCCGAGCAACCCGAGAGCGATCGTCCACGGCACGACGATCGCCAATGGACCCGCCGAGCGGCTGAGGCCGTCGAGAGCGAAGCCCCAGAAGTTGGCGAAACCGATCCAGGAGCCGGGATTGCGCGCCGCGTGGTATTGCTTGGCGAGCAGGGTCTGCGGCACGAGGGCACCGAACCAAAGCCACGCCAGCGTCGCCACCGCGGCGATCGCGCTCATTCCGGCGATCGCGAAGCGCCAGGGCAGCCGCCGCTGTTGACGCCAATGGAGGAGTCCCAGGATGCCGACGCCGACCAGCGCATCGGGGCGGAAGGCGACCGCGAGCGCCGCGAGCACGCCGGCCACGGCCGGACGCGAGGCAACCAGGCGCGCGGCGGTCATCAGGAGGAGGAGGACCGCCGGGGCGGCGGCGCCCTGGGTAGCCCAATGCAGTCCGGTGGCCAGGAGCAAGGTGCCGGTGAGAGCGCCCTCGAGAGTCGCACCGCGGGCCGCGGCCTCGCGCAGGAAGGCCGCAGCCAGCGCCAGGAGCACCAGCGCCGTGAAGGCGGTGCCGAGAGCCGGGATGGCGGCCCCGGACGCCCACGCGGCAGCGCCGAGCACGAGCCCGACCGCTGGCTCGGTGACGCCGAAGACGCGCTCGCCGCGATTGAACACGAAGCCGTTGCCGGAGGCGAGGTTCTGGGCGTAGCGGTAAGTGATGAAGACGTCGTCGACCGCCCGCCCTTGCACACGGAACGCCGTCGCGCCGGCGAGCACCAGCCAGAACACGGCGAGCGAGCCGAGCAGCAGGCGGCGATTCGCGGGCGGCACAGCGACATGCTAGCTCGCCGGCGGCGCTCTGAAAGCCAAGGAAGCCGGACGACGCTAGAACTGGCTAGGGCGTTACGCCGTTCGAACGCGGGAGGGGTCTTGCATCGCACCGCCGAAAGTGTTGTGCCAGGCGTCACAGTTCGGATGGCGCGGCCGCTGCTACGCTTCGTGCCCATCGTGCACCGTTCCGTCGCGCGCCTTGCACTTTGTGCGCTGGCGTCGGCTGCGAGCCTGCGGGCGGACAATCCGCCCATCGCGCTCACCGTCGACGTGGCGAGCGAGCGCCATCTCATCTCGCCGCTCATCTACGGCGTCGCGTGGGGCGAGGTCGCAGCGCTGCAGGCGCTCAACGCGCCGCTCAACCGCCACGGCGGCAATCCAACCAGCCGCTACAACTGGCAGCTCAACGCCGACAACCGCGGCTTCGACTGGTTCTTCGAGAGCCTGGAGAAGGCGAGCGCCGTTCCCGGCGCCGAGGGCGACGATTTCATCGAGGATTCGCGGGCCGGCGGCGCCGAGCCCATGCTGACCATCCCGATGCTCGATTGGCTGGCCAAGCTGGGCCCGAACCGGGAGCGGCTGTGCAGCTTCTCGATCGACAAGTACGGCGATCAGGAAGCCAACGACTGGGAGTGGTTCGAGGACTGCGGCAACGGCAAGTCTCCCAACGGCACCGAGATCACGACCAACGATCCCACCGACGCCAGCGTTCAAGTGGGACCTGCGTTCCAGCAGGGCTGGCTCAACCACCTCAAGGCCACCTGGGGACCCGCCGCGAGCGGCGGCCTCAAGTACTACTTGCTCGACAACGAGCCGAGCATCTGGTTCGGCACCCATCGAGACGTGCAGAAGACGGGCGCGACGATGGAGGACATGCGCGATCGGATGATCAACCTCGGGACGCGCATCCGGCAGACCGATCCCGGGGCGGCCATCGTCGGTCCGGAGGAATGGGGCTGGAGCGGCTACCTGCTCTCCGGCTACGACCAGCAGTACGGCGCGCTCCATGGCTGGCACTTGCACCCGGATCGCGACGCCCACGCCGGCCAGGACTACATGCCGTGGTTGCTGGGCGAGCTGCGCCAGCACGAGCTCGCGACCGGGGTTCGCGTGCTCGACGTCTTCGCGCTCCACTACTACCCGCAGGGCGGCGAGTTCTGGCCGCCGAACGACGTCAGCAACCCGATGCAGCTGCGCCGCAACCGCTCGACGCGCTCGCTCTGGGATCCTGCCTACGTCGACGAGAGCTGGATCGCTACGCAGGTGAAGCTCCTGCCGCGCATGCGCGCCTGGCGCGACGATCACTACCCCGGGCTCCTGCTCGGCCTCACCGAGTACAACTGGGGCGCCGAAGGGCACATGAACGGCGCCACGGCGCAGGCCGACATCCTCGGCATTCTGGGTCGCGAGGGCCTCGACATCGCCACCCGCTGGACGACGCCGGAGGACGGTAGCCCGGTATTTCGCTCGATGCAGATGTACCGCAACTACGACGGCGAGATGTCGACTTTCGGCGATGCCAGCGTGGCGGTCGCCGGCGAGGACCCCGATCGCTTCGCGGCCTTCGCGGCGCAGCGCAGCTCCGATGGCGCCTTGACCGTGATCGCGGTCGCCAAATCACTCACCCAGAACACCCCGGTGACCATCGATCTCGGGAGTTTCCCGGCGGCCGGTCCGGTCGAAGTGTGGCGGCTGTCGGCGGCCGACGACGAGATCGTGCAGCCCGCGGACCTGGCGCTCGCCGGCAACAACGTCCTGACGACCAGCGTCCCTGCCCAAAGCATCACGCTCTTCGTGGCGCCCCTCGCCGGGCGGGACTGCACCAGCATCTCGCTGTCTCCCGCCACACTCCCCGACGCCCGGACGGGCGTTCCCTATGCGCAAGCGCTGTCGGCGAGCGGCGGTAGCGGCGGCTTGACGCTCGCCTTCGAGAGCCCGCTGCCGGGCGGTCTTGGCTTCGCGGCCAATCAGTTGAGCGGCACGCCCAACGTGGCGGGCGACTATCGCCTGTATCTTGCGGTCGAGGACGGCCGCGGTTGCCGGCGCGAGCGAGTGTACCGATTGGTCGTCGCGCCGGCGGCCGGACTCGCGCCGGTGGGACTGACCGTGGACGGCGCCGCCAACGGCGTCCTGGACTTCGCCGAGCAGGCGTCGCTCGTTCCCACCTGGAGAAACCTGTCGGGCGGGCCGGTCGCCTTCACCGGCGAGGTGACGTCCTTCAGCGGACCGGTCGGACCGGGCTACGCGCGGCCCGATCCCACCGCAAACTACGGGACTGTTCTCGCGGGTCAGAACGGCAACGCCGCGGATGGGTACGCGGTCGTGACCTCGGGGGCGAGGCCGGCCGGCCATCTCGACGCCACCGCCGCCGAAGCGTTGTCGACCGGAGCCGCGAAGAGCTGGAGCGTTCACATCGGCTCGAGCTTCAGCGACGTCCCGAGCGGGCATGCCGCGTATCGCGCGATCGAAACCCTCTATCACCACGGCATGTCGTCAGGCTGCGCCGCCGGCCGCTTCTGTCCCGACGCGCCGGTCTCGCGCCGCGAGCTGCCGCGACTGCTGTTGCGCGCCAAGCTCGGCGGCGGCTTCGATCCCGGCGCCGGGCTCGGTCTCTTCGCCGACGTCGCGGCCGCGAATCCCTACGCTGCCTGGCTCGAAGAGCTGTTCGAGCGCGCCGTCTTCACCGGCTGCGGCGACTGGCGTGCCTGCCCGGAGAATCCGGTGCGGCGCGCCGAGTTGGCGAAGTACCTCCTGACTGCGCTCGAGGGCCCGGCTTACGTTCCTCCGGCCGCCGCGGGATCCTTCACCGACGTCGCGGCCCCTCTCTCGCCCTGGGCCGAGCAGGTGGCAACCCGCGGTATCGCCGCACCCTGCGGAGTCAATCGTTTCTGCGCCACGGGGCCCGTCACGCGGGGCCTGCTCGCGCTGTGGCTGGTCCGTGCGTTCGAGTTGGAGCTCTACCAGCCGTGACTCGTTTTCTCGCTGTGGTAGAACTGCCGCATGACGACTCGTATCGGCCTGATGGGACTCGGACGCATCGGGCGCAATCTCTTTCGACTGCTGTACCGCGATCCCGGCCTCGAGCTGGTGGCGATCTCCGACGTCGCCGAGCTCGAGGCGCTGGTCTACCTCCTGAAGTGGGACACCCTTCTCGGCCGCTTTCCTGAACGCATCGCGGTCTCGGGCGACACGATCCAGGTCGCCGGCCGAACGGTGCGCATGCTGCGCGCCGAGCAACCCGGCGAAGCGAATTGGCGCGAGCTCGGCGTCGACATCGTGGTCGAGGCGACGGCGCAGAATAGGAGCCGCGCCGAGCTCGAGGCCCACCTCGCGGCGGGCGCCCAGCGGGTGCTGCTCCTCTCGCCGCCCAAGGAAGCGCCCGACCGCACCATCGTGCTGGGTGTCAACGACGGCGAGCTGCGCGACTCCGACCGCATCGTCTCGAACGCCTCCTGCACCGCCCACGCCGCGGCGCCCGTGCTGCAAATCCTCGAGCGCGAATTCGGCATCGAGCGGGCGTTTCTCTCCACCATCCACGCCTACACCAATCAACAGCGCCTGGCCGACGTGCCGGCCGAGGACAAGCGGCGCGGCCGGGCGGCGGCGGAGAACATCATTCCGCAGGAGACCAACGCCGGCGAGGTGATCGCCGATCTGCTGCCGGGCCTGCGCGGCAAGCTGACCGCGGCGGCAGTCAACGTGCCGATCCCCAACGGCTCGGCGGTCGACCTGGTGTGCTGGCACCGCAAGCCGGTGAGCGTCGGCGCCATCAACGCGGCGGTCAAGGCCGCGGCGCAGGGACCACTCGCCGGCATCCTGGGTTACGAAGAGGATCCCATCGTGTCGAGCGACGTATTACACACACCGGAATCGGGCACCTTCGACGCCCAGGCGACGATGGCGATCGGTGAGCGGGTTTCGAAGACGCTGTGCTGGTTCGACAACGGCTGGGGCTACGCCCATCGCGCGGTCGAGTTGATGCGCCGCCTGGCGCAGCTCGCGCCGGCGGGAGGTGGACGATGACGACGCGGGTTGGCATCAACGGCTTCGGGCGCATCGGTCGCTCGGTGTTTCGCATCCTGGCGGAGCGCCCGGATGTCGAGGTGGCGGTGATCAACGACCTCTTTCCCAACGACGAGCTGGCCTACTTGCTGAAATACGACACCGTCATGGGCATTTTCGAGCGTGAGGTGCGCAGCGACGACGAGCATCTCTACGTCGACGGCCGCAAGATCGTGATGACCGACGAGAAGTCGCCGGCGGCGATTCCATGGGGCAAACTCGGTGTCGACGTGGTCATCGAGTCGACCGGCGTCTTCCGCACCCGGGCCAAGTGCGCCGGGCATCTCGAGGCGGGGCGCCAAGAAGGTCATCCTTACGGTTCCGGCCGACGGACGAGATCGACGCCATGGTGGTGATGGGCGTCAACGACGACATCCTGGCGCCGCACCACCAGGTGGTGTCGAACGCCTCGTGCACCACCAACTGCCTCGCGCCGGTTGCCAAGGTGCTCGACGAGGCCTTTGGCATCGAAGAGGGCTTCATGACCACCGTGCACGCCTACACCAACGACCAGCGTCTCGCCGACGTGCCGCACAAGGATCTGCGCCGCAGCCGTGCCGCCGCCGAGAACATCATCCCCACCACCACCGGCGCAGCCCGCGCTGTGGGCAAGGTGCTGCCGCAGCTCAAGGGCAAGCTCGACGGCACGGCGCTCCGGGTGCCGGTGCCGGACGGCTCGATCGTGGATTTCATCGCTCGTCTGCGCGCCAAACCGACGACGGCGGAGGTCAACGCCGCGATCAAGGCCGCCGCCGACGGTCCGCTGCAGCGCTACCTCGAGTACAGCGAGGTGCCGCTGGTCTCCTCCGACATCATCGGCAACCCACGCTCGTCGATCTTCGACGCCCTCTCGACCCGAGCCGAGGGCGACGGCTACGCCAAGGTGGTTTCCTGGTACGACAACGAGTGGGGATACTCGAACAGGGTGGTGGACCTGCTCGACAAACTGGTCGCCGTGGGGTAGTGATGCCGTGGCATGTGTTGTCATCCTGAGCGTAGCGAAGGATCTTGACCACCCGCGGTGCTTCGACCGCAGTGGTGAATCGGGGCGTGGGTGGTTCAGATCCTTCGCTTCGCTCAGGATGACACTGGCCGCACCATGACCGACGCCCCCATCACCGCCGCCCTGCGCGCCTGGCGCGGCGGCGACGAGGCGGCCGAGGCCGAGCTCATCCGGCTGGTCTATCCGGACCTGCACCGGCGCGCCGAGCGGCTGCTGCGCGGCGAGCGGCCGGACCACACGCTGCAGCCGACCGCGCTGGTTCACGAGGCTTACCTGAGGTTGCTCGATCAGAAGCGCATCGACTGGAACGATCGCCTCCATTTCTTCGCCATCGCAGCGCGTGTGATGCGCCGGGTGCTGCTCGATCACGCCCGGCGGCGTCACCGGCAGCGGCGCGGCGGAGACGCCGTGGCGGTGTCGCTGAACCTGATCGCGGAACCGGCGGCGCCATCGGTGCCGCTCGACGTCGAGCGGCTGGACGAGGCGTTGCGCGAGCTCGCGACCTTCGATCGCGATGCGGCGGCGCTCGTCGAGCTGCGCTTCTTCGGCGGGCTGACGCTCGAGGAGACGGCGCAAGCGCTCCATTCCTCGACCGCCACCGTGGGGCGGCAGTGGCGCACGGCGCGGGCCTGGCTTTACGACCGGCTACGGGACGGTCAGGGTAGCTGAGCCAGGGCTCGACCGTGGACGCCGACCTCTGGCGCCGCGCCGCGGCGCTGTTCGCCGAGATCGCGGCAGAGCCCGGGGACGAGCGCGCGGCGAGGCTGGCCGAGCGCGCAGCCGGCGACGAGGCGCTGCGGCGGGTCGTCGAGCGCCTCCTCGCCGCCGATACCGGCGCCGAGGAGGACGGGTTTCTCGAATCGAAAGTGGCCCACGTCGTCCTGCCGTTGCCGGCGTCGATCGGGCGCTATCGAGTTCTCGAGCGCCTCGGGCACGGCGGCTACGGCGACGTCTTCCGCGCCTTCGACCCGGTGCTCAAACGCGAGGTGGCGATCAAGACCTCGTTCGAGGAAGACGCACCGGAGCGCGAGCGCTTCGCGCGTGAAGCCGAGATCGTCGCACGCCTGGAGCATCCCAACATCTCGCGCATCTACGACTTCGGCAGCGAAGGCGGCACGCCCTACCTGGTGCAGGAGCTGCTCGCGGGCGAGGATCTCTCGGACTGGATCGAGCGCCGGCCACCGGCTGCGCTCGAACGCCGCGCGTCCTGGCTGGTGGATGCCGCGCGCGGCCTCGCGCATGCCCACGCGCGGGGTGTGGTGCATCGGGACGTCAAGCCGGGAAACCTGCGGCGGCTGCCCGACGACACCGTCAAGGTGCTCGACTTCGGTATCGCGCGCCACGTCGATGCGCGCCAGCTGAGCGGCGAAGTGGCGGGCACTCTGGCCTACATGGCGCCGGAGCGCTTGCGCGGCCGGCGCGAGGCCGAGGACGCGGCGGCGGTGGACGTCTATGCCTGGGCGGCGGTGGCCTGGGAGCTTCTCGCGGGCCGCCGGCGGCTTGGCGCAGAGAGCGCGCTGGCCCAGGTCTTCGAAGCGGTAGCGGGCCGCACGCCGGAGCTGCAGCAGGCGGCGCCGGATTGTCCTCGTGATCTCGCGGCCCTGGTCGAGCGAGGGCTCGATCCCGATCCGGCGCGCCGTCCCCGCGACGCCCAGGAGCTGCTCGCCGAGCTCGAGCTGGTGGTGTCCGCTCTGCGCCGCGGTGAGAGCGCCGCGCGGGCGTCGCGCTGGCGCTGGCTGCTCCCCTCGGCGGCCACGCTCGCGGCCGGGGTTCTGGGCGCGCTCTGGCTGGCGCGCCAACAGGCGCCCTCGCCGCCGCCGGCATCGCCGGCGCCGGCCCGCGCTACCCTGCGCATCGACGCGCGGCCCTGGGCCAGGGTGCTGGCGATCCGAGCCGGCGGTCAGGAGGTGGCGATACCGCCGGGCGCCATCACGCCGCTCGGACTTGCTGTCGATCCCGGCGAGTATCGAGTGACGATGGAATCGCCGACCGGCGAGCGCCGGGCTTGCGAAGTGAGCGTGGACGCAGCGGCCATCGCCACTTGCGCGCTCGAGTTCGCGCCGATCGACGTCGACCGCTTCCTTGCCGAGGCGTTGCGATGAAGCCGCCACTCGCGCCGGCGCTCGCATTCGTCCTGACCTGCAGCCCAGTTGCGGCGCGCGCCGACTATCGACAGAGCTACCTCGACGCCCAGCGAGCCGAGCGCGCCGGCCGCTTGGTGGAAGCGGCGGCGGCGCTCGAAGCGGCGATCGCCGAGCGTCCGCAGGAGCAAGCGCGGGCGCGACTGGTGGGGGCGATCCCGGAGCCCTACCTGCCGTTTCACCGTCTCGGTGTGGTGCGCTACGAGCTCCACGATTGTCCTCAGGCGCTCGCCGCGTTCGAGCGCTCGGCGGCGCAAGGAGTGGCCGTGGGGTTGCCTGACGCAGTCGCCGAGGCGACGGCCCGGCAGCGCGATTGCGGCGATCTGCGCGACGCCGCAGGCACTCTCGCCGCGGCCCGCGCCGCCGCCGCTGGGGCGCCGGCCGGCGGCGAGACGGCGGCGGCGGTTGCCGCGCTGCTCGATGAATCATCGCGCGATCTCGCTACGGCGCGGGCCTCCTGGGACTTCGCGGCTGCGCGTCGGGCCCTGGCGAGCGCGGTCGCGTCGCGCCGGATCGTCGAGGAGAGCGCCGAGCCCTCGCCTACGGCGCCGCCCGCGACTGTCCCAGATCCGGCGTCGCCACCGGTGGGCGCTCCCTCGCAGCCACCGAGCGCTCCGGACGAGCTGCCCGCGACTCGAGCGCCGGCGCAGGCTTCCGTAGCCGAGCCGAGCGCCACCGCGACGCCCCCGTCTCTGCCCGCTTCGGTGCGCGCCGCTGTCGAGGCCTACTTCGCCGGCTCCTATTCGGCCGCGGTCGAGCTGCTCGACGTTCAGCTCCGCAAGTCACTAGCCGATGACGCGACGCGGTTTCTGGCTCACCTCATGCGCGGAGCATCGCGCTACGCGCTCTATCTCCTGGGTGGCGAGAGCGAGACGACCTTGCGGGATCGCGCCGCGGAGGATCTGCGCGCGGCGCAGCGACTGCGGCCCGCGTTTCGCCCGGGTGAGCGGGAGTTCTCGCCGCGCTTGGTGGAGTTCTACGAGGGCTTGGTTGCGAACTCGCGATAGAGCGAGCGGACGACTCCCAATGTCATCCTGAGCGTTGCGAAGGATCTGGACCACGGAAGCCGACGTGGAGTGCTCGCCGCAGGTGGTCCAGATCCTTCGCTACGCTCAGGATGACAATCGGGCCCTGGGTTCAGTTGAACTTCACCAAACGCAGGTGAATCGCCGCAGGGACGTCGAAGTCGGCGTCATCGGCCTGTTCCCAGACGATGCGCACCATTCCGTTGTCGGTCATCGTCACCGCCGGGTTCGTGGGTCGGAGAGATGGCGCGTCGTTGATCGGAATCAGCTCCGTTTGCGCGCCGCCTTCACGGCCGCGTAGCTGCACCGCGACGTTGTACTCCTCACCATGCTGCTTCTCCCAAACCGCCACGAAGCGGCCGCGGCCGTCACCAGCCACCGCAGCGAGGGTGGTACAGGCGCCGCCCTCGCACGCCGGCGTGGGCAGCTCCGCGAAGACCTTTCGTGGCCCGTGCGGCGCGCCGGTCGCGGGATCGAAGCGCTGCAAGTTCTGGTTGTGGCCCGCTAGCACGGCGAGCGCGCCGATCCGGCTGGGCAGGAGCCCGATGAGAACGGGGCCGCCCGCGCAATCGCGACCGTCGGCGAAAGCGGTCGTCGACTGGGGGTGGGTCGACTGCCACGGCACCAGCGCCACAGCGGAGCGGATCTCTTCTGTGCCCTCGCCGTCGCAGCCGCTGAAAGCCGTCGAGCCGGCGAGCACGAAGCCGTTGCCGGCGGCCACGCCGGCGGCGATTCGCGTCTGCTCCTCGATTGGGCGCTCCCCGCCCGCGAGCCGCAGGATGGAGCCGATGCGCCGGCCGCCGGCATCGAATCGAGCCAGGCGCACCAGGACGCTAGCGCCCTGCTCGCCGTTCTCGCCGATTGGCCGCGCGTCGGTGAAGAGAACCGCGTAACGGCCGTCCGGAGCGACGCCGAGCGCCACGGTCGGGTCGAATAGCGGGCGGGCGATCTCGCGCGGGCCGCCGGCCGCGGCGGCGCCGTTGGGGCGCACCCGCTGAGTGAAAACGCGCGCGCCTTCGTCGTCGATTTCACGCCACGCCAGAACGAACCCGCTGGCGCCGGCGCCGGCGCGCAGCGCGCCGAGGCTTCTGTTGGTGGCGTGGAGGTCGACGGTGGCCCCGAGATCGCCGTTGGCGCGAAGTCGGCGGGTGGCGATGCCGTCGGCGAGCCAGGCGATGAGCGTGTTGCCTTCGGGCGAGGTGGCGATCGTCGGGTGCGAGCCGTCCGCGGCAAGCTCGATCACCGGTGCCAGGTCGGCGGCGACGCGGCCGGCGAGATCGCGCGCCGGGAGCGGAGCCCACGGCGTGAGCAAAGCAAGGACGATTGCGAAGCGGGCGAAGCAGCGGACGTTCATGGTGGCCCTCCGGGAACGATACGGCGCTCGATCGCGCCGACAACCAGAACGCGCCAAACCGAGTCGACCTCGATCACGCTCAGATACCGTCGACGTTGCCCAGCAGGGGAACCGCGCCGGCGGCGCCGAAGGGAACCTCGAGCTCGGCGCCGCCGCCGTCGTGAACGAGGTCGCAGAGGAAGCGATCGCCGCGGTAGACGCAGAAATCGTCGTCGCCGTCGCGGTCGGCATCGGCGAGCAACGGAATGTCGCCCGGCAGGCCGAAGTACACACGCGTCTCGGCGGTGCGCCCGTCGTGCGCCGTGTCGCAGAGGAAGCGCCCGCCGCGCCAGAGGCAAGGCTCGTCGTCGCCGTCCCCGTCGACGTCACCCATCAACGGCCAGTCGTCGCGGCGGCCGAAGCGCACCACCACTTCCGCTTGGCCGCCGTTGCGCGCCGTGTCGCAGAGAAAGATTCCTCGCCGCCCAACGCACGGCTCGGCCGCGCCGTCGCCGTTGAGGTCGGCGAAGAAGGGCCGGTCGACCGGCCGTCCCGCGAAACGCAGCGCCAGCTCGGCCGCGCCGCCGTCACGCGCCAGATCACAGAGGAAGGTGCCCGCGCGGTAGACGCAGAGCTCGTCGCGTCCCTGCCCGCCGACGGGAGCGAGCAGCGGGAGGTCACCGGCGGCGCCGAAGGCGACGCGCAGCGGCTCACCGCCGCCGTCGTGGGCGACGTCGCACACGAAGCCCGTGGCATCGAAGCGGCACGGATCGACCGCCGTCGGCGGGATCACGAAGCGCTGTCCCAGCAATCGCACTTCTTGGATGCCGTCCGCGAGTCCGTCGCCCCAGACGGCCAGCAGCCGCTGGCCCGCGAGCTCTGCCACCGCCGCGGCGTACTGCCGATGGGCGGCCTCGTGGCCGAGTCGGAACGAACCGCCACGGGGCGCGCCGTCCGCGTCGAGGAGCGCGGCGAAGGCCAGGGTCTCGTAACTCCCGGCGACCGCCAGCTCGCGGCTCCAGCCGAGGAAGAGACCGCCGTCACCGGCGATCGCCAGCGTCGGGCAGCGATCGGTGGTGTTGCCCGTTCCGTCGAGGCGGCTGACCAGTCGCGCGTCAGTCGACGGCAAGCCGTCGATGCTGAATTTCCGCAGCCACAGCTCCTGCGTGCGGCTGTAGTCGAGGACGATGGCGTCTTCCCAGGCGACCACGAATCCGCCCTCGGGATCGGCGAGAACCGGGCTCGAGCAGTACGGACTGCGTGCGCCGGAGATGCGAATGACCGCCCCGAGTTGCCCATCCGAAGACAGGGCGCGGCCGAAGAGCGCCCACCACTCGATGACTCCGTACTGGTTCCAGAGCAGGAATGCGTTGCCCTGGTCATCGACCGCCAGCGAGGGCGCTTCGAGCGATCCGAGATCGCCTGGCTGTGAAACCGCGACCAGCTCGTCGCCCGACGGTGCTCCCACGGCGGTCAGACGACGCACGACGAGCTCGTCGCCTCCGCCGGCTCCGCCGCGCAGCCAAGTGGTCAGGAAGCCGCCCTGAGAGGCCGCGATTCGAGGCGAGATCGCGAACGGCGCCGGCAGAGTGATCTCGAGAGCGGCGCCGGCAGGTACTCCCTCAGCGTCGAGGGGGCGGCTGAAAACGCGGCAGGCCTGGAGGCCGTCCCGTATCCCACGCTCGACCCACACGGCGAGATACCCGCCGCCGCCGTCCGCCGCTAGATCGGAGCCGAGAAAGTCGATCGCACTCCCCTCATCGAGGCGCACCGCCGCGGCGCGCGGCGTGCCAGCGGCGTCGAACGAGCGAACGTACACGCCGCCCGCGAGCTGCCACCACGCCACCAGGAAGCCGCCGTCGTCGGTCGGAACGATGCGGCTCACCGATTGGTACGAGAGGCCCGGCTCGGAGATCGAGAGCTCGCTCCCCAGGAGCGAGGGTTGCGGGTGGAGAGTCGCGGGAGCCGCGAACGACAGTGCCGCGAACAGCGAGAACCCTGTGAGGCCAGGAAGCTTGACCATGTCAGATACCGTCCGGGTTGCCGAGCAATGGGGAAGCGGGGTTGGCGCCGCCGGCTGGGAATGAGATCGCGAAGGTGGCGTCGCCCTCGCGTTCGGTGTCGCAGCGCAGTTCTTCGCCGTCGTACAAACACGGGTCGGCACGGCCGTCGCCGTTCACATCACCGAGTAGCGGCATCTCGTCGTGGCGGCCGAAGCGCAACGTCAGCGTGGCGTCGGCGTTGCCGTCGTGGTTCACGTCGCACGCGAAGGTGCCGGCATCCGCCGCGCAGGGATCGTCGTCGCCGTCGCCATCCCAATCGGCGAGGAAGGGCGACTGGCTGGTGTGCAAGGCCACCACGACCTCGGCGCCGGCGCCGTCGTGGGAGGTGTCGCACTCCAGCCGGTTGGCACGCCAGCGGCAGTAATCGTCGCGCCCTTCGCCGTCGAGATCGCCGAGCAGGGGAGTTTCGCCCGCAGCGAGCGGCGCCGGCAGCTTGAGCTCCGCCGCGCCCTCGTCGTGAGCGGTGTCGCAGACCAGCCGGCCGTCGCGCAGCAGGCAGGAATCGTCGCGGCCATCGCCGTCGAGATCGCCGAGCAGCGGGATGCCCGGCTGCGTGCCGCCGAAGGCGGCTTCGCTCTCCGCCCGGCCGCCGTCATGGGCGGTGTCGCAGCGCCAGTGGCCTCCGGTCACCAGGCAGAGCTCGTCCCCCGGACGTGCCCAGGGCAGCCTCTGACCGCGAATGCCTCCGGCCTCGTCCCAGGCGACGACGAAGTCGCCTGCCGCTCCCGCGGCCGCCACCGGGTAGAGAGCCGCATCTGGCCGCATGACGAACACTCCGCCAGCCGGGCGGCCGCCGGCTTCGAAGCGCCGCGCCTCGATGCGCACCGGTGTGCAGCAGGCGCCCCAGACCAGGAGCGTCTTGCCCTCGGCGTCCATGGCGGCCGAGAGACGACTGATGCCCGTCGCCGGCACCGCGCCGACCGGGATGCGCGGCCCGAAGCGGTCGCGTCCGTTCCACCAGCGGGCATGAGTTCCTGTCCCATCGCTCCAGGCCACGACCAGCTCGCCTCGGCGGTTGCCGGCGATGCCGGCTGGAAATGGCGCGGCATCCACGAGGTAGGAGTCGAGCGGCTCGGCGGTGCTCGAGAACCGGCGGGCGCGCACGCCTTGCGGGCTGCTCCAGACCACCCAGAAGCCGCCCTGCGCGTCGCTGGCCGCCCGCGGCGCGAACCCTGGTCCGAGCTTGATCTGACGGCGCAGCCGTCCGTCGGCGCCACGCAGCTGGGCGATCACGCCCGACTGCGGTCCGCCAGCAGCGGCAAAAGCGCCGAGCATCGCGATGGCGTAGCTGCCGTCGGTCCCCGCCGGCGCGAGGGACGGCGTGGCGAACCCGCCGAGATTGCGCAGCGGACCTCGGGGCGAGTCGCCGGGCCGCAACAGCCGCTCGACCAGGTAGCCACCGTAATACTTCGGTACGACGTCCCAGGCGACCCTGTAGGTCCCGCTCCCGGTCGCCGCGATGCCGACGGTCGGAAACGCGTAGGCGTAGGCTCCCAGCGAGAGCCCTTCGGTCAGTGCTCTGTCGCCCGGTCCGTAGCGTCGAGCGAAGACGTCGTTGAGGACGTAGCTCACCCAGGCGGCGGTGAAACCGCCCGTCCCGTCCTTCGCGAGCGTGGCCCAGGTGCCCTGCTCGGCGATCGTGAACGGCTTCGGCGCGGCGGCGGCAGCCGAAACACCCAGGCTGGCGGCCAGGGCGACGCTCGAACAAACCCGGAAGATCGTGGTCACGCGGAGGCTCCTTCCGAACCAGACGCGCCGAAACTCCGGGAAGTCGATCACCGCCCTCGATGTCATCCTGAGCGCAGCGAAGGATCTGGGGGTTGGGCCAAGCGCGGCAAGAACCCCCGCCCAGATCCTTCGCTGCGCTCAGGATGACAATGCGTAACGCCTCTGGCACTGCGCACCAGAAGGCGGCTAGAAGCGCGCAACCATCGAAAGCGAAACCGTCTCCGTGCTCTTGGCGAGGTCCGCCGCGAGGTCGAACTGCGCCCTCCCCACCACCACGCCGGCGCCCAGGGCATAGTGGGTTTCGTCCTCACCGGACCGGAAGCGGGCACGTAGCGTTTCGTTGGCGCCGGTGTAGCGGATCCGGTGCTCAGGGTCGTAGAACAGGCCCGCCCGCAGCGAGACCGGCCAGCGAACCTCCAGCACCTGGAGCTCGCCGCCGAGATGGAGCTCGTCGGCATCCGAGGCCTCGAAGTTCCGGCGATCGCCGACCACCGCGCGCAGCACGTTGCGCAGCTCGGAGGTCATCTCGGAATAGCGCACGCGCATCCAGTCGCAGGACACCACGATGGTCTCGACCGGCCGCCATGCGACCCCCAGTCCGTAGGCATCGGGAACGTGGAAGCGCGCCGGTCCCGAATGCTCGGGATCGACGACGCCGGGGTTGGGGCTGGCGGGGCCATCGGTGAACGTGGCGGCGAAGTCGAAGACCGGGCCGTGCCGGGCGACGGCCCCGACGCTCCACTGCGTGCTCGGCCGCCACATGACGCCGGCCGTCCACGCCCAGTCATCGTCGTCTCCTTCCTGTTGCTGATAGTTGGCGACGTTCTCTTCCCGGAAGTCGGCGGGGCCGAAGAACTGCCCGGTGAGTGAATCGGCGAGCGGGTCGCCGGTGCGCTCGGCACGGGCGTAGCGCCGGGTCATCGACTCGAGGTCGAAGTCCGAGCGCGCCACGCCCAGGCCCACGGACCAGCGCTCGCTCAGCCGGTACCCGGTTGCGAAACCAAAGCTGGCGATGCCGAGCTCGAGCTGCGAGCGGGCGGGCGCCAGCCGGTTCGGGCTCTCGCGCCGGCCGACGTAGGCGCCCTGACTGTCGATCGCGGCGCGAAAGTCGGCGAGCTGATGGCGATAGATCGCGAAGGAGAACCGGCGGCGGACCCAGACCGCGGAGAGAAACGAGAGGCCCTCGGTGCGTTCTTCGATCTCGCCGGCCTCGAGCCCGCTCACCACGTCGGTGCCGATGCCGGTGAGCTCGGTCTCCGGGCTATGCCCGCGCTCGGTGAAGCGCGAGGTGAAGCTCCAGGTACGCCCCTCGATCGAACCTTCGCTGCGCCCGAGCTGGGTCAGCCCGGCGGGGTTGGTGAAGGCCGCGGTGGCGTCGTCGGCGACGGCCAGGAACGCGCCGCCCATTCCGAGGCTGCGCGCGCCGGGAGTGGAGAAGTTGAACTGCGTGCCGGTGATGACTTCGTCGTTGGTTTGAGCGCCGGCGGCTCCCGCCGCCAACAGGCACAGCCCGAACAGATTGACGACCCGCAGGCTGGCGCGCGGCTTGTACATTCCCGAGCCGCGAGTGTAGCCGACGCCACTCCGCCCGGGGAGCGCGCGGGGACGTATCGCGGCACGCCGTTGTAGTAATGTCTCTTGCCGCTCATGGGACTCAAGGACGTGCTGAAGAAGATGAAGCTGGTCGAGGCCGAGGAATCGGCCACGGCCGCCACCCCGCCGACCGGCGGGCCCCGCTCGACGCCGCGCTCGACGCCGCCGCGCGACGAGATGCGCGAGATCCTGGCCAATATCGAACCGCCTCGTCTCGACACCGGCAAGGTGGCTCCGGCGGCGGCCGGGCAGGCCGGCGGGCCGAGCTTCGAGGAGGTTTTCCGGGCCGCCGGCATCCAGGCGCCGGCGCACGGCTTCTCGGCCTACAAGGTGCTCGAGATCGTGTCCTCGCCGGATCTGGCGGCGCTCGACGCCAAGTCCAAGGCGCAGGCGCTCGCCGCTTTCCTCAGGATGAACCCTTCCGGGCCGGTGCCGATCCGCGACGTCATCTCGGACGCCGTGCGGCGCGATCAGGCGCTCGACAAGTTCGAGGACTTCCTGCGCCAGAAGCTGAATGAGAAGGCGGCCAAGGCGGAGCAGGAGAGCGCTCGCCTGCAGGCCGAGATCGACGCCCTGTTACAGCAGAAGCGAGACGCCCAGGAGAAGGGCAAGCTGGCGCTCGAAGAAGAGACCCGCCGCTTCACGGAGTGGCAGGCGCGCAAGCGCATCGAGGAGCGCAAGCTCTACGATGCCGTCGCCCCGTTCATCGAGGAAAACCCGATCTCGCTCGGCTCGCAGGCCGAGGACTCGTAAGGAGACCGCAATGTTTGGTCGCTTGGGCAGGCTGATCAAGTCGTGGCTCGGTTACTTCATCTCCTTCGCCGAGGACCCGGAGGTCATGCTCCAGGAGTCGATCGAGGAGATGCGCAACACCCTGCCGCGCCTCAACCAGATCCTGGTGACGACGCGCGCCACCGTGATCCGGCTCGAGCAGGAGAAAAACGAGCTCGAGGGCAAGGAGCGCCAGCTCATCGCGTCGATCCAGGCCGCGCTCAAGGAGGGCACGGCCGAGGCGCGCAAGATCGCCGAGGCCGACGCTCTCGCGCTCCAGCAGGTGCGCCACGACCTCACCGCCACCCGCGAGCAGCACGCCGCGGCGTCGAACGCCTTCTATAACGCCCAGCTCTCGGTCGACGACATCAAGCAAAAGCTCAAGGCGCGCATCGAGCAAGCCCGCCGCGCGATCCAGGAGTCGAAGAAGGCCGAGGTCATGAAGCAGGCCGCCAGCGCGCTCGCCGAGCTCGACACCTACGGCACCGCCGCCACCGCCGAGAAGTACCTCGAGGAGATCAAGCAGAAAGTAGCCGAGTCCAAGGCCGCGGTCGAAGTCGCCACCGGCGGCATGGACGTCGAGCGCATCAAGCTCGAGCGCAAGGCGCCGCGAGCTCCAGGCGCAGTCGATCCTCAACGAGTTCGAGATCGAGATGGGCCTGAAGAAGGCCGACGCGGTGAAGGAAGCGGCGCCGTTCCCGGAGGCGGCGCCGGGCCAGAAGGCGCCGGAGAAACTACCGCAGGCGGGAGGCTAAGCGGCCGGCCGGCGGCTGAGGCCTCCTAGAACCGCGCCAGCTTGTCCGTTGCGGTGAGGGCGATCCAAAAGTCGATCCCGTCGCTGCAGACCCCCGAGGGCGAGGTGCCGCCACCGAGCGCCAACGTTCCGAGTGGCTCCCGGTCGACGGCTCTCCACACCGACACGCTGTCCCCACCGAGGTTGGTCACCAGGATCCGTTCGCCGTCGAAAGCCGCTTGCCACGGGGCGGAAAGTCCATTGCCGGTCAGCGTGTCCACCACCGCGCCGGAGGCGGCGCTCACCACGCTCACCGAACTTGCGGAGAAGTTGGGTACCCAGATGTTGCTGCCGTCAAAGACGGGGTGGAAGGGCGACGCGCCGACGGCGACGGTAGTCATGACCGCTCCCAAGGCGTTGAGCTTTTGCAGCGTGTTCCCGGAGAAGTTGGTGACCCAGATGTTGGCCCCGTCGTAGAGGATACCGGTTGGGGCCAAGAAGCCTCCCGCCGTGGTCACCGTTCCGCTGGGCGTCACGATGGACAGCGAGGTCCCACTACTTCCCACCCAGATGCGGGCGCCGTCGAAGGCGATACCCGACGTGAGGAGGGTCAGGGCACTCGTCAGGGTCGTCACCGCGCCTGCTGGGGCCGCGGGGTCCAAGACGTAGAGGTTCGAGTTGGCCCCGGTGACGTAAACCTTGCCCATCGCGACCAACACACTTCTCGGATCCGTGGCGCCCGTCCAAGTGTCGAGCACCCTGCCGTCGCTCGCCCGCACGCGCTTGACCTCGTCGCTCGCCGCCACGCTGACCCAGACATGGGCGCCGTCGGACTTGCAGTACTGGGGCTGGCTGCCAACCGTCGTCAGGGTCACCGCATCCACACTCGTCGTGTTCCAGAACTGTCCGAGCGCGGCACGGCGGCCGAGCCCCTTGGCCTGCGAGCCGGAGGCGCGGGTCAGCAGCGCCGCTAGCACTTGCCGAGTCACCGGCAGCGTGGGGCCGAAGGTGCTGATCGACGTTCCCGCGGTGATGCCCATGGAATGGATCTGGAGAATCGACGGGCAGAAGGGATCCGTCAGCAGCACATCGGTGAAGGGACCGCAAAGCTCGACGCCCTGCGCCGGAGCGCCCACGGCCATGGCGATCGATGCGGCGACGGCGAACCGGCGGAGTGCGGCGGCCAGAGCTTGCGGCATTCTCATCCCTCCCAGGAAGGCCGCCACTCTAGCGGACGTTGCCTTAGTGCGGCGACTGACCGGCCGCCGCACTCCTAGAATCGTGCCAGTTCACCCGTGCCGTTGAACGTCAGAAAGAAGTTGATGCCGTCGCTGCAGGCACCGAGTGGAAACGTCCCGGCTCCGGTCGCAAACGAGCCCATGGCGGCCAGGTCGGACGCCCGCCAGAGCGAGACGCTGTCGCCGTCGTAGTTCGTGACCAGGATTCGCTGGCCGTCGAAGCCGCCGGCAAGAGGTCCGTTCAATCCGTTGGCCGAAAGCGTTGCCACGATCGCGCCGTTGGCGGCGCGGACGACGGTCACCGAGTTTGAGCTGTAGTTGATGACCCAAATGTTGGTGCCGTCGAAGACCGAATGCGTCGGGGTCGCACCGACCAGGACGCTCTGCAGGATGGCCCCGTTCGCGTCGAGCTTGCGGATTGCTCCGCCGCCGCTGTCAGTCACCCAGATGTTGGCGCCGTCGTAGAGGATCCCGCGCGGGGAGAAAAACCCTGCCGAAACCGTCGTGACGCTCCATGGAGAAGCCCCGCCGGGCGTGATGATCGAAACGGAGCCTCCGTAGTTCGCCGTCCAGATCCGCGCGCCGTCGAACGCTATTTCGCTAGGGAAGGCTCCGAGGTTGGTTGCCACGGTCGTGACGGCTCCCGCCGGCAGGCGCGGATCGATCCGATAGAGCGCCCCGGGATCGAGCGAGGCCGCCACGAAGATCTTGCCCATCGCCGACCGCACGCTGTCCCCGGACGACGCTCCCGTCCAGGTGTCCAGGAGCTTGCCGTCGCTCGCGCGCACCCGCGACACGGTATCGCTGTGAACGACCCACATATCGCTGCCATCCGACTTGCAGAAATGCAGGGCGCCACCGAGCACCGTCGAATCCAACGTGCCCGGGCCCTGGGTCGTCCAGAACTGATCGAGCGCCGCCCGGCGGTTGGCGCTCGCGGCGCTCGCGGCGTCGGAGCCCCGAGCGACGAATGCCGCCATCTGCTGGCGAGTGACGGGTAGGGTCGGGCCGAACGTCGTCGGCGACGTTCCAGCAGTGATTCCGCGGTAGTAGACCTCGAGGATCGCCTCGCAAAACGGGTTGCTACCGGAAACGTCGTCGAAGGGGCCGCAGAACTGCGCCGAAAGCGACGGGGCGGCCGCTCCCAAGACGAGAACGGCGACGGTGCGTGCGAGCCATGGCGTCAGATGAAGGGGCGTCGGCATTCGAAACCTCCCGGTGGGTTTGGAGAGCAGACGGAGCCAAGTCCACACCGCCCAGGACGGCGTGACGTCGGCATGGTGCTTCTCCTCGATTGGTGAGGGGACCGGGTGAAACTATCACGCCGCGACGAAGGTGCCGTGAACCGGCAAACGGACTCCGACCAACGCTCAGAACCGCGCCAGCTGACCCGCCCCGGCGAGCGCGATCCAGAAGTTGACGCCGTCGCTGCTGTCCAAGTCTCCAGGAGCTTGCCGTCGCTCGCCCGGACTCGCGACCTCCCGGCCCATGGCCGAGAGGATCTGACCGGAAACGGTTTGAACTCTCCGGCGGCCGCCGCCGCCGGGCAACCCGGGCGTGACGAGCGTCGGCCTCGGCCCGGTGTTCGTGAAGTCGGACGGCGCGGACCTCTGGGTAGCCAACACCCCGACGGCGCGCCGACTTTTCTCTTCGCCGACGGCAGCGTGAACCCGGCGGGCATGGCGGTGACTCGCGCCGATCTCGCCGAGGCGCGAATTGGCAGCCAGGAAGACTGCGAGCTGCCTGTGCGAACGGCGTATCTGTTCTTCGCGTCGGCGAGTGCGAATCCCGTGCAGCGGTTCACCTGGTACGGGCGCAGCGGGCGCGCGAACTCGTTCGCGCTCGATCAGGGGGCGCCATGCCCCGCGTCGGTGGCGGAGATCGTCACTCGCTTGCGGGATGGGTTTCGTGACTCTCTGACCGAAGCCGCCGCGGCCGGGATCTCGGGATCGCCCTGAGAGCTGCTGTCGACCGCCCTGGAGCCGGTCGCCCCGATCAGAACTGCACCAGCTGGTCGGCGCCTTTCACAACGATCCAGAAGTAGATGCCGTCGCTGCAGACCCCTTGAGGCCCGGTGGACGGCCCGGTGGGCGTCCCAAGCGAGAAGGAGCCGATGGGAACGAGGTCGGCGGCCCTCCAGAGCGAGACGCTCCAATCAGTGTCGTTGGTCACCAGGATGCGCTGACCGTCGAATGCCGCCGCGATCGGATCGGCCAGGCCATTGCCGGTCAGGGTTGTGAGAACCGCGCCGTTCGCGGCACGAACAACGGTCACCGAATCGTCGCTGATATTGGGGACCCATATGTTGGTGCCGTCGAAAATCGGAAAAGTGGGATCCGTGCCGACCGGCACGGTTTGGAGGATGCCTCCATTCTGGTTGAGCTTGAGCAGAGTATTGGCGCTGTCGCCCGAGTCGGTCACCCAGATGTTGGCACCGTCGTAGAGGATTCCCACCGGAGCCTCAAAGCCGGCTGTCACGGTCGTGACGCTCCAGGTCCCCGGCGTTACGATCGAGACCGAACCGCCCGAGTTGGCCGTCCAGATCTTCGAGCCGTCGAAGGCGACTCCCACGGGCGCGTTTCCGAGGCTGCTCGTAACCGCGACCGCAACCCCGGCCGGGTCTTCTCTCGGGTCGATGCGATAGAGGACGCCAGGACTCGAAATGCCGGTTACGAAGACCGCGCCCATGGCCGTCAGTACACCCCGTGGTCCAACCGTCCCGGTCCACGTGGCGAGGAGCTTGCCGTCGCTGCCGCGCACCCGCGACACGTTGGAGCTGTCGACGTTGGTCACCCAGACGTCGGTGCCGTCGCAGTTGGCGAAGAAGGGACGGTCCCCGACCGCCGTCAGGCCGAGCGCGTCTGGGGCGCCGGTCGTCCAGTACCGGCCGAGAATTGCCCGCCGGCTGGCGTTGGCCTGTGCCCCTCCCGTGGCGGCCCGGGCCAGCAGAGCAGCCAGGACCTGGCGGGTCACCGGCAGACTGGGCCCGAAAGTCGTCGGCGACGTGCCGGCGGTGATCCCGAGGTAATAGATCTCGAGAATCGAATTGCAGTACTCGTCCGCGGCGAGAACATCGGTGAACGGGCCGCAGGTCTGTGCGGACAGTGGGGAGCCGCCCGTCGCCAGGCCCAAGGTGGCAACGGTGAGCGCGAGCCACTGCTTGCAATGTCGGCGCGTTGGCATTTCGGACCTCCTGGCGTGCGGGATTGGCGAGGACACGCTACGCCCTTGCCCATGGGCGGTCAAGAAGCGCGTGACGCGGCGATATAGGATTCCTACCACCGTGTCCTTCCTCGACCGTCATCCGGTCCTCAAGCGCGCCGTCGCCAACCAGTATCAGGCCCTGCTGATCGGCGGCGCGGCGGCGTTCTCGCTTCTGTTCGCGAATCCGCTGCCTCTGGTGCTGCTCGCCGGGGCGGAGCTGATGACCATGCCGTTCATCCTCGAGCGGTTGAAGCGGCGCATCGAGATCGAGAAGAAGTACGCCGCCCGCAACAGCGAGGCGATGTCGCTCGACCAGCGGCTCGAGGAGCTGCCGGTGGCGGCCAAGGAGCGCTTCTCACGATTGGCCGGGCTGTGCAAGCAGATCGAGGACAATTACCGCGGCCTGTCGAGCGAGAGCCAGGGACTGCTCACCGAGCAGACCCAGAAGTTCGACGCCATCCTGGCGTCTTGCGTGCGGCGGTTGTGGCTGCTGCGCAAGTACGACGAGATGGGCGCGCTCTTCGATGCCGGCCGCATCGGCGCGGACGTCAAGAAGTTGCGCGAGGCGCTCGGCCAGGCCAGTCTCAACGACCGGGTGCGCGAGGCCTACGCCCAGAACCTGTCGATCAAGGAGAAGCTGCTCGAAACGGGCGAGCGCAATCAGACCAACCGCATGGCCCTGCTCGCCGAGCTCGACTCGCTCGAGTCGCTGCTTCAGCTGCTGCATCACAAGTCGGTGGCGGCCACCGACGCGCGCGCCTTTTCGCTCGAGATCGACGATGTCCTCCAGCAGGCCGAAACCGACGCCAGGTCGGTGGAGGAGATGGAGCGCCTGCTCGGTGGCATGCCGGAGATGATCGAGGCCACGACCGGCGAAC
The DNA here is from genome assembly GCA_963821905.1 of Thermoanaerobaculia bacterium. Taxonomy (GTDB): domain Bacteria; phylum Acidobacteriota; class Thermoanaerobaculia; order Multivoradales; family JAGPDF01; genus CAWGFP01. The sequence goes on along the minus strand of CAWGFP010000011.1, from coordinate 381,510 downwards.
GCCTGCGCGACGCCGCGGGCGCCCGTTTCGTGGATGCGGTGGAGAACACCCCGGCTGGCCGGCGGCTGCGCGACGGCTCGCGCAACAGGAGCTGAGATGGCGGAACCGACCACTTCCACCGCCGCCGGCGCCGCGGCGCCGGCAGCCCGCGCTTTCGTCGAGTCGCTGCCGCCCTGGGCGGCCGAGCTGGTGCGCGCCGTGCGCGCCAAGCAGGCCAACACCTTCGTGCTCCACGGCGTGCCCGCCGACCTGGTGCCGGTGCGCAGCGCCGCGCGGCCTCGCGCTTCCTGTCGCTCGACGAGTTCCTGACCGGCGAGCTCTTCGCGGGCTGGCCCTCGATCGTCACCTACAACCGCGCCGAGGGGCTGGGCTTCGCCACGCCCGAGGCGCGCGCGCACTTCGAGGAGCGGCTGCGAGGCCTACGACGCGGTGCACGGCACCACCTGGGCCGACGGCGCCTGCCGCGCGACGCCGCCGAACTGCTTCGCGCTGCTCGACTCCTACTTCCGGCACTGCGCGGCGCAGCAGCCGGCGCGGCCGGTGGTGCTGATGCTGCCCTTCGCCGAGACCGTGGTGCCGGCCGCCGAGGCCTCGTACCGCACGCCCGGAGGACCGCGCCGTCCTGGTCTACCTGCGCAAGTGGTCGCAGGACCCGGTGCTGCTGGCCAAGAACATCGTCATCGTGCTGGTCACCGAGAGCCTGGCCGAGCTCGATCCCAAGCTGGTGCGCTCGCACGCCACGCGCGAGGTCGAGATCGTGCGGCCCGACGCGGCGGAGCGGCTCGAGTACCTGGAGGCGGTGCGCGCCGCCGGACTGGTACGCGCGAGCATGTCGGAGCTGCCGCGCGAGCGCCTGGCCGAGCTCACCGCCGGCATGACCCGCGTGCAGCTCGGCCAGATCCTCGACGGCGCCGACGCCAACGGCGAGCGACTCACCGCGCGACGCGCGTGCGGCGGCATCAAGAAGGAGGTCATCGAGACCGAAGGCCTCGGCCTGCTCGAGTACGTCGAGCCCAAGTACGACCTCTCGATGGTGGCCGGCATGCCGGCGGTCAAGGACCGCCTGCGCCGCGCCGCGCGCGCCATCGCGCGCGGCAACCCGGCGGCGGTGCCGATGGGCTACCTGGTCTGCGGCCCGGTGGGCAGCGCCAAGACCTTCCTCGTCGAGTGCTTCGCGAACGAGATCGGCTTTCCCGTGCGTGAAGCTCAAGAACTTCCGCTCGATGTGGGTGGGCTCGACCGAGTCGAACCTGGAGCGCATCCTCAAGATCCTCGCCGTCGCTCACGCCGGTCGGCGTGGTGATCGACGAGGCCGACGCCGCGCTCGGCAACCGCGAGCAGTCGCGGCGACTCGGGCACCCAGAACCGCGTCTTCGCCCAGATCGCGACGTTCATGGGCGACACCCGCAACCGCGGCAAGATCCTCTGGTTCCTGATCACCGCCCGGCCCGACCTGCTGCCCATCGACCTCAAGCGCCAGGGCCGGGCCGAGGAGCACATCCCGCTCTTCTACCCCGAGACGGTCGGCGGAGTACGACGAGATCTACCAGGTGATGCGCAAGAAGCTCGGGCTCGAAGACCACGGTCGACGAGCGTGTCGCGAGGTCGCCGACGACGGCGATGCTGCTGGGCCTCTCCGGCTCCGACCTCGAAGCGGTGCTGGTGCGCGCCGACGCTCGAGGCCGAGGCCGCCGAGGCGACCGAGGTCACCGCCGAGCACCTCAAGAAGGCCTTCGCCGACTTCATCCCGCCCGCCAACACCCTCGAGCGCGAGATGCAGATCCTCTGCGCCGTGCTCGAGTGCACCAGCCGCGAGCTGCTGCCCGAGCAGTACCGCGACCTCGACCGCGGCGAGGTGCAGGCGCGGATCAACGAGATCAAGCGCGACGCTGCGGCTGGCCTGAGGCGCGGGGCCCGGCCATGACCAAGCCCACCACATTTCTCGGCTTGCTGCTCCTCGCTCTGGTTTCGCGTGCCGGCGGCGTGGAGCACGTGGTGGTGGTCGCTGACTTCACCTTCACTCCCTCTGTGGTGCACGCCGCGCCCGGCGACACGGTCCTTTGGACGAACAACCTAGGCGGGCATCACCACAACGTGGTCGCCGACGACGGCTCGTTCCGTTGCGCCGCCGGCTGCGATCACTCCGGCGGCGACGGCTCGCCGAGCGAAGCTGCGTGGAGCTTCACCCTGGCCTTTCCCACCGCCGGCGAGTTCCCCTACTTCTGCGAAGTACACGGTGGACCCGGGGGCATCGATATGAGCGGCAGTGTCCAGGTCGCGGCGGCGCCGACGGTCTGCAGCGCGGACGAGACCACCTTGTGCCTGCAGCAGAACCGCTTCCAGATCCGGGCAATCTGGCAGACCAACACCGGGCAGAGCGGTGTCGCGCAGGTGGAGAAGCTGACCGAGGACACCGGCTATCTCTGGTTCTTCACCGACAGCAACGTCGAAACCGTGGTGAAGGTGCTCGACGGCTGCGCCCTCAACCAGCGCTACTGGGTATTCGCCGGCGGCCTCACCGATGTCCGGGTCGAATTGACCGTCACCGACACCGCGACCGGCATCCCGAAGACTTACGTCAACCCGCAGGGGACGCCGTTCCAGCCGATTCAGGACACCAGCGCGTTCGCGAGCTGTCCCTAGGCGACGGCCGAATCCCGATCGCGCCCTTCGAGCGTGGCGCGGCCGAGCATGGCTCTCGCCGCCTCGGCGGCCGCCAGGCCCTCGGGCAGCGCCGACTCGAAGGCCGGCAGGCCCTGGTTGTCGGAGTGCGCGAAGATCACCTTGCCCACCGGCTGCTTGGCGAGCTCGGACTTCTGCGTGTACCAGCCGGCTCCGGCGTGACACAGCGCATGACCCCAGCGGTAGAGACGCACGTCCTCGATCTTCGACTCGCAGCCCGGGAAGAAGTAGCCGAGGTGCTCGACCACCGCGTCGCGGTACTGGTCGTAGGCGTTGTCGGTGAGTAGCAACGCCTGCTGGTAGCCGACCGGATAGTAGACAGTGAGCACCTGCTGGGGCTTGGTCGGCCGCTTGTCGGCGCCGCGCGCGATCCAGTCGGCGACGATGAAGTCGGTGAAGGGCGCGGTGTCGACCCAGGTGTCGTAGGAATTGTCGGTGATCGTGCTGTTGCAGAGCACGTTCGCCACGACGTAGGAGCCGTAGCGCAGCTCGGACATCGCCGCCTTCTGATCGTTGGGGATGCCGGCGACGATGTGCTTGGTGACGTACTTCGGGCTCGCCATCAGTACGACGCGCGCCTCGACGGCCGAGAAGCGGCCTCCCTTGTCGACGTGGGTGACGATCAGCTTGTCGCCCTTGGGCTCGATGCGCACCGCGGTGGCGTTCGAGAGGATGCGGTTCTCGCCGGCGGCGTCGATCTCGTCGCGTAGACGCTCCGCGGCGAGCGCGTTGCCGCCCGGGAAGGTGTAGCGGGGATAGAACTCGCCGGTATAGAAGTTGAGGAAGGCGAAGGTCGAGACCTCGCGGCTGGACGGCGCGCCGAAGGCCGAGCGGGCATAGAGGTCGACGAACGCCTTCACCGCCGGGTGATACTTTTTCTCCTCCAGCATCCAGTCGGCGAAGTTGGTCTTGTCGTAGGCGCGCGAGGCGTCGGAGGTGTCGGCGAGCGGCATCAAAGGCAGGTCGTCGCCGTCGTAGATCTCCATCATGTCCTTCTTGAAGCGCGCGAAATCCTTCTTCGCGGCGGCCGGGTAGGGCAGCTTGTCCATCCCCGTGCCCATGGTGTCGAGGATGCGGTTCCAGGCCAGGATGGCGGAGTCAGCCGGCTCGGCGATCTCCTTGATCGGCAGCTTGAGATCGGAGTAGAGCGTGGTGAGCGGCTCCTCGGGCTCGACGAAATACGCCGCCGCGCCGGAGTACCAGATGTCGCTCCAGCGGTCGCGCACCGCGTGGCCGCCGATGCGATCGAGGTGCTCGAGCACCAGGACATTGGTGTCGCGCAGCTTGTAGGCGGCGCAGAGCCCCGCGAGACCGCCGCCCACGACACAGACCTCCACCCGCCGCGAGGGCGCCACCTGCGGGATCTTGCCGCCGTCGCGAATGATGTCGTGTCCGCAGCTCGGGCGTTTGCCGCCCCAGACGCCGGGAGGAAACTTCTTCTTCGCCGCGGCGAAGGCCGCGTCCGGAAGCAGGCCCTTGAAGGCCAACCAGCCGCCGGCGGCGGCGGCGCCCTTGAGAAAGTCGCGACGGCTGCTCATCTCGATGGTTCTCCTCGAGGTTAGCGTTCCGGCAGCACCAGTTCCCAACCGATTTCGATCAGATTCGGATTCGCGATGCGGCCCTTGTTGAGCTCCCAGATCTCCGGCCAGCGCATGGTCTTGCCGAGGCGGTCGCGGGCGATGCCCGACAGGGTGTCGCCGGGCGCGCACGGTGTAGACGCTCTCCCCGGTCTTCACCTGGGTGGGCGCGACTTCACCGGCCCGGTGCCGCCGAGGTACGTGCGCACGATCTGGCGGTATTCGTCGGAGGCCCTGCACCTCCTTCACCGCCGCGTTGACCACCTTGAGCAGGCTGGCGCCGCCTCGGCGCACGCCGACGTTGTAGGTCGAGTCGGTGAGGTTGAACTCGACGATCTCGAGCCGGCCGTCGTAGTCCTTGATCTCTTCCTGAGCGTAGGGGAAGTCGTAGATGAAGGCGTCGATCTTGCCCTGGTCGAGCAGGTCGAAGTAGCCGTCCTCGTACTTCTGCAGGTCCTTGTAGCCGCGCACCAGCTTCTTGACGTCGTCCTCGGCGGCGGGGTCGTTGAAGATGCCGACCACCTTGTCGCGCAGATCGGCGATGCCGCGGATCGGGCTGCCCTTGCGCACCACCAGGCAGAGCCCGTAGTCGAGATAGGAGTCGGACCAATCGACGCCGGCGATCGACTCGATCGGCGGTGTAGCCGCTGATGATGACGTCGAACTTGCCCTCGATCAGGCGGCCGGGCAGCTCGCTAGTACTTGCCCGGCACGACGACCACGGTGTCGACGCCGCAGCCGCTTGGCGATGGCGTTGGCGATCGCCCAGTCGAAGCCGTCGTAGCGTGCGCCGGTCTTGAACAGCATCGGCGGCGTGCCCGGCTCGGCGCCGACTCGCAGCACGCCGTTCTCGAGGACTTTCTGAAGCGAGTCGTCCTGAGCGGCCAGCGGCGCCGCGAGCAGAACTAGAAGCAGGCTTAGCAAGAGCTTCCTCATCGCGAAATCCTTTCCATTGTCATCCTGAGCGCAGCGAAGGATCTAGACCACCAGCGTTCGTTGACCACGTCGTCATCAGTGGTTCAGATCCTTCGCTTCGCTCAGGATGACAAATCTAGAGCGCGTGTGGCATTCCATCAGGCCCCGTCCTTCGCGCAGCGCACTCCCACTGACGAGCTGCGATCGGTCGGCGGCTTGGGCACCCGGTGGGTGACGCGGGCGTCGCTGGTGTCCCAGGAATCCCATGAGCCGCCGGCGACGAGCATCAGGTTGGGCTCATCGGGGCTCGCGGAGGACGTCCATTCGCTGACGTTGCCGCCCATGCCGAGCGCGCCGTAGGGACTGCCGTCGCGGGCGTAGCGCGGCTCGTTGATCGGCCAAGTCGGAATCTGCTTCGGCGCCTTGTTCTTCGCGCTGTGGTCGGCGCCCAGGATGTTGGTGAGCTGCGCGTCGTAGGTCTCACCCCAGGGGAAAAGGCGGCCGTCCGTGCCGCGCGCGGCCTTCTCCCATTCGATCGCGGTCGGCAGGCGCGCGCCGGCGTAGCGGCAGAAGGCGGAGGCGTCTCCCCACGATACGAAGACCACCGGGTAGTCGGCGTGGGTGTCGAGGTACCCGGTGTCGTCCCAGTACGACGGCAGATCGCGCGGGCCGCAGTCCGAGCCCAGCGCGCAGTTGTTGAGGAAGGCCTGGTATTCGCGATTGGTGACCTCGGTACGCTGAATGCGGAAGCCGGCCACGTCCGTCTCGGCGCCGTTCTCGCCCGCCGCGAAGCTGCCCGCGGGAATCGACACCCACGAGCCGCCGCTCGGCGCGGTGGTCGCCGGTGTCGTCGCCGTCGAGGTCGTCGAAGTCGTGGGCCCCCCCGGTGTCGTCGTGCTGCTGCTCGACGGTGCGGCCTTCTTGCCCGAGATCCAGGCGCGCCAGAACTGTTTCTCCGGCGGCACGAAACGGTAGAGAGCTCCGACCACCAGTCCGAGCCCGATGACGAAGAGAAGCAGCTTGCCGAGCGGCGTGAGCTTCATTTGGGAGACTCCAGGTCGGTGCGAGACGTGGCGGGATCGTAACAACCGACCCGAGGGGGGTCAAGGCGACGGCGCCGCTATACTGCCGGCCGATGGAGCGTCGCGCCAAGATCGTCGCCACCCTCGGACCCGCCGAGCTCGAGGAGCGCGTGCTGCGCCGACTTGCTGCGCGCCGGGGTCGACGTGGTGCGGCTCAACCTCTCGCACGGCAGTCACGACGAGCACCGCGGGCGCCTTCGTCTGGTGCGGAAACATCGCCGACGCCGAGCGCCGCCACGTGCCGGTACTGCTCGACCTGATGGGTCCGCGCTATCCGCCTGGCGAGTCATCGCCGGACGGTCCGCGCATGCTGCGCAAGGGCCAACTCGTGGTCGCTGGGCGAGCCCGGACGAGGGCGTCGATCTGCCGGTCGACGATCCGGGATTCCTGCGCTACCTGCGAGCCCGGCGAGCGGGTGCTGATCGACAACGGTCTGGTCGAGCTGCGCGTCGAGGCCAAGCGGCGCGGCCGGGTCGAGGCGCGGGTCCTGTACGGCGGCAACGTCTCGACGCGCAAGGGTATCAACCTGCCGGACACCAAGCTGCCGTTCGCGATCTCGCGCGAAGGATCGCGCCGACATCGCTTCGCGGTCGCCGAGGGCGCCGACTACCTGGCCGCGAGCTACGTCGGCCGCGGGCGCGAGCTCGAGGCGCTGCGCCGAGTGGCGCGGCGCGGCCGGGCGCGAGCTGCCGATCGTCGCCAAGCTCGAGCGCGCGCGCGCCATCGAGCACCTCGACGAGATCGTCGACGCCGCCGACGCGGTGATGGTGGCGCGCGGCGACCTCGGCGTCGAGGTGCCGCTCGACCAGGTGCCGGTGCTGCAGAAGCGCATCATCGCCGCCGGCCGCCGGCTCGGCAAGCCGGTGATCGTCGCGACCCAGATGCTCGAGTCGATGATCGAGCAGCCGCGCCCGACGCGCGCCGAGGCCTCCGACGTCGCCAACGCCGTTTTCGACGGCGCCGACGCGCTGATGCTCTCCGGCGAGACCGCGGCCGGCAGGTACCCGGTCGAGACCGTCGAGACCATGGCGCGCATCATCGTCGAGTCCGAAGCTCTACCGCTGGTCGAGCCGCTCGGCCGCGAGGGCTGGGCGAGCGCCAGGCTTCTCGGAGCGCCCGGCGCTCGCCTCGGAAACCGCCAGCCCGCTGCGGCCCGGACAGACCGAGTCGGTCAACCCGCCGCGCGACGTCCACTTCGAGATTCCCGAGATCGTCTGCGGCGCTGCGGTCGAGGCGGCGTCCGGCTCGACGGAGCCCCGGTGGTCGCCTTCAGTCAGGGCGGCTTCACGGCGCGCATGATCGCGCGCTACCGCCCGCGGCGCCGATCCTGGTGTTCACCAACGACCCTCAGGTCGCGCGGCGCTTGCAGCTGGTCTGGGGCGTGCGCCCGCAAGTGCTCGAGCCGCGAGGCCCAGCAGCCTCGGAAGTCGTGACCCTACTCGACCGCCCCTTGCTCGACCGAAGCTGGTCGGCCGGGCGACCCGATCGTGATCCTGATGGGCGACCCGATTCGCGACCGGCCACTGACGAATCTCATGCGCGTCCACCGCGTGCGCGGCTAGACGAGAGCTCTAGCGCAGCCAGCGCAGCTCGGGCCGACCTCGATCGAGCTCGAGCGGCGGAGAGAAGGTGATCGTGCCCCCCGGCGTCTCGTGTCGTACGCGTAGCACGAGCTGGTCGCGCTGCCAGCCGTAGCCGCCGCGCCAAGGCACCGCGAGGCGCGTCACCCCGTCGTCGATCACGAAGCTGTAGCCGGAATCCGCCGCCGGGCCCAAGTCCCAGAGCAGCCCGTCCGGGACCCATTCGAAGCGGGCCGTGAGCGGCGCCGCCTGATCGATCGCCCTGCAGTAGCTGGCGCCTTCGGTGAGCGCCCGCTGGGTGACGTCGACCACTGCCGCGTTGGCTTCGTCGTAAGCCACGATGGTGCGGATTCCCGGGCGTGCGGTGCAGAGATAGAGATCGTCTTGATACCAGGATGACGGCGTCGCAGCCAACGGGCGAAGCTCGAGCAGAGTCGAGGTCGCCGAGGCCGGATGACGGAGGGCCGCGTCACCCGGCAGCGCGACGTAGGCGCGGTTCTCGACGCTCATCCTCAGCGCGCGCGTGTATTCGGCCGCCCAGGCGTCGCGCCCGGCGAGCGCGGCGACCGCCACCGTGGCGGCGGCAACCCACGGCGCTCGACGCGACCAGCCGGGGCGCTGCGCCAAGCGCGCGCTGCCGAATGCCAGCGCGGCGGCCAGGGCAAGCCAGGTCGCGAGCACGAAGCGCGGCTCCATCTCGAAGGCGACCGGCACGACCGTCGCCAGGCTCGCGGCGGCGGCGGCGAGGATCGCCGCTCTTGCGCGTCCTGCCAGCGCGAGGCCCGCGGTGACGGTGAGTGCGAGCGCGATCGCGACCGCGGGTGGCCGGCCGAAGAGCGCCTCGAGGAGGTCACCCGGCAGCGCCACCAATACCTCGCTCACGCCCCGGCGATCGATCCAGCCGTGACCAGCCAGCGGGTGTTCGAGCAGCAGGACACGCCACAATCCGTAGAGCGCCAAGGCTGCGCCGTGCGGCGCCAGGTAGCGCAGCCTGCGTCGCCAGTCGGCGACCGGCGCGAGAGCGGCGAGGACCACGAGCGGGGCCGCGATTTCCTTGGTGAGGAGAGCGGCGAGGAAGAGCGCCGCCGAAGCGAGCGTCCATCCCGGCCGGCTGCGGCGCAGAGCGAGCACGAAGAGCGCGAAGGCGGCGCAGGCAAGCCCGAGCGCCTCGAAGTAGTGGCGCACCATGAGCACCGGCGCCGACGCCGCGACAGCGGGACCGACGATGAAAAGGAGGGCGCCGGCGGTGGCGAAGACGGGCTCGAGCCAGAGCCGGAGCGCGGCGTAGAGCGCCAGCCCGCAGCTCGCGATGGCGGCGAGCTGATGCACGTAGTAGACGGCCGGCGACGAACCTCCGAGCGCGCGGTCGAGCGCCATGGAGAGGAAGAACAGCGGCGTGAAGACGTTCTTTTCCTGGCTCCACGGCGCGTGGCTGAAAAGGAAATCGAGCGGGCCGTGCTCGGACAGCAGCCGCAGGTGGAACGGTGTGTCGTAGATCCAGAACAGCCCGAGGATGCGATGGTAGAGAAGGAACGTCGCGGCGATGAGCAGGGCGGCGGCAGCGAAATCCGCTGCCGCTCGCCGGCTAATGGTCATCGTCGGTGTGCTTGAAGATCGTGTCGTGCGGCGCCGAGCGCTCGCTGTCCGGCCGTCCGTTCGAGTAGTAGTAGAACGACACCGACTTGCGGCTCATCCCCGGCGGGCAGGCGAGCGGCATTCGGGTGGCCGTGGAACGACAAGTCGGTGGTGCTGAAGACCACGGTGCGATTGAATACCGGCAGCACGCGCTCGCACGCAGCGCTCGGCCTTGGTGTCCCACAGCTCGAGATGGCCGCCGTACTCCTCGCGCCAGTCCCGGTTCAGATAGACCAGCAGGTTGAGCCGGCGGTCGAGCTTGAGCATGGGATGCCAGTTGAAGTCGGCGTGGACCTTGAGGAAGCCGCCGGGCAGGATCTGGTGCGGCCCGGCGCCGCCGAAGTAGGGGTCGGGGATCAGACCCTCGATGCCGGTCAAGGCTTCGAGGAACTGCAGCACCGGCGCCGAGTTCATCCGCCAGAGAAACTCCTGCAGCGCCGGCCCGACTTCGGCCTTGTAGGTGTAGCCGAGCTTCGTCTCGGTCGGGCTGTCGAAGCGCGTCCAGGCGAATCTCGTCCGGCCGCGGAAACTCCGCCAGCACCTTCGACAAGGTGTCGTCGGAAAAGAGATCGTCGAGGACGATGTGCGGAAAGGGCTGGGCGCCGACATAACGCGGGCAGAGCGCCGCGGGATCGGCGCGAAGAGTGAGGTCCAGGGACATGGCCGGCGAGTGTAAGAGTCCGCGCTTGCCGCGGTCAAGGCGCAGCGGCGGCCCAGCGCACGGCGTCGTGCAGGCTGGCGCCGATCGCCGTGGCGGCGAAGCGGCGGGCCTCGGTGAGGCCGCGCCCCCGTGCGGCCCGCCAGCGCTCCGGTCGCCGCAGGATCTGTTCGGCGGCGTCGGCGAAGCCGCCGACGTCGTCGACGGCCACCAGCTCGGCGGCCTCGGCGGTCACGAACTCGGTGGGCGGGATGCGCGAGGCGACGACCGGCACGCCGCAAGCCATCGCCTCGAGCACCGGCAGACCGAAACCCTCGGCGTCGCGTGAAGCGAGCATGAGGAGATCGCAGCGCGAGAGCTGGCGCGCCACTTCGCGCGGGTGCACGCCCACCAGGGAGCGTTCGGGAGCCCCGCTGCCGCGCTCGGCGTCGGAGAGCGGCAGCACCGAGATGCGCAGCACGCGGCACGCCAGGCCGCGCTCGCGCAGCGCGGCCACCGCGGCGAGGGCGGTGGGCACGCCCTTGACCGGCGCTTCGAAGATTCCGGGCACCGCGATCCAGGGCCGGCGCCGCGGGCCGAGCCAGCCGCGCCAGAGACGCGGCCGAAAATGGGGATCGAGCGGCGGCGGCACGACGCGGCTGCGGCGGCCGAAGCGCTCAGTGAGATGCGCCGCCAGATAGGGAGTGACGGTGAGCGTCGGCAGCGGCAAGCGGTAGGTCGCTTCGATCGCCTCGCGCTGGCCGTCGAGATGCTCGAGGTCGCCCTCGTAGCCCTGGCAGAAATGCGCCACCGGCCCGAGGTCGAACTGTTGCGCCACCGCGACCGTGGTCCAGTAGGTGGCGATGACCAAGTCCTGACGCGGCAGGTCGCCGAACCGCCTCGCGCGAATAGTCGTGGTAGTGAGGAAGCTCGATCCAGTCCGGCCGCGGCCCCTCTCCGAGGATGGTGATCTCGTCGCCGCGCTCGGCGAGCAGCCGGGCATGCTGGAAGATGACCTTGTTGCCCCCGTTCAACTCGGGGAAGGGCAGCACGTAGGTGACGCGCATCGCGGGAACCGCGGCCGAGAGGCTAGCTCTGGTAAGGCGGATCGGTGAGGGCGTAGATGCAGCGCCGGCAGATGAAATCCGCCGGCGCTTCTTCGAGGCCGTACACCCAGCGGCGCAGCAGCGTCATGCGCGGCCCGCGCAGGATGTCCTCGAGCGGCTCCTGGTGGAGGTCGCCGACCACGTACTGCTCGTGGTAGTCCTGGCAGCAGAGCACTGCCTTTCCGGTCGGCGTGACGTGGACCCACTGCACCGCCCGCGACCCGGTCTGCTCGCAGCCGCACAACCGCCGGCCGGGGTCGGCCGTCGGATGGAGGCCGATCGGCACCGCGCCGGCTCGGTCCATGACCTCGTAGAACAGGACGTTGAAGCGGCGAGCCGGCGAAACGCGCGCGGATCTCCTCGAAGTCGCGCTTGTGGACCTCGTCGCCGCGGCCGAGGACCGCCATGTCCATGGTCGGCGCCAGCGGCTTGTCCCTGACGTAGTCGAGGTTGCGCAAGACCAGCGGGAGGTGATCGCCGCCGCGGTCGTGGTCGTAGCGCTCGCGCTCGAGCGTCGAGAGGTTCACCGACAGGTAGCCGAGGCCGCCCATCTCGAGAATCGCGTCGACCCTGCCCGGAGTCAGACCGGTGGCGTTGGTGAGCACCGCCGGCGGCAGGCCGTAGCGCTTCAGCATGCTCACCCGCTCGACGAAGAAGGTATCGGCGGTGGGCTCGTTGTAGTGGATCATCGACACGCCCTCGATGGACGCGCGATGGACCGCGATCTGGGCCACCACCCGCTCGTAGAACTCCATCGTCATGACGTGGTCTTCGCGGCGCTCGACCGACACCGGGCAGAAGTAGCAGGCCTGGTTGCAGTGCGTGGAGGCCTCGATCGAGGCGTACTTCAGACGGAAGCGCGAGCCGAGATCAGCCGCCGGCTCCACCAGCCAGCCGCCCTGGAAGAGCGCCTCGCGGACCGGCGCAGCGAGCTCCGCCGAACTGCGCCCGGCCCGCAGCTCCAGCAGCTCGTCGAAGCCCGGTTCCTCCCTGGCGAGGAAGCGGTCGGTCATCGGGTTGTAGACCCGGTCGCTCCCGAAATGAAGGAAAGGCTCGACTTGCAGCCGTTCGGCGGTGGGTGGGGCGGCGTCAGGGCGCCTGGAGAGCGGCTCGATCACTTGGTGGACTCTTGGGAAGCTCCGGGGTACACGACCAGCCGGTATACGCGCCGGCGGCTTCAAACGTCCTGCAAATGATACCGCAGGGCTTCGCCGACGTCCTCGAGACGCCAAAGCGCCATGCCACGATCCGCGAACTCGCCGCCCGCGAGCGCGCTCTGCTCGTCGATCACCTCGAGCGGGGGCGGCAGAGAAAACGGCGGCCGGCAGAGATTCACCGGGCGGAAGTCGCCCGAAAGGATGTCGGGATTGGCGGCGCGGCCGGCGAAATGGTTGGTCAACAGCCAGCGCGAGCCGCTGCGCGCAAAGTTGCGCAGGGCAAGGAGGCAGTCGGCGAGGCTCAGATGGATGAACAGGTCGCGGCAGAGGATCAAGTCGGTCTGGGGCAGCGCATCGCGGGTGGCGTCGAGGACGATGAAGCCGCGGCGTGGCGACCCGTAGCGGCCCTGGTTCTCGCGCACCAGCGCCGGCACCACGTCGGCGCCGGTGTAGTCGAGGTCGAGCGGCACTTGCTGCAGCCAGTGAAAATCCCCGCATGGGATATCGAGCAGGCTCGAGATCTCGCGCTCGGTCACCAGTCGGGGCAGGGCGGCGCGCAGGGCCGCGGTCTCCCGCAGCGTCGAGGCCGCCCCGGAAAGGGTCTCTTCGTGGTAGTAGATCCCGAGCCGATGGAGCAGGTCGAACCGCTCGGCGAGCGACAACGGCCCGATCGACCGGCGCAGCGCCTCGTGCAGCTCGGATTGCGGGAGGTCGCGAAGCCGCGCGGCCAGCGTCTCGACGGTGCTCGTTGTGCGCACGGGTTGGCCGGAATCCTACCGCAGCCACCGGGCTCTGTTAGTCTCGTTCCTCGGCTCTAGTTCGAATTTACTGACCACCCCCCAGGAGGAGGAAGAACCATGCGCAGCACTCTCGCGATCGCGGTTGGCCTCGCGCTCTCGGCGTCCGCCACCGCGCAGCAAGTCGACTTTCCGCGACTCAGCCCCAACGCGAAGATCCAGCAGCTGGTCGGCGTGACCGAAATCGAAATGACCTACAGCCGCCCGGGCGTCAAGGGTCGCGCAATCTGGGGCGATCTGGTTCCGTACGGCGAGGTCTGGCGCACCGGCGCCAACGAGAACACCACGATCCGTTTCTCGACCCCGGTGAAGGTGGAAGGCAAGGAGCTGCCTGCCGGCACCTACGGACTGCAGACCATCCCGACCGCCGACCGATTGGACGCTGATCCTCTCCAAGGACGCCGACCAGTGGGGCGCCTATGACTACAAGCCGGAGAACGACGCGCTGCGCGTCACGATCAAGCCGCGGGCCGCGGCTCGCCCCGAGGAGCGCATGGGCTTCCGCTTCGACGACCTGAGCGACGACGGCGCGACGGTCGTCTTGGCCTGGGAAAAGCTCGAAGTCCCGTTCCGGGTCGAAGTCGACACCAAGGCTCTGGTGATGGCGAAGGCTAAGGAGAGCATCAGCTGGCAGACCGGCCACCAGGCCGGCAGCTGGTGCGTGCAGAACAACACCTGTCTCGACGAAGCGCAGACCTGGTACGACAGCTCGCTGGCGCTGGACAAGAATTTCTTCAACCTGCGCGGGCTTGCGCTCCTGCGGGCCAAGAAGGGCGACGCCAAGGGCGCCGTCGCGGCCGGCCAACAGGCGATCGCCGCCGGCAAGGCCGCCCAGGAACCGCCGCCCGCCAACCTGGTCAGCGAGCTCGAAGCGTCGATCAAGGAGTGGCAGGCGAAGGCGAAGTAGTCGGCAGCGATCAGCCGCCGAGCGCGCGCTGCGCTCGGCGCGCCGCGCCGCGCAAGGGCGTCTCGGGCTCGAGGATGACGCGCACCGGAATACGCTGCATGAGCGGCGCGTAGCTGCCTTTGTCGTGAAAGGCGGCAAGGAAACGGCCGTCCTCGAGCAGCTCGAGATAGCGCGGCGCGATGCCACCGCCGAGATAGACGCCGCCGGTGGCGAGCGCCAGGAGGGCGACGTTGCCGGTCAGCCGGCCCCAGGCGCGCACGAAGAGGTCGAGGGCGTGCGTGCAGAGGGCCGACTTGTTGGTCATCCCCCAGCTGCCGATGACCTCGGCCGGATCGCGCGTTTCGAGCGCGGCGCGCAGCTCGGCGGTCTCGTCACCCGGCGCGCGGTCTCGCAGATGCTGGTAGATGTTCACCAGCCCGGGACCGGAGACCGCGTGTTCGACGCAGGCGTGTCCGAAGCGGGCACGCAGCGATCGCAGGAGCTCGATCTCGTCGTCGCTCTGCGCGTTGAAGTCGGAATGACCGCCCTCGGATGGCAGGGGCAGCAAACCTCCGTCCACGCGTTGCAGGATGGCGATGCCCAGTCCGGTGCCCGGCGCCACCAGCGCAGCCTGCCCCGCCGCGTCCTCGATTCCTTCCTGAAGCACCGCGAAGTCGCCCGGCGCGAGCGTTGCGATGCCTTCGCCCATCGCCACCAGATCGTTGATCAGCTCGACTCGCGGAATTGAGAAGGCGCGCTCGAGCTCGGCCCCGTCCACGGTCCACGGCAGGTTGGCGGTCTTGACTCGGTTGTCGATCACCGGCCCGGCGATCCCCAGGCAGGCGTGCTCGATAGCGCGCTCTTCTCCGCCGAGAAAGACCGCCAGCACGCTCTCGAGGTGGTGGTGATCGCGGCTGGCGTAGGTCGCGGTGCGCAGCGCGCGGCGGCCCTCAGCCGGGGATTCGTAGAGTCCGAGGACGGTCTTGGTGCCGCCGATGTCACCGGCCAGGATCATGGGAGGCGCTATCATACGCAGACCGCAGCGCCGCCTCGGCGCGCTCCCCAATCCGATGTCGCTCCGCCCGCTGATCGTTCACGGTCACTTCTACCAGCCCCCGCGGGACGATCCGTGGACAGGCGAGATCGACGAAGAGCCTTCGGCGGCGCCGTACCACGACTGGAACGAGCGCATCGACGCCGAGTGCTACCGCGCCAACGCCTTCGCGCGCATCTACCAGCGCGACCGGGTGCTCGAGCTGGTCGACAACTACCGCCTGTTGAGCTCCAATTTCGGGCCGACCCTGGCGCGCTGGCTCGAGCGCCACTCGCCGACGGCGATCGACCGCGCGGTCGCCGCCGACCGCGAGGCGCGGGTCCGCCTGGGCTGGGGCAACGGCCTCGCGCAGGCCTATCATCACGCCATCCTGCCGCTGTGTGACGCCCTCGACCGCGCCACCCAGATCCGCTGGGGGCTCGAAGACTTCCGCCATCGCTATGGCCACGCGGCACCGGGGATGTGGCTGCCCGAATGCGCCGCCGACCGCGCCACGCTCGCCGATCTGATCGACCACGGGCTCGCCTTCGCGGTACTGGCCCCGCGTCAGGCCCGGCGCGTGCGGCCGCCCGGCGGCGACTGGCGCGAGGCAAGAGGTCTCGACACCGGCCGGCCGTATCGCTTCCTGCATCCCGACGGCAGCGGGCGCTCCATGGCGCTCTTTTTCTACGACGGTGACCTGGCGCACTCAGTGGCCTTCGGCGGCGCCCTGCGCTCGAGCGCCCACTTGGTCGCGGCGCTCGAAGGGGCGTCCCGCCGCACCGCCGGGTTGGTGCATATCGCGGTGGATGGTGAAACCTTCGGCCACCATCATCGCTGGGGCGAGCGCGTGCTGGCCTGGACGCTCGGTAATGAGCTCGAGCGCCGCGGATTCCGCCTCTCCAACTACGCCGCCGAGCTCGCCGCGGCGCCGCCGGATTGGGAGGTCGAGCTCGATCTCGGCGAGGACGGCCACGGCAGCTCGTGGAGCTGCGCCCACGGCGTCGGCCGCTGGGAACGGGACTGCGGCTGCCGGCTCACGCCCGGCACCCGGCAGACCTGGCGTGGACCACTGCGCGCCGCGCTCGACCTGCTGCGCGATCGCAGCCGGATCTTCTACTCCGAGGAGGCCGGAGATCTGCTGCGCGATCCGTGGCGGGCTCGAGACGCCGCCGGTGGCCTGCTCGCCGACCGCTCCGCCGAGGCCGCGGCGCGCTTTCTCGCCGAGCACGCCCGGCGCGAGCTGCGGCCGCGCGAGCGCCGCCACGCCCTCGCGTTGCTCGAGATGCAGCGGCGCTTGCTCGCCATGTATGCCAGCTGCGGCTGGTTCTTCGACGACGTGGCCGGTCTCGAAGCCCGCCTGGTGATGCGCCAGGCGGCGCGCGCCGTCGACCTCTGGGCCGAGCTCGGCGGCGAGCCGCCGGTCGCCGACGCCCTCGACCTCCTGGCCGCCGCGCGCAGCAACGATCCTGCGAGCGGCACTGGAGCCGACGTCTTTCGCCAGGTCCGGGCGCGCCCGGCGGCGCGGGCCGCGTTGGTGCCGGAACCGCCTCGGCCATTGCTTTCCGCGCTTAGGCGCTGGGCCGACGCCCATGGGGACCGGGCGCTCGACGCCGCGCGCCAGGCGTTGGCGGTCCTCGCGCCGCCCGGTCCGCGGGAGACGCCCGAAATCTGGGAGCGCGCCCAGGAGATCTTCTGGTCGTCGAGGTTCGACGGCTCGGCGCTGCGCGCCGGGGCCCGCGAGCTCGCCGAAGGGCTCGGTTTTGCGCCGGCCGCGCTTCGCGAAAGAATGGACTCCGCGCCGGTCGCTCCATTGGGGCCCGCAGCGCTGGAGGGGACACCGTGAGCCGCCGCAACGCCAAGAAGAATCTCCGCTGGGTGATGGTGTCGCGCGAGGCCGCGCCGTTCGGCGGCCGCGGCGAGCTTGCCGCCCTGGCCGGCGAGCTCGCGGCGCGCCTGCACGACCGCGGTTGGGACGTCGAGCTGGTGCTGGCCGACGGCCCTGGCCCACGTGTCTCCGAGCTGGCTCGAGGTCATGCCCGGCGCGAAGCGCTGGCGGTGGAACTCGGCGGCGAAACCCTGCGCGGCGAGCTGTGGCGCTGCCGTGGCGCCGACGACCTGCCGGTGTCGATCGTCGCCGGAGAGGCCCTCGCCAGCGCCGACGAATCGCGCCGTCTCGGGTTCTTCGCCCACGGCGCGCTCGAGGTTGCACGGCGCGGCGAGCGCCCGGCGGACGTCCTCCACCTCTTTGGTCCGGAGGCCGCCCTGGCCGCGGCGTATCTCGATGCGGCGCCGCCGGCCGAGCTCGAGGCGGCGCGGACCGTCTTCTCGTTCGTGGATCTCGACGACGATGTGGCGCTCGATCGCGGTGCGCTCGAACGGCTGGCCCTGCCGGCCGGACTCGTTCAGCCGCAGCTCGCCGAGCATCACGGCCACTGGAGCCTGCTCAAGACCGGACTGGTGTTTGCCGACGCTTTGGTGGCGGCGAGCCCGCGCTACGCCCGCGAGATCACCACTTCCGCCGCGGGCCACGGCTTCGAGGCCCTGCTCGCCGAGCGCGGCAAGGACCTGCTCGGCATCGCTCCGGCGCTCGCCGATACCTGGAACCCGGCGCAGGACCCGCAGCTCGCGGCGTCGTTCTCCGCCGAGCGGCCCGGCGGGCGGGCGCGCTGCCGCGCCGCGCTGCAGGCCGAGCTGGGACTGGGCAAGAGCACTCGCGCGCCGCTGCTCGCTTTCGTCGGCGAGCTGCGCCGCGAGCGCGGCATCGATCTGGTGCTCGACGCGCTGCCCGAGCTCCTCGCGGCGGGCGCGCAGCTGGTGATCGCGGGCCGCGGCGAGCCGACGCTCGAACAACGGGCGCTGGCGGCGGCGCGCGAGCATCCTCTGCACGTCGCGGTGTCGCGCGATGCCGACGAGGGATTGGAGCGCCGCATCCTCGCAGGGACTGACCTTTTCCTGGCCCCGTATCGCGTGGCGCCGTCGGCCGAGCGCGTGGCTCGTGCCATGCGCTACGGCGCCTTGCCGGTGGCGCACGCCGCCGGCGCGCTCGCCGAGCTGGTGACGCCTCACGGTGCCGACGAAGCCGGCGCCGCGACCGGCAACGGCTTCGTGTTTCGCACCGCCTCGGCGGCGGCGCTGGCGCGGGCCGTGGCCAAGGCCGTGACCGTGCTGCGCGACCCCAAGGCCGCGGCGGTTCTGCGCCGCGCCGCGATGGAGACGCCGAGTGGCTGGGCCGGCGCGGTGCGCCGTTACGAAGACCTTCTCGCCAGCGTCGCCAAACGCGCCGCTCGGCGGGTGGTCATTCCGCCGCCGGCACCGCCGCCGGAAGCGCCCCCCAATAGAGCTGGGGGCACAGCGGCGTCAACTGCCGGCGAGCCCTACATCGATTGGGGCCCGGCACTGCCGCAGCGTTACGGCGAGGATGCGCTGGCCCTCCTCGTCCAGGGGCCGCGCAGCGTCTATGCCTACTGGGAGCTGTCGCCCGAGACCTACGCGCGGGCCGGCGGGGAACCGGTGCTGGTCTTGCGCGTCGAGGGCGGCCGCCAGCTCGCCGAGCAGCTGGGCGACTTCGGTGAGTACTGGTTCGACGCCGAGCCAGGATCACGGCTCGCCGTCGAGCTGGTGGACTCGACCGGCCGTGTCCTGCTGCGCAGCGCGGCCGCCGAAACGCCGCGCGAGGCGCCGAGCGAGCACTCGGTGGTCAGGGAAGTGGACCGCGACCGGCGCCGCCGCGGCGAGATCGTGGTGCCGCCCTCGGAGCCGGTGTCGCAGCCGCTCTACCATTTCGCGGCGGACGGTCCGGTGAGCCGCTTCGGTCCCAACGCCTGGCAGGAACAGGCCGCTCATCCGCGGCCTTCGGAGCCGGCGGCGAGCGCTTCGCCATCACCGCAGGGAGACTCACCGCGCGGCGTCCAGGCGGTGCCTGCGGCAGCCGTTGCACCCGCCGCTGTGTCCCCAGCCGTATTGGGGGCGACCACGGCGACTGCCGCGCCCGAAACTCTGCCGGCCGTGGCGCTCGGGGGCTCGTCACCCCAGGGCGGCGCCGGTTCTCCACCGGCCGCCGGCGGCCCCGCCGGGTCCTCGGAGCACGTAACGCGGCCGCGACCGCGGTGATGCGGAGGTGAGCGCGGCCCAAGGCTACGTCTGCCTGGTTCTGCACTCCCACTTGCCGTTCGTGCGCCACCCGGAGCACGAAGACTTCCTCGAAGAGGACTGGCTGTTCGAAGCGATCACCGAGACCTATGTGCCGCTGCTGCGCGCCTGCGAGCGGCTCGACGCCGAGGGCGTGCGCTATCGCATCACCATCGGCGTCACGCCGCCGCTCGCCGCGATGCTCGGCGATCCCTTGCTGCAGGGCCGTTATCGTCGCCATCTCGGCTCGCTGCGCGAGCTGATCGAAAAGGAAGTGCGCGGCAATTCCGAGTCGACGCCGGTGGGCCGCGCGGCGCGCTTCTACCGCGCCTTTCTCGGCGAGACCGCCGAATACGTCGAGAGCCGCTGGGGTGGCAACCTGCTCGACGCCTTCCGCGCCGCGCGCGAACGGGGCTCGGTCGAACTGGTGACCTCCACCGCCACCCACAGCTTCCTGCCGCTGCTCGGCTCCGAGCGCGCCCGGCGGGCGCAGATCCGGGTCGGGCGGCAGGCCTTCCGGCGAGCCTTCGGCGCCGATCCGCCGGGCATCTGGCTGGGCGAGTGCGCGTACGTGCGCGGCGTCGACCGGCTGCTCGCGGAGGAAGGCATCGACTACTTCTTCCTCGACGGCCATGGCATCCTCTACGGCGAGCCCCGCCCGGCCTACGGCGTGTTCGCGCCGGTGCAGACCCCGCATGGTTGTCACGCCTTCGCACGCGACGGCGAATCGGCGCGCGAGGTGTGGTCGTCGAAGGTGGGCTATCCCGGCGATCCGCACTATCGCGAGTTCTACCGCGACCTCGGCTGGGACGCCGACTACGACTACATCCGGCCCTACCTGCACCGCGACGGCGTGCGCCGCGGTGTGGGGGTCAAGTACTACCGGGTGACCGGCGACATGCCGCTGGATCAGAAAGCCTATTGGGAGCCCGGCGCCGCCTACGAGCGCGCCGCGGTGCACGCCCATCACTTTCTCGGCCGGCGTGTCGAGCAGTGCCAGCGGCTGCGCGCCCAAATGGACCGGCCGCCACTCATCGTGTCGCCCTACGATTCGGAGCTCTTCGGGCACTGGTGGTTCGAGGGTCCGTGGTTCATCGAGAGCTTCCTGCGCCAGGCGGCCCGGCAAACGGTCATCGAAACCGTCACACCGACCGACTACCTCGCCCGTCATCCGCGGGTGCAGGAGCAGGAGCCCTGTCCCTCGACCTGGGGCGCCGAGGGCTACAGCACGGTGTGGCTGAACGGCTCGAATGCCGCGATCTATCGCCACCTGCACCACGCCGAGCGCCGCATTGAGCGCCTGCTGGAGAAGTACCCCGACGCGACTGGCGCGACCAAAGAAGCGTTGGACCAGGCGGCGCGCGAGCTTCTCCTGGCGCAGAGCTCGGATTGGGCGTTCATCGTCACCCACGGCACCTCGGTGCCCTACGCGGTCAAGCGCGTGCGCGAGCATCTTCACGAGTTCCATCAGCTGGCCGATGCGCTCGAGGGCGGCAGGGTGGACCCGGCGCTGGTGGCGCGGCTGCGCGAGCGCAACGCGATCTTTCCCTGGCTCGACTACCGGGTTTTCGCGTGATTCGCGGGATCGGGATCTAGGACATAATCCGCCGCTCATGTCGCGACCCATCGTCATCCCACAGCATCACGTTGCCGATATCGAGCTGCCGCGCGAGCTCGAGAAACTCTACGACCTGGCGTACAACTTGTGGTGGACCTGGCACCGGCCGGCCCGTCAGGTGTTCGCATCGATCGACGCCGAGATCTACGCCCGCTATCGCAATCCGGTGCAGCTCCTGCTCTCGATCGAGCCCGCGCATTGGGAGAAGCTCCTGCAGTCGGACTACTTCCTGCGCAACACGGCGCGGGTGATCGACGATTTCGAGCGCTACATGCGGGCCGAGGACACCTGGTTCTCGGCGCGCTTCCCG
Source organism: Thermoanaerobaculia bacterium (assembly GCA_963821905.1). GTDB lineage: Bacteria > Acidobacteriota > Thermoanaerobaculia > Multivoradales > JAGPDF01 > CAWGFP01. The sequence continues at coordinate 360,364 of CAWGFP010000011.1, read as the reverse complement.
GGCTACGCCGGCGGGCCGGTGGCCTACTTCTCGATGGAGTTCGGCGTCCACCAGTCGCTGGCGCTCTATTCCGGCGGTCTCGGTGTGCTCTCCGGCGATCACTGCAAGAGCGCCAGCGATCTCGGGCCTGCCCTTCGTAGCGGTGGGGCTGCTCTACCGGCACGGCTATTTCCGGCAGACCGATCGACGCCGACGGCCGCCAGCAACACACCTATCCCGAGTACGACTTCCATCGCCTGCCGCTCCGGCCGGCGATGGGCTACACCGGGCGCGAAGTGGTGGTCAAGGTGCCGCTGCCCGAACGCGAGGTGGCGGTCAAGGTGTGGGTGGCGCAGGTCGGGCGCGTCCCGCTGCTGCTGCTCGACACCGACATTCCGCAGAACGATCCCGCCGACCGCCCGATCACCAACATCCTCTACATCCGCGGCCGCGAGATGCGGCTGGCGCAGGAGATGGTGCTCGGCATCGGCGGCGTGCGAGCGCTCGATGCGCTGCGGCATCGAGCCCGCGGTCTGGCACATGAACGAGGGCCACTCGGCGCTGCTGCAGCTCGAGCGCGTGCGCGCGCGCTGGTCGCCCGCGGTGCCACGCTCGCAGGAGGCGCGTGCGCGCGTTTGCGCGCGACGCCGTCTTCACCACCCACACCCCGGTGCCGGCGGGCAACGAGCAGTTCGCCGCCGATCTGGTGCGCCGTTACCTCGCTCCGCAGTGCGAGCGCGCCCGCCTCAGCCTGGACGAGGTCCTGGCGTTGGGCGACGCGCAGCAGGCGGGCAGCGAAGGCACTTTCAACCTGACCGCGCTCGCCCTGCGGCTGTCTTCGTTCGCCAACGGCGTCTCGCGCCTCAACGCCGAAGTCGCCAGCCAGATGTGGAAGCCGCTCCTGGCTCAGAGCGCTCAGGCGCCGAGCGACCAGTCGCCCATCCGTCCGATCACCAACGGCGTCCATCCCACGACCTGGGTGGGCGAGGACATGATGCGCATCCTCACTCGCGCGCTCGGCGCGACATGGAGCGAGCGTCTGCTCGCTCCGGAGGACTGGGCGCGCATCCTCGAGGTTCCCGATGACGAGCTATGGCAGGCCCATCTCGCGCAGGCCGAGCGGCTCGGCCGCTTCCTGCGTTCCCGCTTGCGCGATCAGTTCGCCCGCCATGGTCATTCGCCGGAGGAACTGCGCCAGGTGTCGACGCTCTTTCGCGCCGACACGCTCACCATCGGCTTCGCGCGCCGCTTCGCGACCTACAAGCGGGCGAGCCTCATCTTCTCCGATCTCGACCGCCTTTACGCGCTGCTCTCGGATCCGGACTCGCCCGGTGCAGATCCTCTTCGCCGGCAAGGCGCATCCCGCCGACCTGCCGGGCCAGGAGCTCATCCAGCACATCTTCCAGCTCTCGCTCGAAGCCCGCTTCCGCGGCCGCGTCTTCTTCCTCGAGGACTACGACATGCGCGTGGCGGCGATGCTGGTGCAGGGCGTCGACGTCTGGCTCAACACGCCGCGCCGGCCGATGGAAGCCTCGGGCACCTCCGGCCAGAAAGCGGCGATGAACGGCGCCCTCAACGTCTCGCGTGCTCGACGGCTGGTGGCCGGAGGCCTGGAACGGCGAGAACGGCTGGGTGATCGGCAACGGCGACGGCTACGCCTCGCAGGAAGAACAGGACCAGGCGGACGCGTTGTCGCTCTACCGGACGCTGGCGGAGAGCGTCATCCCGACGTACTACGATCTCGACGACGGGCGTCTGCCGCGGCGCTGGATTGCGATGATGAAGCGCTCGCTCGCCACGGTGACGCCGAACTTCTCGTCGCTGCGCATGGTGCGCGATTACACCGTCGAGGCGTACATGCCCGCCGCCGGCCGCAGCGCCTACTAGGAGACTCTCGATGAGCGTCGCCGCCCCCGTCCCCGGAGAGTACAACCCGGCCTTCTCGCGCTACATAGCGCGCGTCGAGGACGCCGACATCCTCGAGGCGCTCGACCGCCAGACCAACGAGGTGCGCGCCATCTTCGGGCCGCTCTCCGACGAACGCGCGGAGCACCGCTACGCGCCGGGCAAGTGGAGTGTGCGCGAGATGCTCGGCCACATAGTCGACACCGAGCGTGTCATGGGGTACCGCGCCATGGCGCTCGCCCGCGGCGATGCCCAGATGCTGCCCAGTTTTGACGAGAACGACTACGCCGCCGCGGCGCCCTACGGCCGCCGGCCGATGCGCGAGACCCTGCAGCAGTTCGCCCACCTGCGCGAGAGCCACGTCCTGATGTTCCGCCAGCTGTCGCCCGAGGACTGGCTGCGCCGCGGCACCGCCGCCGGCCACCCGGCCTCCGTGCGCGCTCTCGCCTGGGTCATCGTCGGCCACGTGCGCCACCACCTGGCGGTGCTCGCCGAACGCTACGGAATCAGTGGCTAACAACAGTGACGGTCACCCTTTCTTTCCACAGCGGGCTGCGACGCCCAAAGGTCTGAGTGCCGGATGGTTAGAGGCCAAGTCGGGCTGTGGATGAATCGGGTGCCTGTCACCGATTTGATGTCGTTTTTTCGGTAGCGTCGGAATTGCCGCGGCGCTAACGTCGCGTTATGCAACTCGAGATCCTCCCCACACCAGACGAGATGTACCGCGCCGTCGAGCGACGGGACGCCTCGTTCGAGGGCATCTTCTTCACCGCGGTGCGCACGACCGGGATCTTCTGCCGGCCGGGCTGTCCGGCGCGCACGCCGGCGCGCGAGAACGTGGAGTTCTACTCGCACCTCCCGCGAGGCGATTTTCGCCGGCTACCGGCCCTGCCTGCGCTGCCGGCCCATGGAGCCGTCGGGCGCGGCGCCGGACTGGCTGCGGCCCCTGCTCGACGAAGTCGAGGCGGCGCCCAACGCGCGCATCCGCGATCGCGAGCTGCGCGAGCGCGGTCTCGAGCCCGAGCGCGTGCGCCGCTGGTTCCAGCGCCAGTACGGCATGACGTTCCAGGCCTATCAGCGCGGCGCGCGTCTGAGCGGGGCGCTAGCCCAACTTCGTGCCGGCGGAGACGTCACCGGCGCCGCCTACGACGCGGGCTACGAGTCCCTGGCCGGCTTCGAAGAGGCGTTCGCGCGTCTCCTCGGCACCGCGCCGAGCCGCAGCTCTGGCGCCGAGCTGTTGCATGTGCGCCGCCTCCTCACGCCGCTCGGTCCCATGATTGCCGCCGCCAGCGACCGCGGCCTGGCGCTGCTCGAATTTTCGGACCGCCGCATGCTCGAGCGCCAGTTGCGGCGGGTGGCGCGAGCCTTCAAGCGAGCCCTCACTCCACTCCCCAACGCGGTGCTCGAGCAAGCCGAGGAGGAGCTGGCAAGCTATTTCACCGGCGCTCGCCATGACTTCACCCTGCCGCTCGATCTGGTCGGCTCGCCGTTCCAGCGCTCGGTGTGGGACGCCCTGTGCGCGATTCCCTACGGCGCGACACGTAGCTACGGCGAACAGGCGCGAGCAATCGGCCAGCCGGCGGCGGTGCGCGCGGTGGCGCGGGCCAACGGCGACAATCCGGTGGCGATCGTCGTGCCCTGTCATCGGGTGATCGGCTCGGACGGCAGCCTCACCGGCTACGGCGGGGGGCTCTGGCGCAAGCGCTTCCTGCTCGACCTCGAGCAGGGCCGCCGCTGTGCCCCCAGCTCTATTGGGGGGACGGCCTCGGCTCAGGCGTAGAGCGCTTCGATGGTTTCGCGGTGGCGCTCGGCGATCACCCGCCGCTTGAGCTTGAGCGTCGGCGTCAGCTCGCCCGCCTCGACCGTCAGCTCGCGCGGCAGCAGCGCGAAGCGCTTGATCGTCTCGTAGCGCGCCAGGCGCGCGGTTGACGTCTTCGACCTGCTGCTCGAGGTAGGCGCGGAATTGCGGCTGCGCACCGCCGCCTCGGCGGCGTGCGCGCCGGGCTGCCGGCGCGCTCGGCCTCGGCGCCGACGCGCTGCGGGATCGAGCGTGAGCAGCGCCACCACGTACGGCCGGCGGTCGCCGATCGCCACCGCCTGCGAGACCGCCGGGATCTGCTTGAGCTGCCCTCGAGATGCTGCGGCGCGATGTTCTTGCCGCCGGCGGTGATGATCAGCTCCTTCTTGCGGTCGGTGATGCGCAGGAAGCCCTCGCGCGTCGATCTCGCCGACGTCGCCCGAGTGGAGCCAGCCCTCGGCGTCGAGCGTCTCGCGCGGTCGCCTCCTCGTTCTTGTAGTAGCCGAGGAAGACGTGCGGGCCGCGCATCAGCACCTCGCCGTCCTCGGCGATGCGCGATCTCGGTGCCCGGGATCGCGGAGCCGGCCTTGCCGAGGCGGTAGCGCGCCGGGCAGCGAGAACGTCGCCGGCCCGGTGCACTCGCTCATGCCGTAGACCTCCATGATCGGCATGCCGAGGCTCGAAGAAGAACTCGAGCGTCTCCTTGCGCGATCGGCGCGGCCGACACCGCGCAGCATGCGCGCCCGGTCGAGCCCGAGCCGCTGCGCGCACCTTCGAGAAGACCAGCCGGTCGGCGAGCGCCGTAGCTCCAGGGCCGCGGCCGCCCGGCCTGCTCCGCGTCGCCCGCGCGCGCGAGCCCGACGCCGCGCGCCCAGGCCGCGATCTTCTTCTTGCAGCAGCGGGTTCGCCGCGGCACCCGCCGCCTGGATCGCGGCCTGCATCTTCTCCCACACGCGCGGCACGCCGAGGAAGAAGTGCGGCCGCACCTCGCGCAGGTTCTCGCCCAGCTTCTCGAGGCTCTCGGCGAAGCAGACCGCGAGCCGCCCGTCGCGATCGGCAGCGTGAGTGCGAGACCACCTGCTCGGCGATGTGCGACAGCGGCAGGTAGCTGATCAGGCGGTCGCCCGCGGCGCCGCTCGACTCGGCACCAGCTCCTGCGATCTTCTCGGCGGTCCAGGCGAGGTTGCGCTGCGTCAGCATGACGGCCTTGGGCGGGCCGGTGGTGCCCGAGGTGTAGATCAGCGTCGTGGCGAGTCGCGCCCGTGAGCGCCTGCGCGGCGGCGCGCGACTTCGGCTCGCGGGACGCCTCCTCGCCGCTCGCCAGGAAGTCCTCCCAGCGCGAGCGCGCCCGTCGCCCCGCGCCGCGCCCTCGATGCAGGACGACGGTCTTGAGGCGCGGGCGGCCGCGCGCCCGCTGCGCGCGAGCTTCGCGAGCGCTCGCGCGTTCTCGACCACGCGCCACCAGCCGCCTCGGCGTGCTCGGCGATGTAGTGGCACCTGCTCGGGCGTGCTGTTGGTGTAGATGCCCGGCCGGGCGCGCGCCGACCGTGATCGCGGCCAGGTCGGCGACGAACCACTCCGGCCGGTTGCGGCCCAGGATCGACGACGCCGGCTCCCGCCGGGATGCCGAGGGCGATGAGCCCGCGGGCGGCGAGCTCGACTGCTCGCGGTACTCCGCCCAGGTGGTCGCCTGCCAATCCTGTCCGACCCGACGATGGAGGGCCGGCCGGTCCCCGCATCGATCGGCCGCGGCGACCAGGGCGGCGAGGACCGTTTCGCTCGGCGCTTTCATGGGGGATGACGGGCGGACGCTACACTGCCGGCGCGCCGTTTGTCACGCCCGACCCCCTCAGCGGATACGAACTAAGTAAGGGCTCCTGTATTCGACGACCGGGGGTTAGGCTCATGGCGGTACCGCAGAAACCGACGTCCCGCGAGTGGCGAGTCTGGAGCTCGGATGCTCACGACACGGCACGGCGAGTGACTCGTGACCCCGAGTTCGCCGGCGACTTGGCGCAAGAAGCCCTGCTCCTTCTCATGCGCTGCTACTCCCAGGTCAGGGATCTGCACAACTGGCTCCTGGTGGTGGTTCGGCGCCTGGCCTCCAAACGGGCGGCTCGCACCCACCGCCTACCCGCCGCTCTGGTGGTCCAGAATCGCCACGGTCTCGACTCGCCGGGGCTCTTCGAGGACATCGACGTCGAGCTCGACGTGGAAAGGGCGCTCACCACCCTGCCCAGCCGGCAGGCGCGCATCCTCGAGCTGGCGTTTTCGGGTCATTCCCACGCCGAGATGGCCCGCCACCTGAACTGCGAGGTCCGCCAGGTCGGTCCGCGGTTGCAGCGAGCCTACCGCGCTCTCGGCCGCCGGCTGGGTCTCGACGTTTCATCCCCGCGCCGCACCTTCTGAAACCGGGCGCGAACTTCGCGCCTCGAATTGCGTACCAGGGGTCTCGGAAACCCGTTCCGTTTGCCGGAGGAGTGTTCATGACCAGCCGAATCTCGATCGCCCTCGTCGTTTCCGCGTTGGGCGTGCTCGCCGCGCCTCTCCCGCCCCCATAAGGCTGCCAGCCCCGGCGCTGGATCCCGAGTCCCTGCGCGTCAAGCACGAGCGTTTCACCCTGCCCAACGGTCTCACCGTGCTGGTCCACGAGGACCACTCCGTGCCGCTCGTCGCGGTGAACCTCTGGTACCACGTCGGCTCGCGCAACGAGCAGCGCGGCCGCACCGGCTTCGCGCACCTGTTCGAGCATTTCTTCTTCAACGGCAGCGAGCACTACCCGCACGGCTTCCGCGAGGCGATGGACGACCTCGGCGCCAACAACCGCAACGGCACCACCAACGACCGATCGCACCAACTTCTTCGAGGACGTGCCGCTGTCGGCGCGCTCGAGCGCACGCTGTACCTGGAAGCCGACCGCATGGGCTTCCTGGCCGCGCAACATCGTCGCAGGAGATGCTCGAGCGCGAGCGCGGCGTGGTCCAGAACGAAAAGCGCCAGGGCGAGAACCAGCCCTACGGCCGCGTCTTCCAGCGCATGGTCGAGTCGATGTATCCCGCCTCGCATCCCTACAGCTGGTCGACCATCGGCAGCATGGAGGACCTCGACGCGGCGACCATGCTCGACGACATCAAGGACCTGGTACGCAGACCTACTACGGCCCGAACAACTGCGTGCTCTCGCTCGCCGGCGACATCACGCCGCGAGCGCGCGCGAGCTGGTGAAGAAGTACTTCGGCGGCATCCCGCCCGGTCCGCCGCTCGCGCGCTACGCAGCCTGGGTGCCGCGCCTCGAGCGCGACCTCCGCGACACCATGCAGGACCGCGTGCCGCAGGCGCGCGTCTACCGCGCCTGGCACGCGCCGCGCGTGGGGCGATCGCGAGCTGGCGCAGCTCGAGCCTCGCGGCCGGCGTGCTCTCGGGCTCGAAGAGCGCGCGGCTCGACCGCCGGCTGATCTACGAGACGCAGCTCGCCACCGAGGTCCGGCGCGTTCGTCGACGACGAGCGAGATCGCCTGACGCTCATCGTCTTCGGCCACCGTGAAGCCCGGCGTCGACCGCGGCCGCGGTCGAGCGCGAGATGGACGCGGTGTTCGCCGAGCTGCTCGCCAAGGGTCCGACGGCCGCAGAGCTGGAGCGCGCGCGCGCACGCGGATCTTCGCCGGCATGGCGCGCGGCCTCGAGCGCCTGGGCGGCTTCGGCGGCCGCTCCGACGTGCTGGCCGAGAGCCAGACCTTCGGCGGCAGCCCCGACGCCTACCTCGAACAGCTGAAGCAACCTGCGCGCCGCGACGCCCGACACCGTGCGCGCCGCGGCCGAGCTGGCTGCGCAGCCGAGCTACACGCTGCTGGTCGACGCCGATGGCCTCGCTCGCGGCCGGCGAGACCGACCGTCGATCGCAAGATCCTGCCGGCGCTCGGCGGCGCGTCCGACCCGACGTTTCCCGAAGGTCGCAGCGCGCCACGCTCGCCAACGGTCTCGAGGTGATGCTGCTCGAGCGCCGCGGCGCGCCGCTGGTCAATCTGGCGCTCGCCGTCGACGCCGGCTCGGCCTCGGACACCGCGGAGCAAGCGCCGGACTCGCCTCGTTCGCGCTCGACCTGCTCGACGACGGCACGACGACGCGCGACGTCTTCGCGATCGAGGACGCGCTCGACTCCCTCGGCGCTCAGGTGACCACGGATACCGGGCTCGATCTTTCGTTCGTGCGTCTGCGGGCGCTGCAGCCGACCTTCCCGCAGGCGCTCGACCTCTTCGCCGACATCGTGCGCAACCCGATCTTCCCCGCCGACGTCGTGGCGCTGGAGAAGAAGGTGCGTCTCGCCCTCATCGAGCAGGAGAAGGCGCACGCCGGTAAGCGCCGCGCTGCGTCTGCTGCCGGGAATCCTCTACGGCGGCGACCACCCCTACGGCAAGCCGCTGACCGGCAGCGGCACGCCCGCTGCGGTCGAAGCCCTGACCCGCGAGGAACTCGCCGCCTGGCACCAGGCCTGGTTCAAGCCCGGCAGCGCCACCGTGATCGCCACCGGCGCGATCTCGATGGCCGACCTGCGCCGTGAGCTGGAGCGAGTCTTCGGTAGCTGGGCGGCGGGGAAGGCGCCGAAGAAGGAGGTGACGGCCGCCGGCACCGGCCTGCGCCGGCGTCTCTACCTTGTCGACAAGCCCGACGCGCCGCAGTCGGTCATCGTCGCGGCCCACCTCTCGGAGCCCGGCGGCCGGCCCGAGGATCTCGCCATGGAAGTCGTGATGCGCAACTTCGGAGGCATGGCGACCTCACGGCTGAACCGCAACCTGCGCCTCGACAAGCACTGGAGCTACGGCACCTCGGGTCAGCTGGTGCGGGCGCGTGGCGACCGGCCCTTCGTGGTGGTCGCGCCGGTGCAGACCGACAAGACCAAGGAGGCGCTCGCCGAGGTGATCAAGGAAATCGACGGCATCGCCGGCGCGCGGCCGATCACCGGCGAGGAGTTCTCGAGCATCCTGCGCAACATGACGCTGCGCCTGCCGGGCCGCTTCGAGACGCTCGCCGCGGTGGAGAGTGCCGCGGTCGACATGGTGCAGCTCGGCTATCCCGAGGAGTTCTTCTCGAACTATTCGGCCAACGTCCGGGCCCTCGGCGAAGCCGACCTCGCGACGGCCGCCAAGACGTTCGTGCGGCCCGCCGAGGTGGTCTGGCTGGTGGTCGGCGACCTGGCGAAGATCGAGGCCGGCTTGCGCGAGCTCGACCTCGGGGACGTCGTCCGCACCGAATTGCAGTGACAACTCGGGCGGTGGGGGTATAAACCTCCGCCGCCCGATCCTCCCTAGTACAGAAGGACCGCTTGCGTCCTTCGGGGCTCGCCAGCCCCAGGGAGACCCTCTCGGAATGACCCTCTCTGTTTGTCCCTGGGGCTGCGGGTCCTCTTTCCTGCTGCGCCCTGGCCCCATTCATTCCCTCGCTTGCTCCTTCGGTTCTCCGTCAGACGGTTCGTGCCGAACCGTCTACGGCCAGTCGCGGCGCGAGGGAACGAATGGAGCCAGGGCTCTCGGCGAGGATCCGTGAAAATGAGGTTGGTGTAGTTTTCTGTTGGGAGCCCGTGCCGTCGACTCGTCCTGTTTGGTTCGCTGCCGTGGTGGTGTTCGTTTTCGCCACCATCCTGTTTCCCATTCGCACCGAACGGCTCAACCGCGGTCTCGAGGGCGTCTTCGTGGCGCCCGATGCGATGGCGAAGTACGACGCCCGCGTGCTGGCTGAAACCTTCAGCGTCGTGGCGGGGGAACATCGCGAACGCCGCCTGGCCTATGCCCGCAGCGAGCTGACGCTCGACGTCGCGTTCCCGGTCGCCTACGTCTCGTTTCTCGCGCTTCTACTCCTTGCCCTCTACCCCGGCATCGGAGCCAAGGCGTCGTCCGGGTGGCGCGCGATCGCGATCGGTGTGCCGCTCGGTGCCGGCATTGCCGATTTGACCGAGAACGTCTTTCTCGCCCGCCTTGCCCGCCGCGGCGATTGGGAGAAATTCGCCGGCGATCTCGAGCGGATCGCGCGCGAGATCGCGCCGGACGCGGCGCGCGCCGGAATCGCTACGAGCGTCAAGCGCGGGCTGCTGATGGCGTCGATCGTTCTCGTGGTTTACGCGCTCGGACGTTCGGGCCGGCTGGGGAAGCTCGTGACGCTCCTCTGGCTCGGCCGCGTTTCGGTGCTCGCTTTGGCGACACTGTTGGCTCTGGCTCTGCTCGGCGGCGCCGACAGCACCTCGCCGACGCTGCCGAACATGCTGGCGCTGGGGAGCGCATGGCAGATACTGGCCGCCGGCTATCTCGCCGCGATCGCTGCGATGCTGGCCGGGTTTTCGCTCCTGCTCACCTGGGAGCTCGCGCCCCGGCGCTTCGCCGTGCAGCTCCCGGTGCCGCCGGGCTTCGCCTCCCGGTCGGCCGCGGATCCCTGGCGCAACGCCGTCTTCCTGGTCTTCGCCCTTCCGCTCGTCTTCCGCATCGTGCTGCGCAGCGGCGATGACGCACGATCGATCCTCGGATTCGCCGTGGCGGGGTTCGCGGGGCTCGGCCTCGCCGTCGGCGTGCTGTCGATCGTAGGGGTGGCACGGCGCGGACTCACGCGAATCCAGTCGGAGAGGTTGCGGACAATCACGCGAGCCGTGGCCAAGCGATTGGGTGCCGGCTACGAGGACCCCCAGACTGGTGGGTTCCTCGCCGGACACGGCTTGGCGACCGCGTTCGCGCTCATCCTGGCGGCCGTCTACCTCCTCGGCCAATGGCTGCTCGATCCTGGCTGGTCGGCGGAGCGCACCGCGCTGGTGCCGACCGTGGGCTATGTGCTGGGCCTGCTCGCCATCCTGAGCTCGCTCCTCGCCGGTCTGGCGTTCTTCTTCGATCGCTGGCGCATTCCGCTGCTCGCGGTCATCCTGCTCTGGGTCGCGCTGATCAATCTCGCCCGGCCGATGGAGCACGAGTTCGAGTGGCAATGGAACCCGGCGCCGCTGCCGCCCGCGAACCGTGCCGCCGAGATGCGACTCGCCCACGGCCCGCCGCGCATCCTGACCGTGGTGACCGCCTCGGGCGGCGGCATCCAGGCCGCGGCGTGGACGGCGCGCGTCCTCACCGGCCTGCAGCAGGAGCTCGGTCCCGGCTTCACGCGCTCGATCGGTCTCGTCAGCTCGGTCTCCGGCGGCAGCGTGGGCACCTACTTCGCGCTCTCCGCCATCGCCGACCAGGGCGCCGACGCCGGTGCCCTGCGCAGCGACGCGCTCGACGCTGTCTTCGCGGCGGCGACCGAATCGAGTCTCGAGCAGACGGCGTGGGCGCTGCTCTATCCCGACCTGCAGCGTGGCCTGCACGTCTTCGTGCCGTCGACGCGGGATCGCGGCTGGGCGATGGAGCGCGGCTGGCTTGCAGCGTTGCGCCGGCACGCGCTCGATCCCGCTGCGAGCCGGCAGGATTTCTCGGCGTGGGTGCGAGGCGCGGCAGAGGGCACGTTGCCAGCAGTGATCCTCAACGCCACACGCATCGACGACGGCATGCCGTTGCGTCTTGCGACGGTGGGACGGAGGGACACGACGAGCCCAGCCTCGGCCCCGGCCGACCAGGCCGATGCGCCCCTGGTCGGCCTGGATCCCGACTTCACCTATCGCCACGAGCACCCCGAGCCCGGCCATCTCGCGTTGCCGGCGGTGACCGCGGCGCGGCTCTCGGCGTCGTTCCCCTACGTCAGCCCGATCGCGCGCCCGCTCCGCCGAGCGGGCGAAGCCAAGCCGCTGCGGAATTGGCATGCCGCCGACGGCGGCTACTTCGACAACAACGGCACGGTCTCGGCGCTGGCCTGGCTCTACGAGCTGCGCCGGGCGTGGGGTGGCGAGTTCGCCGCCCGCGTGGATCGTCTGGTGTGGATTCAGATCGATGCCTTTCCCGAAACCGATCCGGCGGACCTCGATCACGATCCGGGTTGGACGATGTCGGCGATCGGCCCGCTCAAGGGACTGCTGCGGGTGCGGGTGGGCAGCCAGCGGGTGCGCAGGGCGGCCGAGGTCGAGCTGGCGCGACACGTCGAGGGCGGCGGATTCGAAGTCTTCATTCTGCGGCCGCCCAAGCCCGAAGGTCCCCACCGGGACCCGCCGGTGTCCTGGGCCCTGGGCGAAGGCGACGTCCAGCGGCTCGGCCGCGATTGGAGTGCGGTCCGCGGCGGCGACGAGATGAAGGGCCTGCGCGAGATCTTTCAGCCCGATCCGGGCGACGGCTAGCACGCGAGTGCGCTAGTCTTGGCGCTGCGTCCCCGGTCAGAACACCTATGAGCCTGCGCGGCAGCCTCGCCGACCTCCCCCTACCCGACCTGCTGCAAATCGTTTCCGCCAACGGCAAGACCGGCCGGCTGCGCGTCACCGCGGCGGAGGGCGACGGGTTGTTCGTCTTTCGCGAGGGCAAGATCATCTACGGCGCCACCAACGGTCATCGCGAGGCCTTCGGCAGCGTCATGGTGCTGCGCGGTCTGATCACACCCGAGCAGCTGCACGAGGCTCTCGAGCGCAAGGCGCGCTCCGTCGAGGATCGCCGACTGGGCGCGATCCTCGAGGAGATGGGGGCGGTGAGCCAGGACGATCTCTACGATGTACTGCGCGGGCAACTCCGCGAAGTGACTTCGGAGATGTTCGCCTGGAAGGAAGGTGTGGTCGAGTTCGAGGAGATGAAGATCGAGCCGCGCGGTGAGGTGGCGGTCGACGCCCAGGAGTTCCTGATGCGCGACGGCGTTTCGGCGAGCGGCGTGCTCTTTGCGATCGGCGCCGAGCCGGACACGGAACCGCAGGAGCCTTCACCGGCCGAGCACCTGCTGTCGGGTCTCGATTGGACGCCGGAACCCGCTATCCACGTCGGTGCTCTCGCGCCGCCGGAACGCCCGCCGGCTTCGCTCACCCAGCTTCGCCGCGAGCTGCACACTCCCCTCTGGGGCGGCGAAGTCGCGCTCGGCATCCTGCGCGCCGGCGCCGGCGTGGTCGCCCGCGGCGTCCTCCTCATGCGCGCCGCCGACGGCTTTCGCGGTTTGGGTCAGTTCGGAATCTGGGCCGACGGCCTCGCCGACCGCGTGCGCGCCTTGCGCATCGCCAATCACAGCGACTCGCTCCTCGGCGACGTCGCCCGATCCAAAAAGCCCTTCCGGGGGGCTCCGGATCACCGGATGCACAGCCTGCTCTTTTTCCACTTCCTCGAAACCGACCCACCGCGAGAGGTGATCGTGCTGCCGGTGGTGGTGGGCGGGGAAGTGCAGCTGCTGTTCTACGGCGACAACCTGCCAGGCGGTGTCCCCATCGTGAACACTTCGGAGTTCGAAGCGTTCCTCGCGGAGGTGGGCGGGACGATGGAGGCGGCGGGGTAGAAACGCCCCGCCGCACCGCCGCCACTCAGCTCAGCGTCGTACTGCGGCGCCGATCTCGCTCTCGACGAGCTCCTCGAGCTTGTCGAAGCACTCCTTCCAACCGCCCTCGTGGCCGTCGCGGTCCTCTCGGCTCTCGAAGCCCGACTGCCGGAACGTCATTTCGGTCTGATCGCCGCGCTCGGCGAAGGTGATGATCATCAGCGTCTCGGGGCCCGGCTTGCCGCGCTCGTCGAGCCAGTAGTGGGTGGAGACGATGCGTTCAGGGCGAAGGACTTCTCGGTAGACACCGCCAACCACGATGTCTTTGCCCTCGTCGGAACGCATGGTCGCCCGCCACTTGCCGCCGGCGCGCGCTTCGCCTTCGCTCTTGGGGATCGTGTACCCCTTGGGCGCCGACCAGCGCTTGGCTTTGTCTTCGTCGATCCAGGCGTCGAAGACCAACTCGCGAGGCGCGTCGAACGCGCGCTCGAGGATCAACTCGGGAATGTTCGATTTCGCGGAATTCTTCATCAGTACTCCTCCTCTAGGAGGCCGTCGTTGGCCCGAGTCTTGTCGAGCAAGTTCCGAGCCGGAGCAGGTATAGAAACGCCTCGTTCGAGCCTCCCTAATACAGGGGAGCTCATGACCCGACCGTATCGCCACCCGCCGGTTCTTGCCGCTGGAATGACGCCGAACGGCGTGAAGCGGTGGTCAACGGTCGTGCTGCTCGGGGTCACGCTGGTCGCGCTCCAGGGTTGCCATGGCTGCCGCGCGGTCGACTACCCGGTTTCCTCGCCGCCCAGCGACGGGAGCGGCGCGCATCGTCTGCATTCGCAGAGCGAGACCTCGATGGTGCGCATCGACATGCCGGCGGACCGGGAGCGCGGCGAGCCGCTGGCGCGATTCCTGGTCGGCTACAACGACACCTCGGCGGCGGTGCTCGACGCCGGCGCCTCGTGCTGGTCGTTCAATCCCGAGCGTCCGACGCTCGATGGCTGGGCGCGCTCGGACGAGTTCGGCAGCGAGTGGCAGCGCCAGGAGCAGCTCCCGGTGTCCAGCGCTCTGCGCGATCGCGGCGTGCGCGCCCGCCACGGCGATCCCTGGCTCGCGGTCTGGAACAGCAAGAGCACGACGACGCCGTCGGTGGTTCTCTACGTCAGCGTCGCGCAGGCGAATCTGCCCCGCTACGGTGGGCCATGGTTTCTCGTCGTCTCACGCTCACGCAACGGTGGGTTGAGCTTCGAGGACGACACGGTGATCCTGGGTCCGCAGCCGGAGGTTCCGGACGGACCGAAGATGGCGATCGCCGGCGACGGGCTGCTCGGGCTGGTGATCTGGGACGAGAACGTGGTGCCAGGGATTCCGTTCCGGTTGCTGTGGAACTTGACTGAGCCGACGATGTCGGTGAGCGGGACTGGCGTCATTCACCCCGAAACGATCGCGGATCCGCCGGAGCCTGGCTGTACGTTCAGCGGCGCCGGAGTTCATCCGCGTGTGGCGGCCGGCCTCAGCACCATGTACGCCGCCGCCAGGGTCTACTACTCGTGCCCTAGCGGTCCACAGCAGCGCCTCGAGGTGTATCGCAACCCCTCAGCCGGCTTCGCCCTGGGTGCGCCTTGGCGGCGCATCATCTCGGTGCGTCCTCCCACGGCCCTGGCGTCGTCGAGCTTCGGCATCCTCAACGCGCAAGACGTCGCCGGTCCGACGCGATTCGGCACGCGCACCGATCGCGGCAGCAGCCTGCCGGACCTCGCGGTCGGCCAGGCGGCGGACGGCGAGTTCGTGGCGCTGGTCGATCTCGAGGTGACGGAGGGCAAGATCCCGGACGAGGCGCAGCGCGAGCGCGTGGTGCTGTTCCGGCTCGGAAGGGCCGACTCGTGCGACGCCCAGAACCATCGTGGCGACCTCGACAGCTGTGGCGAGACCCTCGTCGGCCGCGCCATCGACGACATCGCGGTGGCCAACGACATGACGACGATCTCGAGCCGCCATGGCGTCTGGGAGTCGAAACCGGCGGTTTTCACCGGCAAGGTGCCGGACGGCACCGTGGACGAGCGGGTGGGCGTGGTTTGGTATACGCAGCCCTACAAAGGACGCCTGGCGGTCACCGACGAGATGCGCGCGCGGACGATCGTCGAAGCCGCGACGAGCTCGGACGCCGGCGTCACCTTCGAGGGTCCGTTCAATCTCACTGCCGCGGGCGCCGACGACCGCATTCCGGAAGACCCCGCGATCGGCGGCTACTTCCATCCCTGCCAGAAGATCTGTCCGGGCGCGATCGGGGGCTACTTCGGTGAGTACATCAGCGGAGTCTTCCAGTTCGCCGGCGGCGCTCCGAAGGGCATCATCGCCACCTGGGGCGATTCTCGCGAGGGATGCTTCGAGCAGGGCGCGCTGCCCTACGGCCAGAACTACCATCATCACGTCTGGTCGGGTGCCGTTCGTGCGTACTGAAACCGCCATGCGCCGACTCTTCCTCCTGCTGTCGGTTCTCGCAATCGCCGCCTGCGCGCGCGGCCCCGAGAAGCTCACACCCGAGGAGCTGGCCCGCGGCCAGCATCTCGAGCGCCCGTTCCAGGCGCCCGGCCGTTGCTTCGGCAAGCCTTCGAAGTGCGTCAGCGACGGTCAGTGCGCGCCGCCGCTCTCGCTCTGTCAGGAAGGCACGTGCTGCTCGGGCGAGCTCGATCCGCTGACTTGCGCGTGCAGCTGCGGCGGAGGCCCCGCCTGCGGTCCCGGCGAGCTCTGCTGTCCCGGAGGACCGGAGGAGCTCGCGCTCGGCAAGGAACAGACCGCACCGGCGTTGAAGTGCCGTCCGGTGCGGGAGTGCTTCGGGGAAGGCTGAGCGGCGCGAGCCGCGCCGCTCAGCGAGGCGGCGGCAGGTTGAGTGGGTTCCAGACACTGCCGACGATTACCGGCCGGTCCGGATCGCCGTGCATGAACGCGACGAGCACTTCATCGCCGACCTCTGGCACACTTGGCAACTGGCTCACCCGGATCCAGACGGAGGAGTTGTCGTCGTGTTGGCCCTCGCGATCCCAGTGGAACTGCACTTTGACGCGGCCGAGCGAGTCGGTGTGAATCTCCGAGCCGGCGGGGCCGGTGACGAAGGCGGTCTCGAGGCCGCCCAGGTGCGGGCGTGGAGTGACGCGGGCCGGACGGAACGGGAGGCCGACTGGGATACAGGTGAAGCTGTTCTGGTAGTCGAAGCCGGTGCCACGTCCCTTGCGTAGGCGGGCCGAGTGGCGGACGGAAGTGAGTACGTAATCGCCGTCGGCGTTGAAGTGACCGGCGAGCGAGAACTTGTGGCCGCTCGTGAGCTGCCCGAGATCGGAACCTCCGCGCACGACGAGCGCCTGCGCGGCTTCTTCTTGCGCCCGGATCTCAGCCGCGCGCCGGCCTTCCGCTTCAATCGTCGCTGGATTCACGTCGTCGACGCCGTCGAAACGGCCGGCGTAGTCTCCGGGGAAGTCGTAGACCTCGAGTTCCTCGCTCCCCGGCAAGCGCAGCCGATGGGTCACTCGGCCAGCGACGACGCTCTCCTGGATCAGCTCGGTGAAGACGAAGGGCTGGTCGGGAAGCTGGAACGCGTGGTCGGCTAGCGTCACCTTTCCCGAGCGCAGCTCCTGAGTCTTCGTCCACTCGTGCACGCGCTGTGGCTTGGCGGTGGCGCCGGTCCAGCGGGCGGCCGAGCCCGCCAAGGCGGGATGTGCTTGCGGGGTATTCGCGATCACCAGCTCGTGCCCGTTGGCGCCGTGGGTGAAGAAGTAGAAGATCCCCTCTTCCTCCATCAGCCGGCTGAGAAACGCGAAGTCGGTTTCACCACGTTGAACGACGTAAGGGCGCGGCGGGAAGTCGCCGACCAGCTTCGCCTGGAACGAAATGTCGCTCTCGTCGAGGACGCGCTCCAGAATCTCGGGCACGCTCAGGTCCTGAAAGACGCGATTGTCGGCGGTGCGGGTGAGCAGCCAGAGCTTGGGCACGATGTCGATGCGATCGACGGTTCCGGCGCTGAAACGCGAGACGATCCCCGAGTAGTGACGCGTCGCGCCGCCGGGCAGAGGGAGCGAAACCGTCACCTCCTTGCCGAGCAGCGTGTCGAACGCGAGCGGTGGGCCGGCGAGCTCGACCTCGAAGCGGTAGAGCGACGAGATCGCTTCGGTCCCTTCGAGGCTGTTGATCGAGAGCGGCGCCGCCGTAGTGACCGCGCTCGCCAGTACGAAGGCGACTAGGACTGAAAGGACAGGGGACTGACGCATGGAGGCCTCCTCGCGGAGAGTGAGGGGCCATTGTAGGCCTCGAGGGTATAAACCGCCCCCCTGCTATCCTCCCTATTACAGAGTCTCTTGTCTCAAGGCTTCGCGGGAGGGCCATGCCCGGACCGTATCGCCGCCCCTTCATCGGCGACTTCGAGCAGTCGCAGAGAGACCACCCGGAATGGCCGGTGGTCATCGCCGAGGGCGACTCCTGGTTCTCCTACGCCGACGTCATCGGCCAGCTCGACGACCCGCAGGACAAAGGCAACCCCAAGTTCCAGCGCCCCTGGGCGCTCCTGCGCCTCGAAAAAGCCGGCGACGAGGTCATGACCATCCTCTCCGGCGTCCAGCGCGCCCAGCTCCGCAAGTATTTCGACCGCTGGAAGCTCGACGCCCTCCTCTTCTCCGGTGGCGGCAACGACATCATCGGCCCCGACCTACTGCCTCTGCTGCGCGACTTCACTCCGGGCTGCACCGCCCAAGACCTCGTCCAACGCTCCCGCTTCGAACGCCGCATCCGCCAGATCCAGGACTGCTACCGCGAGCTCCTCGACCTGCTCGACGACGCGAAGCAGACTTGCAAGATCTTCGTCAACTCCTACGACTACATCGTCCCCTCGAACAAAGGCGCCGAGCTCCTCTTCGGCGCCATCAAAGTCTCCGGCCCCTGGGTCCTCCCACAATTCGAATCCCGCAACATCCCACCGCCGCTTCAGAAGGAAGTCATCCAGCTCCTCATCGACAACTTCTCGATCGCCATCGACCAGGTCGCGGCGGAGCCGCGTGGGATGGGGAGGTTAGTGCGGGTGGAGACGCGGAATGTGGTGAAGGCGGAGTGGAAGGATGAGATTCACCCGAATCGGAAGGGGGCAATGAAAGTTGCGAAGGTCTTCGAAGGGGCGCTAGGAGAAGCGAGCGTCATCTCGTAAGCCGCACCAAGCAGTGCTTGGACAGCAACCCGCGCTGCCGGCAGAAGTTAGACTCCCCGCACAATGACCACTCAACGCCGCGACAATCTCGCCGGCATCGGCTGGATGTGTGCCGGTGTCGGCATCTTCTCGATCATGGACGCGGCGATGAAGGGGTTGTCGGCGCGATATCCCACGTTCGAGGTGGCGGCGCTGCGGGGAGCCGTGTCGTTGCCCCTGGTGGTGTTGTGGATCGCGGTGCGGGGTGAGTTCCGGGGATTGCTGCGCGTGCGGTGGCCGCTGCATCTGGTGCGCGGAGTTTTGTCGGTGGGGATGCTCGCCGGTTTTTTGTATTCGATCCGCGAGCTGCCGCTGGCCGAGGCGTACTCAATTTTCTTCGTCGCGCCGTTGATGATCACAGCGATTTCGGCGTGGGTGCTGCGGGAACGCGTGGACGCCGGGCGGTGGCTGGCGATTCTGGTGGGACTCGCTGGGGTGCTCATCGTGTGGCGGCCGACGGGCGGAGGAGCGTTGAGCCTCGCCGGACTTGCGGCGATCGGGGCGGCGGCGGCCTATGCGTTGTCAGCCATCGTCGTGCGGATTCTTGGACGGACCGACTCGACGCTCAGTATGGTGTTCTGGTATCTCGTCTGTCTCACGTTGGGCTCGTGGGCGCTCGCGGCGCCAAACTGGCTGCCGGTGGCGCCGAGCGACTGGCCAATACTGGGAGTGGTGGCGGTCACCGGCACGGTGGGACAGTTCGCGCTCACCGAGGCCTTCCGGCGCGGCGAGGCCTCGGTGGTGGCGCCCTTCGAGTACACGGCGCTCGCCTGGGGCTTGGCGCTCGACGCTCTGCTGTGGTCGACGGCACCGCGACTCGGCATGCTGGGCGGAGCGGCGATCGTGATCGGCGCCGGGCTCTATCTCGTGCGGCGAGAGCGCGTGCACGCCGAAGCGGAGCATCCCTAACGGCGAACTACGCCTCTCGTTCGAACAAACACACCCCGCCCCAAATTCGCTGGGGTTTCCAGTTCTTCGGCTCCGGAAAGACACGCGCCAGGAGGTTCATGAACCACGGCAGGCGCCCCAGCCGCGCTGCAACGTGAAACGAGCCGTGCACCTCCATTCGCCGCCAGCCGTGGTCCTCGAAGAACCCCGGCCCCTTCTGCGGCGCGAACTTGAAGGGCGCCCCGGCCTTGCCGGTTTCCTTGCCCCACGTTTTCTTCATCATCTTGATCAACCCCGGCGAGGCGAGATCGGTCGCCCACCAGCGGTAGCTCCCAGCGGCGGCGAGCTCGTCGGCGAGAGCGACGACGTCGCTTTCCTCGAGGTAGACGAGGAGTCCTTCGGTCAGGACCATGATGTCGTGCCCACGCTGGGCCACCTGGCCGAGGACGGCGTGGCGCGCGTTGGGGTCGGCCAGGTCGGCCACGATGCGCTCCAGCCGGCAGGCGGGTTTCTCGTTGGCGAGGATATTCGACTTGTACTCGGTCATTGCCGGGAGATCGACCTCGATCCATTGCAGCTCCGCCGGCAGCTTCATGCGATAGGGCCTGGAGTCGAGGCCGGCGGCGAGGTTGAGAACGAGGTCGGTGCCCCTGGCGATGCAGTCGAGGATCATGCGGTCGAGGAGCACCGTGCGCACGACCATTGGCCAGGCGTACTTGCGGCCCTTCGGCATCGCGTCGAGGATCTGGAAGCCACGCTCGCCGACGAGCTCGCGGGCGTAGGGGTCGTGGAAGAGCGCGTCGGGGCGCTCGCTCTCCTCGGCGCGGTAGGCGGCGACCCAGAGGGCGGTGTCCGAAACGTTCTGCAGGGTCTCCGGCATGCCGCTCACTGGGTGGTGGTGGAGAGCGTGACGATGCTGCGCGTCCCGGCCGGCGGCGGATCGCAGTCGCGCCAGGCGCCAGGAGGTTCGGGCGGGCAGACTTCGAGAATGCGCCGCGGCTTGTCGGCCGGGAATCGCCAGAAGTGGCAGCCCTCGAAGCTGTCGTGATTGCCCTTGCCGTAGGCCGCGAAGTAGCTAGCGGTCAGCGCCTCCGGAGTCTCCGCGCTGGTGTAGGTCTCCCAGGTGATGTGCGGACCGGGCGTGTCGGGCGTCGGGCCGACGCCGGTGACGTGACCGGCGCAGAGCCGCGTCGCGCCGGTCGGCGGGCCGAGCTCCACCGGGCCGACGTGGATGATCACCAGCTCGCCGGGCCCAAGCGCACCGAGGGTGTCGGAGCGTTGCAGCTCGAGCTTGAAGCGCTCGCCGGCGATCGTGAACGGCTCGGGTCCGATGTCACCGGTGCCAGCGGACCAGGAGAGCGGAACGCGTTCGGCGTCGGTGGAGGCGACGAAATCCTGGTGAACGAAGCCGCGCGAATACTGAGGCGATTCAGCACGGCGCTCGCCCTCATACTCCAGGCGGAAGTGCGGAAAGGATTCGGCGTGACCCTGCTCGAACTTCACTTTGGCACCGTAGGGCGCGCCGGCACCGCCGGGGGTCGCGATCAGTGCAACAGCAGCGAGCAGCCAGGCGGTTCGCATGTGCGCAACCTTCATAACACGGCGCGCAGCATCTCGAGTGGGCTCGGCACCTCGGCGTCGAAGACGCGCTGCTTCCAGGACGGATCGAAGCGGTCGAGGAGCAGGAAGAGGAGCAGGCCTTCCTGCTGCGACCAGAAGCGACCCGCGAACTTGACCGGGTCGGCATCGGGGCTCGGCGGTGGACCGGTTTTCCAGGCGACCCAGGAAGCGACGCCCTCCATGTTGAGGAAGAGCGGCTCGACCTCGCGGAAGTAGGCGTGCTCGCCCGTGAAGTAGGTGGCGCGGCGGGTGTCGGCGAGGCCGAGGGCCTGGCGGGCGAGGTCGCGGGCCGCGTGGTCGTCGCCGGTCTTCACGGCGTCGGCGAGAATGCGGACTTCCCTTTCGTAGGCAGTTACGTAGTCGGAATTCTTGCCGAAAATCTCCTGCAGCAAATCGTCGTTGAGCGACTCCGGCACCGCGGTCGTCTCGCCGACCTTCTCGACGGCGCGCGAGATCGCCGAGATGTGGATGGTGTGGGTGATCTCGTGCGCGAAGACACCGGCCGCGAAGCTCTCGATGTCCTCCCCCGGCATGCTGCGCGGGTCTTTCCTCCAAACGCTGGGTAGCGCCATCATGAAGAACTCGCTGCCGCCCTTCGAGAGCGAGGTGTACGCCGCGGCTTGAGCGGTCTGACTCGCGCCGTTGGGGAGCTCGAAGGTCTTGCGATAGCGCGCCGAGCGTTGCTTCAGCGGCTGGCCGTTGAAAGTCAGCGCTCCCTTCTTGGGGACCGACGAGCGGCCCTCACGAGGTTGGAGCTGCCATACGCAGCTCTCGGTGTAAACGATCGTCCACGGCAGCGCGTCGACGCTGCGCCCGAGAAGCTCCGCCGCGCGGTCCCAGTTGGCGATCGCGGCGGTGAGCCAGGCTTGGTCGGTGGAGGGGATGTCGCAGCGCACGGCGTTTGCGGCTTGGGGTATGGCGAAGAACAGAAGCGCGCTGATCGTGGCCTTGAGTCGCAGCCTCATCTCGGTTCCCCAGGGAAGTCCTGCGTGTGGGTGCGCGAGAACCCTAAAGGGTTGCATGGGACGGACTCTAGCCTGTGGGAATGAATCGCCCTTCCGCCTGCGCCGGCGCTCCGGAGCGCCGCGTCGGTGAAAACTGAGGCAAGATAGCACTCCCCGCACCTGCCCGGACGAGGAGAACTCATGAGCTTGCGTACCCTGCTGGCGTGCCTGACCCTGAGCGCCGCAACCGCCGTCGCGGCAGGCGCTGCGGCGACCGTGCGGCTGGGTGAGGACGTCGCGCCGACCGCGCAGAGCGTCGAGCTCAAGCTCGATCCGGCGAAGGACGACTACAGCGGACGCGTGGCGATCGACCTCGAGGTCAAGCGCCCGACACTGACGATCCGGTTTCACGTGCGCGGCGAGAAACTAACGTCGGTGGCGCTCACCGATGCGGCGGGCAAGGCGGTGCCGGTGACCCAGTCCGTGGAAGGCGAGATCGCCACTCTCACCGCCGTGGCGCCGCCCCTGGCCGCAGGGCAGTATCGCCTGGCCGTGGACTTCACCCAGGACTTCAACCGCCGCGCCGTCGGTCTCTACCGCGCCGATTTCGAGGGCCAGCCTTATCTCTTCACGCAGATGGAAGCGATCGAGGCGCGCGAGGCGTTTCCCTGCTGGGACGAGCCCGGTTTCAAGATCCCGTGGAGCTTGACGCTCGAAGTGCCCGAAGCTTTGACCGCGTTGTCGAACATGGCGCCCGAGAAAGAGTCCACAGCGCGCGGCTGGCGGCGCACCGAGTTCGCGCAGTCGCCGCCGATGCCGTCTTATCTGGTGGCGATCGCGGTCGGCACCTTCGACTTCGTGCCGGTCAAGGACACCTCGATTCCCACCCGCATCGTCACCGCCCGCGGCCAGGCGCCGCTCGCCGCGGTGGCGGCACGCGAGACCCCCGGGCTCCTGCGGGTGCTAGAGGCATACTTCGGACGGCCCTACCCGTACACCAAGCTGGATCTCATCGCGGTGCCCGAGTTCGCCTACGGCGCGATGGAGAACCCCGGGTTGATCACGTTCTCAGACGCCATCCTGCTCAGTGAGGCGAAGCAGATCGCGCCACAGGAGCTGGCGGTGATGGTCGAGGTGATCGCCCACGAGATCGCCCACATGTGGTACGGCGACTTGGTGACCATGCAGTGGTGGGACGACCTCTGGCTCAACGAGGCCTTCGCCGACTGGATGGCCGACAAGGTGGTCGCCCAGACCCATCCCGAGCTCGAGAGCGCTCTGGTGGAGATCGGAAAGATGCACGAGGCGCTCTCCGGCGACGCGCTTGCCTCACAGCCTCCCATCCGGCCGTCCGGCGAGGCGACGCCCGAGGGCTCCATGCAGAACGTCGGGGCGATCTACGACAAGGGCAGCGCGGTGCTGGCGATGATCGAGGGCTGGATCGGCGAGGATGCCTTCCGCCAGGGCGTCCTCCAGTACCTCTCGGCGCACACCTGGAAGAACGCCACCGGACCCGATCTCTGGCGGGCCCTGGGCAAGGCTGCGAGCCAGGACGTCGAAGGCGTCCTCACCACCTTCATCAGTCAGTCCGGAGCGCCGCTCGTCGAGGTCGAGGCGATCGGCGACGCCGGCTCCCATCGCGTGCGATTCGCGCAGAGCCGCTATGCCAAGGCCGGCGACAAGCTGCCGGCGGTCCAGTGGCGCGTACCGCTCGGAGTTCGCTATCGCGACGACGGCGGTGTTCATACTTGGACGGGAGAGCTCGCCGGACCCACGCTCGAGGCGACGTTGCCGGGCGCAGGGAAGGTGCAGTGGCTGCTGCCCAACACCGAGTCGTTGGGCTACTACCGCTGGGCCGTGCCGGAGAAGGATCTCGAAAATCTGGTCGCGGTTTCGGCCGCCGATCTCAGCCCGCGTGAGCGCATCGGCCTGGTCGGCAATCTGCGCGCAGTGCTGGATGCCGGGCACCTCGGGGGCGATCGCTACCTGGCGCTGATCGGTAGGCTGCTGGCGGACCCGGAGCCCACGGTGCAGCGCTCGGCGGTCGCGGCACTCGAGGTCGCGGCGGTCGACCTGGTACCGCCGCGCGCCAAGGCCGCCTACGCCGAGTTCCTGCGCGAGAAGGCCGGACCGCTGGCGCACCGTCTTGGATTCCGGCCGACCGCAGATGAGAAAGAGTCGGTGCGGCTGCTGCGGCCACCGGTACTGTCGCTGGTCGGCGAGGAAGGCGACGACGAGAAACTGCGCGGCGAGGCGCGCAAGCTGGCCGAGCAGGCCCTGGTCGATCCCGAAGGCGCACTCGACTCGTCGGTAATCGAGGTGGTGTTCGACCTCGCCGCGCATGACGGCGACCGCGCGCAGTGGGACGAGTATCGCCGCCGCTACGAGGCGGCCCAGTCGCCGGGCGAGCGCTTCCGCTACCTGTACGCGCTCGCCCAGTTCAGCGATCCCGAACTGGTGCGCGCCACGCTCGACTACGCGCTCACTGAGCAGGTGCGACCCACCGAACTGCCGCGGCTTCTCTTCGCGCTCGGCAGCGATCCCGACAACGGCGAGTCGATGTTCTCCTGGACGGTCGAACGCTGGGACGAGGTTGCGCGTCACATGCCGCCCTTCAGTGTGGCGTTCATGCCCTACACGGCCGCGGGCTGCTCCGCTGAGCGCGCGGAGAGAGCCACGAGGTTCTTCGCCGATCCGAAGCACCAAGGTCCGGGGACCGAGTTGCAGATGGCCAAGGTGAACCAGTCGGTCGCCGCCTGCGTGCGGTTGCGGGAGCGCGAAGGCGCGGCGGTCGAGCGTTGGCTGAAGGCGAACTGACGATGCAGATGAGAACGAAGGACGTGCGCGTCGCCGCCGGCCCTGGCGCCGTGACGATCAGCCGCGACAGCAACTGAGCGATGGCCCCCGCAAAGTCCGCGATTCGCCGCAAGCGGTTGCCGCCGAAGGTGGTGGCGGCGATCGA
Source organism: Thermoanaerobaculia bacterium (assembly GCA_963821905.1). Taxonomy (GTDB): domain Bacteria; phylum Acidobacteriota; class Thermoanaerobaculia; order Multivoradales; family JAGPDF01; genus CAWGFP01. Next base: position 335,712 of record CAWGFP010000011.1, on the reverse strand, counting down.
CCGCGGCATGGTGTTGGGAATTCGCGCTGGCAGCGGCGATCATCGGATCATCGGCATCTGGGCCGTGGTGGTGGACGGCCGGCTCTTCGTGCGCTCGTGGACTGCGAAGCGCGATGGCTGGTACGCCACCCTCCTCGAAGAGGCGCGTGGGGTGATCGCGATCGACGGGCGCGAGATCCGGGTACGGGCGGTGCACCGCGTGAGCGAACGGATGAAGGACCGCGTCAGCCTCGCCTACGCCGTGAAGTACCCCACCAAGGCCTCGCGCAAGTACGTCGTCGGCTTCGACCGGCCCCGGCGGCGGGCCACGACCACCGAACTGGTGCCGGCTTGAATCCATCGTGAGCGCGGCCTACGACGTCGTCATCGCAGGTCTCGGCGCCATGGGCAGCTCCACGGCGTTGCGGCTGGCGGAGGCCGGTGTCCGCGTCCTCGGTCTCGACCGCCTGCGTCCGCCCCACGCCTTCGGCTCCTCGCACGGCTCGAGTCGCATCCTGCGCGAGGCCTACTTCGAACATCCCCTCTACGTCCCCTTCGCGCGGCGCGCCATCGAAGCGTGGCGCGAGATCGAGGCGCTTTCGGGCACGCAGCTCTTGCGCAGCACCGGCGGCTTGATGCTCGGACCGCCGGACGGCGAGGTCGTGGGCGGCGCGCTGCTCAGCGCGCGTGAGCACCGGCTGCCGCACGAGCTGCTGGAGGCACGCGAGATCGAGCGACGGTTTCCCGCCTTCTCGGTGCCGGACGGCGAGGTGGGCGTATGGGAGCCGCGGGCCGGGATCCTCGATCCCGAGCGCTGTATCGAGACCATGCTGAGTCTGGCGCGGGGCGCCGGTGCCGAGCTGCGATTCGGCGTGACACTGCTCGGCTGGGGTCCAGACGGCGAGAGCGTTCGGTTGTCCACCGACGCCGGCGAGATCTCCTGCGGGCGTCTCGTCCTCGCCGCCGGGCCATGGCTCCCGGGTCTTCTCGGGCCCGCGGTACCGCTTTCCGTTGAGCGCACGGTGCAGCACTGGTTCCGCCCGCGGGTCGTCGATGGGCGCTTCGCCGGCGGGCGATGCCCGATCTACATCTGGGAGAGCGCCCCCGGCCGCGTCTGGTACGGCTTCCCCGATCTCGGCGAGGGCGTCAAGGCGGCGCTTCATCACCAGGGTGAGCCGGCGCATCCGGAGACCGTGCGCCGTTCGGTCGACGACGACGAAGTCGCGGCAGTGAGGCGACTCCTCGATCGCCATCTGCCGGGCGCGGCCGGCGAGCTTCTGCGGTCGGCCGTCTGCATGTACACCAATACGCCGGACGGCCACTTCGTGATCGACCGGCATCCCGATGCCGCCGGCGTGTGGGTGGTCAGCGCTTGTTCCGGGCATGGCTTCAAGTTCTCGAGCGCGATCGGCGAGGTAGTGGCCGCCGAAGTGCGCGGTCAGGCCAGCGGTTTCGACCTGCACCCTTTCCGGCTGGCGCGGTTCGCCGCCTGATGGCGAGCAGGCGGCGGCAACCGCCGTGGCTGCTGCGCAAGCATGGCGTCTTCCGCGCGATGCGATCCAGCCGTACGTAGCGCTTCAAATTCTTGCGTTCAGCCAACTCCGCGGGCGCGCCGGCGCCGGCGCGGAGGCCGGCCGTTCCCACGCCCTGCGGGCCCTGGCGGTGGCACGCCGATTGATGCAGAAACCGGAACAATGACCTCATGGCAGCGAATCGCCGGCATCGCGGCCGCCGCGATCGGTCTCGGAGGGTGCGGCTCGCCGACCGAGCCAGCCCACGATGGCCCCTTGTCGCTCGCGACGGTCGCGAAGGCGACGGTGGTCAATCGCGCCAGCCTCGGCCTGCGCACCGTGGTGCGCGATGCCGGGCGCTGGCAGGCCGTATGGTCCGAGCTCTGGGGCGACGCCGCCCCCGCCCTGCCCGACGTCGATTTCGAGCGCGAGATGGTGGTGGTGGCCTCCGCCTCGCTGGTCTGCTTTGCCGACGTGCGGGTCGAAACGGTGGCGTCTTCCGGCGGCGTGCTGCGTGTCGGTCTTGCCGATTCCGGTCCATCCACGACCTGCCTCTGCGCGGCCCCCGAAACCACTTTTCACGCCACCAGCCTGCGGCGGGTCGAGGGCGCGGTCGAGTTCGAAGCCCGCACCATTCCGCCGACTTGTCCCTAGGACGCTCGTGGCGACTTCCGTTCGTTCACTCGACAACACCTTGGTATCATTCGTCGACGTGGCTCCGCAGCGTTCGGCTTGCGTATTCGTCGTCGATGACGACCCTTCGGTGCGCCGCGCCATCAGCCGGCTGTTGCGTGCTGCCGGCTATGCCGTCGAGACCTTCGAGCGAGCCGAGGACATGCTCGCCAAGCCGATGCCCGACGGCGCCGCCTGCGCGGTGTTGGACCTGCGCCTGCCCGGGATGAACGGGCTCGAGCTGCAGCAGGCGCTGGCCGAGCGCTCGTCTTCGCTGCCCATCGTTTTCATCACCGGCTACGGCGACGTGCCGCTCTCAGTGCAGGCGATGAAATCCGGGGCGGTCGACTTCCTGCCCAAGCCCTTCGAGGACGCCGAGTTTCTGGCCGCGATCGCCCAGGCGTTGGCGAAGAACTCCCGGGCCCGGGCGATCGAGGCGGAGCATTCGGTGATCGCCGGCCGCGTGGCCCTGCTCAGCCAGCGGGAGAGCGCGGTGATGAAGCTCGTCGTGCAAGGCATGCTCAACAAGCAGGTTGCCAAGCAGCTCGGCATCGCCGAGAAGACGGTCAAGGTCCACCGCGCCGGCGTGATGCGCAAGATGCAAGCCGAATCTCTCGCCGACCTGGTGCGCATGAACCAGCGCCTGGCCGACACCGAGACCCCCGACCAAGGTCCAATCTCCAGCCGTAGGTAGAGCGACTAACCTGCGGGCGTGGCCACCTCGGACATCGCCGTGGTGGAGGACGACCTGTCGGTTCGGCGCGCCCTCGAACGACTCCTGCGAGGAGCAGGTTTCAGCGTGCGCGTCTTCGCTTCGGGACAGGAGTTGCTCGACAGCGAGGAGGGGCGCAACGCGGCGTGCCTGGTCGCCGACATCCACCTCGGCTCCGGCTTCAACGGCTTCGAAGTGTTCGAGCACCTACTGGCCGAGGGCCGCCATCCCAGGGTGATCTTCATCACCGCCGCCGACAATCCCTCGTGGCGGGAGAGGGCCACGCAACAAGGTGCCCAGGCCTTTCTGCACAAGCCCTTCGAGGCCGCGGTCATGCTCGATGCGGTGCGAGCTGCCGTCGCGGCGAGCGCCAGCTGAGACTCAGGCGGTCGGCTCGAGCGCCGGCAGCGCGACGGTGAACGTCGCCCCGCCGGCCGGGTTATTGACCCCGGACACCTTGCCGCCGTGGCCCTCGACGACCGAGCGGACGATCGAAAGGCCCATGCCCATGCCCTTGGGCTTGGTGGTCTGGAACGGCTCGAAGAGCTTGGCCAGGATCTCTCCGTGGATGCCGCTGCCGCGGTCGCGAATCTCGATCGCCACCCTGCCATCCGGAGCCGCCGCGGTCCGCACCGTCAGCCGGCGCAGCTCGCGCGGGTTCTCGGTCATGGCGTCGAGGCCGTTGAGGATCAGGTTGATCAACACCTGCTGCAGGTGAACGCGGTCGGCGGCGACCGGCGCCAGGCCTTGCGCCAGCTCGAGGTCCATCGTCGCGCCGCGCAGCAGCATGTCGGTGGCGGTCAGGTGAACCACTTCCTCCACGACCTCGTTGACGTCTACCGGCGCGAGCTCGAGGGGGCCCTTGTGCAGTAGGTTGCGTAGCTGCTGGATCACGTCGCGGGCCCGCCGGCCGTCGGCGACGATGTCGTCGAGAGCCTCGCCGACCGTGGCGAGGTCGGCTTCCTCTGCGTCGAGCAGCCGCTGGGCCGCCTGGGCATTGGTGAGAATCCCGGCGAGCGGCTGGTTGATCTCGTGCGCGATGGCGGCGGAGAGCTCGCCGAGGGTGGCGACGCGGCCGATGTGGGCGATCTCGGCGCGTTGCTGCTGCATCAGGGCTTCCAGCCGCCGCCGCTCGCTGACGTCGGCGATCGAAACCACCGCGCCGGCCTCTTCGTGGGCGAGCGGCACCGCGGTGAGCGCCGACCACCGGCCGTCCTCGTTCGGCCGCGCGCTGTAGTGCAGCTCGAAGCGCTTCTGGCGCCCCTCGAGCACCGCGACGACGCCTTCGAGAGTCCGCCAGGCGTCGCGATTGCCCCTCTCCGCGGCGTTGCGGCAGGTATCGATGAAATTCGCGCCGACGCTCATGTCGTCGCGGCCGTAGGAGCGCACGAAGTCTTCCCAGGATCGGTTCGCCGACGTGATGACGCCCTGCCGGTCGAGCACCACGACGCGCTCGTGGAGGGCGTCGAGTACCGCGCTGGCGCGCACCTCGCTGCGCAGGCGGGTCGCCTCGGCCTTGCGGCGCATTCGCAGCGCATCGATCAGACCGACGATCATCGCGGTCTGGATGCCGATGAGCAGCGCGATTGCGGCGATTCGCCAACGGTATTCCCGCCATGGCGAAACGCGCTCGAACAACACGCTGCCGCCCGGCAGGCGGTCGCGGGGAATGCCCCAACGCTCGAGCTGGCGGGCGTCGAACTTGAGCGTCGGGAGCGGCATGTAGCGCACGCCGACCGCCGTCGGTGGATCGCCGCGCAGCAAGCGGATGGCCGCCTCGCCGGCCACCTCGCCAAGCTCGGTGAAATCGAGCTGGCCGGCGCCCACGGTGCCACGCCCCACCGCCTGGCCGATCAGCGAGTAGACCGGGGCGTTCGCCACCGCGGCGAGCCGGTGCAGGACGTTGCGCGGGATGAAGGACGCCCCGGTGGCGTCGCGATAGACGGAAATGAACACCACGGCGCTGTGCTCCGGCAGGGAAGCGATTCGCTGCTCCATCTCCGGCACCGATTTGTCGGATAGCCGTTCGATCACCATGCCGGGTGCAAGATCTGCGAGCTCGCCGTAGGTGATCTCCTCGAGGTTGCGCTCGAGCTCCGTGTTTCCGGAAACCAGAACCAGGTGGCGGGTGTCCGGGCGAAGCTGGAGGGCGATCCGGCCGAGCTCTGCGAAGTCCCAGCGGCTGACCAGTCCGGCGACGTCAGCCGGCAACTCCAGGTGCTCGAGCTCGCGCCGTTCGACGTGCGCGAACAGAAGCGGGGCGCCAGGGCTGAATTGACCGCGGTGCGCCAGAGCGAAGCGCAGCGCGGGGCTGCCGGCCACCACCACCAGATCCGCGGGAACCGCTGCGTACTTGCTCGCCAACAAACGCGTCAGCTCGGCGGTGTAGTCGGCCGAGTCGGCGCGCCGCAAGTCGAGGAAGTCGCTGTCGATGTCGATTCGATCGCCGAACGCGGCAGCGAGATGCTGACGCAAGGAGTGATCGAATTCCGCGGAGCCCGGAAAGGCAACCGAGTCCGAATAGAGCACGACGACGTGGGGCGGACGGTCGCCGGGGGCCGCGAAGGCGCCGACCGGAGACAGCGCCATGGCCAGCGCCACAACCGTCAGGCGACATCGAGAGCGATGGGCTCCTACGACCAATGGGTCCATTTGGATCGATGCCGAGATCAGCATATGCCGAAACGGCGCGAGGATTCGCCGAGCTCTACGCCGGCCAAGCCGGCGGGGCGCTGATCAGAACAGAATTTTCAGGAATCGATCCACCACTTCCTCGAGCGGTATCGCGGTGAGAGCCAGCGGCAGCAGCGGCGCCAAACTGAGCACGGCGAGTTGCGACGCGGTCTTCCAGCTGAACGGGACCAGCCGCATGTCCCTGACCACCGCGTAGCTGTTGCCGAGGTCAGCGAGCGATTGAAGGTCCGGGGTGCCGAGCAGGGGTTCGTTATCCGCCCCGCCTTGCACCCATTTGCGGTCGAAGTCCTGAACATAACGGCTGGCGAGACTGCCGTAGTGGCCCAGGCCCCGCCGCTTGGTGCGATCCAGCATGGGAGCAAAGACGGCGAGCGGCAGGTGCACGAGGGCGAGGGCGAACACCATCAGAAGGACCGCGTCGACTTTGTAATCGCTCAGCTTGTGCCCTTCATGGAAGATCCGGTTGGCGATCAGGCCTGCCAGGAGAACGCCTTGGGCAAGCAACAGTGGCCCGAAGCCTTTGACACTGGTGGCGATGAAGCTGAGTCCGCCGCAGCGGTCGGGATGCGTCGGCGTCAGCTGGAGATCCAGCCGGCTCAACCGCCAGAGCAATTGATACCAAATAAAGAGCCGGGCGTAAGTGCGAAGGAGCATGAACTGGAACAGAGGCACGCTGACCAGGGCGCCCCACTGACCGGCGGGCGTGAGGTGCAAACCCGACTCGTCGGGTCTGGCATACCAGGTTGGGCTGCCGAGCGCGACCTGTGTGCGCCAGACCCACTGTCCGAGCGTGAAGACTAAGAGCAGGAGGAAGATCTCGAAGGCCGTCGAATCTCGCAGCCGAATCGCTTTGGCGACGGCGGCGTCGAAGCGTGGCCGGTCGCTGGACTTCACCAGGCCCCGCGTGATGAAAGCCCCGATCCCGGCGCGGATTCGATTGTGAGCGAACAGCTCGCCCCCGACCAGGATGGGCAGGGCGAGCAGAAACCGAAGCTGCACCTCGAAATCGCCCAGGAAGCGCACGCCGCCCTGCGCTCCGCCCTGCCAGACCACCAGCACCGCGAGCGGCAGCCAGGCCGCCGCGGCGACCGCCACCATGCGGCGCCGGACCCGCTCGAGATCGGGGGCCGCCAGCCCGGTCCGCAGGTACAGCCGGTGGAGCGGACCGCCGATGCTGGGCGAGAAGCTGGGAACCGCGTCGCCGGGCGAGACAGCGGCGCGGTCACCAGTCGCTTCGACGTCAGGACCTGGATTCACCGCGCCGTGTCTCGCATTGGGCAGCGTTGGACGCAGCCGAGCTTAGTGAACCGTGACCCGCGAAACCGAGATCGCCACGGCCTCGGTGTAGACGGCTTTCACGAGATCGCCGACTTTCACCTTGGCGAGCGCTGCGTCGTCCACCTCGACGGGCACCGAGCGTCCCTTGGGGCCGACCAGCGTCACCGTCTTGGTCGTGGGATCGATCGCCGTCACTTTGGCGGTGAGTGTCACGGTGCGGGTCTTGACGCCGCCCGGCATCTCGCCCGGCTCGGCGCGCGCCTCGGACATGGTCTCCGTTGCGCTCGGCGTGCCGTCGACGACCTTGTCGAGCTCGAGGGTGAGCGATTCGTAGAACTGGAAGTGGACCTCGTCGCCGACCTTGAGCTCGGCGAAGTTCTTGACCTCGGGGCCCGCCACCACGTCCGTGACGGCTCCGTCCTTGCCCTTGAGAGTGATCGTGCGGGTGGCCGCGTCGATCGCTTCGATCTTGGCGCTGGCTTCGACCACCTGCGCCACGCTCGCCTTACCCGCCTCCTGCGTGACCTTCGTCTGTGCAGTCTGCGCGCTCGCCGACTGGACGCCGAGCCCGACCAGACCGAGCATTGAAACCGTCATCAAATACCGCTTCATCGCAACCTCCTTGAAGTTGGGTTCCGCAGAGCCTACCGGGGAAACGTGTCGGTGCCAATGGGACCTTGGTTCCAGGAGCGCTAGACTTCCGGGGTGAAGGAAGCCCGCGTCTGGGACGTCCTGTCCCAACGGTTGCGTGGTAGTGCGCCTTATCGCGCGCTGCGCGACCGGCTGGGCGAGTCGGTCCGACTTCCCGTACCCGCCGCGGCCTGGGTGGGCGAGCTCTTGCGGCAGGACCTCGGCCGGCGCCTGCTCGTGCTGGTGCCACACGAGTCGGACGCCATGGCCTGGGTCGAGGCGGCGCGGCTTTTCGGCTCCCGCCGGGTGCTCTATTTCCCGGCCCCCTCGCTGACGCCCTACCAGGAAGTCGACGTTTCCCTGCAGGTGCGGGCGCAGGAGGCGGTGGCGCTCGACCGCATTCTGGCCGGCGAGGCGACCACCGTCGTCTGCACCCCGCGCGCGCTCTTCCGCAGGCTGCCGCCAGCGGCGCTGTTTCTCGAGGCCGCGGTGGAAGTGCGGGCCGGCGAGGAGCATGCGGTGGAGAACCTCGCCCAGCGCCTCTCCGCCGGCGGCTACCGCCGTGTCGACCTGGTCGGAGAAGTGGGGGATTTCGCGGTGCGCGGCGGCGTCTTCGACGTCTTTCCGCCGGGCGAGGGCGAACCGCTGCGCCTCGACTTGTTCGGCGATACGGTCGAGTCCATCCGCCGCTTCGATCCCCTCAGCCAGCGCTCGGGGGAGAGCGCCGATAGCGCCAGGCTCCTGCCCCTCGGCATCTTTCCCGCCGGAGCGCGCGAGGCGGACCGGGTGGCGGACGCCCTCCTGCGACTGGCCGGTGAAGAGGCTGCCGCGGAGGCTGCCGAGCTGGCGGAGAAGCTGCGCCGGCAGGTCGGCTTCCCGGGTTGGGAGAACTACCTGCCGCTGCTGGTGCGTGAGGCCGAGGACTTGGCCGCGCCCTGTCCGGAGCCGGCGGCCCGGCGCTGGTCGTGGCCCTCGACCCCAGCGCCCTCTCGGCCGAGGCCGCCCACCACGGCGAGCGCCTGCAGGCCGACTACGAGGCGCGGCGCGAGCACGGGCGCCTGGCGCTGCCGCCCGAGGTCTTCGAGCATCTGCCGGCCGATGTCGCGGCGACCATCGAGCTTGCGCAGTGGCGGATCGGAGACGTGCTGGGCGGTGGGACTGGAGCGGCTGTGCCCCCAGCCGTATTGGCGGATCGATTTCGAGGGCTCCTCGACCGACCTCTTCCACGGCCAGCTGCCGCGTTTCCCGCGCGAGGTCGAGACCGCCCGCGCGCGCGGCGAGCGCTTCCTGCTGGTCGGCGCCGGCCGAACAGCCGCCAGCGGCTGCGAGGAGTTGCTCGAGGGCCGCGAGGTCCGCCATCGGCCGCGGCGGCGTCGAGCTCGTCGACGGCGAGCTGGAGCGCGGCTTCCGTCTGCCGCCGGCGGGCGTGGTGGTCTACGGCGAGCGCCAGCTGCTTCGCGGCCCGTGGCACCGCTCGGCTCGCCGCGCCGAAGCCGCGCTACGGACCGTTCGTCTCCGGCCTGCGCGACCTCAAGGTCGGCGACTACGTGGTGCACGCCGACCACGGCATCGGCCAGTTCCTGGCACTGCGCGCCATCGCCGGCGGCGACGGCGCTCGCTCGATGCCCTGCCGCCGGCGCTGCGCGCCGCGGCGCCGGCAAACCGGCGGCGGCGACACCGAGGTGATGGAGATCGCCTACGCCGGCGGCAAGCGGCTGCTGCTGCCGCTGGCGCGGCTCGACCTGATCCAGAAGTACAGCGGCATCGAAGGCGTGGCGCCGCGCCTCGATCAGCTCGGCGGCACCTCGTGGAACAAGACCAAGGCGCGGGTCAAGAAGGGCATGCGCGACATGGCGGCCGAGCTGCTCAAGCTCTACGCCGAGCGCCAGCTGGCCCAGGCGCCGGCGCTGTCCCGCGGACAGCGACTTGGTGCGCCAGTTCGAGGCCGCCTTCCCCTACGAGGAGACGCCGGACCAGCTCGAGGCGATCGCCGCGATCAAGGAAGACCTGGAGCGCGAGCGGCCGATGGACCGCCTGCTGTGCGGCGACGTCGGCTACGGCAAGACCGAGGTGGCGATGCGCGCCGCGTTCAAGGCGGTCGACAGCGGGCTACCAGGTGGCGGTGCTCGTGTCCGACCACCATCCTGGCCGACCAGCACTGGGAGACCTTTCGCCGTCGCTTCGCCGGATTCCCGGTCGAGATCGAGATGCTGTCGCGCTTCCGCACCCCGGCCGAGGTCAAATCGGTGAAGGAGAAGCTGGCGCAAGGCAAGGTCGACATCCTGATCGGCACCCACCGCGCTGCTGTCGAAGGACATCGAGTTGCCGCGCTTGGCGCTCCTGGTGGTCGACGAGGAGCAGCGTTTCGGCGTGGCGCAGAAAGAGCGGCTCAAGCAGTGGAAGAAGCAGGTCCACGTGCTGGCGATGTCCGCGACGCCGGTGCCGCGCACGCTGCAGTTCTCGCTCGCCGGAGTGCGCGACCTGTCGGTGATCGAGACGCCGCCCAAGGACCGCATGGCGGTGGAGACCGCCATCCTGCCGTTCTCGAAGGAAGTGGTGCGCGAGGCGATCGAGTACGAGCTCGAGCGCGGCGGCCAGGTCTACTACGTCTACAACCGGGTCGAGACGATCGAGAAAATGGTCGACCTTCCTGCGCGACCTGGTCCCCGGCCTGCGCATCACCGTCGGCCACGGCCAGCTCGAGGAACGCGAGCTGTCGCGGCGCATGCACGCTTTCACCGCCGGCGAGTACGACCTCCTGCTCGCCACGACGATCATCGAGAACGGCATCGACATCCCCAACGTCAACACCATGATCGTCCACCGTGCCGACCGCTTCGGCCTGGCGCAGCTCTACCAGCTGCGCGGCCGGGTGGGACGCTCGAGCCAGCTCGGCTACTGCTATCTCCTGGTGCCCGCGGACCGCGTGCTCTCCGCAGCCGGCGCGGCAGCGGCTGCAGGCGCTGCGCGAGTTCTCCGACCTGGGCGCGGGATTCCGCATCGCGGCCCGCGATCTCGAGATCCGCGGCGCCGGTAACCTGCTGGGCGGCGAGCAGAGCGGCCACATCGCCTCGGTGGGAATCGAGACCTATCTCAAGCTGCTCGAGGAATCGATGCGCGAGCTGCGCGGCGAGGCGGTGGAGGAGGCGCCGTCGGCGGCGATCGATCTGCCGGTGCCGATGGCGATCCCGCCCGACTACGTGGCGGACGCCAACCTGCGCATGGAGCTCTACCGGCGGATCGCCGCCGGCGACGCGCCGCGAGCCGAGCTGCTGGCCGAGCTCCGCGACCGCTTCGGCAAGCCGCCGGCAGCGGTCGAGACCCTGCTCGAGGTCGCCGAGCTCAAGCGCCAGGCCGAGGCGCTGCGCGTGCAGTCGATCTCGGCCCAGGGCGGCAAGCTGGTGGTGCGCCTGCGCCGCGACGCCCGGGTTTCGGTCGACCGCCTGATCGAGCTGGTCTCGGAACGGCCGGGATCGAGCTTCAGTCCCACCGGCGTCCTCACCTTGGAGGCGCGGCTCCCGGGCGGCGAGCTATTGCAGCTGGCGCGGGCCACGCTGGCCGACCTGGCCAGCGAAGCCGGCCACCCCGCCCCGGCGTAGCGGACCCGCCCAGGGGAAGCAGAGCGGCGAGTTTCCGCTCTTCATGCGACCTTGGTCCAGCGCGGCGCAGGCGCGGAGCTTGCTAAGCTCAAAGCATCGATGAGGCGTTTCCGTAGCACCGTTACCCTGCTCAGTGGGTTGGGGTTCCTGCTGTGTGTGGCCGCCGCGCCGGCGCAGGAGAATTCTTCGCCGCCCGTCGAGGCGCCGCCCGCGGAAGAGTCCGATGTCTTCGCGCCCACGGCGGTCACGCTTTTCGAGCCGCTGGAGCTGGTGGCCGCGGAGCCCACTGCACCGGAGACGCGGAACTTGCTGACCGATGCCTCGCCGGCAGAAATCCCGGTCGACGAGGCTCAGATCCCCGGCCCCGGGCAGATACCGGAGATCTTTACCCCGAGCCGGTGGCCGGAAGTCCCGGTGACCACGCTGCCGGTCGTGGTGCGGACGGAGCCCAGCGGTCCCCTTCGCCTCTATCGCGACGCTTGCCTGGTGCGGGCGCCCGAAGCGGAGGCCAAGCTCGACGCCGCGCAGCGCAAGCTGTTCGAGACCGTCTGCCGCGCCAATCGCTGGTTCGACGGCTTGTTCGGCGACGAGAGCCCGGACGCGGCTCAGCGGGTCACCGGGCGAGTGGAGTTGGGCGGTGTTTACAGCGACTACGAGGGCTTCGATTCCAAGAGCCGCTTCGCGGTGCGCTGGCAACTGCCCAACCTGGATCGCCGCCTGAACGCCTTCGTCGGCAGGCTGAACGAAGACGACGTGGAGAACGATCGCTCGGAGACCATTGCCATGCGATCGTCCTTCTTCGACCTCGAGGAAGAGGAGGAATGGCTGGCCGGCCTGGGTTATTCACTGCCGGGGAACAACCGCCGGAAAACCGACTTCCAGGTCGCGGCGAAGATTTCCTCCGAGCCCGAGCTGCTGGCGCGGGCGCGGGCGCGCTGGCTGTTCTATCCCGGCGAGCGCACCGCCTTGCGCTTCCGCCTTACCGGGCTCTTCCAGAACCGCGAGGGCTTCGGCATCACCGGCCACTTCGATGTCGACCAGGTGCTGGGTCCGAAGCTTCTTCTCCGCTGGGGCGGCTGGGCCACCGAGAGCGAAGAGAGCCAAGGCACCGATTGGCGCTCGGGAGTCGTGCTGTATCAGAACCTGCGAGGGGACCACGCCATCGCCTGGGAGCTCTTCGCCGAGGGTGAGACCGAAGACGACGTGCCACTGCACGAATACGGTGCCCGCATCATCTACCGCCAGCGTTTCTTCGTCGACGGGGTCTACATCGTGCCGGTACTCGGCTATTCCTACCCGCGTCGCGAGCTCGACGAGATTCGCGAGGGATCGGGCTCGGTCGGCCTGTCGCTCGAGATCCGCTTCGGCCGCTGGCTCGCCCTGCGCTGAGCCGTGGGTCGCTTCCTGTTCCTGCTCGTCGTCCTCGCGCCGCTCGCCGGCGGCTGCGGACGGACCCCGGCGGTAGGGTCCGACGTGGTGGCGCGCATCGACCGCGATGACGTTCACTACGCCGAGTTCGAAGCTTTCCTCCGTGCCAACGGCCCGGCTGCCGACGCGCCGCGCGCGGTCGAGGTTCAAGCGCGGCTCTTCGACCAGTTCCTCGACGAGCGCCTGTTGCGCCGCAGCGCGGTGGAGCGCGGCCTGGTGTCGCCGCAAGCCAGCGTGCGCGACGCGGTGGAGGCCCTGCTCCGTGCCGACGCGCCGGCCGAGCCCTCGGCGGCCGAGGCCGAGGAGTACTTCCTCGCCCATCGCGAGCGCTTTCGTCGGCCCGAACGCGTGCGGCTGCGCCAACTCGTCGCGGCGAACCGGGTCGACGCCGAGCGTGCCCAGACCGAGCTCGAGACCGGCGAGCCCTTCGACATCGTGGCGCGGCGCTATTCTCGCGGCCCCGCCGCGGGGCGCGGCGGGGATCAAGGGTGGCTGGCGCGCGAGGACCTGCCGGCCGCCTTCGGTGAGCGGATCTTCGCCCTCGCGCCCGGAGAGCGCACGCCGGTGCTCGAGGCCGAGTACGGCTGGCTGATCTTCTACGTCGAGGAGCGGCTGCCCGCCGTCGAGCCCGAGTTCGCCGAATCCGAACAGGAAGTCCGCGCCGGGATGCGGCGGGAGGCCGCGGATCGCGCGCTGGCGGCCTTGGTGGCCGAGGCGCGGAGCCGATACACTACGGTGGTGTACGACGAGAATCTTCCGTTCCGCTACCGAGGCCCGTATGACGATGAGACGTAGAGCGATGGCGGTTGCCGTTTCGGCGCTGCTGCTGGCCGGGATGCCGCTCGCCGCCGTGGAAGTCAACCGCGTGGTGCTGCGGGTCAACGACCGCATCGTGACCCTGCACGACTACCAGAACCGATTGGCCGACCGCCACCAGCAGATCACCAACTCGGACGCGGCGCCCGATGAAAAGACGCGGCGGCTTGCCGAGGCTCCCAAGGAAGTGCTGCGCGATTTTCTCGACGAGAACCTCCTTCTGTCGCGCGCCGACCAGCTCGACGTCACGCCGTCGCCCGAGATGATGGCCCAGGCCGAGGTGCAGGCGCGCAAGAACTGGGGCATCGACGACGACGCGCAATTCCGCCAGGCGCTGGGCCAGGCGGGCATGACGCACGAAGACTTTCGCGACCGGGTACGCGAAACCCTGATGTATCAGGAGGTTCTCGACCGCGACGTGATGTCGCAGGTCCGCGTCACCGACGAGGAGCTGCAGCGCTACTACCGCGAGCACCCGGACGAGTTTGGCGTCCCGGTGCGGCTGCACCTGCGCGAGGTCGTGGCTCTCGAGTCGAGCGGCCTGCCGGCAGATGAGCTCGAGCGCACGGCGCGCGATCTCTACGCTCAGCTTCAGGCGGGCAAGTCGCTCGACGATCTCGCCGCCTCGGGCGTCGGCACCGGCACCACCAGCGCCGCCATCGATCTCGGGTGGGTCGAAACCCGCGAGCTCGATCCGGCGCTCGCGGCGGCGGTCGAGCCGCTCGCTCCCGGCGGTTACGCCGAGCCGGTGAAGGCGCGCGGCGGCTGGCACGTTGTGCAGCTGGCCGAGCGCGAAGAAGCCCACCTGCGGCCCTACGAGGAAGTGCGCGACGGCCTGCGCAGCCGCGAGCGGTCGAAGCGCTACCAGGACCGGTTGGCGGACTACATGATCGATCTCGAGGAGAAGGCCTATATCTCCGAGAACGCCCCTGCCGAAGCCCAGGGATTCCGGCGTGAGCGGGCGAAGGTCCCGGGCTCGGATCCACTCGAGTCCCTGCGCACCGACTCGACACCCCCGGCCGCTCCACCGGTCTCCATCGAGGTGCCAGAGCCTCCGCCGATCGAAGTCGTGCCCCCGCCCGACGGGCAGCGCTCACCGCGCTGACCGAACCTAGACCTCAGCCGTAACTCTCGTTTTCGCCAGCAGTTGGGCGAAACGGGAGAGAACTCATTGCTTGGTGGAAATAAGTGGACAAAAGTGGAGTGCATTGCTACACTGCCGCCAGTACACCCGACTCTAGTGGTGGAGGCGATGTTCCGCGGAAGCGCGTCAGCCAAGATCGACGACAAGGGCCGCCTCAAGGTCCCGACGGAGTTCCGTCGTCACCTCGAGGATCGCTACGGGACCGAGGTGTTCATCACCTCGGTCGTAGGCGACTCGGCGCTGGTCTATCCGCTGCCGGTGTGGGAAGAGCGCGAGGCGCGGCTGCAGGCCCTGCCCTCCACCGACCCGGTGAAGGACCGCTACCTCGAGCGGGTCAGCTACTTCGGGCAGCAAGCACAGCTCGACAACCAGGGCCGGGTGGTGATCCCCCAGATCCTGCGGGAAGCGGCGGGCATGGAGGGCGACGTGGTGGTCAGCGCCCGGCTCGACCATCTGGTGGTGTGGAACGCCGATCGTCTGCGCAAGCGCTTCGACGGAGCAGCCGTTCAGCGACGACGACTTCCAGTACTCTGAGCGAGCGCGGAGTCTAGGCATCTCAGTCCGCGGGCCGTGCCCGCGGCGTTCTTTGAGGCGTTGATGGAGCGGCACATCCCGGTCCTGCTCGACCTCGTGGTCGAGCTCCTCGCTCCAGAGCGTGGCGGCGTGTTCGTCGACTGCACGCTCGGGCTCGGCGGGCACGCCGAGGCCCTCTTCGAGCGCGCGCCGGGGGCGCGACTTGATCGGAATCGATCGCGACCCCCAAGCGCTGGCCCTGGCGGCAGCGCGGCTGCGGAGCTTCGGCGACCGGGTGCGCGTGATCGAGGGCGAGTTCGGTGATCTCGACGAGCTCTTGCGCCGCGCCGGCGTCGGCCAGGTGACAGGGATCCTGGCCGACCTCGGAGTTTCGTCGCTGCAGCTCGACGAGGCCGGAACGCGGCTTCAGCTTTCGCCGCGAC
The DNA here is from genome assembly GCA_963821905.1 of Thermoanaerobaculia bacterium. Lineage (GTDB taxonomy): Bacteria > Acidobacteriota > Thermoanaerobaculia > Multivoradales > JAGPDF01 > CAWGFP01. The sequence continues at coordinate 320,293 of CAWGFP010000011.1, read as the reverse complement.
GGTCCGCTCGACATGCGCATGGGGCGCGGCGGGACTGACCGCCGCCGAGATCGTCAACGACTACCCGGAGGCCGACTTGGAGAAGATCTTGCGGGAGTACGGAGAAGAGCGGGATGCACGGCGGATCGCGCGCGCCATCGCCACGGCGCGCGAGCGTCGACCGATCGACCACCACCCAGCGAGCTGCGCGCAGCTCATCGCCGGCGCCAAGGGCGGAGGACGCGACGGAGCAAGGCGCGCGAGGGCCGGGTCGATCCCGCGACGCGCGCCTTCCAGGCGCTGCGCATCGAGGTCAACCAGGAGCTGGTCGGACTGCGGCGGCTGATGGAGCAGGCGATCGCATCGGCTCGAGCAGGGCGGCAGGCTGGTGGTGATCTCGTACCACAGCCTCGAGGACCGCATCGTCAAGACCGCGCTGCGCGAGTTCGAGCGTGGCGAGGTCGACCAGGTCACCGGCCGTCCGCGCGCCGAGACCCGCTTGATCGAGGTGCTGACCAAGAAGCCGCTCCGTCCGACCGACGAGGAAGTCGCCATCAACCCGCGCGCCCGCTCGGCGCGCCTGCGCGCGGCGCGGAGGCTCTGAGGACGCCGGTCTTGAAGAGCATCTACGCCGTCCACCGGCCGGTTCGTCAACGCCTACCTGGTGCGCGAGCGCGACCGCCGCCGCGTGCGCGAGCTGCTTGATCGGGCTGGCCGGCGTGCTGCCGCTGGCGGTGGCGCTTCATCGCCTACACCTGGGTCCACCTCGAGGTGCTGCGCACCGGCTATCGCATCGACGAGCTCGAGCGGCGCCTGCACACCCTCGCAGGAGGAGCGCCGGCTGCGCCTCGAGGCGTCCTACCTCGCCAGCCCGGAGCGCATCGAGCGGCGCGCCGGCGAGGAGCTCGGCATGCAGGCGCCGGCGATCGGAGCAGCTGGTCTTCGCGACGGAGCTGCCGTTGAAGGACGCGGCTCTGCGCATCGCTGCTGCGCCTGGGCGGCTTCGCGCTGTGGTGCGGCGCGATCGGCGGCGCGCCTCTACCACCTCCAGGTGGCGCGCCACGACGAGTATCGGCGAGCGCGCGGTGCGCCAGCAGCAGCGGGTGGTCGAGCTCGATCCGCCGCGCGGCACCATCTACGACGCGCGCGGCCGCGAGCTCGCGGTCTCGGTCGAGGTCGACTCGGCGTTCGCGGTGCCGCGCGAGATCGACGACCCGACGCGCGCGGCGCGCGGCGCTGGCGCGCGTGCTGCGACGCCGACGCGCGCCAAGCTCGCGCGCGCAGCTCGCGCAGCGACCGCGAGTTCGTCTGGGTGGCGCGCAAGCTCGATCCGCCGCTGGCCGACGCGGTGCGCGCCCTCGAGCTGCCCGGGCATCCACTTCCTGCCCGAGAGCAAGCGCTACTACCCGCTGCGCGAGCTGGCGGCGCCGGTGCTCGGCTACGTCGGCACCGACAACCACGGTCTGGCCGGCCTCGAGGCGGCGTTCGACAAGATCATCGCCGGCAAGCCCGGGCGGCGCACGGTGCTGCGCGACGCGCGCCGCGGCACGGTGCTCGCGCCCGACCTGTCGTTCGCCGACGCCGAGCCGGGCCAGCGACCTCCATCTGACGCTCGACGCGGCGCTGCAGCACATCGCTCGAGCGCGAGCTGCGCGGCGACGGTCGAGGAGCTGCGCGCCAAGAGCGGCAGCGCGGTGTTCCTCGATCCGCGAGACCGGCGCCGTGCTCGGCCATGGCCTCCTGTCCCGACGTTCGATCCCAACCGCTTCCGCGAGCGATCCGAGGAGGCGCTGGCGCAACCGGCCGATCATGGACGCCTACGAGCCGGGCTCGACGTTCAAGATGATCACCGCGGCCGCGGCGCTCGAGGCCAACGTCGCTCGATCCCGACGACGTGCTCGACTGCGAGATGGGCGGCATCACGCTCGCCGGCGTGCGGATCAACGACCACAAGCCCTTCGGCCGGCTCACCTTGCGCGAGGTGATCGCGCAAGTCGTCGAACGTCGGCGCGATCAAGATCGGCCTGCGCGCCGGCGACAGGCGAGCTCTACCAGACGATCCGCGACTTCGGCTTCGGCGACCCCACCGGCATCGACCTGCCGGGCGAGAGCCCCGGCATCGTGCGCGCCGGTGGAGCGCTGGGCGCCGCTCGCCAAGGCCTACGTCTCCTTCGGCCAGGGCCTCTCGGTCACCGCCCTGCAGCTCGCCAGCGCCTTCGGCGCGGTGGCCAACGGCGGCACGCTGCTCGAGCCCTACGTGGTGCCGCGATCGGGCGAGGCGCGGCAGCGCCAGGAGCTCCGATCCGCCAGCCGGTGGTGATCCGGACCGTCGCCTCGCCCGCCACCATGCGCTCGCTCGAGCGCATGCTCGAAGCGGTGGTGACCGAGGGCACCGGCAAGGCGCCGGGGTGCGCCGGCTACCCGTCGCCGGCAAGACCGGCACGGCGCAGAAGGCGATGCCGGCGGCTACTCGCCCGACCAGCTCGTCGCCAGCTTCGTCGGCTTCGCGCCGGCGCGGCAGCCGCGGCTGGTCGGCGTGCGTGGTGATCGACGAGCCGCGCGGCGCCTACCACGGCGGCGACGTGGCGGCGCCGGTCTTCGGCGCCTTCGCCGCGAAGCGCTTGCTCTACCTGCGGCGTCGAGCCGGAGCGCGATCCCCTGGAGCGCTGGCCCGGAGAGGTAGAGCCCGAGCCGAACCGCGAGCCTGAGCTCGCGCCGGAAGTTGCCGACGTCGTGCTGGCGTCGAACGCCGGCCCCGCCGAGCTGGCGCCCGCCGCTCCTGCGGTGCCGGACTTTCGCGGCCTGACCGCGCGCCAGGCGCTGCGCGACGAGCGCGCGCGCCGGCCTGCGGCCGGTGATCGAGGGCCGCGGTTTCGTGCGAAAAGCAGGATCCGCCGGCGGGGTCGCCGCTGCCGCCGGCTGGCGGAAAGCGATCGCGCTCTGGCTGGGATCGGGATCGCGCTGATGCGCCTCGCCGAGCTGGTGCGCGGCCTCGACCTGCAGAGCGAGGCCGGCGCGCGCGAGGGCGGAGGCGCCGAGGTCTCGGGGATCGCCCACGACTCGCGCGAGGTGCGAGCCGGGCGACCTGTTCGCCGCCTGGGTCGGCGAGCGCTCCGACGGCCGCGACCTTCGCCCGCCAGGCGGTGGAGCGCGGCGCGGTGGCGGTGCTCGGCGGCCGGGCCACCGCTCGACGACGATCGGCGCGTGCCGTGGCTGGTGGCCGACGAACCCGCGCGCTCTGCTCGGTCCGACTGGCGGCCCGCGTCTCTACGGCCATCCGGACCGCGAGCTGGTGCTCGCCGGCGTCACCGGCACCAACGGCAAGTCGACACGGCGACCGCGCTGGCCGGCGATCCTCGACGCCGCCGGGCCGGCCCGCCGGCTTCCTCGGCACGCTTGGCTACCGCTTCGCCGGCAAGCCGTTCGCGGGCGATCGCACGACGCCGGAGGCGTCCGACCTCTTCCGGCTGCTGCGCGAGATGCGCGAGCGCCGGGCGCGCAGGCCGTGGCGATGGAGGTCTCCTCGCACGCCCTCGCCCAGGGCCGGGTCGAGCGGCGCCCTCTTCGACGTCGCGGTGTTCACCAACCTGACCCGCGACCACTTCGACTTCCATCCGCGACTTGGAGGACTACTTCGCCGCCAAGCGCCAGTTGTTCGGCCAGCTCAAGCCGGGCGGCCGGGCGGTGGTGAACGTCGACGATCCCTACGGCCGCCGCCTGGCGAGCCGAGCTCCGGCACGCGCTCGACCTTCGGCGACGGCGGGCGACGTGCGGCCGCGGGAGGTGGTGCTCGACATCCATGGCATGCGCGGGATCATCGCTACGCCGCGCGGCGAGCTCCCGTTCGCCTCGACGCTCCTGCGGCCGGTTACAACCTCCACAACCTGCTCGCCGCCGCGGCAGCGGCGGAGGCGCTCGGCCTGCCGCATGCCGCGATCGGTCGCGGCTTCGCGGCGCACAGCGCCGCTGCCGGGCCGCATGGAGCCGGTGGAATCGCGGCCAGCAGTTCCCGGTTTATGTCGACTACGCCCACACCGACGCGGCGCTGGCTGCGGCGCTGCGCTCGGTGCGCGAGTTCGCGCGCCGCAAAGTGGTGGTGGTCTTCGGCTGCGGCGGCGACCGCGACCCGGGCAAGCGGCCGCTGATGGGCGAGGCGGCGGGCCGCCACTCGCGGACCTGCCGATCGCCACCTCGGACAACCCGCGCAGCGAGGACCCGCTCGCCATCCTGGCGGCGGTCGAGATCGGGCTCCAGCGAGTCGGGCAACGACGAGCTACCGCATCGTCCCCGACCGGCGCGAGGCGATCCGCGGGCCGTCGCGATCGCGGCGCGCGCCGTCGGGTGGGCGGTATTGGTGGCGGGCAAGGGCCACGAGGACGACCAGATTCTCGGCGACCGGCGAATTCCGTTCTCGGACCGCGAAGAGATCGCCGCGGCGTTGGAGGAGCGGCTTGGTCCGGCGGCGGGTAGCTGAGGCGGCGGTGGCGATGGGCGGCCGAGGTGACCATGGGCGACCCGGACTGCGATGTGGCAGGGCGGCGCGCTCGACTCGCGCAAGGTGCGCGGCGGTGAGCTGTTCTTCGCCTTGCGCGGCGAGCACGCCGACGGCCACCGCTTCGTGCCGCAGGCGCTCGCGGCGGGCGCAGCCGCGGCGGTGGTCGAGCGCGACCTCGACCTGGCGGAGCCGGGCACCGCCGCGCTCATCCGGGTCGACGACGTCTATCGCGGCTCTTCACGCCCTGACGCGGGCGGTCCGCCCGCAGACGCCCCGGCATCTGGTCGGGATCACCGGCTCGGCGGGCAAGACGACCACCAAGGAACTGCTCGGCGCCGTGCTCGAGCGGCGTTCCGCACCGCCAAGAGCCCGGGCAACCTGAACAACCTCTACGGCTTCCCGCTGGCGCTGCTCTCGGTCGGCGACGACATCGAGTGGATGGTGGCCGAGATGGGAATGTCGACGCCGGGCGAGCTGCGCGAGCTGAGCCTGCTCGGCCGGCCGGACGTGGCGGTGTTCACCGTTGTCCGCCCGGTGCACCTGGAGTTCTTCGGCACGCTTGCGGCGATCGCCGAGGCCAAGTCCGAGCTGCTCGCCGGTCTCGCGCGATGACGGCGTCATCGTGGCCAACGCCGACGATCCCGAAGTTGCGCGCATCGCGCGCCGCGACGGCCGGCGGGTAGTCTGGTACGGCCGCGACCGGCCAGCCCCCAATACGACTGGGGGCACCGCCGATGTCATGGCGCTCGATGTCGAGGTTTCGCCAGGCGGCCGGCCGGGCAGCCGTTTCCGGCTCCGCGCCGGCGATCGCGAAGTGGCGGTCCACCTGCCGCTCCACGGCGCCTACAACATCGAGAACGCCTCGCCGCGGCGGCCTGTGGCTGGCTGCTCGACGTACCGCTGGAGGAGATCGCCGCGGCGCTGCGGGCAAGCCGTGCCGGCCTCGATGCGCGGCGTGGCGCACGCGCTCCCCGGCGGCGGCACGCTGATCGACGACAGCTACAACTCGAATCCCGGCGCCGTCGAGCAGGCGCTCGCCGCGCGCAGCGACGTTACCGGGCGCGCGGCGGTGGCGGTGCTCGGCGACATGCTGGAGCTCGGGCCGGGGGCGCCGGGCTTCCATCGCGAAGCCGGCGAGCGCGCCGCGGCTGGGGCTTCGCGCCGGTGGTCGGCGTCGGCGCCTGGCGCGACGAGACCGCCGCCGGCGCCGGCGCGGCGGCGACGGGCGTTTCCGGACGCGGCGGCCGCGGCGGCGTGGGCGCCGGGCGAGCTGCGAGCCGGCGACGTGGTGCTGGTCAAGGGCTCGCGCGGCGTCGGCCTCGAGCGCGTGGTCGAGGCGCTGCGGCGCGCGGCCGAGGGGAGGGGCTGATGCTCTACCACCTCCTCTACCCGCTGCACGACCATTTCGCGGCTTCAACGTCTTCCGCTACATCACCTTCCGCGCCGCGGCGGCGGCGGTGACCGCGCTGCTCCTGTCGCTGTTCCTCGGGCCGCGCTTCATCGCCACCCTGCGCCGGCTCTCGGTGGGCCAGAACATCCGCGACGTCGGGCCGCAGGCCACCAGGTCAAGGCCGGCACGCCGACGATGGGCGGCCTGCTGATCCTCTTCGCGCTCCTGGTGCCGACGCTGCTGTGGGCGAACCTCGAGCAACGTCTACGTCTGGCTCGTGTCGCGGTCACCAGCTCGCCTTCGGCGCGATCGGTTTCGCCGACGACTTCCTCAAGGTGCGGCGTCGGCGCAACCTCGGCCTCACGGCGCGCGCCAAGTTCCTGCTGCAGGTGCTGGTCGGCGGCGCTCGCCGGCGCCACGCTGCTGTGGGCGCTGCCGCGCTCGCTACGCCTTCGCGCCGACGCTCAACTTTCCCTTCTTCAAGGACCTGGTGGTGAACCTGGGCCTGCTCTACGTCCCGTTCGTCGTCTTCGTCCTGGTCGGCGCCTCGAACGCGGTCAACCTGACCGACGGCCTCGACGGCCTGGCGATCGGCGCCACGCTGGTGGCCGCGGCCACCTACGCGGTCTTCACCTACGTCGCCGGCAACTCGCGGCGTCGCCGGCTACCTCCAGGTCGCCTACGTGCCGGGCGTCGGCGAGGTGGCGGTCTTCTGCGGCGCGCTGGTCGGCGCGGCGCTCGGCTTCCTCTGGTGCAACGCGCACCCGGCGCGAGGTCTTCATGGGCGACGTCGGCTCGCTCGCCCTCGGCGGCGCGATCGGCAGCGTGGCGGTGCTCGCCAAGCAGGAGCTCCTGCTCGTCGCTGGTCGGCGGCCTGTTCGTGCTCGAGGCGCTGTCGGTGATCATCCAGGTCGCCTCGTTCAAGCTCACCGGGCAAGCGGATCTTCCGCATGGCGCCGCTCCATCACCACTTCGAGCTCCAGGGCTGGGCGGAGCCCAAGATCATCGTGCGCTTCTGGATCCTCGTCGATCCTCTTCGCGCTGCTCTCGCTTTCGACCCTGAAACTGCGATGAGAGCGTCCCTGGACATCCGGCGAAGTCCGAGCGCGCGCTGGTCTACGGCCTCGGCCTGTCGGGCAAGGCGGCGGCGCGCAGCTGCTGCGAGCCGCGGTGTCGAGGTGGTCGGAGTCGACGCGCGGGAACGCGGCCAACTGGCGCTCGCCGAGCTGGCGACGGACGCGGGGTTCGCGGTGCTGCGCCGGCGGCGAGCGCCGCGCCGCTGCCGGCGGTGGATCGCGGTGGTGCTGTCGCCCGGCGTGCCGGCCGACCAGCCGCTCCTGGCCGCGGCGCGCGCGCGCGGCATGCCGGTCATCGCCGAGGTCGAGCTCGCCTTTCCGTTCCTGCGACGGTCCGATCGTCGGCGATCACCGGCACAACGGCAAGTGCACCACCACCGCGCTGACCGGCGCGCTGCTCGCGGCTGCGGGCCAGCAAGCTCGAGGTCTGCGGCAACATCGGCACGCCGCTTTCGGCACGTGTCGACGGCCCCGGCGGGCCGGTCTTCGTGGTCGAGCTGTCGAGCTTCCAGACTCGAGACCATCGACACCTTCCAGCCCCGCGCCGCGGCGCTGCTCAACCTCTCGCCCGACCATCTCGACCGCTACGGCGCCATGGACGACTACGCGCGCGGCCAAGAAGCGGATCTTCCTGCGCCAGGAGCCGGACGACGTCGCGGTGCTGAACGCCGACGATCCCAGGTCGCGGCGACCGTGAGACCGCGGCCCGCGCGCCGCTACTTCTCGACCGCCGCGGCCCGGTCGCCGACGGCTGCTTCGTCGACGGCGACGCGGTGGTCGAGGCCGAGCCCGGACGGTCGCCGGACGCCGAGCTGTTCGCCGCGCGCCGACGTGCCGCTCGCCGGCGTGCACAACCTCGAGAACGCGATGGCGGCGGCGCTCCTGGCGCGCGCCGTCGGGCGCTCGAGCCGGCGGCGATCGCGCGCCGGCCTGCGCGAGCTTCCGCGGCCTGCCGCACCGCATGGAGCGCGGTCGGCGAGACGTCGACGGCGTCGCCTGGTACGACGACTCCAAGGGCACCAACCTCGGCGCGCGACCGCGCGCCGCTCGAGGGTTTCGCCGACGGCAGCGTGCACCTGATCCTCGGCGGCCGCAACAAGGGCGCCGACCTCGCGCGTGACCTCGCGACGCTGGTGCGGCGCAAGGCGCGCCGCGTCTACCTGATCGGCGAGTCGGCGGACGACTTCGCAGGCGCGCTCGCCGGCGCGTGCCGCGGTCGAGCGTGGCGAGACCCTCGAGCGCGCGGTCGATCGCGGCCGCCGAGCGCGGCCGGCCGGGCGAGGCCGTGGTGCTCTCGCCGGCCTGCGCGAGCTTCGACCAGTTCCGCAACTTCGTCGACCGCGGCGAGTCAGTTCCAGGCGCTTGGTCCGCGAGCGCGGCTCGGCCGCGGTGAGGGCGCGCTGATGGCGAAGAAGCTCGCCTTCGACAAGGTGCTCTTCACCACCGTGCTGCTGCTGGTCGGCCTTCGGCCTGGTGATGGTCTATTCGGCGAGCGCCGCGCTGGCCCGCGAGCGCGGCGGCGGCGTCGAACCCGTTCCTGGTCAAGCAGGCGGTCGCGGCCGGCGCTCGGGCTTGCGTGCTGATGGTCGGTGGCTCATGCACGTCGACTACCGGCGGCTGCGCCGGCCGGCGGTGATCTATTCGCTGCTGGTCGGCGTCGCTGGTGCTGCTGGTGGTGTGCTCTTCGCGCCGCGAGCTCAACGCCACCCACCGCTGGTTCTTCGTCGGCGGCATCTCGGTGCAGCCGTCGGAGCTCGCGAAGCTCGCGCTGGTCCCGTTCCTCGCCTATCAGATCGAGCAGAAGGACGGAGCAGGTCAACCAGCCGCGAGCTGCTGGTGCCGGCGGCGCTGCGTCACCGGCGCTGATGGCGGCGCTGATGCTGCTGCGAGCCGGACATGGGGACCGCCGTGCTGCTCGCGGCGACCGGCGTGCTGCATGCTCTTCCTGGCCGGGCTCGTCCTGGCGCTACATCCTCGGCGGCGCTGGCCGTCGGCGCTGCCGGTCGCTCGCGCTGGTGATCTGGCCGCGCCCTACCGCCGCGAGCGCTGCTTCGCCTTCCTCGACCCCGAGAAGCGACCCGCTGGGCAGCGGCTTCCAGGCGCTGCAGTCGCTGATCGCCGTCGGCTCGGGCGGCGTCTTCGGCCTCGGGCCGGGGCAGAGCGTGCAGAAGCTCTACTTCCTGCCCCACCCGCACTCGGACTTCATCTTCGCCATCGTCGCCGAGGAGCTCGGCATGATCGGCGCGCTCGCCGTGCGTGGCGCTCTTCGGCGTGCTCGCCTGGCGCGGGCTGCGCGCCGGGCTGCCGAGGCGCCCGGACCCGTTCGGCCGCTACCTCGCCTGGGGCTTCACCGGCGTGCTGGTGCATGCAGGCGCTGATCAACGTCAGCGTCGCCGTCGCGCTGCTGCCCACCAAGGGCATCCCGCTGCCGTTCCTCTCCTACGGCGGCTCGTCGCTGGTGGTGACGCTCTGCGCCTGCGGCGTGCTGCTCAACGTGTCGCAGCACGGATGAACGGAATGCGATGGCGCACCGCCGCAGACCGCGTCACCGGTGCTCCACGCGCTGCTCGCCGGCGGCGGCACGGGCGGCCACGTCTTCCCGGCGCTGGCGGTGGGCGACGAGCTCGCGCGAGCGGGGGTGGCGCGTGAGCTTCGCCGGCACCGCGCACGGGCTGGAGGCGCGGCTGGTGCCGGAGCGCGGCATCCCGTTCCATCGCGCTGCCGGCGCGGCCGGTGGTCGGCCGCGGGCTCGCTCGGCAAGGCGCGCGGCGCTGGCGACGCTGGCCGCCTCGGCGCTCGCGGCGCGCGCGGCTGGTGCGCGCGACTCGGCGTGGACGTCGTGCTCGGCACCGGCGGCTACGTCTCGGCGCCGGCCGTGCTCGGCGCGCGGCTGGCCGGCCGGCCGATCCTGCTGCTCGAGCCCAACGCCCGGGCCGGCGCCGCCAACCGCTGGCTCTCGCGCTTCGCCGCCGGCGCGCGGCGGTCGCGCTATCCGGAGACGGCGCGACGACCTGCGCTGCCCGGCCTGGGTCACCGGCGTGCCGGTGCGCGCCGCCTTCTTCGACGTTCCCGCGCGAGCTGCCGCCGGCGGACCCGCCGCGCGCTGCTGGTGCTCGGCGGCAGCCAGGGCGCGCAGCAGCTCAACGAGGCTGATGCCCGAGGCGGCGGCGCGGCTGCTCGAGAGCTGCCGGCGCTCACGGTCCTCCACCAGGCCGGCGAGCGCAACCTCGAGCGACGCGCGCGCGGCCTACGCGCGCGGCCGGCGTCGGCGATCGCACGTCGAGGTCGTGCCGTTCCTCGACGACGTGGCCGGCGCCATGGCGGCGGCCACCTGCTCGTCTCGCGCGCCGGCGCCATCACCCTCGCCGAGATCTGCGCCGCCGGCCGGCCCGTCGGTGCTCCTGCCGCTCGTCGATCGCCGCCGGCGCACCAGGTGGACAACGCCGCGCCTGCTCGCCGAGGCCGGGCGCCGCGCGAGCTGCTCGCGGCGCCGGGCGACCGCCGAGCGGCTGGCCGCGACTGCTCGGCGAGCTGCTCGCCGATCCGGCAGCGCTGCGCGAGATGGGCGCGCGCGGCCCGCTCGCTGGCCCGGCCCGGCGCCGCGCGGCCATCGCCGACCGCGAGCTGGCCGAGGCGGCGGCGACGCGGCCAGCGATGCCTGGGAGCGGCGGCCGCTGATGTTCCAGCCGCTTCGCCGGCCTGCGCGCGTCCACTTCGTCGGCATCGGCGGCGCCGGCATGAGCGGCATCGCCGAGGTGCTGCTCGACTACGAGCGCTGCGAGGTCACCGGCTGCGACCAGTCGCGCCGGCGAGGCGACCGAGCGCCTCGCGCGAGCTGGGCGTCGACGATCCGGCACGGGCACTCGCGCCGACCACCTCGAAGGCGTCGAGCTGGTGGTGCGTCTCGTCGGCGGTGGCCGAGGACAACCCGGAGGTCCGCGCGGCGCGGCGGCGCGGCATCCCGGTGGTGCGGCGGGCCGAGATGCTCGGCCGAGCTGATGCGCCTGCAAGTACGGCATCGCCGTCGCCGGCACCCACGGCAAGACCACCACCACTTCGCTGGTCGGCACGATGCTCACCGAGGCCGGGCTCGACCCGACGGTGATCGTCGGCGGCCGGCTGCGCGCTCTCGGGCACCGGCGCGCGCCTCGGCAAGAGCGAGTACCTGGTGGCCGAGGCCGACGAGTTCGACCGCAGCTTCCTGCGCCTGACGCCGGTGCGTGGCGGTGGTCACCACGATCGACCGCGACCACCTCGACACCTACCGCGACCTCGAGGACATCCAGGACGCCTTCGTCGCACTTCGCCAGCCGCGTGCCGTTCTTCGGCCGCGTCATCGTCTGCCTCGACGACCCGAACGTGCAGCAGCATCCTGCCGCGCCTCGCCGACCGCCGGCATCGTCGACCTACGGCTTCTCGCCGCAGGCCGACCTGCGCGGCGGTCGACGCTCGAGCCGCGACCGGGCGGCACGCCGCTTCGCCGTGCGCCGCGCGCCAGCGACGGCGATCGCTGGGCGAGATCGAGCTGCCGCTGCCCGGGCCGCCACAACGTGCGCAACGCGCTCGCCGCGGTCGGCGTCGGCGCTGGCGCTGCGGCTCGACTTCGACGCCGATCGCGCGCGGCCATCGCCGCGCTTCGGCGGCGTGCACCGCCGCTTCGAGCGCCTGGGCAGCTGGCGCGGCGCCGACGGTGGTCGACGACTACGCGCACCATCCGACCGAGGTCGCGGCGACGCTCGAGGCGGCGCGCCAGGCCTTCCCGCGCGGCCGCGTGCTGCACGCGGTCTTCCAGCCGCACCTCTTCTCGCGCACCCGCGACCAGGCCGAGGACTTCGGCCGCGCGCTGCTGCGGCGCCGACCTCGCGGTCGTGACCGACGTCTACCCGTCGCGCGAGGCGCCGATCCCGGGCGTCACCGGCGAGCTGGTGGTCGAGGCGGCGCGGCCAGCGGCCACCGCAACGTCGCGCTACTGCGCCGACTGGCGCGACGCGCCGGCGCTGCCTGCGCGAGGCGGTGCGCGAGGGCGACGTGGTCGCTCACCCTCGGCGCCGGCGACGTCTACCGGCTGGCGCAGCAGCTCGCTGGCGGAGGACGGCGGAGCGCATGACGCCGCGGCTCGACCGGCGCGCCGCTGCGCTGACGCGAGCTCGCCGACGGCGCGGGTGCTGCCGTTCCGGCGCCGCGCCGTCGCGCCGCCGCAAGCGGCGGCCGCGCTGGCTCGCTGCTCGCTGCGGCCGCTCGCCGCGGCGCTGCTGCTGGTCGGCGCTGCCGGCGGCGCTGGTCGTCTGGGTGCTGCACCTCGCTCGCGCTTCGCGCTCGCGCGAGGTGGTGGTCGAGGGCGGCACGCGCGCGTGCTCCGCGGCCGTGGGTGCGCGAGGCCGCTCGCGCCGCTCGCGCGGCGCGCAACCTGGTGCGGCTGCCGCTGGCCGACGTGCGAGGCGCGGCTGCGCCGCACATCCGTGGGTGGCCACGGTCGAGCTGCGAAGGAGCTGCCGCGACCGGCTGCGCGTCGCGGTGGACGAGCGCCAGCCGGTGGCGCTGCTGCGTCAGCGAGGCGGCGGCTCGTCTACGCTCGACGCCGACGGGCCGTCCGATCGCGCCGGTCGACGCCCGAGCGAGGCGCGGCGGACGGAGCTGCTGCGTGGCTCGCTCGCTCATCCGCGGCGCTCGCCCGCGGCCGGAGCTGGCGCGCGCGCTCGACGTGGCCGCGCGAGCTCGGGCGCGGCGCAGCCCGCCTGGGGCGCGGCGCTCTCGCGAAGTCGAGGTGCTCGGCGAGCAGGACTTCCGCCTCCACACCGCGGCGCTGCCGTTCCCGCTGCTGGTCACGCGCGGGCAGGTGCGGCCGAAGGTGCCGACGCCTGCGGGAGCTGCTGCCCGAGCTCGACCGCCGCTACCCGGCGATCGCAGGCGGTCGACCTCCGCTTCTCGCGGCGGATCGTCGTCCAGCCCGCGGCTCCGAAGCGCCGCTGGCGTCACGCGGGCCGGACGCTCAGGTCGTCAGCGTCGAGTCGCTAGCTGAGGAGAGGGAACCAGGCATGGCCAAACCAGAACCTTACTTCGTCGGCATCGACATCGGGTCCTCGAAGGTGGGCGTGCTCATCGGCCAGCGCGACGACAAGGGCGGCATCGAGGTGGTCGGCAAGGGCCTGGCGCCCAACCGCGGCACGCGCAAGCGGCAACATCGTCAACGTCGAGGCCACGGTCGAGGCGCTCAAGCAGGCGAGCGAGGAGGCCGAGGTGATGGCCGGCGTCGAGATCTCGCGCGCCTACGTCGGCGTCGCCGGCGCCGACATCCGCAGCGTCAACTCGCGCGGCATGGTCTCGGTGGCGCGCAAGGACCGCGAGATCACCCGCCAGGACATCCAGCGCGTGCTCGAGGCGGCGCAGTCGGCGGCGCTGCCGTCCGACCGCGAGATCCTGCACGCCGTGCCGCAGGAGTTCATCGTCGACGAGCAGGGCGGCATCGCCGATCCGCTCGGCATGCTCGGCAGCCGGCTGGAGGTGATGGTCCACCTGGTCACCGGCAACATCGACGCGCTCAAGACGCTGCTGACCTGCGTCAACCGCGCCGGCATCGAGGTCGTCGAGATGGTCTTCGAGCCGCTCGCCACCGCCGAGGCGGTGCTCACGCCCGACGAGCGCGAGCTCGGCGCGCTGCTGATCGACGTCGGCGCCGGCACCACCGAGCTACGCGCTCTTCGCCGACGGCGAGATCCAGTACAGCGCGGTGGCTGCCGATCGGCGCCGGCCACTTCACCAACGACCTCGCGATGGTGCTGCGCACGCCGTTCGCCGAGGCCGAGCGGATCAAGATCAAGCAGGGCTGCTGCCTGCCGAGCATGGTCACCGACGAGGAGGGGATCGTCGGTGCCCACGGTGGCCGGCGGCACGCTCGCGCGTGGTGCCCAAGCGCGAGCTGTGCGAGATCCTGCAGCCGCGCGCCGAGGAGCTGTTCAACCTGGTGCGCGACGACCTCGCGCAAGCACGGCCTCGGACGAGGCGCTGCGCGGCGGCGTCGTCCTGACCGGCGGCGGCGCCCAGCTCGACGGCCTGCTCGAGCTGGCCGAGCAGATCTTCGACGCCGGCGTGCGCTACGGCCTGCCGCGGGGCCTGGGCGGCCTGGTCGACGTGATCAGCAGCCCGACCTGGTGCGACCGCCTCGGGCCTCCTGCTCTACGGCCTCGGCCGCCGAGGAGAGCGCAGGGCAAGCGGCCAACGAAGCGAGCGGGCTTCAGCGTGCGCAGCGTGATGGGCAGCCTGCGCGGCATGTTCTCGGACCTGCTCTGAAGAACCGGTCGAACCCGGCAAAAGGGGGTGACATCATGATTCTGTTCGACGACCAGGACGCTCCGGAGACGCGCGCGAGCGCGCAGCTCCGCGTCGACGAGGCGGACTGCCGTGCCCGCCCGCATCAAGGTGATCGGCGTCGGCGGCGGCGGCGGCAACGCCGTCAACCGCATGATCGACGCCCAGCTGCGCGGCATCGAGTTCATCGCCGCCAACACCGACCTGCAGGCGCTCGCGCAAGTGCCGCGCGCCGATCAAGCTGCAGCTCGGCGCCGCTGCTCACCAAGGGCCTCGGCGCCGGCGCCGACCCCGAGGTCGGGCAGCAAGGCGGCGCTCGAGGACACCGAGCGGATCCTCGAGATGCTCGAGGGCGCCGACATGGTCTTCCTGACCGCCGGCCTGGGCGGCGGCACCGGCACCGGCGCGGTGCCGATCATCGCCTCGCTGGCCGCCGAGATCGGCGCGCTCACCGTGGCGGTGGTCACCAAGCCGTTCGGCTTCGAGGGCCGGCGCCGCATGCAGCAGGCCGAGCGCGGCGTCGAGGAGCTGCGCGACGCGGTCGACACGCTGATCACCATCCCCAACGAGCGGCTGCTCAACTTCGTCGAGCGCGGCACGCCGCTCTCCGAGGCCTTCCGCATCGCCGACGACGTGCTGCGCCAGGCGGTGCAGGGCATCAGCGACCTGATCACCGTCCCGGGCGAGGTCAACGTCGACTTCGCCGACGTGCGCGACGATCATGACCGGCATGGGCATGGCGCTCATGGGCACCGGCGTCGCCAAGGGCGAGCACCGGGCGCTCGAGGCGGCGCAGCGGGCGATCTCCTCGCCGCTGCTCGAGGAGACCTCGATCGAGGGCGCCAAGGGCGTGCTGATCAACATCTCGGGCGGCCGCGACCTGACGCTCCACGAGGTGGCCGAGGCGGCGCGCATCATCGCCGACGCGGTCGACCCCGACGCCAACATCATCTCCGGCATGGTGATCGACCGAGCGCATGGAGGACGAGATGAAGGTGACGGTGATCGCCACCGGCTTCAAGTATCAGCCGGTGGAGATCCCCGCCATCCGTCCAACCATGCAGCCGTCGTTTGCCAACCAGCCGTTCCAGGCCCCGCCGACCCGCCCGGCCGGCATGATGGCGGCAACGGCGACCGCAACGGAGCGGTCGGCCGAACGTCACGAGGAGGTGGCCGAAGTGCCCTTCTATCGCAAGGCGATGGCGCAGAACCGTCCCGAGGATCCGGGTGGATTCGGGCCCAACTGGTCGGCGGTCGACGACTACGACATCCCCACAATCCTGAGGAAGCAAATGGACTGAGCGCGAGGAGATCGCCATGACACGCTCGGCGCGTCGCAGTCGTCGCATCCGCGCTCACCGGCGCGGGACGTCGTCCTCGAACCTCCTGGCGAGTCACTGGACCACCGGCCGCCGCCGCTTCGGCCACCCCGAGCGGCGCGGCTGGCGCGACCCCGCCCCAGCGCATTTCGGCCCGCCGGGCGAGCTGAAGCGCCCGTCGCTGCCGCCGCGACGCTGGGGCAGGGCGCGATCCAGAGCGATGTAGAGCCCGCCCGTCGAATATCCCGCCGCGATCCTTCGGTCCGGCCGTTCCCCGGCCTAGGGCCAAGGTCCAATACCGCTTCGCGACCCGTGGCGTCAGAGTCTGGCCACGGTAAGGAGGTCTCCCATGAGGAAGACCGCTAGAACGGCAACGCTGCGAGCGCTGGGATTGGTCATGCTGGTCGGAGCTGGCGCCGCCCAAGTCGCCGGGCAGAGCGCGACCCCGCTCGCCGGCCAGCCGGCGGTGCCCAAGGCCCCGCCGACCAACCCCGCGGAGGCCTTCTCCAAGGACCAGCTCGAGCAGCTGGTGGCGCCGATCGCGCTCTACTCCGACGGGCTGCTGGCCCAGGTTCTGATGGCCGCGACCTACCCGCTCGAGATCGTCCAGGCCGACCGCTTCGTGAAGGCCAATTCGACGCTCAAAGACGCCCAGCTGGACGAGGCGCTCAAGGAGCACGACTGGGATGCCAGCGTGAAGTCGCTTTGCCGGCTGCCCGAAGTGCTGTCCAAGATGAGCGAGAACCTGGACTGGACGCAGGATCTTGGCGACGCGGTCCTCGGCCAGAAGACCGAGCTGCTCGACGCCGTGCAGCGCATGCGGGGCAAGGCGAACGATTCCGGCAACCTGAAGACCACCGAGCAGCAGGTCGTGACGGTCAAGGAAGACAAGATCATCGTCATCGAGTCGCCCTCGCCGGAAGTGGTCTACGTTCCGAGCTACTCGCCGACCGTGGTCTACGGCGGCTGGGCGCCGCCCTACTACTACTACCCGCCGATGTATCCCTACTACCCGTATGGCGCTGGCCTCGTGACCTTCGGCTTCGGCATGGCGATGGGCGCGGCGATCTGGGGCGGCTGCGGCTGGGGTTGGGGATCGTCGCGACATCAACATCGACATCGATCGCAACAACAACTTCAACCGCAATACCAGCATCGGGGACCGCGGCGACCGGGCCGGCAACCGTGGCGACCGCGCCGGCGACCGGGCCGGCAACCGTGGCGGCAACGCCGGCGGCAACCGGTCGAGCTGGAACCACAATCCGAGCCATCGCAAGGGCGCCAACTACCAGAACTCCAAGGTGGCGGGTCAGTACGGAGGCAGGGGCGACTCCAGCCGCGTCTCGCGCGATCAGGCGCGTGGCCATTCGGGCGACCGATCGGGGACGCGGGACGTGCGCACGCCGAGCGGCACCAGGAGCGGTGACCGCGCCGGCGGCCAGCGTGCCTCGGCGGGTGACCGGGCGGGCACTGGGCAGAGAGCCGGAGCCGGAGACCGCGCCGGCAGCGGCCAGCGCGCCTCGAGCCCCAGTCGTTCCAGCACGAGTCGCTCGAGCGCCAGCCGTTCGAGCGGCAGTGGATCCAGCTACGGCTCGCGCAGCGGCGCGTACAGCGGCTCCTCGCGTCCGAGCGTCGATCGCGGCTCGAGCAGCCGCGGCTCGAGCAGCCGCGGGTCGAGATCGTACGGCGGCGGCGGCTCGCGCGGTGGAGGCGGGCGCGGCGGCGGTGGCCGTGGCGGGCGCAGTTAGGAGCGACAGATGACATTGCGCGCGATTCGAAGCCTGCAACTCCTCGGTGTTCTCGCCGCGGCCGGATTGATCGTCACTGCAGTGGCGTGCAAGCGGGCCGAGCCCGGCACCTTTGCCACTCCGCAGGACGCCGCGGCGGCGCTCGCCGGCCTGGTCGGCAGCGGTGACGAGAAGAAGGCCGAGGAGATATTCGGCCCCGGCTCCATGGACCTCTTCCAGACCGGCGATCCCGAGGAGGACCGTCGCGAGGCGCAGCAGGTCAAGGACATGATCACCGCCAAGGTCGAGTTCGAGGAGCTCGACGCCAACACCCAGGTCTCCTGCTGGGAGAAGAAGCCTGGCCGTTCCCGATTCCGCTCGTGCGCAGCGGCGAGCGCTGGCGCTTCGACACCGCGGCCGGGCGAAGCGAGCTGCTCAACCGGCGCATCGGCTACTTCGAGCTCGCCGACGCTCGACTCGCTACACGAGTACGTCGATGCTCAGCGCGAGTACCAGGCCGAGGGCCGCGACGGAAACCCCCGCGCATTCGCCCAGCGTTTTTTCAGCACTGAAGGCAAGCACGACGGCCTGTACTGGCAGGTGGCCGAGGGCGAGCCCGAGAGCCCCCTCGGCGAACTGCTGGCCAAAGCCACTGATCGACCCGCGATCTCCCCCGAGCCCTACCGGGGCTACTACTACCGGATCCTCGCGGGGCAGGGCTCGAACGCCATGGGCGGCGAGTACAGCTACCTCGACGCCAAAGGCCACATGACCCGCGGGTTCGCGGCGGTGGCGTGGCCGGCCAAGTACGGCAACTCCGGCGTCAAGACTTTTCTAGTCAACCAGCGTGGCATCGTCCAGGAAAAGGACCTTGGCGCCGAGACCGACGTGCTGGTCCGGGCGATGCAGGTCTACGATCCCGATGCCACCTGGCAGTTGACCGCCGACACCCTGAGTGAGCACGAGGAAGAAGGGTACGAGGAGGAGTCGCCGGAAGCGGAGCCGCGGCCGAGGAAACGCCGGCCGCGGACTCGTAGGAGGCTGTCGCTCGTTACTGTCCCTTGGCGGACTTCGCTGCCGTCGCCGCCTTCGCGGCCTTGACCTCGACCCCGACGACGTTCAGTTCGCCGGCCAGCAACTCCCAGGAGTGAATGGCGCCGTCGATCCACAGCGCCGCGCCTGGCGCCAGATCGAGAATCTGCTGGGTTCCGTCAGCTTGTGTGACGCGCATCCTCGCCGTGCCGAGGCTCACGATGAGCATCGGGGGATGCGAATGCATCGGACTCTTGTGTCCGGCGGTGGCGAGTGCGCGAAAAACGCGAACGTGATCGTTGTCGAGCGTCACCTGATGCACCCCGGGATCGGCGATCGTCGCGTCCTTGACGTCCTGCGCCGCCGTTGCGGTCGCGACTCCGAACAACAACAGTGCTGCCGCTGTCGCCAGCCTCACGAGCTTGGTCATGACTCCTCCTTTTGAGTAGGCGACGAGGCTAGCATGGCTGTGGCGCGGCGCCGGACCGCCGAGCGCTAGCCGACGAGCAGCGAGCGTTCGATCTTGGCGACCGTATCCGTGCCGCAGAGCGCCATCGCGAGCTCTACCTCGGCGCGCAGCATCTCGAGCATGCGTAGAACGCCCGCTTCGCCGCCCAGTGCCAGACCCCACAGCTGCGGCCGCCCGATGAGCACCGCGCGAGCCCCCATGGCCAGCGCGCGCACCACGTCGACGCCGCGGCGCACGCCGCCGTCGACGTAGACCTCGGCCCGGCCCGCCACCGCATCGACGACGTGCGGCAGGGCGCGAAGCGTGGGTTGGGCGCCGTCGAGCTGGCGTCCACCGTGGTTCGAAACCACGATGCCGTCGATGCCCTGCTCGACGGCGAGCGCGGCGTCCTCTTCGGCCAGCACACCCTTGATGAGGATGGGAAGGTCGGTTTCCGAGCGCAGCCAGGCGAGCGTGTCCCATGACAGCGTTGAATCCAGCTGCTGGTGGACGTAGGCCCAGAAGCTCGAGGCCTCGCTCCAGCCGGTGATGCCTTCCACCTGTCCCTCGAGCCAGGCGAGGTTCTCGAGCCGGACGTCCGGGGGCAGAGTGAATCGGTTGCGCAGGTCGCGCTCGCGGCGCCCGAGCAGCGGCGTGTCGACGGTGAGCACGATGGCGCGGTAGCCCGACGCCTTGGCGCGCCGCAGCAGCTCGCGGGTGATGGCTCGGTCGCGGTAGACGTAGAGCTGAAACCAGAGCGGACCGCTCGCCGCCTGCGCCACGTCCTCGAGCGCGGTGGAGGCGATGGTGGAGACGGTCATCAGAGTGCCGGTGCGGCCGGCGGCTCGCGCCGTGGCGCATTCGCCGTCCGGGTGCGCCAGTTTCTGGAAGGCCACCGGCGCCAGCAGCACCGGCATGCTGACCTCGGTGCCGAGGACGCGGGTGCGCGTGTCGATCGGGCCCAAGCCGGCGAGCACTCGGGGGCGTCAGGAACACCTCCGCGTAGGCCTCTCGATTGGCGCGCAGCGTCACTTCATCGCCGGCGCCGCCAGCGTAGTAGTCGAAGCTGCCTCGAGGCAACACCGCCTCGGCGGCCTGCTGCATATCGTCGAGGTTGAGGAGGTCGTCCAACGCGAATCAGCGGTCCTGGGAAACGGTGATCTCGAGATCGCGCAGCAGCCCGTCCTGCACGTCGTATACCCAGCCGTGCACGGCCAGCTCCTGCCCGCGCTTCCAGGCGTCGCGCACGACGGTTGTCTGGCTGACGTTGACCACCTGCTCGATGACGTTCAGCTCGCAGAGCCGGTGGTGACGCTCGGCTTCGCTGCCCAGCGCTTCGAGCTGCTCCCGGTGCTTCCAGCGCACGTCCTGCGACGTGGCGCAGCCAGTTGTCGACCAGGCCCAGCGTCTCCTGGCGCAGCGCCGACGAGCACGCCGCCGCAGCCGTAGTGGCCGCAGACGATGATGTGGCGCACGCGCAGCACGTCGACCGCGAACTGGACGGCCGAGAGGCAATTCAGGTCGGTGTGAACGACGACGTTGGCGACGTTGCGATGGACGAACATCTCGCCGGGCAGCAGGCCGACGATCTGATTGGCCGGCACCCGGCTGTCCGAGCAGCCGATCCACAGGTACTGCGGCGTCTGCTGGCGCGACAGCCGGTCGAAGAAGTCCGGGTCCTCGCGCGAAACCGTTGCGGCCCAGGCGCGGTTGTTGGCGAAAAGGTGCGAGAGCAGGCTCATGATCGATCGAGCGGGATCTTGGCACATCCCTCGCGAACGTGATGGGATTGCCCGGCTTCCCCGAGGAGACTCGCATGACCACCGCGCCCGCCGTGCCGTCCGACATCGAAATCGCCCAGGCGGCCAAGATGCGGCCGATCGCGGATGTCGCCGCCGAGCTCGGGCTCGGCTCCGACGACATCCTGCCCTACGGCAAGTACAAGGCGAAGATCGCGCCCGAAGTGATCGCGCGCTCGACGCCCAAGGGCAGGCTGGTGCTGGTGACCGGCATCAACCCGACGCCGGCCGGCGAGGGCAAGTCGACCTGCACGATCGGCCTCGGCCAGGCGCTGCGACGCCTGGGAAAGAAGACGCTCATCGCCATACGCGAGCCCTCGCTCGGTCCGGTCTTCGGCGTCAAGGGCGGCGCCGCCGGCGGCGGCTACGCCCAGGTGGTGCCGATGGACGAGATCAATCTCCATTTCACCGGCGACTTCCATGCCATTTCCTCGGCCCACAACCTGCTCTCCGCGCTGCTCGACAATCACCTTTACCACAGCAACTCGCTGCGCCTCGACCTGCGGCGGGTGTCCTGGCCGCGCACCATCGACATGAACGACCGCGCGCTGCGCTCGATCGTCGTCGGCATGGGCAAGCTCAACGGCGGGCCGGCGCGCGAGGAGCGTTTCGTGATCGTGCCGGGGAGCGAGATCATGGCCCTCCTCTGCCTCGCCGAGGACCTGCAGGACGTCGAGCGCCGGGTTGGCCGCATCGTCGTCGGCCAGACCCGCGAGCGCAAGCCGGTGCGGGCGAGCGAGCTCGAGGCGCAGGGCGCCATGGCGCTGCTGCTCAAGGACGCCATCCTGCCCAACCTGGTGCAGACCCTCGAGGGCGGTCCGGTGCTGGTCCACGGTGGTCCGTTCGGCAACATCGCGCACGGCTGCAACTCGGTGGCGGCGACCAAGCTGGGACTCGGGCTCGCGGACATCGTGCTCACCGAGGCGGGCTTCGGCGCCGATCTGGGAGCGGAGAAGTTCTTCAACATCAAGTGCCGCATGGCCGGCCTCAAGCCCGAGGCCGCGATCGTCGTCGCGACCGTCCGGGCGCTCAAGATGCACGGCGGCGTGAAGAAGGAGAACCTCGGCACGCCGGACGTGCCGGCGTTGCGCCGCGGGCTCGTCAACCTGCAGGCCCACGTCGAGAACGTGCGCAAGTTCGGCGTGCCGCCGATCGTGGCGCTCAACCGCTTTTCTTCGGACACCCAGGAGGAGATCGACGTGGTGCTCGACGCGGCCCGTGTTTGGGGAGCGCGGTCGGCGCTCTCCGAAGTCTGGGAAAAGGGCGGCGAAGGCGGCGAAGCGGTGGCGCGCGAGCTACTCGCGACACTCGATGAGGGGAAGGCGGACTTCCGGCCGCTCTACGACGCCGCGCTGCCGATCCGCCAGAAGATCGAGACCATCACGCGCGAGATCTACGGCGGTGACGGGGTCGAATTCCTGCCGCCCGCGAGCCGCGCCATCGTCGACATCGAGGCGGCGGGCTACGGCGACACTCCTGTCTGCATCGCCAAGACCCAGTACTCGCTGTCGGATGACCCGGCTCTCCTCGGCCGGCCGAAGGGCTTCCACATCGTGGTCCGCGACGTGCAACTCTCCGCCGGCGCCGGCTTCGTGGTGGCGCTGGCGGGCGAGATCATGACCATGCCCGGCCTGCCGAAAGTCCCCTCGGCCGCCGCGATGCGCGTGCGGCCCGACGGGCAGATCGAAGGGCTTTTCTAGACCCACAGAACTCCAGACCGTCATCCTGAGCGCAGCGAATGGGCGGGGGCTGGTGGCGCAGGACCTTCCGCCCCCAGATCCTTCGCTTCGCTCAGGATGACAATCAGTACCGCCTACATCACACCCCCGGCTGCGGCACGATCCGGATGTACGGTTTCGGCGCCCGCCAGCCGCCGGGGAACTTCAGCTTGGCATCGGCGTCCGACAGGCTCGAAGCCACGATGCAGTCCTGTCCCGGGCGCCAGTTGACCGGCGTCGCCACGCTGTACTTCGCCGTCAGCTGGAGCGAATCGATCACCCGCAGGATCTCGTCGAAGTCCCTGCCGGTCGACGCCGGATAGGTGATCATCGCCTTTAACTTTTTGTCGGGGCCGATGACCATCACGGTGCGCACGGTGAAGATGTCGCTCACTTCGGGATGAATCATGTCGAGGAGGCGCGCCACTTTCTGATCGGCATCGGCGATCAGCGGATAGTTGGGCGCCGTGCCCTGGGTCTCGAGAATATCGCCCGACCAGCGGCGATGGGATTCGAGGGTGTCGACGCTCAGTCCCAGCAGCTTGACGCCGCGGCGGTCGAAATCCGGCTTGACCCGGGCGACGTACCCTAGCTCCGTGGTGCACACCGGCGTGAAATCGCGCGGGTGCGAGAACAGCACGGCCCAGCTGCCGCCGAGCCAATCGTGGAAACGAAGCGTGCCTTCCGTGGTCTCGGCGGTGAAGTCCGGGACCGTTTCACCGAGTCGCAGTGCCATTGTCGCGCTCCTTTGTCGAATGGCAGGGTCTGGACGGCCCATGCCCATCCAGTAACGCGACGGGGGCGTGGATTTCGTGTCAGCTCGCCGCGCTGGCGCTCTGGAGGGCGGCGTAGAGCTCGGCGTAGCCGCGCCGCCGCTCCTCCAGCTCGGCGACCAACGCCTCGAAGGCGGCATGGCCGCGCAGCCGCGCCAGGAAGGGGTCGCTTGCGAACTGCGGGGCGCAGGGAAAGCCGTTGTTCGCCGCCCGCCGCAACCAAGCGATGGCGCCGTCGTGGTCGCCGAGCAGCGCCAGCGCGCAGCCGGCTTCGTACTCGGCGTGGTGGAAGTGGCCGAATTCGCGGCGTTGGGCTTCGGTCGCGGCAACCTGCCGGCGGGCCTCGTCCGCGTCGCCGCGTCGCGCCGCGAGCAGGGCGAGGAGCGGGTGCGCCAGGACCTCGGTCGGCTCTTGCTCGAGCATGCGGTGGACGGTGGCGCGGGCGTCGTCATCGCGTCCCAGGCGCAGCTCACAGAGCGCGCCTTGATAGAGGACCCAGGACCACGGCACTTCTTCCTGCGCCTTGCGATAGGTGGCGAGGGCCTCGGCGTATTCGCCGCGGGTGAACTGCACCAGCCCTAGGTGCTGGCGGGCGAGTGCGTGCCCTGGCATCGCGGCGAGGGCCAGCTCGAGCTGACGCTCCACCTCTTCGATGAGACCGACATGATGGAGGATGACGCCCAGCCGCACGTGCGCCTCCTCGAGGCTGGGACGCGCGGCGATGGCGGGCACCAGGTCGGTCAGAGCCCCGGCATGATCGAAGCCGCGCTGCGGGCTCCAGAGCAGGCGGCCGCCGCGCACGTAGCGCGCCTCGGGCAGCCGCGGATCGAGAGCTAGCGCACGCTCGCAGGCCTGCCAGGCGCGGGCGTACGAGTCACCCTCGGGCAGGAAGGTGAAGGCGATGCGCGAGTAGGCGTCGGCAAGGCCCGCCCAACCGAGAGCGAACTCCGGATCCAGCGTGCAGGCGCGGTCGAAGGCATCGACGGCCGCCAGGCAATCCTCGAGCGTCTCCCGGAAGAGATGGACGCGTCCCCTGAGATAGAGCTCGTAGACCTCGCCGCGGGGCGCGTGAGCTCGCGCCCGCCGGGGCTTCGCACCCAGCCGCGGCTCGAGGGCGCGCGCGATCTCGCGCGACACGCGATCCTGCAGCGCGAAAAGATCGTCGAGCGAGGCGTCGATGCGAGTTGCCCAGGCCGCGCGCGCGTCGTTCGCGGCGAGCAGCTGAGCCGTGACGCGTAGCCGGTTGCCGTCGCGCTGAAACGTGCCGGTGACCAGGCTCTCGACTGCGAGCTCCGCGGCCGCGCGCCGGGTGTCGATGGCCGGGCCGGCATAGGGCAGGATCGCCGAGGTCGGTCGCACGGTAAGCCCCGGTACTCTCGCGAGCTCGCCGATGGTGGCGTCGGCCAGACCGAGGCCCAGGTGCAGGTTGTCACCGGCCCCGCCGAGGTCCACGAACGGCAGCACGGCAACCGTGCGCCGGCGGCCGGCGCGGGCTGCCACGGCAGCGGCCGGTGGCTTCATGCCCGCGGCGGCGAGGATCTGCGAGAAACGTGGATGGGAGTGCAGCGGATCGAATATCGGATCGACGGCGAGAAACGGAAGATAGTCACTGCGCTCCTCGCGGGCGCGGTCGAGCTCGTCGAGGGCGGGCTCGAGCTCGCCCAGACCGATGTAGACCAGCGCCCGATGCAGGGCAGGGACGTAGCGCCCACCGGCGCGCCGTTCCAGATCTGCGAGGGTCCGCCGCGCGGCGTCGTGGTCTCCCGTCTGCGCTTGGGCGTAGCCCAACATCGCCAGGGCCCGGCTGCCGCCGCCGGACAATCGAGCCAGGTCCCGGTACTCGCTCAACGCTTCCGCCGTCTTGCCCTGCGCGGCGAGCGTGCTGCCCAGCCAGAAGTGTCCGACACCGAAATCCGGCGCCAGCCGCGTGAGCTTGCGCGCCCCCTCGGCGGCGGCGGCGAGCTCCCGCGCGTAGTAGAGCGCCGGGGTCAGTCCGGCGTTGACGATGAGCGACAGTGGATCGAGCTCCCAGGCGCGCCGGCTCTCGGCGATCGCCGCCTGGTGCTCGCCCCGAGCCGCGAGCAGGAAGAGGTGCCAGTGGTGGGTGAGCGCGCGCTCGGGCGCAATCTCGAGGGCACGAGCGAAATGCGTCGCGGACTGCTCGAGGTCCCAGTCATAGTGCAGCGCGGTCCAGCCGAGGCAGGCGTGCGCATCGGCGAGCTCGGGGTCGAACTGGAGGGCGCGCCGAGCCGCGGCCTGGGCACGCGGCATCGCGTCGCGCGGCGGCAGGAGATCGTAGAGACCCAGGCCCATGACGCGCGTAGCTCTCGGCCAGTCCCGACCAGGCAAGGGCGTAGGCCGGATCGCGCTCGAGCGCCTGCTCGAAGAAACGCACGCCGGCCTGCAGCCCGCCCTCGTGGCGCTTGTCCCACTGATGGCGGCCGCGAAGGTAGAGGTGATAGGCCTCGAGGTCGACCGTCGACCGGCGTGGCACGGGCGTCCCGGCGAAGCGGGGCCGCAGGGCCCCCACTGTGTGGCGGGCGATCTCGTCCTGGAGCGCGAAGACGTCATCGCTCTCACGGTCGAACTTCTCCGACCACAAGTGCGAGCCGTCGGCGACCTCGATCAGCTGCACCGTGATCCGCAGCCGTTCCTTGGCCCGGCGCACCGTGCCCTCCAACACTTTGGTAACGCCCAGCTCGCGGCCCAGGGTGGCCAGATCGTCGCTCCCAGGAACCCGGGCACCCCCTGAGGCCGGGCGAGAACGCGCAGACCGGGCAAGCGGCCAAGGGCGCCGATCAGCTCGGCGGCCATGCCGGCGCAGAAGTAGTCCTGCTCGGGATCGCCTCCGAGGTTGACGAAAGGCAGCACGGCGAGCGTCTCGACGCTCGCCGGGCTCGTCATGGTGGAAGGGGTGCCCGAAACCGTGGCGTCGAGATCGCGTCCAACGGCGCGCAATGCCGCCGCCACCTCGCCGCCGGCAGCGAAGCGTTCGCCGGCATGCTTGCGCAGGCAGCGGCGCAGCAATGTTTCGACCGCCACCGGGACGCCGTGCGCCGAGAGCGAGGGAGGCTCGTAGTGGAGGATCTCGCTCATCGTCTCGACCGGCGAGTCGCCGGCGAAGGCGCGGCGACCACTGAGCATTCGTAGAGCACGGCGCCGAAGGAGAAAACGTCGGATCGGGTGTCCGACCGGGTGCGCCGCGCACCTGCTCCGGCGACATGTAGCCGACGGTGCCGACGCACCATCCCCGGCTGGGTGCTGCGCGTGTCCGCGGAGCCCGCGGCCGCCGGCTGGTGCCATTCGCAAGACCGAAGTCGAGGATCTTGACCCGGCCGTCGCGGGTTACGAAGAGATTGGCGGGCTTCAGATCGCGATGGACGATCCCCTTCTCGTGCGCTGCCGCGAGTCCGCGCGGCGATCTGGGCGGCGAGATCGAGCGCCTCGCCGACGTGGCAGCGAGCCGCGCGCGCAGCCTGGCCTGCAGGGTCTCGCCCTCGAGCAGCTCGGTCACCACATAGGGCACGCCGGCCTCCGTGCCGACGTCGTAGACGGCCAGGATGTTCGGATGGTTGAGGGCGCCGACCGCCCGCGCCTCGCGCTCGAACCGGCGCAGCGCGCGCGGATCGCCGCGAGCCGCCCGGGCAGGGTCTTGATCGCGACCTCGCGCCCCAGGCGCGGGTCGCGGGCGCGATAGACCTCGCCCATGCCGCCGGCGCCCGATGAGCTCGACGACCTCGTAGGGTCCGAAAACGCGCGCTGGCGGCGGGATCGGCGGGTCCGGGGTCGCTGCCTCGAAGGAGAAAGCTGGCCGCTCGATGAACGAGCCAGCGCGCTCGTGCGCGGAGAGCAGGGTCTCTACCTGGCCGCGCAGGACTTCGTCGTCGCACGCGTGGAGCAGGAAAGCAGCGCGCTCGGTAGCCGGCAGCTCGACGGCCGCGCTGAACAGCTCGTCGACTTGGCGCCAGCGCTCGCTGTCCACGAGTGGCCCCTCGTCAGTCTCGCGCCGGCGCGCCTTCGAGGCGTTGGAAGAGCCACGCCTTGGCGAGACGCCAGCTGCGGTTCGCGGTTGCCACCGAGACGCCCATCACCTGCGCGGCATCTTCGATCGATAGTCCGGCGAAGAAGCGCAGCTCGACCAGGCGGATCGCCTCGGGATCGATCCCCTGCAGCTCGCCGAGCGCCTCTTCGAGCGCCAGCAGGTCGACGTCCGGCGTGACGTAGAGTGCCTGCCCGTCGGCATCGTCGAGCGATACCTGCGTCCAACCGCCGGCGCGCTTCAGCCGCTGGCGGGAGCGCGCGTGGTCCACCAGAACACGGCGCATCATCTGCGCGGCGACGCCGAAGAACTGCTGCCGGTTCTGCCAGCCGCCGTGCTGATCGACCAGCCGCAGATAGGCCTCGTGCACGAGCGCTGTCGGGCGCAGCGTATGGTCCGGACGTTCCTTGCGCAGGTAGCTCGCCGCGAGGCGCCGCAGTTCGTCGTAGACCAGCGGCAGGAGGCGCTCGCCAGCCGCGGCGTCACCCTGGCCCCAGGCGCGCAGCAGCGCGGTCAGCTCTTCGTTGACGGCGGGGCTCATGGCACGACCTAGTTTGGTTCCAATTGAGCTTACTCCGGCTAATGGCCGGCGCGTTGAGCGAGCCTGTCCCAGCCGGTGCCGAGCTCGACGCCGGGAATCTCGCTGACGAAACGAGCCCCGAAGGCTCGCGCCGGTGTCCAAGCCCCCGGCGCGACCTCGCCCGCGGCCACGCGGTGCGCGGCCTCGACGGCGGAGCGGGCGGTGAACTCGTAGCCTTCCGGAGTCGACAGTGTGGCGATTACCTCGCGCCCGCCGGCATCTCGCGCGCGGCCCCACAGGTGCACTCTGCTGCGGGCGCGGGTCTCGGCGTCCGGGCCGGTCACCGTGCGGCGCACTCGCGCCTGCAGGAACCGTTTCACCGGCCGCAGTCCGGCGACTGGCAACAGCCATCGCCAGCGACGGAGGCGGCGCAGCGTGGGCGGCGGAACGCCCGAGAAAACACGAATGTTGGAAATGCCGGTGGTGTGGAAAGCGGTCGCCACGTCGCCCCAGGGAATCGTCATCACCAGGCGGCGCCCGACAGTGAGGTCGAGGGTCATCGATTCATGAGCCAACGGCACCTCGACGATACGGCCGTCGCGGCGCACCGCGCCGGCCGCGGGCAGCGACTCGATCACCGTAGCGAGCGTGCCGCGGCTCCACGAGCCGCCCTCGTTGACGAAGGCGAGATCGAGGTGGGTCGCGTCGGGGAGCAGGTCGGCCAGCCGCCGCGCCAGGCAGTCGGTCGGCACTACGTCGAAGCCGCAACCCGGCAGTAGCGCGACAGCTGCCGACTCGGCAGCCGGGCGTTGCGCCAAGACGCGCTCGAAGACGGCGATCTCGCCAGTGATGTCGAGATAGTGGACGCCCTCCGCGAGGCACGCTCGGACCATGGCCTCGCTGGTGCGAACGAACGGTCCGGCGCAATGGAGGACGAGTTCCTGGCCGCGGATTCCGGCGCGGAGCGCCTCGGCATCGTCGAGTCCGAAGACGCGGCCCTCCAGGCCCAGCTCGCCGGCGAGCCTCTGGATCTGGTCCCCGTTGCGGCCCGCCAGAACCGGCCGCAGTCCCCGCCGCACGGCCTCCCGCGAGATCAACTCACCGGTGTAACCGTTGGCGCCGAAGACCAGCATTCGGTGGAGTTTACGGCGAGTCGTCCCGGGGCGTGTGTCGTATATAGAGAAAGGTATACGCTTGAATAAGTAGAGAAGGAGGATCTCCCATGACCACCCCGATCCGCCGGCCCCGTGTGGCGCGCTCCGCAAACCACGGCTTCACGCTCATCGAGCTGCTGGTCGTCATCGCCATCATCGCCATCCTCATCGGTTTGCTCGTGCCCGCGGTGCAGAAAGTGCGCGAGGCCGCGAACCGCGCCGCAGTGCACCAACAACCTGAAGCAGCTCGGGCTGGCGATCCACAATTATCACGACACTCACGGCGCTTACCCCGCCAGCTGGCAAGAGATCCTGGCCCTGGGAGAGCTGCCGCCCGCGAAGGATGGATTCAAGTTCGTGCCGGTGCGGCTCTCCGCCGATGAAGCGGTGCTCATCGCCGAATCGCTCCCCGGTTACACCGGCGACCAATCGGCATTCCTGCGGGTCTCCGATCGAGGCCGCGCTGCGGAGACCGAGCTGCGATTCTTCCCCACGCCCGGCGCCGAGCTCGGCGCGGCGATGCGGGAGGCGAAGCTCGCGCTGCTCGGAACCCAGGCCATCAGCAGCCTCACTCTCTTGCTGCCGTTCATCGAGCAGGACTCGGTGTACCGGATGACGCCCGCGGCGATCGGCAATCCCAATGAGCTGCCAGGATTCGATGTCGCCTTCAGCAGCTTGCTCGACGACAGCGGCCACTTCAGCTTGGCGAGCTTCCACCATGGCGGGATGCAAGCCACCTTCGGCGACGGCTCGGTGCGCCATCTGTTCGGAGAGTTCACCCGCGAGGCACTCGCCGCCATGCGGATCGGGGCCTACGGCGAAGATGTGATGGGACTCACCGTGGATCCGTCCGATCCCAATCTGGTGCAAAAGCCGCTATTCAGTTTCCCTGTTCTGAAAGCGATGACCGAGGCGGCGGTGCCGGACGGACACCTGCGGCACTCGCTGCTAGTCGACTTGAAGCAAGCGCAGGATGCCGACGCCAAGGGCAAGCCGAAGCAGAAGGAGCGGGCCCTGGCGGCCTACGTGGCGGCGCTCGAGCAGGCGGCCGGCGCCACCTTGCCGGCGGTGCAGGCCAAGGCGCTGATCCAGGTCGCGAAGACTCTCTGAGCCGTTCAGCGTGGCCAGAGCCAGCCGAACGTGCCGGCGGTGACGAGCGAGTAGATCAGCCCGTCGACCAGGGCGCGCATGGTGTTGCTCCACGGGATCGCCTTCCAGATCGAGTCGACGATCTGGCCGACGCCGTAGGCCATGAAGGCCGCGGTGCCGACGAAGCGGAAGACCTCGAGATAGGCCGTGCCCGAGGGCAGTGTGCGGCCGGCGAGGTAGGCCGCGAAGACGCCGATGATGAGGGTGTAGGCGAACCACGAGACGAGGTGGCCGCCGAGCTGCGGTGCGCCCGAAGGGCGTATCGTGAGCATGCCGACCGGGCCGCGCTTGAACTTCTCCATCATCTCGGGCGATTTCATCGCCCCCGCGTCCATCGCCCAAGGAAAGAAGTAGAACCCCGGCCCGGCGGAAGCCGCCGTCTGGCGCAGCGCCTCGAGCGTGGCGTCCTCGTTGGGCAGTTTCTTGTAGTCGGCGCGGTGATAGGTGAGCACCATGTGCAGCACGAAACTGACCAGGAAAACGAAGACGGAAGACAGCAGGACGGGCAGCCACAGATCCAGGATCGTGATCACGGCAGGCCTCCTCGGTTGGTGTGTGCGACGAGTGTAACCCAGCCGGAGCTTGACCGGGCGGCCGGAGCGCGGCATGCTGGCCCTGGCAGAAGCCTAGGGGTGGCCTGACGGCCTGAGATCACACCCTCGAACCTGATCCGGTTGATACCGGCGTAGGGAAGGCGACGCAGTTCGGTCCACTTCGAGACGTTTCTCCTAGGCCTCCGCATTTCGCCCATCGCGGCGGGGGAGGCAGACGTGACGAAAAGAATGAGGGGACGCGTGCGCGTCCTGCTGCTCTGCAGCGCGTGGCTCTGCGCGGGCGGCGCGGGATCGCTCGAGACACGGGCGTCGAGACTCCTCCCGCCACCGCCGTCAGCGAGGCCGAAACCGAGCCCGCGGTCCGCCTCGCCGAGGAAGTCGTGGTGCGAGCCATCCGCGCCGACGAGACAGCGCCGATCACCAAGGTCGAGATCGACTCCGAGCGACTGAAAGCGGCGAACTACTCGCAGGAGATGCCGTTTCTCCTCGCCGAGACGCCCGGCGTGACGAGCTACTCGGAGAGCGGCCTCCAGGCCGGCGCCGGGTACTCGTACTTTTCGCTGCGCGGCATGCATCAGACCCGGGTGAACATGACCTTCGACGGCGTGCCGCTGAACGACCCCGAGGAATCGGCGGTCTTCTTCGCGAACTTCGGCGACTTCGCGAGCGCCCTCGAGTCGATCCAGGTGCAGCGCGGTGTCGGGACCTCCTCGGTCGGTGCGGCGTCCTATGGCGGCACGATCGACTTCGCGAGCGTCGGTCTGGAAGAAGACCGGGGGTTCCATCTCGCGCTCTCGGGTGGCTCTCATGGCACAAGGCGCGCGAGCCTGGCGGCGCAGAGCGGCCGGCACGCCCGGTCGGCCGTCTACGCCCGCGCCAGCTGGCAGGAAAGCGACGGCTACCGCGAGCGTTCCGGGATCGAGCAAGGCTCGCTCTACTGGGCCGGGGACTGGCGTGGAGACACGACCTACCTGAAGCTCACGGGCTTCTCCGGCCGTGAGGAGAGCGAGCTGGCGTTCTACGCCGTCGAGCCGGAGATCCTGGAGGGCAACCCGCGTTTCAATCCGATGCAGCCGGAAGAGCGTGACGATTTCGGCCAGGACCTCGCCTACCTGCAACTCTCGCGGCCCATGGGTGCGCGCGCCGACTTCGCGGCGCAGGTCTACTACAACGGTGCCCAGGGACACTTCGACCTCTGGGACGACCCGGTGGTGAAGGCAGGTTTCCGGCGTTACGCCATCGACGGCGAGACCTGGGGAGGTCTGCTGACGACCACGGCACGCGGTGATCGCTGGCGGATCGCCGGCGGCCTTCATGGGTACCGTTTCGAGCGCGACCACATCCAGGACCTCGACGGCGCGCGGCAAACCGCGAACACGGGGCGCAAGCGCGAGGAGTCCGGCTTCATCAAGGTGAGCTTTGACGCCGGGCCGCGCTGGAGCATCTTTGGCGACCTCCAACTGCGCCGGGCGGAGTTCCGCTACGACGGCAGTGTCGATCTCGGGCCGGTGAGCTGGAGCTTCGTCAATCCCAAGCTCGGCGCGCGCTGGCAAGTGCGCGACGGTCTCTCGGTATACGGCTCGTACGGCCGCGCCGAGCGTGAGCCGGTGCGCAACGATCTTCTCGAAGGCCAGGACGACGTCAGCGTGCCGGTCGACCTCCACGCCGTGCGGCCCGAAGAAGTTCGCGACGCCGAGCTCGGCCTCGAATGGAGCGGCCCGCGGCATCACCTTGCGGTCAACCTCTTCGACATGCGGTTTCGCGACGAGATCGCGCCAACCGGCGAACAGTCCGAGATCGGGTACGCCATCCGCCGCAACATTCCCGAGAGCACGCGCCGCGGTTTCGAGCTCGAGGCGACGCTCCGCCCGTCGGCGCGCTGGCGGCTACGCACCTCGGCTCTTCTGGCGCGCTACGAGATCGCCGTTTGGCGGCAGCAGCTCGATGTCTACGACGCCGAGGGCAACTACGGCGGCACGTCCCTGCGCGAGTTCCGCGACACTTCGCCGGCGCTTTCTCCGGAAACCATCCTGCGCCAGAGCATCGAGTGGCAGCCGACTCCCGCTCTCGAAGTGGCGCTCGCCGGGCGTTACGTCGGGCGCTCACATCTCGACAACACCGGACAGTCCAGATTGACCACGCCGTCCTACACCTGGCTCGAGCTCGCGGCGCGCGCCGACCTCGGGCGCTGGTGGAGCTGGGGAGCGCCGCAGCTGCGCCTACAGGTCAACAACCTGCTCGACCGCGACGGTGTCTGGCCCTCGGGGTACAGCTATCCCTTCCTCACCCGCGGCGCCGCTGGAGATACCCTGGGAGGGATTCCCTACTACTATCCGCTCGCCGAGCGGCATTTCGTCGCCGGCATCGAGTGGCGCTTCTAACGCGGCTGCTCGAGCGGAGCTAGCCCATGGATCCGGTCGAAGTCGCGGCGGTCGTGTTCGGCATCGTCTCGGTGTACCTCTCGGTGCGCGAGAACGTGCTCTCGTGGCCCACCGCAATCGTCAACGTCGGGCTCTACGTGATCGTTTTCCAGCGCGCCAAGCTGTATGCCGACATGGGGCTGCAGGTCTTCTACCTGACGATCAGCGTCTACGGCTGGTGGGCCTGGCTGCACGGCGGGCGGAATCGCAGCGCCCTCGAAGTGACGCGCACGCCGCGCCGCTGGCTGTGGAGCCTGACGGTCGACGGCGCGGTCTTCGCGCTCGTGCTGGGCACCGTGCTGCGCCGGCTGACGGATGCCGCGCTGCCTTTTCTCGATTCCGCCCTGTCGTCCTTCAGCATCGTCGCCCAGGTGATGATGACGCGGAAATGGCTCGAGAACTGGGCTCTGTGGATCGCCCTCGACGTGGTCTACGTCGGCATGTTCATCTTCAAGCGGCTCTACCTGACGGCGGGGTTGTACGCGGTCTTCCTGGTACTCGCGGTCATGGGCTGGCGTGAATGGCGGCGATCGCTGGCGGCGAGAGCGGCGGCTTGATCCAGCCCGCGCGGGTCGTGGTGACGGGCTCGGAAGCGACCGGCAAGACGACCCTGGCCGCGATCCTGGCCGCGGATTTCCGGGCGCCATGGTCGTCCGAGGAAGCGCGGCACTATCTCGATCGCGTGGCGCGGCCGCTCGGCGCCGATGACGTCGAGCCGATCGCGCGCGGTCAGATCGCCGGCGAGGACCGGGCGATCGCGGCGGCTGGCGAGCTGGTGCTGCACGACACCGACCTGCTCAGCACGATGGTGTACGCCCGCCATTACTACGGTGCTTGCCCGGAATGGATCGAGCAGGCGGTGGAGCGGCGGCTGGCCGATCTCTATCTGCTTTGTCATCCGGACGTGCCCTGGATCGCCGACGGCTTGTACCACGACCGCGGGTTCCGCCGCGACGAGATGCACGCGCTCTTCGTCGCCGCACTGTCCGAGGCCGGGGCGCGGGTGGTCCACATTCGCGGCGACTGGACGGCGCGCCAGGGGATCGCCCGGCGCGCCGTGGAAGGGCTGCTCGGCGTTCAGCCAGCCGCGTCGTAAGCGGTTCGGATCCAGCCCAGAAGCTCGCGATCCACCTGGCCGGCGTCGGTGACGTGGACCTTGTACTGGCACATGCCGCCGGCCGGCAGCGCCTGGAGCCGATCGGTCCCCGCCACGCCCTTCATGTTGAGGCCGACTTCGACCCGCGACTTGGTCGGCGGACCGATCGTCGCGAATTGCTTCTTGCGCCGCAGCGAGAGATAGCCCTTCTTGGGCGCGATCTCGAACTCGCCGAACCTTTCGATCGCCGTCATCAGGGCGTCGTGAATCGGGCGCAGATGCTCCTTGCCGCCGCCGTAGATCTCATCGACTGCCTGCGATGGCGAACCGCCACCGCCGCTGCCCGACTTGGCGGCGAGATACAGCGTCACGACGGTGTTGGCGTCGCCGTGTCCCATGCCGAGCTTCTGCTTGAGGTGGTCGCGCAGCTCGCCGTGCTTGGTGAGCCCGGTCTTGTCCAGAAGGGCACGCAGCTCGTCCTGTGTCTTGCCGGTGCGCTGGGTGATGTTCGCGAGTTGCGTCGCGAGCGCCTTGTCGACGTCGCTCATGCCGCCACCGGCCTTCCGTAGCGCTGGGTGGCGTAGCCGACGATCAGGCCGACGATGGCGCCCGGCAGCATGATCTCGAAGTAGTAGTGCTCGCCGGTCTCCGACGGCATCGCCGCGATCAGGTAGGCGAGCGCCAGACCGATGGCGCCGCCGAACAGGATGCCGAGCGGCAGGGAGTTGACCTTTCTGGCGAACCAGCCGATGAGCACGCCGGCAAGCAGGCCCTTGACCGTGGAGCCGATCACGATGCCCACCAGAAAGGGACGCACCGCCGGAGTGAACCAGGCGGTCAGTCCGTCGAAGATGCCCAATACGGCTCCTAGCAACAGCCCGAGAACGACTTTGTTCATGGCTTCCTCCCGAGAAAGTGTCGCATTCGACCTTCTATTCCGTGTTGCGCGCGATTCCTTTACTTGGCGAAGAGCAGAATGAGGGCGCGCATCAGGAGGTAGGCGAGGATCAGCAGGATGGGCGTCTGGTAGCGCGCGAACAGTCGCCCCGCCCGTTCCCAGATGGATTCTCGGTGGGCGAGAACCCTCCGTCCGTCGATGAAGCGTTCCAGCTCCGCTGCCAGCTCGGAAGCGCCCGCGTAGCGCTGCGCCGGCTCCGGAGCCAGCGCGCGCCGGCAGATCGCCGCCAGTGCCCTGGGCGTGCCCGAGGGCAGGGCGAGGCCGGCGTCGGCCGGCGGCGCGCCCGCGATCAAGTAGTGGAGGATCGCGCCCAGAGCGAACACGTCGGAGCGTGCATCGGCCGCCCCCGCGCGCCCCGCTCGCTGCTCGGGCGCCATGTAGCCGGGCGTGCCCACCACCCAGCCGTCGCGCTCGGGCTCCCGGTCCGAGCTCGCCAGGCCCCAATCGACGACCAGCAGTTCACCGAAGGGCCCGAGCATCACGTTCTGCGGTTTGAGGTCGCGGTGCACGACCCCGTTCGCGTGAGCGAAGCCCACCGCCTCGCATACTCGCAACAGGAGTCGCAGACGCTCGGGCAGCTCGCTGCCCTGGATGGCCTGGTCGAGGCGACGACCCTCGACCCGCTTCATGGCGCAGTAGGCGCGGCCGTCGGCGAGCGTTCCGACGTCGTGCACCGGCACGATGCCGGGGTGCTCCAGCCGGGCCAACACCCTGGCCTCGCGGAGCAGACGAAGGCCGAGCTCGTCTTCTTCGCTCTCGAAGTCGAGGATCTTGAGCGCCACCTCGCGCTCGAGAGTGGTATCCCAGGCGCGGTAGACAGTCGCCATGCCGCCGCGTCCCAGCGCGTCTCGCAGCTCGTATCGCGTACCGCTCAAATCCGGCTCGGCGACCGAACGGCGCAGGCGCTCGAGTGCGGGGTCGGAGAGCGCCGTCATGGAGAGTCGGTGCCCAGAGCGCGGCGCGCTTCGTCCCGGAACTCGCGGTCGTTCGCGGTCTGCCGGCGCAGCTCGTCGAGCACCAGGCGGCGCAGCTCGCGCCGGCACCAGGCGAGGTGATTGGTGATGGTGGTGACCGGCAACGCCAGCTCGGCCGCCAGCTCGGCGTAGCTCGGGCGGGTGCCGCTGGGATCGCCCAGCTCGCAGCGCTCGAAAACGGTCCAGCGCGCTCGGCGCTCCGGTTCGCTGCATTGCCTCCGCAACGCTTCGAGCGCGTTCTCGAACAGACTGCGCAGCCACTCGCGATGAAAGATCTCCTCGGGGTCGGCGCTCTCGCCGCTGACCTCGGCATCGAGCGTCACCTCGGCCGCGCCGCCGCCGCGCTTCAAGCGCGCCGCCGCCTGGCGCTGATTGACGATCCAGCGGTCGAGGCAGACGCGCACGAAGGTGCGGAATCGCGCCTTCTCCGGCTCATAGGAATCGAACGTGCCGCGCTCGATGGCGCGGGCGAGGAACTCCTGCGTAGAGTCTTCCGCTTCCTCTTCCCCCATTGCCCAGCGCAGTCTCAGGTAACGGTGCACCGGAGTCCAATAGCTGCGCAGCAGCTCGTCCCAGGCCCGCTGGCGCTCCGCAGGGTCCTCGGCGCGCACCGCCTCGACGAGTGAGCGGCGGGTGGAAGGGAAGGTGCCGGCTGGAGGCACGAGGTCCCGGGCAGTGTACACCGGCCTCGTCCTCCACGGGGACGAAAAAAGTCGATGGCGCTCCTAACCTTCCAGCGCTCCAGACGTCTCTTCTAGTAGACCGAGGAGAAACCCATGCGCCATCTATCAACGTTGATCCTGCTGCTCAGTCTTACCGCGGTTCCTTCGACCGTCGAGGGCGGCAGCAGTCACCGCCATCAGCGGGACACCAACATCTCGATCTCGACCCACGGTAATCCGACGGCCTGCTCCGATATCGATATCGACGCCGGGCGGCGCGCGGTCGCCACCGGCGAGGAAAGCCTCAGCGCGCCGGCCGGTGTGGCGCTGGAAGTGCCCGCGGCTCCGCGCGGAGGAGTGGTGGTGAGCGGCTGGGAGGGCCGCGAATTCCAGGTGATCGCCTGCAAGGCTGCGGTCGCCACCGATCTCGAGCAGGCGCGCCAGCGATTGGCGGCGATCTCTGTCGCCATCCGGGGCGACGCGGTCGAAACCAGCGGGCCGGCGGACGAGGACTGGCTGGTCTACCTGATCGTTCGGGCGCCGCGCGACGCGGCCCTGCACCTGGCCGTGCGCAACGGCCCGCTCTCGGTATACGACGCCACCGGACGCTTCACCATCGAGGGATCGAACGGGCCGGTGTCGCTCGAGGATGTGGCGGGCACGGTTTCAGTCGAGCTCGAAAACGGTCCGGTGTCGATCGCCAACGGCAGTGGGGACGTCCGGGTGCGCACCGAGAACGGCCCGATCGCGGTCAGCCTCGACGGCGACGAATGGGAGGGCGAAGGGCTCGATGCGCGGGCGGTCAACGGCCCGTTGTCGCTCGAAATCGCTCCCGGCTACGCCGGCGGAGTGCGGATCGAATCGTCCGGCCACGCACCCTGGAGCTGTGGCGAGCTCTGCTCGCGCGGCGAGCGCAGCTGGGACGACGACGGCCGTCATCTCGAGATCGGACCGCAGCCGGCACGGATCCGGCTCTCGACCGTGAACGGACCGGTCTCGATCGGCAACGAGTAAAACCGACCTGCGGCGCCGGTTGGGCTAGGATCCCGCCCAGCCGGTGATCACCAGCGAGGCCGAACGGTTCCGCCAAGCGCGGCGTGTGTTCGAGGAGATCGTCGACCTCGAGGACGCCGAGCGCCGCCAACGGCTCGACACCCTCGCGCAATCCGACCCTGCTCTCGCCGACGCGGTGCGCGAGCTGCTCGAAGCCGACCGCCGCGCGGAGGGCTTCCTGTCCGATCCCGCCGAGAGCCCGCTCGCGGATCCGGACCTGGAACAGCTTCCCACCGTCCCCGAAGAGGGCTACGCCGTCGCGCCGGGCGCACACGCTGGCGAGCGCTTCGGCCCCTACCGCTTGCTCGAGCTCCTCGGGGCCGGTGGCATGGGGGAGGTGTATCTCGCCGAGCGTGCCGACGGCCGCTTCGAGCAGCAGGTCGCCCTGAAGCTGATCAAGCGCGGCATGGACAGCGCGCTCATCCTGCGCCGCTTCGCCCGCGAGCGTCAGATCCTGGCCCGCCTCGATCATCCCGGGATCGCCCGGCTGCTCGACGGCGGCGAGGGCGAGGACGGCCGCCCGTTCTTCGTCATGGAGCGGGTCGAGGGCCAACCGATCACCGACTTCTGCGCCGCCCGCGACCTGCCACTCGAGGATCGGCTGCGGCTGCTCGCCGACTGCTGCGATGCGGTCGACGCCGCGCACCGCAACCTGGTGGTGCACCGCGATCTCAAGCCCTCGAACATCCTGGTGACGCCCGAGGGCCGGGTGAAGCTGCTCGACTTCGGCATCGCGCGCCTGCTCGGCGAGGAGGACGGCGAGACTCAGCTGACGCGCCACGGCGCCCACGTGCTGACTCCCGCCTATGCCGCTCCGGAGCAGATCCTCGGCGGCGGCGTCACCATGGCGACCGACGTTTTCGCGCTCGGCGTGGTCTTGTACGAGCTGCTCACCGGCGCGCTGCCGTACGACCGCCGCGCGACGACTCCTCACGATCTCATCTCGCGCGTCGAGCGCGAGAGTGTCGAGAAGCCGTCGACTCTGGTGCGCAAGGCTGGCGAGACGACGACCGGGACCGGCGAGCGCCGCGCCAGGCGTCTGCGCGGCGATCTCGACACCATCGTCCTCAAGGCCCTCCAGCGCGATCCGGCGCGGCGCTATCCGTCCGCGGCGGCGCTGGCGGCCGACCTGCGCGCCTTCCTGTCGGGGCGCCCGGTGGCAGCGCGTCCGGACACCACGACCTATCGCTTGCGCAAGTTCGTCGGGCGCCACCGGTTGGGAGTCGGTGCGTCCGTTCTGGTGGCGCTGTCGCTGGTTACCGTGCTCGTAGTCTCGCTGGTGCAGACCGCGGCGGCGCGACGCCAAGCGGAGCGCGCCGCCGCGGCACAGGCGTTTCTGGCGGGCCTGTTCTCCGAGCTCGATCCCGATCGCATGGCGGGCGCCGCGCCGACGGTGCGCGATCTCCTGGAACGCGGCTCGGCCCGCCTCGAGGCCGAGCTCGCCGGGCAGCCCGAGCTGCGGGCGGAGATGGAGATCCTGATCGGCCAGGTGTTCAACCAGCTGTCGCTGCCCGACCAGGCGGAGCCGCTCTTTCGTCGCGCCTTCGAGGGCCGTCAGGCGCTCTTCGGCGCCGACGACCTGCGCACTCGCGAGGCACAGAAGCGAGTGGCGGTGACGCTGCACCGGCAGGCTCGCTATGCCGAGGCGGAGCCCATGTTCCAGGAGCTGGTCGAGCGCAACGAGCGGCTTCGAGACGAGGCCGAGCTCGGGTCGGTGCTGGCAAACTACGGCAATCTGAAGCGTCAGACTGGCGACTACCAGAGCGCGGCTGCGATGCTCGAGCGGGCGGTCGGCATCGCCAGCCGCACCGGCGATCTCGACAACCGCCATCTGGCGACCTCGCTCAACAACCTCGGCCTGGTGTACTGGCGCCTGCAGCGTCTGCGGACGGCGCTGGTCACCTTTCGCCGCGCGCTGGCGATTCACGCCAAGAATTCGCCCGGTTCGGGGCTGGTCTCGGGAAGCATGCAGAACCTCTGCGAGGTGCACCGAGATCTCGGCGAGCTCGACATCGCGGCAGTATTTTGCGAGCAGACGCTGGCGCTGCAGGTTGCGCTCTACCCGGCCAATCATCCGACGCTCGCCAACACCACCGCTGCCCTCGCCAACCTGGCGCGCCGACAGGGCGATCTCGAAAAGTCCCGGCAGCTCTACGAGCGCGCGGTCGAAATGTACGCCAGCTCGCAGCGCCCAGACCATCCCGATCTCGCCTGGACGCTGCGCGGTCTCGCCGGCGTCCTCCGCCAGCAGGAGAAGGGGCCCGAGGCCCTGGCGGCCTACGAAAGAGCGCTCGCGGTACGCCAGAAGGCCTTCGGCGAGCGGCATCCGGAAGTCGCGCAGAGCTGGCTCGACCTGGGGCGCGGACGGCTGGCGGTGAACGATCTGCCGGGCGCGTTCAGCGCCCTGCGCACCGGGGTCGAGATCTACCGCGCGGTGGTGCCCCCCGACAGTCCGCAGCTCGCCGGCGCCCTGTTCCTGCTCGGTGACGTGCTGCGCCAGAACGACCACGCGCGCGAAGGAGTTCCGCTGCTCGAGGAAGCGCTCGCCATCTGGACCAAGAAGCCGCCCGGCAATCCCCTCGATCTCGCCAACCTCGAAACCGCGCTCGCCGAGGCGCGCGCCGCGATCCCCCAATAAAGCTGGGGGCACAGCCGCTGACCCGGTGGCGCTCTGTTACAGTCATCGGCCGACGATCGGGAGAGACGGCGATGAGCGACGGTTTGGACGAAGCCAAGGGACAGCGCAACTGGATCGAGCGGCTGGGAGCCAAGATTCCCGGCTATCGCGGTTTCCAGGACCGCGAGCTGCGGCGGGACGTCGACAAGCTGCAGCGCGAGCACCTGTCGCAGGAGCTCGAGCGTCTCAAGGGTGTCTCGCGCGCCAAGGCGCGGGCCTGGGTCGACGCCGGCAAGATCGGCGTGCTCTCTGGCTTCGACCGCCTCGATCGGCAGATCGACGGCCTGGCGCAGGCCATTCGCTTCGCCGACTACGGCGCCTCCGGTTTTTTCGACGTGGTGAAGATCCGCGAAGAGGAGCTCGACAAGCTGTATCAGTTCGACTTGTCGCTGGTCGAGGGCGTGCAGGCGCTGGCCGGCGATCTGGCCGCGATTCCCGCTGACGGCACCTCGGACCCGCAGCCGGCGGTCGACGCGGCGCTCTCCCGGGTGCAGGGACTGGCGGACCAATGGCTAGGCCGCAAGAACGTAGTGAGCGGCGTGGTCAAGACCGCGCGCTGAGCGCGACGCCGCAAAGGAGATCTTCCATGCAAGTCATCCAGTACCAGGATCCGCACGGCAACGCCATGGTGGCGCGCTGGCCGCAGAACGGCACCGCCGAGATTCAGCTCGGCTCGCAGCTCATCGTCGAGGAGAGCCAGGCGGCGGTCTTCCTGCGCGACGGCAAGGCGCTCGACACGTTCGGGCCGGGCCGCCACACGCTGGCGACCATGAACCTGCCGTTTCTCACCGCGCTCCTCGGCTTGCCTTTCGGCGGCAAGTCGCCCTTCCAAGCCGCGGTGGTGTTTACCTCGACCAAGACGTTCACCGATCTCAAATGGGGCACCAAAGAGCCGGTCGTCTACCGCGACGCCGAGCTTTCGATGGTGCGGCTGCGCGCGTTCGGCAAGTTCGCGGTGCGAATCTCCAATCCGCAGTCGTTCGTCAATCAGCTGGTCGGCACCATGGGCCTCTACACCACCGATGGCGTCGAGATGTACTTCAAGGACGCCATCGTGGCTCGCTTCACCGATCTGTTGGGCGAGAACCTGCGCTCGATCTTCGATCTGCCGAAGGTCTACGACGAGCTCGCTCTCGGGCTCAAGGCGCGGGTCCACGACGACTTCGCGAAGTACGGCATCGACCTGGTCGACCTCTTCCTGGGTGCCATCACGCCGCCCGAGGAAGTGCAGAAGCTGATCGACGAGCGCGGCGGCATGGCGGCGGTGGGCGACATGAACGCCTACATGAAGTTCAAGGCCGCCAAGGCGATGGGTGACGCGGCGCAGGCCGGCGGCGATGCCGGCGGCGCGGCGGCGGCGGGAATGGGCGTCGGGGTGGGCGCCGGGCTGGGCATGATGTTGCCGCAGATGATGCGCGACGCCATGCAGAGCGGTGGCGGCACCGCGGCGGCTGCCGGCGGCGCGGCGGCTGCCACTCCCGCGGGCGCGGCTTTCTGCTCCCAGTGCGGCACCAAGCTCGCGGCGGGCGCGAAGTTCTGCTCGCAATGCGGGACCAAGGTGGGGTAAGCCCGCCCCCAGATCCTTCGCTTCGCTCAGGATGACATCGATGGCGTCTCGGCTGTCATCCTGAGCGCAGCGAAGGATCTGGGCGGGGGCGTTTGATTCGATGAGCAACACCATTTCCTGCCCGAAGTGCGGTGGCGAGAACTCACTCTCCTCCGGCACCCGCGTCCTGCAGTGCTCGTTCTGCGACGCGGCGATCTTCGTCGACCGCGCCGGCGCGGTCCAGCATTACCTGCTGCCCCGCCTGGTGAAGCTCGAGGATGCCGCCGCGGCGCTGCGGCGGTGGATGGCGGGCAACGAGACGGTCAAGGACCTCGACACCAAGGCAGCGCTCGGAGTGCCCGAGGCGATCTCGTTTCCGATGTGGTTCTTCCGCTTCGACGCCGGGGGCCACGAAGAGACCCTGGTGGAGCCGGCCGCGCCGACGCCGGTGCCACAGCTCGCCGACCTGCGTGTCCCGGCCGGCCAGCTCGTGCCGTACGTGGCGGAGCCGGGCGTCACGACCACGGAAGCGACGGTGCCGCTGGAGACCGCCCGCGGCTGGCTGGTGCAGCGCGGCACCGCCGAGCCTCGCGAGAGCGCGCTCGTTCACCTGCCGCTCTGGCGCTGCGAGTACGCCTACGGCGGCAAGACCTGGAGCGCGCTCGTCGACGGCTCCACCGGCGCGGTCGTGGCGGCGGTGTTTCCCGCCAAGTCCGAGTCGCCGTATCGGGCGATGGCCGCGGCGGGCCTCATCCTCTTTC
The DNA here is from genome assembly GCA_963821905.1 of Thermoanaerobaculia bacterium. Classification (GTDB taxonomy): domain Bacteria; phylum Acidobacteriota; class Thermoanaerobaculia; order Multivoradales; family JAGPDF01; genus CAWGFP01. The sequence continues at coordinate 277,669 of CAWGFP010000011.1, read as the reverse complement.
TCATCGAGGGACTGGCGATCGGCAATCTGTTCTGGAAGCTGGTCGCCTACGCGGTCACCGCGATTCCGCTGCTCGGCCTGGCGTACGCCGTCACGCGCAAGGTATGACGGTCGCCGCTCCTTCGCGCGCGCCGGCGCGCTCTCCTGTGGTCACCGGCCTGTCGTGCCCGAGCTGCGGCGGTGCCCTCTCGGTGCAAGTCGGCTTGCGCGTGGTGACCTGCCCGTATTGCCAGAAGACGCTGTTGGCGGTCGGACAGATCGGCGTGCGGCGGCTGGCGGTCGAGCCCAAGGTCACCGCGCAGCAGGCGCGGCAGACCGCGGGCGCCTGGCTGCGCAAAGGATGGAGCAAGGACCCGAAACTGAAGACCGACGCCGAAGTTGGGGAAGCGTTCCTCTGTTTCCTGCCTTTCTACCGCATCCTCGCGGACATCGTCGGCTACGTGCTCGGCCAGGAGCGGCGCACCCGCCGCTCCGGCAAGCGCACCGAGGTCTACTACGTCGATGTCGAACGCCGCGTCGAGCGCAGCTTCGAGCGCACGCAACCGGGCTTGAACGTGGCGGAGTGGGGCATCGAGCGCGTGAATCTGGCCGGGGACACCTTGGTGCCGTTCGACGAGGAACGGCTTGCGCGCCAGGGGATGGTGTTTCCGCCGACCTCGTCCGAGCTCGAGGCGCTGAGCACGGCGGTGCAGGAGTTCCGCGACAGCGCCGATCCTTCGACCAGCCTGCACAGCGTGCGCTTCAAGTTTCTCGAGCCCTTGCGCCAGCGGCTGGCGGTCGTCTACTACCCGTTCTGGGTGGTGCGTTACCGCTTCCGCGGCCGCTCTTATCAGGTGTTGATCGACGGCGAGGACGGCGCGCTCGCCTACGGCAAGGCGCCGGGCAACGACTTCTATCGCGCCGTGATGCTCGTTCTGTCGCAGGCCGCCGCCGGCTTCGTCGGCACGTCCGGCGCGCGCTGGGCGTTCTCGGCCGACGACGGCGACGGCTTGGTGGCCGTGCTCGCGATCAGCGCGGCGATCTCGCTCGCCATCCTGTGGGCGGGCTGGCGCAAGTTCCGCTGGGGCGGCGTGATCATCGAAGGCAGCGGCGCGCCGCGCAGCTTCATGGTGCGGCCGGATCACGTCGCCGGCGGCGCTCGCGCCGGTTTCGCGGCGCTGCGCAAAGGCGGCATCGCCGGCGCGCTGCAAGAGATGCAGCGCGAGGCGCTGCGCCGCGCCGGCGAACGGAAGCAGCCGTGAGCGGTTACGTCCTGCGACCCCTCGACTGCCCGAGTTGCGGCGCCGGGCTCGCCGCCGAGGGCGACGATCTGGTCTTCTACTGCACAGCTTGCCGCAACGGCTATCGCCTGGGGCAGACCGTGGCGGCGGCGTTGGAGAGAGTCGAGGTGGCGTTCGTGGCACTCGCCGGCAAGCAGGTGTCGCGCTATCTGCCGTTCTGGGTGCTGCCGGCACGGGTGAAGATCACCGATCGCTCGGGACGCGGCCCGGCGGTGTCGCAGTTGCTGCGCGCCGAGCAGGGCGATTTCGCGATCCCGGCCTTCACCACGTCCCTCGGCCGCGCGACGGCGCTCGCTGCGCGGTATACCCGCGAGCTGCCCCGCCTCGGCGAGCGCCTGGGCGAACGGCTGACCGGCGGCTCGCTGCGGGTGGAAGATGCCCGCACGCTGGCGCGCTTCGCGCTGGTCGAAGCGGAAGCGAACCTGGGAGATACCCTGAAGTCGCTCGCCTTCGAGGTCGAATTCGGCGAGGCTCGGCTGCTCGGCGTGCCGTTCGTCGGCGAGGCCGGCCGCGAGGCCGACGCGTTCTTCGGGCTTCCTGCTTGACTGCCGTAAGATAGGCCCACCTTGAGCACCCGCGACACCGGTACCGTCCTCGACGGGAAGTACGAAATCCTCGAGCGTCTGGCGACCGGCGGCATGGGCGAGGTCTACAAGGCCCGCCACCTTCATTTGCAGGAAGTGCGGGTGATCAAGATCCTCCGCCCGGACCGCGCCGCCGACCCACAAGCGGCGCAGCGCTTCCTCCAGGAGGCCCGCACCGCCACCCAGATCAAGCATCCCAACGTCGCCATCCTGTACGACTACTCGCGCCTCCAGGATGGCCGCTTCTACATGGTCTGGGAGTACATCGAGGGCGAGGACGTCGGCAGTTGGCTGCGCCGCGCCGGGCCGTTTCCGCTGCCTCTGGCGGTCGAGCTCGGCATCCAGGCGCTGCGCGGGCTCGAGTCGATCCACGGCGCCGGGGTGATCCATCGCGACATCAGTCCCGACAACATGATGGTGCGCAAGGACACCAAGGGCCGCCACCAGCTCAAGATCATCGATCTCGGCCTGTCCAAGGATCTCTCGACACCACCTTCGATGGAGATCACTCAGGCCGGCGTGTTCATGGGCAAGCTGCGCTACTGCGCGCCGGAGCAGGCCGGACAGCTGCCGGAGGGCAAGATCGACCATCGAGCCGATCTCTATTCCTTCGCCGCCGTGCTCTACGAGATGGTCTGCGGCATGGCGCCTTTCGATTCCGAGAATCAGCACGGCTTCGTGCTGCGCCGGTTGACCGAGCCGCCCATACCGCTCGCCGGGCGCAATCCCTCGGTGCAGGTGCCGCGCGAGCTGGACGCCGTGGTGCTGCGAGGTCTCGAGCGCGATCGCGAAAGGCGTTTCCCCGACGCCGTCGCCTTCATTACCGCGCTCGGCCGCGTCGCCGACGCCCTGCGCGGCGCCGACACCCAGGAGCTCGCCGTGCAGTCGCGCGGCGCGTCGCGGCCGGCGAGCGTGGTGGCCCCGGCGGTGGGGCAGCCGGCGGCGATCCCCCGGATCCCGTCGCGCGAGCTGTCGCGGGAGGAGAAGCTCGACCTCATGGCGCAGATCGATCGCGCCGCGCGCAAGGTCTCGGAGTCCGGCCAACTGGTCGAGCGCGCCGAGCAGGCTCTCCTCGCCGGCCGCCGCGACGAGGCCATCCAGCTCGCCGAGCAGGCCCAGGCGGGCGGCACGCGTAGCCCACGCCTCGAGCGGCTGCTGGCGCAGATTCGCGAGCGTGAGGAAGCGGAGGAGAAGAGCGGTCAGGCGATCGAGGCCGAGCAGATGCTCGAGCAGTACCTGCAGGGCGGCCGCCACAGCCTGGCGGCCTTTGCCCTCGAGACCCTGGTCGACTTGCGGCCGGATCATCCTCGCCGCGCTGAATTCCAGCGCCGGCTGGAGGCGATGGCCGACGCCACCGGCCGCAAGAAGAAGCTCGATGAAGCGGCAGCCGGTGTGCGCGAGGCGCTGATAGCAGGCGACCTGCGCACCGCGCGCATGCGCTTCGAGGCTGTCGAGCGCGACAATCCCGACGCTACCGATCTCGACGCGATCCGCACCGAGCTGGCGGCGGGCGAGGAGGAGTTGCGCCGGGCCGCCGAGCTCGAGCAGCACCGCCGCCGTTTCGACGGTTACCTCGCCGCTGGCCGGGTCGCCGACGCCGAGAAGGAATTCGAGGCGATCGCCACGCTCGAGACCTCCCGGCTGACTCTCGACTTGACCCGCGGACGGCTCGAAGAGGGCCGCGAGCGCGCCACGCTCGTCGGGCGCACCCAGGAGTTCGAACGCCGCTTCCGCGAGCGCTTGGCGGTGCGGGACTGGGCCGGCGCCCGCGCCGTGGTGCACGAGTTCGAGGAGTCACCCGCCGCCGGCGAGCGCCCGGCGCAGATGCTCAGCGAGCTGGCCCGCGAAGAAGACGTCTGGAGGCGCAAGCAGGCCTTCGAGCAGGGCGTCAAGCAGGTCGAGTCGTTCATCAGCCAGAGCCGTCCCCTCGAGGCCGAGACGGCGCTCAAGATTCTGGGCAGCATGGACGCGCAGAATCCGGAACTGAAACGGCTGGAACGTCAGATCAAGGCGCTCTGGAAGGGGTAGCCTTCCCTCGTCTCGAGGGCACCCTCAGTCGTCGTCGTCGTTGAGCAGGCCCGCCGCCGAGGACGGGCCCTGAAAGACGCGCACTGTCTTCACCATGCCCTCGCGCGCCAGTCTTTCCATCACCCGCTCGTTGGCCTTCTTGACCAGGAAAGAGAACTCGTGCTCGCTCACCAGCTTGAGCTCGATGAGCAGCGCCTTCATCGCTTCGAGCTGGGCCATCTGCTCCACCAGCAGCAGCTCGAGCTCCTTCTTGTTGAAGCCGGGAATGGCCCGCGGCGGCATCTGCCCCGGAGGCTTCGGAACCTTCACCAAACCATTGTAGCGCCGCCGGGAGCGGCGGGCTCAGCGGATCGTAACCTCGACCGTGCCGGTGCCGGTGAAGCCAGCCGCGGTCGCGGTGACTCGAGCGGTGCCGCGGCCGCCGTCGCCGCGTAGCGTGGTCGAGGCCGCGCCCGTCGAATCGAGCGTCAGGATCAGTGTATCGAGACGCCCGATGGTGGTGGTCAGGTCGATCCGCGTACCCGTCGGCAGCGGCGTGTCGTCGGCGTCGGTCGCCAGCACCGAGATCTGCGTCGAGCCCCCGGGCGCGATGGTGGTGGGATTGGCGCGCAGCCGTATTCGCGCGCCGCCGTCGACGATCACCACGGTGTTGCCCTCGACGCCCTCCGCTGTGGCGCGGATGGTTGCCTGTCCGGTGGCGCCGGAAGGACGCAGGGTGGTCGAGGCCGAGCCCGAGGAATCGGTAAAGACGTCGGTGGCATCGAGCCGGCCGAGACTGGTGGAGAAACGCACCGCGATCCCGGCGCCCACCGAGGCGCCGGACGCTTCGCTCAGCAGAGCGGTCAGAAAGGAGCTGCCCTGTGGGGTGATGGTGCGCGGATCGGCATTGATCACCATCCGGCGGCCGGAGCCGAACTGAACCGTTGCCTCGCCGGAGCCTTCCCCGGGGATCTCGGCGCGCAGCGTCGCCGTGCCGCTGCGTCCGTCGCCGCGCAGGGTGGTGCGGGCGACGCCAGTGGGGTCGGTGCGCGGGCGGCCGTCCGAGAGCGTGCCCAACGTGGTGGTGACGTTGATCTGAGTGCCCGTGGGTGTCGCGGCGCCGTCGCGCCGTGCAACGCGGATGGTGACCTGGGTCTGGCCGTCCGGCGGCACTGTCGAGGCGCTGGGCAACACCGCGATGGCGCTGCCTTGGCCCATCTGAATCGTGAGCTGCGCCGCCGCCGCTCCAGCGAACCGCGCCGTGACGACCGCCGTCCCGGCCGCGGTGGCCCGCAGCGTGGTCGACGCCCGTCCCTGGCTATCGGCCGCCACGGTGCTCGCTGAAAGCAGGCCCAGCGTGGTGGAGAAGTCGACCAGCACGCCCGCCGCCGCCTGGCCGTTGGCTTGCCTCGCGGTGGCGAGAATCTGGGTGGTCGCTCCGACGAAGAGATCAGTGGCGCCGGCGGTGAGAGTCAGCGTCGGGACATCGCCGGGATCGGTCGGTCCGCCACCTCCGCCGTCGCCGCCGCAGGCAGCCCAGACGAGCAAGAGAGCGAGAGCGAAGCCGGCGCGGCGCGACGTCATGCCGGCATTCTAACGGCTGCGCGGCGGGCGGCGCCGCAGCGCTGGGATAAACTCCGGCGCTCATGGTTCGTCCTGATTCGACGGCGCGCTTGCTGCGCTACGCCTATCATGAAGCTGACGCGCGACTTCGACTCGCGCTTCGAGTCCCTGCTGCTCACCGGCCGGGTTTCGAAGTGGTACAGCGAGGTCGGCAACGAGGCCACCACGGTGCCCGCGGGCCTGGCGCTGCGGGCCGGCGATGCGCTGTGCACCCTGCACCGCGACCTGGGCGCGATCCTCGCGGTCTACCTCGACCCGGCGCGCGCCTTCCCCGGCTGTCGGCTTCGGCGGAGCCGACGGGCGGCGGCCGGAGCCCGAAGCGATTCTCTGATCGTCTCGCCTGCCAGCTGCTCGGCAGGGACGAGGGTTTCTCGCGCGGCGTCGAGCGCTCGTTCCACTACGGCTATCTCGCCCGGAGCAGGGCATCCTGCACGTCGGCATGATCAGCCACCTCGGCTCGATGATTCCCGGTCGCCGCCGGCTGCGCCTTCGCGCTCAAGGAGCGCGGCGACCGCGTGGCGATCAACTTCATCGGCGAGGGCGGCACCTCGACCGGCGATTTCCACGAGGGGCTCAACATGGCCGCGGTGTGGAAGCTGCCGCTGGTGCTGGTGATCGAGAACAACCGCTACGCGTTCTCGACTCCGGCCCATCTGCAGTACGCCGCGCGGCAGCTCGCCGACCGCGGCCCGGGCTACGGCATCGCGGCCGAGACGGTGGACGGCAACGATCCCGACGCCATGGCCGCCGCCTACGAGCGCGCCGTCGCCCGCGCCCGGCGCCGGCGAGGGCCCGACGCTGCTCGAGGCGATGCTCGGCCGCATGCGCGGCCACGCCGAGGGCGACGGCTCGCTGAAGGTCGTGCCGCACGAGGAGCTACGCGCGCTACCGTGGCGGCCGATCCGGTGCCGGCCTACGCTCGCCGGCTCGAGGCGGAGGGTGTGCTCGAGGCCGGCAATGCGCGAGCGGCTCGACCGCCGCATCGCCGAGCTGGTCGAAGGCTCGATCGAGCGCGCGCTATCGGCCCGCGAGCCGGATCCCGCGGTGGCGATGCGCGCCGCCTTCGCCCCGGCCGGCACGCCCGCCGGCGGTGCCGTGGACGGCGAAGCGCCGGCGGGCAACAGGAAATGTCCCCGAATTGCGCTTCGAGGACGAGGGAGCGCCGACGGCGATGGCGGCCTTCACCGGCGGCGGCGGACAGAAGGCGGCCGGCGAGGCCACCTACCTCGACGGCATCCACCAGGCGCTCGCCGAGGAGATGGAGCGCGACGCGTCGGTGGTGCTGATGGGCCAGGACATCGGCGCCTTCGAGGGCGCGTTCCGCGTCACCCGCGGGCTCCATGCCCGCTGGCCCGAGCGCGTGCTCGACACGCCGATCGCCGAGAGCGGCACGATCGGCATCGCCACCGGCGCGGCGCTCCTCGGCTACCGGCCGGTGGTCGAGATGCAGTTCGCCGACTTCGTCTCCTGCGGCTTCAACCAGCTCGTCAACGTCGCCGCCAAGCTCTACTACCGCTGGGAAGTGCCCTGCCCGATCGTGGTGCGCCTGCCCTCGGGCGGCGGCGTGGGCGCCGGGCCGTTCCACTCGCAGAACCCCGAGGGGTGGTTCGCGCAGCACGCGGGCATCAAGGTGGTCTGCCCGGCGACGGCGCGCGACGCCAAGGCGCTGATGAAGGCGGCGATCCGCGATCCCAACCCGGTGATCTTCTGCGAGCACAAGTTCCTCTACCGCCGGATCAAGGACGTGCTGCCCGAGGGCGACGTGGTCGACGAGATCGGCGGCGCGCGGGTCGCTGCGCCCGGGCTCCGCGATGACGCTGATCGGCTACGGCGCCTCGACCTGGACCTGCCTCGATGCGGCCGCAGGCGCTGGCCAAGGAGGGCGTCGAGGCCGAGGTGATCGACCTGCGGACGCTGGTGCCGTACGACGAGAGACCGTGCTGGCTTCGGTGAAGAAGACCGGCCGCTGCGTGATCGTTCACGAGGCGCAGCTCACCCTCGGCTTCGGCGCCGAGGTCGCCGCCGAGATCGCCGAGGCCGCCTTCCCCTGGCTCGACGCCCCGATCCGCCGCGTCGCCTACCCCGACCGGCCGGTGCCGTACGCCAAGTCGCTGGAAAAGCTGCTGCTGCCGGATGTCGAGAAGGTGGTGGCGGCGGCGCGGGAGACGCTGGCGTTCTGACGCCGCGCTCCTAGAACGAGTTCCCGAGCAGTTGTTTCAGCTCGAGGCGAGTGACCAGATCATCCGGGCAGTACCGGTTGGCGGCGCAGTCGCCGACCAATTGCTCGCTGCGCGCTCGCATGATCCAGGCGGCGTAGGGATGACCGCAAGCGACGTCGTCGAGCGGAGTCGCACAGGGTGGCGGTGTGTACGGCGAAGGGTGCTTGGCGCGTAGCAGGTGGACGGCGAGCTGAGCGTGCGTCACCCCGCCCTCCGGGCAGATCATTCCGCTGGCACAAGGCGCCAGAATGTCGAGGTCGTCGGCTTCCTTGAGCCATTTCGCGAACGGATCCGTGCACGCGATATCCGAGTAGGTCCAGCCGGTGCACGGGTCGGGATCGACCGTCGAACAAAGATGACGCAGTAGCTGCGACGCCAACTGTTTCCGGGTCGCGGGCGGCTCCGCGGGGTGCCAGCCGCGTTGGATGAAGTCGAAATCTGCCGCGGAGAAGTCGTTGAAATACTGATTGAGTTGGCCGTTGTCCCAGAGTGGGTCGTAAGTTCCAGTGATGTACATGTCGCTGCCGGTGTCGGCCACGACGAGGCCGTAGGTCTTCATGGCTTGAAAGATCTTCTGCATGTGGGGTGGGTAGCCGCTGATATTACGGTCGGCCTTCAAGCGCATTCGCGCCCCCAGCGGAGGCGCGTCGTTGCAACCGGTATTCGCCAGATGAGAGGCCGGGAAGACATAGCCGCACACACCATGCAGCGTGACCCGGAAGGCATGGCGAATCGGCTCGGTGCCGTACGCCTCGTCGTGGCGGACGAGACCCGGCAGAAGAGCCAACCCCGCCGCCTCGCTGCTCGTCCAGCCGTCGGGGCGACGGCGGATCTCGTCGAGAGGAAAGATGGCACCCGAATCCGCTTCCCAGCGGTCTTCGTCGTCGTTCCAGAAAGTCCGGTAGAGCTCGAAGAGGATGTGATTGTCGCGATCGACGATCAACATGTGGCGGTCGCCATCGCCATGGCCATCCGGATCGTCGGGCGACGTGTCACCCGAGTAACCGCCCTCGATCCACTTGGTTCCGGCCTTCGCTTCTTCGGGTATGGGATAACCGGTTAGCCTGCATGGCGCACCGTCGTCGCTCTGATTTCCGAAATCCGTCCAGGTCACCGCTTGGAGGGGCTGGGTTCCCGGGACAGAGATGAATGGAACGCCGTAGATCTCGGGCTCGGTGTCGCCCTCGGCGCCGAAGTCGGGATGCATCCCTTCGGCGCCGATGTACTCCTGCCAGCTCGCCGTGTTCGGATCCACCGGCGCGTTGGTGATGTCGACGTTCCACCAATTGTCGTTCGGGAACAACGGAAGCGGCTGCGGCAGCGGCCCGTTGCGTACGACCTGAGCCCAAACCGTGGCCGCGGCGACGGCGCAAAGCGCTGCGGCGAGCACCAGGGAACGCGAAACCGGGCGGAGCATGGGCTTGTAAATCTAGCCCAGGCCCGCCCGGCGGGGTGTGACGCGGGTTACTGGGGGTTCTTCTCGAGCTTCTTCTCGAGCTCTCGCAGCCGGACTTCCATCTCTTCGAGCTTCTTCTCGAGCTCGAGGTTGCGCACTTTGACGCGATCCATGCGCTCCTTCATCTCGGGGCTGTCGAGCAGCTTGAGGGCCTTCATCGCCGGCCCGACGACCTCCATCTCGAACTCCTCGCCCGGCAAGCCTGGCTCGCCCTGCACCTTCCACATGAGTGGCGCCATGTCGATCTCGCGGCGCTCGCGTTCGGCGAGGGTGACGCCGAGCTGCTGCGACCGGCCGTCACGCACGACCTCGATGTTCACGGTCTCGCCGTCTTTCTTGGGCCGTACGAGGCGCGTGACGTCCCAGCTTCCCGCGACGGGCTCGTCATCGACCCGCACCAGGATGTCGCCGACGCGAACGCCCGCCTTGTCCGCCGGGCTGTCGGCCTCGACGTGGCCGACCATCACGCCGTGCTCTTCGGCGACGCCGAAGTGCTTGCGCAGATCGGGTGTCAGGTCGGTCAGCTGGACGCCGAGGAAACCCCGGCCCAGGAGCGCCATCTTGAAGGCCATCTGCTCGGCTCCGCCCGGCATCATCTCGCCCGGCGCGCCTTCCCAGACCATGACGCGGGGTTCCTGGCCGGGAGCCACGATCACGCGGCGCTCGACTTTCTTGCCTTGCGGCTCCTCGCCCGCTTGCGCGGCGAGCGGCACGATCGCCAGCGCGCAGATGCCGGCGAGGATCTCGAAGGTGCGGGACTTCATATGGTGTCTCCTGTCGTTTGGTACGGCTTCTTGCTGCCGGATGAACGCTGTTCGGCCTTCTGCAGGCGCTCGAGCTCGGCGAGGTCGAGGTAGATGTCGACCTTGTCGTCGCCGCCGAGATAGACCACCGGCGGCTTCTCGGCCGCGCGCAGCTCGCGCAGCTCCTGCTCCAGCAGGCGATGGGTGCTCTGCAGCTCGGACACTTCACCGCGCATGTTCTCGAGCCGGCGCGAGCGTTCGAGCTGCCAGGCGGTGACGCCGCTCACCAGCACGAGGCCGGCGGCGACGGCCGCTGCCGCCCGTGGCCAACCGCGGTTCGGCTCTTCGGTAGCTTCGCCGGTGCGCGCCACCACACGAGTGGTGAAGCCTTCGCTGGCGCGCTCGCGGGGCAGCTCGGCGAGGGCACGCAGAATGGGATCGTCGGAGCTCATGCGACACCTCCGTTGCGGTAAGGGGTGAGGCGCACCCGCAGCCGCTCGCGGCCGCGGTGGATGCGTGATTTCACGGTGCCCTCGCGGACCCCGAGAAACCGCGCGATCGCCTCGTACGTCCAGCCCTCGACCGTGTACAGCACCACCGGGACCCGGTAGCGCAGCGGCAGCTCGCCGAGCGCGCGGGTGAGGATCGCGCGCTCCTCGAGGCGCAGCAGGCGAGTCGGCCCGGTCGGCGCGTGATGCTGCGGTCCGTGCCCGCTCAGCATTCCCGAGACCAGCCGGAAACGGCGCCGGCGCCGCTCGTCGCTGCGCACCAGGTTGGTGGCGATGCGGTAGAGATAGCCCACCAGGCGGCCGTCTTCACGGTAGCGCGGCGCGGCCTGATAAAGGCGCAAGAACGCCTCCTGGGCCCCATCCTCGCCCCGTTCGCGATTGCCGGTAAGGCGGGTCAGATAGTTGACCATGGCGTCCTTGTAGCGGTCGACGAGTAGCCCGAAAGCCTGGGTATCACCCTGACCTATCCGGGCCATCAAGTCGGCATCCGTCCACGGTTGCGGTTCGCTCATTCCCCCTCCGACTGAGTTAAACGCCGGTCGGTCGGAAAGGTTCCGGGTTGAGGCCCGGCCCTCCCTACATCTTCTCGGGTATCGGAATCCCGAGCAGATCCGCCAAGGCCCGAGCCCGCGCAGGAAGACTTGGGTCGCGGCCAGCCGGGCCGACCGTAGCGCCGTGTCCTCTTCCTGGAGGATCGGGTGCTTGTGGTAGAGGGCGTTGAAGCGCTGCGCCAGCTCGAGCGCGTGGCGGGCGATGAGCGACAGCTCGAGCGTCGACGCCGCCTTCTCGACCACCTCGCCGGATCTGGGCCACGGCCAGGACCAGGTCCCAGAGGTCGTCGCTCCACAGCTCCGCGCGGCAGCGCCGCGCGCTGTCGCTCGGCCGAGACGTCGGCGGCCAGGCCGGCCGGCGCGCAGCTTGCGCAGGATGTTTTGCGCCCGCACCAGCGGAGTACTGCAGATAGGGGCCGCGACTCGCCCTCGAAGTTCAGCGCCTCGTCGAAGTCGAAGGCGATGCACCCGGGTCGTGGTCGCCTTGACCATGAAGAAGCGCAGCGCGGCGATGGCGATCTGTCGCGCCAGGGCGTCGAGCTCGGCGCCGCCGAGATCGCGGTTGCGCTCGGCGATCTCCTCGCGGCTCTTCGCGCTCGAGCTGGTCGAGCAGGTCGTCGGCCTTGACGCCGATGCCCTTGCGGCCCGACATCTCGAGCGCCTTGCTCTTCTCCGTCGCCCTCGCTCGCGATAGCCGAGCAGGCTGCGCGGCGGCGGGCGAGAGCGCCACCATCTCGTAGGCGAAGTGGACCGAGCGCTCGCGCCTCGGCGGTGTGGCCGAGCGCCTCGAGCCCGGCGCGCACGATCTTCTGCAGATAGCTCTGGCGCGCGTCGATGACGTTGATCACGCGCTCGCGCGCGGCCGAACGGCGGGATGGTCGCTCGGCGCCCTCGAGGGCGGTCTCCCAGACCCCCTCGTCCTTCCAGAAGCGGTAGCCGAAGTCGCGGCCCAGGAGGCCGAACTTCCACAGCTGGTAGGCGATGTCCTTGCCGACGTAGGTCACCGTGCCGTCGGAGCGGACGATGACCTTGTCGGGGTCCTCGAGGCCCTGCGAACTCGGCGCTCTCGGAGAGCGGCATCACCCAGCAGCCGGCGTTCTTGCCCTCGTCCTCGAGCTGGACGGCGCCGCGCTGCCTTCAGCCGCTCGAACGCCTTGTCGAAGAAGTGGAGCCCGAGGATGTCGCTCTCGTGGGTGAGCAGGTCGTAGCCGATGCCGAGCCGGCGCATGGTGCGCGAGGTGCCGGCGCGACGATCCGCGCGCGCCACGAGGCGGCCCATCTCGGCGCGCTCGCCGACTCGCCGATCTCGAGCTCGTGCAGGGTCTCGCGGCGCAGCGCCTGGCGCTCCGGGTCCTCCTCGTACCAGCGGCCGACCTCGGCGTAGAGGTCCCAGCAGTAGTAGTCGAACGGCTCGGGGATCGCCGCGACCTCGGCGGCCGGACAGGTGCGCGCAGGTCCACGAAGCCCACCACCACGTCGGCGAGCTGCACGCCGGTGTCGTCGATGTAGTTCTGCACCTCGACCGGCTCGCCCAGGGCGCGCAGGGTCCGCGCCAGCACGTCGCCCAGCACGGCGTTGCGCAGGTGGCCGATGTGCGCCGCCTTGTTGGGGTTGATGTTGGTGTGCTCGACGACGACCTTGCGACCGCCGGGTTGTCGGGCTCGGGGACGAGTCGTCCTCGAGCAACCGGCCGGCGAGCGCCCCCCGGTCGAGGAAGACGTTCAGGTAACCGGCGCCCTCGACCCGCACCTCGCGCACCGCCGGCGCGGCGGTCAGCTTGGCGGCGATCTCTTGAGCGATCTCCCGAGGCTTTCGTTTCAACGACTTGGCCAGATGCAGGGCGGCCGGAAACGCGAGGTCGCCGAGCGCCCGCCGGGGCGGGATCTCGACCACGGGCTCGTGCTCGACACCGTAAAGGTCCTGGATGGTGCTCGCCAGAGCGAGCGCCAGTTCGCGCTTCAGGGGTTGCAGCATGGCGGCGGGAGTGTAGCAAAGGGTCTTGGGCGGACTCTTCGAAGCCTTGATATGATTCCTATTCCGGAGGTTCCCGAAGGATGCCGACTCGAGCCATGAAACTTGCCACGAAGCCCGCAAAGCGCACGAGCAAGCCGGCCTCGAAGCCCCGGCCAGCTAGCCCGAAGGCCGCGCCGAAGACCGCCAAGGCGGCCCGCCCGAAGCCGGCCGTCAAGTCGAACGGCAAGACCAACGGCAAGCCGGCCGCGAAGCCAGCGCTCAAGATGGCCAAGCGAATCGATCACAAGATCGCCATCACGATGAACAACACGGTGCTGGAGCTGCTCGAGGGCGACATCACCGATCACGCGTCGAGGCGATCGTCAACGCCGCCAACGAGAAGCTCGCCCTGGGTGGCGGGGTAGCGGCGGCCATTCGCAAGACCGGCGGCGCTTCGATTCAAGACGAGTGCAACCGCATCGGCGGCACGCCGGTCGGCACCGCGGTCATCACCGGCGCCGGCAAGCTGCCCTTCAAGCACATCATCCACGCCGTCGGCCCGACGCTGGGGCGACGGCGACGAGGACCGCAAGCTCTCGGCTGCGGTCCGCTCCTCGATGGCGCTCGCCGACCGCCACGGCCTGAAGTCGATCGCGCTGCCGGCGATCTCGTCCGGCAACTTCGGCTTCCCCATCGACCGCGCCGCCCGCATCACCCTGACCGAGATCCACCGCTACCTGCAGGGCGGCACCAAGCTCGAGCGGGTGGCAGTCGTGCTCTACGACGAGCCGACCTGGACGGTCTTCGCGCGCGAGCTGAGGAGAGGGTTCCGGTAAGCGCTATCCGAGGCGCGGACACGCTACCGCGCCGCGATTACCCAGCTTCGCCGACTCCCGAGGCCGCCCGCGAGGGCGGTCTTTTCGTTGTCTACCTAGCGGGCACGAGTTGGCAGTCTCAGGGCTGCGGTGGTTTGGCTGGCGTGGTTTTGTCCTCCTCCGCCGGGGCGCTCGCCTGCGGTGGGCTGATCATGATGTGCGCGCCAGCGGTGCCGGGGAACATCAGCCACGGGCCGCCCTCGCTCAATGGTTCGAGTGGCAACCCGGTCGATTCCGGCGTGGCCCACGGCGTGTAGACGACGTAGCGCAAATACGCGTCCTTAACCTTGCCGGTCGCCGGATCGAAGCCGGAGCCATTCAGGACGTAGAGCGTGGCGGGCGTCTTGGGCATCGCGAGGGTGCCGGCGTCGGCCTCCTGCCAACGGCGCTTCAGGCGCTCCTCCCCCTTGACGCCCTGGGCCTCCAACTCGCGGCCGCGCTTCATGAAGGGCTCGAGCGATTGGTGGTAGCAGGCGACGCTGAACTTGTCGTCGCCCGGCTTGTCGGCCAGGCAGACGAGATCGTTGGTGCCCGCGCGCAGCACCTTGATCTGGGCCGCCGCGTCGAAGCCGAGGACCGTCGCGCCTTCGCGCCGTTCCTCCGGCGCCGCCTGGAGGGCCGCCGCGATCTGTGCCGCGGGGGGAGCGGTCTGAGCGGCCAGGCCAGCAGCCCCGAGAACGAGCGCCAGGCCCACGGTCATACGTTGTCCGGTGATGGCCATGTGTCCTCCGGGAATCGATTATTCGCTCAGCGGACCGCCAGATCCAGTGGCATGGCCTGAAACAGGGCAAACCGCTCGGCAGCTTCGGTCAGTGCGCGGCGCTCGCTCTTCGTCCAGCGTCGAAGGCCGATGGCCTGAACGGAGATGGCGCGCGGCATGCGCGCCGTCCGCCAGGTACCGGCAACCTGGCCGTCGATGAGCAGCGCGTGTTGAAACGTCGTGAACGGACGGCCGGGTGAACCGGCCGGCAACGAGGCGTGAGGGACCGCAGCGCGATCCTGGTAGGCCACCAGATATTCGTCGTAGATCGGCAGCAGGTGCGCGCGTCCCTCGCGGGTCGGGCGCGATCGCATGGATCCCAGATCCAGTAGATCTTGCCGTCCACTTCTTCGCGACCGGCGCGGTTCATCTCCAGCCCGCGCCTGGCGTCGGCGGTGAGGAGGCCGGACCACCAGACGAAGTCTCGGATGGTCGCCGGACCGTGGCTCTGAAAGTAGCGGCGCGTCAGCTCGGCGAGCGCTTCATCGCGTGATATCCGCCGCGCTTCAGGGGCGCGCTCGGCGAGCAGGGCGTAGGTGAACTTCTTGCCCCGGCGCGGTCCGCTGCAGATCACGCCCTCGAGCTCGGCGTGGGCCGCCAGGTGCGCGAGCCGTTGACCTTTCATCGGCATCCCGGCGTTCTCCAGCCGCTCGCGAGCTCGGCGCGGGTGAGGTATTGGCCGTCGCCCAGCGCGCGCTCGAGGATCGCCGTGCCCCGCGACAGCGTCGCGGAGTCGAGCTCGAGACGGCGGTTGTAGGTTGCCAGCAAGCGCTGGATGCGCGGCGCCGTGAGGTCCAACATCCAGCGGATGTCCGCCGGCGTCACGAAGTGCCAGGTCGGCCGCATCACGTGGGTGCGCAGGATGTCGCCCCTCTCGAACGATGCTTCGACGTCCGCCGCGGTGGCGCCGTCTCGCATGCGAAGGCCGAGTCCCCAACGCGCGTGTTCGTACTCCTGCGCCTGCACCGCGCCGCACCAAGCGACGACGTCCGCCGCGCGCCGGAAGCCGGCTCGCGTGATGCCCTGGTTCAGGAGCCGGCGGTCGGCGATTGCCGACCTGGCCGACCGCTCCTGCTCAGGCTCCGTACTTGGCGAGCCGGCCGGCGTGGGCGAGCAGGAGGCCCATCAGGTCGCGCGCCGGAAACGTGCCGAGGTGGCCGCGCAGCGCTTCGCTCTCGGTGAAGCGCGGTCGACGCGTCGACGAAAGCGATGGGCGAGGAAACGAGAAGCGGCACGGGGTGGAAGCTGTGCGCCTTCATCGGCGCCGGCGTCGAATGGTCGCCGGTGATGGCGACGGTGTTCGGGCCCGAGCGCCAGCAGGCGCGGCAGCGCGGCGTCGACCTCCTCGACAGCAGCCGTCTTGGCGGCGAGGTCGCCGTCCTCGCCGGCCTGGTCGGTCTGCTTGACGTGCAGGAAGAAGTAGTCGAAGCGCTCCCAGTTCGCGGCCACGGTGTCGACGATCTCGCCGATCCTCTTGCCGCAGGGCACGACTTCCATGCCGCAGGCCTAGGCGCGCCGCGATAGAGCGGATAGCCGGCGAAGGCGCCCAGCCGCAGCTTGTAGAGCTCGCCCATCGGCGGCAGGTGCGGCAGGCCGGCGAAGCCGCGCAGCAGGGCGCGGTTGGCCCGCGGCTCGTTGGCGACGGCCTTCTCGATCGCCGCGATGACGGGCGCCAGCCGTGCGGCGGTCTTCTCGCCGGCGTGGGCAGTGGCGCGCACCGGGTTCGGCGGCACGCCGAGCTGTTGCGGATCGGTGTCGGCGATGTCGGGCGAAAGCCACGGGCCGCGCAAGAGCAGCACGAAGCGATGGCCCTCGCCCGCCACCACCTTGGCCTCCATCTCGGGGCTCTGCGGAAGCAGCGGATTGATCGCCGCCACCAGACGCTCGCACTCGGCGGTGGGAATCCGCCCGGCGCGGCGGTCGATGAGCAAGCCCTGCGCGTCGGCGGTGGCGAAGTTGCCGCGCGCCGCGACGTCGCCGGGCCGGATGTCGAGTCCCTCGCCCAGCGCCTCGAGAACGCCGCGGCCGATGTCGGCTTCGGGCGTCGCGGGGTCGTAACCGAAGAGCGCCAGATGACCCGGGCCGCTGCCGGGAGTGATGCCGTAGGCGACCGGCACGATGCGGCCCAGGGAGGAGCGCCGCGCCAGGGCGTCGAGATTCGGCGTGCGCGCCGCTTGCAGCGCGGTTTGCGGCTGCGCCGCGGTGACCAGGTCGCCGATGCCGTCGAGCACCAGCAGGACGATCTTCGAGTCGGCAGGTTGCGCGAGCCGCGCGAGCATCTCGTGGCGAGTCATGGCGCGTCTTCCGGGTCGCCGCCCGCGATCAGGGGACGAAATAGGCGTTGCAGCGAATCTGCAGCCGGGCGCGGGCCTCGAAACCCGAACCGACGAGAGCGAACGCGGTCACCGAGCCGAGAATCGGCAGCACGATCCAGCCGTCGAAGCTGTCGCCACCGGCGGTAGGAGGCACCACCGGCTCGATCTCGGCGAGACGCGCCCAGTGGTCCTCGTCCGGATCGAAGGAGCCGCGCAGCTCGAGATAGGCGCGATCGAGGTCGATCGACTTCTGGCCCGATGGGTGCCAGATGGAGACCACGAACCGCACCTCGTCGTAGGCCGAGGTATCGAAACGGCCCTTGCCGCGCACCACCAGCGGATAGAAGAAGGCGCCCGCCGGCGTCGGTGGCGAAGATCTCGGGCGTAGGATCGAAGATGAGGTCCAGCGGCGCGACGGCAGTCACGGGACGGGGGAGCGTATCACGCACCATCGGCGGTCTCGGCCGCGAGCCCGACCGCGCGCGCGATGCGCCGGCAGGCGCCGCGCAGCATGGCGACCTCGCGCTCGGTCGGCGTGGCCCGGGCGAACATCTGGCGCAGGTCGCGCATCACACCCGCGAAGCTCGAGTTGCGGTCGAAGCCGACCTGGCGCAGGACGCTCTCGAAGTCGTCGCCAAACGCCGCCAGCTCGCTGAGCGGCGCCGCCAGGTCGCCGGCCGGCAGCACGTGCTCGCCGGTCTTTTCGAGGTGCGCCAGGCGCAGCTCGTACGCGACCAGGAGAACGGCTTGCGCCAGGTTGAGGGTCGGACTCTCGAGCGCGCAAGGTACGGTGACGACGGGCGAGAGCCGCGCCAGCTCCTCGCGCTCGAGGCCGCTGCGTTCGGGGCCGAACACCAAGGCCGTCGTGGTGCCCGGCGGGTCGGTGGCCAGGACCGCCGGCAGCTCGCGTGGAGTCAGCGGTGTCACTGCCAGAATGCGGGCGCCGCGCGTCGAGGTGGTGCCGACCGCGCGGCGAAAGCCGGCCAGCGCTCTGTCGAGGTCGTCGACGATGCGCGCCTGTGCCAGCAGCGGCAGGCCGTACTGCGTGCCGAAGGCGCGAGCGGTCTCGCCGATCTCCGCTCGTGGCGCTACCAGGATCAGCTCCTCGAGCCCCATGTTGGCCATGGCGCGGGCCACCGAGCCGATGTTGCCCTCCTCGGTCGGCCGCACCAGAACGACGGCGGGCAGTCGTTCGCTCATGCGCGGGACTGTATCTCAGGGACATTCCTTGACAGGCTTCGCCGCCGAACGATACGTTGCCGGGGTCGAGGGAGGAATCGTGACCCACAACGCGACGCGCGCCTATCTGATCTTCACCGGCACCGGGCCGATCCTGGTGCTCTCGACCTACCCCTCGCTGGCCGACGAGCGGCTGGTCGCCAAGCTGCGCTACAAGGGGATCCACGAAGTTCATCGCCTACGAAGTCGCCCTGGAGGCGGTGAAGCAGCGCTACGCGCACTCGCTCGCCAACGTCGCCGCGGATCTCGAGGACGCCGAGGACATCCGGGTGCTCGACTTCAACGGCCACCAGATCATGGCGAACTTCTCGCTCGGGGAACTGGGCGAGGCGATCAAGTTTGAGGGGTAGCGAGTCATCGAGCGAAGCAAGGATCTGAACCGCTGAAGCTGCGGGGACATCCATCGCCCGTGGTCAAGATCCTTCGCTTCGCTCAGGATGCATCGGACGGGCACCTCGGTGCAGCCTATCCCTGAAAGCCAGTAGATCGATCCCCAACTCGTCGAACAAGCCGCCACAGCGGCACGGCAGCCCGACGACGTTGGTGTAGTTGCCGCGCACCGCTTCGACGAACAGCGCGCCCAGCCCCTGGATGGCGTAGGCCCCGGCCTTGTCCAGGGGCTCGCCGGTGCCGACGTACCAGTCGATCCGCTCCGGCGAGAGCGCGCGCCATGCGCACCTGCGAGGGACGCGACGCGCGGCGGCGCCGCCGGCCGTCGGGCGTCGACCACCGCCACGCCGGTGAGGACCTCGTGCTCGCGGCCGGCGAGTCGCGCCGAGCATCCGGCGGGCGTCGGCGTCGTCGGCGGGCTTGCCCAGGATCTCGCCGTCGACCACCACCGTGGTGTCGGCGGCGAGCACCAGCTCGCCGGCTCGGCAGCCGGCGCCGCGGCCTTTCGCGCGGCCAGCCGCAGCGACGTAGCCACGCGGCGCCTCGCCGGCAGCGGCGTCTCGTCGACGTCGGGCGGCCGCACCGCGAAGCGCAGGCCGAGCCCGGCCAGCAGCTCCCGCCGCCGCGGCGAGCCGCGAGGCGAGGAGGCAGGTCGTCGAGGCGTCAAGGGTAGTAGCCGCGGATCGTCTTGGCCTCGAGCTCCGGGCCGGGCCGACCTTCGACCTCGACGTCGCGGATAGTCGTCCCGGCTCGGCGGCGCGGCGACTGGTAGGCGAGCAGGTACTGCGAGCGCAGCTCCGCTTCGATCTGTCCGTAGACGCGCTCGAGCTCGCTCGAGCGCGCTGATGAAGAAGGCGCGGCCGCCGGTCTCCTCGGCCAGCCGCTCGAGCTTGCATGCGGGCGTCGGCGGCTCGCTGCGGCAGTCGAGCCCGATGGCGTAGATGCGCCACGCCGCTGCGGCGCGCGTAGTCCAGGGCCTCGTCGAACGTCGTACCGGCTCCCGAGTCCTCGCCGTCGGAGAGCAGGACGATGGCGCGCTTGCCCCGCAGGCCGCTGAAGTAGTAGAGGGCGTAGACGACGCATCCTAGAGCGCGGTCTCGCCCTCGGCCACCAGCGCCGCGAGGCCGCCGGCGCAGCACCTCCGAGTCGTTGGTGAACGGCACCACCAGGCGCGGCTGGTCGGCGAAGGTGATGCACCGCGGCGCGGTCCTTGGGCGTGATGACCTGCTCGAAGAAGCGCAGCGCCGCCTTCTCGGCTCCTCGAGCTCCTCCACCATCGAGGCCGAGGTGTCGAGCAGGACGCCGGCATGGATCGGCAGGTCGCGCACCCGCTCGAAGCGCACGATCTCCTGCGGCCTGCCGTCCTCGTAGACCGCGAAGTCCTCGCGTGCCAGATCCTCGACCGGCCTGGCCGCGCCGGTCGACCACCGCGGTGTAGAGCTCGACGAGCTCGACGTCCAGCTGCTCGGCGTAGCCCGGGGCGTTGACGAACACCACGTCTTCGGCGGAGTTGCCGTCGTCCAGGTAGGCGACGGCGCGCACGTAGGTGAGCTGCGCCCGGACGGTCGAGGAGGATCGGCTGCACGTACGGCGGCTGGTAGAGCGTCGCGAGCCGGCGCTCGTTCGAGATAGAGCTCGACCCGGTCGAGCTTCTCGCCCTCCGGCACCTCGACCTCGGCCTGGGCGCGCAGCCCGCTGGCGTAGAGCTCGCCGGCTGCGGGTTCTCGACCAGCCGCACGCGGAAGCGGTGCGGCCCGGCGTTGAGCAGCACCTCGTCGCGCGGCGAGCTCCGCCCCCGGCGTCGAGCGCCGCGGCGCGCACGGTGTGGGTGCGCGGCGCTCGCCCAGATCGAGCTCGACGCTCCACGGCGGGCGCGCCTTGGTGAGCACCGGCGGCCGTCGAGCGAGAAAGCGACGCGGGCGATCCCGTCGCCGCTGGTCTTCGCCTCGACGCGCACGCGTCCGGTCAGCAGCTCGCCGAAGCGGAGCGTAGACCTTCACGGTCTGGTCACCGGTGGCGATGCCGTGATTGGCCTCGGCCAGCGCGGCGCGCGGATCGGCCGGTGCGGGCGCCGCAGGCGTCGTCGCCGCGACCATCGCAGCCGGCGGCGGCGGGGCGCGTTCGACGAGCGGCACCTCGAGCGTCATCTCCTCGCGGAAGAAGCGCTGGCTCGCGGTGTCCTCGACCTGCAGGACCAGCGTGTAGCTGCCCGGCCGCAGGTAGCGCTGGAAGACCAGGGGCAGCGGACCCTCACCGTGTGCCGGCCGCGGGCCGTCGAAGCGGTAGCGGAAACTGCTCGAACAGCTCGTCGCCGCGCAGCACCTCGCCGTCGCACGACGAAGGCCGGCGCGTCGCGCGGCCGACCGCCTCGCGGGCACGCTCAGGAGCGCCTGGACGACGGTGCGGCTCTGGATGCGGCCGGGGAAGCGCGAGTCCAGGTCGCGGGCAGCGCGGCGGCGTCGTGGGCAGGTCGGTCGAGTAGGAGCTTGGAAGGTGAGCAGCCATTCGCGGGTTCGGGGCAGGAAAGGCGCCTGCTCCAGGCGCAGCGAGTCCCAGTCGAGCCGCCGCCGAGAGCGGGTCGAGGATGCCGTCCGCCTCGCGCGCAGTTCTCCGCCACGGCGCTCGACCGGGTCGCTCGTCGGCGCTGGCCCAGACGAGCAACGAATGGAGCCCCTCGCGCGGCCGCCAGACGCGCCAGGGGCCCTTCTCGCCCTTGGTGCCGGGCACGAAGACGAGAGCGAACTGCGCCGGATGCGCTCGCTGCCGTTGTAGCGCCAGACCTCGAGCGGCCGCAGCACGGATCGGCAGGCTGACGCTTGATCTCGTCGTCGGCGGGCCGTCAGAAGAGCATCCGCGCCCGGTCGTCGCGCAGGTCGCCGAACTCTGCCGCACCTCTTCGAGACGGGTCTCCCAGCCGTCGCGCAACTCGTTGGCCGGCGTCTCCGGGAACGGGTCGCGCGACCGCCCAGAAGGCGTGGATGAAGGCGTCGCGCTGGTAGTCGCGCGGCTGGGCGGCGAGAAGGCCGCGCGCTCCTCGGCGGTGAGAGAGGCTCGACCTCTTGACCAGTCGAGAACAGGACTGGTAGGTCGCGGAGCGGTCGTGCTCGGGCTCTGCCGACTCCAGGACGGCGAGCGCGACGACCGACCCAGGAGCAAGCGCCGGCAGGATCCAACGCATGCCGGACGATCTCACCGCGGGCAAGGCCTCACGGGTAATACCCGCGCATCGTCTTCGCCTCGAGCCCCGACTTGAGCACCTTCACGTCCACGGTGCGGAACGTCTCGCCGCCGGCTGCGGTGTTGGTCGACTGGTAGGCGATCAGGTACTTCGAGCGCAGCTCCTCCTCGATCTGGGCGTAGATCGCGGGCAGCTCTTCGGGCGACGCGATGAAGAAGCTCGCGGCCGCCGGTCTCCTCGGCGAGCTTGTCCAGCTTGCGCCTGTCCCGCTCGCCGCGCTCCAAACCGAGGCCGATGGGGTAGATCGC
This sequence comes from Thermoanaerobaculia bacterium, assembly GCA_963821905.1. Lineage (GTDB taxonomy): Bacteria > Acidobacteriota > Thermoanaerobaculia > Multivoradales > JAGPDF01 > CAWGFP01. The sequence continues at coordinate 255,680 of CAWGFP010000011.1, read as the reverse complement.
CACGCCGGCGCGGCGGGCGTAGTCGAGGGCGTCCTCGAAGGTGAAGCGGCTGCCCTTCGTCCTTGCCGTCGGAGAGCAGGAGCATGGCGCGCTGGCCCTTGACGCCGTTGAAGTAGATAGAGCGCGAAGATGATCGCTGTCGTAGAGCGCCGTGCCGCGCTCGGCCTTGAGGCCCGCGAGACCGCCGGCCAGCGCGGTGACGTCGTTGGTGAACTTCACCGCCAGGTTCGGCCGGTCGTTGAAGGTGATGACCGCGCCGCGGTCCTTGGGCCGGATCGTCTGCTGGATGAACTCGAGCGCCGCCTGGCTGCGCCTGGTCCAGGCTCTCCTCCATCGAGGCCGAGATGTCGAGCAGCGACCGCCGCGTGGATCGGCAGGTCGGTGACGCGTTCGAAGCGGCGCGATCTCCTGCCCGACGCCGTCCTCGGAGACCGTGAAGTCCTCCTGCTCCAGCCCCTCGACCGGCCGGCCCTGCCTTGTCGACCACCGTGGTGTAGAGCTCGACGAACTGGACGTCCACCTCCTCCAGGTTCTCCGGGGCGTTGACGAAGACCAGGTCCTCGGTCGAGTTGCCGTCGGTCAGGAAGGCCACGGCGCGCACGTAGGCGATCGGCTCGCCGGGCGGCAGCACGATCGGCTGGGTGAACGGCGGCTGGTAGAGCGTCGCCACCCGGGTCTCGTTGAGGATAGATCTCGACCCGCTCGACCGCCTCGCCGTCCGGCATCTCGACTTCGGCTTCGGCGCGCAGGCTCTCTGGTAGTTCTTGCCCGCCCGGGGCTCGACCAGGTTGACCGCGAAGCGGTTGGCGTTGGCGTTGATCAGCATCTCGTCCCAGGCCATCTCTTTGCCACGCGCGTTGGCGACGCAACCCGCAGCCGGTGAGTGCGCGGCAGGTGGCCCAGGTCGAGCTCGACGCTGAACGGCGGCGACCGCTTGGTCAGGATCGGCTTGCCGTCGAGGCTGAAGGTCACCTCGGTCGGTGCTCGCCGGTGGTCAAGGTGTCGAAGCGCACCATGCCGGTCTGCAGCTCGCCACGAGGCGGAATGATCTTCACGGTGGTCTCGCCGTTGCGAATCGCGGCGTTGGCCTCGGCCGAGCAGCTGGCTTGGTCTGCGGGTCGAGCGGCGGACCGGGTACTTCCGGCCCCTCGACGACCGGCACCGTGAGGGCTTGCGCGCCGCGCAAGAACTTCTTGCCGTTGAGGTCCTCGAGCTTGACCACCATCCGGTAGTCGCCCGGCCGCAGGTAGCGCTGGAAGACCAGCGGCATCGCATTTCCCGCGATCTGGCTGGCGTCGAGGTCGAACTTGTAGCGGAAGCTTCGAACAGCTTGCGCCTCGCAGCACCTCGCCGGTGAGCAGCGAAGTTGTAGGACCGGCGGTCGCCGAGCTCGCCGCGGGTCGCTTGCTCCAGCGGCACCGAGACCACCGCCTGGATGACCGTGCGGTTCTGGCGGCGCGCCGGATAGCGCACCTCGAGCGCGGCCAGGAACGTCGCGCTGCCTCGGCAGCTCGGTCGAGTAGGCCGAAGGTGGCGACCCACTCGCCGGCAGGGCGCTTCGGGCGGCTGCTCGAGCTTGGCGAGCAGCGAGGCGTAGCCCATCTGGCCCTGGCGCGACCGCCCAGTTCAGCGCCCCCGACGACATCGTCGGCGTTCGGCAGCCCTGCGCCATCTGCTGCAGCGCCGAGGCGTCGGACATGGTCATGGTGCTGAACTGGACCAGCGCCGCCACACCCTCGCTGGGCTTCCACTGCCGATAGCCGCCGACGCCCCAGCGCTGGTAGAAGAAGAGGAAGAACTCCTCGCTCACCCGGTCGCTGCCGTCGTAGAACCAGACCTCGAGGGCCAGGCAAGACGCGCAGCGCGCGTTGATGATGGCGTCGGGGCGGGCCGTTGAGGAGCAGGATGCGGGCGCGGTCGTCGTCAGGTTGCCGAAGGTCGGCGGGCCTCGCTCACCCGCGCCTCCCAGCGGTCCTGGAACTCGTTGCGGGTGGTGTCGGGTAGTTGTCGCGCGCCTCCCAGAAGCGCTCGATGAAGGCGTCGCGCTGGTAGTCCTCTCGAGGCTCAGGAAGGCCGTGCGCTCCTCCTTGCGTGATCAGGACGCTCGACCTCCTCGAGCCACTGCGGTACTTCTCGGGCAGCTTCTCGATCGCCGCCTTGTCCGGCCTCGGCGGCGGCGACCGCCGCGGGACGGCGGCCGCGAGCAACTGGCGAGGACCGCGGGAGCGGCGCGCCAGCGACGCAGCGAGACGTGCGCGATCTGGCGTCAGGATTCGGCATGTGACCGAGGATCTCCATGCCAAGGCGTTGGATGATACGGCGCCGGAGGTGCTCGGTTGCGCCGATCGAGGAACGGTTCAGCCCGCGAGCCGCCACGGCTGCAAGAGTCACGGGCCGCCGCGGCATAGAATATCGAGATGCATGGCGCGTCTACCTCGACCACAACGCCACCACGCCGCTCGACCCGCGGGCCCGGGAGGCGATGCTGCCCTGGCTCGGCGAGCAGCACTGGGCAACCCGTCCTCGATCCACCGCTTCGGGCAGGCGGCGCGCAAGGCGGTCGAGGAGGCGCGGGAGCAGGTGGCGGCGCTGCTCGGCGCGCCGGCCGCCGGAGGTCGTCTTCACCGCCTCGGGCACGCGAGGCCAACAACGCCGTGCTCTTCGACGTCGCGCCGCGCACGCCGGCGTGGCCGCGGGCCATCTGGTCATCTCGGCAGCTCGAGCACCCCTCGATCCGCGAGGCGGCGGCCCGGCTGGAGGCGGAGCTGGGATGCGAGGTCACCCGGGTGCCGCCCGGGCCAGGACGGCGTGGTCGCCGCCGCGGCGATGCTCGGCCGCCCTGCGGCCGGACACGCGGCTGGTCTGCCTGATGCTCGCCAACAACGAGCTCGGCACGCTGCAGCCGGTGGCCGAGGTGGCCGCGGCCTGCCGCGAGCGCGGCATTCCGGTGCTCTGCGACGCGGTCCAGGCGGTGGGCAAGATCCCGGTGGACGTCGACGGAGCTCGGGGTCGACTACCTGACGCCTCGGCGGCCACAAGTTCCACGGCCCGCTCGGCGCCGCCGCGCTCTGGGTGCGCGAGCGGGCGCGGCCGATTCGAGCCGCTCCTGGTCGGCGGCGGCCAGGAGCGGCGGCGCCGGGCGAGCGACCGAAAACGTGCCGGCGATCGTCGGTCTCGGCGAAGCCGCGGCGGAGCTGGCCGGCGAGGAGCTGCACGGAGCGCCGCGCCCACCTGCTGGCCTGCGCGACCGCTTCGAGGCGGCGCTGGCCGGCGGTTCCGGGCGCGATCCTCCACTGCGCCGGCTCGCCGCGGCTGCCCCACACCTCGCACGTCGCCTTCCCGGGCGTCGAGGGCCAGTCGCTCGCTCATCCGCCTCGACCTCGCGGGCTTCGCGGTCTCGACCGGCTCGGCCTGCTCCTCGGGCGCCCGTCGAGCCGAGCAAGATGCTGCTCGCGATGGGTCTGCCGCGCGACGAGGCCCTCGCCTCGCTGCGGGTCAGCTTCGGCATCATCAACACCGCCGCCGAGGTGGACGCGTTCCTCGCCGCCCTGGCAGCGCGAGGTCGCGGCCCTGCGGGGCTGCCGGCGGGTCACGGCGCGCGCGCTTCTGCTCGAGGAACCGTCGATGCTCGCATCGCGGCATGACCGCCGTCGCCATGAGCGGCGGCCTCGACTCCTCGGTGGCCGCCTGGCTGCTGGCGCGCGCAGGCGAGCCCGGTGGTCGGGCTCTCGATGCTGCTCTGGGACCACTCGAGCGAGAGGCCCACGGCCGCTGCTGCGGCGCGCTCGACCTGGGCGACGCCCGCCGGGTGGCGCAGCAGGCGGGCATCCCGCACTACACCCTGCGCATGGACGAGGAGTTCCGCCGCGAGGTGGTCGATCCCTTCGTCGACGACTACCTCGCCGGCCGCACGCCGAGCCCCTGCGTGCGCTGCAACACCTGGATCAAGTTCGACCTCCTGCTCGAGCGCGCGCGCGCGCTCGGCGCCGAGCGCGTGGCCACCGGCCACTACGCCCGCATCGTGCGACGGCGCCGGACGGCCCCGAGCTGCATCGCGGCGGTCGATCGCGGAGAAGGACCAGAGCTACTACCTCTTCGAGCTCACCCAGGAGCAGCTCGCCGCCTCGCTCTTCCCGCTCGGCGAGATGACGAAGCGCGAGGTGCGCGAGCTCGCCCGCGAGGCCGGCCTCGTCGTCGCCGAGAAGGGCGAGAGCATGGAGGTCTGCTTCGTCGCCGGCGGCATCCGCGAGTTCGTCGAGGAGCAGGTGGCGGCGCATCCGGATCGTTTCGCGGCGGCCGCGCTGGGCGCGCCCGGCCCGGTGGTCGACGCCGCCGGCGGCGAGCTCGGCGAGGGGGAGCCCGCCTACCGCTACACCGTTGGCCAGCGGCGTGGCCTGGGCGTCGCCGGCGGCGAGCGCTTTACGTGCTGCGTGTCGACCCCGAGGAGAACCGCCTGTCGGTGGGGAGCGAGGAGGCGCTGCTGGCGCCGGGCCTGCTCGGCGCCCGTCGACACTGGATCGCAGGGGACGCGCCGACCGGAGGTCGAGGCCACGGTGAAGATCCGCTCGCGCCACCCCGGCGTCGCGGCCCGCATTCGTGCTCTCGGCGGCGGCCGCTGCGCGATCGAGTTCGAAACGCCGCAGCGCGGTGTCGCCCCCGGGCAGGCCGCCGTCTTCTACGACGGCGACCGCGTCCTCGGCGGCTGCTGGATCGAGGACCGAACGTGAGCCGCCGACGGCGGCCAACTCTCCTCGTGCTGGTGACCGTCACCCTCGCGGTCGCAGCGGGCGCTCAGACGGCACCTCCCGAACCTTCTGCTCCAGCCGCGCGGCCCGGCGGTCCGGGCGCCGATTGGCAGCCGCGTACCGAGGCAATCATCGCCCACCTCATGGCGGCGCGCTGGGCCGAAGCCGAGAGCGGCGCGCGCGCCGTCCTCACCGAGATGGTGGAATGGATCGCCGGCGGCCCCGGCGCGCCTCGCAGCCTGGCGTTGATGCTCGCCCTGCAGGCGCTCGGCGAGGCCGGGTTGGGCCGCGATGCCGAAGCGATCTGGCACTGGCAGGTGGCGCAGCAGATCGTGCCGGAGATCTCGGCGATGAACATGGCGCCGTTCGGCGCTGCCGGCGCGGCGCTGCTCGGCAAGACGCCGCGCCGCGACTGCGGCGAGGCGGCGCGGCCCTCCAGCGAGGGGGTGGTCAAACCGAGCGCCGTCGAACGGCCGCGGCCGGCCTATCCTGATGGCTTGCGCAGCGCCGGAGTGCACGGCCAGGTGATCGTCGAAGTGGTGGTGGGAGCCGACGGCGTGCCGCGCGAGCCGCGCGTCTTGACGCCGCAGGCGCCGCCGGCGCTGGTACTGGCGGCCGCGGAGTCGTTGCTGCGCAGCCGGTTCACGCCGGCGCGCCTCGGCGCCGCGGCGGTGCCGTTCTGCTTCGCCTCCAGCGTGCGCTTCGAGCTGGTCGAGGAGACCCGACGATGAACCTTCGCTTGACGCTCCTCGGAGCGCGACTCGCTGTCTGCCGGCTCGATGCCGACGACGCCGTTCCCGGCTCGGCGTGGAGCGGCGGCTTCTGCTCGGTGACGCGCACGCCGCACGAGCTGTCGATCGTCTGCGACGAAGCCGCGGCGCCGTCCACCGGACGGTGCGAGCCGGGTTGGCGCGCGATGGTGATCGCCGGGCAGCTGGACTTCGGACTGGTGGGGGTGATCGCCTCGCTCGCCGCGCCGCTCGCCGCGAAGGGTGTGCCGATCTTCGTGCTCTCGACCTTCGATACCGACTACCTGTTGGTCAAGGAGACCCGACTGGCCGAGGCCATCACTACCCTCGAGGATGCCGGACACAGCCTGATCTAGGCGCCGGCGATCACCAGCACGAACTCTCCCTTGAGGCTCGGGCGCTCGCCGAGCTTTTCGGTCAGCGCGCTCAGCGTGCCGCGCAGCACCTCCTCGTGCAGCTTGGTCGAGCTCGCGCGCCACCGCGGCTTGCCGGTTCCCGAACTCGGCCAGCGCGTCCTCCAGGCTCGCCAGTAGGCGGTGGGGCGACTCGAAGATGACCAGGGTGTGGCCGAGTGCCGCGCAGCTCACGGTAGAAGCGTCCGCCGCTTGCCGCTCTTGGGCGGCGGGAAGCCGGCGAAGGTGAAGGGGTAGGGCGGCAGGCCGGAGGCCACCAGCGCGGCGAGCAGCGCCGAAGGGCCGGGGATCGGCTCGATCACGATGCCGCGCGCCGCCGCCTCGCGCACCAGCACGAAGCCCGGGATCGGAAAGCAGCGGCGTCCCGGCGTCGCTCGCCAGCGCGATCGACCTTGCCCGCTTCCAGGCTCTGCCGAGCAGACGCGGCAGGCGCTGCCGCTCGTTGTGCTCGTGCAGCGAGAACAGCGGCTTCTTGATGCCCAGGTGCGCAGCAGCCGGCCGGTGTGCGCGGGTGTCCTCGCAGGCGACCAGGTCGGCGCCCTCGAAGCGCCGCGCGGGCCCGCGCGCGAGAGATCGCCGAGGTTGCCGATCGGCGTGGACACCACGACTAGCCGGCCTGCCATGCAGTCCGCGGCGAGGCCGCGTCAGTCGCGCGGGATCTCGCGGTCGAGATTGACCGCGCGAGCCGGACAGGCGGGCGATCAGCATCAGCCGGCGCTTGAAGCGGATTCTGGCGCTCGCAGCGCGACGATCCGGTCGACCACCGGCTCGGCATAGCCGCGGTCGACCACCTCGTCCGGCGCGCAGCCCCTGGTCGAACAGGAGGTAGAGGATCTCGTCCGCCATCCCGTAGTCGAAGCCGAGGTCGCCCTCGTCGGTCTGGCCCGGCCAGAGGTCCGCCGAGGGGGCCTTGGCGACCACCTCGCTCGGGCAGCTCCGAGGTGCCGCGAGAGCTGCCAGACCTGCGTGCTTGTAGAGGTCGCCGAGCGGATTGAGCGAGCTCGCGTTGTCGCCGAAGACCGTCGAGTAGCCGAGCAGGATCTCGGTCTTGTTGGAGGTGCCGAGCACGAGGCAGCCGAGCTTCTTGGCCTGGTCGAAGAGGATCGTCATCCGCTCGCGCGCCATCTTGTTGCCGCGCCGCACGTCGTCGGCGTCGGCCTCGATCGCGAAGTAGGCGTCGACCATCGGGCGAGATCTCGATCGTGCGCAGCTGCGAGGCCGAAAGCCGCCGCGGTGGCTTCGGCGTCAGTCGCAGAATCGGCGCTCGAGGCGCGGTAGGGGAGGTAGAAGCGCGTGCACCCGCTCCGGCCCCAGCGCCGCGCGCCGCCAGTGCGGCGGCCAGCGCGGAGTCGACCCCGCCGGAGAGCCCGACCACCACGCCGGAGGCACCGGCGCTGGCGACCGCGTCGCGCATGAAGCCGGTGAGCGCGCGTTCGGCGAGCGGCGCGTTGAGCAGCAGGCGTTGGCGGACTTCTTCGCGGCGGATCAAGACGCGCTCACGGTCCCTCGATGTCGTGGCGCTCGGCGCGCAGGAGCGGCAGGCGCCAGCGCAAGCGGTCGACTTCGCGCAGGTCGATCTCGGTGACCAGCAGATGCTCCTCGAGATAGGGCGCCCGCGACCATCACTTCGCCGCCCGGACGCACGACATGGCTGCCGCCGGTGTAGAACGAGCCCTCTTCCCAGCCGACCCGGTTGCAGTAGAGCACCCAGCAGGTGTTGAGCAGAGCCGCCGAGCGGGTGAGCAGCTCCCAGTCCTCCTGGCTCTCGGGCAGCTCGCCGGAGCCGATGCGGCCCGGGCTGGCGGAGATCACGCACAGCAGCTTGGCCCCGGCGCGCGCCAGCGCCGCGCCAGCTCGGAGTGCCAGAGGTCCTCGCAGATCAGCATGCCGATGCGCGCCCCAGTCGCGCCGTCGCCAGCCCGAGCCGCTGTCCCTCGCCGAAGAAGCGGCCCTCCTGGAAGATGCCGTAGGTGGGCAAGTAGACCTTGCGATGGACGTGCGCCACTTCGCCGTTGTGCAGGTGCACGGCGCTGTTGAAGAGCACCCCGGCGTCGTCTTCCTCGACCAGGCCGACCACCACGGTCATCGGGCCGGCGGCCTCGAGCAGTTGGGGAATCCAAGGCGAGGTGCGGACGTTCTGCGCCGAGCGCGGCGTCAGGTGGAGCAGGCGATAGCCGGTGAGCGAGAGCTCGGGGAAGAGCAGCAGATCGACGCCCTGTTGGCGGGCATCGGCGATCCAGCGCAGGTGGTTTTCGACGTTGCCTTCGAGGTCGCCGAGGCGCGAATCGACCTGGGCGAGGCCGATGCGCAAGCGCGGCGCGGCTCGATTCACGGCCGCGATGGTAGCATGCGCCGCCGTGCTCGCCCCCGCGTTTCGCCGCTCGCTCGCCGCTCTCGCCATGGCGCTCGCATCGAGCGGCATGGCGTCCGCGGCGCAAGGCCGGCTGGTGGATCGCGTTCTCGCGGTGGTCGACGAAGATCCGATTCTGGCGTCGGAAGTCGAGCAGGCGATCGGCCTCGGCCTGGTGCCGCGACAGGAAGGCGAGAGCGACGACGCGCTGCGGCGCCGGGTGCTCGACGGCATCATCGAGCAGCGCCTGCGCTTTCACGAAGTCGACCGCTTCGGGTTCACCGAAGTGCCGGTGGCGCAGATCGAGGCGCACTTCGCGGAGGTTCGCGGCCGCTTCGGCGACGAGGCGGCCTGGCGCGCCCGGCTCGCCGAGGTGGGGCTGAGCGAGGAGGCGCTACGCCAGCTGGTATCGCGCCAGCTCATGGTGCTGACCTATGTGGAGGAGCGGCTGGGGGCGCGGGTCCTGGTCGGGCTCGAGGACATTCGCGCCTACTACGACACCACGCTGCGGGCACAGATGGAGGCGCAGAGTCAGCCGCTGCCGCCGATCGAGACCGTGCGCGAGAGCATTCGGGCGCTGCTCAAGGCGGAGCGGCTGAACACCGAGATCGCGCGCTGGACCGAAGAGCTGCGCCGGCAGGCCGACGTCGTCGACCAGTTCGCGAGCGAGCGCCAGTCCCTGCCGCCGGTGCGCTACGAAGTGTCCAAGCTGCCGTAGGCCGGGCGCGACGAACTAGCGCGCCGCGAGCACGGCGTATTCTTCGCGGCTGCCGAGCACGCGCGCCAGATAGGCACGCGTTTCCTTGAAGGTCACTTTGGTGAAGTACTCCGCATCGTCGTCGCTGAAGCAGTAGCTGCGCCACAAGCGCGCCTGGGCCTCGCCGGCGTTGTACGCCGCGACGATGCGCGGTGGCGAGCCGACGAACTCGCCGCCCAGGTTCGCCAGATAACGCGCCGCCAGTGCAACCGACAATTCGGGATCTTCGAGCTCGCGCGGCGTGAGCGGCGGCCGCCCCAGCTGGGCGGCGACGCGGCGGGCGGTGGGCAGAGTGAACTGCGCCATGCCGCGCGCCGAAGCCGGGGAGATCGCGGTGGCGTCGAAACGGCTCTCTTCACGCAGTATCGCAGTCAGCAAGTGCGGGTCGATCCCCTGGCGCTGGGACTCGCGATGAATGGCTGCAGCATGCGGCAGGGGATAGAGCAGCCGCCGAAAATCCTCCGCCAGAGCCCGCCGCGGAACTCGCGCCGGCACGCGCTGGAGCAACACCTCGGCGGCGTAGATGGCGCGCCGCGGCTGGCCGCCGGCGAGCATCAGGCGGCCCCCGGAAACCAGCAACCACGGGTTGTCCGGGGGGAAGTGCCGCAGCAGCGAAGGGCCGCCCTCGGCGGCGAGGCCGAGCGCGAGCATTCGGCTCTCGACCGTCGCTGTGGCCAGCGAGTAGTAGATCGGCCATTCGGCCGGCTGCCGAACGCTGATGCGCACGAACGGCGCAGTGCGTCGATCGTTCGCCAGTAGCCGCAGGAGATCATCGTGCGCTCGCCTGCCGGCCGGGGAATCGCCGAGCAGCAGCCAAGCTGCGAGCTGGCTGGGAGCATCGCCGGTAGCGGCCAGCCGCAGACCCAGGCCGTACGCGCCGTCGGCGAGCAGCGGCGCGGAGAGCCGCCCGGCGGCAGCGACGGCCAACGGGTGCCCAGGATCGGGCAACATCGCTTCGAGATGGGCGGCGATCGCGGCGTTGGTGTTGCCCTGGGCTTCGGCACGTCGCCCGAACCAGTAGGCCGTCTCCTGTGCCGGCGCGCCGGCAGCGCGAGCGCTGGCCAGCCAGGTGCCGGCCCGGTCGACGCGCCCGCGCACCAGATCCGATGCGGCGAGGAACAGCGCGGCGCGGCCGGCGGTGACGCGATAACGGCGATCGCGGCGCAGCGCTTCGTAGATCGCCAGGCCCTCTTCCTCCCGGCCGGCGCGCCATTCGAGGCGCAGGGCCGAAAAGAGCGCCAGCGGCGCCAACTCGCCGGCCGGCACGGCGGCGGCGGCGCGGCGAAATAGTTGCTCGGCGGCGCGCCAGTCGCCGAGCAGCTCCTCCGAGCGCGCCTGCTGATAGAAGGCATCCTGGGCGCGCAGTGGATCGCCTGCGCGCCGCGCGAGCTCGGCGAACATGGCCGCGGCGGCCCGGTAGCGGCCCTGCCAGAAATGACAGCGGCCGAGCGCGTGGGTCAGCTCGGCCGTGGACTCGGCGAGCTCCGGGCTCGCGCGGACGGTGAGATTGCGCAGCGCGCGCTCCAGGAACGGGATGGCACGCTCGAACTCGCGATGGCGGTACAACGTCAACCCGAGCAGGCGCTCGGCATCCTCACCGCTGCTTTCGGCTGGGTTTGCGGCCAGGCCCTCCGCCGCGCTCAGCGCGACGTCGTCTTCGGTCGATTCCTCGAGCAGCGCGAGATAGCCCGCGGCCGCGGCGTTCGGGTCGGCCTGCCGGGCCGCGCAGTCGGCCGCGGCAAGCAGCAGCGCGCGACGCTCCTCGGCCGGAAGGGCGCGCAGCCTGAGTGACTGCAGCAGCCGGCATTCGCCGCCACGAGCGACGGCGTCGACCAGCAGCTTCGTCGCCGGGCCGATCAGCGCGGCCGGCGTCGAGGCCGCGGCGAGGAGCTGGGCTGCAAGGCCGGCGGCGACCTCGGGATGGCCGAGGCCGTCTTGCACCCGCGCCAGGCGCAGCCGGGCGTAGGAAGCGAAGGTGGGCTCGCCGGCCAGCGAGGCGGCGAAAGCGTCGGCCGCTTCGCGCGTTCTTCCCAGTCGCTCGAGCAAATGGCCGCGCAAGTAGAGCAGGCCGTAGCCGCGCGCCGCGGTGGGATCGGCGCGCAGGGCGGCGTGCAGCTCGTTGAGCGCGCCGGAGGTGTCGCCGGCGAGCTGAAGCGCGACGATCGCGGGCCGCGCGTCCTTGGCCGATGAGGGCGCGGCGGCGCATGCCAGCAGCGCGAGGGCGGCGGCGAGCGTCGGGCAGTTCGCCGGCCGCGGCCTCATCCCGGTGGCCAGCTGAACCGTCGGCCTCCGAGCAGGTGGACATGAAGATGGAAGACGGATTGGCCGGCGCCCTCCAGACAGTTTGTTACCACGCGGAAGCCGTCGCGATCGAGCCCCTGGCTGCGGGCGATCGCCACCGCGGCGGCTTGGAGCTTTCCGAGCAGATGGACATCCTCGGGACCCGCCTCGAGCAGGGTCGCGAGGTGCTTGCGCGGCACGATCAGCACGTGCGTCGGAGCCTGCGGAGCGAGGTCGTGGAAAGCGACCAGGTCGTCGTCCTGATGGACGATGCGGGCCGGGATCTCGCCCGCGGCGATGCGGCAGAAGACGCAGTCCTTCATCGGCTCTCCTCGGCCGCCACCGCGGCGGCCTCGCCCGCCAGACGCTCCACCTCGGCGCCGAGCGAGCGCAGCTTTTCTTCCATCGCCTCGTAGCCGCGGTCGAGGTGGTAGATGCGGTCGACCAGGGTCGTGCCCCGCGCCGCCACGCCGGCCAGCACCAGACACGCCGAAGCGCGCAGATCGGTGGCCATCACGGCGGCACCGGCCAGCGGCGTGGGGCCGAAGACCCGCGCGCTGCGCCCCTCGACGCGGATGTCGGCGCCCATGCGCACCAGCTCGGGAGCGTGCTGGAAGCGGTTCTCGAAGACGGTTTCGGCGATCGTCGAGACGCCGGCGCGCGCGGGTCATCAGCACCATCCATTGCGCCTGCAGGTCGGTGGGGAAACCGGGGTGCGGGGCGGTGGCGATGTCGAGCGGTCGCAGCCCGCCGCCGCGCACGCGGATCGCGTCGCTCGCCGGCGGTCACCACGGCGCCGGCGCCCTCGAGCGCGGCGAGCAGCGGCCCGAGGTCGTCGCGCGAAGCGTCCTCGAGCACGACGTCGCCGTCGGTGAGCGCGGCGCCGATGAGATACGTTCCGCCCTCGATGCGGTCCGAGATGACGGTGTGGGTGGCGCCCGCCGAACGCTCGACGCCCTCGATCTCGATCGTCTCCGAGCCGGCGCCGGAGATGCGCGCTCCCATGGCCGCGAGCAAGCGCGACAAGTCCACCACTTCCGGTTCTCGCGCGCAGTTCTCGAGGCGGGTCGTGCCGTGTGCGAGCGCGGCAGCCATCAAGAGGTTCTCGGTTCCGGTGACGGTGGGCATGGCGAAGCGGAATCGGTTGCCGACCAGACGGGCGGCGCGGGCTTCGACGTAGCCATGCTCGAGCCGCACCTCGGCGCCCAGCGCCTCGAGGCCGAGCAGATGCTGATCGATGGGGCGCACGCCGATGGCGCAACCCCCGGGCAGCGAGACCCGGGCACGGCCGCGGCGCGCCAAGAGCGGGCCGAGCACCAGCACCGAGGCGCGCATGGTCTTTACCAGGGTATAAGGCGCGTCATCCGTGCTCGCTTCGCCGCCAGGTGTGAGCACCAGCGCCTCGCCTTCCTCGTGGCTGCCGACACCGAGGTGGGCGAGCAGCCGCCGCATGGTGGCGAGATCCCGCACCCGCGGCGTGCGGCGGAGGCGGAGCGGCTCGTCGGCCAACAAGCTGGCGGCGAGCGCCGGCAGCGCGGCGTTCTTCGCGCCGCTCGCCCGCACGCGCCCGGCGAGCCGGCACGGCCCGCGCACCGCGAACTTATCCATGGCGGCGGCGCAAGAGCAGGGAGCGCGGAATTCCCGCCAGATCGCGCCGCGCCTCGAGCAGTTCGAGGGGCGAGGTGGCGGCGAGCGCCGCCACGCGATCGACCTGCGCGTCACCGATCTCGAGCGTCACGAAGGCACCGGGCCGCAGTCGGGCCGCGGCCTCCAGAATCCGCTCCACCACCGCGTCGCCGCCCTCGGCGAAGAGCGCCAGCGCGGGCTCGAATCCCGTGACCTCGAGCGACAGCCGCGGCCGGTCGTCGGGATCGATGTAGGGCGGATTGGAAACCACGAGGTCGAAGTCTTCGAGGCGCAGCGCCTCCGTCAGGTCCGCGCCGGCGAACCGCACGCGCGCCCCGAGGCGGCGGGCGTTGTGCGCGGCAACCGCGAGGGCCGCCGGCGAGACATCGACCGCGGTGACCCGCGAGCCGGCGAGCTCGAGCGCCAGGGTGACCGCGATGCAGCCGGAGCCGGTTCCGAGATCGAGAATGCGCGGCGCCGGTGGCAGTGGCAGGGCGATGGCGATTTCGATCAGATGCTCGGTCTCCGGCCGCGGGATGAGCACCCGCCGGTCGACCACGAACGAGCGGCCCCAGAACTCGCGCTCGCCGAGCAGGTAGGCGACCGGTTCGCCACGCAGCCGGCGCTCGAGCAGCTCGTCGAAGCGGCGCTCGACGGGCGCCGGCACCGGGTCGGCGTCGCGCGCCAGCACCTGCGCTTCATCGAGCCCGAGCGCGTGGCCGAGCAGCAGGCGCGCCTCGCGCGGCGGAGGCGCGAAGGGCGCGGCGCGCAGCTTGCCGCGGCCCCGCCGGAGGAGCTCGTGCACGGTCGCGGTCACGGCCGAGAGAATAGCCGATTCAGCGTGGCCTCAATCGGGCGGCGGCAAGGACACGCCGAGGCGGGTTGCGGCGGCCAGCAGCTCACGATTCTGCGGCACCTGGAAGAGGAAGCCGTGCCGCGCCCCGGGCTCGAGATAGGCGGTCTTGCGCAACAGGTTGCGATAACCGCGCCGCAGGTAGCGCAGCGAGTCCTCGCCGCCGTCCTCGCCGCCGCGCAGCCATTGCAGGGCATGGAACAGGTGAAGGTCGAGGATCTCTCCCTGCTCGGGATAACGATGCTCGTCCAGGTAGGCGTCGAGCGTTCGCGCCGACTCCTCTGCGGCGTCGCGGTCGCGCTCGGCGAGGTCGAGCTCGAGTTGCCAGCCGAGATCGAACGCCGCCGCCTGACGATCACCGCGCGCGGAATGAATGCGGTACGCGGCGGCCAAGTGGCGGCGCCCCTCGCCGGGCTGATGCTGGCGCAGCGTGAGACGACCGAGCAGCTGCTCCGCATCGCCGAGGTGGCGGCTCTCGGCGGTCATGCTGAGCAGGAAGTGCGCTTGCCGCGCTTCGCGTTGGGCGTTGGAGACCTGGTCCATCTGCAGCAGGGTGTCGCCATAGGCAAGGCGAGCGATGGCCTCGCCGTGCGGGTCACCGGCGCTCTCGCGCAAGCTGACGGCGCGTCGCAAGTGCGACGAGCCGGCGGAAAAGTCACCGAGCCGCGTCAACGCCCGTCCCAGCCCGAGCAGCACATACGCCAGATCGCCAGGGCGGCCGCCGTCGTCGAGCAACGTCTGCGCCTCACGCTGGTGGGCGAGCGCGGCTGGGTAATTGCCGGCCGCGAGCGACACCGCGCCGAGAGCGGTCAGCGAAGCGGTCAACGCCTTGTCGCCGCGCTTTCGGCGCCGGGTTTCGAGCGCTGCCTGGTGATGCGCGGTGGCGGCCTCGAGATCGTGGGCGGCGAGCGCGATGTTGCCGAGGTAGAAGTGGCAGCTGGCGGCGAGATTCGCCCGGCCGCCCTGCTCGAGAAACGGCAGGATGCGCTCGAAGAGCTGGCGCGACTCGGCGAAGCGCTCCTCGCGCATCAGCAGGCGGCCGAGCCGGATGGAGAGCAGCGACTTTCGGTCGTCGTCCGTCTCGCGGGCCACCGCGGTCTCGAGCGCCTGCCGCAAGCTGGCACCGGCGCGGTCGAAGCGGCCGGTGTGCTCCTCGATCTCGGCCCGCAGCGCGCTCAACGCGACGACCTTCTCGCCCTGGTCGCGGGCCAGCTCGAGCGCCCGCTCGAGCTCAGGCCGGAATCTGCTCAAAGCTTCGAGGCGGTGGGCGATGGGCAGCAGATGCCAGAGCAGATCGAGCTCTTCCTGTTCCGTGCCGCCGCGCAGGCGCAGCGCGGCGAGCTCCTCGGTGAATGCGGTCAGCAGTTCCGGGCGCGGGCGTTCGCCGGGCCGCAGTTGAGCCGCCGCGAGCAGCGCCGGCAGCGCGAGCGGCGAGCCGACCAAGAGGCGGTAGAGGTCCCAACCGCGCTCCCCCTGTGCCCCCCGGGCCGCCAGCCTTTCGCCGAGTTCGATGCGCCAGTCCGAAACCGAGCGGACCGTGGCACCGGCGAGCAGACTGGCGGCGACGAAGGGCGCTCGCAAGGCGACGCCGGGTCCCCAGGCCGTCGGGGTTTCGGCGAGCCAGCCGGCGCGCGCGGCGAGGTCGGCCCATTGCGGAGCCGCCGCTGCGACGTCGCCGGCCTCGGAGGTCGGCAGCGCCTGCTGCGCGGCGGCCAAGAAGCGCAAAGGCGCCGCGGCACCCAGGCGCTCCGCCTCGGCTCGCACCTGCCGCACCAGGCGAGCCGTGGGCGCGAATCCGGCCTGGCGATCGCCGTTGTAGAAGAAGTTGCCGTAGACCCGGCGCAAGTCACCGCGGTGTATCAGGTGCAGCAGGCCCTCCTCGAAGGCGAAAGGATTGCCTGCTGCGGCCTCGGCCAGTCTCTGGCCGATCTCGGCCGGCAGGGCGATGCCCGTGGAAAGCTGCGTTGCGAGCTGCGAGGCCTGCGCCGGCGGCAATGGCGCGAAGGCGACCGCGGTCGCCCCCGGCCAATCCGCCTCCCATGCTCCCGGACGCCCGACGAGGTTGAGCCGCAGCGAACGGCCGAGCTGTGGAAGATCGCGCAGGTAGCGGAGCAACTCGCGCTCGCGCTCGCTGGCGCCGTCCATGCCGTCGACGATCACGCGGAACGGACGCTCGACTCGCCGCAGCCACTTCCAGGTCGCCAGGGCCAGTCGCTCGGCGAACGCTCGCGCGTCGCCGCGCCGGGCCAGGAGCTCTCGCCACTCGTGCTGGTCTTCCGCCCAGGAGCGGCTCGCCGCCGGCCCGACGAGCAGCCGCGCCTGGGCGAGCAGTTGCCCGACGAGATCGGAGCGCAACATCGTGCGGCTCGCGCCGAGGTCCAGCCAGATGGCGGACTCGCCGCGTCGGCGCAGAGTTTCGGCCACCAGCCGTGTCTTGCCCTCACCCAAGCCGCCGACCACGCGCATGGCCGGCGCACCCCAGGCCGCGTCCATCGCCTCTTCGAGGGCCGGGCGAGCTACGTAGCGCGTGACCCGTCCGAAGATCTCTGGGTTGCGTACCTGCGGTCCCCGCCGGGCGCGGTCGAGCGAGACGCGCGCCAGCGGCACCCGCCTTCCGGACGGGCCCGAGTACTCGCCGCGCGGCAGCGGCCGTTGACCGCGCTCGAGGCCGTGAGCGGCGAACGAAGTGACCAGCACCGACCCTGCCGGAAGCACCGGTGCGCTGCGCTCCAGGTCCTCGGTCAGACGGTCGCCGATCAGCCGCCAACCGTCCTCGGCTACCTCCAGCTCACTGGGGAAGACCAGCGCGCGCAGGGCGAAGCGCGTCTTGGGCTGGGCCTTGCGCAACAAGGCGCGGGCGATGCACAGCGCGCCGTCGAAGACCGCGGCGTCGCCGGCGGTGGTGGCGACGGTAACGAGACCGGGAGAGTGGAGGTGGACTCCGGGAAGCTTCTCGAATTCGCTGGGCAGCCGAGGGGGCAGCGCCGCCGGGTCACCCCAGAAACGCAGACAGGCGACCGGTTGGCGGTCACCCACATTCCCCGGCGCTGCGAAAGCCAAGCGCGCACCTCATGACGCCCGGCGCGAGCTGCGGCGGGCGAAGCCGGTACTGCGAATTGGATGGTAGCAGAGAGGGCTCAGACCCCTCGCTGTGCCCCCAGCAGTATTGGGGGCTGTGCCCCCACAGTCGTATGGGGGCCACGCGATGCGGCGGGTGTCAGGCGCGAGCTTCCGCCGCCGCGTTCTCCTCCAGCTGCGCGGCGGCGAAGTGGGTGGCGAGCGGCTCGACCAGAGAATCGAGCTCGCCCTCGAGCACGCTCGGCAGCTGGTGCACGGTGAGGCCGATGCGATGATCGGTGACCCGATTCTGCGGGAAGTTGTAGGTGCGGATCTTCTCCGAGCGGTCGCCGGAGCCCACCATTTTCTTGCGCTCGGCGCTCATCGCCGCCTCGGCCTTCTCGCGCTCGATCTCGTAGAGCCGCGCGCGCAGCACCCGCAGCGCCTTCGCCTTGTTCTTGATCTGACTGCGCTCGTCCTGGCACTGCACGACGATGCCGGTCGGCAAGTGGGTGAGGCGCACCGCGGAGTAGGTCGTGTTGACGCCCTGGCCGCCCGGGCCCGAGGCGCAGAAGCGATCGACCCGCACTTCCTTTTCGTTGAGCTCGACCTCGACGTCTTCGGCCTCGGGCAGCACCGCGACGGTCACCGCGGAGGTGTGGATGCGTCCCGACGCCTCGGTCTGCGGCACACGTTGCACCCGATGCACGCCGCCCTCGAACTTCAGCTTGCTCCACGCGCCGCGGCCCTCGACGATGGCCGACACTTCCTTCATCCCGCCGGCAGGCGATTCCGAGAGGTCGATGAGCTCGACGCGCCAGCCCTTTTTCTCGGCGTAGCGACTGTACATGCGCAGCAGCTCCGAGGCGAACAGCGTCGCCTCGTCGCCGCCGGTGCCGGCGCGGATCTCCAGCACCACGTTGCGCTCGTCGTTGGGATCCTTGGGTGTCAGCTCGCGCTTGATCTCCTCGTCGAGCGTCGCCAGCCGGGCGTCGAGTCCGTCGCGCTCTTCCTGCGCCATCGTCCACAGCTCGTCGGCGCGATCGAGGGTGCGCACCAGCTCGTCGGCCTGGGCGCGCTGCTCGCCGAGCTCGCGCCGTTGTCGCGCCAGCCGGGCGAGTGGATCGAGGTCCTTGAGTTGCTTCGAAGCCTCGCGATAGGCCTTGGGATCGCCGAGCACCGCAGGATCGGCGAGGCGAGCCTGGAGCTGCTCGTGTTTGTGTTCGATCTGCAGCAGTCGGTCGAGCATGGCGGCGATCCCCTGGTTACCCGTTGAAGACGAACGAGCCGCCCCGCGCTCGCGGGACGGCTCGACGAAGTCTCCGTGGACCGGGGCTAAGCGCGGTTGGCGTAGCGCTTCTGGAAGCGCTCGATGCGGCCCGCCGTGTCGAGCAGCTTCTGCTTGCCGGTGAAGTAGGGGTGGCAATTGCTGCAGATCTCGAGGCGCAGTTCCTTCTTTGTCGAGTGGACCTCGAAGGTGTTGCCGCAGGCACAGGACGCGGTCACCAGGTGGAGCTCGGGATGGACATTAGCTTTCACGGCATCGATCCTTTATCGGAGCCCGGAGCGCTGGAGGCGCGCCGGAATGGCGATTCTAGCAAACCACGTGCACCCCTGCCAAATTCCCCTACTCGGGCCCCAGGGGCGGTCGGAGATGCCAGAAATCGTGGAAGGCTGGATCCTGTTTAGAGAGAATGACTTGGGCCGTCCTCAGTTGGCGAGGCTCTCGGCTGAGATGTTGAGGCGCTTCATCATCTCGTGCAGGGTCGTCGGCTTGACCTGCAGGAGCTCGGCGGCTCTCTTCTGCACGCCACCGGCAGCCTTGAGCGCCTTGATGATGAGCTGACGCTCGTAGGCGCCGACCGCGTCCTTGAACGGGATTCCGTTGGCGGGCGCCGCGGTGGGTGGCGCGCTGACCGAGCCCGGCTGGCGCACCGAGGCGGGCAACAGGTCGACGTCGAGCACCTCGCCGGTCGAGAGCACCACGGCGCGCTCGATGGCGTTCTCGAGCTCGCGCACGTTGCCCGGCCAGTGGTAGTCCATCAGAGTCTCCATGGCCCGGGCGGAGATCTCGCGCAGCGCTTTCTCGTTCTCCTGCGCGTACTCGTGCAGGAAGTGGCGGGCGAGCAGCGGAATGTCCTCGGTGCGCTTGCGCAGCGGCGGCAACGCGATGGTGATGACGTTCAGCCGGTAGTAGAGGTCCTCGCGAAAGCGGCCGTCGGCCACCAGTCCTTCGAGGTCGGCGTTGGTGGCGGCGATGATGCGCACGTCGACGCGGATGGTCTCGACGCCGCCCAGCCGCATGAACTCGCGTCTCCTGGATGACGCGCAGCAGCTTCGACTGGGTGTCGGCCGGGATGTTGCCGATCTCGTCGAAGAAGATCGAGCCGTTGTCGGCGAGCTCGAAGAGGCCCTTCTTGTGCGAGATCGCGCCGGTGAAGGCGCCCTTGACGTGGCCGAAGAGGTTGGTCTCCAGCAGATCGGGCGGCATGGAGCCCGAGTTGACGGTGACGAACGGACCCTGGGCGCGCCGCGAGTGATGGTGGATGGCCTTGGCCACCAGCTCCTTGCCGGTGCCGCTCTCGCCCAGGATGAGGATGTTGCGCTGCGCCGGCGCCGCCAGCCGGATGAGCTCGAAGACCTGCTGCATCGGCTTCGACTTGCCGATGATGTTGTCGAAGCCGTAGCGCTTCGACAGCTCGGCGCGGAGCTCGCGGTTCTCGCTCTGCAGGCGCCGCTGTTCGAGGCCCTTGCGGACGGTGAGCAGCACCTCTTCGTTCTTGAACGGCTTGGGGATGTAGTGGAAGGCGCCCTCGCGCATCGCCTCGATGGCGCCCTCGATCGACGAGAAGGCGGTGATCACCACCACCACCTGCTCGGCATCGCGGCGGCGGATCTCGCGCAGCACCTCCTGCCGCTCATGCCGGGCAGCATGAGATCGAGCAGCACCAGGTCGATCTCCTCGCGTTCGAGGATCTCAATCGCCTCCTCGCCGCTGCGGGCGTTGAACGGGTGATGGCCCTCGCGGCGAAGCAGCGAAGTGAGGACGTCCTGGAGGACCTCCTCGTCGTCGACGATCAGGATGTTCATGCGCTAGGTCTTGTGCAGCTCCGGCAGCTCGACGGTGAACTCGGCTCCCCCGGAGGGGTCGATTGTCGGCCCGCAGAGTCGCCGCCGTGCCGCTCGATGATCGACAGGCTGATGGCGAGACCCAAGCCGGTGCCGCCCTGGCCGACTTTGGTGCGTGTAGAAGGGCTGGAAGATCTTCTCGAGCGCCGTCTCGGGGATGCCCGGGCCGTTGTCGCGCACCGTGGCGCGCACCCGGCCGGCGTCGGCGCAGAGCGCGAGGGTAATGTCGCCCTCGCCGCTCATCGCATCCATGGCGTTGAGCATCAGGTTGGTGAACACCTGCTGCAGCTCGCCGTCGTTGCCCTGCACCATGTGGCGGACGGCCGGGCGCTCGAAATCGCAGGCGCACTTGGCGCTTGGCGAACCGCTCGCGCAGCAGGTCCGCGCTCTCTGCGAGCAGCTCGCCGAGGTCGAGCTCCTGCGCCTCGCCTTGGCGGTCACGCGCGAACTCGAGCAGGCTGTTGACGATGCGGGCGGCGCGGAAAGTCTGCCGCTCGACCTTTCGCAGCAGCTCGTAGCGCGGATCGTTCTCCGGCGTGTCGGCGAGCAGCATCTGGGCATAGCTCGAGATGCCGGTGATCGGCGTGTTGACCTCGTGCGCCACGCCCGCGGCGAGCATGCCGAGGGCGGCCAGCCGGTCCTTCTCGCGCAGCGCCGCTTCCATGGCCACGCGCTCGGAGACGTCCTGCACCACGAGAACGCGCTCGCCGCCGCCCTCGATCTGCCGGTCGAGCCCAGCCACCGAAAGCTGATAGTGCTTCTCGACGCCCTGGGCGTCGCAGAACGAGACCTCGACCAGGCCGGCGCCCATCTCGGGCAGCGGCATCATCGGCAGGAGCTCGGCGAGCGGCCGCCCGAGGATTTCGGGCCGGCTGCGTGACACCAGCGCGGCGAAGGCGAGATTCGCCGACACCACGCGCTCCTCGCCGTCGAGCACAGCGATGCCGGCCGGCGAGGACTCGAGGATGCCCTGGGTGTGCTGCTCGAGACGAGTGACGTCGGCGAGACTGGCGGTGCAGCTGATCGACCAGCTGGGCATTCTCGATCGCCAGCGCCGCCTGGTTGAGCAGGTTGCGCACCAGATCCAGGTCCTCGCTGGTCAGCGGCGCGTGGCCGCGCTTGAAGCTCGCCAGCACCAAGCCGATGCGGCTGGCGCGCACCTGGAGCGGAAAGGCGTAGCGATAGCCGGCGAGAAACAGCCGCTGAACCGGGGGCACTTGTGCGTGCGGCAGCGCGACTCCCGAGAGGCTCTCGACTTCGCGCTCCCAGAACTGAGCCCCGAAGGTGTCGAAGGGCAGATGTGCCGGCAGTCCGCTCATCGGCCGCACCGGGACCAGGGCGCCGGTCTGCGCCAGGTAGAGATTGGCGCGCTCGAGGTCGAGCCCGGTCTCGAGGTGGCGCAGGAGCCGGCGCAAAGGGCGTCGAGATCGCGCTCGTGCAGCAGGTCCCGTCCGGCGTCGGCGAGCGCGCGGCGGCGGGCGAAACCGCCGCCGTACTGCAGCCGCTCGAGCGAGGCGGCGATGCCACGCCGGGTCGGCACCATCAGGGTTGCGATGCCGAGGCCGGCGGCGAACGAGAACAGGTTGCGGGCCAGCGCCAGCTCCTCCGGCACTCCACGGCTGATGCCCAGGTTGACCAGCGAGAAGCCGGCGATGCCCAGCAGCAGAGTCACCGTGTAGGCCGCCGCGTCGCGCACGATGACGCCGATATCCCAGAGCTTGTAGCGCAGGATCGAGTAGGCGAAGGTGAGCGGCACCAAGGTGAGCGGCAGCACACCTGCGGTCGCAAGTCCGGCGGGCACTGACCAGCCGGCAATCTGCGGCGCGAGATAGAGGAGAGCGAAGGGCAGGTAGCCAGCGGCAAGCCCGATCGCGATCCACTGCAACTGGCGACGCTCCTCCCATTCCGGATGCCGCACCAGCCGCCACCCCAACAGCCCGATCGCCGCCAGCGCGTAGACCGCCAGGTGCCCGAGCTCGAGGCGGTCGAGCAGGCCCAGCGAGGCGGCGGTCGGCCGCCCGAAAATCAACCGCCCGCCGGTGAGCGCGAGGTCGGCTTGCAGCAGAGTGAAGATGGCGGCCGGGAGGTAGAGGAAAGGCGTGGCGCGGCGCGCCCAACGGGGCGCCGCCAAACCCGGCGGGAAGATGAGGAAGAGGTGCAGCGTCAGCGGCGGCAGGAAAAGCCGCGCCAGCTCTTCGACGGCATAGATCGCGCGCCCGGCGACGTCGCTCATCCCGAGCGGACTCAGCAGGTAGACGGCCGCCGAGGCCAGGCACCAAAGCGTGAACAGGAATGCCGACCGTTGCGGGTCCCGCAACAAAGTGTAGAGACCGATCAGGAGGTAGACCCCGGCGGTGAGTGAGAGAAGCAGGTACCGCCAATCGATCTCCAAACCCGGCCGCAGGTACCGCACGGTTTCCAGCCGCTCGCCGCGTGCCACCACGATGGTGGTCGAAGGTGCCTGCCGCAGGCGGGAACGCAGGCCGTTCTCGTCGCGAACTTCACCGCCGCCTGCGAGCAACACCTGATCTCCCACCGAGACGCCCACGCCCGGGGCGCTGACCGCGCTGACGCCGAGCGTGCCGGCGGCGGTCGGAGCTACGGCGAAACCCAGCGGCTGAAAGGCGTCGACGCGCCGCTGAAAGCTCAGGGCGCCAAGGAAAACGACCACGGCGGTCGCCACCAGGGCGAGCGCGAAGCGCAGTGTCGGTCGTCGGCGTGGTTCGGTCATTGGACGCAGTTCAACCCGGACCTCGGCTTCGCACGTTCTGTGCCATCACACAGAATTTTGAACCACAGCTAAGTGCCGATTCTACTGTGTTTTTGGCGTGACGACTTCAACGCTTTGAGTCCGTTTGGCGGCTTTGGATTCAAGCCGCCGGGCCTGTGGGAGAGGCCGCGAAGTGGCGGGACGTGACGGGGGAGCTAGAACCGGACGGCCACACCGCCGAGCAGTCGGCGGCGCAGCTCGTCGCGGGCGATTTCTTCGTTCGGCAACAGCCCGCGGGAGACTTCCATGCTGACTTGGAGAGCCCAGTCCGCCGCCAGATCCAGCAGCGCGCCGAGATCCTGGGTCAGCATGAGCTCGAGCGACTCCAGATCCATGACGCGCGGCTCGCGCTGGGCACTGAACGGCGTCAGGGTCTGCGAAAGCCGCTGGAAGGAGAGGAAGAGACCGGTCGACGTCGGCGTGTACTGGGTGTCGACCGAGGTCACCAGGTAACTGACTTCGTTCTCGAACCGGCGTCCACCGCCCGCTACCACCACACCGCCACCGCCCTGCGCCAGATTCGTGTCGACGCGAGTTTGGAAGGAGCGGCCGATCTGCTTGGCGACCGAGACCTGGAGCTCGGGCAAGCGGTCGCCGGGAACCAGGAACAGGTTCTCGTAGTGATCGATGAACTTCTTGCTGAAGTAGAGCCTCAGCGACTCGGCGAATTGGCGGTCGAGCGCCGACACCGAGAAGGAGCCGCCGTCGCCGAAGGGACGCGTGAGCACCAGGCTGTAGCGGTACTCCTCGGCCGGCTCGATGGTTTCCGTTTCGGCGAAGTAGGTCGGCAAGAAGTCGACCTGGCCGGCCACCTCGCGGGCGTCGATGCGATGACTGAAGCGGGTCGCTGCTTGCCACATCGGACCCAGCTCGAGAACGAAGCCGCCGCTCGGAGTCAGCGAGACCGCGCCGTCGGAGAGCGAAGTGTAGAGCCCGTACTCGACGACGAAGGACGGATTCGTTTCGTAGGAGCCGTTGCCGAAGACGCCGATCGTCTCCGAGGGCGGCGTGCCGAGCAGCATGCCGGGGGCGAGCGCGCCGGGGCGCACGTACTCGGTCTCGCGCTGGCGGTAGCGCACGCCGGTTTCGAAGTTGGTGCGCTCGTCCCAGGACGTCCCGTAGGTGCCTTCGACGCGCAAGGTGCGCGAGGCGTCGGGCAGCGCCATGGTGTTGAAGTAGCCCCAGCGATAGAAATTGCTCTCGTCGGTGTACTGGGCCAGGAACGTCGAGCGCCCGGAGAGACCGATCGGCCGCGACCAGCTGACGCGATAGTGCTCCATCTCGATCGGCCTGCCGGTACTCACCGCCGCCATGCGGTTGTTGAACGAGCTGACGTTGAACATCCCCTCGTTCTCGCTCTCGACCCGCAGCTGGAGGCTGGCCGTCTGGCCCTCGGTGAGCTCGTCGCGCATGTAGCTCGAGCCCATGGGTGTGCCGTCCATCTGCAGGAAGTCGCCGCTCAGGCCGACTCGCAAGTCACCCACCTTGCCGCGCAGACCGAGCTGGCCGCTGGTCATCATGGTCTCGCCCGATTCCGCCATCGTGTCGACGCCGGTCATCGCCGTCATCTCGGTGTAGAAACCGGCCTGGCGGGGTTGCGGCGACTCGATCGTGGTCAGCGCCACGACTGCCGGCGTTTCGATCTCGCGCAGCACGTCCGGCGGCACCTGTTCGCGCAGCGCCCAGAAGTCGGCAGCACCACCAGCGCCGTCGGCGGTGGTGGCGCGCAACTGCATCTCGAGGAACTGATGCGCCTCGGCAGAAGCGCGCGTCAGCATCACGATGACCGGCAGGAAGCCGACCTTGTGGGCGATGATCTTGTAGACGCCGGCGGGCAGCGACTCGAAACGGAAGCGCCCATCCTCGTCGGTGGTGACGCGCCGCAGTGAGGTATCCGAAACGAGATAGGCGTACACCCGGGCCGGGCCCAGGCGCTCGCTCTTGCCGGTGACCCGTCCGGCGAGCTCGCCGTTGATCGTATCCGCGCGCACGCTCGCCGCGGCCACCATGATCAAGGAGGCCAATGCCAGCACGACTGCGCGAGTTCGTGGCATCGCGGATTCCCCTACGTGGCCGAGTATAGGACCCGCTAGCAGGGGTGTCAAACACCTTCGCCCCGGGCCTCGACCCGTGCCGCCACGACCCCGGTCACGGCGCTCGCGCCGCCCTGGATCAGGGCCTCCGCGGCCGCCGCCAGGGTGGCGCCGGTGGTGAAGACGTCGTCGACCAGGAGAACTCGCAAGCCGCCCGCCCCGGGTCCCCGGCGCGAGGGTCCGAAGGCCCCCCGGAGGGCCGCCAAGCGCGCGTCTCGAGCGAGCGACGTCTGACGCCGCGTGGCGCGGCGGCGCCGTAGCGCGGGTAGCAGCGGCAGCTCGAGGTCCGCGGCAACTGCCCGCGCGATGAGCTCGGCCTGGTTGTAGCCGCGCCACCACCGACGGCGCCAATGGAGCGGCACCGCCACGACCGCGTCGTGCTCGCGGTTCAGCTCGGTGAAGCGCGCAGCGAGGGCGTGTCCGAGCTCGGCGCCCAGATACTCGAGCCCGCGGAACTTGAGCGCCTTGATGACGCCATCGCAGGGCGGTTCGTAGAGCCAGCCGGCGACGAGGCGCTGGTAAGAGCGCGACACGCCGCGACAGGCTGGTTGGGCAGCCACGCGCAGCCGGCGCGAGCAGGGCGGACACAGTCCCAGCCTGGGTGCGGTCGTCGGGTTGCCGCATCCCAGGCAGCAGATCGGAAAGAGCAAGTCGAGCCACCCCCTGCGCTCGCGCTCCTGTGACACCGGTCGGCGCGCTGCCGTATGAAGGAAGTTCAGGCGCATCGTCTCTAGAGACGAAAACGGGGCGGGTATACTGAGCGCCCCGTGCCGGACCCGGCGGGTGATTGATCGATTGCGATCCCGAGGAGGGCTCTTGAGTCGCGCACTACGACATGGTCGTTGGATCCTGCCGCTGGCTTGGTTGTGCGCGGCGCCGGCGGCTCCGGCGCAGGTACTGGACCCCCACTCGATGGTGTTCACCGTGCTCGGCGGCGTCGGAGGATCGCAGGACGTCGAGCCTGGCGACGGTTTCGGCAACGAGGTGTTCCAGCTCGGGTTCACGCTGGTGACCGAGCCGCAAACCGGCATCGACTTCCGCGTCGGCCAGATGGATCTGTCGGGCGAGGAAGAGTTCGGACGGTTGCACGACGCCGAGCTCACGTACCTCCAAGTCGGCGGCCACTACATGTTCAACGAGGGTTACTACGACTCCGGTATCTACCTCGGTCTGGGCGGTTATCAGCTCGAGGGTGGGCTCGCCGATGGAACCGACGAGTCGGAGACCGCGCTCGGTGGCGCGCTCTACCTGTTGGGCGATTTCACCATCACCCGCCACATCGCGATGCGCGTCGAGATCTCCGGCCACTACGTGTTATTCGACGACGCGAGCCTCTTCGCCATGGCCCAGGCTGGCCTGGCGGTGCGCTTCTAGTCAGCGGCTGGAGCCCGCCAACCGCGCGGCAGGCAGGCGAGCCTCGATGCGCTGGCGAATTGCGCGGTCATCCCAGTCCGTCGCGCCGACGAACTTGTCGGCCACCTTGCCGTCCACCAGCACGTAGGTTTCGGGGAGCAGTTGCGTCCCATAACGGCGCGCCACTTCCCAGCGCGGATCGAAAAGAGCTTCGTCGGAAGCCTCGCCGAGGAACGGTTTCACCTTCTCGGGTGAATCACTCACTGCCACCAGCACGACTGCGAAAGTCCCCGGCCGCGCGAGCTCATCGCGCAGGCGCAGGATGGCCGGGATCTCGGTCAGGCACGGCGGGCACCAGGTCGCCCAGAAATGGACGAGAGTGACGGGCTCGAGCCGATCGCCCAGCGGAGCCGGACGGCCGTTGACGTCGACGAGGTATCCCGCCGAATCGTTCTGCTCGGCGCCCGACGGCCAGAAGAGAGCGGCAGCGCCGCAGACCACCAGCGCGGCGAGCGCGATGGCCGGCAGTTTCTTGCTCGGGGAGAGTGCCGGGTCCATTTCGTGGCCAGGGGTCATCGATTGACCCTGAAGCGCAGTCCACCTAGAATACTCGATCAGGCAACGTCCCTTGCATTCGGTCGCACACTCCACCACCCCCGATAGCCGCCGCGCGTTTCTCGTCGGAGTGGTGCTGGGCCCTCAGCCCGGCTTTCAAGTCGAGGAGCATCTCTCCGAGCTCGAGGAGCTGGCGCGCTCGGCCGGCACCCGCGTTGTCGGCCAGGCCATCCAGCGCCGTCCCGCGCCCGAGCCCGCGACGTTCATCGGCCGCGGCAAGGCCGAGGAGATCGCCCAGACAGCGCGCGAGCTGGGGGCCGATCTGGTTCTCTTCGACGACGATCTCTCGCCCTCGCAGGTGAAGAATCTCGAGAACGCGTTGGCGGTTCAGGTGATGGATCGCAGCGCGCTCATCCTCGAGATCTTCGTCCAGCGCGCCCGCAGCCGCGAGGCGCGCACGCAAGTCGAGCTGGCTCAGATGCGCTACACCTTGCCGCGTCTCACCCGCTTGTGGCGCCACCTTTCGCGCCAAGAGGGTTCTACCGGCGCCCGCGGCGGTGAAGGCGAGACTCAGCTCGAGGCCGACCGCCGCGTGCTGCGCCGGCGCATTCAGCGACTCGAGCGCGAGCTCGAGAAGATCGAGCGCACCCGCGAAGTACAGCGCCGTGGCCGCGAGGGCACCGCGACGGTGGCCCTCGCCGGCTACACCAACGCCGGCAAGTCGACGCTCTTCAACGCGCTCACCAACGCCGGCGCGCTGGCCGAGAACCGTCTCTTCGCGACCCTCGACTCCAAACTGAGGCGCGGCTCGCTGGGCAACGGCCAGGTGGCGGTGTTCGCCGACACCGTTGGTTTCATTCGCAAGCTGCCGCATCACCTGGTGGCCTCCTTCAAGAGCACGCTGGAAGAGGTCACCTTCGCCGACCTCGTGCTGCACGTGGTCGATCGCAGTCACCCGCGATGGGAGGAGCAACGCGACGTCGCGCAGGAAGTGCTCGGCGACCTGGGCGTCGATCCGGACCGCGTCGTGGTGGTCTACAACAAGATCGACCGCCTGGACGAGCGACCGGCGCGCGGCGGTCCCGAGCTCTGGGTTTCGGCGCGCACCGGCGAGGGTTTGGAGACGCTGCGCGCGACGGTCGCGCGCCGCCTTGGACGCAGCTCCACGCTGGCCGCGGCGATCGCGCCGTAACTCGACCCCCACCACGCCGCCATGACGCAAGACGTCGGTTCCGCGACGAGGCTGCGCAACGGCGGTCCCGATCTCACCTATCTCGAGCGCACGCTCGGCGACGTGCTCGTCGAGGGCGAGATGGCGCGCACGCCGCGGGCCGCGGTCTATCGCATTCGCGTCGGCACCCAGGCGCACCGGGCCACGGCGCTCAAGGTGGCGCTGCATCAGGGCAACGCGGAGGATCTCGCCCAATTGCGCCACGAAGTGCGCCTGCTCTCCGAAGTGCGCCATCCCAATGTGGTGGAGGTCTACGACTTCGGCGTCCTGCCGGGAGACTTTCCCTTCCTCACCATGGAGCTGGTCGAGGGCGGCGATCTGCGCGCGGCGCTGGAGCGGGGCGGCTGGCCGCTGTTCTGGGACCTGGCGATTCAAACCGCCTCCGGGCTGGCTCACATCCACCGCCACGGTGTGCTGCATCTCGACCTCAAGCCGGAGAACCTCGGGCTGGTCGAAGGCCCGGCTGGGCCGCAGATCAAGATCCTCGACTTCGGTCTTTCGCAGAGCGTGCGTGGTCCGCTCGATCGGCGCATCCGCGGCACGCTGGCCTATGCCGCGCCCGAGATCCTGCTGCAAGACGTCTACGACCACCGCGCCGATCTGTATTCGCTCGGCCTGACCCTCTTTCACCTCGCCACCGGCGTGCTGCCCTCGGCGGGCGACGATTTGGCGGCGATTCGATTCCATCTCGAGGCGCCGGTGCCCGATCCGCTCGCGGCGCGGCCCGACATGCCGGTCGAGCTCGCCGCCATCCTGCGCCGCCTACTCGACCGCGATCCGCGCCGCCGCTTTCCTTCTGCGGGCAAGCTGGCGGCCGAGCTGCGGCGCGCCGCCGGACGCGAAGCGAAGAGCGAGGCCGACAGCTCCGAGGGCACGCTGCTCGCGTCGCGCATGGTGGGGAGGGAGCCGGCGCTCGACGCGCTCCGCCAGGCCCTCGCCGAGTCGCTGCGCGGCGAGGGCAGGGTGGCGGTGATCGAGGGCGCCGAGGGCATGGGCAAGTCGCGCTTGGTGCGCGAGTTCCGCCTGCTCGCCGCGATCGAGGGCGCCGCGATCGGAGTCGGGCAGGCGCGCAGCGGCGGCGAGCCGCTGCGGCCGGTGCTCGAGGCCCTGCGCCGGGTGGGCGTCGACGTCGAGTCGGCGATGACCGGCGCACCGGTGACCGGCGAGCAGACCGAGCGCTATCGCCTGTATCAAAGCCTGGCCGCGGCGGTGGCCCAGCGGGCGCGCTCCTCGCCGGGTCTGGTGCTGGCGATCGAAGACTTTCACCTCGCGGCACGTGAGACGCACGAGCTGCTGGCTTACCTCATGGCCGAGGCACGCAGCTCGCGCTTGCTGCTGGTGGTCACCGGCCGTCCGGCCGAGGCGGACGCCGCGACGGTGCGGGACAGCCCGCTGCTCGGCGCTCCGGAAGTGCGGCGCATCACGCTCGAGCCGCTCACGCCGCGCGACACCGCGGCGCTGGTCGACGCGTCGCTCGGCACCGAGAGGCTGCCGGAGGCGATCTACGACTGGGTGCACGAGAAGAGCTGCGGCTCACCCGGCCGGGTGGCGGAGTGGCTGCGGCACCTGGTCGCCGAGCGTGTGCTGCGTTACCGCGACGGGGACTGGAAACCGTCGCTGCCGGCGCTGCAGCGGCTGGCTTCGGCGCCTTCCGAGCTCGACGATCTGATGGCGCAACGCCTGCACCAGCTGCCGGCAACCGGGCGCGGGGTGCTCGAGGCGCTGGCGGTCGCCGGCGAGCCGGTGGACCTGGCGACGCTGGCGGCGCTGCTCGAGTCATCCGAGGACTCGGTCTACGAGGGCGCCGGAGTGCTGGTGGCACACGGCTTCGCGGAGCGGCTGACCGAGGCGTCGGGCGCACGCTACGCCCTGGCGCGGCGCGGCCTCGGCGATGCGATCGAGTCCGGCCTCGACGCCGGCCGCCGGCAGTCGCTGCACTTCCGGCTCGCCGAACGGCTCGCGGAGCGCAGCCGCCACGGCGAGGCGATTTGCGCGGCTCGCGCCGCAGACCATTACTGGCGCGCCGGCGAGCGCGCTCTCGCGTTGCCTCATCTGCTCGAGGGCGCGGCGAACGCGGCCGCGACCCACGGCTATGCCGAGGCGGCGACGCTCTACGGCCGCGCCGCCGAGGTCGCCGCGGAGCTCGGCGACGCCGAAGGGTCGCGCCGGGCGCGCGTCGCGCAGGCCGACAGCCTGGGCTCGGCGGGCAGCTACTCGCGCGCCTTGCGTCTCTATCTCGAGCTCGCGGCGCAAGGCCAGCGCGACCGCCGGGCGGAGGACAAGCGCGGCCGCGCCGACCTCATGCTGCGCGCCGGCCGCCTGCACGCCCGCCTCGGCGAGCACGACGCCGCGCTGGAGGCCTTCGAGCAGGCGCTGCGTCTCCTGGCCGAGGCGCCCGATACGGCGCTCGAGATCGAGCTGCTGACCCAGAAGGCCTGGGCGCTCAAGGATCGCGGCGACTCCGACGCGGCCTTCATCGCGGCGCGGGCGGCGCTGCGTCAAGCCGGCCGGCTGGGCCTGCCGGGCAAGCGCGCGGTGCTGCTCAACACCCTGGGGATGATTTTCTACACCCGTGGCGACTGGCGGCGGGCAGGCCGCCTCGTGCGCCGGGGACTGCGCGCCGCCGAGGCGGCGGGCGACGACGCGCTCGCGGTGCGGCTGCGCAACAATCTCGGCAACGTGCTGTGGAAGACCGGCGACTACGCCGCCGCCGAGGACCTCTACCTGGCCAACCTGGCTTTCTGCGAACGCCGTCACGACCTCTGGGGCCAGCTGACCGCGCTGGAACAACCTCGGCATCCTGTGCTGCGCGCCGCGGCGACTGGAAGGGCGCGCGCGCGGCCGCTCGAGCGCAGCCTGGAGCTCGACAAGCGGCGTCTGGGCGCCCGCGAGGCCGAGGCCCGGGCGCGGCTCAACCTCGGGCGAGGTCGAGGAGATCCTCGGCGACTGGACGCGCGCCCAGCCGCCACTACGAGCGGGTGCTCAAGCTGCTCGCCGACACTCCCGATCACGCCGATCGCGCCGAAGCGCTCGCCCAACTGGCCTCGCTCGCCCGCTAGCGCGGCAGCCTCGCAGGAAGCGAGCGAGCTGGCGCGCGATGCCCTCGCCGTTGCCGAGCGCGGCGACGACCACGACCTGCTGGCGCACTGCCATCTCCAGGCTCGGACTCCTGGAGAAGTGACCGCGAGCACTATGACGCCGCCGTCGAGCCATCTCGAGCGCGCCCTGGAGCTGGCCACGGCGGCCGACACCCGCGAGGCCTACGCCCGCCTCCATCATGCCCTTGGCCGACCTCGCCCTGCGGCGCGGCGACGCCGAAGCGGCGGCCCGTCACGGCGAGGAGGCGCGGGCCTGGGCCGAGCGGCTGGGCGACCGCTTCGAGCAAGCTCGCGCCGAGGCTCTCGCGGCGCGCTTCGCCGCCGCCGCGCGGCGACGTCGGACATCGACGAGCGCTTCGGCAATGCGGCCAAGCATGTTCGAGATCCTGGAGACGCCGTACGAGTACGCGCCGCGGTCTCTACGAGTGGGGGCTGCGCACGCGCGGATCCCGGCTCCCGGTCGAGCGCCTCGAGCGCGCGGTCGACGTTTTCGAGCGCCTGGGCGCCGCCACCGAGTGCGGGCCGCGTGCGCGGCGCCCTCGAGCAGCTGCGCGAGCACCAGCGCGCCGAGCGCGACCGCCGCGTCCTGCCGGGGCTCTACGAGATCGGTCAAGATCATCAACTCCACGCTCGACCTCAAGGAGGTGCTGGGCGCGCACGATGGACATCGTGCTCGAGCGGCTGCGCGCCGAGCGCGGCATGATCGTGTTTCGCGACCGACCTCACCGGCGACCTCGAGGTGGCGGCGGCGCGCAACCTCGGGCAGAGACCGCCGACGACGAGGGCACGCCGGCTCTCGGAGAGCGTGGTGCGGCGGGTGATCGAGACGCCGTGAGCCGGTGATCGCGGTCGACGCGCTGACCGATCAGCCGCTTCGCCGGCGCCGAGTCGATCGTCGCCAGGCACATCCTCTCGATCCTCTGCGTGCCGCTGGCCATCCGCGAGCGCCTGGCCGGCGCGATCTACGTCGACCACCGCGCGCTCGCGCCACCTCTTCGGCGCAGAAGGACCTCGAGTTCCTGCTCGCCTTCGCCGACCAGGCGGCGATCGCGATCGAGAACGCGCGCCTCTACGGCGAGATCGAGGCGGCGCGGCAGAAGCTCGGGCCGAGAACGAGTCAGCTGCGCCAGCGAGATCCTCTCCTCGCGCCACCTCGGCGCGCTGATCGGCAAGAGCCGCGCCGATCGTCCGAGCTCAAGGCAGATGCTCGAGACGCGTGGCGCAGTGCGACCTCGACGGTCCTGATCCGCGGCGAGAGCGGCACGGGCAAGGGGCTCGTGGCGCGCATGCTCCACTCGGTCTCGCCGCGGCGCGACGGCGCCGTTCATCCACTTCAACTGCGCGGCGCTGCCCGAGACCCTGGTCGAGAGCGAGCTCTTCGGCCACGAGAAGGGCGCCTTCACCGGCGCCGACGGGCCGAAGCCGGGCCGCTTCGAGCTCGCCCACGGCGGCACCATCTTCCTCGACGAGATCGGCAAGGTCTCGCTGCTCGGTGCAGGCCAAGCTGCTGCGGGTGGTCGAGGAGAAGGAGTTCGAGCGCGTCGGCGGCACCCGACGCTCGCAGGCCGACGTGCGCGTCATCGCCGCCACCAACCTCAATCTCGAAGAGGCGATCACCCGCGACGAGTTCCGCGAGGACCTCTACTACCGCCTGAACATCATCCCGATCGTGCTGCCGCCGCTGCGCGAGCGCCGCGAGGACATCCCCTACCTGGTCGCAGCACTTCCTGGCCGAAGATCAGCCGCGACCTCGGCCAGCCGCCGAAGGAGCTCGAGCCGGCGGTGCTCGACCTCTTCCTGCGCTACCGCTGGCCGGGCAACGTGCGCGAGCTCGAGGCGGCGATCCACCGCGCCCTCGTGCTCTCGCGCGGCGATAGCCTGACCCTCGCCGACTTCGGCTGGATCAGCCTCCGGGCGACGCCGCGGCGCCGGCGCCGCAGCGCGCCGAATGCACCAAGCCGCCGCCGGCGCCGGCTCGCCGAGGGCTCCTACGAGGAACGCCTGGACGCGCTCGACCGCCAGCTCTCGCGGAGGCCTCGAACGCTGCCGGCGGCCGCATCCGCGAGACCGCGCGCGCTCCTGGGCATCGCGCGCAACACGCTGCAAGCCAAGATGAAGAAGTACGGCCTGGCCGGCGAAGGTTGAGCCGGACGGCCCCGGCCTGGTTTGACACCCCCCGCCGCGGCGAATAAACTGCGCGCTCCCTCGGGGCCGTAGCTCAGTTGGGAGAGCGCTTGAATGGCATTCAAGAGGTCGAGGGTTCGATTCCCTTCGGCTCCACCAGCAGCAAATCCCTCGTAGGGTTGAAGATATGAACGGGCGGCCAGCGATGGCCGCCCGTGGTTTTTCTGGGCGTCGCTCCTCGGGCTGCGAGCCCCCGCTACATGGTCACCAGAACCAGCGCGCCGGCGGCGACGAGCACCGCGAAAAGAATCTTCATGACTCGCAAGAGCCTCTGGTGACGATGGTCCTGAGCCGTCTCGTATCCGAACAATGCGGATCCTCCGGAATTACCCAAGCCCGAGCGGCGTGATCGGCGACCACGGCCTCGTGAAGCCCGTTTCCGGGCTTTGCTTTGGGCGGTTCCGGATGGCGGCCCGACCATCCGTCTTGACCTCCAGCGTTCAGGACGAACGCTGAACCCTTCGACCTACGAGAAGAGCATCGCAACACCCGCGAGCGATTGTCAACCTCCCGCTCGGGTGAGCGCGAGCTTGACACAACGCCGATCATCGGCGAACCTGCGCCCTCGGGTCCAACGCTCCGCTTGAACGTTGGAGGTCTCCGTGAATGGTCGGGCCGCCATTCACTCCCTTGCCTTATGGGGGGTGCCCTGCGTTGTTCGGCCCGCTCTCCGTCTCTCCGCCATCGTTCGGCCGCGCCGCACCTGCGAGGCTCGGTTGATGGACGCGTTGTTCCCGCTCGCCGCGGCTACCGGCGCGGCGCATCACGACCCCGTCGCCCCGGTGGCCCTGGCGCTCGTCGTCATACTGCTCGCCGCCAAACTCGGCGGCGAGCTGGCGGTGCGATTCGGCCAGCCCGCCGTGCTGGGCGAGCTGCTCTTCGGCGTGGTCGCTGGGCAACCTGAGTCTGGTGGGATTCAGCGCCCTCGAGTTCCTGGCCACCGACGCCAACCTCGACATGCTGGCGCGCATCGGCGTCCTCATCCTGCTCTTCGAGGTCGGCCTCGAATCGACCGTCGGCCAGATGATGCGGGTCGGCTGGTCGGCATTGCGCGTCGCCGCGCTCGGCGTCGTGGTGCCCTTTGCGCTGGGCTGGGCGGTCGGCGCCTGGCTGCTGCCGGACCGCAGCGTCTACGTGCACGCGTTCCTCGGCGCCACCCTCTGCGCCACCAGCGTCGGCATCACCGCGCGCGTGCTCAAGGACCTCGGCCGCTCGCAGAGCGACGAAGCGCGCGTCATCCTGGGCGCCGCGGTGATCGACGACGTGCTCGGCCTCGTCGTGCTCGCGGTGGTCACCGGCGTGATCGCCGCGGCGGATGCGGGCGGCTCGCTGTCGGTCGCCGAAGTGGCGGTCACTATCGGCAAGGCGTCGGGCTTCCTGGTCGGCTCCGCTCGTGCTCGGCGTCTGGCTCTCGCCGCGGCTCTTCGCGCTGGCATCGCGACTGCGGGCGCGCGGTGTTCTCCTGGCGATCGGTCTGGCTTTCTGCTTCTTTCTTTCGTGGCTGGCGGACGCCATCGGCCTCGCGCCGATCGTCGGCGCCTTCGCGGCTGGACTGATCCTGGAAGACGTGCACTACCGCGGCTTCGTCGAGCGTGGCGAACACGGGCTTGGAGGAGCTTGTCCAGCCGATCGCTGCGTTCCTGGTGCCGATCTTCTTCGTGCTGATGGGCATGCGCACGGACCTGGCGTCATTCCTCGAGCCGGGCGTGCTCGGTGCTGGCGGCGGCGCTGACCGTGGCCGCGATCCTCGGCAAGCAGGCCTGCTCGCTGGGCGCCACGGGCCGCGCGCATCGATCGCGTGGGCGGTCGGCATCGGCATGATCCCGCGCGGCGAGGTAGGCCTGATCTTCGCGAACATCGGCGCGGCGCTGACCATGCGGCGGCCAGCCGGTCATCGACCGTGCATCGTTCTCGGCGGTGGTGGTGATGGTGATCGTCACCACCATGGTCACTCCGCCGGCGCTCAAATGGCGCCTCGGCCGCGCCCCGAAACACCAGCAAGGAACTCCTGAAGTGAAAGGAACTCTGAGATGAAAGGGCGCCTTCAGTGGAGAACGTCGTTGAGGATCAGAGCCTCGCGTGACCGCCTATGGGCGATCGTTGACGACATATCACTGATCCCTCAGTACCATCCCGAGGTCGGGAAGGTTGATCTCCTATCAGGGCAGCGCACGAGGGCAACGGGCGTGAAGTACCGATGCACGATACTGGAGGGTAGGAAAGGCAGTTGTGTTGAAGAAGTTGTCGACTACGTCCCAGGCGAACGATTCGCTACGGCTTTTCCCGAAGACACCTGGGGAATCAGCAAGATGCTTCGGGACTTCGTCGTGAACACTGTCCTCGTGCCGCAGGGGGACTTCGAAACGGACGTGGTCCTTGAAGCGTACTACGAGCCAATTGGGTGGAAGATGAGAGTGTTGAACGCCCTCTTTCTGCGGCGTCTCATGGCACGCAGGGCCTTGCGCACCATTGAGGGCGCGAGGCGCTTGGCAGAAGCGCCTCTGTAGCCACAGGCTTCGCGAGACCGCCTGCATGAAGGCAGCGCTCATCGCCCTCGGCATCTGTACCCTTGCGGCCCTCCTCGAGGGCGCAGCAGCTGGCCGCGGCGTCAAGGCGCGCCTTGCCGCACTCCGGGCGCCGCGCTGGGCCCTCCCGTTCGGCGCCTGGGTTGTCGTCGGCGCGATCTACTACAACTTGTGCTTTGCAATGCTCTGGCGTCTACTGACGCTGCCATCGAGCCCACTCAGAAGCTCGGCACTGACAACGGTCCTCGGACTCATGGTCGCTAACGCAGCATTCAACTTCATCTTCTTTCGACGCCAGAATCTCCACGCCAGTTTTCTCTTCTTCTTTCCGTACTCAGCGATCGCTGTCGCTCTTTTCATTCAGCTGCTCCTTCTCGACCTCCTTGCTGCAGCAATCTTCGGTCCCTACCTCCTCTACTTTGTCTATGCGACGGCCTGGGGCTACCGGCTGTGGCGTCTTAACGACGATCCACCCAACGTCCCGCCTCGGTCGCAGCCGGCCCTATGAAAGGGCGGCCAGTGACGGTCGCCGGCGGTGCGCCGGGTGCGGTCGCAGAATCTTCAGCAGGCGCTCGATGTCGGCGGAGGTCCACGGTGCCCAGGTTCGTGCAAGCGCTGGCGGCATTCTCGGCGGGCTCGCTTCTGGCGGCGGCGCCGCTGCCGTTCCAAATCGACTGCGTCGTGCGCGGCGCCATCGGCGCCGACACCCTGGCGGTGCGTTGCGGGTTGGTGTCGAAGACGCTTCACCTCGAGACGATCGACGGGCCCGAGCCGGATCAGCCGTTCGGAACGACAGCCGCGGCGGTCGCCGGAGCGGCGCTGGCGCGGCGGCCGGCGTACGTGACGGTGAATGGCGAGAGCGACGGGGAGTGGCAGGGGGTGGCCCAGTTGGACGGTGGCCGCGATCTCGCGGAGCAGCTCGTGGCCTTGGGCCTCGCCTGGCCGGCGGTGGGCCCGCTCGGTGAGGGCATGGCGAGAGCGCTGCTGGGTGCGCAGAAGGTACGCATCGGGATCTGGCGCCGGGGCGACGCGATTGCGCCGTGGGAGTGGCGAAAGCAGCATCCTCCGGGAGGAGTTCGGGACGAGGCTTCACCCTTGGGCGAAGTCGAGGGCCGCGATGCATTCGCCAGGTTCGAAGCCGAGGAGCGCCAGCGGCGCGCCGGCGAAGACGAGGTTCGCTACGGCGACCGCGTGCGCTATCTCGAGATGCAGCTCTGCCACCTGGAAGGCGGCGACCCCACGTTCTGCTTCGATCGGATCAAGCGGCGCTGGCCGGTGCAGGCTCAGCCGAAGTGAAACCTCGGGACGGGTGGCGTGCTCTTCTGGGCGACCGTCAGAGCTCGCTCGAGGTTGGCGCTCGCCTCGGCGAAGCCAGGCTGAATTGCGAGGGCGGCCCGGAACTCGGCGATGCCTTCACGCAGGTTGCCCGTCGAGACGAGAAGGCTGCCGAGTTGGTTGTGCGCGGCGGCGTTGCGCGGCTGGGCGGTGATCGCGGCCCGCAGCCAGCGGAGCGCCCCGTCGTGGTCGCCGGCTTGGGCGAGTGCAGCGCCGAGGTTGTAGCAGGCCTCGTCATCTCCGGGATCGAGCTCGACGGCGCGATGGAAGGCCGCTAGCGCCTCCCGCTCGTGGCCGGCCGCCGCGAGCGACAGGCCGAGGTGGGTGTGAGCCTTGGCGTGCCCGGGATCCGCCGCGACGGCGCGGCGCAGCAGCTCGATCGCCTCGCCGTGCCGGCCGCTCGCTCCGACCAGCGTGCCGAGGTTGGAGAGCGCGTCGGCGTTGCGCGGCGACAAGTCGATCGCATCGCGATACCTGAGCTCGGCGTCGATGGGGCGCCCCGCCCGCTCCAGGGCGATTCCGAGGTTCGTCTGGGTGAACGCCTCCACTTGCCGGCTGGAAACCAGCGGCAGATTGCACAGCACGACGGCCCCGACGACGAACAGGGCCGGCTCGAGGCGGCGAAGCGTCGGTTGGCCGCGCCACCAGGCAAATGCGCCGGCGCCGGCGGGGAGGGGGTTGGGAGGAGGCGTGGCCATCGGTCGTGGGGGCTCCGTGAGGACCCCTGTAGGAATAACGCCCCGAAGCCGACGATGTTTCTAACGCTGGGACGAGTCGCTGCGCGACCGCGAGCCTTTGCCGGTAACTGCCGGCCTCTCAGTGGGCCGCGACTTCAGCCGCCACGCCGGTCTTGACGGCGAAAACCCCTGGCTCCGCGCTGGTGTCGCAGCTGCGTAGCGCGAAGCGGCGGCCGTCGTCGAGGACCAGGTGAGTGGCGGCCGGAATCACGCTGTCGGCGTAGTCGAAGACGCTCACGACCCCGTGGTAGCGCCGGTTCTCCGCCCAGCGGCCGGGCCGCGACATCGGCGCCAGCGCCCTGCTGAGGTCGTAGCGAGCGGCGTACTGATCGCCGTTGGCGAGGACGAGGAAACCGCTGCCGCGAAGATTCGGAGGCTGCTGCATGGTGGGTACCCTCCCGCTCAGGTAGCAGAAAACGCCGGCCGACCCTTGGCCACGTCCCGAGTCTAGTCGCCGCCCGTGCCGCCGCGTGCGACAAACGTGCAACAGATCTGTCGCCGCGTTCGGCCGTCCGCCAAAACCGGCAAGATGCCATATCTATTGACTTTTCTGCCCTTCGGCCGCACACTTCTCGCATCAGCTTCGAGAAGGTGCGGGCTTCGGCCCGCGAGGGGGAATCGTGGCAGAGCTCCACGCGACGGCGCCACCCAGCGAGACCGTACCAGTCGACTGTGTACTGTGCGGCGAGCCGACCAGCGGCTCGATCACCGACCAGCACGACGACGACTCCGTCTGGCCGCGCGAGTACGCCTGCTGTCCGGCCTGCGCCTACGGCGTGGCGGACGGCGAGCTCTACGGCCTGCTGCGCGGCGCCGCGAGCGGCCCTAGTTGAAGCGCCGCCTGCTGGCGGCCATCGGCGCCGTTGCATTGCCGGCGCTGGCGGTCGCCGTCTTCGCCTCTAGCCAGCCCGCCTACGTTCTAGTGCTGGGCACCGCTCAGGACGGCGGTGTGCCACAGATCGCTGGCCAGAACCCGGAAGACGTCGCGGCCCGACGCGACCCGGCTCGGCGGCGTTTGGTCTCCTCCCTCCTGGTGGCCGACCCTGCTTCGGGCAAGCGGTGGCTGATCGACGCTTCACCGGACCTGCGCGAGCAGGTCGACAGGAGCGAAGGCCAGCCGCCGACGCGTGATGCGAGCGGCGCTGTCGCTTCGCGGCCGCTCTTCGATGGCATCTTCCTGACCCACGCCCACATGGGCCACTACCTCGGTCTCGCGCAGCTTGGACGTGAGGCCTACGGTGCTCAGGGAGTGCCGGTCTGGGGCTCGGCGCAAATGGCTGACTTCTTGAGCAGGAACGCTCCCTGGGATCAACTCGTCAAGCTCGGCAACGTGAAGCTGGAGCGCTTTGCTGCGGGCCAGAGCGTTGCGCTCGCGGCAGGCCTATCCATCACTCCGGTGCCCGTGCCCCACCGCGCCGAGTACACCGACACCCACGGCTTCATCGTGCGCGGGCCGCGTCGCGCGCTGCTCTACATTCCCGACATCGACAAGTGGGAACGTTGGGAAACCGCGATCGAGAGTGTGCTGCGTCAGGTCGACGTCGCTCTCCTCGACGGCACCTTCTTCGCCGACGGAGAGATCCCCGGGCGCTCGATGGCCGACATACCGCACCCTTTCATCGCCGAATCCATGGCCCGATTCGCACCGTTGCCGGAGAGCGAGCGGCGCAAGATCGTCTTCATCCACCTCAACCACACCAACCCCGCCGCCAACCTGTCGAGCGCCGAGCGGCGCCGCATCGAGGCGGCGGGAATGCGAGTGGCGGTCGAGGGCGAGCGCATCGAGCTCTAGGCGGTAGACTTCGCGATCGGTCATGCGTCCGGTCGACTACATCGCGCTCTCGATCCCCGTCTTCTTCGTCCTCATCGGCGTGGAGCTGGTCTACGCCCGCTGGCGCAAGGAAGAGTTGTACCGACTCAACGACTCGGTCAGCGACATCTCGACCGGCGTGCTCGACCAGGTGCTGGGCGTGTTCATCAATTCGATTCTGGTCGGTGTCTACGCCATGGTTTGGGAGCGCTTCCGGGTGAGCGAGTGGAGCGCGTCGTCGCCGTGGACCTGGGTCGTCTGTTTTCTCGGCGTCGACTTCTTCTATTACTGGTTCCATCGCGTCAGCCACGAGTCCAACCTGCCGTGGGGGGCGCACATCGTTCATCACTCAGACGAGGAGTTCAACCTCTCGGTGGCGTTGCGCCAGGGCGCATTTCAGCCGCTCTTCAGCTTTGTGTTCTACCTGCCGCTCGCCTGGCTCGGCTTTCCGCCGCTCGATTTCCTCACCTGCTCGAGCATCGACACCCTCTACCAGTTCTGGATCCACACCCGGGCGATCGGCAGGCTCGGCCCGCTGGAGTGGGTGCTCAACACGCCGTCCCATCACCGCGTTCACCACGGCTGCGACGCCGAAGTACATCGACAAGAACTACGCCGGCACCCTGATCGTCTGGGACCGCATGTTCGGCACGCTTCCAGCCCGAGGAAGAGGAGCCGATCTACGGCATCACCAAGCCGCTGCGCGAGCTGGAACCCGGTGTGGGCGAACGTCCACCACTTCGTCGATCTGGCGCGCGCCAGCCGGCAGGCTCCGAGCTTCGGCGAGGCGGTGAAGCTGTGGTGGAAAGGTCCGGGCTGGCAGCCGCCGTGGGTGAAGCAGGCCCTCTACGGCAAGCCGTTCGTTTCGCAGTTGAGCCACGGACCGGCCGGCAAGTACGACGCCCGGCCGCCGGGCGGCCTGAGCGTCTATCTGCTCCTCCAGTTCACCGTCGCGATCCTGGTGACCACGCTGCTGCTCTTCCGCGCCGAGCATCTCGCGCCCTGGCTGCGCGCCGGAGTGGCGGGCGCGGTGGTGTGGTCGGTGGTCGCCGTAGGCGCGCTCTTCGACCGCCGGCGCTGGGCACTGCCCTGCGAGCTGCTCCGTCTCGCCGTGTTGTGGGCGGCGTTCGCGGGGCTCGCCGCGCAACGCTTCGCGGGTCCGTATTTCGGCGCCGTCGTGCTCGCTTCGTTGGTCTTCGCGGCGGCTTCGGCCGCCTGGCTGCTGCGCTTTCGCGGCGAGCTCGGCGCTCGAGTCAGCGCCGCCGCGACTTCCTGAAGCAATCCGTGGTGTGGTCGTCGACCATGCCGACCGCCTGCATGAAGGCGTAACAGATCGTCGAGCCGACGAAGCGGAAGCCGCGCCGGCGCAGCTCGCGCGACATGGCGTCGGAAGCCGGTGTGGTGGCCGGGACCTCGGCCATCGTGAGCGGCAGGTTGCGCTGCGGCTTGCCGCCGACCAGGCTCCAAAGGTAGGCGTCGAGACTGCCGAGCTCTTCGATCACCGCCAGGGCGGCGCGGGCGTTGAAGATCGTGGCGGCGATCTTGAGCCGGTTGCGGACGATGCCGGCATCGGCCATCAGGCGCGTGACGTCCCGGGCGCCGAAGCGCGCGACCTGCTCGATTTCGAAGCCGGCGAAGGCGCGGCGATACGCCTCGCGCTTGCGCAGGATGGTGAGCCAGGAGAGTCCCGCCTGTGCGCCCTCGAGGGTCAACATCTCGAACAGCCGGCGCTCGTCGTGGAGCGGCCGGCCCCACTCCTCGTCGTGATAGGAGACCAGCAAGGGATCGCTCAGAGACCAGGCGCAGCGCACCCGTGGCCTCGCCACGCTAGGAGTCCTCGTCGATGTGAAAGCGGTGCAGAACGCGATGGAAGAAAGGCGCCAGCAGGAGCCCGCCCACGACGATGAGCAGAAACGCGCAGAACAAAGCGTAGATGCCCGCGAAGAGCTTGCCGGCCGTGGTTGGGATGTGCGCCACCGGCCCCATGCCGGCGAGGATCATCGCGGCGTCGAGAAAGGCGTCGATCCACGGCAGGCCCACGAGACGGTGATAGCCGATCGTGCCGATGCACAGCGTCAGTGCCACGGCGCCGATCGCCGCGGCGAAAAAGCGCGTCAGGCGGCGGTAGAAGACCGCCGGCGCTGCCAGCGGCTGGCGGTGCGACTCGAAGAAGCGGAGCATGCGGCCCATCCTAGCGCCGCAGCAGCAGCGCTCAACAGTCGGGCGTCTTGCGCCACGCCCATTCCTCGGAGACTTCCTGGCCCTGCATCGGGCCCTCGATCCGCGCGTGCAGCAGCCCGTCGCCGTCCAGCCAATAGACGATGCGCTGTGGGAAATCGTGCTCGCGGTTCTCGAACACCACGCGGCGCTCGCCCAGCGCGCGGGCGCAGAACTGCGTCGGCGGCGCGCCCTTGGGTGACGCCAGGTAACAGATGCCCTTTTCCTGCTGCGGCGCGATGCGCAGGAACTCGAAGGAGGTCATGACGCCGTCCTTGACGTCCTTGTGCATGCCGACGATTGCGCCGCCGGCGGGCGACGTCCACTGCTCCTGCATCGCGATGCCGTCCTTGGTTCCGGTCCAGCAGCCCTGGAGCCATCCCAACTGCGCGATGTCCGGCTCGGCGCCTGCGGCGGCGGCGCAGACCGCGGCCATCCCTGCCCAGAACCCGATTCTCTTTCCCGCCATGGTTGACCTCCCTTTGTGCGACTCTAGGTGCGGCCCCGTCGACTGGCTAGGAAGAATGCGACAGATCGTCTATTCGCCGGCCAGCCAGGCGAGCACCCGATCGGGACGGGTGAAGTGGCGCGCCATCTCGCCGTCGTGGGCGCGATCGGCGCGCGGCGAGCGTCCGGCGACGCCACGGAAATCGCGCAGGAGGTGGGATTGGTCGAAGTAGCCCGCGGCCAGCGCGATCTCGACGGCCGGTATCCGCTCGGCGGCCGCCAACCGGGCGAGGGCGGCGTGCAGCCGCACGATGCGCGCGAAGAGCTTGGGGCGGATACCGAGGTCGCGCGCGAAGGCGCGTTCCAAGCGCCGCCGGCTGACACCGAGTCGCTCGGCGACCTGGGCGATCGGCTGCCGACCGTGGCTCCGGCGGATGAGGTCGACCGCGGCGCCGGTGGGTCGCGGCCGGCGGCGCGGAGCCGCCGCGAGACACTCGAGCAGCCAGCGGTCGGCGCGGGCGAAGCGCTCGCCGGCGTCGCGCGACTCGCGCAGCGCGCGCACCAGCCGACTTCCTTCGGCGCCCGCCAGCCGGCCCAGCGGGAGCTCGCGGTCAGTGGCTTGCTGGAGATCGAGCGGGAATATGCGGGTCAACTCTCCCGGCCGGAAGCGCACGCCGAAAGTGTCGATGCGGCGGCCGGCGCGGAGAATCCAGGGCCGCGACAGCGTGCCGGCGAGAAAAGCCCTGGGTTGAAGCCGCCAACGGCCGCCGACTTGCCGGCTGAAGCGATCGCCGAGGTGAACGATGACCTCGGGGCAGGCATCGGGCACGATCCGCTCGGGATCGCGCCGGCGGGGCGCTCGATCGGTCGCTTGCCAGAGGCACTCGACGACCGGCCTCAGCGCGGCGCTCGGGCGGACTTCCTGATACGCGAGCGCCACGGCCGGAGTCGGCCGAGGGTCAGCTCTTACCGCGCTGCTGCATGCTCTTCATGGGGTCGAACTTCTTCTCCGTAAAGCCGGCCGGCGGCTCGTAGGTCCCGGACGGGGCGGCTTTCTCGGTCACCGACTCGAGCTGCGTGCGGGTGCCGAAGGACTTGCCCATGATGGTCATGGTGGTTTCCTGAAGCACGGGATAGCCGTCGATCGAGGCCAACTTCTGCATCCAGTCGGCGCGCGGCTGGAGCGATGACGAGGTCTTGATGAACTCGCGATACGACGGATAGTCGATCGCGACGTCGGTGCTGTTCCAGCTGATGATGTCCATCTTCATGCCCATCGCGGCTACCGTGACCAGGTACTTCTTGGCCGACCACGAGCCGACTTGCTTGGTCTCGTCGGTGGGCGTCACCGTGACATCCATGGTCATCATCTTCTCCATCTGCTGCATCATCGCCTGCTGGTCGGCAGGCACCAGACTCATGAAGTCGAACGGCAGGTTGATGGTGCTGTAGGTCTTCTCGGAGCGGTTGATGACGTAGAGCTTCTTCTCGTCGAGACGGACCACGGTGTCGACCATGCCGCCGAGCCGGGCGATGCGGTCGCTGCCCATCCACAGCTCGATGGTCTCGTCCTTGGCCGGCTCCTCGTGGCCCATGAAGCTCATGGCGTCGGTGTGCTGCTTCTGCACCAGCAGCGTGTCGGCGGCGGCGAGCGAGGGGAGGGCGGCGAGCGCGGCGGCAGCCGCGAGTTGGGTCAAACGGCGGGACATGGAGTCTCCTTTCGACGGGTGGCGAGGCGACACAGCCGGCGGAGAATAGCGCCAGCGGCCGCTCGCTTCAAGCGCGGGAACCGAACGA
Organism: Thermoanaerobaculia bacterium; assembly: GCA_963821905.1. Taxonomy (GTDB): domain Bacteria; phylum Acidobacteriota; class Thermoanaerobaculia; order Multivoradales; family JAGPDF01; genus CAWGFP01. The sequence goes on along the minus strand of CAWGFP010000011.1, from coordinate 211,569 downwards.
CGGGCGGGCCGGTCTAGACTCACGCCATGAGATTCCGCGCTTGCTCGGCCGCCGCCTGCCTCGCGTTGTTGCTCGCCGGACTGACCTCGGCGTGTGCCGGTGACGCCACGGCCTCCGCCGCCGGGCCCACGCTATCGTCGTCGGCGGTGTTCAAGGAGATCGACCGCCTGATCGACGAGCAGCAGCTCGAGGCAGCGGCGAAGAAAACCGCCGCGCTGCTCGAATCCGCCAAGAAGGCCGGCGATGCCGAGACCCAGACGCGCGCTCTGGTCAGGGCCACCCAGCTGCGGATTTCGCTCGGCGGCTACGAAACCGCGGTCGAATTCCTGAAGGGCGAGCCGTGGCCGCAGGACCCGCAGCAGCGCGCCATCCTGTCGCTCTTCTACGCCCACTCCCTGCGCACCTATCAGCAGGCGTACTGGTGGGAGATCTCGCAGCGCGAGCGGGTGGTAGGCGACGAGGTCCTCGACTTGAAGAAGTGGACGGCGCGGCAGATCGCCGACGCCGCCATCGCCGCCTATGCCGATGCCTACCGCGAACGCGAAGTCCTCGGCGGCTTGTCGGTCGAAGCGTGGCCGGAGTTCATCGCCGCCAACAACTATCCCCGCAGCGTCCGCGGCACGCTGCGCGACGCGGTGTCGTATCTCTTCGTCGAGCTGCTCGGCGACACCGCGCTGTGGTCGCCGAAGCATGAGAACGACCTCTACCGGCTGGACCTCGACGCCCTGTTGGCAGACGATTCCGGGCTCGCCCAGCTCGATCCCGCCGATTCCAGCCGCCACCCGATCGAGCGCGCCGTCGGCGTGGTTGCCGACCTCGAGGCCTGGCATCGCGGCCGCCGCGAGCGCGAGGGCGAGCTCGAGGCGCGGTTGGAGCGCGCCCGGCGGCTGCACGCAGCGTTCTCGCAGGACGCCGACCTGCGCCGCATTCGCGAGGACCTGGCCGCGCGTCTCGACCGCTTCGCCGGCCTTCCGTGGTGGGCGATGGGACAGGCCACCCTCGCCGATTTCGTGCGCGGTGAAGACGAGCCGGACGCCTTGGCGCGGGCGCGGGAGCTGGCGCTCGCCGGGGAGCGTGCCGCCCCGGCCAAGTCGCCGGGAGCCCTGGCTTGCCGCCGCATCGTGGCCGAGATCGAAGCGCCCGTCTACCAGCTGACCAGCATGGCGGGCGACGCGCCCGGCCGCCGCTCGATCCAGGTGCAGCACCGGAACCTCCCGGTCATTCATCTGCGGGCCTACCGCCTGGATCTCGAGCAGCGCCTGCGCTTGCGCGGCCGTTCGCTGTGGCCGGATTGGCAGGAGTCCGAGGCCCTCGTTGCCCGGCGGCCGGATGCGGAATGGCGTGCCGAGCTGCCGGCGACGCCCGACTACCGCGAGCACTCGACCTATGTCGAGCCGCCGCTCACCGCCGGCGTCTGGGTGGTCGTCGCTTCCGCGCGTCCCGACTTCGTGGAGGGCGGCAACCATCGGCTGATGGTGCCCATCGTGGTCGGCGATCTGGTCCTGGCGGCGGCTTCAGCGCCGTCGGCTCCGATCGAGTTTCGCGCCCTTTCGGGCGCCACCGGCGCGCCGGTCCCCAGCGCGGCGGTGACGCTCTATCGCTACGACTGGCAGAGCGGCGCCGAGCAGATCGCCAAGGGCTCCACGGACGACGAGGGCCGCGTGGCGCTGCAGGGCTCGGGCCATCCTTACCTGCCCTATTTCGCGGTGGCTCGCCACGGTGGCGACGTTGCCCTGATCGAGAACGTGCCGGGCCCGGGCGAGCGCCTCACGCAGGACGACGACGAGACGCTGGTTTACACCGATCGCAGCATCTACCGGCCGCAGCAGACGGTGCAGTGGAAGATCCTGGCCTATCGCCGCAAGCCCGGTGATCCGCCGCGCGCGCTGCCGCGCACCTCGGTCACCGTAACCTTCAACGATCCCAACGACGAAGAGGTCGCGACGCAGACGGTGGCGACCAATGAGTACGGCACCGCATCGGGTTCTTTCGTCGTGCCGGGAGGCCGGATGCTGGGCAGCTGGTCGATCGAGACCTCGCTCGGCGGTTCCGCCCAGGTCGCGGTCGAGGAGTACAAGCGGCCGACCTTCGAGGTGACGCTCGAGGACCCCGATGAAGCGCTCCGTCTGAACCGTCCGGCGAGCTTCGCCGGGCGAGGCCCGCTACTACTTCGGCCTGCCGGTTTCCAGCGGCACGGTGCGCTGGCAGGCAACCCGGCAGGAAGTCATTCCGCTGTGGTGGCATTGGTGGGGCTGGAACGCCAAGGCGGGCGGCGGCGCGCAGGTGGTCGCCGCCGGCGAGGCGCAGCTCGGTGCCGACGGCCAGTTCAGCGTCGCCTTCACGCCCCAGGCCGACGAGCGTCTGGCGGGAGAGGCGACCGGCTCACCTACCTCTACGAGGTGCATGCCGAAGTCAGCGACGAAGGCGGCGAGACGCGCGAAGCCGAGCGCTCGTTCCGTCTCGGCTTCACTTCGGTCGAGGCTTCGATCGAGCTGCCGCAGGGCTTCGTGGAGGCCGGCCGAACGCTTCCGCGACCGTCGCTCGCCGCAGTCTCGACGGTGCCGCGCGGCCGGAAGGGGTCGTTGGCGGCTGGTCGAGCTGCGCCAACCGGACGCGCCGAGCTTGCCGAGCGACGTGCCGGTGCCGACGCCGCCGGGCGAGAAACCGCGATTCATGACCCCGGGCGACCGCCTGCGGCCGCGGTGGGCACGAGGTTCCGGCGCGAGCAGATCCTGTCGCTCTGGGAGGATGGCCGCGAGGTGGGTCGCGGCGAAGTCACCCACGGCCCGGACGGCAAGGCGACGGTCGCCTTGCCCGCGCTCGCGCCGGGGCCTATCGCCTGCGCTACGAGACCGACGACGAGTTCGGCGCCCGGCCAAGGCCCAGAGAGAGCTGGTGGTCGCAGGCGACGCTCCGCTGCGCCTGGCCGCGATGCTCGAGCCCGAGAGGAGCTCCGCCAAGGTCGGCGAGACGGTGCGCGTGCTCGTCCACGGCGGCTGGCCGGGCCAGGCCTTCGTGGTCGAGCGCTATCGCGACGGCCGCCGGATCGAAGACCGCCGGCTGACCGGCAGTGAAGCTCCTCAGGTGCTGGAGTTCCCGGTGGCGGCGGAGGATCGCGGCGGATTCGTCCTCCGCCTGCGCTCTTGCGCGACCACCAGTGGATCGAGGAGTCGCACACGGTCGACGTGCCGTGGGCCGACCGCGAGCTCGCGGTCGAGTTCTCGACCTTCCGCGACAAGCTGCGGCCAGGCGCCCGGGAGACCTGGCGAGTGACGGTCAAGGGCGAGGACGGCGCCGCGGTAGCCCAGGCCGAGCTGCTCGCCTACATGTACGACCGCAGCCTCGACCTCTTCGCGCCTCACCGGCCGGCGCGCGTTCTCGATCTCTTCCCACGCCGCGCCTCGCTGCCGCAGCTCACCCGCTCGTTGCATGCCGCCGGAGCGCACGACATGCGCTCGCGCGGCTGGGCCGAGCTGCCGGAAGGGCCGCAGCTCATCGGCGACCGTTTGATCTTCTCGACGGCTGGGGCGTCGGCGGCATGGGCATGCGCATGATGGCCAAGACCTCGGGGGTCGAGGGCGGTGTGCCTGGCGGTGTGGTGGGCGGCATGCCGGCAGTCGGCGCCGGCGCCGCAGGCCATGGACGCGGTTGCGGTCGAGGAAACCATCGCCGTCACCGGCGAGGCTCGTGCCGACGCGCCGGCGGAGTCCGCCGAGCTGCGCAGCGACTTCTCCGAGACCGCCTTCTGGCAGCCGCACCTGCTGACCGGCGCCGACGGCACGGCGGCGCTCGAGTTCACCGTGCCCGACTCGGTGACCTCCTGGAACGTCTGGGTGCACGCGCTCACCACGGACCTGCGCTCGGGCAGCGCGCAGCGAGCAGGCGCAGAGCGTCAAGGAGCTGATGGTGCGGCCGTACCTGCCGCGCTTCCTGCGCGAGGGCGACCGGGCGGCGATCAAGGTGGTGGTCAACAACGCCGGCGAGAAGCCGCTCTCCGGCGAGGTCGAGTTCGAGATCCTCGATCCCGAGACCGAGACGAGCCTGCTGGCCGAGTTCGGATCTCCGCCGCCGAGGCCCGTCAAGCGTTTCGCGTCGAGCCCGGGCAGGGCGACCACGCTGACCTTCCCGCTCACCGCGCCGCAGCGGGTCGGCCCGGTGGCCTTCAAGGTCACGGCGCGGGCGGGCGACCTCTCCGACGGCGAGCTGCGCCCGCTGCCGGTCCTGCCGTCGCGCATGCACCTGGCCCAGTCGCGCTTCGTCGCGCTCAAGGGCGAGGACCAGCGCGAGCTGACGCTTCGACGACCTGGCGCGCGGCGACGATCCGACCCGGATCAACGAGCAGCTGGTGGTGACGCTCGACGCCCAGCTCTTCTACAGCGTGCTCGCAGCGCTGCCCTACCTGGTCGACTACCCCTACGAGTGCACCGAGCAGACGCTCAACCGCTTCGTCTCCACCGGCATCGCTGTCGAGCCTCTTCGACGCTATCCGGCGGTGGCCAAGATGGCGCAGGAGCTGGCGAAGCGCGAGACCCAGCTCGAGACCTGGGACGCCGCCGACCCGAACCGCAAGATGGCGCTCGAGGAGACGCCGTGGCTGCGCGAGGCCGCGCGGCGGAGCGGCGACGCCGAGCACGACCTGATCAAGGTGCTCGACCCGAGGTCGCGCGCGGCCAGCGCGACGCGGCGCTGGCCAAGCTCGAAGAGGCGCAGCTCCCGAGCGGCGCCTTCCCCTGGTTGCCGGGCGGGCCGCCGTCGCCCTACATGACGCTCTACCTCGCTCTACGGCTTCGCCAAGGCCGCGCGAGTTCGGGGTCGAGGTGCCGCGAGGACATGGTGCAGCAGGGCTGGAGCTACCTCGGCGCGGCACTACCGCGAGGAGTGGCAGCGCGAGATCGGCAAGAAGGACGACTGCTGCTGGGAGCTCCTCACCTTCCTCAACTACGTCGCCTCGGCGTACCCCGACGCCGGCGTGGACGGGCGACGGCGCTGACCGCTCGACGAGCGCAAGCGCGATCCTCGACTTCTCCTTCGAGCACTGGAAGGAGCACTCGCCGCTACCTCAAGGGCTATCTGGCGCTCACCCTGAAGCGCATGGAGCGGCCGCAGGACGCCAAGCTGGTCTTCGACAGCGTCATGGACTCGGCGAAGACCACCCGAGACGAGGGCACCTTCTGGGCGCCGGAGGACCGCTCCTGGCTCTGGTACAACGACACCATCGAGACCCACGCCTTCGCGCTGCGCACCTGACCGAGCTCGCGCCGAAGGACCCGCGCCGCGACGGCCTGGTGCAGTGGCTGTTCCTGAACAAGAAGCTCAACCACTGGAAGTCGACGCGCGCCACCGCCGAGGTGCTCTACTCGCTGGCCCACTACCTCAAGCAGGAGAGGCAGCTCGGCGTCGCGCGAGGAGGCGACGGTGCGGCTCGCCGGCCAGGCGACCCGGCTGCGTCTTCGAGCCCGACCGCTACACCGGCAAGAAGAACCAGATCGTGGTGCCGGGCGACGAAGCTCGACGCCGCAGACGCGCCGACGATCGACGGTGCGAGAAGACGACCAAGGGCTTGATGTTCGCCTCGGCCACCTGGCACTTCTCGACCGAGAAGCTGCCCGCCGAGGCGCGCGGCGACCTCTTCCACGTCGACGCGCCGCTACTTCCAGCGCGTGCGCCGCGGCGCGACGAGGCCGCGCTCGAGCCGCTCGCCGACGGCGACGCGGCTCGGCGCCCGGCGACGAGGTCGAGGTCCAGCTCTCGCTCCGCGCCGCAGCACGCGGCCGAGTACGTGCACCTGCGCGACCCGCGGCCGGCGGGCCTCGAGCCCGAGCGTCGCGACCTCGGGCTGCAAGCTGGGACCTGGGCCTCGGCTGCTACGAGGAGATCGCGCGACAGCGGCACCAACTTCTTCTTCGAGTGGCTGCCGGCGGGCGAGTACACCTTCGTTACCGGCTGCGCGCCAACCTCGCCGGCACCTTCCGCGTCGGCCCGGCCACGGTGCAGTCGATGTACGCGCCGGAGTTCACGGCGTACTCGGCGGGGGAGATGCTGCGGGTGGAGGGGAAGTAGGCGAGTCTCGCAGTGTCATCCTGAGCGAAGCGAAGGATCTGGGGGCAGGGGTTCCGGCGAGCCGCCCCCACCCAGATCCTTCGCTGCGCTCAGGATGACACCGAGCCGTTTTACCGAGATCAGTTTTTCCAACCTTGCCACCACTTCACCGCTTTCGTCGACCACCTCGACAACGAATTGAGGTTCCGTCCGACCGTCGCGATCCGCATTGGCGCGAATCTCGGCCACCCGCTCGGGCGGCACTACCATGCGGGCCCGTACGGTCCCCCGCCCGGGCCGCAAGAAGCGGATGGTGGTCGTCTTGTCCCAGATCGCGTAACCCTTGCCCATCCGCTCGGCCAGCGTCAGCACGAAGAACGGGTCGCACATGGCGAACAGCGAGCCGCCGAAGTGGGTTCCCCAGTAGTTGCGGTTGTAGAGCCGCAGCGTCATGCGGGTTTCGTAGCCGTGTTCCAGCCGCCGCACCCGGATTCCGGCGCCGAGAAACGGTGGAAAGAGGTTGAGCAGGCGCAGGAGAAGCCGTGGCATCGCCATGACGCGCGATTGTATTGACGAGGCGGGAGATTTCCGCGCTACCCTAGGAGCATGCCGCGGCACAGCACCGAGACCTGGTCGAGCTTTCTGGGGCCGGGAGCCGTCAGCTCCTTCCTGCTGGCTTCGTCGCTGGCGGTGGTGGGGATCGGGCTGCCCGTGCTCTACCGCCTGCGCCAGGTGTTGCGCCAGTCGCAGGGCGAACCGCCGCGCCGCGCGGACGCGGTCCTGGTGCTCGGCCGGGTCCTACGCGGCGACCAGCCGACGCCGGTCTTCGCCGCCCGCCTGGAATACGGACGCGATCTGCATCTGGCCGGTTGGGCGCCGCGGATCGTCATCGCCGGGGGGCTCACCGGTGACGCCCGGCGCAGCGAGGCGGCGGCAGGCGAGGAGTATCTCGTCGACCGAGGCCTGGCGCCCGAGCTCATCCTGCGCGAAGACCGCAGCCGGCACACGCTGGAAAATCTCTACTTCGTCCGCGAGAGCTGGCGCGAGCACGGCTGGCGAAGCGTGCTCTTGGTTTCGGATCCGCTGCATCTGGCCCGAGCTGTGGCCTACGCCCGCGGCCTCGGCCTCGAGGTGGTGCCGTCGCCAGCGATGGCGGCGAGTCCCAAGAAGGCGGGCTACGCGCTCCGTGCCCTGCGCGAAGCGTTCTTCCTGCATTGGTACCACGTGGGAGTGGTGTACTCACGCCTGATCCGCTCGCGCCGGCTGCTGGAGCGGGTGACGTAGTAGGGAATCGCGGCCGGAGCGGCCCGCCAAGGGCCGCGACGCCCCCGAGTTCCCATGCGCTTCGCCACGCGCCGTGGGCGCGTGGCGGAAGCGCATGGGAATCGAACCCACCTCCCCCGCCTCGCCGGCACGGGACAACGGTTTTGAAGACCGCGAGAGGCACCAGCCCCCGAGCGCTTCCACCGGCATTGTAGCTAGGCGGTCTCGCTCGGCCAATCGATCAGGGGCAATACCTCGCAGCGCTCGCCGGCGGCGAACGGCGGGGAGCCCGCCCGCACGCGCAACATACCGGTGCCCCGGCCGAATGCGCCGAGGTCGTGGGAGCCGCGTGGTGCCACCGGGGCGACCAGGATCTCCCCATCCAGGAAACGCAGCTCGGCGGGCATGAAACGGTCACGGTCGCGGCCGGCGGGGAGCGGAGCGGTGAGCCGGCCGGCGAGAGCGCCATGCCAGAAGGCGTCCTCGAATCCCATCATTCGCCGCAGCGCGGGCCGCCCGAAGAGCCAGAAACCGACCATGGCGGAGGCGGGATTTCCCGGCAGCGCCAGCACGACGCCTCCAGGGTGCGCCGCCATCACCAGGGGTTTCCCCGGTTGCATCGCGACGGCGTCGCAGAAGATCTCGCAGCCGCACTCGGTGAGCGCGCTCTCGACGAGGTCGTAGGCGCCCATCGACACGCCGCCGGTGACCAGCGCCAGGTCGGCCTCAAGCGCTCGCCGGACCAACGGGACGAGATCCTGCGGGCGGTCGGGGGCGATGCCGAGCGGCTGCGCCGCGATGCCCAGGCTGCCGCAGGCGGCGAGGAGAAAGTCGGTGTGCGAGTCGCGGAGCTCGCCCGGCCCTGGATCGGTGTCTGCCGGCACGACTTCGTCGCCGGTCACCAGGATCGATACCCGGGGCCGGCCGGCGACCTCGACGTCGCGATGACCATGGGTGGCGAGAAGCGCCAGTGCCCCAGGGGTAAGGATGGCACCGGGCCGGAGGAGCGCATCGCCGGCCGTCTGAATCTCGCCACGGCGGCGGATGTTGGCGCCCTGGGCTACGTCGCGCTTCACCAGGACGGCATCGCCGCGGCTCTCGCAGTGCTCGACCGGCACCACTCGGTCGGTGCCGGCGGGAATGGGCGCGCCGGTCATGATGCGCGTGGCTTTCCCGGCGGGGAGCGGCGCCCCCGGCGCATCGCCGGCGGCGATCGTAGCGGCGACGGGTAGGGTGGCGTCCACCGGAAGCGAGCCGGCGATGGCAAAGCCGTCCATCGCCGAAACATCGCTCGCCGGCACGTCGGTTGTGGCGCGGGGGGAGCGCGTCAGGACCCGCCCCAGTGCCGCGCCGCGGCCGCAGACCTCGGCCCGCGGCGCCGGCAGGCGAGCCGCAAAGCGCTCCCAGGCCTCTTCCGGCCGCAGCATGCGGCGAGCTTAGCAGCGCGCCTGGGATACACTCCGGCTCCTTCGGAGCGGCACACGTGGAACGTACTTTCGAATACCGCGGGGATCTGCGGCAGACCACCTTGCCGGAGATCCTTTTCACCATTTACCACCATCGCGTGCCCGGCTTGATGGAGGCCGCGCGCGACGGCGTCACCAAGCGGATCTGGGTGCGCTCGGGCAACGTCATCCACGCCTCGTCGACCGACCGCAACGACAGCCTGGGCGCGTTCCTGCGCCGCCACGACCGCATCACGCCGGAGATGTACGGCGCCACGGTGAAGGCGCGCGCCATGACCGGCCGCCGCTTCGGTTCGCTGCTGGTCGAGGGCGGTTACCTCTCGCCGGGCGAGGTCTACCGCGGCATCGTCGGGCAGATCGAGGAGATCGTCTGGGGGCTTTTCACCTGGGAGGAGGGCGAGATCACCTTTCGCATCTCCGAGTTCGAAGACCAGGACATGATCCGCATTCACCTTCCCCTGCGCCATGTCATCGTCGAAGGGATCAAGCGCGCGCCGTCGGCGCGGGCGCTCGCCCTGCGCATGGGGCGCAAGGAAACCATCCTCGAGCCGACCTTCCGGGTCGAGGACCTGATCGAGATCGGGCTGGACCCCGAGCAGTGGAAGCTGCTCTCGCTGGTCAACGGCAAGCGCAGCTTCTTCGAGCTCTGCAATAGCGGTCCCTGGTCGCCGGCTGATAACGCCAAGCTGCTATATAGCTTCCTCGTGCTGCAACTCATCCGCCGCTCCGGCGCGGAGCAGGGCGGGCTCCGGATTCGCCTCCGCACCGAGGGCGACGAATTCGGGGGCGTCTAAAGTAGAATCGTCCCGTGCCGCTGTACGAATACGAGTGCCAGAGCTGCGCGCGCCGCACCGAGACGCTGCAGCGCATGGACGAAGCGCCGTTGACGGTCTGCCCGGACTGCGGCGGCCCGCTCAAGAAGCTGATCTCCACCTCTGGCTTCCGTTTAGGAGGCTCCGGTTGGTACGCCACCGACTACGCTGGCAAGAAGGGCGCGGCCAAGGGTGACAAGTCCGCCACCGAGGGCGCCTCTTCCTCTGGCGACTCTTCCTCAGGCGACTCCTCGTCGTCAGCGGGCGAGGCCAAGTCCGACAAGGCCGATAAGACCAAAGACAGCGCCGCGTCCTCTTCGCCTCCGAAGACCGCGGCTTCGTCGTGATCCCTGCCGTCTCGCGCGCGGATGGCGCGCACCAACTCCCGGAGAACGCTCCCATGAAGAGGCTGCTCGCGTTGATCCTGTTGCTCGCCGCGCCGGCCGTGCCCGCCGGCGCGACGTCGTACGTGGCGATGACCGACGAGGCGCTGGTCGACGAGGCGACGCTGATCGTGCGCGGCCGCATCGTGCGGACGCTCGACGCCGAGGTCTCCTCCAGTCCGCGCCACGGCTGGGAGGTCGAGGTCGTCGACTCGTTGAAGGGCAGCGCTCCGCGCCGCCTGCAAGTGACGGTTCCCGGCGGCAGGAACCAGGACGGCTTGAGCTTCAGGGTCTACGGCGCGCCGCGCTTCGCCGACGGCGAAGAGGCGATTCTCTTCCTGCACCCGCGGCGCGACGGCCGCTTCGACATCGCCCAGCTCTTCCTGGGCGCCTTCCACGAGGTGCGCGCCGGTGGCCGTACTCTGGCGGTGCGCAACCTGCGCGAGGTGAGCCAGTTGACCATCGGCAACCGTGCCCCGGCCGCCGAGCCGGTGCGCGACGCCGACACCTTTTCCAATTGGGTCAAGGAGCGCGCCGCCGGCCGCGCCCGCGTCGTCGATTACCTGGTGACTGGCGACGAGGGCTCGCAGCTGCGCTCATTGGTCGACTCGTTCACGTTCTTCGAGATCGACAACTTGAACCTGCGCTGGAAGGCCTTCGACTCCGGCGGGGCCGTGTCCTGGCGCATGCTGAACTCCGGCCAACCCGGCCAGCCGGGTAACGGTTTTGGCGATTTCCAGACCGCTCTCAATGCGTGGACCAACGATCCCAACACCAATATCCGCTACAACTACGGTGGCACCACCGGCTCCGACGGCGGCCTGTGCGATGACGCGAGCTGCTTCGACAACAAGAACACGCTGTCCCCCGAGGATCCGAACGGCCAGATTCCGGGCAGCTTCTCCTGCGCCAACGGCGGCGTGCTCGCCATCGGCGGTCCGTGGTTCGGAGACGATACGGTGGTTTTCCACGGCGACACCTTCTGGGAGATCCTGGGCGCCGACATCGTGATCCAGAACAACGTCAAGTGCTTCTTCGACGACAGCTCGAACAAGGCAAAGGCCGCCCAGGAGCTCTACGGCCATGAGCTGGGCCACACCCTCGGGCTCGGGCATTCCTGCGGCGACGACGACGGTCCCGACCCGAATTGCAACAACGCGTCGTTCGAGAACGCGCTGATGAACGCCTTCGTTCACGACGACGGCCGCGGTGCGCAGTTGAATAGCGACGATCGCGCCGCGATCGCGGTTCTCTACGGGACCGGCACGGCGCCGGCGGCGCCGAGCAATCTGGTGGGCGCGCCGCTATCTCACACGGCCGGCGAGGTCGGCTGGAACGACAATTCGACCAACGAGACCGGCTTCCGCATCGAGGTCGATAGCGGTGGCGGCTTCGTGGACATCGGCTCGCTGCCCGCCAATTCGACCGGCGCGGTGATCAACGGTCTGCCCTCGAACACCTTGATTCGGGTGCGCGTTCGGGCGCAGGGCGGCGGCGGCTTCTCCGGCTACAGCAATGTCGCCACCTTCAGCACCCCGGCGACGACCGCGGTCTGCATCGCCGACGCCGACACGCTGTGCGTCCAGAGCGGGCGCTTCAAGATCGAAATGATCTGGCGGTCGCCCGGCGGAGGCCAGCCCAACTTCACCGCCGCCAAGGTAGCGCCGGCGGGCACCGCGGCCTCGGGCATTTTCTTCTTCAACGATCCGAGCGACTGGCAGGTCTTGATCAAGGTGATCAACGCCTGCGGATTCGCCAGCCGGTTCTGGGTGTTCTACGCCGCGACGACCAACGTCGAGTTCGAGATCACGGTCATCGATCGCACCAGCGGGCGGGTGAATCTCTACTACAACCCGCTCGACACTCCGGCGCCGCCGATCCAGGACACCGACGCCTTCGCCACCTGTCCGTAGCGATGCAGGACCCGCTGTTCGCCGACGTTCTCGCCGAGGCCGGGCGCACCCTGCGTGAGCAGGGGCGCGCGGCCCTCTGCCAGATCGTGCGCGTCGAGGGATCGACGCCGGGCAAGGCGGGCTGGAAGCTCCTGGTCCGACCCGACGGCAGCGCGGTCGGCAATCTCGGTGGCGGCGCCTTCGAAGCCCTGGTGCACGCGGACGCGCGCGCCAAGCTTCGCGACGCGAGCGCCGAGGCCGAGATCAAGCGCTATTACTTCACGGAGCACGCGGTAAAGGGCGAGCCGACCGGCATGGTGTGCGGCGGCATGGCGGAAGTTTTCCTCGAGGTGCTCGCCGCCGCGCCGGTGTTGCTGGTTTGCGGCGGCGGTCCGGTCGGCCAGGCGGTGGCGCAGGCCGGGCGGGTGGCAGGATTCGACATCGTGGTGACCGACGACCGCAGCGAGTTCCTGCGCTCCGAGCTCTTTCCCGCCGGCGCGGCCACCGAAGCCGTGTCGCGCGATTTCCGGGAGGATTTCCTCGCGCGTTGGCGGGAGCGCGACCTCTACGTCGCGACGGTGAGCCGTTGCTGGGAAACCGATGCGGCGGCGATCGCCGGTGTGCTGCGTCAGTCGCCGTCTCGCCTGCGCTACCTGGGCTTGATGGGTAGCCGGCGTAAAGTCGACCGGGTGCGGCGCGAGATCGCGGCCCAAGGCTTGCAGATGGATGAAAGCGTGTTTCACGGTCCGATCGGAATCCAAATCGGCGGCACCAGCCCCGGTGAGATCGCGATTTCCATCCTGGCGCAGATCGTGGCGGTACGAAATCGCCGGCACGCAGCGGTAGAGGTGTGATCACGAGATGAGCCGAATGCGCTGGGTCTTGGTGGCGTTGCTCCTCTTGCCGGCGACCGCCGCCACTACGGCTGGGGGCACAGCCCCCAATACGGCTGGGGGCACAGCGGAGTCCTGGCAGACGGCGCCGCTCTGGGGCGCTGACGTGCGCAGCCTCGCGATCGATCCTCGCGATCCCGACATCGCGCTCGCCGGCACCTCGGCGGGTCACGTTTACCGCTCGACGGACGGCGGCGCGACCTGGAAGGACGCCGGGGCGCGGCTGCCGTTTCCGGGCTGGGTGGTGGGCGAGCTGCTGTTCGATCCCAACCGCCCGAAGCGGCTTTGGGCGTCGCTGTGGGGTATCTGGGGCGGCGGCCTGGTCGCCTGGACCGAAGATCACGGCAAGACCTGGACGGTTCCCCATCCGGTGCGCGACGAAGAGCAGGTCTACGCGATCGCGTTCGTTCCGGGCGCGCCGGGAGTGCTCTACGCCGCCACTCGGCGCGGCGTGTACAAGACGACCGACGACGCCACGAGCTGGTATGTCGTCACCGCCAGCTATCCCGAGATCGAGAACGTCAACAGTTTGTACGTCGACGCGCTCAATCCACAGACCCTGATTGCCGGCACCTGGCACCGCGCCTTTCGCTCGGACGACGGCGGCTCGAGCTGGCGCGGAATCTTCACCGGGATGTTCGACGACACCGATGTCTTCAGCCTGAGTCCGGTGCCGTGGAAAGCCGGAGAGCTGTGGGCCTCGACGTGCGGCTGGGTCTATCGCACTGCGAACCTGGGCGAGACCTGGCAACGCCACAAGGAGGGCTTCTCCGAGCGCCGCACGCCGAGTTTCGCGGTGCTAGCGAGCGGTCGGCTGCTCGCCGGGACGGTCGGTGGCGTGCATCTATCCGAGGACGACGGCATGCACTGGCGGCGCACCTCGCCGCCGGATCTCGCGGTGCTCGCGCTGGCCAGTCATCCCACACGGCCGGATCGCGTTCTCATGGGCAGCGAGGGCGGAGGCGTTTGGCGCAGCGAGGACGGCGGAGCGAGCTGGACGCGCTCCGACACCGGCATGACCAACTCCAGGGTGATGGCGCTGGTGCGCGAGGGCCAGCGGCTGCACGTCGCCGTGAACCACGCCGGGCCGGCCTCGGGCATCTACACGACTGCCGATGGCGGCCGGAGCTTCGCCGGCCCGCTGCGAGTGCCGACCGTGCTGGCGCTCGCCTCGACCGGCTCGTCGGAGGACGGCGTCTGGGCCGCCACCGAGCAGGGACTGTTCCGCGCGGTCGGCGGCGGCCTGAGCAGGGTGGAGGAGCTGGGCAGCGGCCGCATCGAGCAGGTGCTCGTCGCCGGGCGCCGAGTGGTGGCGCGCGGGTCGCAGAAGCTGTGGCAATCGACCGGCGAGCAGTTCTCCGAAGTGCCCTACCGCCACGGGCCGCCGCGCGCCGCTGCGCTCGACGGCGACACGCTGTGGGTCGCCGACGCCGAGGGTCTTTACCGCTTGAGCGTCGACAGCAATCACGAAGTCGCCGTGCCTTACCGTGGCGGCGCGGTGCAGGTCGCGGCTGGCGGCCTGGTGTGGAGTGGCAAAGAGGGCGTCTGGCTGCGCTCCGGCAACGACCCATGGCGCGACGCCGCGAGCGACGCGACGCGGGCGCTGGCGACCGGCGACGCCGCCTGCCCGCTGCTCCTGGTAGGCGCCAAGGGCGTCCGTCTGCTGGCCGCGAACGGCGCGGCGACCGAGCTCGAGCTACCGGTGCCGCCGCGCGATATTGCCGCCGCCGTTTCCTTCGGCGGCCGCCTGTGGCTGGGCACTTCGGGGCACGGCTTGCTGTCGAAGCCCTTCACCTGCGGCGGCTGACCTCTCGGCGGCTTCGCGATGAGCCGCGAGCGACGTGACCGCCAGCTTGTTCGTGCTCGTACAGGTGGCCAGCAACTCCCCTCGACCGTCGCCATTCAGGTCGGCGATCGCCAGGCCGTGTGGCTTTTCACACATCCGGATCCGGCGCTCAGCGGTGACCCGGTTGACGAGCACCGTCACCTCGTCTCCGTCCCAGGGGCCGACCGCGACATCGGCGGCCCCATCGCCGTCGAGGTCTCCCACGGCGACTTCGGTGGCTTTCTGGATCGAGAAGGGTGAACCGGCTGCGGGAGCAAACCCGCCCTCGCCCGCGCGCCAGACGCTGATCCCGTCCGTTTCGACCACTACGATGTCGTCTCGCCGGTCGCCGTTCACGTCGCCACCCACGACCATCCACGGCTGCGCCGCCAGCCGAATGGTCCACGCAGCTTCGCGCAAGACTCCGCCGGCGCTCTCGATGAAACGCACGGTGTGGTCACGGTGGCCCGGGACCAGTACCTCGGGGTGGTCATCCCCGGATACCTGCCCGACTCCAAGACGGGAGTAGGGCATGGTTCCCACCGCTACGGGGATCGCCGCAGCGAGGCCGCGCTCGCCGCCGAGAACGACTCGGACTTCCCGTGTATCGGCGCTTTCCACCGCCACGTCCGGCCATCCGTTGCCATCGAAATCGCCGATTGCCAACCCATGAACGTGCGGACGCGCTCCGGTGTCGAACGGCGAGCCCGGAGCGGGTGAAAACCGGCCGCGGCCATCGTTGAGGAGAACGGTTACCAGCGGAGTCTCGTGATTGGCGACCACGAGGTCGATATCGCCATCGCGGTCGAGGTCGATCGCGTCGACGTCGGAGGGCTCCGGCCCCGCCGCGAGCGCGACAGGGCCGCGGAGCTGCCCGGCCGCGTCGCCGAACAAGACGGTCACGGTGGCCTCACCGGAGTTCGCCACCGCGACATCCATGTGCCCGTCGCGGTTGACGTCAGCGACCGCGATCGCTCTCGGATGCACTCCTACGTCGTAGAACGCGACGGCCGAGAGGCCAGGGGTTGGCGCCGCGAGCTGTGTTCTTTGTGCGGTGCCGGTGTCTGCCGTAGTCGGACCCTGGTGGCAGGCTGGAACGCCAGGCCCGAGAAGCAGTAGCAGGGTCATGGCTCTCATGATTCTCAGGTTCTCGGTCGACGTCCATCGCCTCCAGATCGGCGACCGGTTGCCGTCAGGGGCGATGCACGCAATAGGTGTGACTCGTCCAGTGCGGGCCGGCGGACCGGTTCTCACCCGCATCCACCAGGCGCAGGCCGGACTCCTCGACCAGCTTGGTGAGGGTGTGCTTGCCGACGCCGAACATCTGGATCGCCGGGGTGGTCGTAGCGGGCGCCACCGCAACGACGTCGAGCGACTCGGCAGCTGGGTTGCTGCCACGTTCGCCGAACCGGCCGTTTCCTTCCTCGAGCACGTCGACCTCCAGAACGTAGCGTCCCGGCCGTTGCGGCGCGGTGACGATCAAGGACGTGTCGGCGGCTGCGCCGGCTTCGAGATCGTGCGGCAGGAGCGCGCGGCCGTCATCCGCCTCGACGACATTGCCGGACGGATCGAGCCAGCGGTCGACGATCACCAGTTGATTGGCGCCGTCCATCGTGCGCGCGGCAGGCCAGGTGCCCTCTCCGACGTTGCGCAGCGTAACGTGCAGCTTGAACTGCAACCCCGCGGGCCGGCTGGGTGGCAGGTCGATCATGGTGATCTCGGCGCGTCGGGCGTTGGCTGGCAAAGGCGGCGAGGCCGCCCGCAACGGCGCGCTGCCATCGGCGCTGCGAATCGTCTCGCCGGGAACCTGGAACATCGCAACGCCGCCCGGCCCCACCAGCCGCAAGAACTCACGGATGTAGCTCAGGGCGTACCGCGGTCGCATGTGCTGCAAGACCAACGCGGTGTAGATGAAATCAAAGGTGCGATCGGCGAAGCGGGACAGGTCGTCACCGGAGTTCAAATGGTAACGGCAGCGGTCGCCGTGCTGGTTGTGGCTCTTCGCCAGCTCGATCATCGAGGGCGCGACGTCAACGCCCTCGCACTCGTCGAAATGGTCGCAGAGCGCCTGTGTCAGGCGGCCCATCCCGCAGCCGAAGTCGAGCGCTCGGCGCCGCGGCGGATCCACACCCTTCGCCTGCAGTCCTTCCAGCCGCTGGGCGATCTCCGCCCGGCCGCGCGCGAAGAAGTCCTCGAGGCTGCGCTCCCCGTGGTCGGAAAGAATGGCCCAGAGCGGATCCCGTTTGCCCCATTCGTCCCACTGTGTCTGGAGATGTTTCAGATCCATGGCCGGCGCTTGATGACTGCACGCGTGCGTATGTGTCGGGGGAGGCCGCACGCGGGCCGAAATCAGGCTAGCACAACCAAAATGCATCATTGACAATAATAGTTGTCAAGACTACGATCTCCTCGTGCTCGACATCCAAGTCATCGATGATCCGGCAGCGGCGACGGTGGCTTTGGAGCCCATCCGAAGTCGACTTCTCTCCGAGCTGGCCGTGCCCGCCTCGGCGGCGACGCTGGCCGCGCGGGTCGGCTTGGCTCGGCAGAAGGTCAACTACCATCTGCACGCGCTGGAGGCGCACGGGCTGGTGCGGCTGGCCCAGGAACGCACGTGGGGCGGGCTGACGGAGCGGCTGCTCGTGGCGACGGCCTCTTCCTACGTCGTTTCGCCGGGCGCTCTCGGCCCGGTCGCCGCTGATCCGAATCGGGAAATCGATCGGCTGTCCGCCACCTACCTCATCGCCCTGGGCGCGCGGGTCGTCCGCGAGGTTGGCGACCTCGTTCGTCGTGCGAAAGAGGCGGGCAAACGCCTGGCGACGCTGGCGGTGGATACCGAAGTTCGCTTCCGCTCGGCGACGGACCGGGCCGCGTTCAGCAACGAACTCACCGAGGCCATCACCAAACTGGTTGCGAAGTACCACGATGAATCCGCCCCAGGCGGCCGCGCGCATCGGCTGGTGGTCGTGGCGCATCCTCTGCCGCAGAAACCCGATCCCAAGGAGCCATCATGAGCGTGAAGAAAGAGACCTCCGGACGCCGCTGGGTCCAGGTCGAAGTCGAGGTCCCCGGCACGCCGGAGGAAGTCTGGCAGGCCATCGCCACCGGGCCGGGTATTTCGTCCTGGTTCGTGCCGGCCGAGTTCGAGGAGCGTGAAGGAAAGCCGGTGGCGGTGAAATTGAACTTCGGCCCGGGCATGGAGTCCCGTTCCGTCGTCACGGCCTGGGATCCGCCGCGAAAGTGGAATGCCCAGTCCGATGGCTGGGTCCCTGGCTCGCCGCCCATCGCGAACGAGTGGAGCGTTGAAGCGCGCGGCGGAGGCATCTGCATCGTCCGTATTGTCCACAGCCTTTTCGCCAGCACGGATGATTGGGACAACCAGCTGGAAGGCACCGAATCCGGATGGCCCGCTTTCTTGTGCACCCTGCGGATCTATCTCACGCACTTCCGCGGCCAACGCTCGGCGATCATGCAGCTCATGGCTCCAGCCACGGGAACCGAAGCGGAGGCGTGGGAAACGCTGACCGCTGCATTGGGACTGAAAGGCTTGAGCGTCGGGCAGCGTTGGACGGCGCCCGCGGGTGTCCCGGCGGGCGTTCCGGCACTCCGGGGCGTGGTGGAGTACGTCACCCAGAGGCCGTACGACTTCCTGCTGCGGCTCGACAAGCCGGGGCCGGGCGTAGCCGCCCTTGGCGCCGTCAACTTCGGCGGCCAGAGCATGGTTGCCGTGAACTTCTACCTTTACGGCGAGCAGGCGGCCGAGGAGGTCGCCCGCGAGACACCGCTCTGGCAAGCGTGGATTCAAGAACGGTTTCCGATGCCGTCGGAGCCGAGCACGAGTGAATGATCGCGCGTGGTCGGGCCGTCAGCGCCCTCGCATCTTCAATCCAGCCCGTCGTCGGCGCTGATCCCCAGTTTCTTGGCGTAGTAGCGGAAGGAGCGGAAGCTCATCCCCAGCAGCTCGGCGGCCTGGGTCTGGACGCCGCCGGTGCGCTCCAGGGCCTGCTGCATGAGCTGGGCGCGGATGCCTTCGAGGTAGGCCTCGAGGTCGAGGCCCTCGCTCGGGGAGCTCGATGAGCGTCCGGGTGGGCTCGGCCGGGCGGCCGAGCAGGTGGCGCCGGCAGGTCGCGGGCGGTGATGCGTCTCGCGCGTGCGACAGCGCGAGCGGCGCGCTCGATCGACGTTCTCCAGCTCGCGCACGTTGCCCGGCCAGTCGTAGCTCTCGAGCAGGCGCATCGCCTCGACCGAGATCCGCTCGCGCCGGCGAGGCTCCATCTCGCGGCTGTACTTCTGGAGGAAGAAGTCGACCAGCAGCGGGATGTCCTCGCGCCGCTGGCGCAGCGGCGGCAGGTGGATCGGGAATGACGTTGATCCGGTAGTAGAGGTCCTCGCGGAACTCGCCGCGCGGCGATCCGCTCCTCGAGGTCCTGGTTGGTCGCCGCGATGATGCGCACGTCGACCGGCTCCTCCTCGTTGCCGCCGACCTTGCGCACCACCTTCTCCTGCAGGGCGCGCAGCAGCTTGACCTGCATGGCGGGGGTCATCTCGCCGATCTCGTCGAGGAAGAGGGTGCCGCCGTCGGCCTCCTGGAAGAGGCCCTTCTTCTCGCGCACCGCGCCGGTGAAGGCGCCGCGCTCGTGGCCGAAGAGCTCGCTCTCGAGCAGGTCTCGGGCAGCGCGCCGCAGTTGATCGACAGGAAGCGCCGCGCCGGCGCGCGGGCTGGCGAAGTGGATGGCGCGCGCGATCAGCTCCTTGCCGGTGCCGCTCTCGCCGTGGATCAGGACCGTCGAGTTGGTGCGCGCGACGCGCTCGACGAGGGCGAAGATCGCCTGCATCTCGCGGGCCGCTGGCCGATGATGTTGTTGAAGCCGTAGCTGCTGCTCGAGCTCGCGCCGCAGGTAGACGTTCTCGTCCACCAGCTCGGCTCTTCTCGAGCGCCTTCTGCACGACCACCTTGAGCTCTTCGACGTCGAACGGCTTCGAGATGTAGTCGTAGGCGCCGAGCTTCATCGCCTCGATCGCCGACTTGGTCGAGGTGTAGGCGGTCATCATGATCACCGCCGAGCTGCGTCGCTCGGCAGCCTTGATCTCGCGCAGCAGGTCGAGGCCGCTGCCGTCGGGCATCATGATGTCGCACAGCACCAGGTCGTAGCTGCGCTCGGCCAGCCGCCGGCGCGCCTCGGCGACCGAGCGCGGCGGTGTCGACCTCGTAGCCCTCGCCCTGGAAGAGCAGGGAGAGGAAGTCGAGCAGGCTCGCCTCGTCGTCGACCACCAGCAGGCGAGCGCGCTCGCACGGCGTCACTCCGCGCACCGCCGACGGCGGCGCCGGAGCCTGACGCGGCCTCGGCCGGCGCGGCAGCTCGACCGTGATGCGTGGTGCCGCCGCCGGGCTCGCTGTCGACGCTGCAGCGGCCGCCGTGCTCCTGCACGATGCGGTAGACGATCGCCATGCCGATGCCGGTGCCGCCGTCGAAGAACGACTGGAAGGGCTGGAAGAGCTTGGCTGCGCTGCTCCTCGGTCATGCCGCGGCCGGTGTCGACGACCTGGCAGCCGGTAGACGCTCGTCCAGCGAGCTGGCCGCTGACCCGCAGAGTGCCGCCGTCCGGGCATGGCGCGCAGGGCGTTGCGCGCCAGGTTCCAGAAGATCTGGCTCACCTGGTCGGGGTCGGCGATCAGGCTGGCCGAGGGCGGATCGAGCTCGATCTCGATGCGGTGCCGGGCGGCGACCTCCTCGCTGTTGCGCAGCAGCGCGACGTTCTCGGCCAGCAGGCGGCGCGACGTCGAAGCGCACGCGTCGAGCGCTCGCGCGGGCCGCGCGAAGCGCAGGAAGCCCTTGATCGTGCGGTCGAGGCGCTGGCTCTCCTTGAGCACGATCTCGAGCAGCTTGCGCTGCGCCGGATCGCCGTGGCCGGCGAGGAGGCCAGCATCTGCACCGAGCCCGAGATGGCGGCGAGCGGGTTGCCGATCTCGTGGGCGAGGCCGGCCGCGAGCTCGCCGACCGCGGCCATGCGGTCCTTGATCCGCAGCTCCTCCTGCAGCTGCCGCACTGCGGTCAGGTCCTGGAAGACGACGATGAAGCCGCGGTGCCTGCCGTCGGCGTCGGTCAGGCGGGAGATCGAGAAGCCGACGAGCAGGTCTCGCCCGCCGCGCGGGAACTCGACCTCGCAGCGCGCCCGGCCGCGCGTGCGCGCACTCGGCGGCGGTCAGCTCTGCCCAGCGCTCGGCGGTGAACAGGCCGGTGCGCTCGACCGGCCGGCCGACCAGCTCGGTCGCCGGGCGCGCCGAGGATCTCCAGCGCCGGCGCGGTTGACGCTGGTGACGGTGCCGTCGAGGTCGGTGGTCACCAGGCCGCTGGTGATCGACTGGATGACGTCGCGGTGGACGACCTGCGAGGTCGGCGAGGTTCTCGCGCTTCTCCTCGAGCTCGCGCTCGGCGCGGCGAGACGTTCTGCGCCAGGTAGGAGGTGAGCAAGGCCACGGCGTAGAAGCCGAAGAGATGGACGGCGAGGTTGTAGGTCAGGCGCCAGACCGACGGCGTCCTCGAGCCGCGCCGGCTCGGCCGTCGGCAGCCAGCTGTAGTAGAGGGCCAGGAGCAGGCGGCGTAGAGCACGTAGGCGACGGTCGCCACCAGTGATGCCGGCGCGCCGGCGCAGCAGCGACGCGGCCACCGCGATGACGACCAGGTAGAGCATCGAGAACGGGCTCGCGATGCCGCCGAAGAAGTAGACCAGGCCGGTGACCAGCAGCAGGTCGCCGACGAACTGGATGTAGGCCTGGGCCATGGGCTGGCCGCGCAGCAGGCGGAGCAGGGCGATGTAGACCAGGTGGCGAGATAGGTGCAGCCGGCGAGCAGGTAGAGGAAGTCGAAGCGCGGCTCGGCCGGTGCGCTCGCGAGATCTGCGAGCAGCAAGTAGGGCACCAGCACGCTGGTGATCACCACCAGCCGGATGCGCGATCAGCCAGCGCAGCTGACGGCGCGAGGCCGGGCATCGATGGCGCAGTCGCGCATGTCCGCGCGGTCGCGACGTCAACGGGAGGGCCGGATACGACGCTCGCGTGCGGCGGCCGCTCCGGCGGCCGGACGCGCGAGCCGCGTCGCGATGCCTACCCGATCTTCTGCAGGATCGAGTAGAGCGGCAGGTACATCGCGGTCGACGATCGTGCCGATGACCGCGCCCAGGACGGTGATCATGCAGCGGCTCGATCAGCTTCATCAGGCCGGCCACCGCGGTGTCGACCTCTTCCTCGTAGAAGTCGGCGATCTTCGACAGCATCTGGTCGAGGGCGCCGGTCTGCTCGCCGACGTTGATCATCTGCACCACCATCGGCGGGAAGACCTTGGTCTCGGCCGAGCGGCTCGGAGATGGTCTTGCCCTCCTCGACCGCCTTGCGCACCGCCATGATCGCGTCCTCGATGATCGCGTTGCCGGACGGTCTTGGCGGTGATCTCCAGGCCGTCGAGGATCGGCACGCCCGAGGAGGTCAGGGTCGACGAGCGTGCGGCAGAAGCGCGCCACCGCGATCTTGCGCAGCAGCATGCCGATGATCGGGATCTTGAGCAGCAGCCCGTCGATCGACCCGCCGGCCGCGGTAGGTCTTGTGGTAGCGGTTGAGCGACGAAGATCAGGCGACGACCACCGGCGACGATGAAGATCGAAGTAGCGGCCGACGAAGTTGCGAGGCGCCGATCACCATGCGGGTCAGGAACGGCATCTCGCCGCCCAGGCCGGCGAACAGCTGGGCGAACACCGGGATGACCTTCCACAGGATGATGTAGACCACGCCGGCGGCGATGACGATGACCGCCACCGGGTAGATCAGCGCCGACTTGACCTGGCTCTTCAGCTTGACCGCCTTCTCGATGTAGGTCGAGAGGCGCTGCAGGATGATGTCGAGGATACCGCCCGCCTCGCCGGCGGCGATCATGTTGACGAAGAGGTCGTCGAAGGCCTTGGGATGCTTGCGCATGGCGTCGGCGAGCGAGGCGCCGGACTCGACGTCGGTGCGCACCTGCTGGATGATCGCGCGGAAGTTCTTGTTCTCCTCCTGCTCGCCCAGGATCTCCAGGCACTGCACGAGCGGCAGGCCGGCGTCGAGCATCACCGAGAACTGGCGGGTGAAGATCGCGATCCGCTTGGCGGCCGACGCTGGTCGGCAGCTTGGGCAGGAGCGGGATCTCCCGGCCCTTCTCGCGCATGCGAGGTGACCTGGATCTTCTGCCGCCGCAGCGACGGCCTCGGCGGCGTCGCGGGTGTCGGCGAGCAGCACGCCCTCCTGGACGCTGCCGGCGCGGGTCTTGCCTTTCCAGACGAAGCTGGGCATCGGTCTAGCTCCTTGCCTGCGCGGCCGCCTCGCGCCTGGCCCCGAGCGCTCGGGTTGAGCGCGGCGGGACCGCGGTTGATGATCTCCTGCAGCTCGTCGGGGTAGCGACGAGCGCGCGAGCGCGGTCTGCAGCGTGATCATGCGCTTGAAGTAGAGCGCGGCCAGCGACTGGTTGAAGGTCTGCATGCCGTACTTGGCCTGGCCGGTCTGCATCATGCCGTAGATCTGGTGCACCTTGTCCTCGCGGATCAGGTTGCGGATCGCCGAGTTGGGCACCAGGATCTCCATCGCCAGCGCGCGCCCCTTGCCGCGCGGCCTTGGGCAGCAGCGACTGGCAGAGGATCCCCTCCAGCACGAACGAGAGCTGGGCGCGGATCTGCCCCTGCTGGTGGGCGGGGAAGACGTCGATGATGCGGTTGATCGTCTGCGCCGCCGAGTTGGTGTGCAGGGTGGCGAAGGTCAGGTGGCCGGTCTCGGCGATGCGCAGCGCCGACTCGATGGTCTCGAGGTCGCGCATCTCGCCGATCAGCACCACGTCGGGGTCCTGCCGCAGCGCCGAGCGCAGGGCGTTGGCGAAGCTGTGGGTGTCGGCGTGCAGCTCGCGCTGGTTGACGATGCAGCTTCTTGTGGCTGTGCAGGTACTCGACCGGGTCCTCGATGGTGACGATGTGCTCGGCGCGCTCGCGGTTGATCTTGTCGAGCATGGCGGCCAGGGTGGTCGACTTGCCGGAGCCGGTGGGGCCGGTGACCAGCACCAGGCCGCGCGGCTTCTCGCAGATCTTCTCGATGATCGGCGGCAGCCCGAGCTCGCGGAAGCCGCGGATCTCGTAGGGGATCTGCCGGAACGCGCGCGGCGATGGCGCCGCGCTGGTGGAAGACGTTGGCGCGGAAGCGCGCCAGCCCCTTGATGCCGAAGGAGAAGTCGATCTCCAGGTTCTCCTCCAGCCGGTGCTTCTGGTTGTCGGTGAGGATCGAGTAGGCGAGCTGCTTGGTCTCCGACGGGCGTCATCGGCGGCAGGTTGAGCGGCCTGAGGCACGCCGTCGACCCGGACCTGCGGCGGCGAGTTGGTGGTGATGTGGAGGTCGGACCCTCCCTGCTCGACCATCGCCTTGAGAAGCTGGTTCAGGGTCGGCGGCATGAGCGACACCTCCCTGAAACAGCGAGAAGCGGACTCTACTCTGCCTGGTGAAGAGCTGCGCTGGCGAAGTCGTACATCATGTCCGCGGAATGTACGATGAAAGGGTATGAGCTGCCGGCGAGGGTCGACGGCCCGCACCCTCTGATATCGCTCCCGCCGATGAGCGAGCCGGCGGCGTCCGACCCCACGAAGAGGAGGTCCTCGGCAAGGCCTACGACGCCCGCCTGATGCGGCGCCTGCTGGGCTACCTCCGGCCCTACCGCGGGACGACGGCGCTGGCGCGTGGCGCTGATCCTCGCTCTCCTCGCTGCTGCAGCTCGTCGGGCCCGCTGGTCGACGGCGGTGGCGCTCGACCTCTTCATCCGGCCGCAGGGGCGAGCGCGGCCCGCTCTCCGGCGGTCAGCCGTGGGTGTCGGCGACGCTCCTGGCGCCGCGGGATCGACCCGGCAGCCGTGGCCGTCCGAAGGGCTCGCGGCCGCGGCGGCGGTCTACCTGGTCGCGCTGGTCCTCACCTTCGTCGTGCTCTACGCCCAGGGCTACGTGATGCAGCTCATGGGGCAGCACATCATGGACGACCTGCGCCGGCAGATCTTCGGCCACCTGCAGCGGCTGCCGATCGCCTTCTTCGACCGCAACCCGGTCGGCCGTCTGGTGACCCGGGTGACCACCGACGTCGACGCGCTGAACGAGCTGCTTCACCGCCGGCCTGGTGTCGATCTTCGGCGACGTCGTGCTGCTGGCGGGATCGTCGGCGTGCTCTTCTGGCTCGACTGGCGGCTGGCGCTGGTGACGTTCTCGATCGTGCCGCTGCTCCTGCTGCTGACCTCCTGGTTCAAGGCGCGGGCGCGGCGAGAGCTTCCGCGAGGTGCGGGTCAGGATCGCGCGCATCAACGCCTTCCTGCAGGAGCACATCACCGGCATGCCGGTGGTGCAGCTCTTCGGCCGCGAGGCGCGGGCCTGCCGAGGATTCGCGGCGATCAACGACGCGCACCGCGACGCCAACGTGCGCGGCATCTTCTACTACGCCGTCTTCTATCCCGGGGTCGAGCTGATCGACCGCCCTCGGGCTCGGCCTGATCCTCTGGTTCGGCGGCGGCGCAGGTGATCGCGGGCGCGCTGTCGATCGGCGCCCTGGTCGCCTTCCTCCAGTACGCCCAGCGCTTCTACCAGCCGCTCGCGGACCTGTCGGAGAAGTACAACATCCTGCAGGCGCGCGATGGCCACCTCGGAGCGCATCTTCCGGCTGCTCGACACGCCGGTCGACCGATCGTGCTCGCCCGCCGGACGCGCTATCGCGCCCGACGCGCGGTGCGCGGGCGAGATCGAGTTCGACGGCGTCTGGTTCGCCTACAAGCACGGCGAGCCGGTGCTGCGCGGCGTCTCCTTCCGGGTCGCAGCCCGGCGAGACGCTGGCGGTGGTGGGCCACACCGGCGCGGGCAAGAGCACGCTCGCCAACCTGCTCCTGCGCTTCTACGACGTCGACAGCGGGCGCCGTGCGGGTCGACGGCGTCGACGTGCGGGACTGGGACCTGCGGCGCCTGCGGCGCAGCGTCGGCCTGGTGCTCCAGGACGTCTTCCTCTTCTCCGGCACGATCGGCGGCGAACATCCGGCTGGGCGAGCCGAGAGATCGACGACGAGCGGCTGCGCTGGGCGGCGGCGCGAGGTCGCACGCCCTGCCGTTCATCGAGCGCCTGCCGGGCGGCTTCGACGCGCCGGTGCGGGAGCGCGGCGCCGGCCTCTCGGTCGGCCAGAAGCAGCTCATCGCCTTCGCCCGCGCCCTCGCCTTCGACCCGCGCATCCTGATCCTCGACGAGGCCACCTCGTCGATCGACACCGAGACCGAGCAGCTCATCCAGCAGGCGCTCGACCGGCTGCTCGCAGGGCCGCACCGCGATCGTCATCGCCCACCGCCTGTCGACCATCCAGCAGGCCGACCGCATCCTGGTCCTGCACAAGGGCGAGATCCGCGAGCATGGGCACCCACCAGGAGCTGCTCGCCCTGCGCGGCATCTACTACCGGCTCTACGAGCTGCAGTTCTCGCGGCAGCCGGCGGCTGAGACTGCGGATCAGACTTCGTGAGCCCGCCGGAGTATGATGGCGACGACAAATCCACTCTCTAGCGCAGGATTCGCCGCCGGCGAGTCCTGCAGACTTCTGGAACCTGGCGCTCGCTGCGCCGCATCTGAGAGGAGGCAAGCATGGTCCGCAAACTGGCCTGGGTCGTCCTGACCCTCGTCCTCTCCCTCCCTGTTTCCGCCGTCGCATCGACCTTCGTCCACATGAGCCAGGAAGAGCTCACGGCGCAGTCCGACGCCGTCATCCGCGGCAGAATCGTCGAAGTGAGCTCGTTCTGGAATGCCTCGGCGACGATGATCCTCACTGAGGCCCTGATCCGGGTCGACGAAACGTTGGTCGGCCAGGCGCCGCGCTATGTCACCCTGCGCACGTTTGGCGGCACGGTCGGCAGCTACACCGTCGAGGCGGCCGGGTTTCCGGAGTTTCGCCTCAACGAGAGCATGATCGCCTTCATCGGCGCGGACGAGGACGGCTCGATGCGCATCCTCGGGTATCGCGAAGGCCAGTACCGTGTCATGCGGAGCCGAGACGGCGAGGTGCTCGCCGTGCCGATGGTCGAGAACAACGCACGCTTCCTCACCAAGGACGGGCGCCTGGCGCCCGCTCCGCGTCCAGTGCCTCTGCGCCAGTTGAGCGCCGAGATCCGTGAACATGGCCGTCGCGCCGGCCGCCTGGTCTCGGCGGAGTGAGGGAGACGACCATGACGACCAAGAGAATCTCGCTGCAGTTCGTCCTCGCTTGCGGTTTCCTGCTGTTGGTGGCCGGCAGCCTCTCCGGCTACGTGCTTCTGAGTCCGGCGCGGACGTGGGACAGCGCTCCTACCTATATCGTCGACAACCGAGGGTTGACCGGAGTTACGGATGGCGACGGCGGGGCGACCGCGGTGGTGAACGCGATCACCTCGAACAGTGCCTGGAATGGGGCGGGTGAGGGCAACGTCGTCAACGCTCAGAAAGGCTCCGTGGCGAGCTGGCAGCTCGGCGACGGGACGCCGATGCTGAACTTCACCGACCCCCAGCGCGCCTGCAGAAGCACTTGCCTGGCGGCGACCTTCACCGGCTATTACAGCCAGCGCTCCGACGGCAGCTACCGCATTGACGACGCCGACATCGTCACCAACACGTCGCATCCGTGGGTGTCGCTGCAGGAGAGCGACGGTTGCTCCGGCGAGTACTACATCGAGGGTGTGATGGTTCACGAGGTCGGGCACGGCCTCGGCCTCGGCCACACCAACGTCAGCGGTGCCACCATGTATCCGTCTGTCTCGTCGTGCAACAACGGACCGGCCACCACGGAGAGTGACGACGAGGCGGCCATCCAGGCGCTATACGGCGGCGGGGGCGGTGGTGGTTGCAACCTGTTGCCGTCCGGCGCGGCCTGCTCGTCGAATGGCCAATGCTGCTCGAACAAGTGCGCAGGGAAGCCTGGCCAGCGTACCTGTCGCTAAACCCGATCAAAGGCAGTCATCCGGTCCGTCGGCTCACTGCCGGCGGACCGGGACCCTTCCCGGTCGCCGGATGGGTCTGATTTGGATCCTGCAAGCCTGATCCGGCCTCGACCCCCTTGGTTCATAGTTGACCCCCATCGGCGCATAGATAGAACCGCAAGTTATTGAAACGATGAGCCTTGTCGCGAGGTGGACAGGCGAGCATGGCTATGGGCGCATGGTACGAGCGTTGCTTTTTAACCTGGACAGTCCAACCCCTAGACCATCGAAGGAGATACGAACCATGTCCACGACACTTCGCCGCGTACGGCTGATTTTTGCCGCCGCGGCCCTCATGCTGGGCGGCGACTTCGCTGCCATCGCCGGCCCGGTTGCCAGCCTGGTCGACGATCAGAAAATGCAGGGCGCGCCCTTCGATATGGTGGCGCCGTTCGCGTCGAGCCTGCGCATCGCCACCGACGCCAGCCGGACCGGCACCGCGCTGCGCGAAGTGGTGGCCGATGGCCGCGTCCTCTCGCTCGACGTCGACGCCCTCACCGGCATCCGCCGCGACCGTCCGCAGACCATGGCGTTCGAGTTGCCGGCGAAGTCCGGCAACCTGACGCTGGAGCTGGTGCGCGTCGATCCGTTCGGCGCCGGCTTCAAAGTCGTCACCAGCGACGGCACCGAGGTTCCGAAGGGCGCGCTCGGCGTGCACTACCGCGGTGTCGTGCGCGGCGAAGCGGGCTCGCTGGCCTCGATCAGCGTGTTCGACCGCGAGATCTCCGGCTTCGTGCAGACCAAGGGCGATCACCTGGTGCTCGGCCGCCTCGGCGGTGAGAATCCGCGCAACCGGCACATCGTCTACGCCGAAGGCGAGATGGTGCCCAAGAACCACTGGAAATGCGAGACCGAGGCGACCGAGTTCTCGGCGGCGACCGGCGAGGAGATGCTGTCGTACTTCGACGCTTCTCACTCCGAAGGTCTGCGCAACTTCTACGCCGCGGCCCAGCGGCCGGTACGGATCTACGTCGAAACCGACTACGACATGTATCAGCGCTTCGGCTCCAGCGCGGCGGTGACGAGCTACGTCAGCGGCGTCTTCGCGCAGTCGGCCACCCTCTACAACAACGAGTCGATTCCGATCGTCGCCTCGCAGTATTTCGTGTGGACCTCGCGCAGCCCCTACAAGGGCAACAGCTCGTCGCAGCTGCTGGCCGGCTTCCAGAAGACCCGCAAGACCTTCAACGGTGACCTCGGCCACCTCGTCGCCCTGCGCGGCGGCGGCGGCATCGCGGCCGGCTTCAACGGTTTCTGCGCCGCCAATCGCCGTGACTCGCAGTGCTTCAGCATGCTCGACGACACCTACAACAACGTCCCGGTCTACTC
Source organism: Thermoanaerobaculia bacterium (assembly GCA_963821905.1). Classification (GTDB taxonomy): domain Bacteria; phylum Acidobacteriota; class Thermoanaerobaculia; order Multivoradales; family JAGPDF01; genus CAWGFP01. Next base: position 182,640 of record CAWGFP010000011.1, on the reverse strand, counting down.
CTGGTCGGTGATGGTGTTCACCCACGAGATGGGCCACCTGATGGGCTCGCGCCACACCCACGCCTGCGTGTGGAACGGCAACAACACCCAGATCGACGGCTGCTACAACCCCGAGGGCACTTGCGCGCGCCTCGGCTACCCGGCGGGCGGCGGCACGGTGATGAGCTACTGCCACCTGCAGTCGGTGGGCATCAACTTCCAGAACGGCTTCGGTCCGCAGCCCGGCAACCTGATTCGCAGCCGGTACAACGGCGCCTCCTGCCTCGCGCAGTAAGCGACCTCGCTGTCTTCGACGCCCCGGTCTCGACGGACCGGGGCGTTTTCGTTTTCCACGCGGGTATGCTTGCCGAGTGACGACGTTTTCTTCCGAGCGCAAGCTGTGGCTCGGTGATTTCCATCCCGATCTGGAGCACGCTTTTGCCGCTCGCCTGCGGGAGCTGGCCCCGGGCGGCGATGCGCGCGGGCTCCTGGTCGTGGTGCCGAACCGGCTGCTGGCGTCGCACCTGCGGCGCCGGGCCGCGGAGCTCGGGACACCGACCTACGGGCTCGAGCCGAAGGCCCTAGAGGACCTGATCGCCGAGCTCGCCCGGCCGCTCCTCGAGCGCGACGGCCGGCGTCTGATCCCCTCGCATCTCTTTGCGGCCGTGCTCGAGCATCTGCTGCGCGGCGAACGCCGCAGGATCTTCGCCTCGCCGGGCATGGTGCGGGCCCTCGCCGGCACGGTGCGCGACCTGCGCGACGCCGGTATCGCTCCGGACGCGCTCGAGGCGGCTGTGGAATCCGAGCTCGGCGACGCCTCTCGCCCGCGCGAAGCGGCGCGGCTCTATTCGGCGTACTTGCGAGGGCTCGACAAACGCCGTCTCGTCGACGCCGCCGCGCTCACCGAGTTGGCGGCCGCTGCGGCGCGTGGCGGCGACACCGTCGCGACGCATCTCGTGGTCTACGGGGTCTATGACCTGGTCGGGCGACAGCGGGAGTTTCTCGAATCTCTCCTCGGCGAGCGCACGGCCGACGTGTTCCTCCCCTGGCGGGAAGGTCCGGCGCTCGAATTCGCCGAGCCTCTGCGCGTCTGGTTCGAAGCGCGTGGGTTTCGCTCGTCAGGAGCGCCGGCCATCGAGGGCGGCGATCGGCTGGCTCACCTGCGGCGTTTCCTCTTCGCGTCAGAGCCGGCGCCGGCGCCGCCTCCGGACGACAGCCTGCGCCTGCTTTCGGTTCCCGAGCCGGCGCGCGAGCTGACCGAGGTCTTGCGCGAGGATCTCGCCTCGCGGTCGAGCGGCGCCGCCGGCACGACCGGTATCCTGGTGCGCCGCTCCGACGAGGCGGCCCGTGACGCGGCCGGCGTCGAGAAACGCACTGGCCTGCGCCTGCATCTACCCGGCGGAGAGCCGTGGCGCCGGCGGCCGGCCGGAGCAGTCGCTGCCGTGCTGTTGCGCATCGCCACCGATCTGCGCGGCGAGGACGGCGGGCCGAGCCTCGAGCGCGGCCGCGTCGAAGAGCTGCTCGGCACGGGCGCCCTGGCGCGCGACATCTTCCCAGCCGGCGCCCGGCCCGGCCGCTGGACTCAGGTCCTCCGCCGGCAGGGATTGCTCGGGCGCCTCGACGCTTGGGATCGGTTGGTCGCCCGCCACAAGGGTGGACAGATACCGCTGAGCCTCGACCCCTCCGACGTGCCATTCGTGGCGCTGGCGGTCGAGGAGACGGATTCGAGGCTGCGCCGCGAGCTGCCCTCGATCGCCACGTTCGTCGAGCGGCTGCTGGCCGACGCCAGGTCGCTCGGCGAAACCGGCGGCGGCTGGCGTGGCATCGCCGGGCGCTGGCGCGAGGTGATGCGGCGCTGGCTCGAACCCGGCGAGGAGGCCGAAGCGTTGGCCGAGGCGCTGGTCGATCTCGAGCGGCTCGAGGGCATTCTGCCGGCCCGCTGGCCGGCGATCGAGACCGCGCTCGATGCCCTGCTCGATTCGCCGGCCGGAGGCCGCGGTCGGCTGGGCGAGTCCCCCACCGTGGCCGATCTGTTGATCGCGCGCGGCGTGACCTTCGATCACGTCGCGCTGCCTCGATTGGTCGAGCGCGTGGTTCCGCGACGAGCGCGCGAGGACCCGGTCCTCCTCGACGACGAGCGGTCGGCGATCAACCGGCGTCTCCCTGGCGATGCGACGCTGCCGCTCAAGCTCGCGTCGGCGGCGGCCGAGGAGCGGTTCCTTTTCCGCCTCGGGATCGGCAGCGCCCGCCGCTCCCTCCTGCTGTCCTGGCCACGCCGCGATGCCGGCGGCCGGCGGCTCGTGCCGTCGACCTATCTCCTCGCCGTTGGGCGCGCCCTGGCCGGGCGTGAGACGGGATTCGCGGCGCTGTGGACGGGCGCCGACGCCTCGGATGGCGAGCGGCTCGGCTTGACCGAGGTGGCGCTCGATTCGTCGGCGCTGGTCGATCGCCTGGTCCTCCATCCGGCGGAGCGCGATCTGCAGGCGATCGCGAAGGTCGCGAGAACCGGCGCGGGCGATCTCACCTGGCTGCGCCGTGCCCATCCCGGCCTCGAAGCGAGCTTGCGCGCGGAGCTGGCGCGCTCCGGCTGGCGCGACCGCCAACGTCTCACGGTCTGGGACGGCCTGGTCGATCCCACGCTGGCCGAGGCCTGGCTAGCCGCGCGGTCGGCGCCGGAAGCGGGCCTCAATCTGTCGGCGTCCGCTCTCGAGACCTATGTCCGCTGTTCCTTTCAGTTCTGGAACCGGTACGTGTTGCGCCTCGAAACCGAGCCGCCGTCGGAGACCCGTCTCGAGCTCGACGCGCTCGAGTCCGGGGCGCTCTACCACGAGCTTCTCGCCGAGTTGTACCGGCGTCTCGAGCGTGAGGCACTGCTGCCGCTCGACGCGTCCCGACTCGAGGCAGCCCGGCAGCGTCTCGGCGAGCTCTTCGAGGAGCTTCGCCGCGATCCGCCGTGGATCGCGCACGAGATGCCGCCCGCGTTGTGGGCGCTGTGGCGCGAGCGCGCCGCGGCCGACTTCGACGTGCTGCTCGAGCGAGACGCCGCGGATTCGACCTCCGGTTGGCGACCGGCGCGCTTCGAGCTGCCGTTCGGCGGCGCCGATGATCCGGTCGTGGTGGAGGTCGGAGCCGAGCGCTTGACCACGCGCGGCGCCATCGACCGACTCGACGTGCGGACTGGTGGCGGCGTGCGAGTGGTCGACTACAAGACCGGCAAGCTCAAGACCGAGCACACGCCGGATCCGCCGGCCCTCCAAGGGCGCCTTCAGGCGCCGCTCTACGCCCGGGTGGTCGAGGAGCTGCGGGCGAGCGGCCGGCTGCCGGAGGCGAGCGGCCCGGTGTCGGCGCTCTATCTCGGCGTGCAAGCGGGGAGCGGCTATCGGCGCGTCGAGTGGACCCCCGAGGCGCTCGCCGACGCGGCTCCCGAGCTCGAGCGGGTGCTGGCAGGCATCCGCAGCGGTATCACCAAGGGCGAGTTCTTCCAGGTCGAGCGCGACCATCTGTGCACCCTGTGCGAGTTCACCGACATCTGCGGTCCCGGCCGCCAGAGCCGTCTGGCCGCGAAGGCGGCCGACGAGCGAGTCGGCAGCGCGGCCGCTTGGCGGGAGCCTGCATCGTGAGCGAGCTCGCCGACCAGCAAGCGCGCGATCGCGTCCGCCTGGAGCTCGACGGTCCGATGGTCGTCGAGGCCTCGGCCGGCACCGGGAAAACCACCGTGTTGGTCGACCGGGCGCTCGCCTACGTCGAGACCGGCACGCGGCGGCTGCGCGAGATCGCCATCGTCACCTTCACCGAGCTCGCTGCCGCCGAGCTGCGCGAGCGGTTGCGTGGCGCGATTCTGAGTCGCCTGGAAAAGGCCGCACCGGGTGAGCGCGAGCGCTGGCACGAGGCGCTCTCCGACCTCGAAATCGCCTCGGTGGGGACCATCCACTCGTTCTGTGTCGATCTCCTGCGCCGTCGGCCGGTCGAGGCGGGACTCAGATCCCGATTTCGGCATCGCGGACGAGATGGCCAAGGAGATGCTGATCGACGAGGCCTGGGAGGAGCACCTGTACGCCCTCGAACCGGGCCAGCCCGGCTTCGAGGCGGCGCTCGACCTCGGTCTCGAACGTCCGCCGGATCTGCGCCGGGCGGCGGGCTGCTCGTGCATTCAAGAGTCACGAGCTGCCGTCGCCGCCGGCGAACGGCCGCAGGTGAAGCCGCGTATCGAGGCGGCGCGCGGCCCTTCTGCGTCGAGGCCCTCGCCTCAGCGTCCGCGGCGGAGCGCTCTTTCGCCAGCTCGGCGACGGCATCGTCTGGTGCGATCAGCTGCTGTCCCTGGGAGAACGCGAAGCGGCGGGCGAAATGGCGCGCGACAAGCCGCCCGCCATGCACCATGGCACGGCGCAGGAGACGAAAGCGCAAGGAGCTGCGCGACTCTGGCCAAGGAGGGTCTCGCCGACGCGCAGCTCGAAATCTTCGAGTGGCTCTGGCGCAGCGGGGCGCAGTGGCTGGCCGGCGTTCGGCAGCGCTACGACCGGCTTGCCGCTGAACGCTCGCTGATCGACTTCGACCGCCAGATCGCCGAGGCCGTCGATCTGCTGCGCGACCATCCCGAGGTGCGCGCGGCGCTGGCGGGCCAGTTTCCGGTGATCCTGATCGACGAGTTCCAGGACACCGACCGACAGCAGATCGAACTCGCGCGCCTGCTCGCGGGCGGTGCGGGCGATGGCGGGCGAGGGCCGCGCAGCCTCTTCGTGGTCGGCGACCCGAAACAGTCGATCTACCGCTTTCGCGCCGCCGACCTGGAGAACTATCGCCGGTTCGTCGAGGATGTTCCGCCGGAATCCCTGGTCCGCCTGACCCAGAGCTTCCGCGCCGCACCGGCCCTTGCCGCCTGGGTGAACGCCGAGATGGGGCGCATCATGGAGCGCTCACCGATCGGGCCTCCGTACGAGGTCGACTACTCGCCGCTGGTTGCTGCGCCGGGCTATCAGCCGCCGGAGGAGTCGCTGTCGGGAGTGGTGCAGCTCCAGATCGCAGTCGAGAGCGGCTGGAGGGTCGAACAGACACGCGAGGCGGAGGCCGACGCCCTGGCCCGCATGGCGAGGGCGTTGGTCGTCGGTGAACGCGGCGAAGTGCGCGGCAGCGACGGCCGTCTGCGACCCGCGCAGTGGGGAGATCTGGCGCTCTTGCTGCCGCGTCTGACCATTCTCGAGCCCTATGAAGCGGCACTTCGCCGCCACGAGGTCCCGTACCGCACCGAGGCAGGTCGCGCCTACTACCGTCGCGACGAAACCCACGCACTCGGCCAGGTCCTGCGCGCGCTCGCCGATCCCGGCGACAGCGTCGCGGTGGTGGCCGCGTTGCGCGGCCCGGGATTCGGCTGCTCCGATCACGACCTCACTGCTTACGCTCTGGCGGTGCCGCGGCCGCGCTTCGATCTCGCGGCGCGCCCGGGTGATCCTGGGTCTTCGCCGGACCCTGCCGCGGCGGCGCGCACCGCCGCGGCGCTCGAGCGATTGCGTGCCCTACGCGCCGAGGTCCGTGGCTGGCCGCTGCCGGAGCTTGTTCAAGCGGCGATCGACCGGCTCGGTTTGCAGAGTTTCTATCGCTTGCAGTGGCGCGGCGAGCAGCGGCTGGCCAATCTCGACAAGGCGGTCGAGCTGGCGCGGCGCTTCGAGGAATTGGGCCAGCCATCGCTACAGGGCTTCGTGCGCTGGCTCTCGGCGCGCGGTGAGGGAGAGTTCGACGAGGGCGACGCGCCCGCGATCGAGCGCTCGCAGGACGCCGTCCGGGTGCTGACGGTGCACAAGGCGAAGGGGCTCGAGTTTCCCATCGTGCTCTTCGGAGGCCTGGTCGGCAGGGGAACAACCGGCGGCTTCACGGATCGGCTGCAGATTGCTCGCCAGAGGGGTGGCGAGGAGCCGGGTCGCCTCGAAGCCAAGGTGTCGAAAGGCTCGACGAGGGGTTTCGACGCGGCAATGAAATCCGAGGAGGACCGCGAGCGCGCCGAGCGCAAGCGGCTGCTTTACGTCGCGGTCACCCGGGCGCGCGACCTGTTGGTTTTGCCCTGGCTGCCCGGCAGCAGCAACGTCGTCGACCTCTACAAGCTGCTCTACACGCAGGGCGGCGCGGATTGGGAGGGCTCGCCGCTCGCCCGGCGCTGGCAGGCCCGCGACTTGCCGCCGGGCGCGGCACCGGAAATCGAACCGCCGCTCGTCGAGCGAGTGCTGGAGGGTCCAGCCACCGAGCCGCCGTCGCCCATCCTGTCCTTCCCGCAGCCCGCCGCGGAGCTGCCGCCGGCCGCCCGCGGCGCCATCGCGCGCGCCGAGCGGCGCGGCCGCGCCGCGCACGCACTCCTCTCCGCCGCTCTGACCGGCGGCCCCGCACCGGATCTCCTCGAGCTCGACGAGGCGGAACGACTCGCGGCGCGCGAATCGGCGCGGCGTTTCCTCGCCTCCCCGCTCGGGCGGCGCGCGAGCGCCGCCACCGACCGGCTGGTGGAAACGCCGCTCGCGGTCGCCGTCGAGGGCCGGGCGCGCGATCTGCGGCTCGATCTCGCCTTCCGCGAAGGCGCGGGCTGGGTGCTGGTCGACTACAAGAACGACCGCGAGGGCGCGCGTTCGGCGCCCGAGCGCGCCGCCGCGCTGCGCGCCCAGCTCGCCGGTTACGCGGCGCTGCTCGAGCGGCTCACCGGCGTGCCGGTCAGCGAGGCCCACCTGGCCTTCCTGATCACCGGCGAGACGCGCCGCTACGGGCGCCCGGAGCTTGCCGAGGAACCGGCGTGAAGATCCTCGACGCCGCGGTGATCCGGCGCCTGCTGCCCGGTCTCGATCTGTTGCCGCGCATCGCCGAGGCGTTCGACGCCTACTCGCGTGGCCGCGCCGTCGTGCCGCCGGTGGGCGAGCTGCTGCTCGACGATCCGCCCGGCGAAGTGCACATCAAGTTCGGCTACCTGCGCGACGAGCGCTTCTACGTCGTCAAGATCGCCTCCGGCTTCTACGACAATCCGCGCCTCGGGCTGCCTTCGGGAGACGGTCTCATGCTGCTCTTCGAGCAGCGCACCGGCCGGCCAGCTGCGCTGCTGCTCGATCACGCCCTGCTCACCGACGTGCGCACCGCGGTGGCCGGGGCGATCGCGGCTCGCCACCTCGCGCCGGCGGTCGTGCGGCGTGTCGGCATCGTCGGCACCGGCACTCAGGCGCGTCTGCAGCTCGAGCACCTGCGCGCCGTCACGCCATGCCGGGAGGCGCTGGTGTGGGGGCGCTCGCGCGAGCGTGCCGAGGCCTATCGCGACGCGATGGCAGATGCCGGCTTCACCGTCGAGCCCGCGGCGAGCGTCGAGGCGCTGTGCGCCGAGTGCGATCTCGTGGTCACCGCCACGCCGGCGACCCAGCCCCTGGTGCGAGGCGCGGCGCTGCGGGCCGGTACCCACGTCACTGCGGTGGGCGCCGACACCCCCGCCAAGCGTGAGCTCGACGCCGAGACGTTTCGCCGCGCCGACCGCGTGGTGGTCGACAGTCTCGAGCAGTGTCCGATCCGCGGCGAAGCGCACCACGCGCTCGCCGAGGGCGCGGTGAGCCGCGAACGGTTGATCGAGCTTGGCGACGTGGTCGGGGGCCGGGCTCCGGGCCGCGTCCACGACGCCGAAATCACGGTCGCCGACTTGACCGGCGTGGCGGTGCAGGATGTCGCCATCGCCGCCGCCGTGTTCGAGGCGGCGGAGCGGAGCGGCGTCGTCTAGAGCAGCGCCGCGGTCGGCGCGTGCACGACCGCGCCCTGGTGGGTGAGCAGCGTCGGACCGGTGATCGGGTCCTCGGGATCCAGCACCAGCTTGCCGTCCCGCCAGAGATAGAGCAGCAGTGCCGTGACGTTGCGGGCGTAGATCGTCGAGGCGTCGACCGGCATCGAAGCCGCCAGGTTGGTGGGCGCGAGAATGCGCACGCGCCCGACCTCCACCTCCTCGTCGGGCCGACTGGCCTCGCAGTTGCCGCCCTCGGCCGCCGCGAGGTCGACGATCACCGCGCCGGGGCGCATCGACTCGACCATCGCGCGGGTGACCAGGATCGGGGCTCGCTTGCCCGGCACCTGCGCGGTGGTGATCACCACGTCGGCGGCGGCGACGTGCTTGGCGACGATCTCGCGCTGCTTGGCGAGAAATTCGGGCGTCATCTCGCGGGCGTAACCGCCCTGGCCCTCGCCGCTTTCCGCCATCGGCAGCGGGATGAACTTGCCGCCCAGCGATTCGACCTGCTCCTTGACCGCGGCGCGCACGTCGGACACCTCGACCACCGCCCCGAGGCGCTTGGCGGTGGCGATCGCCTGCAGACCGGCGACCCCGGCGCCCATCACCACGACGCGCGCCGGCGGCATGGTGCCGGCGGCGGTCATCAGCAGCGGGAAGTACTTGGGCAGGCGCTCGGCGGCGAGCAGCACCGCCTTGTAGCCGCCGATCGACGCCTGCGAGGAGAGAGCGTCCATGGATTGGGCGCGGGTCGTGCGCGGCACCAGCTCCATGGCGAGCGCGCTCACCCGCCGGTCGCACAGGGCGCGCACGGTGTCGAGGTGGCGATGAGGCGCGAGCAAGCCGACCAGCACCGACCCGCTGCCGAGCGCGGCGACCTCCTCCGCGGTGACCGGACCGACCCGCAACACCACGTCGGCCGCCGCTGCGGACTCCGTCACCGCTCCCGCCGCGACGTAGGCCTCGTCCGGAAAGAAGGCGCCGGCGCCGGCCCCCGGCTCGACCACGACCTCGAGGCCCGCCTGGCGCAGCTTTTTCACCGTTTCCGGAGTGGCCGCGACGCGACTCTCGCCGGCACGGCGCTCACGGCCGATCAAAACGCTGGTCATGGGTTGCGTTTCTCCTCGTAGTCGGCGCCGTCCTCGCTCTCGGGACGGTGCTTGGGGAACAGCAGGGAAGCGGCCACCGAGCCGCCGAGCAGCGCCAGGATCACGCCCAGCGATGCCGCGATCGGCACGTGGAAGAACTCCGACGTCAGCATCTTGCCGCCCACGAACACCAGCACCAGGCCAATGCCGTACTTCAGGAAGTGGAACTTGTCGATGATCGAGCGCAACAGGAAATAGAGCGCCCGCAAGCCCGAGAATGGCGAAGATGTTGGAGGTGAAGACGAGGAAGGGATCGCGGGTGACGGCGAAGATGGCGGGGATGGAGTCGACCGCGAAAACCACGTCGGTCGCCTCGACCACCACCAGCACCAGGAGCAGCGGCGTGGCGAAGCGCCTGCCGTCGATGCGGACGATGAATTTCTGCTCGTAGTAGCGCGGGGCGATCGGCACGAGGCGGCGGAAGAGCCTGACCACCGGGTTCTTCTCGGGGTGGATCTCGGTGTCCTCTTGCACGACGATCTTGATGCCGGTGTACACCAGGAAGGCGCCGAAGACGAAGATCACCCAGTGGAACTGCTGAGCAGCGCCGCGCCGATCAGGATGAAGACGGCGCGCAGCGCGACGGCGCCCAGGATGCCCCAGAAGAGCACCCGGTGCTGGTACTCCGGCGGCACCGCGAAGTAGCCGAAGATGACGATGAAGACGAAGATGTTGTCGACCGAGAGCGCGTACTCGATCAGGTAGCCGGTGAGGAACTCCAGCGCCGGCTGGGCGCCGAAACGCCAGAGCAGCCAGCCATTGAAAGCGAGGGCGAGTGTGATGCAGAGCCCGGTCCACAGCAGGGCCTCGCGCGGCCCGGGCGTGTGGGCCTTGCGATTGACCACGCCCAGATCGAGTGCGAGCAGCACGCCGAGGCCGATGAGAAAGCCGAGGATGAGCTGGGGCGATCCGATCGAAGGCGGCAAGCGGTCTCCGAGAATGGGCGCTCCGGGCGGGGAGCGCGGCGGAAGGATATACCGTCAGAGCCGTCGGCAGCTCAGCGCAGCCGTCGCCGCAGCCGTCGCCAGGCCGCGTCGGCGGCGCGCAGGCTGGCGCGCTCCATCTCCCGGTAGAGCCGCAGGACGTCGCGGCCCGCGGCGGTCAGCCGCGCTCCGCCGCCCTTGCGCCCGCCGCGCTCGAGCTCGACGAGCGGGACGCGGAAGGCTGCGTTCATCGTCCGCAGCAGTTGCCAGGCGCGCATGTACGACATCTCGAGGCTGCGCGCCGCGTCGGCCAGGGAGCCGTGCTCGGCGATGGCCTCGAGCAGGTCGCACTTGCCGGGCCCGAGCGCGATCTCGCCGCGCCAGACGACGCGCAGGCGCGGCACCAGGGCCGGCGCGGCAGCGGCTGTGCCCTCAGTCGTATTGGGGGAGCGGCGTGGCGGGGGCATGGTCGTCCGCGATCATAGTCCGCCGTGTTAGTTTGCGGCGGACCATGGCGCCTCTCTTCGTCACCTTCGAGGGACTCGACGGCAGTGGGAAATCCACCCAGATGCGTCGCGCCGCGCAGTGGTTGCGCGAGGCCGGGTCGGCCTGCGAAGTGACCCACGAGCCGGGCGGCACGCCGCTCGGCGAGGCGATCCGCAGCCTGTTCCTCGATCACCGTTACGGCGAGACCGAAGGCGGCGTCGAAATGCTGCTGGTGTTCGCCAGCCGCCGGCAGCATCTGGTGGAGGTGATCGACCCGGCGCTGGCGGCGCGGGGTGCACGTTCTGTGCGACCGCTTCACCGACTCGACGGTGGCCTATCAGGGATATGGCCGTGGTGTCGCGAGCGACCTGATCGCCGAGGTCGACCGGTTGGCCACCGGTGGCCGCCGGCCGGACCTCACCTTGCTGCTCGACGTGCCGCCGGTCGATGGCGCGCCAGCGCCGCCATGCGCGGCGCCGCCGACCGCCTCGACGCCGAGGGCCTGGCGTTCTACGAGCGGGTGCGCGCCGGGTATCTCGAGATCGCCGCCGCGCGAGCCCGAGCGGGTAACGGTGATCGACGCCAGCGGCGACAAGGAAACGACCGCGCAGGCGGTGCGCGCGGCGCTCTCCCGGCTCGTCGAAACCCTGCCGGGAGTCGTGCGATGAGCGAGCGGTACGCTGCGGCGCCGCGTTTCCCCGGCGCTGGAACTGGCGCGCCAGGGACGGCTCTATCCGGCGGTGATCCTCTACGGCGGCGTGCAGTTTCCCGTCGCGGCGACAGAGGACTCGACGGAGCACAGCCGCTGTTCTCTCGCTGCGAGGCGGCGCTCGAGTTGGCGCGCACCCTGCTCTGCCTGGAGGATCCGCCGGCGCGCCCTTGCGGGCGCTGCCGTCACTGCGCGCGATCGGTTGGCCCGGCGAGCGCGACGCGAACGCTTCCATCCCGACTTTCGCGTTCTGGAGCGCGATACGAAGATCGCCACCTCCGTTGACGCCACGAAGGCGCTCGTGCACGTAGCCCAGTCCGCGCCCTTCGAGGCGCGCGGCCAGGTGCTCGTCATCGCCAGCGCCGAGACGCTGAGCGGGGATGCCGCCAACACGCTGCTCAAGATGCTCGAGGAGCCGCCGTCGCGCTCGCCACGTCATTTCCTGCTCCTGGCGCCCTCCCGGCTGGACCTGTTGCCGACGCTGCGCAGCCGCTCGCTTTCGGTCTACCTCGGCGCCGGCGACGCCCCCGGCGAGGTCGAGGTCGAAGACAGAGGCGGCCGCGATCGCGGCCGCGGTGCGATCGCTTCGAGACGTACGGGCGCGCGGAGTCTTCCTGCTCGAGGCGGCCGTCGGCTCTGACGGCGGGCTCGGATTTCACCGATCTGCGGGCCTCGCGGCCGTGGTCGCTGGCCGCGGCCGGGGCCCGCGAGGCGGCGGATCGCACCGACGGCGCGGTGGCGCCGCGCCCCTGCTCGACCTGGCCGACGCCCTTCTCCAGGCGCCCGACAGCCGCCTGCGAGGGATTCCGGCGGATCGCATCGCCGAAGGCCTGGTGGCGACGCCATCTGGGCCCTGGGCGCCGGCGCTGTGCCACCAGCCTTGTTGGGGGCTGATCGCCGGCTCGGTCTCGGCTTGTCGGAGGCGGCCCGCTCGCGATATATTCGAGCGTCCGTCATTCGCGCGCCGCCGCGCGCCCGCCTCAGGGACCCACACCAGACAAGGAGCGCCCAAACTCATGACTCACGTCCGCAATCAGAAACTTCTGCCCTTGAGCTTGCTGCTCGCGGGTGCCGTGGCAATCGCCTGCGGGTTGTCGCCGAGCAACTCGAGCCAAGCGGTGGCGGCCGACGCCACCGCCCCGGCCAAGGACAAGGTGCTGGCCACCGTCAACGGCCAGCCGATTACCACCAACGATGTCGAGACCCTCGCCGCCGGCGAGCTCGCCAAGATCGACCAGCAGCGCAACGAGATCATCGACAAGGCGCTCGACGCCAGCATCCACAACAAGCTGCTCGACCTCGAGGCCGCCGCGCGTACCACCACCCGTGAGGCGTTGCTCGACACCGAGGTGAAGAGCAAGGTTCCCCCGCCGACCCAGGCCGAGGTCGACGCCTTCTACGAGGAGCGCAAGGCACAGATCGGCAACCGCACCAAGGAGCAGGTGGCGCCGCAGATCCAACAGTACCTGGTGCAGCAGAAGCAGGCCGAGCTCTATCAGCAGCTCATCGACGGCCTGAAGGTCAAGTACAAGGTGCAGAACCTGCTCGAGGGTGAGCGAATCGCAGCCGAGGTGGAGAAGGCCAAGGGTCTGCGCTCGAAGATCGAGGTTGGCTCCGCGCCGGCCAAGGGCCCCGCCAACGCGCCGGTCCAGATCGTCGAGTTCTCCGACTTCCAGTGCCCTTACTGCTCGCGCGTCGTGGAGCCGCTTCACAAGGTCGCCGCGAACTACAAGGACAAGGTGCGCGTGCAGTACCGTCAGTTCCCGCTCAACAGCATCCATCCCCAGGCCCAGAAGGCGGCCGAGGCGTCCTTGTGCGCCAACGAGCAGGGCAAGTTCTGGGAGATGCACGACGCGATGTTCGCCGACCAGGCCGGGCTGGCGGTCGACAAGCTGAAGGAGAAGGCGGCAGCGGTCGGCCTCAAGGCCGACGAGTTCGCGAGCTGCCTCGACTCCGGCAAGATGGCGGCGGTGGTTTCGACCGACCTGAAGGCGGGCGAAGCGGCGGGCGTCGGTTCGACGCCGTCGATCTTCATCAACGGGCGCCTGCTGAACGGCGCGCAGCCGTACGAAGAGCTCGCCAAGCTCATCGACCAGGAGCTGGCTCGCGCCGGCGGCGCGGTCGCCAACTGATTTCCATCCTCGAGGCCGCCCGGAACATGCCTGGGGATTTGACTCCCCGCGAGCTCCGGGCGGCGCTCGATCAGGTCGCCGACGTACTGGCTCGCTACTTCGAGCGCGTCGGCGATCTGCCCGTCTTACCCTCATCCCGCCCCGGTGACCTCCTTGCGCAGCTGCCGGCGAGCGCCCCGGAACACGCGGAACCGCTGTCCGACGTCATCGCCGACTACGAGCGGTTGATCGAGCCGCACACCACGCACTGGAACCATCCCGGCTTCCTCGCCTACTTCGCCATCACCGGCTCGGTGCCCGGCATCGCTGCCGAGGCCCTCGCCGCCGGCCTCAACCTAAACGGCATGTTGTGGCGCACCGGCCCGGCGCTGACCGAGCTGGAGGAACGCACCTGCGACTGGGTGCGCCAGCTCGTCGGTCTGCCCGGCGAGTTCCGGGGTCACACCAACGACACCGCCTCGGTATCGACGCTGCTGGCCTTAGCCGCGGCCCGGGAACGGGCCGGTCTCGACATCCGGCAGCGCGGCATGGCCGGTCGCGCCGACCTGCCGCCGCTCGCGGTCTATTGCAGCGAGCAGACGCACTCGTCGATCGACAAGGCGATGATCACCCTCGGTCTCGGCCTGGACGGGCTGCGCAAGGTTCCGGTCGACGAGGCGTTTCGCATGGATCCGGCGGCCCTCGCCCGGCGCATCGCGGCCGACCGCGCGGCGGGCTGGCGCCCGCTGGCCGTGGTAGCGACTGCCGGCAGCACGTCCACCACCAGCGTGGACCCGATCGCGGAGATCGCCGAGATCGCCGACGACGAAGGACTCTGGCTGCACGTCGATGCGGCATACGCCGGCTCGGCGGCGATCTGCCCCGAGCTCCAGCCGCTGTTCGTGGGCTGGGAGCGTGCCGACTCCATCGTCACCAACCCGCACAAGTGGCTCTTCGTGCCCTTCGACTGCTCGCTGCTCTACGTTCGCGACGAGGCGACGCTGCGCCGCGCCTTCTCGCTGGTGCCCGACTACCTGCAGACCACAGACGGTGAAGTGCGGAACCTGATGGACCTCGGCATCCAGCTGGGCCGCAAGTTTCGCGCCCTCAAGCTGTGGATGGTGCTGCGCGCCTTCGGGGCCGAGGGCTTGCGCGAGCGCATTCGCGAGCACTGCCGTCTGGCGCAGCGTTTCGCCGCTTGGGTGGGCGCGGACCCGCGGTTCGAGCTGATGGCGCCGGTGCCGTTTTCGACCGTCTGCTTCCGGTTGTGCGGCACTCCGCCCGAGGCCGACGAGCGCAACCAGCGCCTGCTCGACGCGGTCAACGCCCGTGGGCCGGTCTTCCTCTCGCACACCAAGCTGCGCGGCCGCTACGTGTTGCGGGTGGCGGTGGGGAACCTCCGCACCGCCGACGAACACCTGGAGACCGCCTGGCGCTTGCTGCGCGAGGAGGCGGATCGGCTTTGACTTAGTAGAAGTCGGCGCAGGAAAGATAGAAGCCGCAGCGCGGTTCGGGGCAGTAGAGCTTGCACTTGCGCTCGGCGAGCTGGCGCCCACAGTTGGGGCAGGTGCGCATCAGTCGCTCCGCCGGAGCGGGTTCGGCGGGCGGCCGCGGGCCGGTTTCTGACGCCGATCGGGTCATGGAAGCAAGCTCATTTTATCAGTCCGCGCGGGGGCCGGCGATATACTCCGCCGGTGTCGACGATGCCCAATTCCGATCGCCCGCCGGCCCCTGTCGCGATCGTCCTGGCGGGTGGCTCCGGCACCCGGTTCTGGCCCCTGTCTCGCCGATCGCGGCCCAAACAGCTGCTGGCGTTGGATGGCGATCGCACGCTGCTCCAAGGGACGGTCGACCGGCTGCGGCCGCTGATCGAGCCCGACCGCGTCTGGATCGCCACCACCGCCGAGCTGCGCGAGGAAGTCCACCGTCAAGTGCCCGAAGTTCCGGCCGGACAGATCCTCGTCGAGCCGGTCGGCCGTAACACCGCGGCGGCGATCGGCTGGGCGGTTCGATCGTTGCCGGAAGCAGCGCGGCGCGGCATCGTCGCCGTGCTGCCCGCCGATCACCGGATGGGCGATCCCGAGGCCTTTCGCCAGGCTCTGGCGCGCGCCGTTGCGGCGGCCGACGAGAGCGACGCGGTGGTGGCGCTGGGCGTCGTGCCGCGGTGGCCAGAGACCGGCTACGGCTATCTCAAGCTCGGCCGTTTTCTGACCCCAGACGGTTCGGTACGACGAGTGGCGAAGTTCGTCGAGAAGCCCGAGCTCAAGGCGGCCCGCCGGTACCTGCGCCGCGGCGGCTACCTCTGGAACGCCGGCATCTTCGTCTTTCGCGGGCGCGTGATGCTGCGTCAGATCAAACGTCATCTGCCCGCTCTGCACGACGGCCTGGAGGCGATGGCGCGCCAGCCCGAGCGGACAGCGGAGCTTTATCCCGCGCTGCCTGCGATCTCGATCGACCACGGCCTGATGGAGAAGCTGCGCGGCATCGCCGCGGTGGCGCTCGACTGCGGCTGGAGCGATCTCGGCTCGTGGGCGGCGCTCGCCGACATCCGCCCGAAGGACGAGCGGGGCAACGCGGCCGAGGGTCGCGTCGTCACGGTGGACGCCGCGAACAACCTGCTGATCGCCGATCAGGGAACGGTGGCGGTGCTGGGAGTGAGCGGCTTGGCCGTGGTGAGAACCGCCGACGCGGTGCTGGTGGTGCCGCTCGAGCGCGCCCAGGAGGTGCGCTCCCTGCTCGGTGAGCTCGCGGCGGGCGGCCACGACGAAGTTCTCTGACGCCCATGCCGCTGACCTCCATTCTCGCGGTGGGTCTTCCGCCCCAAGCCTTGGCGGATTTGAACCGGGATTTCGACCGCTTCCTTCCCGGAACGCCGATCGAGGGCGTGGAGCGCGACAACGACCTTTCGGAGATGGCGCTGGCCGACCCCGGCTGCGTGCTGGTGTTGCCCTTTCACGGCCCGTCGGGTGGCTCCGATGCCCTGCGCCGGCTGCGCGGACGCGGCATCTTGACGCCGGCGATCCTCCTGATCTCCGCTGGAGAGCTGCGTCAGAACATCCAGCTCCGCGGGCTCGGCGCGGTCGATTTTCTTCCCGCCGAGGGCTGGACCGCCTTCGATCTGCAGCGCGCCTTCCTCGCTCTGGAGAGCTCCCGCGCCCTCCATCAGCGCAGCGTCGAGCTCGAGATGCGCCTACGCGAGGTCGACGAGGCGCGCGAGCGCTTGCAGAACGACATCGACCAATTGGGCCGCCGCCTCGCTGCGCTCGAGATCGAGGATCCCGCCACCGGTCTGCGCACCGAGCGCTACATGGTCAGCCGCGTCGAAGAGGCGCTGGCGCTGGCGCGCCGTTACGATGCTCCGGTTTCCTGTCTGCTGGTCGGCGTCGATGAGCTCGAGACGGTGCGCGAGCGGGGCGGTGCCGAAGCCGCCGACGCCCTGGTGAAGGCGGTCGCGCTGCGGCTCAAGGCCACCGTGCGCGAAGCGGACCTGGTGGCGCGCCACGGCCGGGACGAATTCCTGGTGCTCTGTCCGTTCACCACCGCGGGAGAGGGGCTCGAGCTCGCTCAGCGCCTGCGTCAGGCCGTCGCCGAGACGCCCGTTACCTTGTCGACCGGCGCTCTGGTGCCGGGAATATCGGTCGGCATCGCAGGCTGCAGTCCTGACGCGGTGCGCGCCATCGAGGTCATCCAAACCGCCGCCGAAGCCCTTCAGCAGGCCCGCGACCTGGGCGGTCAACGCGTCCGCGCCCTGTGAGAAACGCCCTGTCACGTTTCGGAGTCGGCTGATGCAGTGGAAGATGGCGCGGCCCGGCTGGATCGCGGACCGCCTCAATCGATGGGGCATCCGGCGGGGATTTCCGGTGCTGCTCTACATCGCGCCGAGGTTGCCGCGCTGGCTGAACATGCTCGGCGCGAAGTTGGTGATCTCGATCGTCATGGGGCTGCATCACCGTCCCAAGGTGGCGATCGCGCGCAACCTGGCGCGGGTGATGGGCGAGGACCCGGGTTCGCGCCGGGTGCGGGCCGCGGTGCGCCAGATGCTGTACAACTTCGCTTACTACTGGGTCGACCTGTTCCGCTTCGCGCAGCTTCCTCCGGAGCGGGCGGCGCAGCTGCTCGATCGGCGAGTCGGCGCCGAGCATCTTTTCACGGCCCTCGAGGGCGGCAAGGGCGCGATCCTGCTCACCGCGCACCTCGGCAACTGGGAGCTCGGCGGCGTGCTGCTCAAGCCGGTGGGAGTCGACCTTTCGGTGGTCTACGTCCCGGACCAGTTCGCCGACGTCGAGGCCTTCCGCGCCCGCTTGCGTCGGGCGACCGGCGTCACCGGCATCGCCATTAATCCGCGCGAGAGCCTGGCCAGCCTGCCGGTGCTGCGGGCCCTGCGCGAGAACCGACTGGTGGCTCTGCAGGGCGACCGCGATTTCAACGACAAGGGCGTGGTGGCAGAGTTCTTCGGCGCCCCGGTTTCGTTTCCGGTGGGGCCATACCACCTGGCGCTCGCCACCGGAGCGCCGCTGCTTCCCTGCTTCGTCGGCTACACCAGCGGCCACCGGTTCACCATCGAAGTCGGCGAGCCGATACGACTGGAGCCAACCGGCGACCGCCGCGCCGACGTCGAGCGCGGTTTGCGGCAGTGGGTCGCGGTGCTCGAGGCGGCGGTGCGGCGATGGCCGACGCAGTGGTACACCTTCTACGATTTCTGGCCGCAGCCGACCCCGGCGAGCAAGGCGCCCGAGGTGTCGCAGGAGGAAGCCCTCTGATTCGGGCCACGGTTGCAGCCGCGGGGCGCCGTTACCGGCTGAGCGAGCTCTCCTCGCCGCTCGACCTCGACGCCCTGCTTCCCGGGCCCGGCGCCTGGCAGGTAGAGCTCGGCTTCGGCAAAGGACGCTTCCTGCTGCAGGCCGCAACCCAGGCGCCGGAGCAGCGGTTCCTCGGTGTCGAGCTCGCCGGCGAGTATTTCCGGCTCGCCGCCCGGCGCGCTGAACGCCGCCGGTTGGGTAACCTCATGCTGGTTCATGCCGATGCCTTGTTCCTGCTCGCCGCCGTGCTGCCGCCCGGCTTTGCCGAAGTGGCGCACGTGTACTTTCCGGACCCGTGGCCAAAGACCCGCCATCAGAAGCGGCGGCTCTTCGATCCGGAAACGGTCGACCTGGTGTTGGGACTGTTGCGCCCCCGGGGCACGCTCGCGTTTGCCACCGACTTCCTGGCCTATGGCGAGCTGGTGTGGAAGATCTTGTCCGGGTATCCCGGCGTATCGCTGCGACGTCTCGGCGAGTGGCCGGAGGGACCGCGGACCAACTACGAAGCGAAGTACCTCGGCGAAGGCAGGCCGATTCTGCGCCTCGAGGCCAGGGTGGCGGGTGAGCCGCGAGGACTGCATCCGCGAGGCGAGCAGGCAGTGCTGAGCGGCGGGCTCGGGACCGGCGCGATGGACGCTCTCGGCGCGGAGTAGTATCGACGCGCCGCCGCGGCAGGCCTGCAGATGCATCGCCTAAAGCCCCTTCTTCCTTACTTCCGTCCCTACCGCCGCCAGCTGGTCTCGGGGCTGGCCGCGATTCTCGCGGCCGCCGCGCTCGGGTTGGTGGCGCCGATACTCGTTGGCGGTGCGGTGGATGCGCTGCGCCGCGAGGTCTCGGCGCTGACGCTGCTGCGCTACGGCGGCCTTCTGCTGCTGGTCGCCGCGGCGCAGGGCGTGTTCTCCTACAGTCAGCGCATGACCCTGGTGGCGCTGTCGCGCGACATCGAGTTCGATCTCCGCAACGACTATTTCGCGCAGCTCGAACGCCAAAGCCTGGGCTTCTATCACCGCCATCACACTGGCGACCTGATGGCGCGCGCTACCAACGACCTCGGCGCGGTGCGCATGCTCTGCGGCCCGGCGATCATGTACGCCGCCAACACCGTGTTCGCCGCCACCGGCGCGCTCGTACTTCATGGCGCAGATCCACGGCCGGCTCACTCTCCTGGCCCTCGCCGCGATGCCCTTCGTCGCCGTCGCCACGCGCCTTTTCGGCGATCGCATCCACCGCCACTTCGAACGCGTGCAGAGCCAGTTCGCCGATCTCTCGGCCCGCGCCCAGGAGAGCTTCGCCGGCGTGCGCGTGGTGCGCGCCTACGCTCAGGAAGCCGCCGAGGAGAGCGCCTTCGCGGCGCTCAATCGGCGCTACATCGAGGCCAACCGGAGACTGATCCTGTGGTCGGCCGCCTTCCATCCGCTGCTGCAGGCCCTGGTCGGGCTGGGCTTCGTGGCGGTGCTGTGGTTCGGCGGCCGGCTGGCGGCGAACGGCGAAATCACGGTCGGCGAGTTCGTCACCTTCAACCTCTTTCTCGGCAAGTTGGTATGGCCGATGATCGCCGTCGGCTGGGTGATCAACCTGGCGCAGCGAGGCAGCGCCTCGTTGCGCGCGTCTGCTGGAAGTCCTGCAGGAAACGCCGGCAGTGCGCGACGAGCCACCTCTTGATCCCTGGGCGCCGCGCGGTGAGATGGAGTTTCGCCGCCTGGACTTCGCCTACGGCGAGACTCGCCGGTCTTGCGCGGCATCGAGTTGAGGCTCGCCGCCGGACGCACCCTGGCGATCGTCGGCCGCACGGGCGCCGGCAAGTCCACCTTGCTCGCCCTGGTGCCGCGCTTGCTCGATCCACCGCCCGGCACGCTGATTCTCGACGGCGTCGACGCGCGCCGCATCGCGCTCGCCGAGCTGCGGGCGTCGATCGGCATGGTGCCGCAGGAGAGCTTCCTCTTCTCCGCCAGCGCTGCGCGACAACATCGCCTTCGGCCGGCCGCGGGCGACGCCGGAGGAGATCACCGAGGCCGCCAGGCTGGCCGGGCTGGAGGCCGACCTCGAGGCCTTGCCCGCCGGCCTCGAGACCATGATCGGTGAGCGCGGCATCACGCTTTCCGGCGGCCAGAAACAGCGGGTGGCGCTGGCCCGGGCGCTGCTGCGGCGGCCGCGCATCCTGCTGCTGGACGATTGCCTGTCGGCGGTCGACACCCAGACCGAGGAGCGCATCCTGCGCCATCTTCATGAAGTCTTCGTCGGCCGCACCGTGCTGATGGTCTCGCACCGCATCTCCACGGTGGCGCTGGCGGACGAGATCGTGGTGCTCGACCGCGGTGCGATTGTCGAGCGGGGTCGCCATCAGGAGCTGGTGGCGGCGGGCGGTATCTACTCGGACCTCTACCATCGTCAGCAGCTCGAAGAGGAATTGCAGGCAGTCTGAGAACGGAGGCAGCGATGCGAGTGGTGGTGGCGGGGGGATCGGGGCTGATCGGCCGCGCTTTGTGCGCCGAGCTGGCCGCCGCGCAACGCGAGGTGGTCGTGCTCTCGCGGCGGCCCGAGGCGGTGCGCGGACTGCCTCCCGGGGTGAAGGTGGAACGATGGGACGGCCGTTCGAGCGAGGGCTGGCAGGGGCTGGCCGACGGCGCGCTGGCGATCGTCAATCTGGCGGGCGAGAACATCGGCGCGGGCCGCTGGTCGAAGGAGCGCAAGCGGCGCATCGTCGATAGTCGGCTCGACGCCTGCCGCGCGGCGCTCGAGGCCTGCGAGGGAGCGCGCCAGCGCCCGCGCGTTCTGGTGCAGGCATCCGCAGTCGGTTACTACGGGGCGCGCGGCGACGACCCGGTCACCGAGCAGACGAGCCCCGGAGACGATTTCCTGGCCCGCACATGCCGCGACTGGGAGGCGGCCACGGTGCGCGTCGAAGAGCTCGGGGTGCGCCGCGCGGTGGTGCGCACCGGCATCGTCCTGTCGACCGAGGGCGGGGCGCTGCCCCGCCTGCTGCTGCCGTTTCGCCTCTTCGCGGGGGGGCCGCTCGGCAACGGGCGTCAGGGATTCCCCTGGATTCACCTCGCCGACGAGGCGCGCGCGATCCGCTTCTTGATCGACCACGAGACGGCACGGGGAGCCTTCAATCTGAGCGCGCCGAATCCGCCCTCGAACCGCGAGTTCTGTCGCGCGCTGGGCAAGGCGCTGCGCCGTCCGTCGTGGCTTCCGGCCCCCGCGTTCGCGCTCCGTTTGCTCCTGGGAGAAATGTCGGCGCTGATCCTGGACGGCCAGCGCGCGGTGCCGCAACGGCTCCAGCAGGCCGGGTTCGAGTTCAAACTCGGCCGTTTGGAGGACGCTCTCGCCGACTTGCTAGACTAGGCCTCGCGTCGAGGCGCAAGGGAGCCGGGCCTCATCCGGATCCGAGCCTGCGACGTAGCTCAGTCAGTGAGACCGCGGCGGGAACGGCAGCGTGCCAGGTTCCACGTCGCTCGATCCAACCACAGTGGAGGTAGGAACATGAAGAGAGCTCTCGTATTGGTCAGCGTTCTGGCTCTGGCGCTCGCCGCGGCGATGCCCGCCTGGGCGAGTGAGCCCACCAAGGGAAGCTGGACCGGCTGGATTTCCGACTCGCACTGCGGCGAGAAGGGTGCCTCGGCCAAGCACACCCGGGCCTGCGCCGAGAAGTGCGCCAAGGACAACGGCAAGATCGTGTTCTTCAACAGCGCCGACAAGAAGATCTACAACCTCGACGAGGCCGGCGCCAAGACCGCCCTCGATCACGTCGGCCACGAAGTCACGGTGACCGGCGCGGTGGCCGACGGCACGATCACGGTCGAAAAGATCGAGATGGCGAAAGCGCAGTAAAGCGGTCGCCGTCGCAGCAAGTCGAGGGCGCGGGCCGATGGCCGCGCCCTCGCTGTTTTTCGGCGGCGCGGGTCAGCCGGTAGGAAAACGCGCCCGCAGCGCCGCCGCAACCGGCGCCCGCAGCTCGGGCGGCGTGTAGACCCGATAGCGGTCGATGCGCGTCATGTGGCGGATGAAGTTGCTCGCCTCCGCCATCGGCTCGTAGCTGCCATCGTGCCGGCGCACCAGGACCCGGCTGCGCCCCAGGCGGTGAGGGTCCTTGGCCGAGTTCGAGACCAGGATGGACGATTCGCCGAACGTGCAGCGCAATTCCGGCAGGAAGGTTTCGAACTCGGCCTTCTCGGCCGGCTCCAGATGCTCGCGGGTTTCATAGGCCAACGGATAGGGCGCCCGCCGCGCCACCGCCGCGGCGTGGGGTCCGCTCGCCCCGCGCAGCTCGGTCATCACGCTGACGTCGTCCTGGGCGAGAAACCGCTGCGGGTCGGCCGCCCAGCGGCGGCCGTTGTCGCGCAGCCATTCGTTGAGGTGCAGCTCGAGAGCCTTGCCGGTGACGTTGAAATAGACCTGGGTGAACATGTAGTAGCGCGCCAGCACCAGCGCCTCGACGGCGTGCACGCCGCCCTCCTCGACGCCGATGCCCCAGATGCCGCTCTCGGGATCGCGAATCGGCGCGATGGTGTCGAGCACGCGCTCGAGGTCGTAGCTGCCGTAGCGCACGCCGCAAAAGAGGCTGTCGCGCAGCAGATAGTCCATCTTGTCGGCGTCGAGCTCGCCCGAGACGATCTGCGAGAGCAGCCTCTCGGCTGGTTCCTCGGCTTGGCCGGAGAGCAGGCGCGCCACGTCGGCGGTGGTCAGACCGCGGCCCTCGGCGGCGAAGATCGCTTCGATCTCCGGCAGTGTGAACAGCCGGCGGGTCATCTGCTCGTGATCGATCTCTTCTTCGAACAGGTCCTCGGCCGAGTGACTGAAAGGCGCGTGGCCGAGGTCGTGGAGCAGCGCCGCAGCGCGCACCAGCCGCCGGCCGGCGGCGTCGGGAGCCGGGTCGAGGAGGCCGCCCCCCTTGGCGGCGAGCGCGTCGTAGACCCGGCCGGCGAGCTGCATGGCGCCGAGCACGTGGCTGAACCGGCTGTGCTCGGCGCCCGGAAAGACCAGGTACGAAAGACCCAGCTGATGGATGAAGCGCAGGCGTTGAACCGGACGGCTGTTGACCAGCGCCGCCTCGAGTCGGTCGGCGCGCACGAAGCCGTGCACCGGGTCGCGCAGCGAGAGCACGGACGGAGTCTCAGTTCTGAGCGGCGCCGTCGGCCAGACGGCGGTAGGGACGCAGCAGGTCGAGCACCCGGTGGCGGGCGCGCAGGATGCGCAGCAGGTTGCGGGCTCGCTCCGGCAGCTCCTCGGCGAGCAGTTGAAGCTTGCGCAGGGGCGGCACGTCGAGCTCGGCGGCGAGCCGATTGATGACCTGCTCGAAGCTCGCCTCGGGGGCCCGCAGCTCTTCGAGCGCAGCGACGTCGATGGGAAATCGCTCGCCCATCTCGCGGCGCAGCGCGCGCGCCAGCTCGAGAACATCGTGGCGCACGGCGCGCAGCCCGAGGTCGCCCGACCCGACTTCCGCCTCGGCGAGCGGCCGGACGACGGCTTGTCGATAGGGCAGTCCGGAAATCTCGCGCTCGACGGTGAAGCGAAAGCCGCCGCGCAGGCGGATGATCGACCGGCCATCGGGTAACGGATCGACGCCGACCAGGCGGCTGGCGGTGCCGGCGGCGAAGATCTCCGGCTCGTCGCCCGGTTCGGCGTCGGGATTGATCAGCACCATGCCGACCCAGCGGGCCCGCTCCTCGCGGGCCAGCAGATCCCGCACCAGAACGCGATAGCGCGGTTCGAAGACGTGCAGGCTGAGCTCGGTGCGCGGAAAGTGGACCACGTTCGGCAGCGGGAAGAGCGGAACCCGGGTGGTCGGTGCCATCGCGATGATCTTAGCCGAGCCGGCTCAGGCTCCGGGTGCGGTCTCGATGATCGTCGGCATCGGGTCACGGAGGGCTTGCGAGAGCTCGGCGGCACGGGCGAAGAAAAGCGCGCTCAGCAGCACGGCGGCCAGCAGGGCGAGGCGCGCTGCGCGTTGGTCCAGGAATCTCGCCAACAGGAAGAGCGCCGCGCCGGCAAAGAGGGTCAGCCACCCGGCGTTGGCTTCCAGCGCGGCGGCGACCGAATTCGGCAGACAGAACGGGTAGAGCAGCAGGGCCAGCGCCGACGCGGCGGCAAGGCGCAGGCGACCTGGCAGCATCAGCTCGCCGGCCCCGAGGCCGACGACGACGCGCGCCGCGGCGCCGAACCAGAACGTCGTGACCGTGGTGTCGGGTCCTTCGCCGAGCCGCAGCAGCTCGGCCCAGATCGCGAAGCCGACGAGACCGGCAAACCCGAGCACGGCGCTCAGCCGCCGCGCCTGCGGGTCGTCGCGACCGCGAAAGCCGAGTGCCAGCGCATCGCCCGCCAGCGCCGCCAACACCAACAGGAAGGCCATGCGCCCCTCGACTGAGATCGGCCAGCCGGGCCCGAAACCCACCGCCACGGCGGCATCCGCCTGATCGACGGTGGCGCGCAGCATGAGGATCGCCGCGACGGCGGCGACCGGCAGCGCCCATGTCGCCGCCCGCCGCCAGGCTGCCAGGTCGAGCCGCCAACCCGCCAGCGGATGCGCTCCCCAAACCACCAGACCGACCGCCAGCGCGAGCGTTTGGACGATCACCCGACCCGCTCCACGGGCTGCTCATCGCCGAGCGCCGCGAGCAGCGCGGCGACCGACTCGCCATCGGGGGGCACCGGCCAATCCGGGGCGATGTCATTGAGCGGCGCCAGGACGAACCGGCGGTGGCGCAGGCGAGGGTGCGGCAGGGTGAGCTCAGGTGTCGACAACACCTCCTGGTCGTAGAGCAGCAGATCGATGTCGAGGGGACGCGGCGAGTTGCGGGTAGCCGGCCGGCGCCCCGCGGCCAACTCGAGCCGCTTGACGATCGCCAGGAGATCCGGCGGAGACAGCGCCGTCCTGCCGATCACCGCGGTGTTGAGGAAAGCCGGCTGAGGCGGCCCGAGCGGTTCGCTGCGATAGAGGGGCGCGACCCGCGCGTCGACCAGCAGGCTGCCGAGCCTGGCGGCGGCATCGCCCAGGGTGCGGGCAAGCTGATCGCCTAGATTCGCGCCCAGACCGAGGGCGACGCGGTGGAGGTCCGCTCTACTCCTCGGCGTCGTCGGCTTCTTCCTCTTCGTGCTCCGCGACCTCCTCGTGGCCGTCCTCCTCGTCGGGGACTGCCGCCAAGGTCGGCTCTTCGGCCTCGTCGGCCTCGCGCACCGGCTCTTCCTTGCGCTTGCGCCGGTGGGCGGCGCTCTCGTGCGTCGGCTTGGTGGCGACCGCGTCCTTCTGATTGGCGCCACACTTCGGACAGATCGGCTGCGACTTGCCGAGGTCGTAGAACTTGGCGCCGCAGCTATAACATTCGAATTTGTTTCCCAGCTCTGGCATGGTGTTTTTTCCGGGTTCCTCGAAGGCGCGCGGACGCTAGCACCGGCCGCGCGCGCGAGTCAAACTACGGCTCGGCTCTGCTACCATCCCGCCTCCGCCGCGGACACCGCGCATGAGGCCAACCTTCGAAGTCCTAAACCGTCAGGGATTCGCCCGGCGCGGTCGCTTGCGCACCGCGCACGGGGTGATCGACACGCCGGCGTTCATGCCGGTGGGCACGCTCGGCGCGGTCAAGGGCGTGACGCCCGCAGGAGCTCGCCGCCGCCGGCGGCGTCGTCATGCTCGCCAACCTCTACCACCTCGCGCTGCGCCCGGGCATCGACGACCATCGCCGAGCTCGGCGGGCTGCACGCCTTCACCGGCTGGCGCGGGCCCGATCCTCACCGACAGCGGCGGCTTCCAGGTGTTGAGCCTGGCGCGGCTTGCGCCGCGTCGACGACGGCGGCGTGACCTTCCGCAGCCACCTCGACGGCGCGCCGCTGCGCTTCACGCCCGAGAGCGTCGTCGAAGCCCAGGAGCGGATCGGCGTCGACATCGCCATGGTGCTCGACGAGTGCCCGCCCTGGCCGCGCCGAGCCGGCCGCGCGTCGCTGCCGCGGTGCGACCGGCGCGCCGCGGCTGGGCGCGAGCGCTCGCTCGCCGCATGGTCGGCGAGTCGGGCCGACGGCGCTCTTCGGCATCGTCCAGGGCAGCGTCTACCGCGGCTCTGCGCGAGCGGGCCGCGGCGGAGCTCGCGGCGCTGGATTTCGACGGCTACGCCATCGGCGGGGTCTGCGTGGGCGAGCCCGAGGCCGAGCGCCGCGCGGTGGTCGAGTGGACCGCGCCCGCTGCTGCCCGACGGACCGGCCGCGCTACCTGATGGGCGTGGGTACCCCGCTCGACCTCGCTGCACGCGCGTGGCGCACGGGGTCGACCTGTTCGACTGCGTGCTGCCGGCGCGCAACGCCCGCCACGGCGTGCTGTTCACCCGCGAGGGCGTGCTGCGGATCAAGAACGCCCGCTACAAGCGCGACGACCCGCGGCCGATCGATCCGGACGTGCGGCTGCCCGGCCTGCGCGCAGCGTCAGCCGCGCCTTTCTGCACCACCTGATGCGGGCCGGCGAGATCACCGCCGCGGTGCTGGCGACCCTCCACAACCTGCGGTTTACCTTGACTTCATGGCGGAGCTCCGGCAAGCTATCGAGGTCCGGTAGCAGTTGGCATCGATGGCGCGCTCCCGGCCTGCGTCGCCAGATAGCCGGCGACCGAGGGGGCGGCGGACACGCTCGCCGGTCGCGAACCGATCCCCACTGAGGAGCTCCTCGTAACGAGGTCCGGCGCCCGCGAGCGTGCGCCGAGGCTTCGGTGCGAACGAGCGAGGATCCGCTGTGACGACGACGATTGCCGACTCTACTGGCGCTCGCCCAAGGCGGCGCCGGCTCCAGAACCCCTGGCTGCAGTTCGTGCCCATCTTCCTGGTCTTCGGCATCTTCTACTTCCTGCTCATCGCGCCGATGCGCAAGCGGCAGAAGGCGCTGCAGCAGCTGGTCGAGAGCCTGAAGAAGGGCGACCGGGTGGTGACCAACGGCGGCATCTACGGCGAGATCGCCTCGGTCGAAGGACCGGTCGTGCATCTCAAGATCGCCGACAACGTCCGGGTGAAGGTCGCCAAGTCGGCGATCGCCGGCCTCGAGGCAGCGGCCGAAGAGGGAGAAGTCGAAATGAACCGCAGTCTGCTCTGGCGCGGGGTGCTGATCCTGGCCTGCTCGTCGCCCTGTCGCTGTTCTCGCTGCCTGCCGCCGAAGGAGAAGATCAACCTCGGGCTCGACCTGCAGGGCGGCATGCACCTGGTGCTCCAGGTCGACGACCGAGGACGCGCTGCGCGCCGAGACCGAGAAGGACATGGAGCGCCTGCGCCAGGAGCTGGACGAGGCCGGCACCGGCACGGCCGGCCGCGGCCGCACCAGCGACACGCCTTCGAGATCGCCGGCGTCGCCGGTCGGACCGCGACGCGGCGGTGACCAAGGTCGCCAACGACTTCCTGCCCGGCGCTGGGACTGGAGCCGCGGCGGGCGACGCGCCTGGCGTTCACCGATGACCGCCGCCAACCAGAACGCGATCCGCGAGCTGGCGGTCAACCAGGCGCAGCAGACGATCCGCAACCGCATCGACGAGTTCGGCGTCGCCGAGCCGATCGATCGCGCGCCAGGGCATGGACAGCGACCGCATCGTCGTCCAGCTCCCCGGCGTCGACGATCCGGAGCGCGTCAAGCGGCTGATCAAGAACACCGC
Organism: Thermoanaerobaculia bacterium; assembly: GCA_963821905.1. Classification (GTDB taxonomy): domain Bacteria; phylum Acidobacteriota; class Thermoanaerobaculia; order Multivoradales; family JAGPDF01; genus CAWGFP01. The sequence continues at coordinate 155,142 of CAWGFP010000011.1, read as the reverse complement.
CTTCCTGGAGTTCCGCCTGGTCGACTATCCCGCCGCAGGCGGCGGCGGCGTCGCCACCCGCGAGGAGGTCCTCGCGCCAGCTACGGCGGCCCGCTGCCGGAGAACCTCGAGATCCTCGCAGGCGACGTGCGCGACGCGCAGGGCCGCGTCGATCGGCCAGCAGCTACTACGCCGTCGAGAAGCGCCAGGTGATCACCGGCCGCGACCTGAAGAACGCGCGGCCCGGTCTCGGCCAGTTCAACGAGCCGGTGGTCGACTTCACGCTCTGACCGCCGAGGGCGCCAAGCTGTTCGGCGACGCCACCGGCGCCAACATCGGCCGCGGCCTCGCCATCGTGCTCGACGGCAAGATGGTCTCGGCGCCGCGCATCAACGCGCGCATCACCGACTCGGGCATCATCGAGGGCAGCTTCACCCAGCAGGAGGTCGAGGACCTGTCGACGGTGCTGCGCTCCGGCGCGCTGCCGGCCGGCATCACCTACCTCGAGGAGCGCACCGTCGGCCCGTCGCTCGGCCACGACTCGATCCGCACGCGGCGTCGAGCGCCGGCCTGATCGGCGCCATGCTCGCCGTGCTCTTCATGCTCATCATCTACAAGCCTGACCGGCGTCAACGCCGTGGCGGCGCTGGCGCTCAACGTGGTCCTGTCCTGTTCGGCGGCCTGGCCTACTTCGAGCGCCACGCTGACGCTGCCCGGCATCGCCGGCATCATCCTCACCATCGGCATGGCGGTCGACGCCAACGTGCTGGTCTTCGAGCGCATCCGCGAGGAGCTGCGGGCCGGCCGGACCGTCCGCTCGGCGATCGACGCCGGCTTCGACAAGGCGCTGTCGTCGATCATCGACTCCAACATCACGACCCTGATCGCGGCCCTCTTCCTGTTCCAGTTCGGCACCGGCCCGATCCGCGGCTTCGCCGTGACCCTGTCGATCGGCATTCTCGCCACGCTCTTCGCCGGCGTCTTCGTCAGCCGCTGGCTGTTCGACCTCGTCCTGTTCCCGCCGGACGCGAGTCGAGCGGCTCTCGATCTAAGGACGCCAAGGAGCACGAGCCATGCAGCTGATTCGCGACACCAACATCGACTTCATGAAGTACCGGAAGTTCTGGATCGTCGTGTCGCTGGCGCTGGTCGCTGCTCGGCGTCGTTCGCGGTCTTCGTCACGGCAAGCTGAACGTCGGCATCGACTTCGCCGGCGGCACCCAGCTCACCCTGCAGTTCAAGGAGCAGCCGGACGATCGACCGAGTCTGCGCGACGGCTGGTCGCCGGCCGAGCGCGCGGCAGTCGGTGACGAGTCGCCAGATCCGAGCGCTATCGGCGCGACGTCGCCGATCGGCGCCAACGAGCGTCGACCTGATCCGCGACGCCGACCCGGTCGCCGCGCGGCAACCGAGCGGAGAGGCGAGCGCGCAGACGCGGTCAGCTCGACGGCGACCTTGCGCGACCGACGTTCAGGCGCGCGACGGGCAGCTTCACCGTGCTCGGCGACGAGAACGTCGGCCCGCAGGTCGGCGCGGAGCTGCGCCGGCAAGGGCTTCCTGCGCGGTGGCTCTGTTCGCTGCTCGGCATGCTGGTCTACATCTGGATCCGCTTCGAGCTGCGCTTCGGCGTCGGCGCGATCATGGCGACGCTGCACGACGTGCTGGTGACGCTCGGCCTCTTCGCGCTCGTCGGCTTCGAGTTCAACCTGACGACGATCGCCGCCTTCCTGACCCTGATCGGCTACTCGGTCAACGACACCGTGGTGATCTTCGACCGCGTGCGCGAGAACATGCGCAAGCACGCCGCCGGCAAGCCGCTGATCGAGATGATGAACGAGAGCATCAACCAGACGCTGTCGCGCACCCTGCTCACCGGCGGCACGACGCATCCTCGCCTGCTCGCGCTGTTCTTCTGGGCGGCGACGTGATCCGCGGCTTCGCCTTCGTGATGTGCGTCGGCATCATCGTCGGCACCTACTCGTCGATCTACATCGCGAGCCCGTTCGCGCTGCTCTGGGAGCAGCTGTTCGGGGCCAGAGCGGCAGCGGCCAGGCCGGCCGCAGCCGAAGCGCCGCGCCGGCGCGAGCGCCCCGGCGATCCAAGCGCCGGGTACAGCGCCGCCCAAGCCGTCGACAGCGGGCCTCGGGCTCTCGCCGCAGTCGATCGGCTCCGGCGTGCCTCCGGGGCTCGGCGCGGCGGAGCTCTGGGACCTTCTGCCCGCATGCGAAGAATCGCCGCGCAGATCGGCGCGCCCGAACGCCGCGCTGGTCCTGCCGCCGCACGGCCGCCCGACGTCGCGTTCGAGGATGTGCTCGGCGCGGCTCGACGCCCACGGCCGGCCATTCGACCGCGACTTCCTGCGCGCGGTCTACGACTTCTCGGCCGAGATGCACAAGGACCAGCTGCGCCGCTCGGGCGAGCCGTTCATGACCCATCCGCTGCAACGTCGCCTACCTGCTCGCCGACCTCAACTTCGACCAGACCTGCGTCGCCGTCGGGCTGCTCCACGACGTGCTCGAGGACACGCTCACCACCCGCGAGGCGCTGGAGAAGGACTTCGGCGCCGAGATCGCCGAGCTGGTCGACGGCGTCACCAAGATCGGCCGCCACGCCTACGTCCGCCGCGACGAGGCGCAGGCCGAGACCTTCCGCAAGATGATCCTGGCCTCGGCCAAGGACATGCGGGTCATCCTGGTCAAGCTCGCCGACCGGCTGCACAACATGCAGACCCTGGAGCACCTGTCGCCCGAGGCGCGGCGCCGGATCGCGCAGGAGACGCTGGAGATCTACGCGCCGATCGCCCACCGCCTGGGCATGGCGCAAGGTCAAGGGCGATCTCGAGGACCTCGCCTTCTACCACCTCTACCCGCACCAGTTCGCCGAGCTGCACGACGAAGATCGAGGAGAAGATGAAGCTCGGGCAGGACGCGATCGCAGCGCATCCGCGAGCGGCTCGCGGCGAGCCTGGACGAGGCCGGGATCGAGGCCGAGATCAGCTTCCGCGTCAAGCGCTACTACTCGATCTACCAGAAGCTGCGCCGCCAGGGCATCGACATCTCGCAGCTCTACGACTACCTGGCCTTCCGCATCGTCACCGGCCAGCCTGCGCGACACCTACGCCGCGCTCGGCGTCGTCCACCAGAGCTGGCGGCCGATCCCCGGCCGGTTCAAGGACTACATCGCGATGCCCAAGCCCAACCTCTACCAGTCGCTGCACACCACGGTGGTGGGCGAGCGCGGGCAGCCGTTCGAGGTGCAGATCCGCACCCGCGAGATGGACCTGATCGCCGAGGAGGGCATCGCCGCCCACTGGCGCTACAAGGAGGGCAAGCTCGACCGCTCGGCGGACGACGACCACAACATCGTCTGGCTGCGCCAGCTCCTGGAGTGGCAGAAGGAGGTCGCAGGACCCGCGCACCTTCCTCACCACGCTCAAGATCGACCTCTACCCGGACGAGGTCTACGTCTTCACGCCCAAGGGCGAGGTGCTTCGCCTTCCCGCGCGGCGCCACGCCGCTCGACTTCGCCTACCGGGTCCACACCGACCTCGGCCACCACTGCGCCGGCGCGCGGGTCAACGGCCGGCTGGTGCCGCTGCGCACGGCGCTCCAGAACGGCGACATCGTCGAGATCCTCACCAACCCGAGCGCGCAGCCCGAGCCGCGACTGGCTGAACTTCGTCGCCACCTCGCGGGCCAAGAGCAAGATCCGGCACTGGCTGAACACCGCAGCAGAAGCAGCGCGCCACCGAGATCGGCCGCCGGCTGCTCGAGAAGGAGCTGCGCAAGCTACGGCGTGACGCTCGAGAAGGTCCTGGACGGCCCGAGCGCATGCGGCACCTACCTGCAGGACGAGGGGCTGTCCGAGCCCGACGACCTCTACAGCCGGCTCGGCTTCGGCAAGACCGAGGTGCGCGCAGGTGCTCGAGCGGGTGCTGGGCGCAGGAGCAGCTGGCCGAGCCGCGGCGAGAACGCCGGGCCGGCTCGCGCCAGGCGGTCAGCACGCATCCTGCCGTTCGGCGGCGGCCGGGCCGATCGCGGTCAAGGGGCACGGCGACCTGCTGGCCTACCTGGCCAAGTGCTGCAACCCGCTGCCGGGCGAGGAGATCGTCGGCTACGTCACCCGCGGCCGCGGCGTCTCGGTGCACTCGGTCGACTGCCCGAACGTGCGGAACCTGCTCTACAACCCGGAGCGCGAGATCGAGGTCGAGTGGGCGCGCAGCGACGGCGAGCGTCTACCAGGTCTCGCTGCTGATCGAGACCGAGGACCAGCCCGGGGATGCTCGCCCGGCTGACCGAGGCGATCACCAAGGCTGGAGAGCAACATCCGCCAGATCGAGGCCGAGACCTACGAGACCGGGCGCGGCTCGATCGAGGTGGTGGTCGAGGTGCAAGGACCGCCGGCACCTGGAGAAGCTGCGCGCAGGCGCGTGCGCGCGTCCCGGGAGTGCTGCGAGGTGGAGCGCGCGGATGGCGGGCGCTCGCGACGGCGCGGCGACGAGAGCGGCCTGCGCCTGAGGCCGCGGCGGCGGGCTACGACCTGCGGTCGGCTGCTCTTCGGGCTGTCCAGCGGCGCACCGGCGGCTTCTGCATCTTGCCGCTGCGCAGGCAGCGGGTGCAGACCCGCACGTGCGCGACGGCGCCGTCGATCGAGCGCCCGCACGCGCGCAGGTTCGGCTCCCAGGTGCGCGAGGTCACGTTGTGGGCGTGGCTGACCTTGCGGCCGGTCACCGTGCGCCTTGCCGCAGATCTCGCATTGCTTTGCCATGACTCGATCGCTCCTGAGTCTTCGGAGGGCTGCATCGAGCCGATCGGGTACGGACGATCCGAGCACAGGGACTGCCGCAAGCGCTAGCAGAGTACCGGCTCAGCGCGGGCAAGATCCGAGCAGGCGCTGGCGTCCTGCAAGCTGCGAGTGCGGCGCGCTTGCACATGCTGTGACGTGCTCGCTTGACACTCCTGTGACGTCTGCTACTTCCAGCAAAACTTTAAGCTATCATACGGCTAAGTTGCCTTGACTACGGTGCTTTCCAGGGGGCGTAGACGCCGTGCTCTTCTCGCGCTCGAAGGGCGTCGTCGGGCTCGACATCGGCAGCTCCGGCGATCAAGCTGGTCGAGCTGAAGGAGCGCAAGGGCGGGAGTACCAGCTGCAGCGGCTCGGGGTCGAGCCGCTCTCGCCGGAAGCGATCGTCGACGGCTCGATCATGGACTCCTCGCTGGTCGTCGACGCCATCCACCGGCTGAACGACCAGACCAAGGTCAAGAACACCAACTACGCCACCTCGCTCTCCGGCCACTCGGTGATCATCAAGAAGATCCAGCTCCCGGCGATGCCGCCGGAGGAGCTGGCCGAGTCGATCCAGTGGGAGGCCGAGCAGTACATCCCCTTCGACATCAACGACGTCCGCCTCGACTACGTGGTGCTCGTCCGAGGGCGAGCCGGGCCGGGACAACATGGACGTCCTGCTGGTCGCGGTCAAGCGGGACAAGGTCAACGACTACGTCTCGGTGATCAGCCAGACCGGCAAGACCCCGGCGATCGTCGACGTCGACGCCTTCGCGGTGCAGAACGCCTACGAGGTCAACTACGACCTCGACCCGCGCAAGGTCGTGGCGCTGGTCAACATGGGCGCCGAGGTGACCAACATCAACATCCTGGCGCGCGGCCAGACCGTCTTCTGGCGCGACATCTCGTTCGGCGGCAACCAGTTCACCGAGGCGCTGCAGCGCGAGTTCAACCTCTCCTTCGAGCAGGCCGAGGCGCCTGAAGCGCGGCGAGCCGGTGGACCGCTACTCCGCCGGCGGACGCGCGGCCGGTGCTCGACACGGTCTCGGCCGAGATGGCGTCGGAGATCCAGAAGACCTTCGACTTCTTCTCCGCCACCTCGTCGCGAGGGGCCGGTCGACGAGCTGGTGCTCTCCGGCGGCTGCGCGCTGACGCCCAACCTGCAGCAGGTGCTGCGCGAGCGCTTCGGCGTGCCGACCGAGCTGATGAATCCGCTGCGCCGCGATCCAGTACAAGGAGAGCGACTTCGACGCCGACTGGCTGCGGTCGATCGCGCCGATGCTGGCGGTGGCGGTGGGGCTCGCGCATCCGCAAGGTGGGGGACTAGCGCGATGATCAAGATCAACCTGCTCGCCGAGGGCAAGCGCCCGGCGTCGTCCGCAAGGCCAAGGGCCGGCTCGGCGCTCGCAGCGGCAGCGACCTCGGCGCAGTGGCTGCTCGCTGGTCGGCCTGCTGCTCGGCCTGCTGGTCGTCGGCGGCTTCTGGTGGTACCTCGAGCCGCGAGATCCAGCAGCAGGACGAGGAGATCGCGGCCGCGCAGGCGGAGGTCGACGAGCTCGCGCAGGTCATCAAGGAGGTCGAGGACTACAAGGCCAAGAAGGCCGAGCTCGAGCGCAAGATCAGCGTCATCAACGAGCTCAAGGCCAACCAGCGCGGGCCGGTGCGGGTCATGGACCAGATCTCCAAGGCCCTGCCCGAGCTGCTCTGGCTCGACCGCATGAGCGTGACGGCCGACGACGATCGAGCTCGAGGGCCGGGCCTTCAACACCAACGCGGTCGCCAACTTCATCGAGAACCTCGACAAGGTGCCGGAGTTCGCAGGAGCCGACGCTGCAGCGACACCACGCAGCAGGGCGGCGGCGTCTACAAGTTCGTCGATCAACTTCAACTACTCGTTCAGAGCCGCCGGCGCCGACCGCACCGGCCGCGAGCCGGCGGCACGGCGCGCGCCGGGGCCGCCGCCGGCGCGGCCGCCGGCGCCGGCGCCGGCGACGGCCGGGTAGGAGGGAATCCGGCGGTGGCGATCAAGACCGGACTCGAAGGCAAGCCCTGGTACGTCGGCGCTCGGCGGTCGGCGCGTCGGTCGCGGCGGTGCATCTTCGGCTGCGGCCTACTGGCGTGCTCATCGAGCCGATGAAGGAGCGAGATCGCAGCCGCGAGGAGGCGAAGCTCGCCGAGCTGCAGAGAAGATCCAGGAAGGCCGGGCCGCCAAGCAGCAGCTGCCGCAGTTCCGCGAGGAGGTGCGCCGGCTCGAGCTCGAGCTCGACAAGCTGCTGCGCATCCTGCCGGCGCGGCGCAACACGCCGGACCTGCTGCGCCGCATCCGCTCGCTCGCCGAGCAGGGCGACTTCGACCTCCTGCGCTTCACGCCCGGGCAACTTCAGCGACCAGGACTTCTACAGCGAGTGGCCGATCGAGATCAGCTCGACGGGCACGTACCACAACCTGGCGCTGTTCTTCGACCGCATCAGCCGCTTCTCGCGCATCATCAACATCGAGAACCTGCAGGTCAGCGCGCCTGCAGCCGGCGCGCAAGGGCCGCACACGATCACCGCGAGCTTCATCGCCAAGACGTTCGTCTACAAGGAGACGCCGCCGCCGGCGCCGGCGGCCGCGCGGCGGCGCCCGCGGGTCGCGGCCGCCACGATGCGACGCCCGGCCGAGGCTCGCGCGGACGCCGAGAAGGCGATCATGCGCGCAGTCACTGCGCTTGCGCCCTGCTGGTGCTCGCGGCTCGCGTGCTCGCCGGCGCAGGCGCCGCGCCGCCGGCGCCCAGCCCGCCGAGGCGCCGGCCGCCGGCCGGAGCCGAGCAGCCCACGCGACCGGACAGACGATCGACGAGATCCTCGCAGGACGAGGAGGAGGTGCTGGCGGGCGCGGGCTTCACCTACGATCCGGGCAACCGCCGCGATCCGTTCAAGTCGCTGCTCGCCGGCCAGGAGCAGCCGCAGCTCAAGGGCCCGCGGCCCGAGGGCATCCCGGGCCTGCTCATCGACGAGATCGACCTGACCGGCATCTTCCAGCACCTGCGCAGGGCTTCGTGGCGCAGGTGCAGGCGGCGAACAAGGACAAGAGCTATCTGCTGCAGGAGGGCGACCAGCTCTACGACGGCGACGTGGTGTCAGCATCAGCGACACGAGGTGGTCGTTCAAGCAGATCGTCAACGATCCGACGGCGCTCAAGCCGTTCCGCGAGGTGGTCAAGAAGCTCAACCCGTAGCTGGGCGACGCCAGGCGCCGGACGCCGCGAGGGAGGCGAGCGTCATGGGAGAGGTCGTCGAAGAGGAAGCTGAGCGGCGATGCGAACGCAGGGACTGGTGCGTCAGCGCGAGCGCTGCTGGTCGCGCTCGCTGGTCGTGCGCTGCTCGAGCGCGCCTCGCGCCCAAGCCGACGGTCGCGGAGCCGCCGGCTGCGGCCGAGCCGGCGCTGACGCACGGCTCCGAGCCGCGTCAGCGCAGATCACCGCGCTTGATCTCGCGCGAAGGCGCGCCCGGGCGTGCTGCGTCGACGCTCGCAGGCCGAACGCCCCGCTGGTGTGGACCAGCTACCGCGACGCGGAGGGCGGGTTGGTGGTCGAGCTGCCCAACGCCGACCCCGCGCCGGCGTCGCCGAGCTTGTCGCCCGGCCGGAAGGGCTGGTCTCGTCGCGTGGCCGTTCGCCAGGACGCAGCGGGCGACCGGCCGCTGACCCGCGTCTGGTCGATCGCGACCCGCGAGGAGGTCGAGCACGCCTGCCGAGCGGCAACCGTGCCTTGCAGCTGCGCCTCAGCCCGGTCGAGACCGACGCACGGTCGGCCGAGCCGCTGCCGGCGGCAGCCGCTCCGGCGCGCTGCCGCCTGAGCCGCCGGGCCCAGCCCGCGCCCGGTGCCGCCGTGCCGCCCAGCCGCCGTGGAGGCCGCCGCGGCGGCCGCGTAGCCGACAGGCCGCGCCGGCACGCCCGATCAGCCGGTCGTCGGCCCCGGCTCCCGCCGGCGCGCCGGCCACGCGCCTCGAGGCATCGACGGTCCAGGCCGTCGACGGCGACCGTGGTCCGCATCGCCGGCGACGGCGAGTTCGCCTACTCGACCTTCCGGCTCGAGAATCCCGACCGCTTCGTCATCGACCTCGCAGGGCGTCGTCAACCGCAGCGCGCGCGCCGGCCACTGCGGTCGGCGGCGACGTGGTCGAGCGCGTGCGCGTGGCCCAGTTCAAGCCGGCGCCGCAGCCGGTGTCGCGCGTGGTCTTCGACCTCAAGCGACGCCGTCGTGCCGGCGATCGAGCGCACCGCGCGACGGCCTGCTGGTCGACGCTTCGGCGACGGCGCCGGCGCGCGGTCGCCGAGCCGACGAGTCGCCGACGGCCCCGCGCGGCCGCCGAGCCGCCGCGCCGCCGTGGACAGCCGGCCCGCGGCCGCTCCGGCGCCGAGCGGCCCGAGCTCGCTCCGGACGTCGCCCCGGCGCCCCGGCGCCGGCATCGAGCGTCGAGCCGAGGTCGCCGCCGGCGCCGGTCGCCGATCGCCGCCGCGCCCACGCCGCGGCCGCCCGGTCGCAGCCGAGCACGTCGCCGCTCGTCGAGGCCGCCGACGTCGCAGGCGGCGCCGCGCGGACGGCCGAGCCGGCGGCCGCCGCGCCTGCCAGACGCGTTCCAGCGCGCAGCCGCTGGGCGAGCGAGCGAGCAGGTCTACGTCGGCGAGCCGATCGAGCTTCAACCTCACGGACGCCGACATCAAGGACGTGCTGCGCACCTTCGCCCAGATCTGCGGCCTCAACATCGTCGTCCAGCCCGGCGTGGCGCGGCACGGTCACCGTCGAGCTCGAGAGCGTGCCGTGGGACCAGGCGCTGGAGCAGATCCTCAAGATCAACGACCTCGGCTACGAGCTCGAGGGCAACGTCATGCGCATCGCGCCGCGCTCGACGCTGCAGCGCGGAGGCGCGAGGAGGAGCAGCAGCTGCGCGCCGGCGCAGGCGCTCTCGGTCCCGCTGCGCACCGTGATCAAGCGCATCAGCTACGCCGACGCCGGCAGATCGCCGCGTCTCCTGCGCCGCGGCGGAGCCGGAGTCGGCGGCAGCCTGTCAGCAGCGCGGCTCGTCATCGTCGACGCACGCACCAACACGCTGATCATCAAGGAGCTGCCGGACTTCATGGACACCGTGATCGCGGTGATCGAGAACGCTCGACACGCCCGAGCCGCAGGTCATGATCGAGGCGCGGATCGTCGAGACCACCAAGCGCTTCACCCGCACGCTCGGCATCGACTGGGGCTTCGACGGCGTCGCCGACGCCGCGCACGGCAACACCACCGGCCTGGTCTTCCCCAACAACGGCGACGGCCAGCGGCGGCGTCAACCTGCTGACCGGCGGCAGCAACGGCTTCCTCGACCTGCGCGCTGGGCAACATCCTCGACACCTTCACCCTCGACGCCGGCCTCGCAGGCGGCCGAGAGCCGAGGGCCTGATCAACGTCCTCTCGGCGCCCAAGGTCGCGACCCTGAACAACCAGCCGGCCTCGATCCAGAGCGGCCTGCAGATCCCGGTCCAGACGGTCGCCAACAACACCGTCACCGTGCAGTTCGTCAACGCCACCCTGCAGCTCGACGTGACGCCGCACGTCACCGCCGAAGGCACGGTCCTGATGGACATCAACGTCCAGAAGCGCGAGCCGCAGCTCGCCTTCGCGGTGGTCGGCGCCACCAACGCGCCCGATCGCCACCAAGGAAGCGCAGCACCCGCGTCATCGTGCGCGACGGCGGCACGACGGTGATCGGCGGCATCTACAAGGTCTCGACGGACCAGGGCGAGGACCGAGTTCCCGGGCTCGCCAACATCCCGATCATCGGCCACCTGTTCCAGAACCAGCCGCCGCAACGACGAGAACGAAGAGCTCCTGATCTTCATCACGCCGCGGGTGATCAAGCTCTGAGCCCGATAGAGGAGCCAGAACATGCGTAAAGTTGCTAGAAACCTAGTCACCGCGACCTGCGGCTTCCTGGCGCTCGCAACCCTGGGCTGCGGCGAGGGCGACCTTCACGAGACCGACAGCGGCGGCGTGATCATCGTGGTTTCCGACTTCGACGGCCTGCCCAACACCGTGACCATGACCGGCCTGAATCCAGGGGTCGATGCGAGCGGCAACCTCGTGGTGGTCGAGACCCTCACCCTGCAGTCCAACATCGCCAATCCCGAGGGCGCCAGCTCGAACCTGATGGACACGCAGATCGAGTCCTACGAGGTGACCTTTACGCGCGCCGACAACGGCACGCGCCTGCCGCCGCCGCTGGTGCGCCAGGCATCCGTGTACGTCCCGGCAGGTGGCACGGCTGACATCGGCAACCTGCCCATCCTGCTGTCGCCGCAACTCGGGAACTTGCCGCTTTCCGATCTCGCGAACTTCGGCATCGACCGCGAGACGGGGAGCTCCGTCATCTTGCTGAACGTCAGTGTGCGCTTCTTTGGCAGAACGATCGGCGGCCGCGAACTGGACACGTCGCCGTTCCGGTTCACCGTCGAATTCCGCCAGTAGCGTGAGGAGAGGCACAATGGTACGAATCAATAGCCGCAGATCGATCTTCGGGGTCCTGGCGCTGGCGCTCGTCATCGGCGCCTGCTCGGCCGACTCGCCGACCGAGCCGGTCCAGACCCCGGTGCCACCCACGCCTCCACCGCTGGGCTTCAGCGTTACCCTGACGGCCGATCCGCCGGACCAGGCGGTGGGGTCGACCACGCCGAGCACGATTACGGTTCGTGCGCACGCGTGAGGACGGCGCTGCCTCTGACCGGCACTCGTCTCGCTCACCACCGACCTCGGCGGTTTCGGCAGCGCGGACGGGCCGAGCACCGTCCGGTCACCCTCGACAACGGCGTGGGCGACAGGCCTTCCTCTTCCCCGGCAACACCGCGGGCATCGCCACTCTGCGCGTCACCACGCAGGCCAACACCGCGTCGATCCTCGCCACCACCCGAGTCACCATCGGCCAGGTGGTGTTCTTCCTCTCCAGCGTCTCGCCCGGCAGCCGGCAGTGCCAATGGCGGCGAGATCGTGACCATCAACGGCGGCGGCTTCGACGAGCCGGTGCGAGTCCTCTTCGGCGGCACGCCAGCCGAGGTCCTGTCGGTAAGCCCGGGCGCATCACGCGTGCGCACGCCCGCCTTCCTCGGCGACTCCAGGGACGATCGGCCAGCCGGTCAACGTGACCGTCACCATCAACCTGAACGAAGCGAACCAGGCCACCGACACCCTGCCCAACGGCTTCACCTACACCAGGGGCGGTGGCAGGCGGCGCGGCAGATCTTCTTGCTCCGTCACTCCTGCGACCGGACCCAACGAGGGCGGCACGCGGGTGACGATCACCGGTTCAGGGTTCGACGCGCCGGTCCAGGTCCAGTTCGTAGCGACAGAGCACCGTCGCTCTCGAGGCGGCGGTCGAGTCAGTCTCCTCCACCCAGATCGTCGTGCGCACTCCGGCAGCCACTGGTTTCGGCCAAGCGCTCCAGAACCAGTCGGTTGACATTCGGGTGAGGAACCTCGACAGCGGTGTCGAAACCCTGCAAGACCGACGCGTACCACTACGGCACCGACCTGATCATCACCTCGATGGGCCGGGCTCCGGCCCCGCCGCTGGCGGCACGCGGGTCACCATCTTCGGCCAAGGCTTCGACGAGCCGGTGGCGGTCTCGCTCGGCGGCGTCGCTCAGCTGGTCGTCTCGGTGACCGGCACCGAGATCGTCTTCGTCACCAGCCCCGTGGTGGTCACCAGCTGCCCGGCCTCGGGCGTCTTGCCGGTGTCCGGCGTCAGCGTGACGAATATCGAGACCGGTGACTGCGCCACCGCCAGGCTGGCCTTCAACTTCACCGTGCCGGTGCTCCGCTTGACGGGAGTCAACCCCAATGCCGGCAGCGGTTGGGATCAATACGACGATTACCGGATCCGGCTTCGGCAGCGCCGTGCAGGTCCTGTTCGGCGGCGACTCCGGCAGCGTCGCTCAGATCGTGAGCGGCCCGACGGCGACCTCGGTCGTCGTGAAGGTGCCGAGTGCGCCCAGCGGATTCGCCTTCGACACGGAGGCTTGCGACGGCAACGGCGACGGCATCCTCGCCGGTGAACGCAAGGTGGCGACACCGATCTCGATCACCGTCAGAAACCTGGATTCCGCGGGCTGTTCGGCGACGCTGCCCAACGCGTTCACCATGAACCCGCCCGACACTGCCTGCGCGAACGACGATTCCGAACCGCCGCCGCCGCCGGACCCGGCTTGCAGCGACGGCATCGACAACGACGGTGACGGCTTGACCGACTTCAACGGTGGCGTCACGCCGCCAGGCGATCCGCAGTGCCTGAGCGACGGAGATACCAACGAAGCCGGCTAAGACGCGGTAAAGAAGCACAGTTCGCGGGGCGGTCGCCTAGACGGGCGGCCGCCCCGCTTCGTATACTGGCTTCGACGATGCGACGCGCCGCCGTTCCAATCCTCGTTTTGCTGGTCGCGCTGGCGGCCGCCGCCTGTGACAAGGCGACGCCGGTCGCCCCGACTGGCAGCGTATTGTCGGTGAGCGCCAATCCGAGCCGCATCGGTCTCAACGGCAGGTCCGACATCACGGTCGTCGGCCGCAAGCCGGACGGCAATCCGTTCAACGACGGCACCGAGATCCGTCTTTCGACCAATCTCGGAACCATCGACAGCATCGTGACGGTCGCGGACAACGGCAACGCGTCGGCCACCCTGCGCGCCGACGGCCGCCAGGGGCCCGCCACGGTGACTGCGACCACCGGCGACGGTACGGTCACGGCCACCACCACCGTCCAGATCGGAGAGTCCCCGGAGAGCCGGCCGACGCTCATCATCTCGGTGAGCCCCAACAACATTCCGGTTCTGGGCACCGCCAGCGTCACGATCATCGCCCGCAATCCTGACGGCTCTCCGGTCTCCGCCGGTCAGACGGTGATCCTCACGACGACCCTGGGGTCGCTCAATCCGGCACGGCCGCAGACCAGGAACGACGGCACTGCCGCCTCGACGCTCTCGGCCGGCACCCAGGCCGGCAGCGCCACGATCAGCGGCATCCTCGGGGCGAGCGACGCCGCGACGACCACCGTCACGATTCGCGACGCGGCGACCGCGATCAGCTTGCAGGCGAATCCGGGCTCGATCCCGCGCGCGGACTCGACGGTCACGCTGTCGGCTTTCGTCGCCAACGCCCAGGGCCAGCCGCTCCAGGGCGCCCCGGTGACCTTCGAGTCCGACCGCGGCACGCTGTCGACCAACGGCGTCGTCTTCACCCAGACCAACGGCGTGGCCACCAATACCCTGACGGTGCGACAGGCCGACGTGCCGCTGGGCGTGAATTCGATCCGGGTCGCCGCCTCGACGCCCAGCGAGGGCGGCGCCCTCCTTGTAGACGCCACGGACATCAACGTCCGCTAAGCCTCTCGCGGGCTGCAACTTCTGTATAATCCCGGGGTTCTGAGGAACCCCGCGATGCCGCGCCCAGCATTCCCTTCCCTCCGGTGTCTGGATGCCTGAGCCCACTGGCTCGGATGCGCGTCTGCAGTCGCTGCGCCGCCGTTGGGAGGTGGAGAAGTCGACCGCCTTCCTGCCGCTGGCGGAAGAGTATCGGCGCCTGGGTCGGCTGCGCGAGGCGATCGAGGTGCTGGAAGCCGGACTGAAGAGCAACCCCGGGTATACCTCCGGCTTGGTCGCTCTAGGGCGATGCCGGCTCGAGTCGGGCGACTCACTCGGCGCGGTCCAGGTGCTCGAGCGGGTGGTCAAGCAGGACCCCGAGCAGATGGTCGCATCCAAGCTACTCATCGAGGCCTACTTGCGCACCGGCCGCGCGGCAGAGGCGCGCGCCCGATTGGAGATCTACACGAGCCTCAACGCGAAGGACCCCGAGATCGCGCGCCTTCAAGAGCGGATCGTGGCGCTGCAGCCGGCTCTGCCGGAAGAATTGACTCAGCCGCCCGCCATCGCCGAGCCCATCGCGCAACCTCTCGAGGCCCCGGTCGCGGCGGCAAGCTCCCAGGGCGACGCCATTTTCGTCGGCCTCGACGGACCGGCGGTCGTCAGCCGCTACTTGCGGGGCTTGGCCGCGGAGGGAATCTTCCCGTTGGCTTTCCCGCTCCCGAAGGCCTTGCCGCGGCGCGCCGTGGAGGCGAGCGCAGCGATCTTGCCCGCCGAGCCCGCGGTCGACTTGCGTGACGCGCCGACACTGGAGCAGCCCGCCTTTGCGCCGCCCGCCCTCCCTCTGCCCGTGGAACCGCCTCCGGCGGTCGAGCCCGAGGCGCTTACCGCGATTGAAGTCGAGCCGCTCTCACCCGAGCCGGTTCCGGTCGAGCCGCTGGCCGGCGGCCTCGAGTTGGAGCCGTTCGATGCCGACGTCGAGCGCGCCATCTCCGATTTGGTGCCGGTGCCGCCGCCGGTGACCGTTGCTCCGGCGCAGCCGTCGGTCGAAGAGCTTGCCGAAACGCCGCCGGCGGCCGCTCCGATGCCGGTTACCGCCGCCGCGCAAGAAACGGCGACGCTCGGCGATCTCTACTTGCGGCAGGGTCACACGCAGGAGGCTGAGCGGATTTTCGGCGCCGTTCTCGAGCGGGATCCGGCCAACGATCTGGCGCGGCGCGGCCTCGGCCAGGCCCAGGAGGCGCTGCGTCAGGCACCTGGCGGATTGTCCGGACGGCGCGCCCGCGCGTTGCGCGACTTCCTGGGGCGCTTGCGCCGGGGGACAAGCCATGTTTCTTGAGCGTTTGAGCCAGATCTCGGGCCGCATCGAAGGTGCCGAGGCGCTGAGCCTCGTGGCACAGGACGGCATCCCGATCGAATCCGTGAGCTCGAGGTCCGACCTCGACCTCGACTTGCTGGCCGCCGAGCTGGTCTCGCAGGCGCGCTCGATCTCGAGCGATCATCGCGAGCTCGCGGTCGGCGAAGTCCAGCAGTTCTCCGTCACCACCGAGCGCTACACCTTCATCGTCAGCAGCGTGGCCAAGGGCTACTACCTGCTCCTGGTGCTGGGTGAGCGCGGCATCTATGGGCGGGCGCGCTTCGAGCTGCGCCGCGCCAGACTGCTGTTCGAGAACGACCTCGTTTGAGCCGAGCGCCGGCGTCGCGGTTGCCGGCGTAGGAGGGAACTCCCTTTGTTGACGTTCGAGCAGATCAAGGAGTTGATCGAGCTGGTTTCGCACCATCGGCTGGAGGGACTCGAAATCGAGCGCTCCGGCTTCCGGCTCAAGATCGACGGCCACGAAGCCGGCCGGCCTGCCGCTCCGGCCCCCAGCGCCGCGGCGCCTGCCGCAGTTTCCACCGGCGCGCCTGCGGCGCCGGCGCCGGTCGTCGCAGCAGCGCCGCCGGTGGCTGAGGTCGGGCACGTTCTCACCTCGCCGATCGTCGGCACCTTCTACTCGGCGCCGAGCCCCGACGCGGAACCGTATGCGCGCGCCGGTGACCGGGTCCGCAAGGGCCAGGTGCTGTGCATCATCGAAGCGATGAAGCTGATGAACGAGATCGAGAGCGACACCGACGGGGTGGTCGTCGAGGTCTACCCGAAGAACGCCCAACCGGTCGAGTTCGGCGAGCCGCTGTTCGCCATCCGGCCGGAGTAAGCGCCCGCAGGCAAGATGTTCAAGAAGATCCTGATCGCCAACCGGGGCGAGATCGCGCTCCGCGTCATCCAGGCATGCCGCGAGCTGGGGATTCCCACCGTGGCGGTCTATTCGACCGCGGATCGCGACAGCCTGCACGTGACGTACGCCGACGAAGAAGTGTGCATCGGCCCGCCCCGCTCGAGCGACAGCTATCTCAACGTTTCCGCTCTGGTGTCGGCGGCTGAGATCACCGGCGCCGACGCGGTGCACCCCGGCTACGGCTTCCTGGCTGAGAACGCGCATTTCGCCGAGGTGCTCAAGGAATGCCGGTTGACCTGGATCGGTCCGCGCCCGGAGACCATCCGTCTGATGGGCGACAAGGCGCGCGCCCGGCAGGCGGCGCAGGAGGCCGGAGTTCCGGTGCTGCCTGGCAGCCGCGAGGCGCTGGCCTCCGCCGACGAGGCGAGGCGGCTGGCGGCCGAGGTCGGCTACCCGGTCATTCTGAAGGCGGCGGCGGGCGGGGGCGGGCGCGGCATGCGCATCGTGCACGCCGAGAAGGACTGCGAGACCCAGTTCGAAACCGCGCGCGCCGAAGCAGAGAAGGCCTTCTCCGACGGCTCGATCTACCTCGAGAAGTACCTGGTGGAGCCCCGCCACATCGAGTTCCAGATCTTCGGCGACCAGCGCGGCCACGTCATCCACCTCGGCGAGCGCGAGTGCTCCATTCAGCGCCGCCACCAGAAGCTGATCGAAGAGTCGCCTTCACCGGCGCTCACCCCGGTGCTACGAGAGCGCATGGGCGACGCCGCGGTGCGGCTGTGCCAGAAGGTGGGCTACGAGAACGCCGGAACCATCGAGTTCCTGCTCGATCGCGACGGCAGTTTCTATTTCATGGAGATGAACACTCGCATCCAGGTCGAGCATCCGGTGACCGAGATGGTGACCGGAGTGGACCTGGTGAAGTGGCAGATCCGGGTTGCCGCCGGCGAGCGTCTGGCGGTGCCCAACGGATTGAAGCCGCGCGGTCACTCCATCGAGTGCCGAATCAACGCCGAGGATCCCGAGACTTTCGCGCCCTCGCCCGGCCGGTTGACCACCTTTCATCTTCCCGGCGGCCCGGGCGTGCGCGTCGACACCCACGGTTACGAGTCGTACGTCATCCCGCCCCATTACGACTCGCTGGTCGCCAAGTTGATCGTCCATGCCGGCAGCCGGGAAGAGGCCATCGCCCGCATGGCGCGGGCGCTGGATTTCTTCGTCGTCGAGGGCATCAAGACCTCGATCCCGCTCCATCGCCGCATTCTGGCGGACGACCGCTTCCGCGCCGGCGAGCTCTCGACGCGCTTCATGGAGCGCTTCCTGCAGCCGCGCACCGGGCAGCCTGCCGGCTGAACGGTCCGGCGGATGCGGCTCTATCTCACGGGATTCATGGGCGCCGGCAAGACCACCATCGGCCGGACGCTCGCCGAGCGCCTAGGTTGGCCGTTCGTCGATCTCGACGAGGAGATCGAAGCGGCGTCGGGAGCGAGCGTGCGCGAGATCTTCGCCACTCAGGGCGAGGCTGCCTTTCGCGCCCGCGAGCGCGAGCTCCTGCTGCTGACCCTGCGGCGGGATCCGCTGGTGGTCGCCACCGGCGGCGGCACTTTGGTCGACGACGCCAATCTCGCCACCGCCCGCGCCGGCGGCCTCGCGGTGTGGCTCAATCCGCCCTTCGCCACCATCGCCGCCCGCATCGGCGCCGAAGGAAAAGGGGACCGCCCGCTGTTTCGCGACGAGACGCAAGCGCTGGCGCTCTACCGCGAGCGCCTGCCGGCCTATCGCCGCGCCGACCTCATCATCGACGTCACGGCGCAAGAGCAACCCGGTGAAATAGCGGCGCGCATCGCGCTGCGGCTGGCGGAGCGCTCGTGCGCTTCCTGATCCTCTCCGACATGCACGGCAACGCCGACGCCTTCGCGGCGGTATTGCGGCGGGTGCGGCGCAAACGCTTCGACGTCGTGCTGGTGCTGGGCGACCTGGTCGGTTACGGCGCCGGCCCCAACCAGGTGGTCGACGCGGTGCGCGACCTTCCGGGCCGCATGTACGCGGTGCGCGGCAATCACGACAAGGTGGTGGCGGGACTCGAGGACGGTTCGAACTTCAATCACGCCGCGCTGCTCGCGGCGCGTTGGACCACCGAGCGCCTGACGGTCGGCAACCTGCGTTACGTCGAAGAGCTGCCGCAAGGACCGCTCGAGACCGAGGACGGTGTGTGGATCTGTCACGGCTCGCCGATCGACGAGGACCTCTACCTGTTCTCGGCCCTCGAGGCGCTCGAGATCTTTTCGCACTACGAGCCGGCTTTGACCTTCTTCGGCCACACCCACATTCCCTCGCTGTTCATGGCTCAGGGCCGGGACGTCCAGGTGGCGATCCTGCGCGGCGACGGCGGCAGCCTGGAGCTCGAACCCGGCAAGCGCTATCTGATCAACCCCGGCTCGATCGGCCAGCCGCGCGACCGCGACCCGCGCGCCGCCTACATGACCTACGACAGCGCCAAGCGGATCGTGCGCTGGCACCGGGTGACCTATCCGGTGGAGAAGGCGCAGCAGCGCATCGTCAAGGCCGGGCTGCCGAAAGTGCTGGCCGACCGGCTCGCCCTCGGCGTCTGAGTCAGTCGGCGGCGAGGCGTTCGAGAACGCGAACCTGACGCCAGCGGCTGACCGCCGCCGCCAGTCCGCCGCCGAGGACCAGGTAGAGCCCGTACCACACCATCCGGATGAGCGGCTTGCGGGTCACGTCGATCGACAGCTTGGCCGGCAGTCCCGGACTGCCGCCGCCGAATCCGGCCAGTTCGAGACGCACGGCGCCCTTCGAGGCATTGATGCCGGTGAGAATCACGCTGCCGCCGCCGGGCAGCGAGAGCGGCGGAGATTCGACGCTGCCGTCCGGCCGGAAGCGGTAAAGAGGCCGCGCTTCCTCTTCCTTGCCGTCGCGCCGGACGCGCAAGACGGCACCGATCGTGACCTGTCCTCCGGACTCCATCTGGGCGAGCGCGTTGCCCTCGGCGTGGAGATCGAAATCGACGAAGCCGACTTCGACGTCCCCCACCGGAGCGCTGGCGCCTTTCTCGAGCTCCACCGCGCGGCGGTCGCCGCCCGGCTCGCCGGGATCGAACTCGATGGGCGAAATGTAGACGTCCTGGAGCGCCAGCTTGTGAATGTGCGGATGCACCATCAGCTGGCGCGTGCGCTCGTTCATGAACAGTCGAGGATAGGCGTAGAAGACCTTGCCGGCGGAGTTCTGAACCGTGATCTCCATGCCCTCGCGCTGGCGCTCGGCGCGCGGCAGGAAGCGCGAGAAGGTCAAGATCAGATCGTCGACCTGTTGCGGCTGGCGGAAGGTCAGCGTCACCTTCTCGCCGTGATCGTAGGCCGAGGAAGCGAGGATCCCGAGCAGGATGACGCCCACACCGACGTGGGCCAGATAACCGCCGCCGCTCGCCCAACCGCCGGCGCGCACTTTGGCGATGGTCTTGGCGAGATTCGTGGCCAGGGCGAGCGCGGCCAGGAAGACGAAGACGACGTGGAGCGGTTGTCGCACCGCCCACAGCGCCGCCGCAACGGTGACCGCCAGCGGCGACGACCCCCGGCCAGATCAGCTTGCGGAGGATCTCGCGCGGCGGATTCTCGCGCCAGGTGAGATAGGGCACCAGCGAGAGGAGAAACGACGACCAGCAGCGCGATCGGCAGATTCACGCGGTTGTAGAACTCGGGCCCCACCTGGCCCGGGTTCTCCAGGAACCGGGTGAGCAGCGGCGCCGAGGTGCCGATCAGCGACGACGATGCCGCAGACCGGTGAGGGTGATCGTCGACAGCACCATGAAGGTGCCGCGCGAGAGCAGCGGATCCTCGTTCGGCGTCGGTCGGAACGTGGCGCAGGCGGGTGGCCAGGAGGATCAGCCGAGAGTCCGACGAAGAAAGCCATCAGCCCGACCAGCCAGCCCGAGATGCCGAGGTCGACGAAGCTGTGAACCGAGAAATCGGCCAGCACGCCGGAGCGGGTGAGGAACGTGCCGTAGAGCACCGCCAGATAGACGAGCGCGGCGAGCACGTAGTTGGCCCGGCGGTAGCGCCGCTTGGCGCGCTCCATGTGCAGGCCGTGGATCAGCACGGTGCCGAAGATCCAGGGCATCAGCGAGGCGTTCTCGACCGGATCCCAGCCCCAGTAGCCGCCCCAGCCCGAGGGTCTTGTAGGCCCAGTAGCCGCCCATCAGGATGGCGGTGCCGAGCACCAGGAACCCGCCGAGCGCCCAGGGGAAGGCGCGCGCCGCCCAGTCGTCATAGTCGCGCGCGCCAGAGCGCCGCCATGGCGAAGGCGAAGGGGATCGCGGCCGAGGCGTAGCCGACGAACATGATCGGCGGGTGGATGACCATCCAGTCGTCCTGCAGGAGCGGATTGAGGCCGTCGCCGTCGGCCGGCGTCGTGGTCGAGCATCACGAACGGGTTCTCGCGCACCAGGATGAAGAGCAGCCCGATCAGGGTGAGCAGGTAGATCCCCATCACCGCCGGCTCGTGACGCTTGCCGGCGGAGCGGTAGAGCGGAAGCCCGAGCAGGCTGCCCCAGAGGAGCCAGATCAGGAAGCTCCCCTTCTGGCCCGCCCAGAACGCGGCGAGCTGGTAGTGCCACGGCAGGTCGGAGCCGCGAGTACTGGTGGACGTACTCGATGCGGAAGTCGCGCCGCGCCAGGCAGACCAGGAGGACCAGCGCCGCGAGCACGATCGACAGCGCGAAGAAGCGATAGGCCCGGCGGGCGAAGAGCAGCGAGTCTTCGTTGCCGCGCAGCAGATCGGCGTAGCCCCAGGCGGCGGCGAGCGCGAAGACGAGCGCGCCCAGAGGGCGACGGCGCCCGGCAGGTAGAGCTGGTCGAGAGAGGTCAGTTGGATCCTTCGTAGCGGCGTCGCGCCGCCTCAGCTATAGGTCTTGGTCTCGGTCTTGTCGATGCCCTGGTACTTGCTCGGGCACTTTACCAGCAGTTTGTCGGCGTGCATCTCGCTCGCCGACGCGTCGTAGCGGCCGATGGCGACGATCGAGATCGCTTCCTCGAAGTTTGCCGGCTTGAGACCCTTGTAGCGCACTCGCATCGTCTCGCCGGTCTTGTCGGTCGCGCAAGGTGAAGAGGAGGGACGAGCTCGCGGCCTCGTAGCTCGAGCTGCCCTTGTCGAGTCCGCCCGCCACCTGCACGGTGCGCGTCATCGACCGTGCCTCGGCGTAGGAGACGTACGGCGTCAAGGTCTCGCGGAACGAGGCCAGCGAGAAACCGGCGAAGCCCAGAAGCAGCACGCCGCCGACGATGTAGTAGAGCCGCCGCTTCATGACCCGCTGCCTTTCGTTCGCTCGCCCGCACCCTGCGGTCGAGCCCCAGGAGATAGAGGAAGAGCCCGGTCCAGATCACCAGGTTCGCCGCCGCCACCCAAAGAATGCCGTCGTTCATCGAATTTCCGCCGTGTCCTCTGCCAGGGCCGCCAGCCGGCAGCGCAGGTCGTGCAACCAGAAGTAGAGCGCCGTGAAACAGGTTGCGCCGCCCAACAGCACCGGCCAGCATCGGCCTCTCCATCTCGATTCTACCGCCAGCGTTGATCACCGGCTCGGGGTGAAGCGAAAAGTCCGCCAGACGGGGCAGGACGAAGAACAGGAAGGGCGCCACGACCAGGCCGAGGACGGCGTAGGCCGCCGCCAGCCGCGATCGCGTCTCGGCGTCCTCGACCGCGCCGCGCAGGGCCAGGTAGGCGCCGTAGAAGAGCAGTGCGAGCGTGATCGAAGTCTGTCGCGGATCCCAGTTCCAAAATGCGCCCCACTGGATGCGCGCCCAGATGGCGCCGGTGATCGTCGCCAGCACGCAGAAGAGCAGCCCCAGCTCGATCGCCGCGTGGGCGGCGCGATCGTGAGCCGGGCGCCTGCCACCGAACAAGAAACGCAGGCTCCACACGCCCGCCGAGACGAAGGCGACGAACGAGGCCCAGGCGTTGGGAACATGGAAGAACAGGATGCGTCCGCTCTCGCCGAGGAACCCCTTCGCCGGCTTGGTGGCCGGCAGGAACGCCGCGACGATGACCAATGCCAGTGCGAGCCACAGAAGCCAGCGCAACGCCCGTCTCATGCGAGACCAGGAGTATAGCGTCCTAGGGACTCCAGATCGCCGGGAAGAGCATCAAGCCGGCCACCGTGACGCTGGCGTCGTAGAGCAGCAGCTGGCGCAAGGCGTCGGGCGCGGGATCGCCGCCCACTGCCGCGCGGGTGAGCGCCACGACCAGGAGCAGGAGCGGCACCAGCACCGGAAAGGCCAGGACCGAGAAAAGAGCAGCCTTGCCCCGCGCCTGGGCCACGATCGCCGCCACCAGGGTCGAGCCGGCGGCGAGACCGTAACCGCCGGCGAGAAGCGCCGCGGCGAGCGGGGCGGGCCGCGCCACCGGCAACTGCACCATGGCGAGGTAGAGCGGTACCACCAGCGCCTCGAGCGCCGCCAGGAGCGTGATGGCGTAGAGCAGCTTGCCGCAGTAGAGGGACGAAGGCGTGGCGGCGAGCCGCAGCGCCGTGGCGGTGTGCATCTCTTCCTCCTGCGCGAAGCTTCGCGGCAGGCCTGCGGCGGCAGCGAACAGCAGGATCAACCAGAGAACGGCCGGCAGCGCGGCGCCGCGATCGCTGGGACGCGTGCCGAGAGGTCCCAACGCCAGGCCGACGACGACCAAAGTGGAAAGCGCGAACAGCAGCAGGCTGTTGAGCGCGTGGCGCGTGCGCAGCTCCGTTCGCCATTCCTTGGCGAAGACGGCGAGGGTTTCAGCTAGCCAGCTCGAGGCGGCCATCGACGCGGGGGAGGTCGATCGTGGCGGGAGTGGCGACCACCGCCAGTCCGCTCTGCAAGTGCTCGCCGAGCAGCGTCTGAACGACCTGCTCGCTCTCGCGGTCCAGGTTCTGGAACGGCTCGTCGAGCAGCAGCACCGGGGGCTGCGCCAGCAGGGCGAGGGCCCAGCGCAGCCGCTGGCGCATGCCCGACGAGAGGGCGCGCCACTGCCGGTCGGCAGGCAGTCGGACGCGGTCGAGCAGGGCCGCTGGCAAGTCGCTCGCGGCGCGATACAGCCGGGCGAAGAAGCGCAGGTTCTCGAGCGCGGTGAGGTCCTCGTAGAGCGCCAGGTCCGGGGCGACGTAACCCACGCGCCGCCGCCTCTCGGCGAGCTCGACGAGACGCCCGCCCAGCCGCAGCTCGACGCTGCCGGCCTCCGGCTGCAGCAGGCCGGCGAGACAGCGCAGCAGGGTCGACTTGCCGCTGCCGTTGGCGCCGGTGACCAGCAGGACGCCTCCCGACTCGACCGCGCCGTCGACGCCTTGCAGGACGCGCAAGCCCCCGAAGCCGCGGCGCAGGCCGTGGAAGCGAAGCGACGGTGATTCCATGACTGTGGGGATTCTACTCGCGGCGCGAAAGCGCGGCCCCCGCCCCGATGTGCGGCCGAGCCGCTCGTCGCGCCTGCTACCATCCGCGCCATGAAACGCAAGCTACTGCTGGTCGGCGCGTGGACTCTGGTTGCGGTCGGATGTGCCTCCGCACCACCATCCGCACCGAGCGGGTCGGCGGCCTCTACGGCGGTCGATCGGCGCCAAGAGGAACGCGCCCTCCTCCTGCTGCTCGAGGACCGCCGCGTCTTCGAAGCAGGGGTGTTGCAGGGTCTGCTCTCCGGGCCGCCGCCGACGCGCGAGATGCTGGCCACAGCCCTCGGACGGATCGGAGATCCGCGGGCGGTTTCGATGCTGGCGCTCCTGGTGGCCGACGCAGAGGCGCCGGTGCGTCGCGCCGCAGCCTTCGCGCTCGGCGAGCTCGGCGACAAGGCGGCGACGACTCCGCTGCTGCGGGCCGCCGCCGGTGCCGATTCCGAGACCGGCCAGCTCGCCGTCGAGGCGCTGGGAAAGCTCGCCGCACCGCTGGCCGACGTGTCGAACGCGCTCGCGCCGCTCGAGGAGACCGAGCGCGCGCGGCGTCTGTTGCCGTTTCTCTTCCGCTTCAAGGAAGCCGCCGCGGTTGCGCTCGCGCAAGCAGGCTTGAGCTCGAGCGACGCCGCGCTGCATGCTGCCGCTGCCTACGCCCTGATTCGCGAGCCGCGTCCTGAAGGGCTCGAATCCGTGCGCGGCCTGCTCGCCGACGGCGATCCGTGGATTCGCGGCATGGCGGCGCGGGCGCTCGGTCTGGTGGGGGATGGCAGCGACTTCGCTCGCTTGCGGCCGCTGCTCGATGACCCCGCTCCCGGCCCTGCCGTGCAGGCATTGCGGGCCGCCCGCAAGCTGATCCAGGGTGGCAAGGGCGCCGCTCCAGCGGACTGGCTGCCGCGCTTGCGCGAGCTGGTGCGCTCCTCCAACCTGGCAGTGGGCGTGACCGCCGTGGAAGCCAGCGCCTCCTGGCTGCCGGACGAAACCCTCGACGACCTGCTGACCCGCTCGGCGGTGAGCGGCGAGCCGCGCCTGCGTGAGCTGGCGCTGCTGGCGCTCGCCGAGGCGAAACGTCCGTCGGCGATACCCGCGGTGATGACGGCGGCACGCAGCGGCGACCCGGTCTTGCGGGCGCGCGCCGCCGAAGCGGCCGGCGCTCTGGGGAACGACGAGGCGCTCGACCTCTTGGCGGCCGACACCGACCCCGGGGTTCGAGCGGCGGTGCTGTCCGCCCGACTTACGGGAGCCTCGGCGGAGTCGGCGGCGCGCGAGGCATTGATCGATGACGACGCGGTGGTGCGCGCCACGGCGCTCGATTGGCTGACCGAGCACCCGACGCTCGGCCTGGAGCAACTCGAGAGCTCGCTCGCCAAGGCCCAGTCCGATTCGCTTCCCGACGCGGTGTTGAGCGCCGCTCGCGCCGTCGCCGCTCGTGGCAAGGCCGAGGCCATCGACCGCGGGCAGGCAGTTGTAGTGCTCGAGCGGCTGGTCTCGCACCGTGACTATCTGGTCCGTCGCGAGGCGGCTTCCCGCCTGGTAGATCTCGGCCGGCCGGCGCCGGCAATCGGAGCCGCCAGCCGCCGTGAGTTGCCGATCTACCGCGACATCCTGCGCGAGACGTCCGCGCCGCGAGAGGTTGAGCTCGACACGCGGCGGGGCAAGATCCGGCTGCGTCTGGCTTGCCCGGAAGCGCCGCTGACCTGCCTGAACTTCATCCATCTGGCGCGCCAGGGCTATTTCGACGGCCTGCGCTTCCACCGCGTGGTGCCGGACTTCGTGGTCCAGGGCGGCGACCCGCGCGGCGACGGCTCTGGGGGACCGGGCTATTCGATTCGCGACGAGATCAACCGGCTGCGCTACCGGCGCGGAGTGGTCGGCATGGCGCTCTCCGGCCCCGACACCGGCGGCAGCCAGTTCTTCATCGCCTTGACGCCCCAGCCGCATCTCGACGGCGGTTACACCGCTTTCGGTGAAGTGGTCTCCGGCGAGGAGGTCCTCGACCAGATCGTGCAGGGCGATCGCATCGTGGCGGCGCGCGTACTGCCCTAGCTTGCTAGACTCCGCCGCCGTGGTTGCGCGACCCGGACTGGCGTGGGGACTGCAGATGGCGGCGTTGGTGATCGTCGGCGCGGCGCTGCCGATTGGCGTCATCTACGATGCGCTGCGCGTCGAAGTCGCGCTGCTGGCAGTCGGCGGCGGCTTGTTTCTCGTCGGCCGCTGGCTGCAGGGACCGGCGCGCTGACATGGCGCCGGCATCCACCGAGGCTCCCGAGTCAACCGACGAGCAGCTCGTCGCTGCGGCATTGCGTGGCGATCGCGACGCGTTCGGCGACCTGGTGGGCCGCTACGAGGGCCGGCTGGTCAACT
Source organism: Thermoanaerobaculia bacterium (assembly GCA_963821905.1). Lineage (GTDB taxonomy): Bacteria > Acidobacteriota > Thermoanaerobaculia > Multivoradales > JAGPDF01 > CAWGFP01. The sequence goes on along the minus strand of CAWGFP010000011.1, from coordinate 129,004 downwards.
ACCTCTACCGCCTGGTGCGCAGCTCCGAAGACGCGCACGATCTGGCCCAGGAAGTCTTCATCAAGGTCTACCAGGCGCTCGATCGCTTCGATCCGCAATACCGGTTCTCGACCTGGCTGTTTCGCGTCGCCCAGAACGCGGCCATCGACCAGATCCGCCGTCAGCGGCTCAAGCTGGTGTCGATGAGCCGGGAGAACCCCGACGACGGCGAAGATCGCGAGTGGGATTTCCCCAGTCCCGGCGCCACCCCCTATGGCGACTTGCGCAACCGCGAGCGCGGTGGCGCGATCCAGGAAGCGGTCGACGCATTGCCGTGGGAGTATCGTGAGCTGATTCTGCTCCGCCACTTCGGCGAGCTGTCGTACGAGGAGATCGCGACGCTCAAGAAACTGCCCCTGGGGACGGTCAAGAACAAGCTCTTTCGCGGCCGCCAGATGCTCAAGGAGCGCTTGGGTGACTTTCTTACCGACTGACCCGGAGGGGACCATTGCGGAAACCCTCGAAGGCCAAACTCGTATCACTAACCAGCCGCCGACGGCAGACCGCCGCGGAGGCGAAGATGAGGCGAAAGTGAGCCCTGGAAAGGGCAGTCGAAGGAACGGGCGATGAACCACGATCAGTTGCGCGATTGGCTCCAGATGCAGTTCGACGGCGAGTTGGAAGGCGGCCGGCGGGCTGATCTCGATGCCCACGTTGCGATCTGCGCCGAGTGCGCGGCCGAGCGCGTCGCGCTCGACCGGCTCGGCCGGACTCTGCTTGAGGGGCAACTGAAAGTGCGCCCGGACTTTCGTTCCGCGGTGATGGCCGCGCTGCCGTCGGCGGGCTGGGAAGCGCGCAGCGCGCGCTCTTGGGCCTGGCCGGCTGCCATGGTGGTCGGATTCGCGGTGGCTGCCGCAGCGGTCCTCGGCGGCGGTGAAGCCGCCGCCCGCGGCCCTGTGCTCGGCGCGCTCGAGGCGCTGTTCGACCTCGCGCTCACCGCCACCCAGACCGGCGCCGGCCTGCTGGCCGCGTCCTGGCAAGGTGTCGGCTTGGCCGTGCACGAGCTCTTCGGGGGCTCGCCGCTGCGCCTGGGAGTGTTCGGGCTCGGCGTCCTCTGCCTGAATCTCCTCTTCTTCCGCCTGCTGCGCCGGCCGGCTGTCGAGCTCGAAAACCGCCGGCGGTGACTCCTTTCGTTTCCTGGGCGCTCGTCGCCTTGTTGCAGAGTCCGGCGGCGCCGGAACGCGGCGAAGCCCTGCGCATCGCCGAGGGCAGCATCGCGCGCCAGCAGGTGGTGGCGGTGGGCCGCGATCTCGTGGTCTCCGGCGAGGCGCTCTCCGATGTCGCTGCGATCAACGGCTCGGCCGAGGTTTCGGGACACGTCGCCGGCGACCTCATCGTGCTCAACGGAGCGGCGACCCTGCGCTCGACCGCGCGCCTCGACGGCGATGTCTTCGTCTTGGGGGGCGAGCTGCGAACCGAGCCCGGGGCATCGATCGGCGGGCGCTCGGTCTCGTATCCGACCGTCTCCTCGGCATGGCTCACTCTCCTCGAAGGCCCCAGCCTGGGTCTGTCCGCTACCTCGACCGTCGTGCTGGGGGCGAAGCTGGCGCTGCTCGCCGCCTGGGCCGCCGTGCTGCTGCTGCTCTTTGCCGCCAGTGGCCGCGAGGTGCTCGCTACCTCCGAGACGATTCGCCGCGAGCCGCTGCGCAGTTTTCTCGTCGGCCTGACCGCGGTGGCGGCGCTGTCGCTGACCACGATGTTCTTCGTCGCGCTCGCCGCGGCGCTGGTCGGTGTCCCGCTGCTCGTCCTGCTGGTCGTGGTGGCGTTGCTCTTCAAGCTCTGGGGAATGACCGCGGTGTTTCACGCCTTCGGCTTGTGGCTGGTGCGCCGGGTGAGCCGCCGCCGAGCGGCGCCGCTGCACGCGGCGTGCGTCGGCCTGCTCGCCCTCGGCGTGCTTAAATTTTTCCCGTGGGTGGGCGTGATCGGTTGGACCGCCGCGACTCTCATCGGGATCGGGGCCACCGTGCTCACCAAGTTTGGCCGCGGTGGTCCGTGGTTCTCTGTCGATCCAGCCGCCGCTTAACGTCCACTTCCTTGACCGTCTGAGCCCCATCCCATAGTGTCTGCGGGCGGCGTCGCTAGATGCCGCTCGAGGGGAATCTGGACATGTCCGAGACCAACACCATCGGCGTCGTCGGCGCCGGCACCATGGGGCATGGCATCGCCCAGGTGGCGGCGCAGAGCGGCTATCGACGTGGTGCTGGTCGACGTCGGCGCCGCCAGCGCTGGAGCGCGGCCTGGCCGGCGATCGGCAAGGGCCTCGAGAAGCTGGTGGAGCAAGGGCAAGCTCGACGCGCCGCCGACCGCGACGCAGGCTGGTCCCGCCTCGAGCCCGGCACGACGTCTCGGCGCGCTCGCCGCAGGCCGACCTGGTGGTCGAGGCCGTGGTCGAGCGGCTCGAGGTCAAGCGCCGAGGTCCTCGGCCGAGCTCGACGCGTCTGCCCGGCCGGACACCATCCTGGCCTCCAACACCAGCTCGATCTCGATCACCAGGCTCGCCGCCGCGACCGCGCGCGCCCGGCACGGGTCATCGGCATGCACTTCATGAATCCGGTGCCGCTGATGCAGCTGGTCGAGATCATCCGCGGCCTCGCAGACTCGACAGGCGACCTACGACGCGGTCGAGGCGGCCACCGCGGCGCATGGGCAAGACGCCGGTCGAGGTCCACGACGCGCCGGGCTTCGTCTCCAACCGCGTGCTCGATGCCGATGATCAACGAGGCGGTCTATCTGCCTCTACGAGGGCGTCGGCGAAGGCCGAGGCGATCGACCAGGTGATGAAGCTGGGCATGAACCATCCGATGGGTCCGCTGGCGCTGGCCGACCTGATCGGCCTCGACGTCTGCCTCGACATCCTGCGCGTCCTCCAGGACGGCTTCGGCGATCCGAAGTACCGCCCCTGCCCGCTGCTGGTCAAGATGGTCGACGCCGGCTACCTGGGCCGCAAGACCGGCCGGGGCTTCTACGCCTACTGACCTGAGCGACGCATCCGGCCGGTCCTGAGTCGGATGTACTGCCAGGTCTGCGGCGCTGCCCAACCGGGACGACCAGGAGTACTGCGTCCGCTGCCATCAGAAGCTGCTGGTGCTCTCGGGCGCCGCCGCGCGAGGACGAGTCGGCTACGAGGAAGAGTCGCCGGAGGAGAGCTTCTCCTTCGACGAGCACCTCCTCGAGCGGATCTCGATCCTCGAGGAGGCGGTCAAGCGCACCGCCGAGACCGTGCGCCAGCTCCTCGGCGCGCTCACAAGCAGGAAAAGAACCTCCTCATCAACCAGACCGGCCTCCCGACTCTGCGCGAGCTCCTGGAGCCAAGAAGCACTCATCGGCCGCGAGGAGTGGAGCGACCTCTGGGAGTCCAAGATGGACTACCAGCTGCTGGCGCTCGAGAAGCGCGAGCGCTTCCTGGCGATCAAGGATCGGATCGCCGCGCTCCACCAGGGCGACAAGCGCAAGGTCGTTCCTCCAGCACCTGGAGGACGCCGAGTACGCCCTCTTCGCCTTCGACGTCGAGCGCGCCGTGCGGCGCGCTGGAGTCGGCCTATCAAGCTCGACCGGGACAACTACGAGCTCGCGCTACTTCCTCGGCGAGACGCACTTCAACGAGGGCGAGACCGAGCCAGGCGCTGCCTGTCTTCCAGCGCGTCCTGGAGGTCAAGCCCGATCACTACGAGGGCCTGGTCTACAGCGGCGTCATCCACCACGAGCGCGGCGACCACGACCGCGCCGAGGAGTACCTGAAGCGCGCCGTCGCGCTCTATCCCGGACTCCTTCCTGCCGCACTTCAGCCTCGGCGCGGTCTACGCCGGCCAGGGGAACCTGGCGCGCGCCGCGGTGCTATCCTCGAGCAGGCGGTGCAGATCGACCGCGGTGCCGCAGGCCCTCTTCCTGCTCGGCAGCTGCCTACCACGAGATGGGCAAGCCGCGCCGGCGTCCACACCTGCAGGAGGCGGTGCGCCACGATCCCGGCGTTCGAGGAGGCGCACCACCTGCTCGGGCTGGCCTACCTCGACCGGCACTGGCACAAGAAGGCGCTCGACTCGTTCCGCCAGGCGCAGCGGCTGAATCCCAAGAAGCTGCAGTACCAGGACCTGGTGCGCTATCTCTCGGGCGCGGCCGGCTACGCCGCTGCCCGAAGTGCACGGCGAGGCCGAGCGACCTGCTGCGCCGCGGCCGAGGAGCTGACTCGCGCGCGGCAATCTGAAGCGCGCCCTCGCCGTGCTACCGGCGCGCGCTGTCGCTCGAGCCGGACAATCCGACGCTGCTGATGTCCTACGCCCTCCTCTGCCTGCACCTCGACCGCAACCAGGAGATCGAGGCGGTGACGCGCAAGGTGCTGGACCTGAATCCGGGCGAGATGCTGCGCGCCACCGCCTACGCCACGCTCGATCGAGGCGCTGCGCAGCCGAGGGCAAGTTCCGCGAGGGCAACCGCATCGGCAAGCGAGCTCCTCGACGAGGGGCAGCTCCGAACTTCGCCAAGACCATCGCCTACTACGAGATGGCGTACAACCTGGCGGAGATCGAAGAGGACCTCGACCAGGCGCTCGACTACGCGCGGCGGTCGCTGGAGCTGCGCGCCCGAGGAGCTCAAGCAGTTCCCGCTCGCCGCGCTCGGCTGGGTGCACTACAAGCGGCGAGGAGTTCGACCAGGCGGTCGACTTCCTCGCCCGCGTCGAGCGAGCTCGACGCCTCGCGCGACGACCCTCACCCATCTCGGCATGGCGCTGCTCGCGTCGGGCGAGGAGGACCGCGCGCGCAGCGTCCTCGCCCAGCGCCCGCAGCCTCGAGAGCCGCGGCGGGCGCTGGAGGAGAAGATGATGGAGTGCATGAAGGACTCGACGCGCCTGCTTGGAGCGCGTCGCAGAGCCGAAACAGAAGGAGAGTGAGCGATGCGCTGGAGCCAGTACTACCTGTTCACCACCCGCGAGGTGCCGGCCGACGCCGAGGTCGTCAGCCACCAGCTGATGGTGCGCGCCGGCATGATCAAGAAGGTCGCGGCCGGCATCTACACCTACCTGCCGCTCGGCTGGCGCAGCCTGCAGAAGCTCGATGACATCGTCCGCCGGGAGATGGACGCCGCCGGCGCCGATCGAGCTGCTCGATGCCGGCCATCCAGCCGGCCGAGCTGTGGATGGAGTCCGGGCCGCTGGCAGCAGTACGGCAAGGAGCTGCTGCGCATCAAGGACCGCCACGAGCGCGATTTCGTGCTTCGGCCCGACGCACGAGGAGGTCGATCACCGACATCGTGCGCCGCGACGTCAAGAGCTACCGCCAGCTGCCGGTCAACCTCTACCAGATCCAGACCAAGTTCCGCGACGAGATCCGGCCGCGCTTCGGCCTGATGCGCGGCCGCGAGTTCCTGATGAAGGACGCCTACTCCTTCCACGCCACGCCGAGAGCCTCGACGAGGCCTATCGAGGCGATGCGACGACGCCTACTGCCGGATCTTCGAGGCCTGCCGCCTCGACTACACGGTGGTCGAAGCCGACACCGGCACCATCGGCGGCTCGGCCTCGCACGAGTTCATGGTGCTGGCCGCAGACCGGCGAGAGCGCGGTCGTGCGCTGCCCGAACTGCGGCTACGGCGCGAACGTCGAGAAGGCCGAGACTCGGCGCTCTCGCGACGCCGCAGGCGAGCCGCGCCGCCGCAGGCATCGCCGAGAGGTCGGCGACGCCCGGGCACGCAGTCGGTCGACGACGTGGCGCCGCTTCCTCGGCGGTCGCGCCGGCGCAGATCGTCAAGACGCTGATCTACGAGACCGAGAAGGGGCTCGTGGCGGTGCTGATCCGCGGCGACCGCGAGGTCAACGAGGTCAAGCTCGCGAACCACCTCGACGTCGAGCACCTGGAGCTGGCCGAGCGAGGAGAAGGTCGCGCGAGGCCACCGGCGCCCCGGTCGGCTTCGCCGGCCCGGTCGGGCTCGCCGGCGGGCGTGCGCGCTGGTCGGCCGACCACTCGGTGCGCGAGCCTGACGAGCTTCGCCGCCGGCGCCAACAAGGCGGACGCCCACCTCGTCGGCGTCAACTGGGGCCGCGACTGCCGGAGCCGCGAGTTCGCCGACCTCGCTGCTGGTCAGCGCGGGCGATCCCTGCCCGCGCTGCGGCGGCGCCGCTCGAGATCTTCGCGCGGCATCGAGGTCGGCCACATCTTCAAGCTCGGCACCAAGTACTCGCGCGGCGATGCAGCTGCGACTTCACCGACGAGGCGGGCGCGCGAGCAGCCGATGATCATGGGCTGCTACGGCCTCGGCATCGGCCGCACCGTGGCCGCCGCGATCGAGCAGAACCACGACGCCGACGGCATCATCTGGCCGCTGCCGCTCGCGCCGTTCGAGGTGCTCGTGCACGTCGCTCAACCCCGACGACGACGCGGTGCGCGCGAGCCGCCGAGCGGCATCTACGGCCGAGCTCGTGGCGCCGGGCGTCGACGTGCTGCTACGACGACCGCGACGAGCGGCCGGGCGTGAAGTTCAAGGACGCCGACCTGATCGGCATCCCGCTGCGCATCGCGGTCGGCGCCAAGTCGCTCGCCGAGGGCAAGGTGGAGCTTTCGCTGCGCCGCGACCGGGTCAAGGAGCTGGTGGCAGCGGCCGACGCCGCCGGCGCGGCGCGCGCCCGGCTGGTGGCGTAAGCGCGGCGGAATTCCGCTGCGGCGTGCCTGGTTTTCTCAACCGGAGGAGGCCTTGCCCGCCGGCCTCGCCTCGGGTAATTTGGGCAGTCGGAACTGTCTGCAAGGAGAACGAGATATGAAGACCCGCACTCGCTTGGTTGCCCTGGCCCTGGCGCTCGTCGCGCCGGTGGCGGCGTGGGCCATCGGCCAAGGGCGCATCTACGGCAAGGTCGTCGACGAGAAGGGCGCGCCCGTAGCCGGCGTGAAGATAACGGTCACCACCGACGCGCTCACCGACTTCAAGATGGAGGGCACGACCAACGGCAAGGGAGACTATGCCTTCAGTCTGGTGGACGTGACCAAGACCTACAAGTACAGGCTCGAAAAAGAGGGATATCAAAGCTGGGAAGAGCCGATCAAGGTCGCCATCGACAGCAACACGCGCAAGGACTTCACGCTCAACTCGATGTCGTCTCTCGAGGCCCAGGCTCAAGCCAAGGCCGAGGGTGAGATGACGCCGACCGACAAGGCAGTCGAGGCGTACAACGCCGGTGCCGAGGCGTTCAACGCTCACGACAACGCCACCGCCAAGGCCAAGTTCCAGGAAGCGGTCGGCCTCGATCCACAGCTCGCCACCGCGTGGAGCGTGCTGTCGCACCTGCTGCTCACCGAGAAGAACTACAAGGAAGCCGCGGCGGCGGCGGAAGCCACGCTGGCGATCGACCCCGCCGACGATCGCGCGCTGCGGGTGCGGCTCGATGCCTACAAGGGGCTGGGCGACGCGGCCAAGGTCAAGGAGGCAAGCGCCGCGCTGGCGACCGCCGACCCGGGTGTGGCGGCGATCACCCTGATCAACGAGGGAGTGAGCCTCTATAACGCAGGCAAGATGAACGAGGCCAAGGAGCCGCTCCTGAAAGCCCTGGAGCTCGATCCCACGCAGGCCCGGGCGCACTATCTGCTCGGGATCTGCTTCTCGATGGACGACAAGGCCAAGGCGCGCGAGCACCTCAACAAGTTCATCGAGATGGCGCCCAACGACCCCGACGCGGCGGCCGCCAAGGAGATGCTGCAGTACGTGAAATGACCGCGCCCGCAGGCGCGGTCATTTCATCCTGAGCGTGAGCGAAGGATCTATACCACCGTGGTACAGATCCTTCGCTTCGGTCAGGATGACACTCGGGGGCAACCCTAGCCCCCGAGTTGCTTGGCGCCACGCCGGCCGGAACGATCGTCGCGCTGAGCACCTTGGCCCGGTTGCGCTCGACCTCGAGCACCTCGAACAACAACGGCCCCAAGACGACCCGGTCGCCGACGCGCGGCGGCCGGCCGAGCTCGGAGAGCACCACGCCGCCGATGGTGTCCTCGTCGCGGTCGCTGAGCTCGATGCCGAGCTCGTCCTCGAGGTCCTCGACCAGCATCGCCGCCGGAGACCTGGTAGACGCCGTCGCCGCGCTGTGACCAGCTCGGGCTTCTCGACGTCGAACTCGTCCTGGATCTGGCCGACGATCTCCTCGATGACGTTCTCCAGCGTGACGATGCCGGAGACGCCGCCGTACTCGTCGAGCACCGCGGCCAGGTGGACGCGCTCGGTGCGCATGCGCTTGAGCAGGCGGTCGAGCGTCGAGCGTCTCGGGCACGAAGGCGATCTCGCGCGCCACCTCGCGCAGCTGAGGTGGGCGGTCGCTCGGCGCGGAAGAGGTCCTTGATGTGGATCAGGCCGACGACGTGGTCGAGGTCCCCGTCGCAGAGCGGGAAGCGGGTGTGGCCGCTGCGGCGCGCGAGCCGCAGGTTCTCCTCGAGCGAGCGCTGGGTCGTCGAGAGGTAGACCACGTCCGCGCGCGGCACCATGATCTGCCGCGCCACCCGGTGAGAGCTCGAAGATGTTGTCGAGCAGCTCGCGCTCTGGGCTGGACATGACGGCCCATCGTGGCTGGTGGACAGGAGCAGGCGCAGCTCCTCTTCGCTGTGCGCGATCTCGCCCTCGCTCGGCCGGCGCGATCCCGACCAGCGCGCAGCAGGCCGTTCGCCGCGTGGTTGAGCAGCCAGATCGCCGGGTAGGTGAGCTTGTAGAAGACGAAGAGCGGCAGCGCCACCCACAGGGACGTGCGCTCGGCCTTGCGGATGGCGATCGACTTCGGGAGCCAGCTCGCCGAGCACGATGTGCAGGAGCGTGATGACCAGGAACGCGATCGTCACGGCTGACCGAATGGACGAGAGCGCTCGGATTGTCCCCGGCGAAGCGCGCCGACGACCGGCTCGATGATCCAGGCGAAGGCCGGCTCGCCGATCCAGCCCAGGGCCAGGCTGGCCAGGGTGATGCCGAGCTGGGTCGCCGAAAGGTAGGCGTCGAGGTGCCGCAGCATGTGCCGGGCGAGCTTGCGCGCGGCGATCGCCTCGCTGGACGATCGGGTCGAGCTGCGTCGGCCGCACCTTGACCAGCGCGAACTCGGCGGCGACGAAGAAACCGTTGAGCAGCACCAGCAGCAGGCCGACGAACAGCGCCAGGCGCGGATCGAAACGCGCCGCGACTTCTGGCGCCGCCGATGCAAGGAAGAGGTAGGGGATCATGACGCGAGCGCCGTGGCGGCCGGGGGCCGCCACGGCGCGCGAGACGTCGTTGCTCTAGAGCTTCTTGATCAGCCCCTGCACTTCGCCGACCCGCGGGTCGCCGGGGGCCAAGGTGAGGAACTTCTGCAAATCCGCCTTGGCATCGGCGTTCTTCTTCTGCGCCAGCTTGGCGAAACCGCGGAAGTAGTAGACCTCACCGCGCTGCGGCATCTCGGTGGCCAGCGCGTCGAGCTTGGTCACCGCGCCGGTGTAGTCCTTGGCCTCGTAATCGATGATCGCCAGCTTGAGGCGCGCGTCGCCGGCCTTCGGCGCAGCCGGATCCGCGGCGAGCAGCTTCTCGAAGTCGGCCTTCGCCTCGGGGTGCCTCTTCTGTTCCATATAGGCGAGGCCGCGGAAATAGAGCACGTCCGTGCGCTTCGGATCGGCGGCGACGACAGCGTCGAACTTGGCCACCGCCTCCGGGTACTTCTTGTCGTTGAAGTACTGGATGCCGAGGTTGAGCAGCGTCACCGGATCGATCTTGCCCGGCGCCTTGGCGAGATATTCCTCGGCCTCGGCGGTGCGTTTGGCCTCGACCAGCCACTCGAGCAGGAAGTCGTACACCGCCGTGTCCTGGGGCGCCAGCTCGGCGACCTTCTTCAGGCTGTCGATTGCAGCTTCCTTCTGGCCGGCTTCGCGCTGGGCCTGGGCCAGGATGCGCCACGCCTCGTGATCGTCCGGCTTCTCGGCCACCAGCGTCTGGAGGCTCTCGATCGCCTTCGGTGCTTGCTTCATACGCACGTCGATCTGGGCGATCATCAACTGGAGACCGCGCTTGTTGGTCGCTTGCTGCTCGGGGGTGAGAGCGGCCAACGCCTTCTCGTACTCGGCGCGGGCTTCGGCCCACTTGTGCTGATTGAACAGCGTGTTGCCGGCGTCGATGGCGCGGCCGGCGGTGTCCTCCGGGGCCAGCTTGACGGTGATGTTCGGTGCAGACTGCTCCTTGGTGACCGGTACTTCACCGGTGAGGACCTCGAACTTGGGAGCCGTGATCTCCAGCTTCCAGGTTCCGTAAGCCAGCTTCTCGATCTTCCACTTGCCGTCCTTGTCCGAGATGACGGCCTCCGGCCCGGCTGCGGTATCGGCGCCGAGATAGACCCGCACCGAGGCGCCGGCCACCGGAGCTCCGGCGACGTCGGTCACCTGGCCCTCGATCCTGCCCTTCCCCTTCCAATCTTGCGCCTGGCTGGATGCCGCGACCGCCATGGCGGTGAACGCAACGGCCAGGGTCCTCCAACGTCGTAGCGTCATTTGGTGTTCTCCCTGAGACGCGGAGGCGGTCAAACGCCTCGCCAGGTGAGTGTATCGCGCCCTAGCGGGCGTGGCGAACGGGGACCAACAGATCCACCGCATTAGAGCGGCTGTTCAAACCCTTGAATCGGATGGGATCAAGCGACTCACACCAGGGCGTAAGTAGTTGATCCTACGTAGCATGCGGTCTGCCCCGGAGTGGCATTCGAATTGCGATAGGTTGAAACGTGCTAAATCCGTGACAACCCGCCCACCCCGTGTGGGCATCCAGCAGATAACGTAGAGGAGGAAGACGAATGAAGCAGCGAACGAGTTGGATCGTCCTGGGGATGGTCCTGCTGTTGACGGCCGGCGCCGCTTTCGCACAGGGCGTGCAGTCCGGAGTCGTCACCGGCACCGTGACCTCCGAGGACGGCTCGCCGCTCCCGGGCGTGACCGTTACGGTCACCTCGCCGGCTCTGATCGGCGAGCGCAGCGTCGACACCGGCGTCAACGGCGACTTCATCATCCGCAACCTTCCCCCGGGCAGCTATGTCGTGACGTTCACGATGGAAGGCATGAAGACTTTGGAGCGCACCGCGTCGGTGACTCTGGGCAGCACGTCGCGCACGGACGCGGAGCTCACTCCAGCGGTTGCCGCCGAGACGATCACCGTCACCGGTGAGGCGCCGTCGGCGCTGGAAACCACGACCCTGGGCGCCAACCTGACGAAGGAGACGGTCGACAACCTGCCCATCAGCCGCGTTCCGGGCCTGGTGGCGGATCTCGCCCCCGGCCTGACGAACAACGGTCCGTTGGCCGGCCAGGTGACGATCAACGGCGCGATGGCCTATGACAATGCCGTGCTGGTCAACGGCGTCAACACTCAGGATCCGATCTTTGGCCGCAGCGACAACCTCTTCATCGAGGAGGCCATCGAGGAGACCCAGGTGCTGACCTCCGGTATCTCCGCCGAGTATGGCGGTTTCACCGGCGGCGTCATCAACACCATCACTAAGAGCGGCGGCAACACCTTCAGCGGCACTTTCCGCGCCGACTTGGACCGTCCCGAGTGGCGGGAGGAAACCCCGATCGAGCAGGATCGCGGCTTCGAGCGCGAAGGTGACATGAATGAAACCTACTCCGCCACGCTCGGCGGTCCGATCCTCCGCGACCGGCTGTGGTTCTTCCTGGCCGACCGCGAGCTCGAGCGGGAAATTCAGAACTCGCTCTTCCAGTCGAACATTCCGTTCACCACCACCACCGAGAATCCCCGTTACGAGATCAAGCTGACCGGCAACGTCACGGATCGGCACACCCTGCAGGCTTCCTATCTCAACAACGATCGTGCGGACACCAACAACGTCCAGCTCCGCCCGATCGAGCCTGCTTCGCTGATTCCGAACGGTGAGTTCCCGAACGACGGATTCGTCGCCAACTACACCGGCGTCTTCACCAACAACCTGTTCGGTGAACTGCGTTACTCGGAGAAGGCGTTCCAGTTCAAGGGTCTGGGCGGATCCGGCAGCGACTTCCGCAACGACTCGCCCTACTACGCCTACGGCTACATCACCGGCGTTTCCGGTCTGTTCGGCGCTCCGTACTTCGACGCCACGGACCCCGAAGATCGCAACAACGAGGAGTGGGCGGCCTCGATGTCCTACTTCCTCACCACGCAGGGCATGGGCAGCCACGACCTCAAGGTCGGCTATGACGACTTCACGGTGACCCGCACGGGCGGCAACAGCCAGAGCCCGACCAACTTCGTGTTCAACCTGGTCGATCCGCTGGTCGATGCAGGCGGCGACCTGGTGTTCGGTCCGGACGGCCGGCTCATCCCGGTGTTCGAGCCCGGTATCAGTCAATTGCTGCTTTACCTCCCCACCCGCGGTGCCACGCTCGACATCACGACCCAGTCGCTGTTCGTGAACGATCGCTGGCAGCTCAACAACAACTGGACGTTCTCGGTCGGCGCTCGCTACGAGCAGGTCGAATCCGAGGCGACCGGCAACATCACGACGATCGACACCGACACGCTGTCGCCGCGGCTTGGTGTGGCGTGGGATCCGAAGGGCGACGGACGGTGGAAGGTCAACGCCACCTACGCCGAGTACGCCGGTCGGTACAACCCCTCGATCTTCGGTGGCAATTCACCGGTCGGCAACCCCTTGGGCGTGTACTACGTCTATACGGGTCCGGCGGGCGTGGGCCGCAACTTCGATCCGGCCTATGACCTGGCCAACTACGAGCCGTTCGGCGCCGCCGACCCGTCCTCCAACGTCTTCTACGAGGACGACATCAACTCCGCAGAGACCACTGAGTACACGTTGTCCTTCGGATTCCAGCTTCCCCGTGGCGGATTCGGCCAGTTCAGCTACATCAATCGCCAGTCCGGCGATTTCGTGGATAACTTCATCACCGTCGACCAGGGTTGCTCGGACGTGGTCGTCGAAGGCGTCAACGCCGGCTGCTTCGACAACATCACCTTCCGCAACACCGACGTTCCGTACCGCGACTACGAGGGTCTGCAGGCGCAGGCGCAGTACCGCTTGACCAACGCGTGGACCCTCGCCGGCAACATCACCTATCAGCTGAAGAACGAAGGCAACTACGAGGGCGAGGCTGGTCAGTCGCTGCCCACCTCGCCGTTTGCCAACCGTCCGGAGATCTACCCGCAGGAGCGGACAATGCCGGTCGGTCGCTTCGACGATTATCAGGAGTACAAGGTCCGCATGTGGTCGAACTACAACCTCGACATGGGCCGTGCCGGAAACCTCGGCATCGGCGCCATCTTCAACTACGACTCGGCTCTGAGCTTCAGCTACACGACCAACCGGTCGCCCTCGGCCGAGATGATCGCCATGAACCCGGGCTATGAGCAGCTGCCCCAGTTCACGGCCTTCTTCGGTGAGCGCGGCGCGGGTGAGTTCGACGACTTCTACACCTTCGATCTGGCTCTCAACTACAGCATCCCGGTGTGGAAGTCGCTGGCGCCGTTCATCAAGCTCGACGTCCGCAACCTGTTCAACTACGACGAGCCGGTTTCCTGGAATACCGTGGTCAGCGGCAACAACGCCGGACCCAAGGATGCGTTCGGCATTCCGACCACCTTTAACAAGAGCGCGGCCTTCGGTAACCCGCGCGGCAACCAGGACTACGTGATTCCGCGCGAGTACTTCATCGGGGCGGGCTTCCGCTTCTAGACCCGCGGCTTTCTCGCAGGTATTCTCGGGGGGTGGCGACGAGCCACCCCCCTTTTTCTTGTCCGCTCCCATGCCACGCGCCGGTCACCCCTTTCGAGCCATCCGCTTCGCCTGCTGGCTGCTGGCCGGCTGGGCGCTCGCTTGCCGCCCCGCGCCCCCGCCGCCGATCGTCCTGATCTCGATCGATACGCTGCGCGCCGATCGCCTGCCGGCTTACGGCTATCGCGGCGTCGAAACGCCGGCGATCGACGGCCTGGCGAAGGACGTCGGCCGTCTTCGACGCCGCCTACTCGCACTACCCGTTGACCCTGCCGGCGCACGTCTCGATGTTCACCGGCCTCCTGCCGCCTCGCCATGGGGTGCGCGACAACGTCGGCTACACGCTCGACGGTGCTCGTGACGCCACGGTCGCGCAGCTGCTCGGCAAGAAGGGCTACGCCACCGGCGGCTTCGTATCGAGCTTCGTGCTCCGCAAGGAGACCGGCATCGACGCCGGTTTCGCGACCTTCGACGATCCGCCGAAGCCGCCGCCGGGCGCGCCGCTCGACATCGCGCAACGCCCCGGCAGCGCCACGCTTCGTCCGGCCCTCGCCTGGCTCGAGGCGCGCCGCGCCGAGCCGTTCTTTCTCTTCCTTCATGTCTACGAGCCGCACGCGCCCTACACACCACCGGAGCCGTTCGCGACGCGCTACCGCGATCCCTACGACGGCGAGGTCGCGGCGGCCGACGCGGTGGTCGGAGAGCTGGTCGCGGCGCTGCGCCGGCTCGGGATTTACGACCGCGCGCTGGTCGTCCTGATGTCCGATCACGGCGAGGGCCTGGGCGACCATGGCGAGCTGCAGCACGGCGTGTTCCTCTACCGCTCGACGCTGCAGGTCGCCCTGACGATCAAGCAACCGGGCAGCCGCGGAGCCGGGAAACGGGTGGCTTCTCCGGTCGCGCTCTCCGATCTCATGCCCACGCTGGCGCGGGCTGGCGGCGCGCCGCCGCCGGGCGGTCTCGACGGCCACGATCTCGCGCCGGTGCTTGCAGGACGCGGCGAGGGTCTGCGCAGCGTCTACGCCGAGACCTACTACCCACGCCTCCACTTCGGATGGAGTGATCTGCAGGCGATGATCGAGCCACGCTGGTATCTGGTGCGCGGCCCCGAGCCCGAGTTGTTCGACCTGGTTGCCGATCCGGCGCAGCAGCGCAATGTGCTGCTCGACAATCGACGCGAGTACGCGCGGCTGAACGGCGAGGCCGAACGCCTCAATACGCCGCTAGCCGAGCCGCAGGGCGTTGACGAGGAGACCGCCAGCAGGCTGGCCGCCCTTGGTTACCTGAGCGCCGGCGGCGGGGCCCGCGATCGCAAGCTGCCGGATCCCAAGACTCAACGCCATCTTCTGAAGGGCATCGAAGAAGGGCTCGCCGCCTTCTGGGCCGGACGCGACGCCGAGGCGGTCACCAGCTTCCGTGTTGCGCTGGCCGAGAACCCCGAGATGTCCGACATCTGGGCCTACCTGGCGCGCGCTCTCGATCGTCAAGGCGATCGCCGCGGCGGCCTGGCGGCCTGGGAGAAGGTCTTGACGCTCTCGGGCGGCATGGGCTCGGTGGCGCTGATCGTCGGCGAGCGTTACCTCGAGCTCGGAGACTACGAGCGCGCGAGGCAGCTGGCGCGCACCGTCGAGACGACCGCGCCGCGCGGCGCGCTCGATCTGCTGATCGAAGCCGACCTGGCGCAGGGCCGCACCGCCGATGCCGAGGCCCACATGCGCGACGGCGTGGCGCGCGGCGTGGCGAGCGAGACGGTGCGCCGCAAGCTCGCCCTGGCAGCTCTCGCCGGTGGCCGTGCGGCGGAGGCGGTGACACTGCTCGAGACGCCGGACGGCCAGGCGGAACCGGCGACGCTCATCCTGCGCGGCTTGGCGCTTGCCGACGCCGGCCGACAGAGCGAGGGCGTTGCAGCGCTCGAAGCCGCGAAGACCGCCAGCGCCAAACCGGAGGAGTTCTTCGAGCATCTCGGCATCGCGCTCCTGGGGCTCGACCGTCTGGAGCAGGCGCGTGTGGCGTTCGAGGAAGCCGTGAAGGCTGCGCCCGGACTCGCCTCGGCGTGGAACTCGCTGGGCGTCGTGCAGGCGAGGCTGGGCAATGCCTCCAAGGCAGTGGCGGCGTGGCGGCGGGCGGTCGAGATCGATCCTTCCCTCACCGACGCTTGGTTCAATCTCGGGCTCACCGCGGCCCGCGCCGGCGACCGCGCGCTGGCGCGCGAATCCCTGGCCCAGTTCCTGCGCCGCGCGCCGGCCAACTCTGCCGACCGCGCTCGCGCCGAGCAGGCGTTGCGGGCGGTGGGCGGCCCGTGATGCCGCCTCTCGTGTACAGGGCAGTCCCGTTGGTCCTGGTGGCGGCCCTGACCGCGGCCTGCGGCAAGAGCGCCGCGCGCCTGCCCGTGGGAACACCCGTAGTGCTGGTCACCATCGATACGCTGCGCTCCGACCGGCTGGCTGCCTACGGCTATGGCGCGGGCAGCGCGCCTCACATCGATGCACTGGCTCGGGAGGCCGTGGTCTACGAGCGTGCCTACGCGCCGGCGCCGCTGACTTTGCCGTCGCATGCCACGCTGCTCACCGGGCTCGAGCCTACGGCCCACGGGGTGCGCAGCAATCTCGGGTACGCGCTCGATTCCCGGCATCCGACGCTGGCCACCCTGCTCGGCGCACGCGGCTACGCCACGGGTGGCTTCGTCTCGGCGTACGTCCTGCGCAGAGCGACCGGCATCGCCGCTGGATTCACCACCTACGACGACGCCATCGAGCCACGCCCCGGCGAGTCCTTGGGTGCCATCGAACGCCCGGGGGAAGCCACCGTAACTGCGGCGCTGCGGTGGGTGGAAGGTGTGGGCGACCGCCCATTCTTCCTCTGGTTGCACCTGTACGAGCCGCACGCGCCCTATCAGGCGCCAGCCAGCTTCGCCGCCCGGGCGCGCGATCCCTACGACGCCGAGATCGCCGCCGCCGACGATGCATTGGGGCAGCTGCTGACCGGGCTGCGCGAGCGGCGGATCTACGAGCGCGCAATGGTCCTCGTGGCCAGCGACCACGGCGAGGGCTTGGGCGACCACGGCGAGCAGGAGCACGGCATTCTCTTGTATCGCGAGGCCATCCAGGTGCCGCTGCTGATCAAGCTGCCCGGCGGAAAGCGCGGCGGCGAGCGCGTCTCCACGCCGGTGGGTCTCGTCGATTTGCTACCGACGGTTTGCCGCCGGCTGGGAATCGAACTGCCGGCGCAAGCCACGGGCCGCGATCTGCTGGCCGCCGAACAGCGGCCGCGATCCATCTACAGCGAGACCTACTACCCGCGCATTCATCTCGGTTGGAGCGAGCTGCGCTCGCTGGTGGCGGGAAACTCTCACTACATTGGCGGTCCGGTCCCCGAGCTCTACGATCTGAGCGCCGATCCCGCCGAGCGCAACGACCGCCTGGCGGCCGATCGCCCGGCCGCGTTCGCGCTGCGTCGCGAGCTCGAGGCGCTGCCGGCGAACTACGCCGCCCCGGAAATCGCGGCGACAGCCGAGGAAGTCGCCAAGCTAGCGGCGCTGGGCTACCTGACAACTCAAGCGGAGTCCGCAAGCGGCCCGCTGCCCAACCCGCGGCAGGAGATCGGCACCCTCGCCGAGGTCGGTCGCGCCGCCGAGCTGGCGCGCGCGGGACGGCTCGCCGAATCCATCGCCGTCTGTCGCCAAGTGCTCTCGACCCATCCCGGCCTGCTCGATGCCCGCCTGCAGCTGGCTTGGAATCTCGCGCAATCGGGGGCGTTCGACGAGTCGCGGCGGGAGTACCGCGAGGCGGTGCGTCGCTCGCCGCCGCACCTGGCGGTGGTGGCGCTCGACTTGGCGCGCCTGGAGGTCCAGGCCGGCGATCCCGCCGCCGCGGAGGAACAGGCGAAGCTCGCACTCGAGGCGTTTCCGGATCAGGCCCGGTTGCTCATCGCCGAGGCGGCCCTGGCACGCGGCGATGCCGCTGGCGCCGAAGTCCAGGCACGAGCCCTCCTCGCCGCCGCGCCGGCGCCCGGCCCGCTGGCGCCGCGCTTGCTGCTGGCTCGCACGCTGGCCGAGCGCGGTGATTTCGAGGCGGCCCAGCGCGAGGTCGAGTCGCTTCAGGCAGAGATCGCGGCCGGCCGTCTCGCGGCCGCGCCCGGAGTCGACGCGCTGTTCGCCGATCTGTTGGCGCGGCGTGGCGACTACGTGGCCGCCGAAAGCGCCTTCCGACGCGAGATCGAGCGCTTCCCGCGCTCTCTCGACGCCTACGCGAACCTCGCCATCCTGCTCGCCGTGCAGCGCCGTTTTCCCGAGATCGAGCCGCTGCTCGAGCGCATGGTGGCCGCCGTCCCCGAACCCCGCGCCTACGCGCTCGCCGCGCGCACCGCGCAGGACCTCGGCAACAGCGCCCTGGCGGCCAGCTATCGCCGCCGCGCGGGCGGCTCACCGGTGGGGTCGAAATGAGCTCCGTCGCGCGCCGCGTGCGCCTCAAGCGGGGTCGCGAGAAGGCGATCCTCGCCGGTCATCCGTGGATCTTCTCCGGCGCCATCGCGAGCGAGGATGGGCCGGACGACGCCGCGGTGGCGCGGGTCGAGGATGCCGACGGCCGAGCCCTCGGGGTGGGTTTCTACAGCCCCAAGTCGCAGATCCGCGTGCGTATGCTCGGGCGCGACGCCGTCGAGGCGTCGCGAGATCTGTTCGCCGCCCGGCTCGCCACCGCGGCGACACTGCGCGCCGACGTGCTGGGCGCCGACACCACGGGCTACCGCGTGCTCAACGCCGAGGGGGACGGCGTTCCGGGCTGGACGGTCGATCGCTTCGGCGACGTGCTGGTGAGCCAGATCACGGTTTGGGGTCTCGAGTCGCTTCGCGTGACCGCCTACGCGGCGCTTGCCGCCGCTTACCCGGGCTATTCGGTGCTGCAGGTCAACGGTGTCGGTTCGCGCCGAGCCGAGGGTCTCCCCGAGGACGACGCGTGGGTCATCGGGACGCCCCGCGGCTCGGTGGAATTCTCCGAGACCGGGTTGCGGTTCAGCGCGGACCTCGAAGGCGGGCAGAAGACCGGTTTCTATTGCGACCAGCGCGAGAACCGCCGTCTGGCGGGCCGCCTGGCGGCCGGTCGCGCGATGCTGGATCTCTTCGCCCACAGTGGCGCCTTCGGTGTCCACGCACTCCGCGGCGGCGCTCACTCGGTGCGCCACGTCGAGTCCTCGGCCGCCCTGCGCGAGCGGGCGCTCGGCCATTACGATCTCAACGGCCTCGATCGCGGCCTGGTCGATTGGGTGGCGGCGAACGCTTTCGAGTTCTTGCGCCGGGACGAGGGACGCTACGGTCTGGTGGTCTGCGATCCGCCGCCGCTCGCCCGGCGCCGCGACGACGTCGACCGCGCGGCGCGAGCCTACAAGGACGTCAATCGCCTGGCCCTCCAGCGCCTCGAGCCGGGCGGCTTCCTCCTCACCTTCAGCTGCAGCGGTGCGGTCGACGCGACCCTCTTCCGCCAGATCCTGTTCGCCGCCGGCGCCGAAGCAGGGGTGGCGGTCCAGCTCCTGCAGCCTCTGGCCGCCGGCCCGGATCATCCGGTGGCGCTTGCCCATCGAGAAGGGGAGTACCTCAAGGGCTGGTTGGCACGAGTCGGTCCGTAGGCGCCCGGTTTGACACTCCAGCGGACCGTTTGCTAAGTTGCGGAGTCTTCGGCGGCCGGAACCGACAGTCGCGGATACGTTGTAAAGGGCCGTAGCTCAGCTGGTTAGAGCGCTACGTTGACATCGTAGAGGTCATCGGTTCGAGTCCGATCGGCCCTACCACGATCCGCGACCCCAACGACCCGGCTCCGAGAAAGACGCGAAACGATTGCTTCGGCACAGGCGCTTAGCTCAGCTGGTTAGAGCGCATCCTTCACACGGATGAGGTCCCCGGTTCGAGTCCGGGAGCGCCTACCACGTCGTTCTCCCTCCCATGCCTGAATCGCTGACCCTGACGCTGCCCGACGGCAGTACGCGCGCCGTCGCGCCGCGGCACCACCGCGCTCGAAGTGGCGCAGTCGATCGGCCCTCGCCTGGCGAAGGATGCCATCGGCGCGGAGCTCGACGGCGCAGCGGTGGACCTGCGCGCGCCACTCGCCCAAGGCGGCACGTTCCGGATCTTCACCGCCAGGAACCCGGAGGCCGGGCAGTTCATTCGCCATTCGGCCGAGCACGTGCTGGCCGATGCGGTGACCCGGCTTTGGCCCGAGGCGCTCTACGACGCCGGACGCAAGGATCACAGCGAGAAGTATCAGTACGACTTCCGCTTCCCGCGCGCCTTTGCCGCCGAGGACCTGGAGAAGATCGAAGCCAAGATGCGCGAGATCCTCGCCGAGGACGCCGGCTTCGAGCGCGTCGAGGTGTCACGCGGCGAGGCCGAGCAAATCTTCCGCGAGCGCGGCAACGAGCTCAAGCTCGAGCGGCTGCGCGACATTCCCGAGGGCGAGACCATCACGCTCTACCGTCACGGCCGTTTCACCGACCTCTGCCGCGGCCCGCACGTCCAGCGCGCCTCGCAGATCGGCGCGATCAAGCTGCTCGAGTCCTCGGGGGTCTACTTCAAGGGCGACGAGGCGAACGAGAAGCTGCAGCGCATCTACGGCACGGCCTTCGCCACCCAGAAGGAGCTCGACGAGCAGCAGAAGCTGGAGGAGGAGGCGCGGGCGCGGGATCACCGCCGGCTGGGGCAGGACCTCGATCTCTTCAGCTTCTCCCCGTTGGCCCCGGCCTCGCCGTTTTTCCACCCGCGCGGCGCCGAGGTCTACACCCGGTTGATCGACTACGTGCGCGACCTCAACCGGCGCTTCGGCTACGGCGAGGTGGTGACCCCGCAGATTCTCGACGTCGAGCTGTGGCACACCTCCGGCCACTACGCCAACTACCGCGAGAACATGTTCTTCACCGAGCTCGACGAGCGCCAGTACGCCGTCAAGCCGATGAACTGCCCGACCCACTGCCTGATCTACAAGACGCGCAAGCGCTCGTATCGCGACCTTCCGATCCGCTACGCCGACTTCGGGCGGCTGCATCGCTACGAGCGGTCGGGTGTCACCTCAGGTCTGACGCGGGTGCGTTCTTTCGCCCAGGACGACGCCCACGTCTTTTGCACGGACGACCAGGTCGAGGGCGAAGTCCTGCGCGCCGTGGGCATCATTCTCGACATCTATCGCACCTTCGATTTCTCGGACGTGGAGATCGTCATCGGCACGCGGCCGGAGCAGCGGGTCGGGAGCGACGAGCAGTGGGAGGTCGCCGAGCGCGCTCTGCAACGCGCGCTGGATGCCAACGGCCTCACCTATTCACTCAATGCCGGCGACGGCGCGTTCTACGGACCGAAGATCGACTTCCGGGTCCACGACGCCATCGGCCGCCCCTGGCAGCTGGGCACCGTCCAGCTGGACTACCAGCTGCCGCAGCGCTTCGATCTCGAGTACGTGGGTCCGGATGGCGGTCTCCATCGCCCGGTGATGATCCACCGCGCCATGCTGGGCTCGGTCGAGCGCTTCCTCGGCATCCTCATCGAGCACACCGCCGGCGCGTTCCCGCTCTGGCTGGCACCGACTCAGGCCGTGGTCATCCCGGTGGGCGAGAAGTTCTACGCCTATGGCGCCGAGGTCACCGCAAAGCTGGTGGCCGCAGGCGTGCGGGTCGAGCACGACGACCGCTCCGAGAGCCTGGGCTACCGGGTGCGCGAGGCCCAGATGCAGAAGGTGCCCTACATGCTGGTGGTGGGGGCGCGTGAGGCCGAATCGGGCGCCGTGGCGGTGCGCCGCCGGGCCGGCGCCGACCTCGGCGCCATGCCGGTCGAGGCCTTCGCCGAGCGGCTGGCCGGCCTGGTCGACTCCAAGAGCCGTGAGTTGTAGGCTGTCACCCAAGTCAGCCGAGCGATGCGCTAAGATGCCGCCGTTGCACCCGGACAAACAGCAGTACCAAGGTCGGCCTCGGCTGGCCGCAATGTGGACGCCCTGCGCATGCCGCGCGGGCGGTAGTGCTCCCAGGGGGTGAGCTGAGTATCGACAAGACGACCCGCACCAACGAAGGTATCCGTTCCCGCGAGGTCCGGCTGATCGGCCCCAACGGCGAGCAGCTGGGCGTGATCCTGATCGAAGAGGCGTTGCGCATGGCCCGTGAACAGGGCGTCGACCTGGTCGAGGTCGCCCCTACCGCCAAACCGCCGGTTTGCCGCATCATGGACTTCGGCAAGTTCCTCTATCAGCAGAAGAAGAAGGCGCAAGAGTCGAGGAAGAAGCAGAAGATCTTCCAGGTGAAAGAGCTGAAGTTCCGGCCCAACATCGACGACCACGACTACGACTTCAAGCTGCGCAACGCCATCCGCTTCCTGGGCGAGGGCGACAAGGTCAAGGCGACCGTGCAGTTTCGCGGCCGCGAGATGGCCCGCACTGACCTGGGAGTGACCCTGCTGCAGCGCTTCGCCAAGGACATTGGCGAGACCGGCATGGTCGAGACGACGCCCGAGATGGCTGGCAACCGGATGCACGTCATCATCGCCCCCGGTCCGGCGGCCAAGCAGAAGCCGGCCAAGAAGGCGGCCCCTTCCCCCGCCGCGGCCCCGGCCCCCGCCAAGGCCTGAACGACCGACTTGGCCGGGCCCCTGGAGTTCTGCTAGACTCCGCCGTTCTTACGGGTGGCGCCGGCCCCGGCCGGCGCCTTCGACGCTTTTAGAGGGAGAATTCCGGTGCCCAAGCAGAAGACGCACAAGGGTGCGGCGAAGCGCTTCAAGCTGACCGCCACGGGCAAGATCAAGCGCGGCCAGTCGATGCACAGCCACATCCTCACCAAGAAGTCGATGGGGCGCAAGCGCAAGCTGCGCAAGAGCACGCTGGTTTCGCCGACCATGGCGCCGATGATCCGGCAGATGCTCAACCAGTAGTTCCACTCTGACCGGCGACGGAAAGAACCTGTCCGTCGCGGTCGCAACAACCGCCCCACCCGCCGCGTGCGGGGATCGTGGGCAGAAACGAGGTTCGTAATGGCACGTGTGAAGCGCGGCCCCAAGCGGGCAGCCAAGCGCAAGAAGGTTCTCAAGCAGTCCTCCGGCTACTTCGGCACCAAGGGCAACGCCTATCGCATGGCGAAGCAGGCGGTGGAGAAGTCGGGGCTCTACGCCTATCGCGACCGCAAGGCGAAGAAGCGCAACTTCCGCAGCCTGTGGATCCTGCGCATCAACGCGGCGGCGCGGCTGAACGGCTTGTCCTACAACAAGCTGATCTCCGGTCTGCGGCTGGCGGGTAGCGATCTCGACCGCAAGATCCTCGCCGATCTCGCGGTGCGCGAGCCCAAGGCTTTCGCCGACCTCGCCGAAGCCGCCAAGCAGGCGCTCGCCAAGGCGTAAGGCGGCGCCGCGTGGGCGTGGCTGGAGACGATCCCGTCGGCCCAGAAAGCGCCCCGTCTCTCTCCTCGCTCGAGGAGATGGCGGCGCGCTTCGAGGCGGCTGCAGGCCGGGTGACGGACCGCCCGGCGTGGGAGGCTCTCCGCGTCGAGTGGGTGGGACGCAAACAGGGCAAAGTCCGCGAGCTCCTCGACGCCATCAAGCAGGTGGCGCCCGCCGATCGCAAGGCGTACGGCGAGGCGGTCAACCGTCTCAAGACCCGGGTCGAGGAGCGTCTGACGGCGCTCGACGCGACCCTTGGCGCCGCCGAGGCCGCGAAGTCGCAGGCCGCGGCAGCGGTCGACGTCACCCTGCCGGGCCGCCGCCCGCAGCTCGGCAGCCTGCACCCGGTGACGCTGGTGACACGCGAGATCGAGCGCATCTTCCGCGGTCTCGGCTACAGCGTCGCCGAAGGCCCCGAGGTCGAATCCGACGAGCTCAACTTCGCCGCCCTCAATTTCCCCGAGGATCACCCGGCGCGCGACACTCAGGACACCTTCTTCGTCGAAGACGGCCGCCTGCTGCGCACCCACACGTCGCCGGTCCAGATCCGCACCATGATGGAGCGCAAGCCGCCCATCCGCATCATCTGTCCGGGCCGTGTCTTCCGGCACGACAACGACCTCCGCCACTCGCCGATGTTCCATCAGGTCGAGGCGCTCTGCGTCGACCGCGGGATCACCGTCGGTCATCTCAAGGGAACGCTGCAAGCCTTCATCCAGGAGCTCTTCACCAAGGACACCGGCGTGCGCCTGCGGCCGAGCCACTTCCCGTTCACCGAGCCGTCGTGTGAAGTCGACATCACCTGCCCGTTCTGTCACGGCAAGGGCTGCGCGGTGTGCTCGCAATCGGGTTGGATGGAGATCCTGGGCTCCGGCATGGTCGATCCGCGGGTGCTGCGCAACTGCGGCATCGACCCCGAGGTCTACTCCGGCTTCGCCTTCGGCATGGGGCTCGACCGCGTGGCGATGATCAAGTGGGGTATTCCCAACATCCGCCTGCTATTCGAGAACGACGAACGTCTGCTGCGTCAGGTGCGGATCTAGATGCTCTTCTCGCTCGACTGGCTGCGCGAGTACGTCGATCTCGCCGAGGCGCCGGAGTCGATCGCCGCCGCGTTGACCTCGGTCGGCCTGGCGGTCGAGGGCGTCGAGCGCCAGGGCGACGAGGTGCTCCTCGACGTCGACGTCACCACCAACCGCACCGACGCCATGAACCACTTCGGCGTGGCACGTGAGTTGGCGGTGAAGCTGCGCCGTCCGCTACGGACGCCCGAAGCAAGTGCTCAGCGAATCCGGCCCGCCGATCGGCGAGGCGGTGCGCGTGATCCTCGAAGATCCGCGCTGCCTGCGCTACGGCGCGCGGCTGGTGCGCGGCGTCAAGGTGGGTCCTAGTCCGGCGTGGCTGCGCCGCCGGCTGGAAGCGATCGGCCACCGCTCGATCAACAACGTCGTTGACGTCACCAACTTCGTTCTCTGGGAGACCGGGCAGCCATTGCACGCCTTCGACCTCGATCGTCTGCGCGCCGAACAGGGGGGCGGCGAGCCCGAGATACGGGTGCGCGGGGCGCTGGCCGGAGAGAAGGTGGTGACGCTCGACGGCGCCGAGCGCGAGCTCGCGCCGGGCATGCTGATCATCGCCGACGCCCGGCGTCCGATCGCTCTCGCCGGGGTGATGGGCGGCCTCGATACCGAAGTCGCCGATTCCACCCGCGACGTGCTGCTCGAGAGCGCCCACTTCGAGCGCCGGGCGGTGCGCGCGGTGACCGCGGCGTTCAACCTCAAGACCGACGCTTCGCACCGCTTCGAGCGCGGCGCCGATCCCGGTGCCTGTCTCGATGCGGCGACGCGGGCGGCGGCGCTCCTGGTCGAAGTCGCTGGCGGGTCCATCGCGCCCGGCGCGATCGACGAACGCAGCTCCTGGCCGGAGACCTGGCCGCCGACCGGCCGGCTGGACCGCCGCCGGCTCTGCGGTCTCGCCGGAGTCGAGATCGCCGCCGGCGAGGTCGAGCGCATCCTCAGCGGCCTCGGGTTCGACTGGCAGCGTCTCGACGGCGACGCCTGGCGAGTCACCGTGCCCTCGTGGCGCTACTACGACTTCCCGCCCAAAGCCCCCGAGCTGCGCGACGAACGCGGCAACGTGGAGGAGGCGGACCTCTTCGAAGAGCCGATTCGCCACGTCGGCATGGACGCCATTCCCGCCGCCCTGCCCGCCGTGTCGGGACCGGACGCGGGGACGAGTCCCGGCCACGCGCTGCGCGACCGGGTTCGCGACGTCCTCGCCGCGGGCGGCCTGGCCGAAGCGGTGCACTACGCCTTTTGCTCCGATGCCGCCGACGCGGCGTTCGCGTGGCAGTCTCAGAGCGCGCCGCCGTTGCGGCTGATCAATCCGCTCTCCGCCGACTACACGGTGATGCGGCGCTCGCTGCTGCCCAATCTCGTCGAGGGCGCGCGCTTCAACCAGCGCCGCGGCGCGAAGGCGACGCGGCTGTTCGAGGTCGGCCACCTGTTTCCGGTCGGCGCGGAGGAACAGGACGCGTTGGCAGTGGTGCTCGGCGGCGAGCTAGGCACTGAGTGGGAGCGCGGCCATGGGCTCGACCTGTTCGATCTCAAAGGTGCCATCGAGGCCGTCGGCGAGGCGCTGGGCGAGAGCATCGAGTTTCGCGCCGCCGAAGCGGCGGGTCTGCTGTCCGGTACCAGCTCGCACATCTTCACCGGCGAGCGGCAGATCGGGGTCATGGGCCAGGTTGCCGCCGAGGATCCCTTTCCCCTCTTCGCCGCCGAGTTGCTGCTCGACGGACTGACCCTGCCCGAGCATGCCCAGGTCGTGGTGCCATCCCGCTATCCGGGCATCGCCATGGACCTGACCCTGACCCATGCGCTCGCTACGCCGTGGGCGGCGATTGCCGCCGCGATCCGGGAGCTCGCGCCCGCCGATCTCGAGTCCTTCGCCTTGCGCGTGCGCTACCAGGGTCGCGGAGTTCCGGCTGGGGCGGTGAACACCACGATCGCTTTCCAGTACGCTTCCCCGGAGCGGTCTCTGACGCAGAGCGAGATCAACGAGCTCCACGCCGCGTTGCGCGCGGAGCTCGAGCGGCGGTTCGCATGGAGGGGTGGATCGTGACGAGCGAATGGCTGGGAGAACTCGAAGACCGGGTGCGCGACGCCGCCGAGGAGCTGCGGCGCCTGCGTGACGAGAACGGCGAGCTGCGCTCTCGCGTGGAGCACCTGGAGCAGGCGGCCGCATCGCGGTCGGTGGCGGTTGATGGCGACTGGGCGAGCGAGCGAGATGAGATCCGGCAGCGCGTCCAGCGTCTGGTGGGCGAGCTCGAAGGGTTGCTCGAGGGCTGAGAGCCTGGGCGCCGCGGATCGCTCAGAAGAGCGTCCGCGGCTCGGCCGCGAGATAGCTGGCCAGGTCGCGGGCCGCCCGGCGAGCGGTCGAGCCCGAACCGCCGCCGTAGCAACGCACTCGCGCCTGGAGCAATAGGCGATCCCACTGCGGCTTCGACTCGAAGGGTGCCAGGGCCTCCCGACACAGGTCGGAGTTTCCGAGCAGTTCCGCCACACCTACCCGCAAGGTCAGCCTGCGGCGGTTGAGCAGGTGCAGAGAGAACGGCTCGCGGAGGGCCGCGAACATGCGGTGCGCCAGCGCAGAATCCACTCCGGACAGCTGAATCGCGAGTTCGAGCGCGCCGCTCATCGTCGGCGGGTGCGGCCAGGGATCGATGCGGTAGCGCTGCAGAGCTTCCTCGAGCACATCCGCGGCGCCCCGGGGATCGCCGCGCCGGAATCTCCAGCGGGCCTCCAGGGCGCGGGTCTCGGTGGGCGCGAGCGGCTCGAGCGCCGCGAAGACCGTGGGCGCCGGGTCGGCGCCCTGTTCTGCGAGACCGCTCGCCAACAGCAACAAGTCAGCGCGAGAGACCGGCAGGTCTGGCTGCCGCATCCAAAGTCCGGCCGCTTCGGACAGACGTCCCGAGGCGAAGGCGATGCGCGCTCGTGCGCGCAGCCCGGCCGGAGAATCGGGTGCCGCGCTCGCGGGGGCGGGCGATTCGAGCAGCAGGAGGGAGCGCGCGCGGCGCATGTCCTCGACGCGCTCCCAATCGAGCGCCGACTTGCCGGCCGGCGGCCGGCGGCCGCCAGCGGCGCGGCGCACGTCGTCGATCTCGAAGAGTCCGCTGCGGCCAAGACTGCGAATGAACCCGAACTCGATGCGCGGCCGATCGTCGGTGTTGAAATCTCCTCCGGCGGCCGCGCTGAGCTCGCGCGCCAGCTCGGGTGGCGCGAGGAAACCGGCGTAGAAGCCCTCCACGCCGGAGACGCCCCAAACGTGATTGAGGGCGGAGGCGTACGGCTCGGCCGCGGCGCGAGCACGCTCGCGCGCGATGTCGTGATCGAGGGCCTCCATCGAACCCACCAGGAGCAGGTCGGTGCTGTGAAGTTGCCACGCCTCGACGAACGGGAATACCTCGTTGAGCGTCGCGAACGCGGTGCGCACCACCTCGGCGTCGACTTCGTAGCCCTGCACCCATTGCAAGTAGACTCCGCGCGGCCGCAGCCGCCGCGCCGCGGCGCGATAGAGCTCGAGCGTGAACAGGCTCGAGATCCCGGCCCGGTAGGGATTCGATGGCTCGGAGAAAATGATGTCGTAGCGCTCACGGGTAGTGAGCAAGAGTTCCCGCGCGTCGCCCCAGTGCAGAGCGACGCGCGGATTTCGCAGGCACGCCTGATTGACCGGCTCGCAGTCCTCGGCCACCCGGCGAACCGCGGGCTCGATCTCGGCCACGTCGACGCGCTCCATGCCCGGCACCTGGGCCAGCCAGCCCGCGGTCGAGCCGGTCCCCAAGCCGATGACCAGGGCGGCGCGCGGCTCCGGGTGGAGCATGGCGCCTACCAAGCCCCCCATCACCTGCGTCGCGGCGTCGCCGCGCGCGTTGCCGTCGCTCTTGCCGTTAATGAAAAAGGCGTAGCCGTCGTCGTCCCACAGCGCGACCGAGCTCTCGACGCCCTCGGCCTCCCACACGATCGCCGACCGCGCTGACTGGAACGAGGCGCGCAGCGCGTTCGGGCTGTCCCAGGCGCCAGCGAAGCGGCCGGCGCCGATGCGGCCGTGACGCCACGCGGCGGTCGGGCCCACCGTAGCCGCCGCGACGAGCGCCGCACAGCTCAACATGACGGGCAGCGCGAGGCGGCCCGGTTCGCGGCGGAGCCGGGCCAGCCACGACGCGCCTAGGGCGAGCGCGACGAGGACGATCGCGGCCCAGCGCCAGGCGACCGGCGCGGTGAGCAGCGGCAGCACTCCGAAACCGCCGGCGAGCGAGCCGGCGATCGCGCCGGCGGTATTCCAGCCGTAGGCCACGCCGACCTGACGTCCCGCCGCACGCGTCCCGCTGCCGAGCACGCCGACCAGCAGCGGAAACTGGTAGCCCGCCACGATCGCCGCCGGCAGCACGACGACCGCCGCGATCACGCTCCAGCCGGCGATGAGCGCGGTGAAGCCGCCCCCGGCCAGCCCGCGCAGCACCAGGGCGGCGAAGGCGAGACGATCGCCGAGCGCGAACGGCAGGGCGAGCGCCAGCGCCTCGAGCGCGCAGGTGGAGGCGAAGCCGTGCAGAGTCGGGCGGCGCGAACGCCCGCCGACCCCGTAGAGCAGTCCGCCGGCACCGATGCCCGCCAGCGCCACCGCCAGAATGAGCCCGAAGGTGTACGACGAGCCACCGAGGATGGGCGACAACATCCGGTACCACACCAGCTCCATGAGCAGAAACACGAAACCCACCGTCGCCGCCGCCGCGAGCACGAAGCGGGTCGGGGATCGCTCGGTTTCCTCGCCGGGCGAGGACACGGCCCCGTCCTCCTCCGCCGACGCCACCGAGCGCGATGCGGCAAGTGCCAGCAAGCCGAGGCCCAGGTTGAGCGCTGCTGCAACCAGGATCGAGGCTCGGATGCCGAGCTGTTCGACGGTCACGAAGGTCACCAGCAGCGCCCCGCTCACCGCTCCGAGGGTGTTGGCGCCGTAGAGCAGGCCGAGCACACGGCGGCCCCTATCCTCGCTCGAGGCCGCAGCGCGGAGGGCGGCGGGCAGCGTGCCGCCCATGAGGAACGTCGGCGGTCCGATCACGGCCGCCGACAGCGCCAAGCGCGCGAGGGTGCCGAGCGCCGGACCTAGCGTCGCCGTGCCGCCGAGGGCGATGTAGAGCCATCGGGCCCCGGCGATGAGCGCCGGGCTGGCCGCGGCCAGCAGCGCGATGGCGATCTCCAGGCGGGCGTACAGCGCCAGCGGGTTTGCCGCGCGGTCGGCACGGCGGCCGAGCACCACACTGCCGAGGCCGAGGCCGGCCATGAAGATCGCCAGCACTGCCGCCGACGCTGCCGTCGACGCGCCGAACACCAGGCGCAGTTGGCGCAGCCATGCGGTCTGGTAGGCCAACGCGCAGAGGCCGGAAACGAAGAGCAACGCGGCAACCCGCGCGCCGTCGTTGAGCCGTGCCGGGCGCAAGCTCAACGGCCGCCCGCCAGTGGCTGTGGCTCGCCGTCCAGGAAAGCGTCCAAATCGCGGCGGGCGAGCTCCGCGCGGCGGCTCGAGGGTTCCGCCGCGACATAACAGCGGGCCCGGGTTTCCAGGAAACCGCGCTCCCACAGCGGTGTGACGGCGAAAGGCTCGAGGGCGGCGACGCAAAGCTCCGGCGCCGCCAGCAAGCCGGCGAGGTCGAGGCGCAGGAGCTGGCGCTCGCGGTCCAGGAGGTGGACTGCAAACGGCTCGCTGAGCTCGTCGAACAGAGCTCGCGCCGCGGCCCGGTCGGCCGCCGCCAGCCGTCGTGCCAGGGCCAGCGCAGCCCGCATCACCGGCGGGTGTGGCCACGGATCGCTACGGTAGGCGCGCAACGACTCGATGAGGGTGCGCGCCGCGCCCTCGCTCTCGCCGCGTTGGGCGTGCCAGGCCGCCTGGAGCGCCAGCGACTCGGTCGGCTGGACGGAGCGCAGGCGCTCGAGATACGCGGGTGCCAGCGCGTCGCCCTGCGCGGCCAGCGATCCCGCCACCACCAGAAGATGGGCGCGAACGGCCGGCTCCTCCGGCTGAGACCTCCAGAGCGCCAACGCCCGGCCGGGATCGCCGGCGGCGAACGCCGCCGTAGCGCGCATCCGCGCGCCGGCGGCGCCGTCCGGCGACACGCCGGTGTCGAGCTGATGGATCATCAGACCGCGCGCCGCGCGCAGCTCCTCGACGCGGCCCCAGTCGAGCTCGCCGTTCACGGTCTGCGGACGCGGTTCCCGCGCCGCCCGCCGCAGCTCGGCGATGCTGAACAGCCCGGGCCGGCCGAGATTGCGGATGAAGCCGAACTCGATGCGCGGCCGATCGTCGGTGCTGAGATCGCCGCCGGCCGACTCACGCAGCCGCAAAGCGAGCTCCGGCGAGGCGACGTAACCGGTGTAGAAACCCTCGACACCCGCGACCCCCCACACCGAAGTGATGGCTTCGGAGATGGGCGCCAGCGCGACTCGCCGTCCGATGCGCTGGAGGTCGTGAACAACCGGCTCGCGAGTCGCCACCAGCAGCAAGTCGTCATGGTGGATCTGCCAGGTCTCGACGTAGGGGAACACCGAGCTCAGAGTGGCGAACGCGGTGCGCACTACGTCGGCGTCGACTTCATAGCCCTGAACCCACTGCAGAAAGATGCCGTTGCGGTCGAGGCGGTCGGCGGCCGCGCGATAGAACTCGCGGGTGAACAGGCTGGAGATGCCGGCTCGGTAGGGATTCGACGGTTCGGAGAACAGCAGGTCGTAGCGCTCGCCGCTGGTGAGCAGCAGCTCGCGCGCGTCGCCGAGCTGGAGCCGCACCCGCGGGTTGTCGAGACAGTTGCGATTCACCGCCGCGCAGGCGCGCGCCACGCCGACGATCGCGGGCTCGATCTCCGCCACGTCGACGCGCTCCATGCCCGGCACGTCGGCGAGCCAGCCGGCGGTCGAGCCGGTGCCGAGGCCGATGACCATGGCCCGCCGCGGATCGGGATGGAGGAGCGCGCCGACCAGGCCGCTCATGACCTGGGTGGCCGCGTCGCCCCTCGCCGCGCCGTCGCTCTTGCCGTTGATGAAGAAGGCGTAGTCGTCGTCGCCCCACAGCGCGACCGAGCTCTCCTTGCCCTCCGCTTCCCACACCACCGCCGAGCGAGCCGAGTGGAAAGCCGCGCGCAACTCGTTCGGACTCGGACCAGCTGCCGCGGAAGCGACCGGCGCCGATGCCGCTGTGGCGCCAGGCGGCGCTGGGTCCCGGCGCAACGACCAACAGGCAGGCCGCTGCCGCGAGCAGGAGCGGCCACCGCGCCGGGACCTTTTCGCGGCGGTAGGACACCGCGGCGGCGGCGATTGCGGCCAGCGCCAGGACGATCACGGTCACCCGCCAGAGGAGCGGCGCGCTCAGCAGCGGCAGCAGGCCGAAGCCGCCGGCCAGAGCGCCGGCGATCGAGCCGGCGGTGTTCCAGCCGTAGGCCAGTCCCACTTCGCGGCCCACCCGCTCGCGGCCGCTGCCCAGCACCCCGACCAGGAGCGGGAACTGGTACCCGGCCACGAAGGCTGCCGGTAGCACCACCAGGCCGGCGATGGCGCTCCACCCCAGCACCAGCGCCCCGAAGCCGCCGCCACCGAAGCCGCGCAGCACCAAGGCGACGAACGCGATGCGATCGCCGAGGGCGAACGGGATGCCGATGGCCAGCGCCTCGAGGGCACAGGTAGCGGCGAAACCCGCCAGCGTAGGACGCCGTTGCCGGGCGCCCATTCCATAGGCGAGCCCGCCGGCGCCGATGCCGACGAGCGCCACCGCGAGAATGAGCCCGAAGGTGTAGGAGGAGCCGCCGAGGAGAGGCGAGAGCATCCGGTACCAGACCAACTCCATGAGGAAGAAGACGAAACCCACCAGCAGCGCCGCCGGCAGGGCGAAGTTCCGCAGGTGTCCGGCCACTGGTGTGGTCGCGGCCCCGGTTTCGGACGGCTCCGGCGAGAGATCTCGACCGCGTGACATGGCCAGCGCCACCATGCCGAGCAGCAGATTGAGCAGCGCCGCGAGGAGGATCGACTTGCGGGTACCGACGAACTCGACGGCGTAGAAAGTCACCAGCAGCGCGCCGCTCACCGCGCCCAAAGTGTTTGCGCCGTAGAGCACGCCCAGTGTGCGGCGTCCGCGATCCTCGGCGTCCTCCGCCGCCCGGATGGCGGCCGGCAAGGTGCCGCCCATGAGCACCGTGGCCGGGCCCAGCACCAGGGCGGCGAGCAGCAACTGGACGGTAGTGCCCCAGAAAGGGCCGAGCGCCAGGGTGCCGCCCAGGGCGACGTAGCCGGCGCGCGCCGCCTGGACGAGCCAGGGACTGAGACCAGCGAGAAGGCCGATCGCCAGCTCCAGCTTGGCGTAAAGGGCCAGCGGATTTCGCGTCCGGTCGGCATGCTTCCCGAGGAGTAGGGATCCGATCCCCAAGCCACCCATGAATACCGCCAGCACGGCCGCCGACGAGGCGGTCGAGGCGCCGAAGATCAGCCGCAGGAGACGCAGCCAGGCGGTCTGATAGGCGATCGCGCACAGCCCCGAGGTGAACAACAGGGCCGCGATGCGCCGGGAGGTCGGGCCGCTCATCGTCAGGAACGGGCATTATAGGGCGGCTATCCCATGCCGGCTCTGTGCGATACACTCGCTTTCACCGTGTTCCGATTTTTGAATGCAGTACGGACCTGAGCGGAAGCGGGGCGGACATGGACAAGGCGCCGGCGACGGTCGATGTCGACATCTTCGGTAGCACGTACCACGTTCGTGGCGAGAAAGACGGCGGCCAACTGCGCGAGCTGGCCGACGTCGTGGACCGGCGGATGCGCGACATCGCGGCCCATCTGAAAGGGGCCGACACCGCCAAGGTAGCGATTCTCGCGGCGCTCAACCTCGCGGACGAGCTGCGGCGAGCCGAACAACAGCATCATGGGGAACGGTTGAAGGTTCAGGAGAAGGCAGAGGAGCTGAGCGGGGAGCTGGCGAGCGCCTTGGGGCGCTGACCTGTCTCCCCCCGACGAGAATATGAGGGGTCTTCGAGTTGCATCCCCTGCGCGGTTCGTGATGGGTCCATCCACACTAGAACCAACATTCATACTCTGGGAGCTTAAGACTCGCGTGGCCTGTGCAGGCCCCGCTCCTTCGGGGGTAACGGGGAAGCTAATGGCTCGCGGCACGGGCACCCACCTGTTGCGGTTCAGGTTCTAAGCGCGACGACCCACACGGCCGCGCGGGGGATGCTCCTTACCCCGCAGGCCTTCCTGAACTCCTCACCGCGCCCCTCTCGATCGAGGGGGTGACGGCGTGCAAAACGGCGGACTTTGGATCGCGGCGGCGATAGCGGTCGCGGCGATCGTGTGGCCGTTGGTGTATTTCGCCGGCCGGCGGGCCGCGGCCAAGCTGCTCGAGGAGGCCCGCCGGGACGCGGCGCGCAGTCTCGAGTCCGCCGAGCGCGATGCCGAGGCCAAGCGTCGCGAGGCGGATCTGGCGGCGAAGGAAAAGCTGTTGCAGGCGCGCGGCGAGTTCGAGAAGGCCTCGCGCGCCCGGCGTGAAGAGCTCGAGGCGCTCGAGAAGCGGCTGACGCAGAAGGAAGACACGCTCGACAAGCGGCTGGACATCCTGACCCAGAACGAGAAGGAAGTGTCCGGGCGCGAGAAGGCGGTCGCCGGGCGTGAGAAGGCGCTCGAGAGCAAGGAGCAGGAAGTGGCCCGCCTCATCGCCGAGGAGCGCTCGAAGCTCGAGCACATCGCCGGGCTCACCGCCGCGCAGGCCAAGGACGAGCTGATTCGTGGCATGGAGAGCGAGTCCCGGCTCGAGGCGGCGCACATCGTCAAGCGCATCGAGGACGAGGCGCGCGAGAACGCTTCCAAGCAGGCCCAGCGCATTATCGGCATGGCGGTGCAGCGCGCCGCCTCGGATTACGTCTCGGAAACGGCGGTCTCCGTCGTCATGCTGCCGTCGGATGAAATGAAGGGCCGCATCATCGGCCGCGAGGGCCGCAACATCCGCGCCCTCGAAACCGCCACCGGCGTCGACCTCATCGTCGACGATACCCCGGAGGCGGTGATCCTCTCCGGCTTCGACCCCTTCCGGCGCGAGATCGCTCGCGCCGCGCTCGAGCGGCTGATCCAGGACGGCCGAATCCATCCTGCGCGGATCGAGGAAGTGGTGGAGAAGGTCAAAGCCGAGTTCGACCAGCGCATCCGCCAGGAGGGCGAGGCGGCACTGCTCGAGCTGGGCATTCCCGACGTCCACCCCGAGCTGGTGAAGCTGCTCGGCCGCCTGCGCTACCGCACGTCCTACGGCCAGAACGTGCTCCAGCACTCCAAGGAGGTCGCCTTCCTGGCCTCGACGATGGCCGCCGAGTTGCGCGCCAACGTGCGGGTCGCCAAGCGAGGCGGTCTCTTCCACGACATCGGCAAGGCCATCGACCGCGAGATGGACGGCACCCACCTGCAGATCGGCATCGACCTGCTGCGCAAGTTCGGCGAGTCCGAGGCGGTGATTCACGCCATGGCCTGCCATCACGGCGACTACGAGCCGGAGACCGTGGAGGCGGTGTTGGTGACCGCCTCGGACGCGCTTTCCGCCGCCCGGCCGGGGGCCCGCCGTGAGGTACTCGAGACCTACGTCAAGCGGCTCGAGAAGCTCGAGGAGATCGGCTCCAGCTTCAAGGGCGTGCAGAAGACCTTCGCCATCCAGGCCGGCCGCGAGATCCGCATCATCGTCGATTGCGGCAAGGTGTCGGACGAGGAGGCGGTCTGGCTGTCGAAGGACGTGGCCAAGAAGATCGAGTCGGAGCTGACCTATCCGGGGCAGATCAAGGTGACGGTCATCCGCGAGTCGCGGGCGGTCGAGTACGCCAAGTGAGATCTGCTCGAGTCGGCGCATGATCCTGCTCTTCGTCGGCGACGTGATCGGCAAGCCCGGCCGGCAGGCGCTGCAGCGTCTGCTGCCCGGACTGGTCGACAAGCGGCGGGCCGACTACGTGGTGGTGAACGTCGAGAACGCCGCCGGCGGTTTCGGCGTCACGCCGGAGATCCTGCAGGAGATCGAGGAGCTGCCGATCGACTGCATGACCTCGGGCAACCACATCTGGGACAAGAAGGAAGGCGTCGAGATCCTCGCCCACGGCAACGGCGCGCGGCCGCTCCTGCGGCCGGCGAACTATCCCGCCGGCAACCCGGGCTCGGGCGTTCACGTCGGCGAGACCGCCGGCGGCGTGCCGGTGGCGATCGATCAACCTCGAAGGCCAGGTATTCATGAAGAACGTGGACTCGCCCTTCGTCGCTGCGGATAGACTCTTGGCCGCCCTTCCGAAGGAGGTCAAGGTGGTGATGGTCGACTTCCACGCCGAGGCGACGTCGGAGAAGCAGGCCCTCGCCTACCATCTCGATGGCCGCGTCAGCGCGGTTTTCGGCACTCATACCCACGTGCCCACCGCCGACGAGCGCGTGCTGCCCCGCGGCACCGCCCTGGTCACCGACGTCGGCATGACCGGGCCCTACGACTCCATCATCGGCTTTCGCGCCGACAAGGTGCTGCAGCGCTTTCTCCTCCAGACCCCGGTGGGCTTCGAGGTCGCCAAGCGGGACGTGCGTCTCGCCGCGGCGCTGGTCGACGTCGACGAGGCGACCGGCAAGTGCCGCTCGGTCGAGCGCTTCCTGCTCAAGGACGACAAGGTCTGACCATGCAGCGCTCGCCGCAAGTCGAAGCGCTGCGCCAGGCGCCCGGTCGGCGGCCGCTCTCGGTCATCGTCACCACCTACAACGAAGAGATCAACATCGCCGAGTGCCTGGAGTCGGTGGCCTGGGCCGACGAGGTGCTGGTGGTCGATTCCTTCTCGACCGACCGCACGGTCGAGATCGCGCGCGGCTATCCCGCCACCGTTCTGCAGCGCGAGTATTTCGGCTCGGCGGCGCAGAAGAACTGGTCGCTCGACCGGGTGGCCAACGAGTGGGTGCTGATCATCGACGCCGACGAGCGTGTGCCCGAGCCGCTGGCGCGGGAGATCCTCACCCTGCTGGCCGGCGAGCCGAGCGCCAACGGCTACTACATCCGGCGCGAGAACGTTTTCATCGACAAGGTCATCCGCCACTCCGGCTGGTCGACCGACAAGGTGGTGCGCCTGTTCCGCAAGGACAAGGGGCCGCTACCCCAACCGGCGCGTGCACGCCGACCTCGAGATCGAAGGGCCGGTGCCGGTGTTGCGCAGCCCGTTCCTCCACTACACCTTCCGTTCCTTCGACCAGTATTTCCGCAAGTTCCTCAACTATGCCGAGTGGGGCGCGGCACAGGCCTTTCGCGACGGCCGCAAGGCCGGCCTGATCGAGATCGGCTTCCGGCCGGCGTGGCGGTTCTTCCGCATGTTCGTTCTCCAGGCCGGCTTCCTCGACGGCCTGCACGGCCTGGTGCTCTGTGCCCTGCAGGCCTTCGGCGTATTCCTCAAGTACGCCCGGCTCTGGGAATACCGCATTCGCGAGCGCCGCGGCGAGAAGATCGAGCTGCCGGCCTTCGACGACGACGCCAAGACCTGGCAGCGGCCCGAGGAAGGGTTGGCCCGCGACTGAGTCGCTGCTTTGCCGCACGCGCGTGACCCCTGGGTCACCCCGCGGTCGGCGCCCCGTCATCCCGTAACTTCATCCTGTAGGGCATGAGGCGCCGTTGGGTTGAGCGCATCGTGCTGGTGGTCCTCGATGGTCTGCGGGCCGACGCCATCGCCGGGCTGGGTCTGCGCTCGTGGCAACGGCTCTCCAGCTTGGGAGCGGCTTCTCTCGCCGGCACCACGGTGGGGCCGAGTGTCACGGCGGCGGCGATGGCCTCACTCCTGACCGGCACGCTGCCCGAGGTCCACGGACTGCGCAGCGACCGGTTCCACTTGCCGCGCCCCAGTGCGCCGGTGCACCCGCTGCCGCGGGTGCTCGCCCGGGCGGGCTTGCCGACCAGCGGCTTCATTCGCGAAGTCCCTCTCCTGCTGCGCGGCGTGGCGGCGCGTATCGCCCGGCGGCTGGGCATCGCCCGGCCGTGCTTTGCCGGCCGCAGCGCCCGCGAGATCCTCTTTGCGGCGCGGGCCTCTCTCTATCGCCAGCGGCGTGGTCTGATCCTGCTGCATTGGCCGGACGCCGATCAGGCTGGGCACGAGCACGGGTGGATGTCGGCGCCCTACGCGGCGGCGGCACGGCGACTCGACGACTGTCTCGGTGACCTCACCGGCGAGCTACGCCTGGGTCAAGATCCAGCCACGATGCTGATCGCCCTCGCCGATCACGGGGGCGGCGGCTCCGATCCGCGGAACCACGACAGCACCCACCCCTTGGATCGCACCGTGCCGGTGCTGCTCGCCGGCGGACCGGTGAACGGCGATGGCTTGCACGAGCCGTCTCTCCTCGACATTCCAGCCACCGTGCTGTGGGCGCTCGGTGTGGCGCAGCCCGAAAGCTACCTCGGGCGTCCGCTCTGTGAGGCCGTGCGGCCCGGCCGCCGCAGGGCGCTGGCGTGAGGGCGCGCTAGCCGCCGCCGTCGCGCCGCACCCGCTCGAGGATCTGGTAGAGCCCGAACTTCGGCATGCGCAGGAAGCCGTACCAGGCCGCCGCGGCGAGCGTGCCCTCGTTCAGCCATTCGCGCATCCAGTACTCGGCGTAGAGCGGGATCGCGCTGCTTCAGGCCCGGGCCGTTCTCGATCGCCCAGCGGCGGTTGTAGCGCTCGTGGACGCCGACCGGGGTCGAGAGGATGAGAGGTAGGCCCAGAGCGCCGAGAAGAAGGTCATCTCGCTCGGCTTGGTCCACAGGATGTCGGTCTCCGCCAGGAGCGCGTTGAAGCGCGGGAAGTAGTCGTCGAGCGTGTCGGCGCACCATGATGTCGACGCCGTCGCCCAGGCGAGTGTCCGCAGACCGGCTTCGTGCGTCCACTTGGTGGAAGTTCGCCGCGATCTCGGCGCGCACGCCGGCGACCAGGCAGAGGCGGAGGCCGCTCCTCCTCGATCATCGGCCGCAGGCCCTGCAGCAAAGCCGCGCGAGGTCGGCCTGGGCGCCGGCGCCGCCCACGGTGTAGGTGAGGAGCGGCGGCCGCGTCTCCTGGTCTGCGGGCAGGTCGCCCAGAAAGTGGTGGATCTCGCCCCGGGCCTGGGCGCGGAAGACGCCTTTGCGGTCGAGGCGGACGAGGCGGCGCGGCGAGGTTGCTTGCGCAGGGCGGTCAGGTCCGGCGCCGCCCAGGAGCTCGTGGCGGGAGCGGGAAGCCGGTGAACTCGATCTGCTCGCGGGCGATGCCGTAGGCGCGCAGGCGGTGGACGGCCCGCTAGCTCGGGGTGAG
This sequence comes from Thermoanaerobaculia bacterium, assembly GCA_963821905.1. Taxonomy (GTDB): domain Bacteria; phylum Acidobacteriota; class Thermoanaerobaculia; order Multivoradales; family JAGPDF01; genus CAWGFP01. The sequence goes on along the minus strand of CAWGFP010000011.1, from coordinate 90,556 downwards.
ATAGACGATCTGCGGCTCGTCTCCGGGTGCAGCGGCACCCAGGCCCGGTTGATGTCGACGTCCGTCACCACGCAGTAGACGCCGCTCGCAGCCGTGATGGTCGGCGCCGATCGCGGGGGCGAAGAAGGTGGTGAGGAAGCGGCGCGCCCGTGGCTTTCAGGTGGTCGGACGAGGCCCGCGGCCCAGGCCCTTTCGATCAGCCGTCGCAGCGAGCGCACCTGGAAGCGTGGGCGCGCGACAGGTCGCGCTGCGGATAGAGATGGGGGATGGCGGTCAGGGACTCTCGAGCAGCGAGCGCAGGGGCGCGCCCACGACGGGGATCTGCGAGGCCCGCGAGGTGATCTCGTAGAAGCGGCGCGAGGCGCTGCCACAGGCGCAGCTCCTCGGGCGCCACGACCGGGCGGCCGGTCGACGTGGACGATCGTCGAGTGCCCAGAGCCGCGGCCAGGGCGTGGGCGGCGCGCAGATGGCCGTAGCCCATCTCGACCGAAGCGACCACCGCGGAGAACCGCGCAGAGGGCTCCACCGGCGGGCGCGGTCCGCCGGGGGCGGGTGCGATCAGACCGCCTCCTCGCGCAGCTCCGTTGACACGGCCGGCCGGAGGACGCTGCCGGGGCCGACCGCCAGGTGGTGGCCGCGCCAGCAGATCGTGCGCCGGAAGAGCGCCACCGTCCAGATGACGGTCATCAACAAGTCCTTGACCGGTATCCATAGGATGGCCTTTGCGGGCAGCACTTCCTCGCGCAGGGCGCGGGTCAACAGCGCGTCGAGCGCCAGCTTGATGCCGATGCCGGCCAGCGCCGCGCCCGCCAAGGCGCCATCCCCCAGCCAGCCCAGGGCGAGAAGCGGTGGCACCGGGTTGAGCAGCGGCTCGGCGAAGTAGGCGCCCGAGAGGCGGCGCCGCATCTGCGACCACCGCGCGTGGCGCTCGACGAACTCGGCCATCCCCCGGTGTTGCTGCACCACCGGCAGCACATGAGCCGAGAGCGCGACGCGGAAGCCGGCGCGCTCGAAGGCGCGGCCCAGGACGTAGTCCTCCGCCAGCACGTCGCGGATCGCGCGCCAACCACCCAGCCGCTCGAAGTCCTGGCGCCGGAAGAGCATCGACTTGCCCACCACACAGGGGTGTCCGCCAAGATGGGCACCGCAAACCGAGCCGGCGATGAAGGAGTTGAGGTGCAGGTTGTCGCACAGCGCCCCGGCGCTGCGCTCCCCGACGCCGGCCAGCACGCTCGACACCAGTCCGACCTGCGGATCGGCCAGCTCGGCCACCATGGCCCGCAGGTATCCAGAATGCGGGCGCACCGTCGAGTCCGAAATGAGCCAGTGCTCGTAGCGGGCCTGGCGAGCGAGGCCTGCGAGATTGGTGACTTTCGGGTTCCAGCCGAGCGGCGCCGCGCCGCGCGTCAGCTTGATCGCGAGCTGGGGAAAGTCCTGTCGCAGACGTTCGACCACGGCGCACGCGGGATCGTCGGGGTCCTCGACGCCACAGACCAGCTCGAAGCGCGGATAGTCCTGCCGGGCCAGTGCCGCGAGATTCTCATAGAGCCCCTCGTCGCAACCGCGCAGAGGCTTGAGCACCGAGATCGGCGGCAGAAGGCCGCCATCGGTGCTACGCCGCCGGGTGAGCACGAAAAGCGTGGCACTTGCCGACGCCAATGTGACCAGCAAGGCGAGGCCCGAGAACACTGCGAGCAGGACGATCGAAGTCGCCATACGCCTGCAATATGGTGACAGCGGGACGTGACGTTGGGGTCACGAGCAGGTGAGCGCGCGGCGACGGCCGAGCGATAGCGTCAGGGCTTGGTCAGCAGTACCCAGCCCCTGCGGTCGTCGGCGTCGCGGGCGATCTCGACGAGCCCCAGCGGCGGTTGCAGCTCGGCTACCTGGTCCTTCCGGAGGAGTAGCCACACGCGTCCCGGCCGGCTGGCGAACGCGCGCAACTCCGACTCGTTGGCCGGGAGCTCGCAGAACCTGTGGGTGTAGAAGAGGATGCCGGCCTCGAGGCGGGGATACATCGCGTACGGTTCCCCCGGCGCGATCCGGCGGATCAGTTCCTCAGCCAGCGGGCGCGCCGATTTCACGGCCTCGAAGCGCGGCAGCACCCACAGCACCGCGGCGATGGTGACCATCCCGAGACCCAGCGCAAGAGCCGCCACTGCCGAGGCGATCTCGCCGCGCCGTGCGTAGAGCGCCGCGGCCGATGCGGCGAGCGTCATCAAGATGAGCAGCGCGGCGAGCTGCGCCACCAAGCCGTCTCCCAGGGCCGCGAGGTCGGCCGCGCGGCGCGCGGCGATCCTGGGCAGTGCCGCCGCGGTGGCGGCGAGCAGGACGGCGAGCGCGGCGAGTGGCCAGACGATCCAGCGCCGATGGCGCGGCCAGACGGCGGCGATGTGGTCTAGCCCTGCTCCCACCGCGAGCGCGAGCGCGGGATACATGGTGAGGGTATAGATCGTGCGCTTGCCCGGTGAGAGGGTGAAGAAGACCAGCGTCGCCGCGCACCATGCGAGAGCGAAACGGAAGCCGCGCCGGTGCTCACCCTCGAGCCCTTTCCAACCCGCGACGAGCGCTCCCGGGAGGAGCAGCGACCAGGGGAAGAAGTCGGCCGGCATGACTTCGAGGTAGTAGTACCAGGGTTGGAAGTGATGCCAGGGCTCGGCGTAACGCTCGACGGTCTGGCGGAAGGCAAGAGCGTGGAGATAGTCGGTGCCGCCATGGATTGCCGCGGGTACCAGCCAGAGGAGCACGACTCCGGCGTAAACCAACAGTCCGCGGCCCAGCCAGAGCTTCCTGAAACCCTCGCGGTCGCGTTGCCAGAGAAGGAAGGCGACGATGCCGAGTAGCGGCGGCAGGAGCGACACCGGACCCTTGGCGACCGTACCCAGCCCCGCGAAGGCGTAGAAGCCCAGCACCAATGACGATCTGTCTTCGGTCCGCGACGCGCACCCAGCACCAGACCGAGGCGGTGACCAGAGCCACCAGCAGCATGTCGATCTGCCCGATGCGGCCCTGCCAGAGAATTCTCGCGCCGGTGGCGAAGGCGGCGGCGGCGATCCAGGCGGCGCGCGCGCCGAACAGGCGCTTGCCGATCCGGTGAACCAGGACGATCGCCACGATCGCCGACAACACTGCTGGCAGGCGCGCGGCTTTTTCGTCGAGGCCGCCGGTCAGCTTGCCGGCGAGCGCCATCGCCCAGAACTGCAACGGCGGTTTCTGGGTGTAGACCTCGCCGTTGAGATGCGGAATGAGGTATTCGCCGCTGGCGAGCATCTCGCGCGCCACTTCCGCGTAGCGCGGCTCGTCGGGGTTCCAGAGATCCCGCGAGCCCAATCCGGGGAGGAAGAGGAGCGTGGCCGCCAGGACCAGGAGCAGCGTGTCGCGCCGCCCGCCGGCGACGTACTCGCGCAGCGCCTCAGTCGGCACGGACGGGTTGGCGGCGGTGCAGGAGCCAGAGATTGCGCAAGTAGATGATGAGTCCGCCGGCCTGGCCGAGCACGAAGACCGGCTCGCGCCGATGGATGGCATAGATCAGCAGGGTCAGGCCGCCACACAAGCTGAAGTACCAGAAGGCGTTGGGCACCACGCTCTGCTTGCGGCGCTCGGAGGCCAGCCACTGAACGAAGAAGCGGCCGAAAAAGAGAGCCTGGCCCGACCAGCCAACGATTTCCCACCACAGCGTCGGTCCTTGCGGAAAGTTCATCGAATGGGCTCCTCGACGCGGCGTGGGTCGATCCAGCGTTTTCGCATCCAGCGCACCGCCATCAAATCGTCGATCGTGCGAAACAAGCGGTTGCCGATGCCGTACTTGGCGGTGCCATGGATGCGCGGCCGGTGCTTCACCGGCAGCTCGCGGACCCGCGCTCCGTTCCAGCGCACCAGAGTGGGGAGGAAGCGATGCATGCCGGTGAACATCGGCAGGTGGCGGAGGTATTCGGAGCGATAGGCCTTGAGCGAGCAGCCGACGTCGGTGATGCGCTCGTCGGTCGCCCAGTTGCGCACCGCGTTGGCGATCCGCGACGAGATCAGGCGCAGCCAGGAATCCTGGCGGTTCTGGCGTATTCCCGACACCGCGTCGCAGTCCGCCAGCGCGTCGAGAAGCCGCGGAATGTCCGCCGGGTCGTTCTGCAGATCGGAGTCGAGCGTCACCACGATCGGGGCGCGGGCATGCCAGAAGCCGGCAGTGAGGGCCGCCGACTGCCCGCTGTTGGTGCGCAATCGGAGCACACGGGAGCGCAAGTCGCCTGCGGCCAGTTGGCGCAGCGCCTCGGCGCTAGCGTCGGTCGAGCCGTCGTTCACCCACAGGATTTCGTAATCGAGGCCGAGCGGATCGAGCACGGCGTGGATCTCGCCGTGCAGGATCGGCACGTTCTCTTCCTCGTTGTAAACGGGTATCACGAGCGACACTCCAAGCAAAGCGTCGCCGCCCCGATCGCGCGGCTCGGACACGCGGCGATCATAGCTTGTCTGCCAAGCTGCGATAGATTCCCCGCGCCGCGTCGTCCGCGATGAACAACGTCGATTCGCATCTCCGAGGCCTTTCATCGCCGACTCGCTGGTGGCTCGTGACCTCGCTTGTCTGCGTGGTCACGGCTCTCGCCACACGCCCCTCGCTGCCGCTCGACGAAACGCGTTATCTCGCCGTGGCGTGGGAGATGTGGCAGCGCGGCGAGTTCCTCGTCCCGCATCTGAACGGCGCGCCTTACGCCGAGAAACCGCCGCTACTGTTCTGGTTGTTCCACCTCGGCTGGAGCCTCTTCGGGGTGGTCGAGTGGTGGCCGCGATTGCTGCCGGGCATCATGGCGCTCGCCGGCCTCGGTCTGACGGCGAAGCTCGGCCGGGAGATCTGGCCGGCCGACTCGCGCTCGCCGCGCCTGGCTCCGGCCCTGCTCGCCGCGACGTTTCTGTGGTGCTTTGCCAGCACCTCGGTGATGTTCGACATGCTGGTGGCGGTCGGCGCGCTGGTCGCCTGGATCGGAGGGTGGCGCGCCTGGCGCGGCGATGGTCGCGGATGGTGGCTGGTGGCGTTGGGAATCGCCTGGGGCGGTCTGGCCAAGGGTCCGGTGATTCTGCTCGCCGTGCTGCCACCTCTGCTGGCGGCGCCTTGGTGGGGCGCGGGGCTGGGAGGGCTACGCCCGCGGGACTGGTACGAGCGACTCGTGCTCGCGAGCTCGCTCGGCGCCGCGATCGTCTTCGCCTGGGCGGTGCCGGCCGGCTTTGCCGGCGGCACCGAGTACTTGCACAAGATCCTGGTGGTGCAGACCAAGAGCCGGCTCTTCTCGGCGATCGCTCACCGGCGGGCGTGGTGGTTCTACCTGCTTGTGCTGCCGGTGCTCCTGTTTCCGATTGCCCTCTGGCCACCCGTATGGCGAGCCCTCGCGGCGCTGCGCCGCGGCCCGCGCGACGCCGGCATCCGCTTCTGTCTGGCGGCGACCGTGCCCGCGTTCCTGGTTTTCTCCTCGATCAGCGGTAAGCAGCCGCACTACCTGCTGCCTCTCTTCGCGCCGCTGGCTCTGCTCGCCGCGCGGGCCTTGCGAGCACCGCCGCGCGGACGCGGGCGCCTCGACGTCCTGCCGCCGAGCGCGCTACTGATGGCATTGGGATTGGCGCTCGCCGCCTTTTCACGCATCGATTCGCCCCTTCTCGCAGCTTGGGCCGAGATCCACTCGCCGTTCCCGGGGATCGCCCTGCTCGTCGTCGCGATCGGTTTGGTCGTCTGGAGCGGCGACGGCTGCCGAACGCGGCCTCAGCGGCTCGCGGCGTGGAGCCTGGCGCTTTTCGTCACGGTGCATCTCGAGCTCGCCGGCCCGGTCGGCGAGGCTTACGACGTCACGCCCACCGCGCGCCGCCTGGCGGCGATCGAGCGGAGCGGTCACCCGATCGCGCACGTCGACGACTACCACGGACAGTTTCATTTCCTCGGCCGGCTGGTGCGGCCGATCGAGGTCATCGCTCCCGCGGACGCCGCCGGCTGGCTGCGGCGCCATCCAGGTGGCGCGCTGGTCGCGGCATATCGCGGCTCGCCGCCCGACGGACTCCCGCCGCCTGCCTCGGCGCAGCTCTATCGCGGCCAGCAGTTGGGGCTATGGCTGGCGCCCGCCGCCATAGCGGCCGAGCCAAGCGTTCCAGCGCACGCGCCAGACGCCGGCGGCCATATGCATTGAGTCGCGCAACGGGCTGACGCGGCTGTTGGCGGCATAGGTCCAGTGGACCGGGACCTCGACGATGCGGTAGCCGCGGCGGCGGGCGAGGTAGAGGAGTTCGACGTCGAAGGTCCAGTCCAGCAGAGTGATGGCCGCGAACAGCTCCTGAGCCGCTGTCCGCGAAAAGCACTTGAAGCCGCACTGGGTATCCTGGACTCCCGGCAGCAAGACGATGCGCACCAGGAGGTTGAAGATCCGGCCCATCAAATGGCGGAGCGGTGGCTCGTTGTAGCGCACCGCGCCCGGCGCCTCGCGGCTGCCGATCGCGACGTCGGCGTTCGGCAGCACCGGCGGCAGGAAGCTGCGCACCTCGGAGAGCGGCATTGAAAGATCGGCGTCGGCGAAAAATACGTACTCGCCGTTAGCGGCGAGCGCTCCGGCGCGTACCGCCGCGCCCTTGCCTTGCCGCGGCTCGCTCAAGACGCGCAGGAACGGCAGCTCGGCGGCCGCGGCGCGGGCGATCTCGAGCGTGCCGTCGCGGCTGTTGTTGTCGACCACCAGGACCTCGAGCGGGCGCGCTTCCGAACGCGCGAACTCGGCGATCTGCCGCAGGGTCGCGGGCAGTCGCGCCTCTTCGTTGTAGGCAGGAATCACCAGGCTGAGAAACGGCCGTGCGTCGGTCATCGGCTGGATCGCGCCGCGGCTCAGGACTGGAGCGGCCGCATCGGGCGGATGTGGAGGTCGGTGATCTCCGCGCTGCGCTCGAGGAGAAGCGCGCCGAGAATCGACTGCGCCACGTCGTGCGGACGAAGCAGGCGCGACGGATCGTAGTCGCGCCCTTCAGCGCGCAGAATCGCCTCTTGCATGGCGCTGGCGGTGCGGCCGGGGTAGATCGAGAGCACGCGCACGCCCTCGCTGTTGACCTCGTCGCGCAAGCTGTCGGAGAGCGCGCGCAGGCCGTGTTTGGTCGCGGCGTAGAGTCCGACGCCGCGCCGGCCGGCGACGCTCGAGTTGACGAACACGACCTGGCCCTGTCGGCGTCGCAAGGCCGGCAGGAGGCCGCGGGTCAGCTCGAGTGGCGCTCTCAGGTTGACGCACAGCAAGCGATCGAATGCGAGGTCGTCGGCGGTGGCGAGGTCGCCGTTCAGGAACAGGCCGGCGGCGTGCACCAGTATGTCGAGGCCGTGCGGATCCGCCGCAAGGCGGGCCGCCAGTTGCGCCGCCGCGCCGGCGACGGCGAAATCGCTCTCGGCGATCTCGCGCGTTCGCCCGCCGAGCTCCGCGGCGAGGGCGGCCAGCCGTTGCGAATCACGGCCGGCGAGGATCACGTCGGCGCCGGCGCCGGCCAGCGCCCGTGCCACGGCGCCACCGATCGCGCCGCTCGCCCCGGTGACCAACGCCAGCTGCCCGCTCAACGCGGTCACGAAGCGGGCTCCGGCTCGAGCTCGAGCACGACTGGCTGCGCCGCGTCGAGCACCAGGCGGTAGAGGTACACGTCGTCGTCGGTCCACCACATCGCGTGGCGCGCGTAGGGCTTGCCGAGCTCGAGCGTCATGGCGCCCGCCGCGTGCCGTTGGCTCGTCACGCCGCCAATGCGCTGGACCGAGAGCGATCCCTGGTGATGCACGCGCAGCGTGCGCAGAGGCCGATTGGAGCCCAGGAGCAGCTCGCCGCCTAAGGGCCGGCCACCACCGCTGGCGATCCTCTCGCCACCGTCGAGTGGCCGGGTCTCGGTGCCGAGCGGTTTGATCCACAGGCCGTTGTGCACGAAGTCCTCGCCTCCTCCGGGTTTGAGGTGACTCTGCGTCGTTTCGTAGGGCAGAAACTGACGCGCCACGCTCGAGACGTAACGGTATCCGCCCGCGGGTGTCCAAGGAAAGGCCCGCGGGGCTGCCCAAAGGGGATAGAGGAACGGCGCGGCCGCAAGAGCGGCGGCGAGCGGCCAGCGCCAGCTCGTCGTCCGCGCGATGAGGAACCAGAGCGCGGGATAGACCGGCAGCAGATACCGGTTGCCGAGCGAGCCGCCGCCGCCGTAGAAGTTGAACGGCCGCACGGTGAAGAAACCCGCGGCTACCAGGGCGACGGCAACGATCAGCCAGCCCCGTCCCCGCCCGGGCCGGAACAGCAGGCACGCCACCACCGCCGGCGTCAGAGTGGCGAGCAGTCCGAGATGACGGCCGGCGAGCAGGTAGAGCGTGTCGTACGCCCACAGCCGGCCGTTGAACGAGTAGGGCAGGATCCGGTCCGGCGCCACCCACGAACCCGGTCCGCCGCGTGCTGCGATGCGCTCGCGCCAGCCCGGGCCGCCGTCAACCATCAGCGGAAAACCGCTGCCGGTGTCGAAGCTCAGACGCTCGGCGCCGTAACTGGTGAAAAAACCGCGACCCGCGAGGTCCGCGCCGACGGTTAGCACGATCGCCGCGAGGGCGCCGATGAGGAGAGTCGTGATGGCCCGCCGGCGTTGGCCGCGCGGCGCCGCCATCATGGCTGGCAAGAGGAGCGCGCCATAGAAAGGCCGGCAGGCGAATACGGCTCCCAGGAGCGCACCGGCCATCAGCCAGCGGGCGACGAAGCGGCGGGCCGGGCGATCGTCGAACTGCGGGCCTTGCGGCTCGTCGCCGCCGAAAACCAACGAGAGCGCGATCGCCGAGAGCGCCATCATGAAGAGATCGGGATGTGCCCAGAAGACGTGCGCGAAAGCCACCGACGCGAAGACGAAGCAGGCCACCCACAGAGGAGCCGCGTCGCCCGCCGACCCCCTCAGGCCGCGAGCCGCGAAGGCCGCTCCGAGCGCCAGCCAGAGGGCGTTCGCAATGGCCGCGCCGCGCACTGGCGCCAGCCGCACCAGCGGCGCCAGCGCCAGCGAGTAGAGGGCCGGCTTGCCGTAGGTCAGCGTGGCGCCATGGTCGCTGCTCTGCAGGATGAGGCCGTCAGGAGGCCGTCCCCAGTGGGCGAGAAATCGCTCGTAGTCGCCCCGTTCGTAACGGATGTCGCCGTCCCACGCCAAGCTCTCGGCGAGCATGAGATAGGTGGCCTCGTCGCCGGCGAAGACCGGCCACGACCGCTTGTCGAAGGTGAGCGCGCCGCCGAGCAGGGCCACGAGCAGCGCCAGCAAGACGGCCCAGCCCGTGCGGTGCATGGGCGGGATGCTATCGCAGGGCCGGCGTCGGTCCCCTGAATCGACAACGGACCGGCACCGTCAGGCACCGGTCCGTGAGATAGCCGCGGCGAGGCGGAAGATCAGCGGTTGGGACCCACCACCACGATGGTGTCCTCGAGCTCGGTGGCCCCGTCCGGTCCGTCGAAGCGGATCACGATCTCGTGCTGCTCGCCAGGTTTCGGAGTGTCGAGCGTGGCGATGGCTTCCTTCATGGCGAAGAAGGCGCGCACGTGATTGCCGCTGCGACGGGCTCGCAGGGCCAGTGCGGGCTCGGCGGCTGCGTCGGTGCCGACGAGCTCGAAGGAATTCAGATCGATCTGTCCGAGGTGCTCGCCACGGATGAGCGCCGTCACCGTGCCGTTGCTGCGCCTCCAGTTGGTGTTCCAGTGGTCGGGCTGAACGTCGAGCTCGAGCTCGCTTTCCTCCTCGTCGTCCTCGCCGTCATCGTCGTCGTCATCATCGACCGCGGGGCCCACGATGCGCACCGTGGCGGTGAGACTGCGCTCTTCGCCGTCCTGGGTGAACTCGATCGCGATCTCGTGGGTTTCGCCGCGCGCCGGGCCGTCCAGCGCCTCGATCGCCTCTCCCTTGGGGAAGAAGGCCCGCACGTGGGGGCCCGAGCGCTGCGCTCGCCGGGCCTCGACCGTGCCGTCCTCACCGACCAGGACGATCGTTCCGAGATCGATCTTGTCGAGGTCAGAGCCCTCGATGAGCGCGCTCACGGTGCCCTGGCTGTTGGTCCATTGGGTGTTCCAGACGTCGGGCTGGATGGCTACCCGCAGGTCGCCTCCACCCTTCGGGGGCTTGGGGGGCTTGGGCCCCTTGGCGTCTTCGGCGGCGTTGGTGGCCTGGGCGGCGGCGGGCGCATCGGGCGCCGTTGGAAGTTGTTGCTCCCCGCTGCAAGCCACGAATAGGGCCGCGGCGGCCAGCGTCAGAGTCGAAAGGTGTCTCATCGGAAGGATCCTCCTCACCGGCGGGAGAGCCAAGCAACCGCCGTGCCTGAGATACTACGCGCCGCCCAGGCGCGCTGGCAGTGCGCTGGCGCACTCCCTAGGTGTGAACTGCGTCACCGGTCAGGCGTGGCAAAGCTCTTCGAGAGCGCGCCGGTCGTGCACGGTGACCCGGTACTGGCCGTCCACCGACAGGATGCGGCGCCGGCGCAAGCCGACCAGCACGCGGTTCACGCGCTCGCGGGTGGCGCCGACCAGGTCGGCGATCGCCCGCTGTGGCAGGGGCATCGGTATGAGGATGCCGCCACGGTCGTCGGCGATCCCGTAGAGCTCGCCGAACAGGAGTAGCTGCCGTGCCACCCGGCCTGCGACATCGAGCGTGGCGAGCGCGCGAATCTGCTGGTTGGCGGCCCGCAAGCGCGCCGCGAGCTCACGCACCAGGTTCTCGCTGAGGCCGGGAAACTGGCGCAGGGAGGCCACGAACGTGTCGCGATCGAGCCACAGCAGGACCGATTCTTCGAGCGCCGCCACGTTGGCGGAGCGTCCGCTGCGGTCCACCAGGCTCATCTCACCCACGGTATCGCCAGGCCCCAGGAAGGCGAGGGTGACCTCGGTGCCATCCGGCTCGTCGAGAAAGATGCGCACGCTGCCGCTCGAGATGACGTAGAGGGCTTCGCCCGGCTGCTCGGCGGTGAGGACGGTGGCTCCGGCGGCGAACGTCTTGCGGCGCAGGCGCTCGGCGATGAAGCGCAGGGCCTCGGCTGGCAGGCCGCGAAAAAGCGCCTGCGCGGCGAGTAGGGCTGGATCGACGACGGCGTTCATCGGTCGGGTGCCGCGGGCGGAGTCTACCAGCCCCGCTCGCGCGCTCCGGTAAGATTCTCTCCTTGCATTTGTCCATCATCGTTCCGTGTCGCGATGCGCAGGCCACGCTGGGCGCGCAGCTTGCGGCGCTCGCGGCCCAGCGTTACGACGGGTCCTGGGAAGTGCTGTTGGCCGACAACGGATCGCGGGACGGCTCGCGGGCGCTGGCCGAGAGCTTCGCCGGCCGCCTGCCCGGCCTGCGCATCGTCGACGCCGCGGGCCGCGCGGGAGCCGCCCACGCCCGCAACGCCGGCGCCGCAGCGGCGGCCGGTGACACCCTGCTCTTCGTGGACGCCGACGACGAGGTCGCCGCTGGCTGGGTGGCGGCGCTCGCCAAGGCGCTGGCGGCGCAGGAGTTCGTCGCCTCGCGCTTCGAGCTCCGCAAGCTCAACCCGGCGGCGATCGGCTCGCGCCTCGAGCATCCGCAGACGCACGGGCTCAATCCCTACGACTATCCGGCGTTCCTGCCCCACGCCGGTGGCAGCGGTCTGGCTCTCCGGCGGTCGGCGTTCGAGTCGGTCGGGGGCTTCGACGAGTCGTACCCCCAGCTCGAGGACACCGATCTTTGCTGGCGGCTGCAGCTGGCGGGCGTGCCACTCGGCTTCGCGGGCGACGCCGTCGTTCACGTCCGCCTGCGCCCCGACCTGCGCGGCAACCTCCGCCAGATGGCGGCCTACGGCGAGAGCAACGTGCGGATCTACACCGCCTATCGGGGCCGCGGCATGCCGCGGCTCGGTCCGCTGCCGGGAATGGCAAGGTGGGTGAAGCTGGTGGTCACCATGCCGCGCCTCCTGAGCACCGCCGGCCGCGCCGAGTGGATCGCGCAGCTCGGCTGGCGCTGGGGCAGGCTGCGCGGCTGTCTTCGCCACCGGACGCTGGCGCTATGATGCGCGCCCCGTCATGAGCGCGCCGAAGATCCCGCTCGCCGTCATCGGCTGCGGCGCGGTCGCTGCCGGGCACTACCTGCCCTGTCTCACGGCTTCTTCCCGCCTGTCGCCGGTTCTGCTGGTGGATCGCAACCTGGAGCGCGCGCGGTCGCTCGCGACCCGATGGCACGTCCCCGCGGTGAGCTCCGAGATCGCCGACGTGGCGCGGCACGCTCGCGCCGCGGTCGTCGCGTTGCCCAATCACCTCCACGCCCCGGTGGCCATCGAGCTCCTCTCCCAGGGTGTTCATGTCCTGGTGGAGAAACCGATGGCGACCCGCGCCGCGGACTGCGACGCCATGGCCGCCGCGGCCGCCGCGGCGGGGGCGGTCCTCGACGTCGGTCTGCAGTTTCGCTTCTTCGACTCGACGCGTTGGATCCACGACGTCCTGCGCAGCGACCTGCTCGGTTCGCTGCGACGCTTCGAGATGCGGCTCGGGGTGGTGTCGCGCTGGCCCTTCGCGAGCGACTACTTCCTGCGCCCGGCGACTGCCGGCGGCGGCGTCCTGGTGGACTACGGCGCTCACGTGCTGGACCTGCTGCTCCATTGGCTGGGCGATTTCGCTCCGCCGCGCTATCGCGACGACGCGATGGGCGGCGTCGAATCGGACTGCGAGATCGAGCTCACAACGCTCACCGGCGTGCCGGGCAGGGTGGAGATCAGCCGCACCCGGAACCTGCGCAACACCTGTGTCTTCGAAGGCGATCGCGCCACGGTCGAGGTGGGCGTGTGGGACCCCGATCCGGCCGTCAGCTTGCGCCAGGTCGAGGAGACGGCGTGTCGTTCTCCGGCCGCGTTCGACGGGATGCAGAGGCGGGCCTCGACTTCAACGGCGCCTTCCTGCGCTCGCTCGACGATTTCGCGGACGCCATCCTCGAACGGCGTGAGCCGTTGGTGTCCGGCGCGCGAGGGCCGGCGGGCGGTCGAGCTGATCGAAGCTTGCTACGCCGCGCGCCAGCCGCTCGAGCTGCCCTGGATGCGGCTGCCCGGAGGCACGGCGTGACGCTCGACGAGGCCCGTGCTGCGCTCCGTGGCCGCCGCGTCCTGGTCACCGGCGGCGGCGGCTTCGTCGGCGGGCGGCTGGTGGAGCGCCTGGTGCTCGAGTGCGGCGCCGAAGTCCGGGTGCTCGTGCGCAACCTGGCCGGCGCCATGCGCCTGGCGCGTTTCGCGCTCGATTTCCAGCGCGGCGACGTGCTCGATCGCGCGGCGCTCGGTGCGGCGGTCCAGGATTGCGAGATCGTTTTCCACTGCGCCTACGGCACCTCCGGCAGCCAGCGCCAGCGCGCCCGAGTCAATCGCGACGGCACGCGCAATGTCCTCGAAGCTGCCGCGGCGGCGGGCGCGCGGCGGGTTGTCCATCTCTCGACGTTGATGGTCTACGGCCGCACCGGCGACGGCGATCTCGACGAGCGAGCGCCGCGACGCCGGTTCGGCAACGCCTATGCCGACAGCAAGCTCGACGCCGAGCGGCTGGCGATCGACTTCGCCCGCCGCGGCCGCGTCCCGGCGACCGTCCTGCAGCCCACCGCGGTCTTCGGACCCTACGGCGGCGTGTGGACCGAGCGCGTGCTCGGGTCGATGAAGCGCGGCCGCCAGATCCTGGTCGACGGCGGCAACGGGCTGGCCAATTTCGTCTACGTCGACGATCTGGTGAGCGCCATGCTGCTCGCCGCGCACGAACCGCGGGCGGTGGGCGAGTGCTTCCTGATCTCTGCCGCCGAGCCGGTGACCTGGAAAGAATGGTTCGAGCGCTTCGCGCGGATGCTGGGCGGCGAGCGCACGGTGGTGATGAGCGAAGGAGAGGCGCGGGCGTTCGCTCGCACTGCGAGGAAGCTTCGCCGCCGTCTGCCCGGGGAGCTGGTGGCCGCGCTGCGCGGCGACAAGGCGCTGCGCGAGCGGCTGTTCGAAACCCCGGAGCTACGCGGCCTGCGCGAGATGGCGAGCTCGCTGCTGCCGGAGGGCTGGCAACGAAAGATCAAGGCACGGCTCGGCATGGGCGCCGCGCCGCCGCCTCCTCCGCCGCCATCCGGCGACTTGCCGATCGCGCCGCTGCTGGCGTCTGAGATCGACTTCTTCCTGCCCCGCACGCGCGTGCGCATCGACAAGGCGCGGGACGTGCTCGGTTACCGGCCCGAGTTCGATCTCGAAGCCGGCATGACGCTCACCGAGTACGTGGGCTCGCTGGGCGGATCTGCTCTAGGTACCGAGACCTTACTGGGCGCGACGGTAAATCGCGATCGCCCAGGTCCCGCGACTTCCAGCGACTCGCACCTGTTCGAGCATGGGCAGGCGATGGGCCAGGACGCGAAGGATGGCCCGGGTGCGGCGCGAGTCGAACATCGAAATCGCCAGGACGCCGCCGGGAGCGGTCATCGCGAGATAGCGCGCCGCCTGGGTGAGCGGCTCGTTGAAGTAGTAGAGCGACTCGTTGAGGACCACGGCGTCGAAGGTCTCGCCGGGATCGTAGGATTCGGCATCCGCGGTCACCAGCGTGTCGCGCTGGTCGGCGCCGCGGCGAGCGCGCTCGATGGCCGCATGCGAGACGTCGACGCCGACGTAGCGCTGGTAGCCGGGAGAGCGCAGCAGATCGCGCAGCAGGCCGTCGCCGCAACCGACATCGAGCCAGCTTTTCGCCGGCGTCAGCCGCTGGCAGAAGGCGAGGAGCGCACCGTAGCGCGCCAGCTCGGCGGGATCGCGCAGCAGGTCCCAGTGGCCGCGGTCGTACTGCGCATCCCACTCCGCCGCCGTGAGCGGCGTGTCGCCGCTGGCGCTCTCCCGTTCCCGGCGCCGCATCCAGGCCTCGAGCCGCGGCCAATCTCCGCCGAACAGGAAGCGGTAGTAGAACCACGACACCGGCTGCAGCGTCCAGCGGAGGATCTTGCGGGGAAGCGCCATGCGGTTGGGAGTTCGACCGCCGGCAGGCTAACACAGCGCCCTTGCTAAGCTTCGCCCACCGCATGACCGAACCTGCCGCCGGTTCCACGTCGCAGCGATTCCTGCGCTCGACGCTCGCCAGCTACTGGAGCCTGATGGTGCGCCTGCTGGTGACCACCGCGGCGCGCATGGCTCTCGGTCGGCTGGTGCTGGATTCCGACCACGGCGTCTACGACCTGGCGCTGCGGGTGGTGACCGTGGCGAGCGCGGTGCGCGATCTCGGCCTGGTCTACCAGCTGATGCGCGACCAGCGCCGGCCCTACGGCACGGTGATGGCCTTCGGCGCGTTCTCGGGCATCGCGGTCACGTTGCTGGTGGTGCTCGCCGCGCCGCTCGGCGCCGTCTATTCGGCGGAGCTGCCGGCGGTGCTGCAGGTATTCGCGCTCTGGATCCTGCTCGACGGACTCGCCGCGGCGCCGCGCACCTATTTCGAGCGCGAGCTGCGGATCGGCCGCCTGGTGGCGCCGGAGATCCTGCGCGGCGTGGTGGTGGCGGCGGTGGCGGTGCTGTTGGCGCGCCGCGGCTGGGGTGTGTGGAGCTTGGTGTGGGGCGATTTGGCGGGCGCGGCGCTGTACGCCGCCTGGGTCTGGCGGCGGGCCTGGGGATCCATGCCCTTGGTGGTCGATTGGCGGCTGTTGCCCGACCTCTTGCGCGGCGGCCGCACGCTGTTCGTGGTCTGGGTGCTCTATTACCTGGTGAGCTACATCGATTCCTTCATCGTCGGCGCCTTCGAGTCGGTGTCAATGGTCGGTCAATACGGCCGCGCCTACTTTCTCGCCTTCCTCACCCGTCAGATCGTCTTTCCGCGGGCCCTGCTGCCCGCCCTCGTCGAGTACCGCGAAGATCCGCACCGCTTCGCCGAGGCTTTTCGCCTGGGCTCGATCTTCCTGCTCTTCTTCGAGGTCAGCGCCGGGCTCTTTCTCTTCTTCAATGCCGAGACGGTGGTGCCGCTGATGCTCGGTCCGCAGTGGGGTCCGGCGGTGCCATTGCTGCGCGTCCTCTGCTTCGTGCCCTTTCTCGACGTCTTTTCGGAGCTCGGGGGCGAGGTGCTGAAGGTGCGCCACGAGGATCGCGCCTGGCTGACCATCATGGCGCTCAACCTGGTCTCGCTGGTTGGTTTCGGCGTCCTCCTGACCTCCCGGTGGGGAGCCGCCGGCATGGCGTGGGCCAACTTCCTACTGCTCGGCAACCTGCTGATGGGGTGGCGCATGTCGCGCATTTTCGGCGCCGAGTTCCCTTCGCTGCTGCGTGACATGGCGCTGGTGTACGTCGTGCCGATCGCGCTGTTCGGCGCCGCGGCGGCGGCATTTCCCACGCCGGGGTTCGAGCGCCTGGCGGCCAGCCTGCTGGCCGGAGTGCTCGGGCTCGTGGGGCTGGGGAGCTGGTTCCGGCCGCGCCTGATGCGTTTCCTCGCCGAGCGTCGAGCCTCGCCGGCATGAAAAAAGGGCCGGCGCGGGCGCCGGCCCTTTCTAGATGAGCGACGGGCGTGCCGGTTACTCCGGGTACGCCTCCATGGTCAGGTTGCGGTACTGCCAACCGAACTGAGGAGGCTCGGCGGGGTGGTGGCCGGTGAAGCTGAAGTCGGCCACCAGATCCTCGTCTGCCTCGACGTGGATCTTGTTCACGTTCGGCACGTCGTCGACCCGCAATAGCTGCTCGCCCGCGGCGTTGGTGATGATCAGCGTCACCTGCCGGCTGGCGGTGTCGAACGTGTAATCGGCGACGTAGACCTGGTTGAGGGAGGTTGGCATGCCCTTGGTGAACTTCGGCTTGGCGCCCGCTTCCAGGTTGATGCCGTGGCGGAACAGGATGCTGTCGGTGCCCTTCCAGGCCGCGAATCCGAGCAGCCGGTAGTGGCGGTTGAGCGCCAGCCAGAAGAACATGTGCAGCCCCGACTTCGGTTCGTTCCACTTGGTGGGCAGAACCTCGACGCGGAAGTGGACCTTGCGGTACGCGCCGGTCGGCGTGGTGAAGTGCTCACGGCGATAGGGCTCGCCCTTGGTGGGCACGAAAAAGACGCCCGGACGGGAGAAGCAGAGCGCGCCGGTCGGGCAGCCGTTGCCGCCACCACCGCCGCCACCACCGCCACCGCCACCACCGCCACCGCCGCCACCGCCGCCACCGCCGCCACCACCGTTGCCCGGATCCGGCAGAGTCGAGCTGCCGACACCGGAAGGTCCGATGAAGCTCACGTCGCCGCTCTGCGGCCGGCGAGTGAGGGCGAAGGCGTAGAACTGCTTGTCACAGGTGACCTTGGCGCGTGCCGCGACTTCAAAGGTTTCGCCCAGGGTGGCGAGGGCGTCGT
Source organism: Thermoanaerobaculia bacterium (assembly GCA_963821905.1). Taxonomy (GTDB): domain Bacteria; phylum Acidobacteriota; class Thermoanaerobaculia; order Multivoradales; family JAGPDF01; genus CAWGFP01. Next base: position 73,280 of record CAWGFP010000011.1, on the reverse strand, counting down.
GAAACAGCCGCGAGCTGAGCGGCAGCATCGAAACCGTCGCGGTGGAGCCGACCTGGGTTCCGTTGGCGCGAAAGACTTCGATCGTGCACTGGCTGCTGTGGTGTCCCAGGTTGACCACCATCAGGTCGGTGAAGGCGGTCGCCGTGCGATCCCAGCCCTGGAGATGCACCGGCTCGTTCGCGGGCTGCACGTTCTCGGAGGTGATCACGGGCAGGTGGCTGCCCTGGCCTTCGGGTTGGCCGACTTGCGCCAAGCGCGCCGACCAGATCAGTTGCGGCGCGCTGACGAACTGAAGCAATCCGCTGTGGGCCGGAGGCGCCAGGAGCTCCTTGGTCTGCCCCGCGCCGAGCGCGGAGTACGGACCGGGGTCGGTCTGGGCGGTGCCGTCGGTGTTCTGCGACAGCAGCAGCGGCCGGTAGGCCCAGTCTCCGGGTGAATGGTTGGAGACCAGGATGCGGGGTTCGACTGGCGTGTTTCCGATCGCGGTGTAACCCGGTAACGGCACGTAGACGATTCCCGCGGACAGGGGCGTTGTGGCGGCCAAGACGGCCAGAACGGCTAGCAGCTTCTTCATTCCGAAGGTCCTTCCTCAGTCATTGACGATCGACAGCACACGGCCAGTGAGAGGGTTTATTTCAAGAAGTTGATCTTGATGTTGCCGTATTTCCAGCCGTAGGTCGGCATCTCTTCCGGATTCGAACCGTCGAAGCCGATATCGATGATGCCCTGGTCCCCGGCGGCGAAGTCGATGACGTTGGTGTTGGGCGTGCCGTTGATGGTCGCGAGCAGGGTGCCGTTCTCGCTCACTTCCAACTTGAGGAAGTTCTGCCGTGTGTCGTAGGCGTACTTCAGGTGATAGGTGTGCTGCGGCTGCGCCGCGAGCGGCGCTGTGATCTTGATCTTCTCGGGATGGGTGATCTCGACCCCGTGGCGGAAGAGGACGTCGTTCTTGCCCGGCCCCTCGAAGTTGCCGTAGCCGTACATGTAGTAATTCCGGTTCTTCACCAGCCAGAACAGCATGTGCTTGCCGTCCCGGTTGGCGGTGTTCCAGCCGCCGTGGATGACGTCCATTTCGAAGTCGATGCGCTCGTAGTTGCCAGGCGGCACGGCGAAGGTAAAGCGCTTCACCGGGGTGCCGGTGGTGGGCGCGAAGGCCAGACCCGGAACCGTGAAGCAGGCGCCGCCGGCCGGACATCCGGTCGGAGGCGGTGGTGGCGGTGGCGGCGTGTCACCGGGCAGGACCAACCCCGAATTCCCCCGCCCAGACGGGCCGATGTAGCCGATGTCGCCGGTCTGCTGGTCGCGGGTCATGGCGAAGGTGAAGAAGGGCTGGTTGCAGCTCACCACGACCCGGATGTACTCGGCCTCGGTGAGGGCGAGGACCTGGAGGATGTCGGCATAAGTGCGAATGGAAAGCGGCTTGACGGACAGCGTGGCGGTGGAACCAACCGAAATGCCCGTGGGACCGGTGGCCCCGACCGTGCACTCGGCCGTCTGCCAGGCGAGGTTCACCAGCGACCAGTCCGTAGCTACCGTGCCGATTCGGCGCAGACCCTGGAGGTAAAGCTTGTCGCCCGGGGCACCGGCGGTTTCCGAGCTCAAGACCGGCAGCTCGGTGGTTTGCAGGCCATCCACGCGCTCGAGGCGGGCTGAGAAGCTGAAGCTTTCCGACCCGGTCAGCTCGAGGAGGCCCTTGAAAGTCGGGCTGGGAATCAGGCCCACCGTCTGCTTGGCGGGCACCTCCTGCGCGGTTGGTGCCGGCGGCCGGATCGTGCCATCGGTTTCGGCGTGAAGAGCCAGTTGTTTGAAGGTCGCCGGGGTGTCGGCGGCATTGGTCGCCGTGACCACCAGTTCCCATGCCTTCTGGCCTACGGAATCGTAGCCGAGTAGAGGGATGTAGACGGTACCGGCATCGGCTCCAGCGGAGCCGAGCGCACCTAGGGCCAGACATACGACGAGTTTGCGAGTCACGCGGACGGCTCCTGTGGAGAGGAAGGGAACTGGCTTTACCAAGGCTTTACCAAGAGACGCAGGTGATTATAGCCCGAAAAGCATGATCCCGGCAAGTCCAAGCTGCCGCAAAGCGCGTGCTTCGAACAGTTGACGAGGGTCGGGCAGTGTTCCAGCGGGCGCCGCGAAGGATAGAATCACCGTTCATGTCTCGCCGACGAACCCTCCTCCTGGCCATCTGGGTCTACGGACTTTTCTCCATGCCCGTCTCCGCGGGGCAACTGCTGCAAGGCTCGGCTCGGCCCGACGTCCGTCTGAAGACGGAGGGCAACCGGGCAACCGTGCAGTGGCGTCAGGCGGGAGGGATCCAACTGGCTCTTCCGGCAGGAGCGGAGGTCACCGAAGTCGGCGGCTACGACGACCGCTGGCTCGCGGCGGGAACCGCCGACCATGCAAGCGGTGGCCGAAGGCTTCTGATCCTCGAGGGTAACGGCGAACACGCGGGAGAACTGCCGGTGCCGCGATCGAGCGCCCTGGTCCAACGCCGGCCGGTTCTGTTCGCTTCCGGCGAGGCGCTGCTGGGCATGGCATGGCTGGAGGGCGACTCGGTCGGCACTTTGGGTGTGCGCGCGGCGGCCTGGGAACGCGGCCGCTGGTCTCGACCCGTCTGGGTGTCCCGGCCGGGCCCCGGCAGTCAGATGGGGCTCGCCGGGTCGGTATTGGCCGACGGCTCGTGGCTCTTGGTCTGGAGCGCCTTCGACGGCGAGGACGACGAGATCGTCGCGTCCCGCCGGATCGGCAGTGAGTGGGAGGCGCCGAGCCGGATCGGTTCCGGGAACCATGTCCCCGACATCACGCCGGCGGTGACCGCCAGCCCGGGCGGAGCCCTCGTTGCCTGGAGCCGCTACGACGGCGAGACCTACCGGTTGGCGCGCGCCCGTTTCGATGGGCGCGGCTGGCAGGTGCAGGAGAGCACGGCCGACAGAGGTGCCCTCTATCCGGCGTTTCGCAGCTTCGAGGGCGGTTTCGTCCTCGTGTTCCTGGACGCTCGGCGGGGTGGCTGGGCGGCCATGGGGCTCGACGAGCGTGGAGGCGTCGTGCGCCGCGCCGTGGCGGCGAAGGGTTCGGCCGACTCGACTCCGGTCGTCGAGCCCCTGGAGGATGGCCTGCAGTGGCGCTGGCAGGGTGGTCGTAGTGACGCTTCGCCATGGAGCGCCGAGCGATGAGATGGCTGGCGGCGTGCGTACTGCTCGTGCTCGTGGCTGGCACCGCGCATGCGCAGCAGCCGCCCCGCGTCCTCGCCTTCGGCGACAGCATCACGCTCGGCACCGGTGACGATCCGGCGCGCGCCGAACCGGGTTATCCGCCGCGGCTCGAGACCCTCCTGGCCCAGGCTGGGGTCGTCGCCGAGGTGCAGAATCACGGGCTCGGCGGGGAGCGTACTGCCGAAGGGCTGGAGCGGATCGATTCGGTCCTCGCCGGCGGAGGCAACGTGTTGCTCCTGATGGAGGGCTCGAACGACATCTCGCGCGAGATCTCGATCGAGAGTACCCGCTTCAACCTGCGCGAAATGGCGCGCAAGTCCGAAGCCCAAGGCATCCCGGTCGTCCACGCCACCGTGATCCCCCGCATCCCGCAGGCGAGGATCGATCCCAACAACGTCACCAACCAGCGGCTCAATCAGAATATCCGTGACCTGGCTGCCACCCGCAGCCGTGAGCTCGCCGATCCTTTCGAGGCTTTTTGGCTGCTGCCCAACCGGTTCAGCACCCACTACTGGTATGCGCCGGACGATTTCGTCGGCCACCCCAACGCGGCCGGCTACGACCTAATGGCTCGGGTCTTCTTCGACGTGCTGCGCGACATCGATCACATGTCTCCGGTGACCGGCATCGTCGATCCGTTCGACGGCGAGCGCAACGTTCCGGGCGGCCGGCGGCTGGAGATCGACCTGTTCGATTTCGGCACTGGAATCGACCCCGCCGGGACCTCGCTGCTGATCAACGGCGCTCCGGTGACCGCGACGGTGACCGGGGAGGGGCTCGAAGCCCACATTTCCTACCCGCCGCCCGCGCCGTGGTCGGGCATCGTGACGGTGGGCCTGCGAGCCCGCGATCGGGCCACTCCGCCCAACACGGTCGACCGGCAGATCATCAAGTTCTACACCTCGGGCACCACCTTCCTGGGCGGCGACGTGGATCGCAACGGACGCGTCGACGGCAATGACCTGGTGGTGCTGGCGCGCGCCTTCGGTGCCCGGCTCGGCAACACGCGCTATACCCCGCTCGCTGACTTCAACACCGACGGGTCGATCGACGGCGTCGATCTCGCGGTGCTGGCCTCGAACTTCGGCAACTCGATCTAGCGGCGCCGGCCGCTCCGGGATCGGCGTGCGCATCGCGGTCGTCGCTCACAGCTTCCCGCGTTTCCCTGGCGACACCCACGGGCCGTTCGTGAAACGGCTTTCGGAGGAAATCGCCCGCCGGGGTCACCAGGTGTGGGCGCTCGTCCCCTACGATCGCGAGCTGCGCGACGACCCGCAGACTCCGCTGCGCATCCGCTCATTCCGTTATGTCGTACCGGACGGCGCCCACCGGTTGGGCTATTCGCGCACTCTGCGCCGCGACGTCGGCCTGCGGCTCTCGGCCTACCTGCAGTCGCCGCTCTATTTCTACTTCGGCGCCCGGGCGCTCGCTCGCCTGGTGCGAGAGGAGCGCATCGACTTCGTCCACGCGCACTGGATCCTCCCCAACGGCTACCTGGCGGCGCGGGTCGCCGCGGCGACCGGCGTGCGCTACGGCGTGACGCTGCACGGCTCCGACGTCTTCATGGCGGAGCGCAACCCACTCTTCCGGCGCATGGCGACGCGCGCGCTCGCCGGGGCGAGCTACGTCACCTCCTGCAGCGGCGAGTTGCGCGACCGGCTGTTGCGCGTCGCCGGGCCCGGGTTCGCGGAGCGCGTGCAGCTGGTTGCCAACGGCACCGACGCCGTGGCGCCCGAAACCCCTGCCGACGCCGCGGCGGCCCGCCGCAAGCTCGGCTTCGCCGTCGACAGTCCGCTGGTGGTGGCGGTCGGCCGGATGGTCGACAAGAAAGGCTTCGACGTCCTGCTCGAAGCCATCCCGGCCGTGCTGGCCCAACGGCCGCAGGCCCGCTTCGTCTTCGGCGGCGGCGGCGAGCTGCAGGCGTGGTTGGAAGCGCGTGCGGCCGAGCTCGGACTGGGCGAGGTCGTGCGCTTCACCGGCGCCCTGAGCCATCCGCAGGTGCTCGATCTGATCGGCGCCGCCGACGTCTTCGTCATGCCCTCTGTGCGCGATCCGAAAGGCAACGTCGACGGCCTGCCGATCGTGGTGCTCGAGGCCATGGCCGCCGGCAAGCCGGTGGTCGCGTCCGAGATCTCGGGCCTGCCGCTCGCGGTCCGCGACGGCGAGACCGGACGCCTGGTGCCGGAACGCCAGCCAGCGGCGCTGGCGGCGGCGATCTCGGATCTACTGGGCGACGCCGACCGCGCCCGACAGCTGGGCGAGGCCGGCCGGGCACGCGTGGCGACCGAGCTCAACTGGACGGCGATCGCCGGCATTCACGACCGGCTGCTGACCGCTGCGACGGGCGGAGCGGCGCAGTGAACAGCGAAAACCGCCCGCCTCTGGCGTCGCGCGTCGTGAGCTTGCTCGGACCCTTCCTCCTGGGCGCGGCAGCCGCCGCGACTCTCATCGGCGGATTTCTTGGCTGGCTAGACTCCGGCATCGCGTTTCCGATCCTGCTCGCCGACGCCGTGCGCGGCGCCTGGCGGCTGGCCGTGGCCGGCGGGGCCATCTACGCGCTGCTGCTCGCCGCGTTCGCAGGCTGGCGGCGCATCGGAGTCGTGGGTGCCGCGGCGCTCGCCGCCGCGCCCCTGGTCGCGGCGGGCGGGTACGCGCTCAATCGCCGGCTCGGCATTCGGCCATCCGAGCTGTTCGAGACCTACGCCTTGTCGCGCAACCTGCTCTATCTCCTGATCTGCGGTCTACTGATCGTCGCGGTTGGGGCGTGGACTCGCCGGCGGCTCGGCACCGGTTCGCGCCGCGGCGGCGGGTTGGTGCTGGCGGTGCTAGCGGCCTGGGGAGCCCTCGAAAGCGGCGTGTACGGCTGGAGCCGTGCAGGGCGCGACGAGGCGCGGCCCGATGTTCTTCTCCTGCTGGTCGACGCGCTGCGCGCCGATCACGTTGGCGCCTACGGTTACCCTCGTCCCACTACACCGGCGATCGACGCCCTGGCCCGCGACGCGGTCGTGTTCGAACAGGCGGTTTCGCAGTCGACCTTCACCAAGACCAGTATCGCTTCGCTGTTTACCGGGCTCTTTCCCTACCGCCATGGGGTCTACCGCGGCAGCCAGCGCGAGAACCCGACCAAGGTCACTTCCGACATTCTGCCGCAGCGACTGACGACGCTCGCCGAGTTGCTTCGCGACCACGGTTACCTGACCGCCGCCTGGGTGCAGAACAGCCATTTGCGCAAATTCATGGGTTTCGCGCAGGGTTTCGTGACCTACCACGATCAACAGGGACCGGTGGAACGCATTGCCGGCAAGGTCGAGCACTTCCTGGATCTCGCCGCGCGCCGCGAGGGGGTCTTCGTCTACGCCCATTTCATCGACCTCCACGATCCTTATCGGCCGCCGCCGCCCTACGCCGCGATGTTCGGCGCTCCCGGGGATGATGCCTACGCTGGGATCGACCTCGCCGAATGGGGGGCTTACCTTGCCGAGCTGCGCGAAGGAAAGCGGCAGTTGGAGCCCGCCCAGGCCGAGCGGCTGGCGGCGCTCTACGACGGCCAGATCCGCCGCGTCGACGATCGCCTCGGCCGTTTGTTCGCGCGCTTGCGGCGGCTGGGCCTCTACGACTCGACGCTCATCGTGTTGACCGCCGATCACGGCGACGGTTTTCTCGAGCACGGTTTCATCTCGCATTCGACGACTCCCTACGAGGAGCTGGTGCGCGTGCCGCTGATCGTAAAGCTGCCGGCCGGCCGCGGCGCCGGCAGCCGCATCGGGACGCAGTCACGACTGGTGGACGTCCTGCCGACCGTGCTCGAGCTCGCGGGCATCCGGGAAACGCTCGACATCGACGGCTGCAGCCTGGTTCCACTGCTGCGCGGCGAGGCGCAGCGGGACTCGGCGTGCGGAGTCGCGGTGTCGGAAATCGCCGACCAGGACGGCGAGCCGACGCTCGCCCTGCGCACCGCCGCGGCGAAGTTCATTCGCCGCCCCGGCCAGCCGGACGAGCTCTACGATCTCGCCACGGATCCCGGCGAGACGCGAAACGTCGCCGGCACCGGGCTCGCCGAAGAGCCGGTGCTCGCGCGCATGGCAGCAGGGATTGCGGAGGCCCGCCGGCAGGCGGCCACCGAGCAGGTGACGCTGGATCCTCAGCTCATTCGCGAGCTCAAGGCGCTCGGTTACCTCAAGTAGCGCGATGATCACCCCGAGCAAACCCTGGACTTCGCGCCGCCGCCTGTGGTGGGCCCTGCTCTGGGGCCTGCTGGCGTTCAGCCTGGCGTTGCGGCTCTGGCACGCCGCCTGGCAGCCCGACGCCAACCGCCAGTTCGACGAGCGTTACAGCCTGGTCAACCTGAGCCGGTTGCTGGACGGCGAGTGGCGGCCCAAGCAGGCCTACTACCTCGCGCTCTCCTACTTGCCGCAAGGTGCCGTGCTGGCGGCAAGCGAGCAGGTCTATCGCCTGACCGGTGCCGAGGTCTTCGCGGTTCGCGACACCGGCTCGGAATACCTCTGGACGCCGACGGCCTACGTTCTCAGCCGCTGGGTGGTGGCGCTCTATTCGATCGTCGCGATGTTCGTCGTGTTCCTGCTCGGCCGGCGGCTCTACGACGAGCGGGTCGGCTTGCTCGGCGCGGCGCTCCTGGGAGCGTTTCAGCGACACCTAACGTCCTCGGGCGAGTTCAAGCCGGACACCCTGGTGATGCTGTTCACCTTGATCGCGGCGTACATCACCGTGGGCGTAGCGCGCGATCCATCGTGGAAGCGCTTCGCTTGGATCGGCGTGGCGATTGGCTGCGCCCTCTCCTCCAAGCTGACCGGCGGCTCGGCGGCGCTGCCGGCGATAGCAGCGGTGCTCTTTCTCGGCTGGCGCCGGCTCGATCTCTGGCTGCGCTTGATGTTCAGTGCCGCGGTCTCGGTAGCCACGTTCGTGGCCTTCAATCCATTTCTGCTCCTGATCATGCGCCACGTGGCGCGGCTGCAACGCGACTACGGGGTGCGCGCCGCAGAGGAAGATAGCGGGCACGCATACGTCTTCTGGCGCCAGATCGAGTACCTCTGGGACCACCATACCTGGCCGGTGTTTCTGTTCTTGCTGCTCGGCGTGGTTGGCATGACACGGCTGGCCTTTTCGGCCGCCGAGGATCGCCAGCGCCGCCTGGGATCGTTCATCCTGGTGGCCCAGATCGTCGGCTATTCGCTGCTCCACGGCGCGGGCACGACGTTGTTTCGGGGCCAGAACTTCCTTTCCGTGGCGCCGTTTTCTTCCCTGGTCGCGGCCTGGGCGGCGATTCTCTGTTGGGATCGCGCCACGGCGCGCTGGGCGGTTTTGCGTCGGCCGGTGCTCGCCGTCTCGCTGTGGTCGGTGATCGGTCTGGCGCTGCTGGCGAAGCCTTCTCTCCAGGCTTACCGGACCGTGATTCCCTCGAACTGGGATGTCGCCTGGAAACACCTCGCTGAGACGCTTCGCCCGCTTGCTCACCGTCAGGTCGCCTACTCGTTTTTCGAGCCGCAGCGGCTGAGACTGGTCGAGGGCCGAGACGTCGCGGTCACCCTGCGCGGCCCGCTCGAGCCGTCGTTCGAGCGCACGCTGGAGCTCTCGGATGCCGAGCTGTTCGCCGAGCGCGAAACGGAAATCCCCGGCAGCTTCGCGGCGCGGCGTCTGGCGGCGATCGAGAACGAGCGCATCTTCGCGTCGCGATTCTGGGTGACGCAAGGCGACGCCGTCGTTTTGGTCGACCACCCCTGGCGCCAGGACGTGCGTCCGGACGAACCTGCGCTCGTCCCGACCCGCAGCGCGAAAGGACTGCGTCTCGAGCTGCCCGCTGACCTCGCGCCGGGCGACGTGGTGAGCTTCGAGATCCTTGTGCCGCGCGGCGAGAGCCGGTTGCGTGAGCTGCGCGTGGGTGAGGAAACGCTCCTGCTTCCCAAGGCCGGCATACGGCCCAGGAAGGCTCGGCTCATGTCGCCGCGGACTCGCCTGCCCGCCGGGCTGCGTGAGGTCTACCTGGTGGCGCCGCCCGAAGTCCGGCCGGCAGGGATCGAGGTGCGGGTCGTGCGCTTCACCCCTTGGACGAGTAGCGCCAACTGAGCTTCAGTTGCGGGTGACGCTCAGGCCGCTGCAGCGGCTGCCCGGCTGGAGCTCGAGGTAGAGGAAGACGCGGGCGTCGCGTGGCACCGTGACGGTGGCTTCACCCGCCGCGATCTCGGTCGTCGTTTCCGTTTCCTCTTCGCGAGTTCGCAGGCGCAGCCGTCCCGCCGGGCGTCCCTCCGCGAGCAGACGATACGTCCCCGACGCGAGGTCGGCCTTGAACACCGCCCACTGTCCGCCTGCGGTGAACGAGATGTCGCTGCCCGTCTTCATCGCCGGATCGCTGGTCAACGCCTCGGCCGCAGTCCAGTGGCGCGAGGTGACGAAGTCACCGGGCTCAGGGTCGACGCGGTAGAGGCGAATCGTCGGCCCGGCCTGCAGTTTTCCCGGCGACCACTCGCGCACCAGCGGCCAGGTGTCGAAGATCTCGCGATAGCGGGCGGCGGTGGCGTCATTGGCGAGCTTTTCGAGATTGTCTTGGGCGAAGAAGCGCTGATATGCCTCGCTCGATACCAGCACGTAGTCATGACCGGGATCGCGCAGCACGGCGAGCTCGAGCCGGGCGACGAAGCGCGGCCGGCGGGCGGGGAAGATCTCCTCGGGACCGACGATCGGCGTGTACTGCTCCTGCACCAGAAACGAGCCGGGCGGCAGGTTTTCTCGCAGCCACGCCGCCGCCGCGTCGCGGGTCGTCGGCACGCTCTGGCGAGCGAGCAGCAGGCCGGTCGTGGCGGCCGGCAGGACAAAGACGGCAGACAGTGCGATGGCCGCCGCGGGCCGGCGCCAGCGCGCCGAGCACCAGTCGTAGAGCGCGGCCAGTCCGCAGCCGAGGACGGCGGCGATGAAGGGCAGCACCGGCATGAGATTGCGCCGCACCGCGACGGCCATGGCGAGAAGAAGCACCAGGTGGAGGAGCGGAAACGGCAGCATCCAACCGAACCGCCGCCGCGCCGCGCCGGGTAGCGTCGCCACACCGCAGACGCCGAGCGCGATCGCCGGCCAGCCGAAGGCGTGGGCGAACTCGCGCAGGTAGTAAAGAGCGTTGCTGGCGCGCACCACGCCGTGCCAGCGCGCCTCCTCGTAGAGCCGCAGGCCGAAGAGAATGTCGGGTCGGCCCTCGCCGCCGGTGAAAGCGACGCTCGGCCAGCGCAGGATCGACGGCATGGCGACCACGAAGGCCGCGATCGCCGCCATCCCCGCCCAGAGCAGACCGGCGTTCAGGCGTCGCCGCGTCACCACGCCACGCAGCCACACGGCGGCGAGGGCGACGGCCACCATTCCGGCCGGGTACTTACTCACCGCGGCGAGCCCGGCCGCGGCGCCGGTCAGCAGGTAGCGGCGCGTCGTCTCGCGGTCGATCAGAAGGGCAACGCCGTAGGCGGCGCAAGCGCTCCAGAACGCCGCCGGAACGTCGGCGAGGTTGAGATGGCCGACCTCGACCATGGTCGGTGACAGAGCGAGCAGGAGCGCCGCCGCGAGGCCGGCTCGCGCCGCTGCGCCGTCCCGATCGCGAGTCTCGCCGGGATCGAGCATGAGCCGCCGGGCGGCGAGAAAAGTCGGCACCGTGGCGAGCGCCGCGAGGAGGGCCGAGGCGCCGCGGCTCACCAGCGCGGCCACGTTCAGATGGCCCTCGACTCCCCAGACGCGGCGCGCCAGGACAGGCACCAACGGTCCACAGAGATCGGCGAGCCACAGCGCGAAGGCGTCCCAGTAGAAGAGAAAGTGGGGATAGACGAACCACGGCCGCAGCGGTCGCTCGCTGTTGATGCGTTGGGCCTCGGCGAGGAACCAACCCTCGTCGCCGAAGTAGCGGCCGCCGATCTCGTGGCCGAGGCCAATGGCCTGGACGACCAGCGCGACCGCGGTGGTGAGGAGCAGCCAGCGGCCGGCGGACCGATCCAACAACTCGCCGCTCCAGAGGCGGGCGACCAGGTGGAGACCCCACCACGCTCCGAACACCACCGCGGCGGCGAGCGCCAGCTGGTTCAGGCGCCGCGGCAAACCGTGATGGGTGATGGTGAGCAACCAGAGCGCGACCAGGACCGCTGTGGCGGCGATCGCCCCGACGTCGCGCACCCTGGATCGCGAGCTCCGTGGCATCTAGCGGATGTACCCGAGCGCCTTGAGCGCTTTGAGCGTCTCCTCGCTGTGGGCTTGTACGAAACCCTTCGGTGGCCGGATCCACAGGCGATCGCCCATCCACTCGCGCAAGCTGACGTTGAGGCGTCGGACTTGAGAGTCGTCCTCGTGGAAGAGATTGCGCGTCTCCAGCGGGTCGGCGGCGAGGTCGTAGAGCTCCCAGAGCGCCGGCCGTTCGCCCTTCTTGGTCGGCAGCGGCGGATGGAAGACCAGCTTCCAGCGCTCGTCCTGCACGGTGCGGAAGTGCGTTAGTGGGGAGCCGCCGCCGGCGGCCGAGTAGGCATAGCGGAACTCGCCCTGCGGGGGCCTTCGTCGTTCGAGGAGCTGGACCAGGCTGTTGCCTTCCAAACCGGCGATCTGCTTTTGCGGCGCCACCATCTCGCGCAGGGTCGGATAGAGATCCAACAGCTCCACCGGCTGGCCGACCCGCGCTGGCTGGATGCCTTGTCTCCAGACAACCAGCGGCACCCGTGCCGTCGGGTTGTAGGGCAATCTGCCGTGGCCGAGGAAGTAGCCGTGCTCGCCGAGGCTCTCGCCGTGATCGGCGGTGACGATCACCAGCGCGTCATCGAGCAGGCGCAGCGCCTCGAGCTTGCCCATCAGCTCGGCGATCGCCTGGTCGACCACCAGGACATTGGCGTCGTACTGCGCGACGTAGAACCCGAGCTGCGTATGGTCGCCGATCTGCGCGCCCTCGCCGGTGGTGAAGTCGACCGGCGTGGCGTCGTCGACGGCGGGGTCGTTCAGAAAGGGATTCTCGAACCCCGGCGGCAGCAGGTAGGGGGTGTGCGGATCGCAGTAATGAATCCACGCGAAGAGCCGCTCGTCGCCGCGGTGCTTCTCGAGCAGAGGCAGCGCCAGCTCATTGACCCGCCGCGCGTTCATGGTGTTGCGGTAGTCCTGCTCGGAGGCGCTCGCCTGCGGGAAATGGGTGCGCGTCTCGAGGTATTCGTCGAAGCCGCGATGCCAGCCGAGATCGGTATTGAGCACGCCGTTGGAGTTCACCGCCACGGTCGAGTAGCCCTGGTGCTGGAGAAACTGCGGCAGCGTCAGATAGCCCTCGGGAATGCTCACCGCGGCCTGGTGGGTGAGCCCGGTGGTGTGGGGGTACTGGCCGGTGAAGATCGAGGCGAACGAGGGCCCGGTCTTCGGCCACTGCGCGACCGGCCAATCGAAGACCACGCTGCGCGCGGCGAGCTGATCGAGGTAGGGCGACGTCGGCCGGCGGTAACCGTAGAAACCGAGATGATCGGCGCGCAGCGTGTCGACGGTGATGAAGAAGACCCGCTTCACCTCTGCCTGGGGGCGCCTGGGTTTGCACCCCACGCCCGCGGTGGCGAGAGCCACCAACGCACACCCGACGGCCACCTGACGGATCACGGGGGACAGGATACTTTTTCCTCGGAAATCCAGGGGATCGGAGTCGGAAGGCGGTTGCACTCGGAGCCGGCGAAGGATAACACGAGGCCCCTGTTAGACTTGCGGTCTCGTGCGCCGCCCGGTCGTACTCACGCTCCTCGCGGTCTCCGTCTTTCTCGTCGTCCTTCCATTGCCGTTGGCGAAGCCCGGCGTGCCGTTGACCCTCAAGGCCGACGAGGCGGCGTACTACCTGATGGCGTTGTCGCTGGCGGAGGATCACGACCTGCGCGCCGAAGTGCGCGATTTCGACCGCGTCTTTCGCGAGTTCCCTTACCGGCCGGTGCAGAACCTCATCCTGATGTCCGACGACGGCTGGCACACGGCCTCGTACGGCAAGCCCTACATCTATTCGCTCTTCGCCGCGCCCTTCGCCGGGCTGTGGGGCGCCAACGGCATGTTGTTGTTCAACCTGCTGCTCACCGTGGGGATGATCTGGCTCGGCGCGGACTACCTCGCGCGCTGGAACGAGGGCTGGTTGGCGGCATTGTTCTCCAGCGGCTTTGCGCTGCTCTCGGCGGGCTGGGCCTACGCGTTCTGGCTCCAGCCGGAAGTCTTCAACATGGCGTGCGTCGCCGTCGCGACCTATCTCGGTTTCCGTGAGTTCGAGGCCAGCGGCAGGCGCGGCCTTTTCCTGGCGGCGCTTTCCGGCGCCGCGCTGATGCCGGCGGTTTACAACAAGCCGATGATCGCGGCGCTGGCGCTGCCCTTGATCGTCGTCTTCGCCCGCCGCAGCTTGCTGGCCGCTGCCGCCTGGCTCGCCGGCGCGGGGCTGGCGATGGCGGCGATCGTCGGCGGCGCCGTGCTGCTCACCGGACATCCGACGCCCTACCTCGGCGCCACCCGTCAGGGCGTCGAAGTCTGCGAGCCGGGGAAGATGCCGATCGCGCCGCTCGCCGTGGCGCCGGGCCAGGAGGCGCCGCCGGCGGTGCTCAAGACCGCCGAGCGGCCCACCGGCGGCGCCTGGAGCTGGATCTTCGCCCAGCGCTCGATCGACTGGCCGCTGCTGCGCGAGAACCTCGGCTACTTTCTCTGGGGACGGCACACCGGCTTCCTGCTGTACTTCCCCTTGGCGGCGATCGCGTCGCTGCTCTACCTGTGGCGCGAGCGCGATCGCGCGCGCGGTCTGCTGCTCGCCTCGCTGGCGGCGGTAGCGTTGTTCTCGCTCGCCTTCATCTCCCACAACTGGCAAGGCGGCGGCGGCTTCATCGGCAATCGCTACTTCGTCAACGTGGTGCCCGCGTTTCTCTTCCTGGTGACGCGCTTGGACTTCTCCTCGACCCTGGGCGGTTTCCTCGCCGGCGCGCTGTTCCTCGGGCAGACCTTCTTCACGCCCTTCGCGCCGCTGGGTCCCGAGCCGACGCTCCAGTCCCACGTGCGCAACACGCCGCTGCGCCGGTTCCCGCTCGAGCTCTCGCTGCGCGAGCTGCCGGGCTACCTCAAGATCCCGCTCGGCGGCCGCACCGTCATGGGCCGCCGCGACGCGTTCCTTCCCCAGGGCGAGGAGCTGTGGACCCGCGCTGCGGACACCGTCGAGCTGTGGTGGATCGGCGCGCAGCCGATCGACTCCATGGTCCTCGACGTGCGCAGCCTGGCGCCCGGGAATCGCATCGAGCTCGAGATGGGCGATGCGCGCGAGGCGCTGGAGTTCGGCGATGTGCCCGCGGAGGGCGCGACGCAGCGCGTAACGCTGCGCCCCGGCGAGCCCACGCGGGTGCGCCGGCGGGGCGGCGCGACGTTCTACAACTACCGCCTCGACGTGCGCTCGATCGACGGCCGCAACCGGATCTGGACGCGCGAGGCTCCGCCCAGCGACTGCCCGTACTTCTCCGACCAGCGTTCGTGGCAGGAGGATTTCCCGGTCGGCGCCGCGATCTCCTGGATGGGGGAGGCCGGAACCCTGGCGCGCGACGTTTTCGCAGCCCGCTGGGAGAGTTGCGTGGCGCCCGCCACGGTCGAGGCCGGGGCGGTCTTTTCGATGCCCATCGCCTTGCGTAACGCCAGCCGTGAGCCCTGGCCGGCCGAGAGCGGCGCCCGGGTGCGGCTCGCCTTTCACTGGAAAACGCCGGCCGGCGAACGCGTCGTTTGGGACGGCGAGCGCACCGAGATCGGCGAAGCGGTGGCTCCTGGCGCCTTGCTGGAACGTACACAGCGCATCGAGGCCCCCAAAACGCCCGGCCGTTACATCCTCGAGCTCGATCCGGTATTCGAACGCGTGGCCTGGTTCTCCGAGAGGGACGCGGGATCGGTCTGCCGCGTCGAGGTCGAGGTCGTGGCTCCGGCGCCATCCTCTTGAGCGCCACGTCCTCGATGCCGCTCCGCCTCCTGTTGGTGACTCATTCGCTCTCCGGCGGAGGCGCAGAGCGATTCGTGAGCACTCTCGCCACCCACCTGGATCGGGCTCGTTTCCTGCCCGCGGTGGCGGCGGCGACCGCGCGGCGCGGCTATCCGGTGCCCGACGACGTGGTGGTGTCGGCGCTCGGCTACCGCGGCCTGCTCAGCCTGCCGCGCACTGCCCGCCGCTTGCGCCGGCTGATCGCCACCACGCGTCCCCAGGTCGTGCTGTCGAATGTGTTGTCGACCAACGCGCTCACCGGCTTTGCCCTGCGCGGCCTCGATCGTCCGCCGGCCTGGGTGGCGCGTATCGGCAACGCGCCCGGAATCGGCGAGCCTGCCTTGCAGCGCCGAGTGGCGCGGCGGCTCTATCGGCGCGCCGCGGCCGTGGTGTGCAACTCGGAGGGAGCCAGGAGCGCGTTTGCGCGGTGTTATCCTGAGCTCGGCGCGCGCCTCGAGCAGCTGCCCAACCCGACCGATTTCGCGCGACTCGACGCCGAGTCGGGACCCGCCGATGAGAAACGCCGCGGCGAGCCCCCAATACTGTTGGGGGCACAGCCCCGGATCCTCTGGATGGGACGCCTGGTGGAGCAGAAACGCCCGGACCTGGCGATCGACACTTTCAGTCGGGTGGCGCCGCAGGTGAACTCGCGGCTGGTTCTCTGTGGCGAGGGTCCGCTGCGCGCGTCGGTCGAGCGGCGGATCAGGGAGCGCGGCGTGGTGGCTCGCGTCGACTTGCGCGGTTTCGTCGAGCAGCCGTTTGCGCTCATGCGCGAGAGCGATCTCTTCTTCATGACCAGCGACTACGAAGGCCTGCCGAACGCCCTCATCGAGGCCCAGGGGCTCGGACTGCCGGCGGTCGCCACGCGCGCGCCGCACGGTGTCGACGAAGTCCTGGCCGACGGTGAAACCGGCCTGTTGACCGGGCTCGGCGATGACGCGGCGCTGGCTCGCGCCCTGGTGACGCTGCTGCGCGACGCGCCCCGGCGCTCGGCGATGGCCGCGGCGGCGCGCCAGCGGGCACATCGGCTATTCGCTCTCGAGGCCGTGCTGCCGCGCTGGCAGGTACTGCTCGAGCGCGCGGCGGCCGCGGCGGGGAGCGCCTGAGCCGTGTGCGGCATCGCCGGACTCGTCCTGCGGCCGGGTGAGCGGCTCGACTTCGAGCTGCTCGAGCGCATGACCCGCGCCGTCGCGCATCGGGGGCCCGATGCGCATGGTGTGTTCTCCGATCAGAACGTCGGGATCGGGCACCGCCGACTGGCGGTCATCGATACGCGGGAGATCGCCAACCAGCCGCTGTGGAACGAGGAAAAGACCGTCGGCGTCATCCTGAACGGCGAGATCTACAACTTCCAGGCGCTGCGCGACGAGCTCGAGGCGCGCGGATACCGGTTCGCCACCCGCGCCGACACCGAAACCATCGTCTACGGCTGGGAAGAATGGGGCGAAGGTGTGATCCAGCGGCTGCGCGGCATGTTCGCGCTGGCGCTGGTCGATCGGCGCCGCGGCGTGCTGCTCCTGGCCCGGGACCGGCTGGGCAAGAAGCCGATGCACTACGCGCTCGCCGACGGCCGCTTCGCGTTCGGCTCCGAGATCAAGGCGCTGCGCCACGTGCCGTGGGTCTCCGGGCAGCACGATCTGCGCGCCGCCGGCGAGTACATGGTCTACGGCAACGTCGCCGGGCCGCGCACCATCTACTCCGGCATCCGCCGGCTCGACCCCGGCGAGATGATGGTGATCGACACCCGCGCCGAGCGGATCTCGCCGCGCATCGAGCGCTACTTCACGCCCGACCCGCAGCCGGACCCGAAGCTCGAATCGCGCGCCGACGAGCGCGAATGGCTCGACGCGGTGGACCGCGAGATCGCCGAGGCGGTGCGTCTGCGCCTCATCGCCGACGTTCCGCTCGGCGCCTTCCTCTCCGGGGGCATCGATTCGAGCCTGGTGGTGGCGCACATGGCGCGCCTGGCGCCGGGCAAGGTGAAGACCTTCTGTATCGGTTTTCGCGAGACCGGCTGGGACGAGTCCCGCCACGCGCAAGCCGTGGCCGACCACCTCGGCACCGATCACCAGACCGAGTTCGTGACCCCGGATGCGGCCGCGATGCTGCCGGAGCTCGTCGCGACGTTCGACGAGCCGTTCGCGGATCCTTCGGCGATACCCACCTGGTACGTGGCGAAGATGACGCGCCGGCACGTCACCGTCGCGCTGTCCGGCGACGGTGGCGACGAGCTCTTCGTGGGCTACAAGCGCTACGCGGAGAGCCAGACCCTCGAGCGGCTGAGTTCCGCGCTGACGCCGCCGGGCCGCGCCCTCGCGCGCACGGTGTCCGGGGGTCTGCGCCGCGGCACCTTCGCTCGCCGGGCGCTCGAGCGCGTCGCGCACCGCGAGTTCGATCTCTACCACCACGCCCACGGCTGGGCGCCGGAATTCCTCGACCTGCTGGCACCCGAGGTGCGGACCGCTCTCGGCCCGTCGGAGGAGCAGGAGGCGTGGGCGGACTTCCATCGCGGCGAGCGGCTCTCTTTCCTGCGCCGCTGCCAGATGACCGACCTCGGCAACTATCTGCCCGACCAGGTGCTGGTGAAGGCCGACCGCGCCGCGATGCGCCACGCGCTCGAAGTGCGGGCACCCTTGCTCGATCAGGAAGTGTTGCGCCTGGCGCTGCGCATGCCACCCGAGCGCCAGTTGAACGGCCGCCGCCAGAAGCGGTTGCTGCGCAAGCTCGCCTACCGCTACGTGCCGGCGGCGCTGCTCGATCGTCCGAAGCAGGGCTTCGCGGTGCCGTTGGGCCGCTGGCTGCGCAACGAGCTCGCGCCGCACCTCGAGCGCGCGCTCGCCGACCAGCGCAGCGTGACCTGGAGCTTCTTCGACCGTGCCGAGTCGTTGCGCCGCTTCGACGACCATCGCGCCGGCCGCGCCACGCACGAGAAGGCGCTGTGGCGCCTGCTGGTCTTCCACGCCTGGGCGGAGGCGGGCGCGTGAGCGACGCCAGCAATCCCCCCAATACGGCTGGGGGCACAGCGCCGCGAGTCGCGGCCATCGTCCTCAACTACAACGGCCGCGACGTCACTCTGCAGGCTCTCGCCAGCCTCACCCGTCAGGACTATCCGGCGTGCGACGTGGTGGTCGTCGACAACGGCTCGAGCGACGGCTCGGAAGCCGCGGTCCGCGACGCTTTTCCCGGCGTCGCGGTGGTGCGCACCGAACAGAACCTCGGGCCCTCCGGCGGCGGCAATCTCGGGTTTCGCTGGGCCCTCGAGCACGGCTACGACTACGCGCTGATGCTCAACAATGACATCGAGGTGGCGCCGGATTTCGTGCGCCAGCTGGTCGAGGTCGCCGAATCGGGCTCCAAGATCGGGTTGGTGGGCCCCAAGGCCTACTACTACTGGCAGCGCGACACGATCTGGTCCGCCGGTGGCCGCCTGCGCTTCGCCGAGGCGGTGACCAGCGAGCGCGGCATGGGTCTGGTCGACCAGGGACAGTTCGACGTCGACGCCGACGTCGAATACGTCAATGGCTGCGCCATGCTGGTGAAGCGCGCGGTGTTCGAAGAGATCGGTCTCTGGGATCCCAGCTATCAGCTGTGCTTCGAGGACGCCGACTTCAGTCTGCGCGCACGCAACGCCGGCTGGCGTGTTCGCTACGCTCATCGAGCGAAGCTCTACCACATGGTCTCCACCTCGACCGGTGGCTACGTGCCGGCCAAGACTTTCCACAGCGCGCGCTCGACCGCGCTCTTCGTGCGTCGCTTCGCGACTCCGCTGCAGCGCGCGCGAGCCATCTCGATGATGATCCTCGCCGTCCCTCTCGCCTTCGGGCGCGAGCTGCTGAAAGGCAATCACGCTGCCGCGCTGGCCAAGATCCGCGGCTACCGCGAGGGCTTCAAGGTCCCGATGCCCGATCCGCCGCGCTGGGAGGGAACGCCATGTTCGACCACCTGAGCGCCGACGCCCGCCGGCTGCAAGAAAAAGGCGACCGTTCGCTGGTGTACTACGTGATCGAGGCGCTGCTTTTCGACAATGGCTTTCAAGCTGTGGTGCTGCATCGCCTCGCAGCCGCCTTGAAGCGCTGGGGAATTCCGATCCTGCCGCCCTGGATCGCGCGCTACAACATCTTCTCGACCGGTGTCGACATCAGCCCGTCGGCCGACATCGGTCCCGGCCTGCGGATCTCGCACGGCGTCGGCATCGTGGTCGGCGCCTTCGTCAGGATCGGCGCCGACGCGATTCTGCTGCACCAGGTAACCCTTGGCTCACCGAGCCAGGGGCGGGTGACGGAAATGCCCGTGGTGGGCGACCGCGTGTTCCTCTCGGCGGGTTGCAAGCTGATCGGCAGGATCACGCTCGGCGATGATGTCGCCGTCGGCCCGAACGCGGTGGTGATGCAAGACGTCCCGAGCGGCAGCCGCGTGCGCTCGACGGCGGCGATCGAAATCCTGCCGCGCTAGTCGCTCGGCCCGGCAAGCCAGCGCAGCCACAGCGAGCCGTGGTGCGTGTCGAAGGCCTCGCCGCCGAGTGGCCGGTAATCGGGCAACAACCGTCGCAGAGCCTCTTCGCGGAAGTGCCGAAGCAGGGGCGTCGAGAGCGCGATCTCGACGCGCGGATTGAACGCCAGGAACGCCTGCAGCAGCATCGGCTCGGTATACAGCAAGGGCCAATTGCGGTTGTAGACGTAGCCCGCAGGATCGATCGGCACGTTATAGGGCAGGTGGACGTCGTGGACGTGCGCCCACACGCCCTTGGCGAGGGCCGGCAGGACTTCGAGCACCAGATACGGCACTTCGCCGTCGACCCGCACGATGTGGGTCGAGTCGATGAACAGCACATCGCCATCGCCGAGCGCGGCGAAAACATCGACCGGGATGTTCTGCGCCTCCTCCTTGCGCACCTCGACGCCCGGCAGCCCGCGCACCACCTCCGAGGCAAAGGGGTCGATGACGGTGATCGCCATCGGGCGTCCCTCGCCAGCATTCCTCGCGGCGGCGAGATGTGTGTAGTAGGTCGACATCCCGGAGCCGACCTCGAGATACCGCGCCGGCTTCAGGTCGCGCAGCATCATGTAGAGGACTTGCGCGTCCACGCGCGTGAAGCCCCGCCCGTGATTGCGGCGCAGGATCTCCTCATAGGGAGGGAGGGCTGCGTACTCGGCGCCGAAGCGAGCGCAGAGGTCGGCCAGTTTCCTCTCGATGGCGTCGAGGTCGTAGTGGACGCCGCGCAGCGCGCTCGGGCGGTGCCAGCGGCTGGCGTGGCGCCGCAGTTCGCCGACCGGGCGCAATGGCGAATAGAAATCCGACGTGCGGGCGACGATCCAGCCCATCCGGTTGAGCAGTTCGATGGCGCCGCGCCGGGCGCCGCGGTATAGCCGCCGCAGCGGATTCATGCGAGCTGGCGCCGGTAGCTGTCCGGGAGCCGGTGGTAGTGATGCCCCAGGACGGGGCGCCCGAGCCGCAGCAGCTCGGGCACGTTGACGAAGCGGAACTCGCCGCTCAACTCCCCGAGCAATCCTTCGAGTGCGGAGTGCAGCGGCCGCCGATCGCGAAAGCGGTGATCGGTGGCGGTGTAGAGCGTGTCGTGGAAGACCACGATCGAACCGCGGCGCAGGCGGCGCATGACTCGCGACACGATGCGCTCCGCGGGGTCATCGCGCCAATCCTCGGCGACGACGTCGAAGCCGACGACGCGCTGGCCGGCGTTGCCGGCGTCGATTCTGGAGCCGAGACTCTGTTCGCCGTAGGGAGGACGGAACAACGCCACGCCATGCGGGGCCAGCGCCTCCGCGGTGTCGCGAATCTGCGCCTTCCGTGCCGCCGAGTCGAGCAGCCGGAAAGAGGTGTGATCCCAGCCATGATTCGCCACCGCATGGCCCGCGGCCGCCATCTCGGCCACCAGCCCCGGATGCGCCGCGGCGCTCTCTCCCACCATGAAGAACGTCGCGCGCGCCCCATGCCGGCCGAGGATGTCGAGCACCCGCGGCGTGTCTTCCGGGTGCGGACCGTCGTCGAAGGTAAAGGCGATCGCCGGTTCGCGCGTGTCCACCCGGATGACCGTCCCGAGCGCCAGGGCGCTCCACGAGATCGCCCGTTTCACCCACTCTTTGGCGCGTGGCACCCCCTTGGAAATCTCGATCTCGTAGGGGAGCGGCATGCGGCCAGGGAAGGTATCACGCGCTCGGTCATGGTATGCTTTGGTGCGAAAGTGAGAACGCACTATGGCACGTTTGACCATCACCCTCACTGATGAGCTGCAAGCAGCGCTGAAAGAGGCCGCCGCCCGCCGGCGGACCACGATCGGTGGTTTGATCGCCGAGAGTCTGGCGTTTTACGGCATCAAGCCGGAAGACGATGCCGGCGAGCTGGTCGCCAAGGCTCGGGCCAGCTCCGGGCTGAGCGAGCGTGCCGCGATGGACTTGGCCGTGCGCGAGACGCGGGCGGCCCGGCGGCGGTGAGCCGGCGTTCGGCAGTCATCGACACGAATGTGGTTGTCTCTGGGTTGATCGGGTCCGATCCATTGACGCCGCCGGCACAAATCGTCGACGCGATGCTGGACGCGGCGATCCCTTTCGTGGTGTCGACTGCCCTCATGGCCGAGTATCGTCAAGTTCTGCTGCGCCGCCCGATCGCGGCCCTGCACGGCTTGAACCCCGAGCAGGTCGATGTCCTGCTGTTGCGTTTTGCGCGCGACGGCATGGTCGTGGAGCCTCCGCGCTCTAGGCGATCGGCTCCGGATGCCGGAGATTCCCACCTCTGGGACCTCCTAGCGGCCAGGCCAGAAGCCGTCTTGGTCACCGGCGACGCCCTCCTGCTGAGACGCGGTACGCGGGGCCGCGTGCTGAGCCCACGGGCGTTTGTCGAGGGCTGGGCCCCACCGGGCTCGAGGACTGAGTGATACCATCCCGCCGCCGCTCCTCTGCGGCTCCTCGAACGATGAGCAAGTCGCTGCCCCCCAAGGCCGAGATGCCGGTTGTCATCCTCTGCGGCGGCCAGGGCACCCGGCTGCGCGAGGAGACCGAGCACCGGCCCAAGCCGATGGTCGAGATCGGCGGCAAGCCGATCCTCTGGCACATCATGAAGCTCTACGGCCACCACGGCTTCGAGCGCTTCGTGCTCTGCCTCGGCTACAAGGGCTGGGTGATCAAGCAGTACTTCCTCGCGCTACCACGAGATGCTGCGGCGACTTCACCGTCGCCATGGACGAGCGGAGCCAGGTCGCTTCCACAACCGATCGCGGCGAGCGAGCGCTGGCGGGTCACCTGCGCCGAGACCGGCGAGGACAGCGCCACCGGGGCGCGGCTCTAGCGCGTGCGCGACTACGTCGACGCCGAGACCTTCTGCTTCACCTACGGCGACGCGGTTCGGACGTCGACCTCGACGCGCTGCTCGACTTCCACCGCCGCGAGGGCCGGATCGCCACGGTGACCGGCGTGCATCCGACGTCGCGCTACGGCGAGCTGACGGTCGACGGCACGCGGGTCGTCGAGTTCGCCGAGAAGCCGACGGTCGGCCGAAGGCGTGGTCTCGGGCGGGTTCTTCGTCTTCGACCGCCGGATCTTCGACTACCTGGACGACGACCCGCAGCTCTTCCTCGAGCGCAAGCCGCTGCAGAACCTGGCCCGCGACGGCCAGCTCTCGGTCTTCCTGCACGAAGGCTTCTGGCACCCGATGGACACCTATCGCGACTACCTGCATCTCAACGAGATGTGGAAGACCGGCTCGCCGCCCTGGCGGGTATGGTCGCGGGACTGACGTGCGGGTCCTGGTGACCGGCCACGAGGGCTACATCGGCGCCCTGCTGGCGCCCTTTCTCGAGGACGCGCGGGCACGAGGTCGTGGGTCTCGACTGCGGACTCTTCGCGGAAGCGAGCTTCGGCGACGACTCGCGGCTGCGGCGCATCCGCACGGTGCGACGCGACCTGCGCGAGCTCGAGCCGAGCGATCTCGAGGGCTTCGACGCGGTCGTCCACCTTGCCGGGCTGTCCAACGATCCGCTCGGCGACCTCGATCCGCGTCTGACCGTACGACATCAACGAGTCGGGCTCGGTGCGTCTGGCGCGGCTGGCGAAGGAGGCCGGCGTCGAGCGCTTCCTCTTCTCCTCCTCGTGCTCCAACTACGGCGCCGCGGGCGACGACGCCGCTCGACGAGAATGCGGCGTTCAATCCGGTCACGCCGTACGCGGTGTCCAAAGTGCGCTTCGAAGATGAGCTCGATCGCCTCGCCGACGACGCCTTCTCGCCCGACCTCGCTGCGCAACGCCACCGCCTACGGCGTGTCGCTCGCGGCTGCGCCTCGACCTGGTGCTCAACAACCTGGTCGCCTGGGCGCACACCACCGGCCGCGTCCGTCTGCTCTCCGACGGCACGCCGTGGCGTCCGATCGTCCACATCGAGGACATCTCGCGCGCCTTCGCGGCGATCGCTCGAGGCGCCGCGCGAGCGGGTCCACCGCCAGGCTTTCAACGTCGGCCGCACGGCAGAGAACTACCGCATCCGCGACCTGGCGCAGATCGTCGCCGAGACCGTGCCCGGGACGGTGGTCGAGATCGCCGAGGGCGCCGGCCCCGACCAACGGAACTACCGCGTCGATTGCTCGAAGCTCGACCGCTTGCTGCCAGAGTGGGCGCCGCAATGGGACGCGCGCCGCGGCGCGCGCGAGCTCTACGACGCGTACCGTGCGGTCGGCCTGACCAAGGAAGAGTTCGACGGTCCGCGCTACAAGCGTTTGCAGTGGATCCAGGAGCTGCAACGGCAAGGACGGCTGGACGGCGGTCTGCACTGGGTCGCGGCTGCCGCGTCGCGCTGATCGGCCGGTGAGCCAAGGACTTCGCCTGGTGCCGCTCGGCACCAACGGCTACATCCCGAGCGGTGGCCGGCACACCATGAGCTTTCTCGTGCTCGGTCCCGAGCACGCGCTCCTCCTCGATGCCGGTACCGGCGTCGCGCGCTTTCTCGAGCCCGCGGTGCGCGAGCTTCTGCGCCCCTATTCGCGGCTCGAGGTCTTGCTCACCCACTACCACCTCGACCACGTCGTCGGATTGGTGTACCTGATCGGCGCCTGGCGGAACCGCCCGCTCCGCATCTGGGGCCCGGCGCCGCCGCTGAGCGACAGCGGGCCGCGCGAGGCGCTCGGCCGGCTGCTCAATCCGCCGCTTTGCGGCGTGCCGCTCGAGGAGTTTCCGATGCCGCTCGAGATCGTCGAGCTGCGTGAGGAGCGGGCCGAGATCGCCGGGTTCGACGTGCGCCTGCGCCGGCAAGAGCATCCCGGCGGTTCGATGGGCGTGCGGCTCGGCGATGTCCTCGCCTACGCCACCGACACCGCCGCGGATCCGGCAACGGTCGAGCTCGCGCGCGGCGTCGATCTCCTGATGCACGAGGTCTGGAAGACCGACGCCGAGAAGCCGGACGGTCCCGGTCACTCGCCGCTCGGGCGCGTCGCGGCGCTCGCCCGCCAGGCGGGAGTGAGGCGGCTGATGCCGGTCCATCACTTCCCGGGCCGCAGCGACGACGAGCTGCGCGAGATCGTCGGCAAGCTGAGTGTTGAGTCAGGGGTCGAGTGCCTGCGCGGCGACGAAGGCGCACCGATCGTTCTCGGAATCTGAGCGCGTCAGCGCGGGGCCTGCAGTAACCGCAAATCGAACTCGAAGGGCTCCGGCTTGCCGATGGCGAGTCGCGAGAATTCGGCGTGTTCGGGATTCAGCAACCAGTTGAATTGCTGCGGCACCACCGCGCTCGGCACTCGCAGCGCCAGGGAGGAGCCCCGTTTCACCCAAGCGTCGCCCAGCTGCTGGAGCTCGGGCGGCGCGGGATGCGAGCGCCAATCGCGCGGCAGCTTCGAGCGCTCGAGATCGCTCCCCAGCTTGGCGTCGAAATCGGCGGCGATGGTCACGAACTTGGGCAGCAGAGTGGCGTCGTTCAACTGGGTGAGCAGCTCGAGCGCCGCCAGCGCGATCGAGTCGGAGGCGTAGACCATGCGCACCCCCGGCGAGTTCCACCGGCCGCCGTAGAGCCGCGCACCCTCGCCGTCGAAGGCCTGCTCGGCGTAGCGGGCCTTGACGATCCGCCACGCCACCGGCACTAGGCGACGATCCCGTGCTCGATGCGTCCGATCGCGAGCTCGACCTCGCGGGCGCCGACATCGGATTGGGCAAGCTCGAGCGGAATCGCGCCGCCCAGCGCCGGTTGCGGGCGCGACAGCCAGCGACGGGCTCCTTCCGGGTCGCCCTCGAAGAGATCGAGGGCGCGGCCGAAGACCCGGCCGGCGCGCAGCAAGCGGTCGGACTCGTCGGGGCGCAACCGGCCTTCCTCGCGCCGCCGGGTCAGCGTGCGGCCAGCGATCTGGACCAGGTTCGAGGCCTGGGTCTGAGACAGCCCCGCGTTCTCCTGGAAGCGCTCGAAGGCCCGGAACGAAAGCCCGGCTTCGACCGACTTGAGCAGGGTAGCCGAGTCGTATTCGTCGATGCCCAGGAGCGCCACGTAGGCGTGGGGCCCGGGGCTGCCGGTCTTCTGGAAGCGCGCGAACCGGAGGACGTCTTTCGGTAGCGGTTCTTTCTTCTTGGCGCCAGAGCGCATGGTGCGCCCTCCTTTGGCCGATTCTACTCGCCATTTGGCCGATAAGCAAACCGCCCACGGGCCCGGGTGAGGTCGTCCGGTGTACCGATGTCGAGGTGCGAGCCCTCCGGAAAGGCGACCGCGTCCACGGTGAAGCCTGCGGCCATCGCGCTGATGAGAACGTCGGACAGCGCCAACTCTCGCCCTGAGGGCTGTCGAGCATCCTTCACCGCGCCGTGCAGAAAGCCGGTGAAACGCGGTCCCCAGGTGGCGAACAGCCAGGTTAGCGTGAGCTCCGTGCGCTCGGGCTTGATCTCGATGACGCGCACGCGGCCCGCCGCGTCGAGTGCGACCATGTCGCACTTCTGCGGCCGGTCGGTCGGGTAGAGCGCCAAGACGAGATCGGCGCCGCTCGCCCGGCGGCGGCTCACGGCGTCGGCGAGCCCTCGCGCCGGGTCGGCCAGGACGTCCGGAAATCCGATCGCAACGTCGGCGTCTCTCACAATTGGTTCGGCACAGTCGAGAGTTTCGGGAACGTTGATGGTCGGCGGCACGATGCGGTGCTCGAGCGCGAGTCCGAAGCGCGAACCGTCTCCCAGGGTCTCCTCGATGTCGGCCTTCTCCTCGCGCCGGAGAACGATCGTGCGCTGCGCACCGGCCAGGCGTAGCGCGTTCAGCAGGTTCTCGCACACCAGCAACGCCCGCGGCGAACCACCCGCGTCGAGGGAGCTGCCGATGACGGTGATCTCCTTGCTGCGCCCGCTTTCACCGAGGCGAAGGGCTCGGCCGGCTGCCGGGAAGAGGCCGATCAGCGGGCGCGTTGAACGAGAGCTCACCGCAGCTCGCGCAGCACGCGCTCGGCGATCGTCTGGCCGATGGCGAGCGAGGCGGTCGCGGCGGGCGAAGGTGCGTTGACGACGTGAGTCTGGCCCGGCGCCTCGACGATCACGAAATCGTCCACCAGGTTGCCCCGCTGGTCGACGGCCTGGGCGCGCACTCCGTTGCCGCCCGGCGCGAGGTCGTCGGCGACGATCGCCGGTACCAGATTGCGCAGGTCGCGCGCGAAGAGGCGGCGGCTCCCGGAACGGCGCAGCTCGCTCGCCCCGGTGCGCCACAAGCGCCGCGCCAATCGCCAGAAGCCCGGATAGAAGAGCGTCGCCGCCGTGTCGCGCGCCGAGATCCGCCAGCGGCCGTAGCCGCCGCGGCGCAGCGCCAGTACCGCGTTGGGCCCCGCCTCGATCGCCCCGTCGATACGCCGCGTGAGGTGCACCCCGAGAAACGGGAAGCGCGGGTCCGGAACCGGGTAGATCAGGTTGCGCACCAACGATCGCCGCTCCGGCCGCAGCGTGAAGTACTCGCCACGAAAGGGCACGATGCGCACCTGGGGGTCGACTCCGCAGCGCCGTGCGATGCGATCCGATTCGAGCCCGGCGCAGTTCACCAAATGGCGAGTCTCGATCGTGCCTTGCGACGTCTCCACCCGAGCCGGCTCACCGGAACGCAAGGCGACGAAGCGGCACCGCCGGCGAATCTCTCCGCCTTTCGACTCCACCCGCCGCGCGTACGCGGCCGCTACCTGCGCGAAGTCGACGATGCCCGTCGACTCGACCCAGAGCGCCGCGACTCCGATCGCCTCGGGCTCGTGTTCGCGAATCCCGGCCGCGGTCAGCCGTTGGACCTGGCCGAGCGCATTGGCGGCGCCCCGCCGCTCGAGCTCGTCGAGCCGCGGCACCTCATCGGCCGTCGAGGCCACCACCAGCTTGCCGCAGCGATCGTGCGCGATCCCCTCTTCGGCGCAGAGCCGATACAGCGCATCGCGGCCGGCGACGCAGGTGCGCGCCTTGAGCGACCCCGGACGATAGTAGAGGCCGGAGTGAATGACACCGCTGTTGTGCCCGGTCTGGTGCGCGGCGATCGTGGGCTCCGACTCGAGCACGACGATTCGCAGGCGGTGCTCCGAGAGCCTCAGCGCGGTGGCCAGGCCGACGATGCCGCCGCCCACGATTACGACGTCGGCGCGCTCGCTCAACGATCGTCAGGCCGCGGCCAGCAGCCCGGCCGCGAGGAGGCTGTCGGCCGCTCCGCGCAGCGCCGCGAACGGCAGCTTCGAGCGCTCGGCGATGGCCAGCAGGTCGTGGTTGCCGTCGGACATGTTCAACACCCAGAGCATCGCCAGCTCGCGCTCGCGGGCTCCGCCGCCGCCCACCGCGCCGTAGAGGCCGCGGCGGCCGAGTTGCGGTTCGCCCTTGGGCGAGAGGTTGCGGTAGCGAGCGTTGCGGTCGAGGACGCGCAATACCTCGAGGTAGGCGCGCAGCGCGCCCGCGAGCTGTTCGGGGCGCACGAAGTCGGGGTCGTCGGCGGAGGTGTGGTACTCGGGATAGCGGCCCCAGGGAGTGCGGGTGAGCGATCCGACCGGCAGGTCGAAGCCCGGCGAGCAGTACTGGCGCTCGTCGTAGCCGAAGGGTACGAAGTCCTCGATCGCGACATGCTCGCCGAGCGCGGCGAGCGCGACCGGGACGGCACGGTCGATCAACGCGTTGCCGCGGCGGCTGCGCTTGTAGTGGAACCGTCCGCGGTCACCGAGGTTGGCCATCACCAGACCGCCCGCGATGCGGTCGAGCTGCGTTTCGTTGCGCGACAACCAAACCAACGAGCCGATCGTGCCCGGAACCAGCAGCAGGCGGACGCCGGCGCGTCGCGGCACCGGCGCCAGCAGGCGCGCCAGCTCGGTCGCCACGACCAGACCGCTCAGGTTGTCGTTGGCGAGCGCCGGGTGGCAGATGTGACAGGAGAGCAGGATCTCGCTCGCTTCTGTGCCGGGCAGGAAGGCCTCGCCGTAGGTCAGGTGGCCTTCGGCGAGCGTCGAATCGATGACCACCTCGTACTCGCCCTGGGCCAGGGATTCGCGGCGGCGGTGCGGCAGACAAAAGCCCCAGTCCTCGCGGTAGTAGCTGGTGCGATAAGGCGTCAGCTCGGGCTGCTCCGGGAGGGAATGGAGGTGGGGCTCGAGCTCGGCAAGCGAGAGCCTGCGGCGAACCGGGGTGCTGTAGCCCATGACGTGGAGGCTGGAGTGCCGGGTGTGGACGATTTCCTCGCCCTGCGGTCCGCGAATCCATCCGGCGCGGAGGTTCCACTCCTTCGGCACCGTCCAATCGAACGCCGTGGTGCCGGTCGCGACTTCGTGGACCGCGAGCGGCAAACCGTCGCCGGCGCGGCGCAACGTCTCGCGAACGCCGTCGCCGGTGAGCGAGCGCGGAATGGGATGAAGCTCACGCAAACGGGCGTGCATGCGCTCCCCGGCGTCGCCGAGCGACTGCCCCTCGAGAATCGGCCAGGCCGGGGCGGTCATCGCACCCAGTCCGGAAACTCGCGGTCGCGCGGCGAGATCACCGTCGGCGCGAGCGGCCAATCGATGGCGAAGAGCGGATCGTCATACCGAGCGCCACGGGCCGACTGCGCGTCGTAGGCGGCGGAAATCCAGTAACAGACCTCGGCACCGTCGGTGAGCGCCTGGAAGCCGTGCGCGCACCCCGGCGGGACGTGGATCTGGCGGCGGTTGTCGGCCGTGAGCTCGACGGTCACCGAGCGAGTGTAGGCCGGCGAGTCACGGCGCAGGTCCACGACCGTGTCGAAGATCGCGCCGGCGGTGCAGCGCACCAGCTTCGACTCTTGGTGCGGCGCGGCTTGGAAGTGCAACCCGCGCAGGGTGCCACGCTTCCGGTTGTGGGACACGCTCGCCTGCGGCCACGAGGTGCAGAGACCGCGGGCCGCGAACTCCGCCGCGTCATAGGTGCGTGCGAAGAAGCCGCGCTCGTCCTCGCGCGGTTCGGGATCGATGAGCACCACGCCAGGCAGCTCGGTGGCGGTGAAAATCAATCGAGCACCCGAGTCTCGGGAATGGCGACGACGAAACGCCCGCCCCAGGAGCGCACCGCCGACCATCTCGGCGACGATTTCCTGGCGCAGGTTCCAGGGCAGGATGAGCACATAGTCCGGGCGCGTCTCGCCCAAATCGTTCCGGCGCGTGGATCGGGATCCGCGTGCCCGGCAGGAAGCGCCCCTGCTTGTGCGGGCTCTTGTCGACCGTGTACTCGAGGAAGTCGCCGCGCACGCCGCAGTAGTTGAGCAGCGTGTTGCCTTTCGCTGGGGCGCCGTAGCCGGCGACGGTCTTGCCGGCGCGGCGCGCCGCGATCAGGAAATCCAGCAGCTTGCGCTTGGTCTCGCGGACCCGCTCGGCGAAGGAGCCGTAGTAGTCGAGCGTCTCGACGCCTAGCGCGCGCTCGCGCTCCAGCAGTCGGTCGACCCGGGCCTCCGGCGCGCCGCCGCCCACGTGCCGGGCGTAGATGCGCAAGCGAGCCGCCGTGCGTCGGCAGCTCCTCGACGTCGAAGAGCTCGAGACCGTGGGCGGCGAACACTCGCCGCACCGCGGTGAAGGAGAAGTAGGAGAAATGCTCGTGATAGATGGTGTCGAACTGGTTCTCGTCGATCAGCCGCACGAGATGCGGGAACTCCATCGTCAGCGACCCCCGCCGGCGCTTGAGCAGCGACCTTCAAGCCGGCCACGAAATCGTTGAGGTCGCGGCACGTGCGCGAGCACGTTGTTGCCGCGATCAGGAGTCGGCGCTGAAGCCCTCGCCGGCGAGCTCGCGCGCCGCCTCGGTGCCGAAGAAGCGCGACCCGGGTCGGAATCCCGGCGGCGATCGCCGCCTCGGCGACGTTGCGCGCCGGCTCGATACCCAGCACCGGCACGCCGCGCTCCACGAACTACCGCAGCAGGTAGCCGTCGTTGGAGGCGATCTCCACCACCCGATGCCGCGGTCCGAGCGCGAAGCGCGCGATCACGCCTTCGACATAGCGTCGCGCGTGCTCGACCCAGCTCGTCGCATAGGACGAGAAGTAGGCGTAGTCGCTGAAGATCTCCTCGCGGCGCTCCGCACTCCGGGAGCTGGACCAGCAAGCACTGCCGCAGACGTAGACGCAGAGCGGGTAGAACGGCTCGGCGCGCTGCAGATCCGCAAGCTCGAGGTAGGAGTTGGCGAGCGGAGAGGAGCCCGAGATCCGCCACCACGTCGCCCAGCGGCGCGTCGCAGAAACGGCAGCGAAGTGGCGTCGGGGAGGTCGGCGCGGTCACGGAATCGCGGTGCAACGATGGGTCGCGGTTGCGTCGGGCATGGTAGCACGCGGGCCGCCGGGACCCGGGCGCGTTCGCGGCTCGGTCTGCCTCCTTGCCGGGTATCTTCCGTCGATTGGAGCTCTTTGAGGAATGGACGTCCCCCGGACTGCGTCGGCAGACCGAGCCGCAAACGCGCCCGGGTCCCGGCTCCGTTGGGGCGAGCCGTCCGCGGCCGTGTTATTTTGATCACTCGGAGGTATCCCGTGGCGGTCGATCCTGAACTGTTGCAGATCCTGGTCTGCCCGAAGAGCAAAGGCGCGCTCGAGCTGGTCGAGCTGCCGGCGGCGGAGCGCAGCCGCTTGAAGGAGAAGTACCGCGAGCATTTCCGCGACGAGGAGCCGGTGGTCGAGCAGGCGCTCTACTGCGCCGATTCGGGCTTGGTTTATCCCATCGTCTCCGACATCCCCATCATGCTGGTGGACGAGGCGCTCCCCGCCTCGGCGATCGGCCGCTAACTCCCTTGCAGCCCCCGGGCGAGCGCCCAGCGCCGAGCGCGGCTCCCCGCGCCGGCTTCTGGCTGTATGCCGGCCATCTCTGGGCGGTGTTCGCGATCGCAGTTTCCAACATCCTGCTCGGGCTGACCGTGCTCGCCGCACCGTGGGGCGCGCGGCCGTTCTCCGCTCCCTGGCAACGATGGCGCTCCCTGCTCATGCCGCTGGGGCTCTACGTGTTGGGGCTGTTGCTGTCGATTGCGGTTTCCTACGAGCCGCGGTTCTCGGTGCGGGCGATGACCGAAATTTTCTCCCTCACGACGCTGGTGCTCGCGCTCTTGCTGGTTCGTGGCGAGGACCGGGTGCGGCGGATCGTCAACGGGCTGATCGTATTGAGCGCGCTGCTCGCGCTCTCGGGGCTGGTGCAGTACTTGTGGGATTTCGGCGGCATCAACAACCGCATCCGCGGACCCTTCTCGCACTACATGACGTTCAGCGGCGTCCTGCTGCTCGCCGATCTAATGCTGGGGGCGCAGTTGGTGGCCTCGCCCGCGGCGCGCCGGAGCATCTGGCGCTGGGCGGCGCTGGTCTTGCTGAACCTCGCCCTGCTCGGCAGCCTGACGCGCAGCGCCTGGATGGGCGTGCTGGTGGGCTTTACCCTGCTCCTCTTGTTGCGCGCTCCCAAGCTGATCGTGGCCTACATTCCGGCGGCGCTGCTCTTCGTGCTGCTCGTCTCCCGTGTCGTGGGTTTCCCGCGCGCTGTCGATCGCCAAACCCTCGGATCGCTCGAACTACGACCGCCTCTGCATGGCGAAGGCCGGCCTGACGATGATCGGCGAGCGGCCGCTCTTCGGCCTGGGCCCGGAGCTGGTGAAGCGGCGCTATCCGATCTATCGTGAGCCCACCGCGCCCCGTTTCACGGTGCCTCATCTGCACAACAACATTCTGCAGCTCGGCGCCGAGCGCGGCTTGGTGTCGCTGGTGGCTTTCGGCTGGCTGATGTTCGCCGGCGTGTGGGCGGCCTGGCGGCAGTTCCGCGCCGAGGGCGGGGCATGGGGCGGGCGCGCCGATCTCTATCTCGGCGTGCTCGCGGCGCTGGCCGGGTTCAACTTCGCCGGTCTGTTCGAGAACAACTGGGGCGACACCGAGGTTCAGCGCCTGGTGCTGTTCCTGCTCGCGGTTCCGCTGTGCGTCGAGACCCCGGAGGCGGCCGAGGACGACATGGACGCCCGGATCGCGTGAGCGGCTTCGCTGATTTCCTCAACGGCACACGCGCGGAAGTGGACGCCGCGCTGGACCGCCTGCTGCCGACGAGTGACCAGCCGCCGGCGAGGCTTCACGCCGCCATGCGCTACAGCGTGTTCGCCGGCGGCAAGCGGGTTCGGCCGGCCCTGGTTCTGCTCACCGGCGAGACGCTGGGCGCGGCGCGCGAGCCACTCCTGCCGGGGGCCGCTGCTGTCGAGCTCATCCACACCTACTCGCTGATCCACGACGACCTGCCGGCTCTCGACGACGACGACCTGCGGCGCGGCCGCGCCGACCCTCCACTGTCAGTACGACGAAGCCACGGCGATTCTCGCCGGTGACGCGCTCCTCACTCTGGGTCTGACAGTGCTCGCCAGCCTGCCGGAGTCAACCGATCCGGCGCGGCGAGCGCGGGCGGTGGCGCTGGTCGGCGAGGCGATCTCCACCCACGGCATGATCGGCGGCCAGATGGACGATCTCGAGGCCGAGCGCTCCTGGCCCGAGGATGCTGCGGGGGCTCTCGAGCGTATTCACCGCCGCAAGACCGGCGCGCTGCTGACCGCCGCGGTCCGCCTCGGCGGGCTCTACGCCGGCGCAGGCGAAGAAGTCGACGGGGAACTCGCCCGGCTCGGCGCCGCGATCGGCCTGCTGTTCCAGATCGCCGACGACATTCTCGACGTCACCAGCGACTCCGCCACGCTCGGCAAGACCCCGGGCAAGGACGCCGAGGCGCGCAAGCTGACTTACCCAGGCTTGTATGGATTGGAGGAAAGCCGCGCACGCCTCGCTGCGGTTGCGGAGGAGGCAACTGGGCTCGCGGTCAAGTTGCCCCAGGGCGGCGGCCTGTTTCCCTCGCTCATCGAGTACTTGAGTTCTCGCTCCAACTGACGGGCCACGCCCGCAAGCGCAACTGTTTGCTAGGCTTAAGCCTATGCGTCTGGATCAACTTCTGGTCGACCGCGGACTCTTCGCGAGCCGCGAGCAGGCGCGCCGGGCAGTCATGGCGGGAGCGGTCCTGGTCGCCGGGCAGCGGGTCGACAAGCCGGGCACATCGGTCGCCGACGAAGCGAAGCTCGAGTTGCTGGCGCGCGAACCCTTCGTATCGCGCGGCGGGCGCAAGCTGGCGGCGGCGCTGGATCATTTCGCTATCGACCCGAAGGGCTGGGTGTGCCTCGACGCCGGGGCCTCGACGGGCGGGTTCACCGACTGCCTCCTGCAGCGCGGCGCGGCGAGGGTCTACGCCGCTGACGTCGGCTACGGCCAACTCGACGCCCGCCTGCGGGCCGATCCCCGCGTGGTCGTGATGGAGCGGGTGAACCTGCGTCACCTGGACCCCGGTGGTTTGGCCGAGCCCGTCCGTCTCATCGTCGCCGATCTGTCCTTCATTTCACTGTTGAAAGTCGCCCCGGCGCTGCTGCCGCACCTCGCGCCCGACGGTTTCTTACTGCCCCTGATCAAGCCGCAGTTCGAAGCCGGCCGGGGCCAGGTCGGCAAAGGCGGCATCGTGCGCGACGAGGCGGTGCGACGCGAGGCCATCGAGCGCACGCTCGCGGGGCTGGAGGCTCTCGGGCTGCGCCGCGAAGGGCTGATCGATTCGCCGGTCGCAGGCGCCGAGGGGAATCGGGAAGCGCTGGCTCTGCTGCGGCGGTCCACCTGATGCGCCGGGTCGGTGTCGTCGCCAAGGCCTCGAGTCCGGAGGCCGTGTCCACCGCCCATGAGCTGGCGGACTGGCTGACTCGCAAAGGCCTCCAGGTGGAGCTCGACGAGCGCACCGCGCACTCGGCCGAGGACGGCGCCGTCCGTTACCGTCCGGGCGAGCAGTACGATCTGGTCGTCGTGCTGGGGGGCGACGGCACGCTGCTGTCGGTGGCCCGCAACCTGGCCGGCGACGGTCCGATCCTGGGCGTCAACCTGGGCAACCTGGGATTCCTCACCGAGATCAACCGCAGCGAGCTCTACCCGGCGATGGTGCAGGTCCTGCAGGGCCACTTTTCCACCGAGGAGCGATCCCTTCTCGACGTCGAGTTGTGGCAGAACGGCGCCGCCGTGCGCCGCTACCGGGTCCTCAACGACGCGGTGGTGGGGAAGAGCGCGCTGTCGCGCATCATCGAGATCTCCCTGCGCGTCGACGATCACCTGGTGGCGCGCTACCGGTCGGATGGCGTGATCGTCTCGACGCCCACCGGCTCGACCGCATACAACCTATCCGCGCAGGGTCCGATCCTGTTTCCCCGCCTGCCGGTGATGGTGCTCACCCCGATCTGCCCGCACACTCTCTCCCTACGTCCCCTGGTGGTGCCGGATTCGAGTCACGTCGAGGTCACGCTCGAAACCCAGCGCGTTGATGGCGAGGAGGTCTACCTGACGCTCGATGGCCAGGAGGGCACGTCGCTTGGCTTCGGCGACTGCGTGCGCGCGACGCGCAGCGCCAAGACGGTGCGCCTGGTCCGCACCAGCGGGCGCACCTTTTACGACGGCCTTCGCAACAAGCTCCATTGGGGTGAGTGAAGCCCCGGCACGCTTCTCGCAACTCGGGCGACAGCGCGTGCTCGACTCACTGACCCCAAGTCGCGTGCCAGCCGGCGCCGACGGTCGGACGCCGCCCCCAATACCCCCAATACCCCCAATACGGCTGGGGGCACAGCGGCTGGGGGCACAGCGGCTGAGGGCACAGCCATGAGTCCCGGGCGTTTCCGGCGCTGGGTAGTGCGCCCGGCGATCTGGCTCTTGGTGCTGCTGACCCTGGCGGCGGCCGGCCTGTGGGTGCTGGTGCAGAGCGATTTCCTGCGTGCCCGGGTCCGCACGCTAGTCGAAGCGCAGCTTCAGGATCTGCTCTCGCGGCCGGTGCGAATCGGCAGCGTCGCGGTCACCCTGGCGCCCCTCGCCGTCGAGGCGCGCGACGTGGTCATTCCAGGAGCGCGCCCGGGTGATCGCGATTTCGCCATCGTGCCGCGACTGTTGATCGAGGGCGACCTCACCGGGACTCGCAAGCCGCACCTCCACCTGCGCACCATCGAGATCGACAATCCGCAGATCTTCCTCGAGCGCTTCCCCGACGGCAGCGACAACGTGCCACGGCCGCCGAAGCGGCCGCCGCGCAGCGGCGAGGCCCGCTTTCAACTGTCGATCGACTCCCTCATCGTCCGCGACGCAGTCTTCGCTATGGAGGAGCGCAGTCTGCCCATGGACCTCGAAGCGCGCTCGGTGCGGGTCGAAGCGGTCGGGCTGGGCGGCTGGAAGCTCGCCGGTCAGGTCGTGGGGCCCGCGGTGACGGTGGGCCTGCCCAACGCCCAGCCATACCCGGTCTCGGTGGCGGCCAAGGTTCGGTTCGAACGCCAACACATCCAGATCGAGACCGCACGGATCGCCGGCCTGCACGTCCAGGCGCACGGCGAGGGCGACGTCTACTGGGGAGCCCGCCGCGAGATGGCTCTGCGCATCGATGGCGACGTGCACAGCGATCTGCTGGTCCGACTGGGCTATGTCACCGATCAGGTTCAAGGTGCGGCGCGCTTCGCCGGCCGCGTCGACTGGACGCCCGAGCGCTGGAGCTACCAGGCCGGCGTCGATTCCGATGCGCTGCGCGTTTTCGAGCGTGATCTGACCGCCGTCCACGCCGTCGTCGACGGAGGTCCCCGCGAGATCGTCACCCGCATCGACCAGGCCGAGTATCGCGGCGGCAAGGTGCGTGGCACCGTGCGAGTGGACATGTCGAGCCGCGAACGGCCGACGCGCATCGATCTCGAGGTCGACGGCGCCGATGCCGCCGGAGCGCTCGCCGACCAACAGATCCCGGTGACCGCGGTGGCAGGGGCGGTGCGGGGAGTCGTGAGCTACCGCTTCTCGCTCAAGGAGGCAGCCGCAGGCAGCGGGGAGATCGAGCTGCAGGTCCTGCCGCGCGAGGCTCCAGGGCGCCTGCCCATCTCCGGCACGGTTCCACTCCGTCTCGAGAAAGGCGTCCTGCGCGCGGATTCTCTGCGCATCGACGCTCCCGGCCAGCACCTGACGGCGTCAGGGAGCTTCGACATACCGGCCGGCAGCGGCAGTTTCGACTTCAGTCTCGAGACCGACGATCCCGAGCGGCTGACGCTGCTCCTGCCGCCGGTGGAGGGCCCGCGCCTGTGGTGGCCGAGCGCGGGATCGGGCGTCATCTCAGGCACTCTCTCGCTCGGCCAGGGCGCGACCTTCGCCGACCTCGCGCTGGCGCTCGAGAACGTGCGCTCACCCGGCGCCTCCGGCGATCTGCTCGAGGGCGCGCTGCGGGTCAGCGAGCGGGCGGTCGAGGGCCTGGAGTTGCAGCTGCGCCAGGGCCTCGCGACCCTGACCGTGGCGGGCGACGTGCCGCTCGGCAGCGGTGCGGCTGCGCAAGGCCTTGCGATCGCGGTGCGCGCCAGCGAATGGCCGCTCGGCGACGTGCGAGCGTGGCTTCCCGAAGAGGTGGCGGCCTTTCCGTTAGACGGCCGGTTCACCGGCGCGGTCGATCTGGCGGGCTCGACGGAAGCTCCGACGGGAAGCGTCGACGCTACGCTGCGCGACGCGCGCTGGGGCGAGGTGGGGCTCGGCGAGCTGCGCGCCGCCTTCGCTTTCGATGACGCCGCCGTGACCCTCGCCCGGGCGCAGCTCTCCCTGGCGGCGGGCGAGGTGCGGGCCGCCGGCACGATCGGACTCGACGAGCGTCCGCTCGCCATCACGGTCAGCGCGCCGGCGCTGCGGCTCGACCAGCCGCCCTTCGTGGACATTCTTGCGCAACGAGCTGAGCGGTGAGTTGGCAGTCGAGGCGCGTCTGGAGGGCACGCTGTCTCGCCCGCGCGGAACAGCCACGCTACGCCAGCAGGCCTTGGCGCTCAACGGCCGGCCGCTCAGTCCCACCGGCGGCGACGCCAGCGCCGCTCTCCAATTCGACTGGGACGGCCAAAATCTGGCGGTTGACGGCTCCCTTTTCGGTCTCGTGGCGGTCGATGGCGGCGGTGCCTTCGATCTCGAGCACGCCGACCTGCGCTTCGTGGTCGGCAGCGACCAGATTCCCACGCTCGCCGATCTGGTCGCCGAGGCCCCGTTGCCCGAGTTCACCGGCGCCTTCACCGGCGAGGCCGTGGTGAAGGGGCGCTTCGACGAAAGTGTGCGCTTGGCGGCGCGGCTCGAGCGCCTGGAGTTGGGCTTCCGCGGTCATACGTTGACCAATCTCGAGCCGGTCGAGGCGCGGCTCGACGGCAACGGAATTGCCATCGACTCGCTCTACCTCGGCGAAGGCGGCACCAGTGAGCTTTTCCTCGCCGGGCGCGTCGGCTTCGACGAGGAGCCGGTGCTGGACCTCAAGATGCAGGTGAACCTTCCCTCTTCATGGCTCGAGCTGGTGGCGCCGACCGTCCGCGCCACCGGTTCGTTCGAGGCCGTGGCCACGATCCGCGGCACCGCGACGCGGCCGGAGATCAACGGCGAGGGCGGCGTGCGCGAGGCGCGGGTCATCGTGCTCGGCTT
Source organism: Thermoanaerobaculia bacterium (assembly GCA_963821905.1). GTDB lineage: Bacteria > Acidobacteriota > Thermoanaerobaculia > Multivoradales > JAGPDF01 > CAWGFP01. The sequence continues at coordinate 35,222 of CAWGFP010000011.1, read as the reverse complement.
CCCCCACGCCTTCGAAGAGCTGCGCGCCACGGTGCTGTTCTATCCCGACTTCGTCGTGCTGGACGGACTCTCCTCCCGGCTCGGCGGTGGCACGCTGCAAGCCAATGGCCGAGTCGACATTCCGCTCGGCCGGCCCCTGACCTACCGCTTCCAGGCGACGGCGCGCGAAGTGACACTGCGCTATCCCGAGGGCTGGCTGGTGCGCGGCGGCGGCGAAGTGACCCTGGCGTCGACCGAAGGCGGACGGCAGGTCGGCGGAGCGCTCGAGCTCGACCGGGCCTACTACCTGCGCGACATTCCACTCGGTTTCTCCCAGCTGCTGCGCTCGCTGCTCGCCCGCCAGCGGCTGCAGGTCGCCGAAACCGACGAAGTACTGGCGTCGACGACGCTCAACCTGGGTCTGCGCATTCCGGGCACCCTGCGGGTGCGCAACAACCTGGCGAACCTTCGCGGCGAGGCCGACCTGGTGGTGCGCGGCACGCTCGCCAGCCCGGTGGTTTTCGGCCGCGTCGAGATGGAGCCCGGCGGCACCGTGGTCTATGCCGAGAACGAGTACAAGGTCGAGCGCGCCATCCTCTCCTTCGCCAATCCGTACCGCATCGAGCCGGTCGTCGACCTGGTGGCGAAGACCGAAGTCTCGAGCTACCAGGTCACGCTCAACCTCTCCGGACCCTTCGATCGGCTGCGCGCGACTTTCGCCTCCGACCCGCCGATCCCCGACCTGGAGGTGTTGAGCCTGCTCGCCACGGGTGAGCCCGCCACGTTCGCGCGCGAGCTCACTCCCGATGCCGACGCCGGCGCCAGCCAGGGCGCCGAGGCGTTTCTCGCCGGCCAGGCGGCAAATCTCATCGGCCAACGGGTGGGCACGCTCTTCGGCCTCGACAAGTTCCGCGTCGCGCCGCTCGCCGCCGGCGGCGACGCGGTGTCGTCGGTTCGCGTCACCGCCGGCAAACGCCTGCGTCGCAACCTGCTGCTGACGTATTCGGTCGATCCCTCGGCGACGCAGGACCAGTTCCTGACCGTCGAGTGGCGCCTCAACACCAACCTGTCTCTGCTCTTCACCCAGAACGGCGACGGTTCGTACGCCGTCGACACCAAGTGGGAGAAGGCGTTTTGACGCGCACCGCGCTCGCGGGGTTCTTGCTGCTTGCGCTCTGCGGCGCTGCTCCGGCGCGGGCGCAGGCGCCGCCAGTAGTGGCGGTCGAGCTGCGCAGCGACGTCGAGCTCGAGGAGGCCGACGTCAAGGAGCTGCTCTCGCTGCTCTCGGTCGCGGTCGGCGAGCCGCTGTCCGCCCCTGCCGTTCGCCAGTCGCTGCGCAACCTCCAGGCTTCCGGCGTGGCGACGGAGATCGAAGCGCGCGAGATCCCGGAAGGTGCCGGCGTGCGGCTGGTGTTCGCACTGTGGGCCAACGTCCATGTCGAGAGCGTCGAATTCGCCGGCACGCTGGGTCTCCCGCGCGAGCGGCTGCGCGAGTCGGTCACCGTGCGGGTAGAAGAGCCGTTGATCGAGGATCGCGTCCTGCGCAGTGTCTTCAGCCTCCAGGATCTCTATCGCAATCACGGTTACCTCGAGGCGCGAGTGCGCATCGAGGTTCGCACCGACGAAGCGCGCAAGCGGGCGGCCGTCGTCTTCAACTGCGCCTCCGGTGAGCGCTCGCTGGTCGGCGCGGTGACCTTCGACGGCGAGATCGGTGAGCTGCCGCCGGAAGACCTGATCGCCGAGCTCGAATCCCGGCCGGAAGGGCGCTACCTGGCCCAGAGCCTGCGCGAGGATCCGGACCGGCTGCGCGTCTGGCTGGTGCGTAAGGGCTACCGCATGGCCGAGGTGGGCGCACCGCGCGAGACGCCGCGTCCGGAGGCGCACCGCATCGACCTCGTGTTCCCGGTGCGCCTCGGGCCGCTGGTCGAGTTCACGGTCGAGGGTGCCGAGGAGAAGAAACTGCGCCGCCGCGATCTCCTGCCGTTCCTCTCGGACGAAGGCTACGACGAGGCGTTGGTGCTGCAAGCGATCGACCGCATTCGCCGCGACTACCAGGAGGCCGGACACTACCGAGTTCGCGTCGACCGCCAGGAGCAGCGCGAGGGCGACCGGCTATCGTTGCGACTGGTGATCGATCCCGGTCCGCTCTACGTCCTGGAAGACCTGCGTTTCCGCGGCAACGAGCGCATCTCGTCCGAGAAGCTGAACGAGCTGGCGACCATCTCGCCGAAGCGCTTCCTGAGGCCGGGCTCGGGCCGTCTGGTCGACGAGGTGCTGAAGGAGGACATCGCCAACGTGCGCTCGTACTACGCCCTGTCGGGTTACGTGGCGGCGCGCGTCGGGCCCGAGGAGGTGATCGAGTCAGGGGACCGGTTGATCGTCGAGATCCCGGTGGTGGAGGGGCCGCGCACCACGGTGGGCGAGCTGACCTTCGAGGGGTTGGACAGCCTCGACGAATCCTCGGTGAGGCGGCAACTGCCGCTCGAGAGCGGTGGCGCCTTCCACGCGTTGCTGCTCGAGGAGGCGGTCAACGCGGTGCGCTCGTTCTACCAGAACGAGGGCTTCGAAAGCGCGCAGGTGTCGGCGCTGACGACCTGGAACGAAGACCACTCGCAGGCCGACGTCCGGTTGCAGATTTTCGAGGGCCGACGCAGCCGGGTCGACCGGGTGGTCATCCGCGGTGCCCGCGTCACCAAGCCGTCGGTGGTGCGTCGCGCAGTCAACCTCGCTCCGGGCGAAGCGGTCAGCCCGAGCAGGCTGCTCGAGGTGCAGCGCGAGCTCTACGGTCTAGGCATCTTCTCCCGCGTCGACGTCGAGCTTGCCCACTCGGGCGAAGGCGAGGCCCAACGCGACGTGCTGGTCAGGGTGGAAGAAGGTCGCATGCAACGCGTTTCGTACGGCGTCGGCTACGACTCCGACGACGGCGCGCGCGGTATTCTCGGTTATTCGCACAACAACGTGCTGGGCCGCGCGCTCGGTTTCCAGGTCGACGTCCGCGCCAGCGAGCGCGAGAGTCTCTTCCGCGTGCTCTTGCGCCAGCCGGACCTCCTACGCTGGCCGGTGCCGGTCACTTACAGCGTGTACCGCTCCGAAGAGGAGCGGGAGAGCTTCGATTCCCAGCGCCGCGGCTTCCAGGTCGAAGGCGGACGCATCATCAAGAGGTCGCGTTACGGTCTGCTCTACTCCTACCGCATCGTCGACCTCGACGTCGACCCGCTGAGCCCGGGTGAGGTGCCCCCGGAGATCGACCGCGAGCTGCAGAACATCCGCATCTCGAGCTTGACCCCGTCGGCGCTCTTCGATCATCGCGACGACCCCATCAACGCGACCAAGGGATGGTCGGGAGCGACCCAGATCGAATGGGCGGCGCCGCTCTTGTCGGCCGAAGAGGCATTTCTCAAGTTCTTCATCCAAGGTACCTGGCAACGCACCTTGCGGCGGGGCGGAGTGATCGCGGCGAGCGCGCGCGTCGGCGCCATCGAGCCGTTGTCCGACGCCGCCGCGCCCGACCCGTCGTTGCCGCCCGAGCTCGAGGCGGCCGAGATCCCGATCTCGGAACGCCTCTTCGCCGGCGGACGCACCACGCACCGCGCTTACGCCCGCGACCTGCTCGGTATCCGCGGCAGCACGCTTTGCCGCTCGGACCTGGTACTCCCGGAACCCGCCTGCGTCGGGGAGGGCGACGACGAGGACGACTTTTCGCCGATCGGCGGCGACGGCATGGCGCTCCTGAACCTCGACTACCGATTCCCGATCGCCGGCAGCGTCGGCGGCCTGGTGTTCGTCGATATGGGCAACATATGGCCGACCTGGCGCGACATCGACCCCACCGAGGCCAAGATCGGCGCTGGCATCGGTGTGCGCTATCTCTCGCCGATCGGTCCTCTCCGGCTCGAAGTCGGCTGGAAGCTCGAGGCCGAGCCTGGCGAGAGCCCCTACGAGATCTTCCTCAGCTTCGGCAATCCGTTCTAGAGCGCAGGTCGCTCCGCGATTGACGTGACAAACCGCTTGACAGCGGGGACGAAACGCGTTCTTCTGACGGCAGATAGCAATATCGCTCCGCATCGAAGCAGTTCAAGCAAGCGCCGCACGACTTTCAAAGGAGACGCCGATGAAACTGCGTGGCTCGCGAGCGTGGGTGGCGCTGTTCGCCGCTCCAGGCACCCTTCTGTCCATTGCCCTGTCGGCTGCCGAGGCCCCTAAGAAGGACCGCGCTGAGTACGACGCGCTCGCCGCGACGCCGCGGCAGGTCACGAGCGCCATCGCGGCCGGCGATCTGCAGCGAGCCGACCACAAGATCCAGGTGGAAGAAAGGCTGGCTATTCCGACTTTCGTGTGGGCTGGAAAGCCCGGGCTCTCCGTGCAGTGGGATGGTCGTACGTCGGCTGTCGCCGAAACGGCGGCGCGGCGGCATCTCGCCGCCTACGCTCCTCTGTACAAGCTCTTGCCGGGCGATGTCGCATCCGCGCGCCTCGCATACGTTCACAATACGGGCCGCGGCGTCGTGATCGCCAAGTTTCGCCAGGAATTCGACGGCATCGAGGTTTTCCGCGACGAACTCGCGGTAGCCATGGACCGGCAGCTGCGCGTCATCTCCTTGTCCGGCTACCTCGCGGGCTCGAATCTCACGGCGGACGGCCGCCGGCCCGCCGAGCTCACCGCCCCGCAAGCTGTTGCGCATGCGCTGACCGACTTCGCCGGCGTTCCGATCGCCGCCGAGGCGGTGGCTTCGGTCTCACGGCCGTACCGGATCGACGCCGGTCGAGGCGGCTACCAGTTCTTCACTTTCGACGGCCGCGCGGTTCCTGAGTCGCCCCTGCGCTTGCGCCAGGCCGTACGCGCCAAGCCGGTCTGGTTCCACTTCCCGAATTCTCTGGAGCCCGCCTACTACATCGAGGTCGAGGGGCAGACCGCGAGGGAATCGGGAACCGACAGCGCGTCCTTCTCCTACGTCATCTCCGGTCTCGACGGGCGGGTGCTCTTCCGCCACGACCTGACCGCGACCGACTCGTTCAGCTATCGCGTTTGGGCCGACACCACCGGGCTCATGGCTCCCTTCGATTCACCGAACGGCAACGATCCAACGCCCCATCCGACCGGCGTGCCGGACGGTTTCGTGCCGCCTTTCGTGGCACCCAATCTGGTGACGCTCCAGAACGGTCCGATCTCGACCAACGATCCCTGGCTCGCGCCCGGCGCCACGGAGACGCGCGGCAACAACGTCGACGCCTACGCCGACCTGGTAACGCCCGACGGCTTCAGCGCCGGCGACTTCCGCGCTCGACCACACGGCCCCGACACGTTCGACCGCACCTACGACACCTCATTGCAACCCGGCGCGAGCACCGACCAGCGCATGGCGGCGGTCACCCAGCTGTTCTACACCAACAACTTCCTGCACGACTGGTACTACGACGCCGGCTTCGACGAGGTCGTCGGGCAACGCGCAGACCGACAACTTCGGCCGCGGCGGCGTCGGAGGCGACCGCATCCGCGCCGAGGCGCAGGACTACAGCGGCGTCAACAACGCCAACATGACCACGCCGGCGGACGGCGGCCGGCCGCGCATGCAGATGTACGTTTTCAGCGGCCCGGGCGTACCCATGATCACCGCCAACGCCCCTCCCGCCCTGGCCGGGAACTTTGCCGTCGGCATTGCTGCCGGCGTTCGGTGCCCAGATCTTCGACGTGACCGCCGACGTGGTGCTGGGTGGACGACGGCGTTGCCGGAACGGGAGGCACCATTCGCGACGGCTGCGAGACGCCGTTCGCCAACGCGGCGGCGCTGGCGGGCAAGATCGCCTTCATCGACCGCGGTGGCCGTGCGCCGGCGGTTCCTGCAGAAGGCGCAGAATGCGGCAGCCAACGGCGCGGCGGGGGTGATCATCGCCAACATCGCGACTGCCAATCTCCCGACCATCGCGCCCGGTATGGCTGGCGTCGGCCCGGTGACTCCGCTGATCGGCGTGCTGTCGTTGAACCTCGCCGACGGCAACGCCTTCAAGGCGCCAGCTCGCGGCCGCGGCAACCGTCAACGCGCGGATGTTGCGTCCGTTCGTGCTCAACCGCGACGGCGACGCTCGACAACCAGATCGTCGCCCACGAGTGGGGCCACTACATCAGCAACCGCCTGGTCGGCAACGCGGCCGGCCTCGACCAACATACAGGGCCGCGGCATGGGCGAGGGCTGGGGCGACTTCCACGCCATGCTGCTCAGCGTGAAGCCGGAGGATGTCACGGCCCCCGGCAACGAAACGTGGAACGGCGTCTACGGCATGGCCGGCTACTCCACGATCGCGTTCACGCCCGGCAACAACGACTTACTACTTCGGCATCCGCCGCTTGCCGTACTCGACCGACTTCACCAAGAATCCGCTGACCTTCCGGCACATCGCCAACGGCGTGCCGCTGCCCGGTCGGTCCGCCGTACGCTTTCGGGTCCGATGGCACGACCAACGCCGCGGTCCACAACACCGGCGAGGTGTGGGCGTCCATGCTGTGGGAGTGCTACGCCGCGCTGCTCCGCGACACGCTCGGCCCGACGCCTCGATTGACCTTCGAGGAAGCGCAGGACCGCATGAACAGCTACATCGTGGGCGGCTACAAGCTGACGCCGAACGCCCCGACCTTCATCGAGGCGCGCGACGCCATCCTCGCCACCGCCTACGCCAACGACCCGGTGGACTTCGAGCTCATCTGCGCAGGCCTTCGCCACGCCGCGGCGCCGGCACCCGCGCCGTGGCTCCGGATCGCTTCTCGACCAACAACGCGGGCGTCGTCGAGAGCTTCGTCTGCGGCAGCGACCTGGCGTTCGTCGGCGCGAGCCTCGACGATTCGGTCGCCTCGTGCGACCAGGACGGCGTGCTCGACAACGTCGAGATCGGCAGCTCACGGTTACCCTCAGAAACGCCGGCGCCGGCGAATTGCAGCAACACCACGGCGACCGTCAGCTCGTCCAATCCGAACATTTCCTTCCCCGATGGCGATGAGATCTCCTTCCCGAGCTCGTCGCCGTTCGGCACCACGACTGCCGTGTTGAGGGTCGCTCTCGACGGCGCAGCGGGAATCGAGGTGGCGGACTTCGACATCGCCGTCGATGACCCCGATCTCGCGTTCGGGGGTCTGACCGGAGCGTTCTCGGTGCGCGTCAACACCGACGAAGTGCCGGAGAGCTCGGCGACCGAAGACGTCGAAGCCAGCAATCCGCCCTGGACGCTCACCGGAGATCCGTCCCTCACCGGCGCCTTCCCCTGGCAGCGCCTGGAAGCGGCGGCAGCGGATCATCGGTGGTTCGCTCCCAACGCCGGGGCGCCTTCCGACCAGTACCTGGTGACGCCGGTGCTCAATGTCGGCACTCATCTGGCGTTCACGTTCCGCCACCGATTCTCGTTCGAGGCGCCGGTCTTCGACGGCGGCGTGATCGAAATCTCGAACAACGGGGGAGCCAGTTGGGCCGACATCGGCGCGTCCGCAACACCTGGGTACAACGGAACGCTGGTGTCGACCGGCACGAATCCACTGCGCGGCCGTCCGGCGTTCGTCAACAACAGCGCCGGCTATCCGGCGTTCCTCGACGTGAGTGTCGACCTCGGCAATACCTACGACGGGCAGGACGTGCTGATCCGCTTCCGCACGGGCGCCGACGACAACACTGCCTCGGTGGGTTGGGAAGTCGACGACATCGCATTCACCGGCATCACCAACACGCCGTTCACCACGCTCGTGGCGCACCAGGCGAACTGCAACTGCCCGGCGATCTCGCTCACGCCAACCACGCTGCCGACGCGCGCCAAGAACGTGCCCTATCCGCCCACCACGCTGACACCGAGCGCCGGCTCCGGTCCATTCGACTTCACGGTCAGCGGCCTGCCAGCCGGCATGACGCCGACGTCGCCGGTTACCGGATCCGACGTCACGATCGGCGGCACCCCGACGGTGGACTTCAACGGCACGGTCAATGTCAGCGGCGGTGATCGCTTCGACTGCCCGTTCAACCAGAACTACAGTCTGGTGATCGCGCAGCCCACGATCACGATCAACGACACCTCGAGAGCCGAAGGGAACTCGGGTTTCCCGCCCGTTTCCTTCACCGTGTCCCTGTCCCATCCCTCGGCGGTTCCGGTCCAGGTCATCTGGGGGACCGCGGATGGCACGGCCCAGGCCGGCCCGGATTACAGGAAGGGCGACGAGAAGCTGACCATTCCGGCGCTGGCGACCTCCGGCCAGGTGACCGTCCAGATCAAGGGCGACACTCAGGTCGAGCCCAACGAGACTTTCTTCGTGCGGCTCAAGAAGCCCGCAAACGCGTCGCTGGCTGACAGCGAAGGAGTGTGCACCATCCTCAACGACGACTGATCCGATCCTGCCGCGGCGGCCCCCGCCCTGCCATGGGTGGGACGGGGGCCGGCCGCGGGCTTGATAGAATCCCGCCCATGGCCTCGCCTTTCGCCACGATCGACACCGCGCTCGCCGAGTTCCGGCGCGGCCGCATGGTCATCATCGTCGACGACGAAGACCGCGAAAACGAAGGCGACCTGGCCATCGCGGCGGAGAAGGTGACGCCCGAAGCGATCAACTTCATGGCCCGGGACGGCCGCGGCCTGATCTGTCTGGCGCTCACCGAGGAGCGCTGCGACGAGCTCGAACTGCCGCTCATGGTGCGCGACAACACGTCGCCGTTCGGCACCGCGTTCACCGTTTCGATCGAGGCCCGCGGCAAGGTGACGACCGGCATCTCGGCCGCCGATCGCGCGGCGACGATCCGGGCGGCGATCGATCCCGCCGACCCGGCCCAGACGATCTCCTGCGCCCGGGCCACACCTTCCCGCTGCGCGCCCGCCGCGGCGGCGTGCTTGAAGCGCGCCGGCCAGACCGAGGCCTCGGTCGACCTCGCGCGCAGCTGGCGGGACTCGAATCCGGCCGGCGTCGATCTGCGAGATCATGAACGACGACGGCACGATGGCGCGGGTGCCCGACCTCACCGCGCTTCGCCGCCGCGCCACGGCCTGCACGATGATCACCGTCTCCGACCTGATCCGCTACCGCCTGCAGCACGAGACGCTCGTCGAGCGCGTCGCGTCGCCGCGCCTGCCGACGCTCTACGGCGACTTCCAACTGCACGCCTACCGGGCGGAGGCGACCGGCGAGGAGCACCTCGCCCTGCGATGGGCGAGGTGACGGCCGAGACCCGATCCTGGTCCGCGTCCACAGCCAGTGCCTGACCGGCGACATCTTCGGCTCCGGGCGCTGCGACTGCGGCGCGCAGCTGCATCAGGCGCTCGACCAGGATCGCGACCGAGGGCCGCGGCGTGCTGCTCTACCTGCTGCAGGAGGGCCGCGGCATCGGCCTGGTCAACAAGCTCCAGGCCTACGAGCTCCAGGACCAGGGGCACGACACCGTCGAGGCCAACGAGAAGCTCGGCTTCCGCGCCGATCAGCGCGACTACGGCATCGGCGCGCAGATCCTGCGCGACCTCGGCGTGCGGCGCATGCGCCTGATGACCAACAATCCCTCGAAGTACATCGCGCTCTCCGGCTACGGGCTGGAGATCGTCGAGCGCGTGCCGCTCGAGGTGCCGCCCACCGACACCATCGCGCGACTACCTGCGCGCCAAGCGCGAGAAGCTCGGGCACCTGCTGCAGCTGGTCTAATCGCCGCCGGCTCCGGGCGCCGGCCATGAAGATCCTCTGGATCGCCACCAAAGCGCCGTGGCCGCCGGCCGACGGCGGCCGGCTGGTGTTGCTCGAAACCCTGAAAGCGGTCGCCGCTCTCGGTCACCAGATCGACCTCGTCGCGCCGTCCGCGCTGTCGGAGGAAGGGCGTGCCGACCTCGCCCGTCAACTCGTCGCCTGGTGCCGCGCGACGCTCATCGCCAGCTCCCCTCGCAGCGCCTGGCGCGACGCGGCCGCGCTCCTGCCGGGTGGCGACGCCTGGACCCTGCGCCGCCATCGCCGACCGGAAGTGCGCGCCGCGGCGCTCGATCTCGTCCGGCGACAACCTTTCGACGTGGTGATCGCCGAGCAACTCCAGGCCCTGAGCCAGGCGCCCCTCGCCGGCGCTGTGCGCGGTGCCGTGCTCCTGGCCCAGAACGTCGAAAGCGACTTTGGGCCGGTGCCGCTGCCCTGGGCGGTTGGCGGGCCCCGGCGCGCGGCGCGAGGTCGAGCGGTTGGCGCGGGCCGAGGCGGCGCCGTGCGGGCGGTGGCCTGCACCGTGGCGCTCACCCGGCGCGACGCCGAACGATTGGCTGAGTTGGGCGGCGAAGGGGCACATGTGGAGGCGATCGCCGCGCCCTTTCCCTCCGAGCTCCGACGCGGGTGCGCCGCTTCCCGGCGCCCCGGCGTTGGTCCTCTTCGGCAGCGCGGGCTGGGAGCCAAACCGAGACCAAGCACGCTGGTTCGTGCGTTGGTTTGGCCCACCGTCGCATCGCGTTGCCGGCGGCGCGACTGCATGCCTACGGCGGCGAGAGGAGCAGGCCCCCGGGGTCGAGTGGCACGAAGCGCCTGCGGACAGCCGCGCCGCCTTCGCCCAGGGCGCCATTTTGATCGTGCCCTTGCGCGTCGGCTCGGGAGTGCGGATGAAGATCCTCGAAGCGTGGGCACGCGGCGTGCCGGTGGTGTCGACACCCGAGGGCGCCGCCGGGCTTGCGGCGCGCGCCGGCGAAGACCTGCTCGTCGCCGACGCCGGCGAACTCGCCGGCGAGATCGTGCGGCTCGCCGGCGACCCGACGTTGCGGGCGCGACTGACCGGATCGGGGCGCGAGACGTTGGCGCGCGAGCACGCGCCGGCGGTGGTCGGGCGGGCTTGGCAGACGTTGCTCGGGCGGCTGCGGGCGCAGTGAAGATCCTGCTCGTCACCACCCGCTATCCCTGGCCGCCGCGCCGCGGCCTCGAGCTGCGTTCCCTGCAGTTCGCGGACTGGCTGAGCCGCGAGCACGACGTGACGCTGCTCGCGCCGCGGCCTCCCGGCGCTGCGCCGGCAAGCCCAACTGGCACCTATCGCTGCGAGCTCTATCCCACGCACCGTATTTACGCGGCTTTTGGCGTGGTGCGAGCCCTTGCAGCGGGCCGGCCTCTCCAGGCCGGCTTCTACGAACAGCCGGGACTGTCCGCCGCGCTGGGGCGGCTGGTGCCGGAAACCGACTTCGTGCTCGCCCAATTGGCGCGGCTGGCGTCGCACCTGGGGGCTTTGAAGCGTAAGCCGCTGCTGGTCGACTTCGTCGACGCGCTCGGGATGTCGTTCGCGCGGCGCGCGCTGGTCGACCAGCCTTCGCGGCGTTGGCTGTGGCGGCTCGAGGCACGCTGGCTCGACCACCACGAGCGCTTGCTGGCGGAAAGCGCCGCGGCCTCTTGGATCGTCAGCGAGCGCGACCGCGCCCATCTGGTGTCCGGGCTTTCTCCCGCCGCCGCGAGCCGCCTGCGGGTCCTGCCACCCGCGGTGGCGCTCCCGCCTCCCGGGCCCCGTCTCGAGGAACCTTCCCTCCTGGTGGTGACCGGCAACCTCGGCTATCACCCGACCGTCGAGGGACTGGTGTGGTGGCTCCGAGAAGTCTGGCCGATTCTGAGCGCGCGCCGGCCCGAGCTGAAGCTGCTGCTGGCCGGTTCACGCCCGGCGACTGCAGTTCAGGGCGCGGCCCGCCAAGCCGGGGTCGAGCTGCGCGTCGATCCGCCGGACTTGGCCGACGTGCTGGCGCGGGCCACGGTGGCGCTGGCGCCCGCCCGCAGCGGAGCAGGCGTGCCGATGAAGGTGCTCGAAGCCTGGGCCGCCGGAGTGCCGGTGGTTGCCCACCCGTGGTCGGCGTTCGGGGCCGGCGGCGTGGAGAATGCTCATCTCCTGGTCGCCGAGACTCGCGAGCAGTGGGTGGAGGCGTGCAGCCGGCTGCTCGACTCGCCTGCCGAGCGCGAGCGCCTGCGACAAGCGGCGTGGGCGCGCGTGCGTCAGGCCTTCGCGCCGGACGTGCTCGCCGGTCAGCTGCTCGAGCAGGTGCGCGAAGTGGCGGCGAACCGCTAGCCGCTCAGACGCCGCGCGAGGTGAGCACGATCTTCACCGTCCGGAAGCAGGATCGACAGATCCAGCCACAGGCTCCAGTTCGCGATGTAGGCCAGGTCGTAGCGCAGTTTGTTCTGCGGGCTGGAGTGGTAGTCGCCGTTGACCTGGGCGAGGCCGGTGAGGCCGGGTGCGACGAAGAAGCGCTCGGCGTAGCCGCGGCACCTCGCGCAGGTAGCGATCGACGAAGCCCGGCCGCTCCGGGCGCGGCCCCACCAGGCTCATGCTGCCGGCGAGCACGTTCCAGAGCTGCGGCAGCTCGTCGAGACGGTACCGCCGCAGAAAACCGCCGGCCGGCGCCAACCGCGGATCGTCGTGCTGCGGCCAGCACCTCGTTGCCGTCCGCTTCGGCGTCCGGCCGCATGGTGCGGAACTTGAGCAGCATGAATGGTTTGCGGTCGCGCCCGATGCGCGGTCTGGCGATAGAGCACGGGGCCGGCGGATCCGGCGCGGACGATGGCCGCGACCAGCAGCAGCACGGGCAGCGCGGCGATCAGAACCGCAGCCGCCGAGCACCAGGTCCAGGCCCCGCTTGACCGGCCAGTTGATCCGCCATTCGTTCTCGCGCACCACCTCGATCAGCGGCACGTCGTGGACCCAGCGGTAGCGCATGCGGCCGACCAGGCTCTCGAACGGGCCGGGCAGCAGCAGGACGTTGGTATGGCTGGGCCGATCCTCGGCCAGCCGGTCGAGCAGCCAGGTCTGCCAGGGTCCGGCATCCGCGGCGAGCAGTAGATCGTCGGCCGACCCGCCCTTGAGCAGGCCGGGCACGTCGTCCAGGCTCCCGAGGCGTGGCCCCAGGGCGCCGGCCGCCTCGCCCGGGGGCGGCCTCTCCCCGGGTCCCGGGACGTAACCGGCGATCACCAGGCCGTGCGCGCGGCGCTCGGAGATCGAGGCGGCGATCTCGCGCGCCTCGTCGCCGCAGCCGACCAGCAGCACGCGACGCTCGGCGATCTCCGTGAGGCGGTCGCAGGGCGACCCTCCACCCGAACAAGAGCAGCACGTCGACGAGCACGTAGAGCAGCAGCACCGAGCGCGGGAAGGCGCGCTCGGCGAGGAAGAACAAGGCCACCAGCCGCCGCCCCCTGCACCAGCCCGACGAGCACCAGGCGGCGCAAGAGTCGCTGCGCGCGGCCGGCGGCTGCGGGTCGTAGAAGCCGAAGAAGTAGAGCGACGCCGCCTGGCACCAGCGCCACCCAGGCCACTGGCTGGAGAAGAAGTGCCAACCGATCGGCGGGCAGCAGGCGTCGACGTAAAAGGCAGCGGCGATCCGGCTGCGCACCTCGAAAGCGACCCAGAATGCGAACACCGCCGCCGCGAGATCGCCGATGACGCGGGCTGTGCGCAGGAGCCGCGAGCGCGGATTCAGCCCGGCCATGGCGCTTCAGACTCGCGGTCGCGCGCCGGCTTCACGGCCGTCTCGTACGCGTCGACGACCGCCGCCGGGAGACCGTCCATGCTGCAGCCGTCCCCCTGGATCCAGATGCAGCGCGAGCAGGTCTTGCACGATGGCCTCGCGAGTATGCGCGACCACCAGGACCGTGCTGCCCTGGCGGTGGAGCTCGCACCAGCCGCGCTTCGCACTTCTGGCGAAACGCGACGTCGCCCACCGCCAGCACCTCGTCGAGAATCAGGATATCCGGGAGCCAGCGGTCGCGACCGAGAAGCCCGAGCCGCGCCAGCATGCCGGTCGAGTAGTTGCGGATCGGCGAGTCGATGAACTCGCCGAGCCCGCTGAACTCGACGATCTCGTCGTAGCAGCGCGTGATCTCGCGTCGCGTGTGGCCGAGCAGCAGGGCGTTGAGGAAGATGTTCTCGCGCCCCGTCAGCTCGTGGTCGAAGCCGGTTCCGAGCTCGAGGATCGGCGCCACGCGGCCGCGCACCTCCACCCGCCCCCGGGTGGGATCGAGCACCCGGGAGATCACCTTGAGCAGGGTCGCTCTTGCCGGCGCCGTTGCGGCCGACGACCCCGAGCGTCTCGCCGCGCCGCACCTCCAGGTCGATATCGCGCAGAGGGCCCACAGCTTCTCGTAGGAGAGCGCGCCCTTGCACCAAGTGGATGGCGTACTCCTTGAGCGACGGAATGCGCTGCTTGGCGAGCCGGTAGCAGAGCGAGACACCGCTGAGGCGGACCAGGGGCTCGGCGCATCAGATGTAGAACGGAATGCGGTCGCTGGAGCGGCGGAAGGCCAGGGCGCCGACGACGAGGGCGATCACCGCCACGCCCGCGCACACCAGCAGGTGGGAGACGGGCGGGATCTTGCCGAAGTAGATCGGGATCGCGAAACACCTCGAGGATCGAGCGCACCGGGTTGAAGCGCACCAGCGAAGCGCAAGCGTTCGGGCACGATCGTCATGGGATAGAAGACCGGCGTCAGGTACATGAGCAGCGTCAGCACCACCCCGACGATCTCGGCGACGTCGTGAAAGAAGACCGCCAGCGGCGAGAGCAAGAGACCGGCCCCGAGGGTGAAAAGCGCCGGCGAGCAGGATCGCCACCGGCAGGAAGAGCAGCGCCAGGTCAGGTCGTGGCCGGTGACCAGCAGGAGGCCGAAGAGCGGGACCAGGGCGAGCACCAGGTTGACCACGCCGGAGATCACCGTGGCGATCGGAAAGACCGCCTTGGGCACCGGTACCTTTCTGCAGCAGTCCGGCGTTGCCGCTGCAGGCTGTTCATCGAAGCCAAGATGCTCTGGGAGAAGAAGTTCCAGAACAGGATGCCGGCGAGAGCGTAGACCGGGTAGTTCTCGATGTCGAAGCGGAAGAGCGAGGCGAAAACCACCTGCAGGACGAGCATCATCAAGAGCGGCTGGAGCATGGTCCAGACGAAGCCGATGGCCGAGCGCCGGTAGCGCACCTTGAGGTCGCGCACCACCAGGGCGACGACCAGGTCGCGGTAATCGAGCAGCCTCAGCATTTGCGGGAGTCTATCCGAGGGCTCTTGGCCTGACGCTTTCCTGACGGCCGGGGTTGTCTACTAGCGACCTGTAGGTTCTGCCAAAGGAGCGCACGCATGCTCGTATCCACCATTTCGCGCAAGTCATGGATCATCGCCGCGCTCACGCTCGGTCTCGGCGCCGGTCAGCTCGGAGCCGTGATCTCGCAGCTGCCGCTGGCGCCGGTTGCCATTCCCGCAGGCACTGCCACCACCTTCAACGCCTGCGGCTACACGTCCGACCGCCTTCCCAAGCCCAAGCCGAAGGAGCTCAAGGTGAGCTTCGACTTCACTAACAACGGTTCGATCGACACCGGTGAGATTAACTCAGGCAAGTTCGGCAGGAAGAGCTATTTGGGGCAGGCGACCGTCACCGCCGCGACGTATCCGACCTGCGGCGTCGTGACCATTCGCTGCCACGTTCGCGACACCCAGAATGGGCGACACGGCGGATTTCACCAGCACGGTGACCGTGACCGCCGGGATCCCGGCCCCGGCGCCCACGGTGACCCTGAACCCGACCGACGTCTGCATACCGGCGACGGCGACCGGAATCACCGCCACCGCCAGCGCGGGTAGCGACTTCGATTGGACGATCACCGATCAGTTCGGCAACACCATCGATGCCGCACCCACCGGTGACAATACCGACACCATTACCTTCGACGCCGCGTCCCCGGGCTTGACGATGAATCTCACCGTCAACTCGACGGTCAGCGCGTGTCCGGCGACCCCGGGTACGGCCAAGCTCCAGGTCGATTACAACGACGTGCCACCCAGCCATCCCGCCCACGACCAGATCTGCAAGGTGGTGGCGAACGTTCCGGCCCAGGGCTGCACCGACGACCACGCCAACTTCTGTCCCGACGGCCCGCTGACCAAGGAGCTCGCCGGCTTCATGCGCCTGACCGTCGAGCACCGAAACGACGCCACGCCGTTCTTCCCGGAGGGCGAGGGCGACTTTTTCTCCGACGTCCCTGGCACCGACGCTTTCGCTGGCTTCGACGAGGCGCTCTGGGAAGAGGGCATCGCCGACGGTTGTGTGGCTCCCAACGCTACTCCGCCGACCATCCCGCGTCGCTGGCCGACAAGGGACTCTTCTGTCCCAAGGATTGGGTGACCCTCGGGCAGATGGCCGCGGCAATCGTCAGCGTCCCCGGTGGCGCGACAGTGGGGACTGCGCGGTCAACGGAGCCCCGTACGACGACGTGCCCGTGAGTCACGATTACCGTGACTTCATCGAGCGTTGAAGGCCAACGCCCTTACCGCCGGATGCGGCGACAACAACTTCTGCCCTGAGAACGTGGTGACGCGCGCCCAGGCGGCCGACTTCCTGGTCAAGCTCTTCACTCTCGTACTCCCCTGATCCTCGAGTCGTAGCGAGGTCGTCTCTCCGGGCCCGGCGATTGCCGGGCCCGTGTCGTTTGGAGAAGGAGTAGAGTTCGCTGGGTTTCACCCGCTTTCCTGAGGCGCCAAGGGGTCAATGGCGGTCAGGGGTCGTTCTAGGGAGTCAGATCACCATGCGCAAACCACTTCGCAACGCCTATCTCAGCCCAGCCCTCGGGGTCATCGCCCTCCTTGCCGGTGCACTGCAGGCCCAGGCGGCCATCACGTTTCCGGCCAACCAGCAGCCGTTCAACCTGCTGGTCGACGACAGCGCGACCGTTGTCAACGTCTGTGTGTTCTTCAGTGATCACAAGAAAAAGAAGGACTTCAGGGCCGTCGTGGATTGGGGTGACGGGTCGGCGGATACCACGAACATCACGCCGGCCAAGAACGGCCGCAACCGGTTCATCGTCCGCAGCACGCACGACTACAACGCCTGCGGCGTGTTCCCGATCACCTGCGACATCAGCTACCAGAACGGGCTGGAGACCGGTCAGGACACCAACGAGGCGACGGTGAGCGTTTCGAACGTAGCGCCGGTGATAACCATGGCCCCGTCCCTAGTTGCCCGGCGACCGGCGACCCGATGACAGCCAGCGTGCCGGATGCCTGTCCGGGGACGACTTATGACTGGGGTGTCTTCGATGGCGTCGGCAACGATCTCAGCGGCACGATAACCGGTCAGGGCACCAACGCGATCGGTTTCCCAGCCGCCGCGGCCGGCTCACGAATGATCGTGAACTTGACACAGCTCGCGGGCGGCTGCCCCACCGGACCGACGGCCACCCGGCGCGCGCAGGTCAATTTCGCAGACGTTGCAGCGAGTCACCCGCAACACCTTGCGATCTGCACAGCAGGCGCCAGCGGGTTGAGCAACGGATGCGGCGCCGGCAATTTCTGCCCCGACAATACCGTTCACCCGGCAGACGCTCGCGCTGGCGGGCACGCTGGTTCGCCATCGCAATGACATTCCACCCTATGACGTACCGGAAGGCCAAGGAGACAACACTGACGTCGGCGTTGACGACGATTTCGTGGACTGGGTGGAGGCTGCGATCGGCGACGGATGGATGTCGACCTGCGATGCCGTGGGTCCGCGGTTCTGTCCCACCGACGTCGTGACTCGAGCTCAGCTCGCCCGCTTCGGGCTCGTGGCCCAGGGACGGGCTGGTGCCTGCTCCGCCGGACCCGCTGACGGATCCGTACGCCGACGTGCTGGTCGGAGACTTTGCCGATGAGTACATCAACCAGATGAAGGACGAATTCGCACCCATCCCGGCCTCCCTGGGTTGCCCCGGCACCAACATGTTCTGCCCGTCGTCTCCGGCAACGCGCGCCCACGCGGCGCACTTCCTGGTCAACATCTTCGGGGTGCCTGCGCCGTAGGCATCGAGTAGGTGAAACTTGAAAGAGCCCGGGGTCACGACCCGGGCTCTTTCTTTTCTCCGACGCCTGTAGAATCCGCGCGTCATGCCCGCGACGGCCTCGCTTCGACCGCCCGGCCCTCCGGCGGCTTGAAGCTCACCGCCGTCGTTCCGGTCTACAACGAGCGCTTCCTGGTGCGCGAGCTGCTGCGCCGGGTGCTCGCCGGTCCAGGCGCCGGGAGTGTCGCGAGATCGAGGTGGTGGTGGTCGACGACGGCTCGAGCGACGGCACGCGCGAGATCCTGCGCGAGTTCGCCGCGAGCGAGCCGCGCATCCGCTACATCGAGCACGAGAAGAACGGCGGCAAGGGCGCCGCGATCCGCACCGGCATCGCGGGCTGCGACCGGCGACCTGATCGTCTTCCAGGACGCCGACCTGGAGTACGACCCGCGCGACTATGCCCGCCTGGTGCAGCCCTTCCTCGAGGACGGCGCCGACGTGGTCTACGGCTCGCGCTTCCTGCCCGGCGAGCGGCGCCGGGTGCTCTACTACCGGCACACCCTGGGCAACCGGTTGCTCACCTTCCTGTCAGCAACTGGTTCACCGACCTGAACCTGACCGACATGGAGACCTGCTACAAGATGTTCCGGGCGCCGCTCCTGCAAGTCGATCCCGATCCGCTCCAACGACTTCGCGATGGAGCCCGAGATCACCGCCAAGATCGCCAAGCGCGAGTGCCGGATCTTCGAGGTGCCGATCAGCTACCTCGGGCGCACCTACCGCGAGGGCAAGAAGATCGGCTGCAAGGACGCCTTCAAGGCGCTTGCGAGCGATCCTCAAGTACTGGCTCGTCGACGACCTCTACGCCGAGGACGAGTACGGCTCCCACATCCTGCACAGCCTGGAGCACGCGCGGCGGCTTCAATCGCTGGATGGCGGACGCGGTCGCGCCGCATGTCGGCACCCGCGTGCTCGAGATCGGCGCCGGCATCGGCAACATCACGCAGTGGCTGCTGCCGCGCGATCTCTACGTCGCGAGCGACATCAACCCGCACTATCTGGCACTACCTGCGCAACTTCGGCGCTCGGCAAGCCCTACCTCGAGGTGCGCCACGTCGACCTCGAGGACCGCCGCCGACTTCGCGAGCCTGGCCGGGCGGTTCGACACCGTGGTCTGCCTCAACGTGCTCGAGCACGTGCGCGACCCGCTGCGCGCGCTGCGCAACATCCATTCGCGCGCTGCAGCCCGGCGGCAAGCTGGTGCTCTACGTGCCGCAGGGCCCGAGCCGCTACTCCAGCCTCGACGAGGTGCTCGGCCACCGCTGCCGCTACACCCGCGATTCGCTCTCCGCGAGCTGGCCTCCGCCGGCTTCGAGATCGAGTCGATGCAGGACTTCAACCGCTTCGGAGTCCCGGGCTGGTGGCGGAACGGCAAGATCCTCAAGCGCCGGCATTTCAGCCGGCTCCAGCTCAAGATCTTCGATCTGCTGTCGCCGATCCTGCGGCGGATCGACGGGCTCTGGCCGTGGAAGGGCCTCGGGCTGATGGTGGTGGCGCGGAAGCCCTAGGGCAGTCCGTCAGGGCGTCTGAGGTGCGAGCGAGAGCGCCTTCACCAAGATCGCCGCGAGCTGATCGCGGCGGACCGGATCGTCCGGACAGAAGTGGGTGTTGCTGGCGCATGCGTCGAGCAGCCCCGCGGTTCTCGGCGGTCTTGATCCAGTCGCAGAGCGGGTGTGAGGCCGGCACGTCGGTAAACGGTGGCGATCCCGAGCAGGTGTCGAGAGTCGTGGCGGCCGGCCAGTCTTCCGAGCGCACCAGAAAGCGGGCCAGCACCGCCCGTGTCAGGACGCCGGTGGGACAGAAGTTCCCGCCGCCGCAACCAGCCGTAATGTCGCGGTCCTTGAGCACCTCGATCCAAGGGCAGTAAGGCCCGCCGGTAACGTCGCCGTAAGGCGGCGTGCATTCGGTGGGCGCGGCCTCGTTGGGGTCGCGAGCCCGCACCAGAAGCGCCGCCGCCTGCTGGCGCTGGATGCCGCCGTCCGGACAATAGCGGCCCCCGGCGCAGCCGAGCGTGACGCCGGCCAGATAAAGCGTCTCGATGTCGCTCCAGCGGCTGTCATCCGGCTCGATCTCGGGGAAGCTGTACGGAGCAATGCGGTACACGGCACCGCCGTGGTGGGCGAAGTAGAGCTTGTGTTGCTCGTCCTCACCGAAGCCGGCCGGGCTGAGCGTGTTGTCGAACAGCGGCTGACTGGTCCAAGTCGAAGGGCCGGTCTTCGTGCCGCTCCAGAACCGGCCGGTGCAGAAGTCGGCGTAGATGTACTTGCCGCTGATCGATGCGGAGTCGCTGCCGCGGTAGACGAAGCCGCCGGTCACCGAGGCACAGGGCGGCACCGAGTGATCGAATTCCAGGATGGGCAGGGCGGATACGATGCCCGCGCAGTCAGGGCTGTTCGTGCCGGTGTAGTCGTGGAAACCCTCGCAGCGATCCCAGCCGTAGTTGATGCCGCCCGCGGTCATGTCGTCGAAGTCGATCTCCTCCCAGGCGTTCTGGCCGACGTCGCCGATGTAGAGGCCCCCCAATTCGCTGTCGAAGCTCCAGCGATAGGGGTTTCGCAGGCCGTAGTCCCAGATCTCGTCCGCTCCGGCGACGCCGACAAACGGGTTGGTCGGAGGGATCGCGTAATTGAGTTGCGGGTCGGCTGGAAAGGCGTCCCCGTCGACATCCAGGCGAAGAATCTTGCCCAGGAGCGACGTCAGGCTCTGACCGTTTTGCGGGGTGCTGCCTCCATCGCCCGTCCCGGCGTACAGGTAGGCGGCGTTGTCTTCGGGCCGGAAGGCGATGGTCCCACCGTTATGGTTCGTGGCCGCTGGGTGGTCGATGACCAGAACGGTTTGACCGGTGGTCGTATCGGCGACATTGTCATCCGCCGAGACGGTGTACCGTCGGATGACGATGTCTCCATTGCTGCCGCCCGCTGCCTGGCGCGTGTAGTAGACGAAAAAGTGACCGTTGCTGATGTAGTTGGGGTGAAACGCGAGCCCCAGGAGTCCCTGCTCGCCGCAGCCGCCTGTCGTGCAACTCGTAGAGAGACCGAGACCGGATTGGCCCAGGTCGATGAACGGGTCGGCAACCAACGACCCGTTCTCGAGGACGCGAATTTTGCCCGTCTGCTCGACGATGAAGAGGCGTCCGCTGCCGTCGCCGGCGTTCACGATGGCGACGGGGTTGCTGAGACCGCTGGGAACGACCGGCACGAGGGTGAGGAAGCCGCTGGTAGGCTGGGCCACCGCGGAGTTGGCGATGAGGGCGGCGAAAATCGAGAGCCGTCCGGTGACGCTCATGGTGAAATCATAGCCGCGGACGCCGTGCGGGGCTGTGAAGAGGAACACTCCCGAGCAACGACGCGTAGATCGCGAGGTGAGCGGCGGCGGGCTGGTCCGGGTGACCGACCCGCCACTGCTTGGGATCGACTTCGAGCGGTTGGCCCGAGGCGATGATCCGGCTGAGCGCAGCCGCCACTGCCTCCGCGCCGCCGGCAAGAGGCACGGTGAGGCCGCAGTGCATGGCGTCGATCCGCTGCGCGAGCGCGCCGTGCGCGAACGCCAGGGCGGGCACGCCGGCGGTCAGGCACTCGTCGAGCGCCAGGCCGTGACTTTCGGGAGTGACCGAAAGGAGAAGGGCGAGATCGACGCGCTCGCGCCGCAACCGCTCCGGGAGCGAGCCCGCGCGATACCACCCGTGAAGCGTAAGATCCTCGCGCGCGCGGAGCGCGCGGGCGATCTCGGGATCGCCCGCGCCGAAGACGCTGAAGCGCTCCCGCCGACCTGGGCCGGCGCGCGCCAGGCGCGCGGCGATCTCCGGCAGCAGATGCGCACCCTTGTGACGCTGTAGCGCGCCGACGAACGCTACGCGCCGAACCGGCCCAAGCTGCGGCGGCGAGGGTGGCGGCAGGGCCAGTGCCGGCGGCACTACGGTCCCCGCGGCGGTCGTCGGAGAAGAGCCGCAGCGTGAGCATCGCGCAGGTAGGGCGAGGGGAAGAGGACCGCCTCCGCCTGCGCGAGGACCTGCGCCGCGCTTCCATTCGTTCCGCCGCGTCGGTGGGCGGCACGACGTTTCCGCCGACCTCTTCGACGCGCTGCGGCCAGGGAGAGAGCAGCGCGAAGTCCTGCACCGAGAGCATCCAGCGGAGGCCGCGCTCGCGCAGCCGGAGCAGGCTGCGCAGGGGGATTCGCGCCGCGGTTTCGAAATGCACGATCGAACAGCCTGTGAGGTCGGCCAGGCGCCGCACCGTTCTTCGAAGCCGTCGCTGTCGAGCGGCTCGGCCTGGGGGATCCACGGCGACTGGAGACGGCAGCAGCGGCGATTGGCGCCGTCTCGCCATTCGATGCGCCAGTCTCCCTCGGACGCCGGCATCGCGACTGCGGTGGCGCGCTGCCGGGCCTCGACCTCCAGCCGCGCGAGCATCTGCAACGCCGTGCCGCCCCAAAGTCGTCGCAGCGGGAACGTCACCAGGTTGAGAACCGGCGTGCGCCCGGTGAAGCGTTCGGGGGCCACCGGCACGAACGAGCGTTCGCGGCGGAGGTCCGCGAGTCGATCGGCGGCTCGTTCCCAGGCGCTGCCGAAGGATTCGTCGCGCAGGCTGCGCCAGGCGGCCTCGAGCGCGCTCATGACATCGGCCGCTGGGAAGCCAGGATGTCGACCCGAGGAGTGGATTCGGAGGCGATCACGCGCGGCTACTCTAACCTTCGGCAAGCATTGGCCCTTGAAGGTATGGAAGAATAGGATCAGAACGTTCACGAATGCACCGGCCCCGCGATGAAGACTCCCCTCAGCGCCTGCTCGATTGCGTCCAACAACTACCTCGCCATGGCGCGGGTGTTCGCCGAGTCCTACCTCCATCATCACCCCGGGGCCCAGGTTTTCGTTTGCGTGGTGGACGAACCCTCGCCGGCCATCTCCTACTCCCGGTTGCCGTTTACCCCGGTTTTCGCCCGCGACCTGGGGATTCCGGCTTTTCGGAACATGGCGTTCCGCTATGACGTCATGGAGTTGAACACCGCCGTCAAACCTTTCTTCTTGAGCTACCTGCGCGACAATTTTGGCCTCGACGCGGTGCTCTATTTCGACCCCGACATCGTGGTCTTCGACCAACTCGCGGGCTTGGAAGAAGGATTGCGCGACGCCTCGATGCTGCTGACGCCTCACATCACCGCGCCGCTCGAAGACGACAAGAGTCCCTCCGAGCGAATGATCCGGCAAGCAGGCGTCTACAACCTCGGGTTCCTCGGGCTGCGCCTCGACGAAACGACCCGGCCCTTCCTCGAATGGTGGCAGCGCCGACTGTACAAGTACGGCATCAGCGACCCGGCCAATGGCCTGTTCGTCGATCAGTCCTGGATGGATCTTGCGCCAGCGATGCTCGACCGGACGCGAGTAGTCCGCGATCCGATCTACAACGTGGCGTACTGGAATCTGCCCCATCGTTTCCCGCGCCAGCAGGACGGACGCTGGATGGTCGACGGCCGCCCGCTCGGTTTTTTCCATTTCAGCGGCTTCGATGCTGAAGACATCGACGCGGTCAGCCGGCACCAGAACCGTTTGCGTCTGAGCGACCGCGAGGAGTTGCGGCCGCTGTTCGAGGACTACCGCAACCGCTTGAACGACCGAGGTTTCTCGTCCAGCCGAGACATCGCGTACGCCTACGCGAGTTTCGACGGGCTGCCTGGGGACATTCCGCGCTTCCTGCGCAGGACCCTGATGCGGATCGACCCGAATGGCGTGCGTTGGCCGGATCCCTTTGCCAGCGAAGCCGAGGACAGCTTCCTGGCCTGGGTCGAGGAAACCGACGAGTACCCGGCAGGGGCTCTCCCACGAGCGGCCCTAGGGCTGTGGGAAGAGCGTTGGGACCTCAAGGTGGCGTTCCCGGATGTCACCGGCAGCGACCTCGCCGGCTATGTGCGCTGGCTGCGCAGATCAGGGGCCAGCGAGGGCGGGCTCTGGCCCTCGGTGATCGAGCTGGCGCGCGACCATGGCGTCATGCGCCCGAAACATGCCCCGGCGCTTGCCTTGCGGCGCTGGACAGGTTCGACCCCGGCGTCGACGTCGCTCGACTTCCGCCGGCCTGGGCAGAGCTACCTTTGGCTCAATCAGCCGGTATCCGGTCTCGCGCGGGAGACCCCCAAGTTGACTGCCGCGGCGATGCTGCTGCACGACATGAGACCGGACGCGCAGGCGGCTTTCCCGGATCCAAGGGGCGAAGACCAAGCGCGATACGCCTATTGGTTCGTGTTCTACGGAGGCCCCGAGGCAGGTCTGGATCGCCGGCTGCTGGCCACGGTGGCGCGCACGCTACCGCTCAAGCAGCGCTTGAAGTACGCGCTCCTCGACGCGCTTCGCCGTGCTCGCCCCAAGGCAGCTCCGGTCCCCGCGCCGCGTCCCTCGAAGAGAACAACCGAGCGGACCGCCCCGCGCGTCCGCGTGCACGGTGTGAATCTGGCGGGCTATTTCGACATGGACACCGGCGTCGGCCAGGCGGCGCGCGGCACACTGGCGGCGCTCACCGCAGTGGGCATTCCGGTCGCCCAAGTGCCGCTCGACCACACCGCGCTCGGCGGCCCTGAGCCCGAGGGCTCTCCCGGAGCGCCCTATGCGGTATCGCTGATCCACGCCAACGCCGACATGAGCCGTCGAGCGCTCGCTGAGCTGCCGGCGGCTGCCGCCGCCGGCAGTATCAAGATCGGCTACTGGTTCTGGGAGTTGGCCCACTTTCCGCTCGCTTTCTCGGATCGTTTCCTCTGCTTCGACGAGATCTGGGCCCCGACTCAGTTCTGCGCCGACAGCTTCCGCTCCCTGGCGAGCATCCCGGTACGCGTGGTTCCGCCCTGCGTCCTGCCGCCCGAGCCGCGAGCCGTCGACCGCCAGTCCCTCGGGCTCGAGAAGGATCGGTTCTATTTCTTCTTCAGTTTCGACGTCGCCAGTGTGCCCGAAAGAAAACACCCCTGGGCGGCGATCGAGAGCATCGAACGTCTGGCGAAGATCAGCCGACGCCCGGTCGGGCTCGTCCTACGGGTGCTCCGCGCGGACCGTAATCCCAGCCTTGCCGAAGCCCTGCGCTCTCGCTGCCGCGGCTTGCCGGTCGTGCTCATCACACAGCGCAGCTCGCGAGAGGAGTTCGATACCCTGCTCTCGGCCTGTGACGCCTGTCTCTCGCTGCACCGCTCGGAAGGTCTCGGCATGCTGCCGATCGAGAGCCTGTACTTGGGTAAGCCCGTGGTCGCCACAGGATATGGTGGGGACATACGTCGGACATCGCGAAACCGACGCGTTTGACCCGAAGCATTCGTAATCGGGCATTGATCAGGGCTTGGGTCAAGGTCCCTGGTGAGTCGTGGACACGGACGTCTGCGATGAACGAAGCACAGGGAGGATCGGATGACGTACTACGCAGCTTTGGATGTCGGGCTTCGGTCCGTAGCACTTTGCATCATCGATGAGACCGGGACAGTGAGGCTTGAGAGGAGCCTGCCGTCGGAGGTCGAGGATATCGTCGATTGCCTGCATGGCTTTGGCGAAGAGATCGCCTGCGTCGGTCTGGAAGCCGGTAGCCTGACCCAGTGGCTGACCTATGGGCTTCGGGCGGCGGGCTTCAAGCCGGTCGTTCTCGAGGCCAGGCACGTGCAGGCCGCCCTTGCCGCCATGCGCAACAAGACCGATCGGAACGACGCACGTGGGATAGCGCAGATCCTGCGCACCGGGTGGTACCGCCCGGTGCATGTGAAGAGCATCGAGAGCCACTACACCCGGACCCTCCTGGCGGCTCGCAAGGCACTGCTGCGCAAGTGCATCGATCTGGAGAACGAGGTGCGTGGTCTGCTCAAGGTCTTCGGCATCAAGCTCATGGTCGGTCTTCGGCACGGCGCCTTCGATCGAGCCGTTCGCGAGCCGATCCAGGCCAATGCCGGGCTTGGCCATGCTCTTGTGCCGCTGCTCGATGTTCGTCTGGAGCTCTACAAAGCCTTCCTCGAGATGGATCGCCGTGTGAAGGCGCTGGCGCAATCCGATCAGATCTGTCGGCTCTTCATGACCGCCCCTGGGGTTGGTTACATCGCCGCCCTGACCTTCAAGTCGGCCGTCGACGATCCCAGTCGCTTCAGGCGGTCCAAAACTGTCGCGGCGCACTTCGGGTTGACGCCGAGACGATACCAATCGGGCGAGCGAGACAACCCGGGCCGCATCTCGAAGGCCGGCGACACCGAGGTTCGCTCGGCCCTCTATGCGGCGGCCAACATCATCATGACCCGATCGAGCAAGACTTCGACGCTGAAGGCATGGGGCAACAGGCTGGCGAGGTCAAAAGGGCGCAAACGTGCCCTGGTCGCGGTCGCCCGCAAGCTCGCTGTGATCCTTCATACGATGTGGATCGACGGCACCGAGTTCTGCCTGAAACCGCAGGAGGTTGCTGCATGATCTGACACGATAATCTCAGGAACCGCTCTCTGCAGGTTCGTCCGCCCACGTGGACGAAGGCATGGGTGAAGCCGCAAATGTCTGCTGCGCCTCAAAAGCGCGCCCCAAAGCGAGGCTCCCCATCCCGTCCGACCAATGCTTGTGGCAGCCTGACGTCATCAGATGCTGACCACGGAAAGAAGCGTGACCCACGCGGGTGACGAGCCAGTAAGACGGTGAATGACCAACGGAGCTTGACTCCCATGCCCGATTAAAGAAGCGGACGTTCAGCCCTCAGCTCATTCGATCACCTCGTCAGCGCGCAGCAAGAGGGCCTGTGGGATAGTGAGGCCGAGTGCCTTGGCAGTTCTGAGATTGATGACAAGTTCGAATCTCCACGGTTCCTGAAACGGCAGTTCGGCACGCGGCCAACCGGACAGCATCGTGGGCGCTGTCCACCGCAGGCTGCTGAAATACGCCCTTTCAACGTGAGGCGATGATGGGCGTCTTGTCCCGCGCCAGCCGCTCCAGCAGCTCGACTGCCAGTTCCAGGCCGGGCATCGCAGAGATCTCATCCCGAACACGCTCGGCGTTTGCGCGGTAGGATGGGTCACGGAGAACCGCCCGCGTCGCCGCGCGAATCGCCTCCGGCGTGCACTCCTCGGGTTCAACGACACGGGCCACGCCGAGGTCAGCGCAGCGACGGGCGTTGCGTGGCTGGTCTGCATTCACCGGCAGCACGACCATCGGCAGGCCCAGGCTCAGACAGGCCATGATCGCGCCGTAGCCGCCGTGTGTCAGCACCACGTCGCAGTGAGGCAGTAATGCCGCGTGCGACACGTACCGTTCGACGATCACGTTGGGCGGCTGGGGGCCAAGTTCGGCCGGATCGCGGCGGTCGCCCACGGCCACGATCAGCGTGCCCGGCTCGTCGCGCAACCCGCCGATGATCGCTTCGTAGAGCCCCGGCGTGCGGTTCACCTCGGTCGTTCCCAGCGTGGCGTGCATCACCGGCCTGGCTTCCAACCGATGCTTCCAGGGAACATCAGGGGCCTCGCGGAGTCCCCTCGAATGGCCGAGGCCCGATGAAGTGGGCCGTCGGTGGTATGGGCTCGTGGGGGCAACCCACGACGGCGGCATCATTGGCAGAACGAGGTAGCGATACGGCCGCCTCACTTCAGGATCGGGCGGCAGGCCGAAGGCACGGCGTGCCTCGCCGTGCGGCTCGGCGAAGGTGATCTGTGGTCGAAACCAGATCGGGCCGGCCACCACGTGCGGCACGCCCAGGATCTCGCCAGCCAGCGCCGCTCCAAACTCCGTCGGCTCACTGACGAATACGTCCGGCTTCCAGGTCGCAGCGATTGCCAGGAGATCCGGCACGCTCGCGCACGCCGTCCTCACGCGAAAGAGATGTGTGATCCAGGCCAGGCGCCCTGGACCCGGCGGGGGCGCATCTGGAAAGGCGCCGGACAGATCGTTGCCTGCCCTATCGATGCCGGACGGGAACATCTCGAATCCGCAGCTCTCCACATGCGGGCGGAACGACTCGGCGCCTGCGAACGCAACGTCGTGCCCGGCGTTCGCGAGCGCTCGCGCCAACGGCACGAGCGGGCGGAAGCCCCCGATCCCGGGCTGCGTCGTGAATAGCGCGCGCATGCTGCCCCTCCTGCCGGCCACTCCGGACTACCGGATTTACCCCGCGCCACGATACCATCCGAACAGCCACGCGCGGAGGCCGATCAGATGCGAGGGCGGCGCAACCCGCAGCGCCTGAACGAAATTGTCCAGGCCATCGCATCTCGCAGGATTTCCTGAATAGGACGCGCAACTTGCGCCTCGGCCGCACGCGCACCTTCCGCTCGTGGCCCTTCGCGTCATTTTGCACCGCCGCATGACTTCGGTCGCAAACGGCACATCGGAAGTCGATCGGTAGCCATCTATGGCAGAGGGCGACGCGCGTGACCCAAACCGGACACTGGGCTCGTGTTCGCGACGACAGATTCTGGCCCCTGCTGGTTTATTCTGAGAGCGACATGTCGCACTATAAGGTGAGCGGATCGTTCATGGAGATGGGTGATGCGAGTACTGGTTGTAGGGGCAGGAGCCGTGGGAGGATACTTTGGAGGACGATTGGCTGAAGTCGGTAGGAACGTGACGTTCTTGCTTCGCCCGGCTCGCGCGGAACAGTTGGAAAGAGACGGGCTTCAGATCGTCAGCCAATACGGAGATGCTCGCATCCGCGTTCATACCGTGCAGTCGGGCGCAATAAGGAGTGCCTACGACGTCATTCTTCTCGCGACAAAAGCCTACGGCCTCGACCAGGCCATCATCGACTTTCAGGCAGCAGTAGGTGAGCGCACGGTAGTACTGCCGCTCCTCAACGGCATGCGCCACCTCGATGCTTTGACCGCTAGGTTTGGACCACAGCGCGTGCTCGGTGGATTGTGCGCCATCGCCGCCACCGTGGACGACAGTGGCCGCATTGTTCAGTTAATGGTTCCCGTGCACGAGATTGTATTTGGGGAACTCGATGGAACCGACAGCGAACGCGTTCGACAGGTTGGCGCTCTATTCGAGGGGGCAAAGTGTGACGCGCGGGCCAGTCACACCATCGTTCTCGAAATGTGGGAAAAGTGGGCGTGGCTGGCGACCCTGGCCGGGATTACCTGTCTGATGCGGGCGAGTTTGGGCGACATCCTGAAAGCGCCCGGTGGACGTGAGGCGATTCTGGGCCTCTCTGAGGAGGCGCACGGAGTTGCCGCAGCTCATGGTTACCAACCGCGACCCGAAACCCTGGCGCGCGTCCATGGCCTGCTCACGCAGGAAGGCTCGACTCTGACGGCGTCGATGCTGCGCGACCTTGAAAGAGGTGCTCAGGCCGAAGGGGAGCATGTGCTGGGCGATATGGCGCGCCGGGCGCGCGCCGTCGGGCATCCAACGCCGGTCCTGGATCTGGCTCGCGCGCATGTTGGGGCCTACACCGCCCGCAGGGTGCGAGAATCGACGCTCCGCTCCTAATTCTGCGTTCGCCGAGACTTCGACTTTGCTGCCCCAATAGCGAGTACCGAAGTCCGATCTCCGGTAATTCGATGTCTGCTATTGGCCCAACTCGGACCTCCCGGCACGTCCGCTTTTTCGCCGCTCGTGGGGGCGAAGCGGACGTCAGCGTCGAATGCAAAGGACACGATTTGTGAGTACGCGCCCTACGCCGACGAATACACCCTGTTCGGCTGCTTCGATCGACTCCTGCAGCAGTGCGAAGGCCACGGCCTCCGGATGAGCGTGGTGCAGGGCGGCGCGGACGAAGCCGATGCGATCGCCCGCCGCCTCTGAGGCTCGCGAGAGAATTTCTTGGCAGCTTTGGCTGCCCGCCATTGGGGCGGGGAGGTTTTAACCTCGGTTTAAAACCCTCAAGGTGTGACCGGCGTCACCCGTCGCTCCACGCCTCAGCCTCGTCACCCTTCACGAACAGCCACAGCTCGACCTCGCGTCCGCCGCAGCCCGAACACGTCAGAGGCAGCGAATGGAGCAGCTTCATGTTGCCCCTGCCCGCGCCGATCCTGTCGAGCGACACCAGCGCACGACGCTCGCATGATCGACAGCGCACACCGAGCGGCTGGCCGTAGCAGTCAGCGGTATGGAGGTTGCAGCCGCCCGTGACAGGTGTCGGCATCGCGCGAGGATAGAGCCCCCTGCCCCCCGTGACGCGCCTTGCCAAAGCGCCGCGTTTGCGCCGTCACTGCCAGCAGCCGTGCGTCCGGCTCACCGTTCATCCTGCCGGCAGCGTGTGCATGATGGGCGAGGTCTTGTCGATGCCAGTCTCGGCCAGCGTCGGCGGAGCTTCGGGTTTTCTTGTAACCCGATCCGTGTGCTGGTTGGCGCCCGGCGGCTTCGCGCCGACCGTCTCGGCCTGCTCCCGCATGATCTCGCCCAGGAGGTGCTCGCCTAGAGTTCGGCGCCACCAGGGACGACACTGCAGGATTTTTCATTTTTTTCGGGCGACCCGCGCCAGTGCAGGGCCTGGTGGCGGGGTGGGTCTATAGAGCGCGGGTGGCGCGTATTCGATCGCCCCGTCGGGGTGGTCACTGGGGGTGGGGGCTTCGAAGCCACGTTAATCTGCTGATCGGTCGCCGCGGCCGAGAGCGGCACCGAGCCCCCGGGCTGCGTTGAACGCCTCGTTGCCTCGCCCCTTTGTGCGTGGACGTGGAGGCAGCAACTTCATCACGTTCAACGTCAACGCGCTTGGAAGACTTGGAGCGTGCGCCTTGCGAGGTTCATGGCTGGCTGTGCTTCCTTGGTGCGCGGACTCCGTATCCGCGCACCACATCAATAAAAGCCTTATAAAATGGGCATCTGTTGATGGGCACACATCTGTACCCACCACTGTACCCACCTATTCATCGTCGCTGTCTGTGCTCTCGACCTGGCTGTCATCGCTGTTGTCGATCGGCTCGAGCTGGCGCTGCCTCGCCTGGTTGAGCAGGGCCTGCACATGCTCACTGCTCACGCTGATGTTCGATCGCCCCGTCGGGGTGGCCGCCGGGGCGGGGGCAATGAGCCGCCGACGCCCAGGTCCTTACGCCGGCGTTCGCGTCTCCTCAGCGGATCATAGGCGCGCTTGCTCGTGCCGCGGCTTCGGGCCCCGGCACTGACCGATTGTTGCCTGTCGGTTGACATCCCGTCGGAGCCAGCTTCTTGACTACTTTCAACATTTCTGGGACGCGCGCACGATCCGGCTCACCTGCGAGACTGTTGGCCATTTCCAACCACTGCCTCGCTTGACCGGGTTCGGCGACAGCCGCGGCTTCCCGAAATGCGCCGATCGCACCTGCAATGTCCTCCTGATGGAGAAGGGCCCAGCCAAGACGGTAGCGCGTCTCGGGTGCGCGCCCATTTCTGGCGATGGCGAGGCGCAACTTGTCAGTCGCGCCGGCAAAATCGCCGTGCTCGAACAAGACGAGGCCCCATTTCTCGTATGTCGCCGGATCCTGGGGATCGAGGGCGACGGCGATTCGATACTCGTCTTTTGCGCGATCGTACTGCTTGCGGTCGCGTAAGATATCGCCCCAGACGCGATGAATGCGCGAATCCCGACCGCCCTCCACCTTATCTGCCTGGCTATCCGCGTGACGAAGCTTTGCCTCGGCGGCGGACAGCCCGTCGCTGGAAGCGAGCGCCAGTGCCTTCGCCCAGCTACCGTAAAGCAGCACGTTTGACTTCGACGGCAGCTTCTCCGCCTGCTCGAACACCTCGATGGCCTCGTCCAGCCAGCCGGCCTTGGTAAGGGCTTCGCCATACTTGATCATTACGAACTTCCCTTTCGGGTTTGCTCTGATGGCGCGCTCGAAATAGGGCAGCGCCTCGTCGAAGCGGCACTGTTCGGCAAGGCGAACGCCGCGCAAGGTCCATGCCCGGACCTTTATCTTCTGCTTCGACGATTCCACGAGCTGGTCAAGCAGCTTATCGAGCTCGCCCCACTCACTGGCCTGGTAGAGGTACGACGCCAGAGTAGCAGGAGCCGTCTTTTCGACGATGGCCTGCGCAGACTGTTCGATCAGTTCGTCAAGGCTGGACGCCTCGAAGTGTTTCACGAAGAGCCGACTGTCCGTAGGCCGGCCCAGGCGGTCGGGGTTGTTACGTTCGATGTCGAACCTGAGGGACACCGCATAGGTTCGCGCCAATAGGCCTTGGGCTTCCTGCTTTATCGTAATCTCGCCGCCGATCCTGTCGTCTGGCGGCCTGAATAACTTACGCAACATCGAGACGACCGTCTCAATCGTCAGCCCGGACTGCGGCACCTGCAGATTGGATAGCGAGGCGAACTGACTTTCGTGTCCGATCTGCTGACGTTCGACCCGCGCCTTGGCCGTCGAGTGAATGAACTCCACCCTGTCGATCAGTCGCTGGGCGATGCTCTTTCCGGTGTAGCCCTGGTCTTCCAGGGCCTTGGGCACGGTGAAGGAGTCGACGATCATCATGTCCTCGTTGACCGCCTGCCAGACCGTGTAGCCGATTAGCAGGATCGGCGTGATGACCAGGACATTGATGGCAAGCCTGCGGAATTCATCGAGGGCTTTGGGCGTGCGGCCCAAGAGCCACGAAAGGCCGCCTACGCCCGCCAAGAGAAGCCAGCCGGTGAACAGCCAGGACGGCACGATGCCCCATCCACGAGCTTCCTGCTCGGTGTCCTGATCGTCTGGCATTGTCCTTTTCCCTTCGATTGTCTCGCCCGACGAGGGGGGCTTCGGGAAGGACGGCCTAAGCTTGACGTTCTGGCGGCAGATTAAGTCAGCGTGGAAAGCGCGTATGTGGCTAAAGGCACACAACGTGGAGGCGGCGTCACTCTGTAGGATTTGCCCATCAGATGACGTTCTTTGTCTAAACTACGTCACACGACAGGGCGTCCTTATATGTGCCGACAGGGCGACAGGAAATCCGAATGCGTCTCGATCGCCGACCTGCCTGTCGAGGTCCACGGGGCAGGGGCCATGGGACTACCGTTCATCTCGAACCTCCAGGTCCTGACGACTGCCTTCGCCACGACGTAGGCAATGCACAGTGCGTCCATATCGACGTTGCAACTCAACGCCGCCCCATTACCTAAGTGAGCAGTTAAAATGAGCAGAAGGGTTCAGAGATGCTGAAAGTTAAGTCGATGGCCTTCGATGAGCTTTTGATGGCGAAAGGGATGATCGAGACTGAAATTGAACTGCGTTCTGCCAGAGATCGCTCACGATTGATCGAAGCAATAGGCGAACTTCGGACCGTTTCGGCGGCGAAATCGGCCACGGCCTCCGATGCCCGGCCCCATGCTCTCAAAGGTAAGAAACTTCCCCCACGCTACCGCAATCCCAAGAACCGCAAGGAAACCTGGGCGGGACGGGGCCATAGGCCAAGGTGGCTCGTCGCGGCGCTCAAAGGCGGCAAGAAGCTGGAGGCGTTCGCGGTCAGATAGACACTTGATGATTAGCAGTTGCGTTCAGCAGTCGGAACCTGCGACAAGGGCCGGGGGCCGATCTGTTGAAGCCAGATCGTCCTTCTTCATATCTCCTTACGACCTTCGCCTCGCCCTCACCGGCGAGGCTTTTTCTTTTCTGAGAACGTTAACCGCGCCATGGCTTCAGCGCCCAGGCTGACGAAATTCCCCACGGTGTTGCCTCACCCTGGGGACGCAGCGATGCTGACGCAGGTCGATCTGCCAGTCGATTGTAAGCTGGATCATCGGTGCTTGTGCCGATATTGCATTGGCGT
The DNA here is from genome assembly GCA_963821905.1 of Thermoanaerobaculia bacterium. Lineage (GTDB taxonomy): Bacteria > Acidobacteriota > Thermoanaerobaculia > Multivoradales > JAGPDF01 > CAWGFP01. The sequence goes on along the minus strand of CAWGFP010000011.1, from coordinate 1,815 downwards.
CTCGTCGGTCCACCGTTTGAAGGCCCGCACCAGCGGCCCGGGCTCGGAATAGCCCAGAGCGTAGGCGATCTGGTGGAGGCGCAGGGCGGTGTTCGCCAAGTAGTGCTTGGCGAGATCGCGGCGTATGTCATCGACCAGCTCACGATAGCTGGCGTTGCGCTCGCCAAGTCTGCGCTCGAGCGTCTTGCTGCTCATGTTGAAGTGGCGGGCCAGGTCGTCAAACGGGGGTGCCCCTTTTGCCAGTCTTTGCACGACGTATTCGCGCACTGAATGGATGAGGTCCTCCTTTCGCGGTTGAGGGCCGATGATACGGCGGCAGGCGGCCTCCAGCGTGCGCAGCAAACGGTTGTCGGCACCAATCACCGGCAGCCGCAGGGTCTCCTCCGAGAAGATGACCGCATCCCATTTGGCACGGAACCGGACGGGACAGCCGAGAATGCTTTCGTAGTCGATGCGCTCGTTGGGCCGCTCGTGAATGAACTCCACGCGTACCGGGGTTGCCTTGGCCTGCGTCAGCTCACGCGCGCCCTTCACGAACAGCGCCGACACCCGTTCGGAATTCTGTCGCAACGGGCGAAGAGCGGGATCGGCGTCTCGGAAGCGCAGGGCACTGATTGGTCCAGCCAATTCGAGAACCGCGTCGGTTCCCTCGTTGGCGACGCCGATATAGCGCTCTATGTTCGCCAGCGCGTCCCGGAGTGTCGGCGAATTGAGCGCAATGAAGCCGAGCAGGCCGTTGTCGCGGACATCGTGGGAAGCGCCAAGCTTCAGCCCGTAGCCGGGCTCGGCCAGCAGCAGTGCCGCCTGCTCAATCAAGCCCATGTAGCTGGCATAGGAGATCCTGGCTTCCGGGTTGGCAACATCGGTCCGCGACAAGCCGACCTCCTTCAGGGGGCCGTCGATCCTAAGTCCGGCACGCCGAAGGTCGTCTGCGATGTAGGTGGCCCACCGGGCCTCGATCATCCGAACCCGCACAAATGATCCTTCCAAGAGTTGCGCGCTTGCATGACGGCTAGCGTCAATAATTTGACGGGCAAGGTCAATGCAGGAGCGCCGGAGATGCACCAGATAGGCCGCCGGTTGGTTGCTTGGGGAGGCTGGATCGCCGCGTTCTGCTGGCGGTCCGACCAACTGCGGTCGGCTCGTGTCCACTTTCCGAGGGACGCGGGCCGGCTTGCAGGGTGATCCAACAGTCGGCGACGGCCACCTGCACCGGAAGGACGATAATGCGACTGATACCTGAAGCCCCCGACGTGACGGAGGACGATCGTCTGCGGTGCCGCGCCTTGATCGAGGCGGCCAGCTTCTTCGCAGTGGATTACGAAGACGATGGGGCGTGCTGGGAGCGCGTGCTGCCAAACGGCGATTGCCTGGTGCTGGCGGTGTGGAAGTCGGGGCTCTTTGGCAAGCCGGAGCGCAACGAGTGGACGCTCGTCCGCTACACGGGACGTGGGACGCTGGGCGACGAGACAGGCCCCATGACCCTGCATGAAGCCCTGTCTCGCGTCGCCGCTCTCACGGCGCGGTCTAGGATAGGAGTTTGAATTGGTTGAAGATGCTCCGCTCACTGGCGTGATCGGCGTCATCACGTTGCTCCAAGGGCGGCTGACTGCCGAGGAGGGGGATCTCTTACGGTGGTCGAGGGCGCACTAGCCGGTCTACAATCTAGAGGCGCGTACCTAACTCGCTTGTGGCGAATGCGTTCGCTCGAAGGTCGCCGATGAAATGTCCGAAGTGTCAGCACCTCAACGATAGTGCGGCGAAGTTCTGCATCGTGTGCGCGTCGCCGCTGGCAAGGACATGTGTAAGCTGCGG
>CAWGFP010000010.1:0-12102 GCA_963821905.1 Thermoanaerobaculia bacterium | reverse complement strand
ATGTCCTTCGCGGCACTTCATTGCTTTTCCTGCTCCGGCAATCCCGGCGACTGGTGATCGTGCAATTCCTGCCCCACGATGCAAAGCAGGATCGCGGCCTGCGCGTAGCTGGCGATCAACACGCTGTAGTGAAGTAACTCTTCTTCGCCAAAAAGCGCCAGGGCTGTCGCGTACGTCGCTGGCGTAACCTGCTTCGCCCCCACCGCCTCGCGCGCGAGATGAATGAGCGCAGCTTCTTTTTCTGGTACGTCTGCAAGCGGCTTGCCGTGGCGGATCATGTCGATGGTCGCAGCGGGAACACCCACCTCCAGCGCCACCGGTTCATGCATGGCCCACTCGAACTGGCTTTGCATCTCCCGCGCGGTAGCGAGAATGGTCAACTCAACCAAGTGCGCATCGAGCCCCAGCTCGGAACGCAGCACGCGGTTGACGTCGTCTAGGGGCTTGGCGAGCTTGGGCATGCGCAGGATCACCCCGCCGGGCCCCTTGATGCCCGCGAGATTCAAGCGTCCCGAACGTGGCGCCGTCAGCGCGTCGTAGGTCTTTTGCTGTGCCTCGTTCAAGGTCTCGGGTTCGAGCGGCGGCAAGCGCGAGAGGGTTTCGGGATAGACGTCGGCGGGAAGTCGTCTTGCGGTAGCCATGCCATCTCCTTCGTGTGTGGGGCTCGATACGAGTGTCGCCTCCCGGTGGCGATCGCTCGGCGGCCAGACCGCCGGCGTACGCTAGAGTGCAGTTATACGAAAACGAGAAGGGCAGTGGCGAATGAAGGCTCACGGGTCGATTCCGGCGCCGTCGAGCAGCTGCTGGCCACGAAGCTGCTCGTGCCGGCGCTCGGGCCAGAGGTGGTGCCGCGGCCGCGCCTCGTCGAGCGGCTGAACGAGGCGACGCGGCGGCGGGTGACCCTGGTCGCAGCGCCCGCCGGGCTTCGGCAAGACGACCGCCGTCGCCGCCTGGATCGCCGCGACGCGCCCGCCGGTAGCCTGGCTCGCCCTCGACGAAGGCGACAACGAGCTGGGTCGCTTCCTCGCCCACCTCGTTGGCGCCGTGCGCGCCCGCTGGCCCGAGGTAGGCGCCCACGCCGCCGCACAGCTCGTCCGCGCGCCGCTACGCGGGCCGGCCATCCTCGGCGCGCTGCTCAACGACCTGGCGGCGCAGGGCTCGCCGGTCACCCTCGTGCTCGACGAGTTCGAGGTCGGTGCAGTCGCAGGAGGTGCTCGATGCGGTCGCCTTCGTTCTCGACCACCAGCCACCCAACCTCCACCTGGTCCTCTGCACTCGCGGCGAGCCCCACCTGCCGCTGCCGCGGTTGCGCGCGCGCGGCCAGCTCGCCGAGGTCACCGTCGACGACCTTCGCTTCACGCTCGACGAGGCGGCGCGGTTCTTGGAGGAGGCGATGGCGCTGCGGCTCTCGCCGCAGGGGCGGCAGCGCGCTGCACGCCCGGACCGAGGGGTGGATCACCGGTCTCCAACTCGCCGCCCTCTCGTTGCGCCGCACCCTCGACCGCGACCGCTTCATCGCCAGCTTCGCCGGCGACCACCGGCACGTGGCCGACTACCTGATGGACGAGGTGCTGCGTCGCCTGCCGCCGCAGGTGCAGGAGTTCCTGCTCGCGACCTCGGTGCTGCGGCGGCTCTCCGGCGACCTCTGCGACGCGGTGACCGGCGGCAGCGGCAGCGACGCGATGCTCGAGCAGCTCGCCGAGGACAACCTCTTCGTGCAGCGGCTCGACGAGCAGCGGCGCTGGTACCGGTACCACGCGTTGTTCGCGGAGCTGCTGCGCCACCGCCTCGCTGCGCGCGACCCGGCGGCAGCGGCGGCGCTCAACCGGCGCGCCGCCGCCTGGTTCGACGAGCGCGGGCTCGTTCCCGACGCGATCCACCACGCGCTCGCCGGCGGCGACACCGAGCTCGCGTCGCGCCTGGTCGAGCGCCACGGCACGTCCTGCTCGCGCGCGGCGAGCACCGCGCCGTCGTCGGTTGGCTCGCGGCGCTGCCCGACGAGGCCTTCGAGCAGCCCCCCGAGCTCGGCGCCTTCGACGCATTGGCCCGGCTGGCGCCCGCGACTCGACGGCGCCGCGCGGCGGCTCGCGGGGGTCGAGCAGCAGCTCGCCGCGATGCTCGGCGCCGCCGCCGCCGGCGTTGATCCGCTTCGTACGCATCCTCGAAGCTATTGTCTGCCTGTTCCGCGAGCGAGATCGGCCGAGCCATGGAGCTCGCGCTCGAGGCCGAGGGCATCGCCGCCGAGCTGCCGCCGCCGCTCGCGGGCTCCGCGGACCTGGTGAGCGCCCTCGCCCACCATGCCCGCGGCGAGCTGCGCGAGGCGCGTCTCCGCGCCGAGCGGGGGCTCGCCTCCGGGCTGGCGCAGGGAGTGCCGCGCCCGGTTCTTCCTCTGCGGCACGCTGCTCGCACGCATCGACCTGCGCGAAGGGCGGCTGCGTCGCGCCGAGGCTGCCTGCCGCGAGCTGCTCGAGCTGGCGGCGAAGAATGGCTGGTGGGAGGTCAGCTTCCGCACGCGTCCCGCAGCTCGCCCTCGTCGAGGTGCTCTACGAGCGTGACGCGCTGGTAGAGGCCGAGGAGGTGCTCGAGTCCGCCGCCGAGATCGCCGGCCGCCTGTCGGCCCCGACGAGCACGAGGACCTGGCGACGGAGTGGCTGGCGCGGGTGCGACTCGCGCGCGGCGAGGCGCCGGCCGCTGCCGAAGTCGACCCGGAGCGCGCCGCCCGCCAGAAGTTCCACCTGCACCTCTTCGAGCCGCCGGCCTATCACCGGCTGTGCTGGCGGCTGGCCGCCGGCGAGGCCGTCGAGGTCGAGGCCGAGCTGCGCCGCCGCGGCCTCGACCCGCACACCACCTCGCCGGACCCCGGGCGCGAGCACGAATACCTCCTGCTCGCGCGCGCTCTCGTCGCCCGCGGCCGCGCCGCGGAGGCGCTGCCGCTGCTCGCACGCCTGCTGCTCGCCGCCGAAAGCGGCGGGTCGCCGGGGGAGCGGCGCTCGAGGCGCTGTGCCTGCAGGCGGTTGCGCGGCACCTGCAGGGGAGCACGCCGCAAGCGCAGGAGGCGCTGCGGCGGGCGCTCGAGCTCGCCGGGGACGAGGGCTGGGTGCGCGTGTTCGTCGACCTCGGCGCCCCCATGCGCCATCTCCTCGGCCGGGCCGCGGCCGCCGGCGCCGGCGGCGCAGCCGTCGAGCGCCTGCTCGCCGCGTTCGGCGACGCGCCGCCGGCCGCGGCCTCGGTGGTCGCGCCGCTCGCCGAGCCGATCCGCGAGCGCGAGCTCGACGTCCTGCGCTGCATCGCCGCCGGGATGTCGAACCCGGAGATCGCTGCCCGGCTCCACCTCTCGCCGAACACCGTGAAGACCCACGTGCGCAACCTCTACGCGAAGCTGGGAGTCGAGAGGCGGAGCCAGGCGCTCCGTCGCGCCCGAGAGCTCGGGCTGATCAGCGGCTGAGTCCGCGTTCCGGCGGCGAGGACCGCCACCAGCCGTTCAGCCGGATCTGAAGCAACTCGCGCCCGCGCGAATCACCCCTCGGTTTCACCCTCCGGGGTGACGGTGGAGCGCTTCCTTGCGCTTACCGTGAGGACATGAAGCGACGCGGCTTGCCCCGACGCCCTCGGCGGTTTCCAGCGTGGTCGTGGCGTTCCACGTCTCCGACACCGGCGAGCGCTTCCGCGTCGTCGCCCGTGCGGGCGTGGCGACGGTCCTCGCTGGCGGGGGCGAGGACGCTGAAGCCACCGTGCGGCTGCCGCAGCGAGTGTGGATCGAGCTGCTGCTCGGCGTCACCTCGCTCGGAGAGGCGCTGCTCGCCGAAGACGTCGAGGCGGAGGGTGACCTCGCCGAGTTCGTGCGCTTCCACCGCTGCTTCTCCATCACAACCGCGACGCCGCGGCCACCGCAGGCCGCCGAGGAGAGGAGGACCGACTGACCAGCGACCGATGCAAGAGGAGGACGGTTGTTCCACGAGGCGCGCCGGGGTCGGCGTCCTGCGCGATGCTCGCGACTCTCGTCGAGCCCTCGCGCTGGCAATTCCGCCCGTGCGCAGGCGACGGAGCGCGTCGCAGAGGCTGCACACGGCGCTGTCGACCGCGGGAACTGGTCCATGATGCGCTTCGACTCGACAACGACATCCTTTCCGGTTCGGACGATGCTTTCTCCGCCGGATGGAGCCTGCAAGCCCATTCCACGCCGAGGGACGGCTGGGGCGGACCTCTCGGCTCGCTCCTCGGGAAGCTGCCCGGGATGGGTGACGACGGCGACGGCGGTCGCGTCGTCCAACGATCGTTCGGGATCACCCAGCTGATCCTGACGCCGGCCGACCTCGCGATCGAGACGCTCCAGCCCGAGGACGCGCCTTACGCTGGCATCCTCGGTATCCACGGCTCGTGGGCTTCGTACGACAACCGTCGCCTCGTCGGTTTGCAGCTCTATGGCGGCTGTCTGGGCCCCTGCTCGCAGGGCGAGGAGGTGCAAAGGTTCATCCACGAGGACCTGGACCTGGCCGACCCGCCGAAGGGGTGGGACAACCAGCTCGACGAGCGGTGGCTCGGAAACGCGAACCTCGCCTGGCGCTACAAGCTGTTCGCTGCGGCGGACGAGCGTTACCAGCCGCGCCGCTGGGCCAACGACTTCTCGGTGGGCGGCCAGCTCGCCCTCGGCAACGCTGCACGCTTCGTCGAGGCCAGCTCGAGTACCGGGTGGGATGGGGGCTTCCCATGGGGTTTACCCACATCCCCGACCCGGCACCCCGCGGCGTCGTTCTGGACCCGGTCTACCTGCCCGTGGACACTCCCGTTGCTACGTCACGCCCGTGGCGAGGGTATCTCTCGGTCGTGGTGCGGCACCCGGCCGTCGACGAGCTTATCGTCGTCGACAGTGCGCGAACCGTCGCTGGGGCCAACTACCCTGGGTTCGGCGGAATCGCGATCGGCGAGGACCCCGAGTTGCTCGTCGGCCTTCATCTCGGGAGGGCCGGCTATGCCGTTCACCTCACCTACTACCAGTTTCTCGGCGGTGCCGAAGAACAAGAAAGCGCGAGCGACACGGGCTGGGTCGGCCTGTCGTTCGAACGGAGGTTCTGATGCTCGCGGAATCGCGTCGTCCCGATCGGAAGCGATCACGTGTTGGTGCGGTGAGTCTGCTCGCGTTCGTCTCGTTCGCCCGGTGGCAGGCGGACAGGAGCCCAGGCAGCCTCGGAAAGCGACCTCGCCGAGACCGCCAGGAAGCTTTCGAACCCGCTCTCGGATGTATGGGCATTGTTCTCTCGTTTCGACCTCAGCTTCGCGGACGGCGACGTCAATTCGGGCGACTCGAAGATCGGAAGCAGGATGCTCTTCCAGCCCATCCTGCCGGTGCCCCTCTACGGCGAAGGGGCCAACAAGTGGAACCTCATCATGCGACCCACCATCCCGGTCCTCTTCAGTGCAGCCGGTTCCGACGGGTCTCAACACCTTCGACCATAAGGGGGGGCTGGGGGACATCCAGCTGCCGACCGTGATCGCGCCGCCGACCGGGAACTGGATCCTCGGCGCGGGACCCGCCTTCCTGTTCCCAACCGCCACCGACGATGCTTTTGGTCGCCAGCAGTGGGGTGTCGGTCCGGCCGCGGTCGTGGGCTACCGGACAGAGACAGCGACCTTCGGGGCGTTTGGCCAGTACTACTTCGGAGTCGGATCGGCGGCGACCGCGAGCCAGGCGTCCCCGACGCCAGCTATCATGAACCTGCTCTACTTCGCTGTCCGTCAACCTGCCAGACGCCTGGCAGTTCGGCTTCAACCCGACCATCACCTACGACGCCCGGGCCAGCTCCGGCAACAACTGGAACGTGCCCGTGGGCCTCATGGTCGCCAAAACCACGCTGCTCGGCAAACTACCAGTCAAGTTCAACTTCGGTGTCGAGTACTCGGTTGTAAGCCAGGACGCTGTACGGAGACAGGCGAAGTTGGTGCTCGAGGTGATTCCGGTGATTCCGGCCCTGATCCGCCGCCCGATTCTGGGCGGTGACTGAACGCTGGCTTCTCGATGGGGCCCGGGAGGCCGTGTCGGACTCGAGGAGGAATGCGCGAGCGCTTCGGCAACAGGCCGCCGGCATCACGTCGTGATCGTCGGCTGCGGATTCGGCCCCGCGCGCAGCCGAGAGGAGGCAAGATGCCACGAAACATCGCGTACTGGGGAGCCACGGGTCTAGTGGCGATCGCGACGCTGTTCGCCGCCTTCAACTATCTGACCACCGCCCCCGAGGCGGTCGAGAACTTCCAGCACGTGGGATATCCCCAGCAATTGCGTGTCCTGCTCGGCATCGGGAAGCTGGCCGGAGCCATCGTGCTGCTCCTGCCACGGCTGCCGACGTTGAAGGAATGGGCCTACGCAGGCTTTACCTTCATGTGGATCGCGGCATCCGTGGCGCACTATCTGGCGGGCGACGGGGCCTTGTCCTTGTTGCCGGTCGCGTTGATCGGGTTGCTGGCGGTTTCGTACGTCACGCGCCCGGCGAATCGCCGCGGTTCCGCGAAGGCGATGCTGGCGTAGCAAGCCGCTTGACCCCTTCTGATACTGGGAACATCGCGTGGTCACGCGATACGCAGGAAAAGGACGGTGCTAAGACTCCCATGAGCCACTTCCCGGTCCCACCCCGGGTCGCCGCGCTCGCCGCCGCGCTCGTCGCGCTTCTGCTTGCCACCGGCTGCGTGCGCGAGCGCTTCTACCGTCCCGAGAGCATCGTCCACCGCGACGGCTACGATCTCGCCTTCGTCGAGTTCGACGATCAGGGAGAGCTGTGGTCGTTCCGCCAGGTCCTCGCCGCCGACCAGCTCATCCGCGAGGCCAGCGCCTCCGAGCAGGGCATCATCCTCAACGTCTTCATCCACGGCTGGCAGCACAACGCGTCGCCGAACGACAAGAACGTCGCCGGTTTCGAATCCCTCGCTCAACCAGGTCGCGACGCTCGAGCGCAACAGAGGCGGCGCCGCGCGCCGCATCGTCGGCGTCTACATCGGCTGGCGCGGCAAAACCACTCGCTCCAGGCTGCTGGCGCCGCTCACGTTCTACTCGCGCTTCGGTGCAGCGAAGAGAGTGGCGGGCACGGCGATCACGGAGACCCTCCTGCGACTGTTGCTCGCCGGTCGCGGCAATCCGAACAACACCACCGTGGTGGTGGGCCACTCTTTCGGTGGTCTCATCCTGGAGTCCGCGCTGGCGCAGGTGTTCGTCGGCGCCCTCAGCGCGGCCGTCGCCCAGGACCTGCACGAGGTGCGGTTTCCGGCCGACCTGGTCCTCCTCGTCAACCCGGCGTCGCAGGCGATGGAGGCGAAGCAGCTGGTCGACATCTTCGGGCGCAACCACATCAAGTTCCAGCGCAGCGACTCTGCGGGACGCACCTACGAGGTGCCGCTGGTGGTGTCGATGACCTCGACCGCCGACCTCGCTACCCGCGTCCTCTTCCCGGTGGGCATGCGGTTGAAGATCATCGGCAACAGCTTTCGCCCCTATGGCGCCGAGTCGTGCGCGCGCGGCCGCCAGGCCGAGTACTTCCGCCACACCGCGGGCCACGAGCGGTCCCTGCACAGTCACCTGGTCGAGGTCACGCCGATCGCGGCCGAGACCGATCAGCCGGCCGCGGGCGACATCGAACGCACGATGGGACGGCTCGACTACAACTACGACCCGGTGACCCGCCTGCGGACCTGGAGCGCCGAGGGCCAGAAGCTGCGCTACAGCATCCATCAGAACCCGCGGTCGTGGAACGACACTCCCTACTGGGTGATGGAGGTGCCGCCGTCGATCATCCCCGATCATTCGACGATCTTCGGCCGAGAGACGATCGAGTTCGCCGGCTTGTTGATCGCGATGTCGGGAGCGCTCGAGGGTGAAGATAACCGAGCCCGACTGGTGCGCGACGATCGCGTGAAGCCGGTGGTGCTCTCGACGCGCACGGACGGGAGCGTGAGCTTCCTCGACCGTTCGCAGCGCATCTTCGAGATCGAGCCCGGCAGCACTGTGCCCCGATTCGTCGCCTGTGTCCCCGATCAGCTCACGGCGGTCGAGGACGTCATCGGCGTCGCCGGCACCGGCGAGGTGGCGTGGGTCGCGGGGACGCTCCGCGGCTACGGCAAGAAGGCGGAGGAGATCACGGTCGGCGTCACCCGGGTGGGCGTCGGCGACCGGGGATTGAGGCGCTTGGGCTCTCGCTCCCGAAGGGTTTCGAGTCCAACGCCGCGGCGTTCGATCTCGGACCGCTCGCGACTCTTCGTCGCGACCGTCGACGAGGCGGGTGTCGACGTGGTCGACCTCACGCAAAAGAAGCTGGTGCCGGAGCCGCTGCTCGACGATCGAGTCGAGCGATCCGCTGCGACTGCTCGCCTACGATCCAGATCGCGATCGGTTGTTCGGCTCGGACGGCGAAGCGAACTTGATCGTCGCTGACCTCGGCACGACACCCGCGACCGTGACGACGCTGGCGGGCGATCTCGACCTGCCGTCCGCCCTCGCCTACGACCGCCAGCGCCGGCGTCTCTACGTGACGACCGCCGGCGACGGCACGCTGTGGAAGGTCGAGTGCGAGTCGACCTGTGGCGCGCCGCAGCGACTGATCGCCTCACCCGAGATCACCCATCCGCGCGCGCTCGCGGTCGACGCCGCCGGCGTGGTGTGGGTGGGCGACCTCGAGGCCGGGCCATCGTGGCGCTCTCGCCCGAGGGCGAGCTGCTGCGGTGATTCAGCGTTTGCCGGGTAGCTGATGAGGGCGGCGTCGCCGCCTCCTTGGCTAGAACTGGAACATCGCCGCCAAGCAGATACAAACCGTCTGCTTCGCGTCCGGTTTGTGACGGCCAAACCAAAACAAAGAACCAGATCTTCGACGCAGGTCGCCGGAGATCGAGTGCCGGCTGGGCTTCGATTTCCGGAACGAATCGGAGAAAACTGTTTGCTATGTGATTGGTGGAAGCCGATGGGACCAGAGGGCGCCTAGTTCTAAGTGACCGATTCCATTGGTGGAGCCGAAGGGAATCGAACCCTCGACCTCTTGATGCCATTCTTGGTCCGCGGCTTTGAGTGAGTTTGCACTAGTTTGTGAAATCGTTGATTTCAAAGATTTACGACTTGACCACTTCTTTGTGCGAGTTTGCGTCGATTTGTCGATTCGTGATTGCCCGGTGATTACCCGCAATCCTTGACAGCCGTCAATCTGGACGACCTTTTCACGCGGCAGAAGATCACCAAGCGGATTGTCGACGCGACGGCGCCCAAGTGGGCGCGTCGGTCTACCTCTGGAACACCGAGGTCACCGGCTTCGGTCTCAAGGTCACTCCTTCCTGTCAACCTGAACCGGTTCATGTGACTCCTGCCGAGGATGGCTGTAGCGCAGGCGTGCGGCCTATTGTCCAACAAGCTCGGTTACCAACTGGGCCTGCCATACAACTTGGTCGTGACGAACGTGCCCGCCTCGCGGGAAACCATCTACTTCGCGAAGTCCAAGAAGGTCGACTGCGACGCTTTTGGACCGCTCTGCGATGGAGCACGCCTTCCGCATGTCGTGACCAGCTATCTCGGTGGTCAGTTGTCACTCGACGCCAACGCGGAATTGCTGCCGGACGCCAAGTTCTCCAATGCCTGGAGACGGCGAAACAGAGGCTGCTTGACGCCGCGACGCTTGACCCGTCCACGGTGGGCGTCGGCCGCAGGCTGATAGTCATCGACGAAGGGACGAGTCAAATCGATGTCGGCCGTCGTTAGGCCGCCGGCCGCTCAGCTCCTGCCGAGGGACTTTGACGATCGCCAGGCCGGCCGGCACCGGATTCAGCCGCCTTAGCGAATCCGCGTTCCGCCAAGAGTTTGTGCCCCGCGTTTGGCGACTATCCGCGGGCCGGTTGCAGCAGTCCACGCGCTCTCATCCACGAGACAAATTCGTCGAACCATTGATCGCTCGTGGCGCCCTTCTGGTTCATGCCGAAGCCATGGCCGCCGCGTTCGTAGATGTGCAGCTCGGCCGGCCATCCCGCCGCCCTCCACGCCGCGAACATCGGGGCGGCGGCTTCGACCAAGGCTGCGTCGTCAGCCGCCGTGGCGATGAACGCCGGCGGTGCATCTTTCGGCACCGGCCCGCCGAGCGCGCCATGGATGATCCCGACGAAGTCAGGCCGGCCCGAAGACTCGCCGATGGCGATGTTCGCGCCCGTGATCCCGCCGGCGGAGAAACCGACATAGCCCACACGCTTGGGGTCGACGCCCCACTCCGCGGCGCGGCGACGCACGAGGACGCGCGCGCCAAAGCCGCGGGCTTCGACTCCACCTCGTCAAGCCAGTCGATTTGGATGCACACGACGAGTTAGTCACGCGACTCGGCTCTGCGGGTAGCCCACCAGCGCCGGATCCCGATACTCGCCACTGACGCCACGCGACGAGACTTCACCCGGAGCGCTGCCGCAGGAAGAATAGGCGTCTGTTTCCACGCCGCTGATCAGCGCCGCCATTTGCAGACTTCATGGCCTGGTCTTGGGAATCGGACTCACCGTTTCAGTCCCACTGGTCATCATGGTCTCTGTCTCTGGGGGAGGTTACGGCTCGTCCGGTAGCCCGATTGGCGGCCTATCAATGAAGCCGCTCACCCACGTCTTGAATATGGCCTGTGCGAGCCCGATGGCGGAGCCGTCGCCCATTGCTGCGTGGATCTCGGCCTGTGTCTCTTCAAGATAGACCTTGTTCTCGTGGCTCGTCCCGGTGTTACCGTCGAGACGGTGGTACTCAACACTGATGGTTCGGTCGAAGGTGGAGGGTTCCCCAATCCGACACCACTCTTGAGAGAACCCGGCGCCGCGGCGAATTTTAAAGCCCTCGCGAACGCGTTCCGTCTCGGGGACCTCGAAAAGGTCTTCTCGCCCGATCGCGTTGTTGTACTCGGTGAGGAGACGCCGGATCTCAACCTGCATTGTCGACCAGAACGGCGCCGCAGTGGCGGCGAACGCCTCATCCTGCTCCTCTTTGGCGGACGTAGCCTTCATCTTCTCTTGCTCTCTTTGGAGCTGCCTCTCCGCGACTTTTCGAATCCAGTCGTCGGTCATTGTGAGCTCCTCACGCCGCCTCTGCGACTAGGGGTCGACCGGCGGCCCGGGTCGCTCTAGTGGCGATCTTCGCCATCGACAACCTGATTGAAGGGCGCGGCGGGCACCGCGGTGCAGTGCCTCAACCTTACGATGGGGTGGGACGAGAGCGGCGCCCGGCCGGTGGCTCTCACCGGATACCGGGGTTCGCCTCTACGAGCAGGAGGCCGAGACGTGCTCCATCTTGGAGACGTGGAAGACCTTCCCGCCATCGTCACCGTCCTGCCACTCGCCGGTGACGCGCACGGTGTGCCCACGTGCGCGCCCAGGCCCAGATCGCTCGCACCATGAAGCTTGACCTTTTCCGTCTTCCCCTTCTGAGCGAGGGCGAAGCTGCTTTCGCCCGCCTTCTCCAAGCAACCCGTGAGAGTTTCGGTCGTTTGCGCGAACGCGGTTGCGATCGTGACGATCAGAACGACACGACAAACACCGCAAGGGTCGGGCGTCCATTTCGCATGATAGACCTCCTTCCCATCAGTTTGCCACCGGCCCGTAGAATTTCAACCGGGCGGCGTGAGTTAAGGTCAACACGTACACGCATAACTTTCAAAGTTCCGCGTTCGTGGGTGGGGGCGCCGATGGAGGCTTCGTCGTCGCCTGGCAGACCTACCAGGATGCGGACGACAAGATCTTCGTCCAACGATTCGCGAGCAACGGCGCCCGGATAAGCGGCGAATTTCAGGTGAACACCTACACCACGAGCAGCCAGAGCGACGCGAGAGTGACGGCGCTCACCGGCGGCGGTTTCGTCGTCGTTGGCGGAGCTACAACCAGGACGGCTCGAGCCATGGCATCTTCGCCCAACGCTTCGCCGAGCTGCCGATCCTCGACATCGATGGCAACGGGGCGACCCAGCCACTGACCGATGGACTGCTCGTTCTTCGCCGCTTTTTCGGTTTCACGGGCACCACGCTGACCACCGGGTCGGTCGACACGCAGAACTGCACGCGCTGCGACGCGGCGGCGATCGAGCCTTATCTGCAGGGGCTGGTCTAGAGGTGGACTCGGCGCGATTCA
>CAWGFP010000009.1:0-775957 GCA_963821905.1 Thermoanaerobaculia bacterium | reverse complement strand
TGCACCAGGGCTAGCGGCTCTCGGCCGCGAGGCGACGCCGCACTTCGGCGCCCCAATCGAGCACCACCACCACTTGCGACGCCGAGCTGGCGCGCACGAGCGGGGTCAGGAAGCGGCCATCGGGCCCGAGGCTGTAGCTGAATAGCGAGCGGCGGATTCCCATCGGGTTGGCAGCGACTTGCCGAGCCTGGCCCAGCTCGGGCTGGGGCGCGAATGCGACGTCGACCCGCGCCACGCCAGGGGCGTTGCGGAAGTAGATCGCCTTTCCGTCGCGCGACCAGCTCGGCTGCGCTCCACCGCCGTTGGTGACCTGCCAGCGGCTGACGTCGTCGGTGGTCGAGCGCAAGTAGATCTCTCCTCGTCCGCTCTCCTGCGACACATAAGCGAGCCAGTGGCCATCCGGCGAAACAGCCGGGAAGTATTCGTCCGCTTCGGTCGCAATCACCGTGCGCACTTCGCCGGGGCGGTCGAGTCGCAGCTCGAAGATGTCGCTCCCGGTTCCGGGTTGGTTGGCCTCGAAGAAGAGCCGCGTGCCGTCGGCTGACACCGACCGCACGTAGAGATACGGTCCCGCCCATTCCACGAGTTTCTCGACGCTGCCGCCCTGAGCCGGACGACGAACGATCTCGGAGCCGTTTCCGGCCGTACGTGAGTAGAGGATGAAACGGCCGTCCGGTGTCCAGTGCGGGTCGTAGCAGATCTCGTTGGCGCTCAGGCGCGAGAAGACGTCGCGCGAGATGTCGTACATCCAAAGCTCGCCGGCAGCTTTGGTGCTGATGAGCGTCGCGATCTTGGTGCCGTCCGGAGAAACGTCCCACGACCAGTAGGAGCGGGCCGGCGCCGCCAGGGGCTCCATGCGGCCGTCGGTCGAGAGCCAGCCGAGGCGAGTCTCGGCCGCCTGGGGGTCGGCCGAGAGGTAGATCAATGTTCCGTCCGCCGAGAGCGAGGCGTGGACCGCCCCGGTCGTCACATCGCTGCCGACGCCGTCGAGGACCTGGATGGGCCGGCCGCGCGTGGCCAGCGACTCCGGATCGAAGCCGATCGCGTGCAGCGCGCCGCCGCGGCCGAAGACGAGCGCCTGCGCCTGCGGCAGGTAGCGCGCGAAGCTGGCGCCCTGCAGGACCCGGATGCGCCGGCCGGTAGCGAGCTCGACCGCGTCGATGTTGGCCTCGTCGTAGAAATCCGGACTCGCCTGCATGCCGACCGTGAACAGGACATGGCGGCCGCCGGGCAACACCTGCGGCCAGCGATGCGAGCGCTCGCCGCCGGGGCCGTCTACCGTGGTCAGCGGACTCGACGCGCCACCGTCTCCGCTCACGATCGACAGTCCAGTGTCGACTCTAGGGGCAAAGAGGATTCGGCCATCGGGCAGCCAGTTGCCACCACGGCTGTCGCCCGCGTCGGCGATCTTCTCGACCGCGCCGCCCCTGACCGGCACCTTCTTCAACATGCCCTCAGCGAAGAAGGCGAGCATCGAACCGTCGGGAGAGAACATCGGCTCGATGGCGCCTTCGGTGCCGGTGAGGGCTCGCGTCTCGAGCGAATCTAGAGAACGCACGTAGAGCTGTCCCTTGCCGGTATCGTCCGCGAGCACCGCCGCCAGGGTCCCGCCGTCGGGAGAGATCGCCACCAGCGGGCTTTCCTCTTCGACCGGCGCGGGATACAGCCCGGCCGGCACGCCCCAGCTCAAACGGTGGGAAGGAACTCCGCCGGCCACCTCGTCGCGCCATGGCGGTCGCAGAGCGACGAGAGCCACCAACAGCGCGCCGAGCGCCGCGGACACGATGAGCCACGGCGACACCCGGCCGCGAAGAGTGGCGGGCGAGCGCGTTTCGGTGCCGGCGTCCGCGCTGCCGAGCAGCGCCGCCGCCTCGACGAGGTCGAGCCGGGCGTCAGCGATGTCGTGCAGGCGGTTCTTCGGATTCCGTTCGAGACAGCGGCGGATGAGATCGCGTACCCGGCGCGGCGTACCGGCGGGGAGTTGCTCGACATCGATCGGCTGGCGCATCACGGCGGAGAGCATGTCCACCACGCTCTCGCCGTCGAAGAGACGCCTGCCGGTCAGCATCTCGTGGAGAACGACACCGAACGCCCAGATGTCGGCGCGCTTGTCGACCGCTCCACCGCGAGCCTGCTCGGGCGCCATGTAGGCCGCGGTGCCGAGAATGAGGCCGAGCTGCGTGCCGGCGGCGCCGGTCAGCGTCGGTGAGTTCATCAAGGTCGGGGAGGTGCCCGGAATCCCCTCCGCGCCCGCCGCCGCGTCCATCGCCTTGGCGAGGCCGAAATCGAGAATCTTCACCGCGCCGTCGACCGGGGCCTTGATGTTCTGGGGCTTGAGGTCGCGGTGGACGATTCCCTTCTCGTGCGCCGCCTCCAGCGCCTGGGCGATCTGAAGAGCGATCGTCAATGCATCGGCGACGGCGAGCGGACCCGACTGTAGACGCTCGGCGAGCGTCGGGCCCTCGACCAGCTCCATGACCAGGGCCCGCACGCCGCCCGAGTCCTCGAGACCGAAGATGGTCGCGATGTTCGGGTGGTGGAGCTGCGCCAGCAGCTGCGCCTCGCGCTCGAAGCGCGGCAAGCGCTCGGGGTCGGCGACGAAAGCCTCCGGAAGCACCTTGATCGCCACCTCGCGCCGCAGCTTCGAGTCGGTGGCTCGGTAGACCTCTCCCATCCCGCCCTCGCCGAGCTTGGCGGCGACCTCGTACGGGCCGATGCGGGAGCCGATCAGCTGCATAGCGTGGCGCTGTCGTGGATCGCCACCCAGTTGGTACCGTCGCAGTAGCAGAAAATCGCCTGGTTGCTGTCGAAGTAGAGGTTGCCCGATGTGCCGACCGAACACGCGAGTGGTGGAACAAGCTGCGGGTTGACGCGAATGCTTGATTGGACGTCGAGGCTGGCACCGACATCCAGACTGCCCCCGATGCCCACGTTGCCGCCGCTCGGGTTGAGGTGCACGTCACCCTTCGTGGCGTTGGCTGTCGAATCGAGGATCAGGTCGTCTCCTGACGCGGTGCCTCCGCGCACAGTCTGCCCGCCGGCCCGGCCCGCGAGCAGCGCGAAAGCCGTGCTGTCGATGCCGTCGAGAAGGTCGGACGTGACGTCCCAAGTGGCGGTGCCACGCATCGCCCGCTCGACGTACACCGCCAGTTGGCCCCGAGTGACGGAGTTATCGGGGCAGAACTGCAGGCCCGCGTCGGGATCGCAGTCGCCGGCGATTCCGTCCGCGTAGGACTGCTCGATCCATTTGCACAGCGGATGGGCGTTCGAGACGTCGTCGAACAGCGGATCCCCGGTGCAGTCGGGAAAGGGAAACGCCGCCTCGTCGGCAATGAAGCTCGACTTCGAGCTTCCGCCAGACGGCACCGTGCGGTCGCCAGGGCGCTGCGTCGGCGTGTCGAGCGCAGCGGCAGCCAATTCCCGGTCGCTCCGCGGCAGCTCGCGGCCTTCGGCCACCCAGCGCTCCAAGACTCGCTCGATCGCCCGCTCCAGTTCTACGTCGGCCCGTGCTCCAGCAACGTCGAACCGGCGCGGCGGCGACCATTCCGCTTCGGCGTCGCTCGCGCGCACCATCCAGATGTAGCGTCCGACCGGAAGGCACTGCTCGACCCCCGGTGTCCAGGAGAGAGCCCCGGCCGGCACCTTGACACGCAGAATGGGCCGAGGCTCGCCCTCGCCCTCCGCCGGAATGAGATCGACGGCCAGTTCCGAAGCCGCGGCATGCGGCCCAGCCGCAGCCCAACTGAACGTGGGGCACTCCGATGCGACGGTCAGCGCCCTCGCCAGGCCACCCGGCGAAACAGGCAGGAGTGACTCGACCTCTCTCCCTTCTCGAGCGTCGGCCGGTGCCGAGACGCCGATCGTGAGGATACAGGTCAGCGATCCGAACCACCGACGCTGGTCTTTCATGATGTTCTCCCTTGGCAGGTGGCGATCCCGAGGAAGTATAGATGCGACCGTTCATCTCGGAGCCTCGCGCGCCGGTGCCCTGCCGCCCGCCGCTACTTCGCTTCGGGCTCGCGAAGCCGCTGGGTCCAGTTGCTGACCAAGGTCAGTGGCCGGAATTCGGCCTCGTCGGCGGAGCGCAAGGCGACGAAGTGCTGGCCGTCGGGCGCGACGTCGAAGCCCTGGATCGGCTCGCGGAAGAGCTCGCGCGGCGCGGAAAACCTCGGCACGTCGCCGGGCTCGACTTCGACAACCATCATGCCGGTCGGGCGGGATCATGAAGTAGAGCTCGCGGCCGTCGCCGCGCCAGTGCGGGTCCACGCCTCCCTCGCTCGAGACCTGCCAGCGTCCGCGGGCCCCCGACAACGCCTGGACGTAGACCTCCCAGCGCCCCGCTTGATCCGAGCAGTAGGCGAGCAGGCTCCCGTCGGGTGACAGCTCGGTGCCTTGATCGTCGAAAGGAGTGGTGGCGAGCGGCGTCTTCTCTCCGGTTGCCAGGTCCAAGCGCAGGATGTCCAGTTTGGTCTCGGACCCCACTGCCCCGACCGCCAGCCAGGCTCCGTCAGGCGAAGCGGCCAGAGGCCATATTCCCGCCGCCGTCGTGGCGACCTCCTCGGCCGCGCCGGCCCCGTCCGCGGGACGACGGAAGATGACGCCGTCGTTGCGGCGGTCGTTGGCGTAGTAGAGCTGGCGGCCGTCCCGCGACCACGCCGGGTAGGACTCGCTACCCTCTTCGAAGGTCAGCCGGCTCGCCGCATCGCGGTCGAGGTCGTAGATCCAGATGTCGGTCGAGCCCTGGCCGAGGGCATTGACGGAATACGCGAGCCGTTTGCCGTCGTCGGAGAGCGCGAAGTCGGAGAACAGCTCGCGATCGCGCAGCACCTTGACGCCGATGCCACTGCGGTCGAGCAGGACGAACGAGGAGAAGGTCCCGCGCGTTCCGCCCCGATAGACCAGCATCCCCTCGCCCGAGATCGAGGCCAGCGGCTGCTCGTTCTGGGTGAAGGCGACCGGCGAAGCGATCGGCTCCGGGTCGCCGACCACCGCCCACCGCTCGAGGTCGAGGCGCTGAGCCAGGAGTGAACCCTCCCGCCAATAGAGGAGCGTCCGCGGCGGGGCAAAGAGCGGCGCGGAGTTGGCGGTGATCAGACGCGTGCGCTTGCCGCTGGGAAGGTCGAGAACCTCGATCGAGCTGTCGTCGTCGCGCGCGCCTGCCTCGGCGGTCTGGGCGACGAAAAGGACCGTCTTACCGTCCGGCAAGACGACCGGAAAGCGATGGCTCTTCTCGTTGCGCGAGTCGTCGAGGGTGGTGAGCTCGCGCGCGCCGCCGCCCGCTGCCGGGACCAGCGAGAGCCCGGTGCGGAACGAGGGAGCGAAGATGATGCTGCCGTCGGCGGCCCAGGCGCCGCCGCGCGGCGTGGGAGCCTCCGCGAGCGTGTGCGCCGGCCCGCCCCGCGGATCGAGTCGCTTGAGCTTGCCGTCGTCGAAGAAGGCGATCTGCGAACTGTCCGGCGACCAGAACGGGTTGGTGCCACCCGTCGCGGCGGCCTCCAACCGGCGGGGCGAGTCGCGATCGAGCTCGCGCAGCCACAGCGCCTGCGCGCCGGTCTTGATGTCATAGGTCTCGAAGACCACGCGCCGCCCGTCCGGGGAAAGCGCGAAGTTGTCGGTGAACCGAGTCTCCGAAGGCGGTACTAGAGAAACCTCGAGGACCGAAGGCGGAGCCGCGGGCAACGGTGCTCGCGTCCAGAGCACCGCGAAGAGCGTCGCCGCGGCGAGCCCCACCCCGGCCAGCGCCCAGGGGAGGACGGCGCGGCGCGACGCCGCGTGTCCGACGACCGCCGTTGCGATCCTCTCCTCTCGCTGCGGCTCGGCGAGCACGTCTTCGATGGCCAGCCGCGCGTCGCCGATCGCCTGCAGCCTCTCGCGCGGTTTCTTGCGCAGGCAGCGGCGCAGGAGGTCTTCGATCCGCCGCGGCGTCGCCGGCGGCAGTGCCGAGAAATCAGGCTCGTCCTTGAGCACGCCAGCGAGCACGTGCGAGGTGGTCTCGCCGTCGAACAGCCGGCGCCCGGTGACCATCTCGTAGAGCACCACGCCGAAGGCCCAGACATCGGCCCGGCGATCGACCGTGCCGCCGGCGGCCTGCTCCGGCGCCATGTACGCGGCGGTACCCAGGATGACGCCGATCTGCGTGCCGTGCGCGCCGGTGAGCGTGGGCGAGTTCATGAGCGTTGCCGACGAAGACGACGGAGCCCGTGAATCCAGCGCTTTCGCCAGGCCGAAGTCGAGCACCTTGACCTTGCCGTCGGCGGTCAGCTTGACGTTGGCGGCTTCAAGTCCCGGTGCACGATGCCCTTCTCGTGCGCCTCCTCGAGCGCCTCGGCGATGCTGGCAAGCGATCTCGAGCGCCTCGTCGAGGGCCAACGGCCCGGACTCCAGCCGCTCGGCCAGCGTTCGGGCCCTCGACCAGCTCCATCACCAGGGCGCGAGTGCCGCCGGATTCCTCGAGGCCGAAGATCGAGGCGATGTTGGGATGATGCAGCTGCGCCAGGAGCTGCGCCTCGCGCTCGAAGCGGGCGAGGCGCTCGGGGTCGGCGGTGAACGCCGCCGGCAGCACCTTGATCGCCACCTCGCGCCGCAGCTTCGAGTCGGTCGCCCGATAGACCTCCCCCATCCCGCCCTCGCCCAGCTTGGCGGTGATCTCGTAGGAGCCGAGGCGAGAGCCCGGAGCGAGCGTCACGGGTGCTTCGCCTTCGCCAGCCGCGTCGAGCGTCATCAGCCAGATGTCCGATTCGTCGGCGACGTTCGATCCAGCTCATCCAACGTCCGTCGTGGGTGGTCGAAAGGTTGACGATCCGGCGGCCAGGGGCCGGGACGTAGAGCTCCTTCGGCGCCCCGCCCGCAATGTCACGAATCCAGAGGGCGCGATCGTCGGTGTAGGCAAGATGGCGCCGATCGACGAACGCCAAGTTGAAATCGTTCTCGGCCCCTGCGGTAGCGGACAGCTCTCGGTATTCTCCGCTCGCCATGTCCCGAATCACGATGCTCTCGATCTGGCCGGCGCGCGTCGCGCGACCGGCGAGCAGTGCTCCGTCCGGCGACCAGGAGATAGGCCAGAAGAGCACGCCCTCCGAGATCCGGGGCAACTCCCGGATGACGGCGGCCGAGAGGCCCTGCCGCACGTCGATCAGTGCACCTCCTTGTTGTTGTCGAACACAGCGATTGTCGAGCCGTCGGGCGACCAGCGCGGGGTCGAGATCCCGCGCCGACCGGGAGAGACTGCCAGCCGCCGCCGTCGGGGCGGATCGCCGCGAGACTCGAGTCGCCGCGCGTGGTCTGGAAGACGATCCAGTCGCCGTTCGGGGGAGAATTCACCTTGCCGGTTGCGGTCTCCCGTCGCGGTGAGCTGCCGATAGCCGCTGCCGTCAGAACGCACGAGATGGATTTGCTGCGGCAGATCCTCGTTGGTGAACAGCAGCCACTGGCCGTCGGGCGAGAGCTTCTGTTCGCGTAGCTGAACGATCCGCTGAAGGCCACCGCCGGCGCGGCAGCGAAGCTCCATCCGCGCGGGATCGAACGGCGCGCGGACGATCTCGGTCTCGATGTTCCCGTCGGCGAACACCATCCGCCGCCCGTCGGCGGAGAGCGCGAAATCGGCCCGGCCCAGCTCGACGGGGCGGTGAGCGGCTCGGGCTCGCCGCCCGACGGGCCCGAGCCGGCGTCGAGCGCCAGCCGCCAGAATTGAACGTGCCGCCCCGGGTCGAGATGAAGTAGAGCCACCGCCCGTCGCGCGAGTAGACCGGCGCCCAATCGAGCGCAGGATCGTCGAGTGAGCGACGTCGCGGCGTCCGCAGCCAGGCGGAGCCGTCCGCCGCTACGCTCCACAGGTCGCGCTGGAAACCTTCACCGCGCAAGCCCCAGAACGCGACGCGCCGGCCGTCCGAAGACCAGGTCGGCCCCATCGCGTCGTGCTCGGTAACGCGTCGGCGCTCACCCGATTCCACACGCACCGCCCAGAGCTGGCTGACCGAGTTGCGCGAGGTCGGCGCTTCGAGGCGCTCGGTCACCATCGCGAGCTCACGGCCGTCCGGCGACCAGGCGGGCTGGAATCCGAAATCGGCAACGCGGCGACGAGATTCCCCGGTCGCGCCCATGATGAAGATTCCGCCGCCGCATTCGGAGCGAAAGGCGATCGAGCGCCCGTCGGGCGAGACAGCGGGATCGAAGTCGTCGAGCTCGCATTCGGCGGTGAGCGCGATCGCCTTGCTGCCGTCAATGCGCTGCACGAACAGGTCGAGGTCGTCACCGTCGCGCTTCACGATAGACGAAGCTCTCCCCGTCCGGAGCGATCGTCGGGTTTCCCTCGCCGCCCGGGACCTTGGTGAGCTGGCGAAACGACGGACGGAGAACGCTGGGTGGGCTGGCGGCGGGTCGCGACAGGGCGCGCGAGGCGAGCCAACCGGTCAACGCGCCCACCGCGAGCAAGGCGAGCATCAATGCCCACGCCGGCATCGCACGGGGCTTCGCCTTCTGGGACACCGCGGCGCCCGCCGCCCCCGAGCGCTCGACCGCCGAGCCGCCACTCGCCAGCGACCGCAGGTCGAACGCCAGGTCGCGCGCCGACTGGAATCGTTCCTCCGGACGCTTTTCGAGGCAATGCTGAAGCAACCGCGTGAGCGCCGGAGAATGCCGCTCGCTCAGGGCCTCGAGCTCCGGCGGCTCGTCGCGCAGGATCGCGGCCATCGTCTCGACCGACGATTCGCGCGCGAACGCTCGCTTGCCGGTGAGCATCTCGTAGAGCACGACGCCGAGCGAAAAGAGATCCGAGCGATGGTCGGCGGGCTCGCCCCGGACCTGCTCCGGCGACATGTAGCCGACGGTGCCGAGCACGGTGCCCGGAGCCGTGCCGAGCGCCGAACCGGCCTGGGTGGGCGCGGCGAAGAGCTGACTCTTCGAGCCGCCTGGCTCGGCCTGCCGCGCCAGCCCGAAGTCGAGGATCTTCACCTGCCCGTCACGGGTCAGGAAGAGGTTCTCCGGCTTGAGATCGCGATGCACGATGCCCCTCTCGTGGGCCGCGGCGAGTCCCTGGGCGACCTGCGCCGCGATCTCCAACGCCTTGCGCGGCGGCAGGGCGCCCGCCGCGAGCCGGGTCCGGAGTGTCTCGCCGTCGAGCAGCTCCATCGCCGCGTAAGCGGTGTCGCCGTGCTTGCCGAAGTCGAAGATCGCCAGGATGTTGGGATGCGAAAGCGCCGCTACGGCCTTGGCCTCGCGCTCGAAGCGCGCCAGAGCCTCGGCGTCGGCCGCCAGGGACGGCGGGAGCACCTTGATCGCCACCTCGCGATCGAGCCGCGCGTCGCGCGCGCGGTAGACCTCTCCCATTCCGCCTTCGCCGAGCTTGGCGGTGACTTCGTAGGAGCCCAGTTTCGCGCCGATCACACCGTCCCCTTGCGGCGGGCGGACGTAGACCGCGCGCCAGCACACCGTAGCCGATCCAAAGTTCAGGAACCGCGGTGATTCTAGCGCCATGCGGGACGGTTGGGGGGCGAAGCGAATGAAGGATCGTACCGCGTGGTAACTTGCCGCCTTCGATACCGCCATAGGGAGTGACGAAATGCACCGACCCGTCCACCGCCGCCTGACTTCCCTTGCCCTGGCCGCTCTCGGCGCCGTCACGACGGGCCTGCCGCTCATGGGTCAGACGGCGGAGATCTCCCGGCTGCGGGCCCATGCCGAGTTCCTGGCCGACGACCGGCTGAAGGGCCGTGAAACCGGCAGCCCGGAGTTCGATATCGCGGCCCTCTACGCCGCGACGCGCTTCGCCGAATATGGCCTCGAGCCCGGCGCCGGCGGGTCGTATCTCCAGCCGGTGACCTTCGTCGAATCGCGCGTCGACGGAACTTCGTTCACGGCGCGGCGCAACGGCGGCACCGCTGAGCTCCGGTATGTCGACGACTACCTGATGCTCGGCAACCTGAACAGCGAGCGCATCGCGGTGAACGGACAAGTCGTCTTCGCCGGCTTCGGCATTCACGCCCCGGATCTCGGGATCGACGACTACGCCAAGGTCGATGTGCGCGGAAAGGTCGCGTTGATCGTCTCCGGCGCGCCGGCCTGGTTTCCCAGCGACCTGCGCGCACATCATTCGTCCCGCCGTCTGAAAGCCGAGCTCGCCGAGCGGGCCGGCGCGGTGGGCATGATCACGCTGCGCGAGCGCGGCGAGGAGAAGCGGGTGGCGTGGGAGCGGATCGCGGCCCACGCCCATCGCCCACGCACCGCCTGGGCGCACCCCGACGGCGCGATCGCCGATGCCTTTCCCGGCCTCGCTTTCGCCGCCACCCTGTCGCGGCCCGGCGCGGAGAAGCTCCTCGAAGGGACCGGCCAGTCGTATGACGACCTGCAGAAGGCGGTCGAGAAGCGCAACTATAGGCCCCGCGCCCTGCCGATCCACGTGCAAGTCAACGGCCGGGCCGCACAGTCGCGGCTTTCCAGCCCCAACGTCGCCGCCTTGCTGGGCGGTTCCGATCCGGCGCTCCGGGACGAGGTCATCGTCGTCTCGGCGCATCTCGATCACGTCGGCGTCGGCGCCGAGGTGGACGGTGACGGCATCTACAACGGCTTCTTCGACAACGCCATCGGCAGCGCGGTGCTGCTCGAATCGGCGCGCGCCTTGGCCGCAGCGCCAGCCCGGCCGGAGCGCTCTGTGCTCTTCCTGCTGGTGACCGGCGAGGAGCGCGGCCTTCTCGGCTCCGACTACTTCGCGCACCACCCGACGGTGCCCCCGGAGTCGATCGTCGCCAACGTCAATGTCGACATGCCGCTCTTCTTCGCGCCGCTCGCCGACCTGGTCGCTTTCGGCGGCGAGCATTCGACGCTGGGCCCGCTCGCCGCACAAGCGGCGAAGGCGCACGGCTTCGAAATCGCTCCGGACCCGGTGCCCGAGGAGGTGATCTTCGTGCGCTCGGACCAGTACTCGTTCGTCCGCCACGGCGTGCCGGCGATCTACCTCACCGCGGGCGTGGGAACGATCGGCGGCGGCGACGCGCAGGCGAAGGGCACGGCGGCTTTTCGCGCCTCGCACTATCACCGGCCGAGCGACGAGATCGAGTTGGGCGCCGACTGGCCGTCGGTCGAGCGCTTCGCCGCCACCCAGACCGATCTCATCCGGTTGATCGCGGCCGCACCTTCCCGTCCCGCATGGATTCCCGGGGACTTCTTCGGCGCTACCTTCGGCGGCGGGAACGCCAGCCGCTGACGCGGCCAGCGTTCGCTTAGGGTCGCAGGCGCGAAGCGCGCCGGCGCAAGCCGTAGATCGCCACCGCGACCGTGACGTTGTCGGCGCCGCCGGCGTCGAGCGCGCGCTGCACGAGCGCACGGCACGCCGCCCGCGCCCGTGGGTGACCGCCGAGCTCGGCGGCGATGGCGTCGTCGTCCACCATGTCGGTGAGCCCGTCGGTGCATACCAGGAGCCGGTCACCGGCGGCCAGCCGCCAATGACCGGCTTTCGGTTGCGGCTCCGTTCCTCCCAGGGACTGCGTGAGGACGTGGCGGAACCGGCGGGCGATCTCCGCATCGTGGCCCTGAGCGAGGAGCTCCTCGGCGTGGCTGTGGTCACGGGTGAGCGCCATCAGGCGACCCTCGCGCAGCAGGTAGGCCCGCGAGTCGCCAACGTGCATGACTCGAAGGTCGAATCCCAAGCTCAGCGCCACGGTCAACGTGGTGCCCATTCCGGCGAGGCGTGGCAGCCGGGCCGCCTGCTCGGCGATCGCCGCGTTGGTCTTGCGGAATCTCTCGAAGTCGCGTCTCAGCGCGGTCGGAATCGTGGTCCGGTCGAGTCTCAGGATCCAGTCGGGAGTCGCCAGCCCCACCTCGACGAGAGTGGTGATGGCCAGCTGGCTGGCGACCTCGCCGCCGGGATGGCCGCCGATTCCATCAGCGACCGCGATCGCCATGCCAGGCTCCACCGGATCTTCGGGTAGAAACCCGGGTGGCAGGTTGGCGGCCATCACCTCGAAATAGCGGCCGATTCGCCCGACGACGAAATGGTCCTCGTTGTTGTCGCGGACGTGACCGGTGTGCGTCAGGCCCGCCAGATCGATGGCGAGGTCGTGCGCGCGCGGGGGGTGAGCGATCATCTACGAGCCCGGCTTCGTGCCGGTCAACGGTGAGGGCATCCTACTCGACCGGGTGAGGCGCGCGATCGCAGCGGCCCGGGGGCCGGCGACCCCGTCTATACTCTTCAGTTCAGATGACGGAGACCCATTCGGTAGACATCAGGCGGCCGCTGGTCGGGCAAACGGTCGCCACCTACCGCATCGTCGGCCTGGTCGGCGAGGGCGGGATGGGCGTCGTCTATCGGGCCGAGGACCAGCGCCTGGGGCGGACTGTGGCGCTCAAGTTCCTGACCCCGTCGCTGACCCGGGACGAGAACGCACGGGCCCGATTCCTCAACGAGGCGCGCGCGGCCTCGGCGCTCGACCACCGCAATGTCTGCCTCATCCACGACATCGCGGAGACCGCCGACGGCCAGCTCTACATCATCATGCCCTACTACACGGGCGAGTCACTGCAGCGGCGTATCCGCCGCGGCGCCCTTTCGCCCGGCGAGACGGTAGAGATCCTCCTGCAGGTCTGCGCCGGACTCGCCAAAGCGCACGACAAGGGCATCCTGCATCGTGACCTGAAACCCGCCAACGTGATGGTGACCGAGGACGCCGAGGTCAAGGTTCTGGACTTCGGCTGCGCCAAGCTGTCCGACACGGCGCAGCTGACCCGCACCGGCAGCGTGGTCGGCACCCTCGCCTACATGGCTCCCGAGCAATTGCGCGAGGAGGGAGTCGACGCCCGCACCGAGATCTGGTCGATCGGGGTCATGGCGTACGAAATGCTCACCGGCGACCGGCCCTTCGAGGGCGAGACGCAGGCCGCGGTGGTGACCGCGATCCTCCACCGGGCTCCGGACCTCGAGGCGCTGCGCCGCGCCGGCGGACCGCTTCTGTCCGAGGTGGTCCGTCGCTGCATGCGCCGGTCGCCACAGGAGCGCTACCCGACGGTCGCCGCCCTGGCTCATGAGCTGGCGCGAGTACGCCGATCCTTGGTGGCTGCCGCTGCCACGGAGTACGGATCGGAGGTTCGGCTGGAAGATGAGCCGCATCCGACCCAGGCCTTCCTCACTCCAGCCAACCGGTCCGCCCTTCGGCCGCACGAGGTCGAATCAGACGCGTCCTCGGTAACGGAAGAGACCAGGATCTCTCGCTCCGGCCCGCTGGTCGTCGCCCGCGACAAGGAGCTAGCGACGCTCGATGCCTGGCTCGCCTCCGCTGCCGAGGGCCGCGGGCGGGTCGGCCTCATCCGCGGCGAAGAGGGCCGGGGCAAGAGCACGCTGATCGGTGAGTTGTGCCGCCGCGCCGCGGCGAACGGCCGGTTCGTCTTCGCGATCGGATCGTGCAACGCGCAGTGCGGCGCGGGCGATCCTTACCTGCCGTTTCGCGAGCTCCTCTCGCAGCTCGCCGGCGTGCTGCTCGCCCAGGATACGGCGGGCCTCGAGACCCGGGCCCACGTGCGCCGCGTGCAGGGCCTGGCGCCATTCGTGGCGAGCGCGATCGTCGCCCGCGGACCACACCTGGTCGGTACGTTCGTATCCGGCGACGAGCTGCTGGAACACGGACGCGAGCTCGACGAGCCCGGCGCGGAGTGGATCGGGCGGCTCGAAGGGATCGTCGCCAGCGGCGTGTCTCAGGTCGGCCGGCGCGATCCCGAGCGCGCCGAATTGTTCGACGAGTACGCGCGGGTCGTGCAGCGCATCGCCGAGCACCAGCCGCTGCTGCTCGTCGTCGAAGACCTGCATTGGGGTGACGGCGGCTCGGCGGCGCTCTTCGGGCACCTCGCGAAGTACGTGGGCGCCGCGCCCGTGCTGCTCATCGGCACCTACCGCCACGAGGAGGTCACCGCGGTCCCGGGGCGCGAGCGCCATCCCTTCGAGCCGGTCGTCCACGAGCTGACCCGCGCCTTCGGCGACATCGAGATCGACCTCGACGGGAGCGACGGCGAGCAATTCGTCGAGGCGCTCATCGACGCCGAGCCCAACCGCCTGGGGCAGGACTTCCGCAGCCGGCTGCTGCGCTGCACCAACGGCCTGCCGCTCTTCACCACCGAGCTGCTGCGCGAGCTGCGCGACGGCGGCGTCGTCGCTCGCGACGAAGAGGGCAAGTGGGCGCTGGCCGGCGAGGTCGACTGGGACGTGCTGCCGCGCCGGGTCGAGGCGGTGGTCGCCGAGAGGGTGGGCCGGCTCCCCGACGCGCTGCGCTCGCTGCTCACTGCCGCCAGCGTGCAGGGCGAGGAGGCGAGCGCCGAGTTCGTCGCCCGCGTGCTGGGGCTCGACGAACGCGAGACGGTCCGCCAGCTCAGCAGCGAGGCGGCGCGGCGGTATCGCATCGTCACCGCGGCCGGCGTGCGCCATGTCGCCGGGCAGCGTCAATCGATTTACCGCTTCCGCCACGCCCAGTTTCAGAAGTATCTCTACGAAAGTCTCGACGAGGTGGAGCGCGCGGTACTGCACGAGGACACCGCGCGCGAGATGGAAGCGATGTACGCCGGCCGCGAGGACGAGGTCGTGGCGCAGCTGGCGCACCACTACCGGCAAGCCCGCATCCTCGACAAGGCCATCGACTACCTCAAGCGCGCTGCGATACGCGCCGCCCACATGTCGGCGCACGAGGAATCCATCCGGCTCTACCAGGCCGCGCTCGCCGAGCTCTCGCACACGCCCGGCGGGCGGGAGCGGATGCTGCGAGAGCTCGAGCTGACGATGGAGCTCGCCGCTGTCCAGATCGCCGTTCACGGCTTCGGCTCGCCGCCGGTGGAGGCGAGCTACCTGCGCGCCCGCGAGCTCTGCGAGCGGCTGCCCGAAGCCTCCGACTTTCCGCTGCTGTGGGGGCTCTTCGCATTCTCGGCAGTGCGCGGCGAGTTCGATCGCTCGCTGCCGCTCGCCCGGCGCATGCTCGAAGCCTGCGAGGGGACCGCCGACTCGTTGCGGCAGATCCAAAGCCACTATGCCGTCGGCGTCACCGAGTTTTTCCTCGGTCACCTGCAGCCGGCTCTAGAGCACCTCGTCGCTGCCAGCAGCGCTCGAGAGCCCGAGCTCGGCCAGCAGCTGTCCCTGGTCTACTCGCAGGACAGCCGCAAGGTGGCGGCGGCCTACGCGAGCTGGGTCCGCTGGCTGCAGGGCGACGCCGAGGCCGCGCTGGCGGGCGCCCGCGCCGCGGTGCAGTGGGCGCGGCAGGATCCCCACCCCTTCACGCTGTCGACCGTGCTGCTCCTGACCGGTTTCGTGCACATCCTCGCCGGGGACGGCAAGACCGCTCTCGAGCACGGCGAGGAGATGGCGCGTCTGAGCCGCGAGTTCGGCCTCTTCCAGACCGCCGAGGCGCAGCTCCTGCAGTCCCTCGGCGGTCTGGCGCGCTCGGCCGCT
Organism: Thermoanaerobaculia bacterium; assembly: GCA_963821905.1. Classification (GTDB taxonomy): domain Bacteria; phylum Acidobacteriota; class Thermoanaerobaculia; order Multivoradales; family JAGPDF01; genus CAWGFP01. The sequence goes on along the minus strand of CAWGFP010000009.1, from coordinate 760,545 downwards.
GACCCGCAGGCAGCGACTCGCCTCGCCGGCGCGCTCGCCGAGTACCGCCAGCGGCAATGGACGGTGTTCGTTCCGTTCCTGCTCGGCCTGGTGGCGAGGGCGCGCTCGGAAGCGGGCCAGGAGAGCGAGGCGGCATCGCTGCTCGCCGAAGCCTGGTCGGTGAGCGAGGCCGGGGGCGAGCGCTTCTGGGCCGCGGAGCTCCTGCGCCTGCGCAGCGACCTCGCGTCGTCCCCCGAAGCCGCCGCGGCGACGGCCAACCGGGCCCTGGCGCTCGCCAGCGAGCAGGGCGCGGGCTGGCTCGAGCTACGCGCCGCGCTCGCGGTGGCGCGGAAGGGCGGCGACACCGCGCCGCTCGCCGAAGTGGTGGCGCGGTTCCCGGCGGATGTCGAGTTCGCCGACCTGCGCGCCGCGCGCGAATTGCTCGCGAAGTGAACACTCCCAACGACTCGCTGTCATCCTGAGCGAAGCGAAGGATCTGGACCACGGCCGGTGCTTCGGGCACTGAGGCTCATCGACGCGGAAGCGGTTCAGATCCTTCGCTGCGCTCAGGATGACAAGTCGGGCGCGGATTGCCCAACCTAGAGCGACCGTCTACCAGTGCACTGTCGCGTGCGCGAGTGCCCGACGCTCCAGCAGGTCGCCGCCGAAGGTCTCGTAGTGCTCGTCGTCCAGCGCGTTGGCGACCGTCAGGCCGACCGACCAGCGCTGGTCGATCTTCCAGTTGGCTGCGAGATCGACGACGGAATACGCCGGCACCGGACCGACGAAGATGCCCGAAAGGTAGTCGAAGCCGTCGCTCCAACGCCAGTCGACGGTGGCGTCCACCCGATCGCCCACCCAGCCCACGCTCAGCGCGGTCTGCCACTCGCCGCGATTGGGCGAGAGCGGGTTCTCCGCCGCTTGCTGCGCGACCTCGTCCTGGAACCACGACACGCCGCCCTCGAAGCGCCAGTGCTTCACTGAAGTGTTGAGGCTCACCTCCACGCCGTCGGTTTCCACCTCGCCGAAGCTGCCGAACGAGAGCAGCGGCACATACGGCGAACCGTCCTCGGCCGCAGCGAGCAGGAAGGTCGGCGGCAGCGCCGCGGCGAGCGCCGCGCGAACCGCCGCCGCGGCCGCCGGCGAGAGCTCGGCGGGCGGTTGCCAGAGCGGCGGGTGGATCAGCTGGCCGAGGCTCGTTCCCAACACGAAGATGAGGTTGGAGGTGAAGTTGGACAGATCACTGTGGTACGCGCTGACGCTGAGCGAGGTGTACCGCCCGATCGCACCGGTGTAGCCGAGCTCCCAGCTCGAGATCTCCTCGGCCTCGAGGTCCGGGTTGCCGACCGCTAGCAGCGGCACCTCTTCGAGCCCGAGCGGTACGCCGCCGAGAATCGGTGCGAGCGCATCCTCGATCGGCGAGAGATCGAGCGGCGGCGCCACGGCGACCTGCACGTTCTTCTCCGACAGCGTCGGGCTCAAGAAGGCCTCGGAATAGGTGAGCCGCAAGCTCTGGTACGGACCCAGGGCGTAGACCAGCGCGCCGCGCGGCGACCAGCGCGGGTCGTGGAGATCGCTCTCGTCCCAGCGCAGCGAAGCGACCGCGAGCAGACGCGAACCGAGGTCGTATTCCACCTGGCCGAAGACCGCCTCGTGGTCCGAAGAGACCGCCGCGGCGAAGATCGTCTGCTGGTTCTGCGGATCGGCCGAATCCACTCGCTGCCGGGTCCAGGAGAGACCGCCGACGACCCTTCCCCGGCCCTCCTGGAACTCCGTGTTGAACTGACTCTCCGCGGCGGCGCGATACGAGTCGAGGTAGATCGGATTTCCGGTCGCAAGTGAAATCTCGCCGTCGGATACCCGGCCGGTGTAGTTGGCGAGCACGTTCCAGTGCGACGCACCGAGATCGAAGCGCGCCCAGGGCCGGTCGACGTCGGCCCGCTGCAAGCGCCCGACGCCGGTCACCACCGCGGTTCCCTCCAGGTTGCCGGTGCCGCCCTCGGCGACCAGCGAGAGGCCGGGCGCCAGGTCGCGCTCGTAGCGCAGTGCCGCCGACCACAAGGCCACGTCGTCCTGCGGCGGCGCGATGACTTCCGGGGGCAATTGACCGTCGCCGTACTCTCCCCCCTCGGTGCGCGAGACCAGGAAGTCGCCACTCTCCTGATAGCCGGCGTTGACGCGCATGAAACCGAGGGTCTCGTTGCCCGCCGCGTACCGCGCCTCCACCCGCTGCGTGTCGACCTCGCCCAGAGTCACGCGCGCGCGGCCGCCGAGGCTCGCCCGGGCCGGACGCGTCCGCAAGTCGAGCACTCCGTTGTAGGCGCCGGCCCCGTAGAGCGCCGCGCCGGGCCCGTAGACCATCTCGACCGAGGTCAGCTCTTCCATGCCGAACGACAGGGCCGCCCACTCCTGCGCCCCCGAGAACACCGGCTGCGACGGGTCGCGCCCGTCGAGCAGCGTGAGCACCCGGCGGTTGGTGCTCCCGTTGAAGCCGCGCGAGTTGACGGTGTAGTCGTAGAGGCCGGACTGCGGCAGCTCGGTGCTGGCAGAGCCGGCGAGCAGGCGCGGCACCTGCCCCTGACCTGACCGGCGCTCGATCTCCTCGGGCGTCAGCGAGCTGATGGCCGCCGGCGCTTCGGTGATCCGCTGGTCGTACTTCGAAGCGGCGCGCACCGTGAGCACCTCGCCGAAGACCACCTGCCAGTCGACGGTGGTGACCACCTCCGTCGTGCTGCCCTCCTCCACCCGCACGCCCGATTCGACGGCCGCGTTCTCGCCAAGCAAGAAAAAGAGGTCGTAGACGCCGGGCGCGACGCTGAGCGTGTAGCGTCCGTCGGCGTCGGACATGGCCTCGGTGGCGAAGGCGGCCGACGACACGCTGACGCCGGCGAGGCCGATGCCCTCCGCCGTCACCACCCGGCCGGCGATGGCGGCGTCCGCGGCAGCGAGCCGTACTGGCCGCGCGGCGAGGAACAACCCGACCGCTGCAACCGTGCGCAATGCGAGTCTCGACAAGCGTCGCTTCATGCCAGCTCCCGCATCGCTTCGAGCGAGTCGGGAACGATGAAGTTCACCTCGCCGCCGCGACTGACGTCGATCATGTCTTGAAAGACCAGCCGCCCCAGTCGCTCGCCGAGATGCTGAGGGCAGTGGTCGGAGATGTCCTGCAACTTACGAAGCAGCGATGAGAAGGCCTTGCCGAGGGACTGATGGCCCGTTAGCGGGTCGATGTCCACGCGCTTCATGCCGTCTTCGCCGAGCAACTTGGTCATCACGAGGCGCGGCAGAAATCCGAGCCCAAGGGGTCGGCCCCACAAGGGCACGAAACTCTTGACCATGGCCAGATTGACCTTGGCGAGCGCGACCCCGTTGGGATTGGCGTCCGCATCCATGTAGTGGCGCCGCGAGTAATTGGCGTAGAAAACTTCGGCCTCCGCCACGGTGCGGGGCACCCAAGAAGAGTCGGTGGGAGATCCTTCTGGATGGATCCCCATCATCCGCGCGAAGGTGCGCCACAGGTAGTAGAAGTCCCCCTCTTCATCGGGCTTCAGGCCGGCGCCCAGCGTGCGCAGCCCATCGATGACCAGCCAGGAGAAGCCCATGATCGTCGCCAGCATGTCCTCGTGGTTGACGATGGGCCCGTACTCCTTGACGTAGTCGGGGCGGTAGCGCGGCACCACGCGGCGAACCCCGGCATGCAGCAGGCGCATCTTCTGGGCCGCCACCGTGGCGGCGCCCCCGGGGCGGAAAGCGCGCCTCTGCGAGATATCCACCAAGAGCTGCAGCACCCCCATGAGCCGTTTGTAGGGATGGGCCTTGAGATCGCCGGAGACGCTGAGGATCTGGCTCAAGCACGGCGCCGAATAACCGGCCGGCAAGCTCGCGAGGAGCAGCACGACCGCGGAAGAGAAACAGTGGCGGAGGAAGACGGCGCCGCCGCGATCCAGGCGCGCCTGGTGGGGCTCCTGGGTGAGCTCGGGCAACGGATCGCGGGTCGCCTCGACGAAAGCCCGGAAGGGAGCCGGAGCGTCCGCCGGGATGGCGCGATCGTCGGCGTGCAGCGTCTTGAAGATCTTGTTGACCGCTTCGATGCCGTGATCGCGCTCGAGCGCGGCGACGGTCTCGTCGGCGAGTGGATCGGTCTGCCGGCGCAGACCGTCCAGGAAAGAGTCATCCGACCAGCGGCTCTCGGTCATCTTGTCGGGCGGCGAACGGGCCGCGACCGGCGCCTCCTCGGCTCTGTTACGATGCGCCGAACCTTAACACGAAGGCAGGGCGGGAAAGACCGCAGAGGAGGGCGTTTCGTGGCATTCGACTGCGCCGCCACCGGGCCAGAGAGCCTGGTCAACTGTGCCGATTACACGCCAATCGAGCTATTGCTCTTTTGCTTCGGGTGCTGGCTCTGGGTGGTCTGCTACATCGTCATCATCCGCGACCTCCGGCGTTACCAGTTCGTCGGCATGCCGGCGTTCGCGGGCGCGGGCAACATCGGCTGGGAGTTCGTCTGGACCTTCGTCTTCGCCACCAACATGGGGCTGATCGCCGACTGGGCCTACAAAGCCTGGTTCGTGATCGACATCTACATCTTCTGGAAGCTCGTCCAGTACGGCGACAAGCAGGGATGGGCGCCGGCGATCCGGCGCGTCTACAAGCCGATGATCCTCGCCGGAGCGGCTGGCCTCGGCCTGCTCTACTACCTCTTCAGGGAATCCGGGCACCAGGACTACGAAATCGGGGCCGCGACCGCCTACATCGACAACTTCATCATGTCGGTCACCTACCTCTTCCTGCTCGCGCGGCTCACCGACGTGCGCGGCCTGGCCATGTCGGTCGCCTGGATGAAGATGATCGGCACCGGCACCAACACGGTATTCATGATGATGCGCTTCCCACAGGACCACTTCATCCACGCCCTCGGCATCGGGCTGTTCGTCTGCGATGTGATCTACACGGTGTGGCTGAAGCGCAAGCGCGACGCGCAACGGCGGGGCATTCCGGGCGTGCCGCCACTCGATTCACGCGAGCCGGTGCTCGCGCCGGAGGATCTGGCGGCCGCGGCGGCCTGAGGGAGCCTTCGCAGCCAACACGGCTTGCTGGTCGCAGGCTCGCCGTCCGTGATATACCGGTCTCGGTCGGGCGAATGCGAGCGCGTTCCTCCATCGGAGTTGTAACCCTGCTAGCGGCGTTGTTGACGAGTTCGGCAGCCGCACACGAGAACCTCGAACACCTCGACCTCGAAGCCTACCGTGGCAAGGTCGTCTACCTCGACTTCTGGGCATCGTGGTGCGTGCCCTGCCGCGAGAGCTTTCCGTTCATGGACCAGCTCGAGCGCGACCTCGGCTCGCAAGGCCTGGTGGTCGTGGCGATCAACGTCGACACCGAGCGGCGTCTCGCCGACCAGTTTCTCGCCGAGACGCCGGTCCACTTCAAGATCTTCTACGATCCGGCCGGCGCGCTGGCCGAGCAGTGGAAGGTGGAGGGCATGCCGACGACGGTCTTGATCGGACGCGACGGCCGGCCTCGTTCGCAGCGAGTCGGGTTCCGCCGCTCCGAGGCCAAGTCCGTGCGCGCCGCAGTGGACCTCTTGCTGGCGGAGGAGGCTCGATGAGACTTACGCGCGGGCTCGTTCTGGCCCTACCGATCGTCGCGCTCAGTTTGGCCGGCTGCGCAGCAGGTCCACGGCTGGGCGCCAAGCCCTGGGACCGCGGCGAGCTCGCGAAGCGCTGCATGCGTTTCGACGGCTACCCGATCGAAGCCGCGATCGACGACCACATCTACTTCAGCAAGGAAGCCTCGAGCGGAGGCGCCGGCTTCGCAGGCGGAGGCTGCGGGTGCAACTGAACGGCAACGGCGTTCGCCTGGCTCTCGCCGCTGCGACCAGCGTCCTGCTCGGCGGCGCGCAAGCCCGCGGCGCGGGCTGGAAGTTCGATTCCGAAGTCCTCTACTACTCCGAGACCGACCGCGTGACGGCGATCGAGCCGGTGGTTTCGGCTCGTTGGGAGCGCGGCGACGGAAAGGCGCTCAACCTCAAACTGACGGTCGACTCCCTCACCGGAGCCTCGGCGAGCGGAGCCGCGCCTTCGCTCCGCCCGCAGACCTACACCACTCCCTCGGGTCATGACAGCTACACGGTCGGCGCGGGCGAGACGCCGCTCGATCCCAGCTTCCTCGACACGAGGTGGGCGCTCAACCTGAGTTGGGAGACGCCGCTGTCGCCGCTCTGGCGCGCGACCTTAGGCGCCAACGCCTCGACCGAGTACGACTACGACGCGGCTTCGGTGAACGCCGCGCTGGCCCGTGATTTCAACCAGCGCAACACGACCCTCTCCGTCGGCGTATCGCTCGGCTACGACCAGATCAGTCCCGTCGGCGGTGTGCCGCGGCCGCTCGCCAGCATGACGCCGGAGGTGCCGGATGACGCGGCGCCGCTCAACCGCCTCGAGGATTCGGACTCCAAGTCGGTCTACGACCTGCTCTTCGGCCTGACGCAAGTGATCGACCGGCGATCGCTGGTCCAGATCAACTACAGCCTGGGCAAAAGCGACGGCTACCTGACCGATCCCTACAAGCTGGTGAGCGTGATCGAGGCGACCGGGCCGGATCAGGGCGAGCCCCGCGCCGAGCTTTATGAGTCACGGCCCGACACCCGCGCCAAGCAGAGTCTCTTCCTGGCGTACAAGCGGGAGGTACGCTCGAGCGACGTGCTCGACTCCAGTTATCGCTACCACTGGGACGACTGGGGCGTTCGGTCGCACACCCTCGACCTTCGCTATCGCTGGGATATGGGGCGCGCCGGCTATCTGCAGCCGCACGCGCGCTATTACACGCAGGCGGCGGCGGATTTCTACACCCGCTTGCTCCCGGCCGGCGCCCCGCTGCCGGCCCACGCCAGCGCCGACTATCGTCTCGGCGAGCTGACCGATTGGACCCTCGGCATCAAGTACGGGCGATTGCTTGCCCATGAGCGCGAATGGAACGTCAAGCTCGAGCTGTATCGGCAAGACGGCCGCGCGCCGCGCGGTCCGCCGGACACGCTCGCCGGGCTGGACTTCTTTCCGGCCGTCGAGGCGTTGATGGTGCAGGTTGGCTGCAACTTCTGAGCGCCGCCCTCGCGCCGGGGAAGGAGTGCTCGTCGAGATTGCCGCTGGCCATGGCGTCGGGAAGTTCCACGCCATGGCCAGCCCCTGCGAGGTGCTCGTCGAGGGCGGCGACCGGCGAACGACGGCCCGGTTGGCCGGGATCGTAGCCCGCGAAGTTCTTCGCATCGAAGCCAAGTTCTCCCGCTATCGTGATGATTCGGTTCTAGGCGCGCTGCACGCCGCGGGCGGAAAACCGTTCGAAGTCGACGCAGAGACCGCCGGGCTGGTCGATTTCGCAGCCCGCTGCCACGCCATTTCCGGCGGCGCTTTCGATGTGACCTCAGGCGCCTTGCGGCGAGCCTGGCGTTTCGACGGCAGCGATCGCGTGCCGAGCGAGCAGGAGGTGGCCGCCTTGCTGCCCCTCGTGGGCTGGCAGCGCGTGACCTGGCGGTGCCCGGTCCTCACTCTGCCCAGCGGCATGGAATTCGACTTCGGCGGCTTTGGCAAGGAGTACGCGGCGGATCGTGCCGCATTGCTGCTGCGTGAAGCGGCCCCGGAACGCGGCTGTCTCGTCAACCTCGGCGGCGATCTGGTGGTATCGCGCCCGCGCCGGGACGGCCGCGCGTGGGTCGTCGGCATCGACGACCCGGCCTCGTCATCGACCGACCAGGTTCTCGACCTTCGTCAGGGGGCCATCTGCACCAGCGGGGACGCCCGGCGATTCCTGCTCAAGGACGGCGTCCGCTATGGCCACGTTCTCGACCCCCGCACCGGTTGGCCGGTCGCCGCCGCGCCGCGGCTCGTGACCGTGGCGGGCGGCACCTGCACCGAAGCGGGATTGCTCGCCACCCTCGCCATGCTGGCGGGCGCCGCCGCCGAGGATTTCCTCGCTCAGCAGGGAGTGCCGCACTGGGTGAAGCGCGGCTGAGCTACTACGACGCTGCGACGCTCAGTCGAGGCCTTCGGCCAACCAGACGTCGGACTCCTCGTCGGAGTGGAACGTCACCATGAGCCGGAGATCTCCGCTGAATGCGATGTCCGTGTTCCGCGGCAGATCCAAAGCCAGCGGCTTGACCGCACCAGTGGCGACGTCGAGGACCGCGGAACCGTCACTTCCGTGGGCCAAGAGGCGCCGGCCGTCGGCGAACCAGGCGATCGCGGTGCCCCGCATTTCGAAAACGCGATAGCGCTGATCAACGAAACTCCATACCGCCGGTGACAGCGCGTCACCCGTCCGCAAGATCAGCGCCCCGGCCAGCTGACTGCCGTCCGGCGACCAGAAGAACCCCTCGAAGGTTGACCCCGGATGCTTCGGCGAATTCGGCAGGCGTGTAAACGACTCCCAGGGCGGTGCGCCCGTGGCGTCGAAAATTGAGGTGCCGCGCTCGGAGCTGGTCGCCAAGCGGCGACGGTCCGGCGAAAGGAACGGACCCCAGCGCGACTCGTCGGTCGTCCGGGTGACCTGCTCGAGCGCGCTGCCGTCGGGCCGTACCCCCCAGATCTCGTAGCGGCCGGAACGGCTCGACATGAAAAGGATGCGGCTCATGTCGGGGTCCCAGGAGGGCCAGCGGTCACGCGCCGGGTCGTCGGTGAGCTGGACCGGCGCGCCGCCACCGGCGCCCACCACGAAGAGATCCTGCCGGGGCAACACGGTGGTGTAAGCGAGGGTCTTGCCGTCGGGAGATGGCTGCACGGCGAGCAACAAATTAGTGGTTTCGATGACGGTCTCCGGCGTTCCTTCCAACCGGAGCGTGGACGGATCGAAGGCCTGCCGAGTGACCGTCGAGCGCAGCGCGCGCGAGGTGTAGACCCATCGTCCGGCCGCCGCGCGAACGTGGAGCGCGAACTCGGTGGGCAGAACCACGCTCAGCGGCTCGCCGCTGACCTCGCCGCTCGCTTCGTCGATCGCGATCCGCCAGAGGTTGGGCGCGCCTCCCCGATCGCTCAAGAAGTACAGCCAGCGGCCATCGGACGACCAGACCGGATTCCAATCAGTCGGCGGATCGTGGGTAACCTCCACCGGCTCCCCGCCGGCGGCGGCGACCGTCCACAAATCCCGCCGACCGGCCTCGTCGGCGCCCACTCCCCAGTAGGCAATGCGCCGGCCGCTTGGCGACCAGACCGGCGCTGCGGCGTCGCCGGTTTCGAGGCTCCGCGCAGAGCCCGAGGCTGCGTCGACGATGTGGATCTTTCCGGTTCCGCCGCGGTTCATGGGATTCCCCGCACCTTCTGTGGTGAAGACGATCGAGCGGCCGTCCGGCGACCAGGCAGGGTCGAAGCCGAAGTCGGTGATGCGGCGGGCGGACTCTCCGGTCGAACCCATGACGAAGATGCCGCCTCCGGCTCGCTCCGAGCGGAAGGCAATACGGTTGCCGTCGGGCGAGACGGCTGGGTAACTGTCGTCCACCGTCGAATCGGGGGTGAGATCGATCGGCTTCTTCCCGCCCACGGGCACGAAAAAGATGTCGCGGTCTTTGCCGCCTTCGCGGCGCGCGGCGAAGTAGAGCGTCCTGCCGTCGGGCGAGAGCGCTGGATCTTCCTCGACACCGGGTTGAAAGGTCAGCTTCTGGAACGACGGCGCGCTCGATGACGCGCCGGCTCCGGCGCCCGGAGTCGCTGCCGGCCGTGCGCGGGACCCGATCAAGTAGCCGGCGACGCCAACGGCGAGCGCGCCGATCGCGAGCGCCCCGAGCGCGAGTCGGCGCGTCGGCCGCGGGCTGGAAGCCGGCACCGCAACCAACGGCGCGGCGAACGATCCCGATTCGGCGCGCTGGAGCAGGATTCGCGCCTCGCCGATGTCGCGCAGACGCAGTCGAGGATCGCGCTCGAGGCAGCGAGCGACGAGCGCCCTCACCGGCGCGGGCAGGTCGGCAGGCAGGGCGTCGAGTGAGATTTCCTGACGGAAGATGGCGCCCAGCGTCTCCGGCACGCTGTCGCCCTCGAACAGCCTCTTCCCCGAGAGCATTTCCCAGAGCACCACGCCGAACGCCCAGATGTCGGCGCGGCGATCCACAGGTTTTCCCTTGGCTTGCTCCGGCGACATGTAGGCGGCAGTACCGAGCAGAACTCCGAGCTGGGTAGAGGCAGCAGTGAGAGTCGGCGAGTTCATCACGGCCGGCGAATTGAGGCTCGCGCCCGAACCGCTTGCCGCGCCGGCATCCATCGCCTTCGCCAGCCCGAAATCGAGCACCTTCACCTTGCCCTCCGGCGTCAGCTTGACGTTCTGCGGCTTGAGATCGCGATGCACGACGCCGTGCTCGTGCGCCTCCTCGAGCGCCTCGGCGATCTGGCGCGCAATCGGCAGCGCCTCCTCAACCGGCAGACCACCTTGCGCCAAGCGTTCGGCGAGGGTGTCTCCCGGCACCAGCTCCATGACCAGCGCGTGCGTGTCGCCGCTCTCTTCGACACCGTGCAGCGCCGCGATGTTGGGATGGTTCAGGCTAGCCAGCAGCTGAGCCTCGCGCGTGAAGCGCGCCAGGCGATCGCGATCCTGAGCGAACAGCTCGGGCAGCACCTTGATCGCCACTTCGCGATGGAGCCGGGTGTCGGTGGCGCGATAGACCTCGCCCATTCCGCCCTCGCCGAGCTTGGCGGTGATCTCGTAAGGGCCGAGTCGGGATCCCGGGGAAATGGTCATGGGCTGATCGCTCCGCTCGCCTAGTCGTTGCGCTTCAGCAGCAGCCGAGCACGGGCCGGCCAGTCATTGCCGTAGTTGATGGCGTGCACCTTTTGCACCCTGGTGAACGGCAGTGCCAGGAATCGCTGGCCGTCCGGAGCGACACCGTAGGTTTTTGGGTTCGGGCCAGATTGAACTCCAGTAAGGACCTGCTCGGGCGCCGACGCCCGGAACACCGCACCGGTTTCGATCTTCACGCGCATCAGGCGGCCGCCCTCAGCGCGATAGAACAGCGCTCTGCCGTCGGCCGACCAGCGCGGCTCGAGGCCGGCGTTGGTCGAGACTTGCCATCGCCCGGGACCCTCGGGAAAAGGTCGAACGTAGATCTCGTCGTCGCCGGACTCCCTCGACCCGTAGGCAATCCATCGGCCATCGGGCGAGATGGCGCCTCCGGCCTCGATGAAGGGCGAGGCCTGGAACGGTCGGGCCGGACCGGGCGGGTCGAGGGGCAGGAGCCAGATGTCGATGTTGGCTCCCTGCCTCTGCGTCAGGGCGGCATAGCGACCATCGGGGGAGAAGGAGGTGGCTCCGGGCTGAATTCCCGTCTCTTCATAGAGCACCTGGACCTCGCCGCTGCCGTCCGCCGGCCGGCAGACGATCTGTTCGGACGGGTCCTCGGCGGCGTCGGCTTGTCGCGATGCGCGCCGATAGGCGATGCGGCCATCAGGCATCCACGTCGGACTGTCGGCGTTCTCGTTGATGCTGAGGCGGGCCACCGTCTGCCGCTCCAGATCCGCGACCCAGATGTCCCGCCCCACCGAGGTCGGCAAGCCGAGCACGCCGCCGGCGGCGAGTGCCGCGCGACGACCATCGGGCGACAACGCGATCTGTTGAACGGTCAAGGTCTCCGGTATCGATGAAGGACTCGACTTGCCGTCTGGCGTCAGCCAGACCGGAGTTTCACCGGCTCTCGAGGATGGACCCTGGATCCAGACATGGGAGCCCTGCCTCGAAACCGCCAGTTGTACGCCGCCAGTGCCGAGGTTGCCGGAGATCGACTGTTCGAGGGGCACCGGCTTGCCGCGCGGAGCAAGCCGCCGTGGATCGATCTCGAGGGCGAATACGTTGCCCTCCTGGGCGTAGACCAGCAGATCGTCGGCCAACAGACGCGCCTGGCTGGCGCCATCGACCAGCAAGTGGCGCTCGCCGGTCGAGAGCCGCACCGCCTCGATGCGAGCGTCGTCGAGGAAGTTGGGCGAAGCAGTCGTGTCGGCGGCGATCACCAGAGTCTCGCCGTCCGCCGTCAGCTCGGGCCAGCGGTGCGTGCGCTCCTGGCGGGAGGCGTCGAGCGTTGTGACCGCTTCGGCCGGACCTCCGGACTCCGCGACCCGCGAGATCCCGACCTCCGAGTCGGCGCTGAAGTAGATGTGGCCATCTTTCCCCCAGGCAGCGCCGCGCATGCGACGCGTCACCTTCGCCAACCGGATCGGTTTGCCGCCCGATACTGCGATCTTGTACAACGCGTCGGCCGTGGCGTAGCCAACCCACTCGCCGTCGGGCGAGAAGAACGGCCCGCGCGCTCCTTCCGTACCAGCCAGGAAACGCGCCTCGTACTGGTCGAGATCGCGCAGCAGGAGACCCGAGCGCCCACTGTCGCCGACCACCGTGAGCGCCAGCCGCCGGCCGTCCGGCGAGAGCGCCAACGACGCCTGGCCGTCGCCCCACTCGAGCGACAGACCCTCGGGAACCGCAAGCTCGAGGCGCAAGGGCGCGGACGATTGCGGGCGCGGCGCGAGGAGCCAACGTCCAGCGGCGAGGCCGGCGGCGAGCAACAGCACCGCGGCAGCAGCCGTCGTCCACCGCGCGGCGCGCTTCGGCGCACCGACCGGCGACACCACCGCATCGTCGCCGGTGTTGCCGGCGATCACCTCTTCGAGCACCAACCGCGCGTCGCCGATCGACTGCAGTCGCTCGCGCGGCTTCTTGCGCAGGCAGCGGCGCAAGAGGTCGCGGACTTTGGGCGGCGTCGCGGGCGGCAGCGCCGCGAAGTCGGGCTCGTCCTTGAGCACTCCCGCGAGCACGTGCGACACCGTCTCGCCGTCGAACAACCGCCGTCCGGAGAGCATCTCGTAGAGCACGACCCCGAACGACCAGATGTCCACCCGCCGATCGGCCGCCCAGCCGGCAGCCTGCTCCGGCGCCATGTAGGCGGCGGTGCCGAGGATCACGCCGAGTTGGGTGCCGTGCGCCGCGGTGAGCGTCGGCGAGTTCAGCATCGTCGGCGAGTGCGCCAAGTCGGTCGCCGCCGATGAGCCCAGCGGCATCCATCGCCTTGGCGAGCCCGAAGTCGAGCACTTTGACCGCGCCGGCAATTGGCGCCTTGACGTTCTGCGGCTTGAGATCGCGATGCACGATCCCCTTCTCGTGGGCCGCCTCGAGCGCCTCGGCGATCTGGCGCGCGACGGCGAGAGACTCCTCCACCGGCAGGGCGCCCGGCTCGAGCCGCTCGGCAAGCGTCGGCCCCTCGACCAGCTCCATGACCAAGCCGCGTACGCCGCCGGCTTCTTCGAGGCCAAAGATCGCGGCGACGTTCGGATGCTGGAGCTGCGCGAGGATCTGCGCTTCGCGCTCGAAGCGCGCCAGGCGCTGCTTATCCTCCGTGAAAGCCGCTGGCAGGACCTTGATCGCGACTTCGCGCTTCAAGCGAGAGTCGATCGCGCGGTATACCTCTCCCATTCCGCCTTCGCCGAGCTTGGCGGTGATCTCGTAGGGGCCGAGGCGCTGTCCGATCATGCTGTGGCGATCCTGGCACCAAAACCGGCCCTCAGCGCGCCGGTACCTTCGCGGCCAGCTCGGGGAACCAGTTGAGGATGACGTCGATGCGCGTCGGGCGCGAATCCGGCTCGGCGCGGATGAAGAGGAAGCGCTGGCCGTCGGCGGAGACGTCGAACTCGTGGAAGTACTGCGGCTCGAACGCCGAGACGTCGAGCAGACGCTTGCGCTCGCCGAGGACGAGCGTCGGGCTGGTCGAGCGCACCTCGATGCTCATCAAGTCGTCGCCGGCGCGGTAGAAAAGCTCACGGCCGTCGCGCGACCACACTGGCCCGGTGCCGCCGTCGAGCGAGACCATCGCGCGTTCGCCCTGGCCGGAAAACGGAATCGACGTAGACGTCTTCGTGCCCGGTCTCGTTCGACATGTAGGCCAAATGGCGGCCATCGGGCGAGACGCTCGGCGCCCAGTCTCGAAACGGCGAGGCGACGAGCGGCGAGACCTGGCCGTCCGGCGTGAGTTTCCAGAGATCCTGTCCCGTCGTATCGCCGGGCTCGAGGAAGACGATCGTGCCGTCGGGCGCCACCGCCAGCGGATGCTGGGCACGAGGGCGCTGCAGGAGCGGCTCGAGCTCACCGCCACTGGCGCGCAGCGTGTAGAGGTCCCAATCGCCGGTCTTGTTGGAGCTCAACACGACGCGGTCGTCGCCCGGCAACCAGCCGCCGCACCAGGTGCGGATCTCGGCAGCGATTCGGGCGCGCGTGCCGCTCGCCAGATCGCGCACCCATAGCGACTCGCGCCCGTTGTAGACCACGCGCCGGCCGTCGCGCGAGACACTGGCGATGGTCGTCTGATCGGGCTCTCCCACCAAGGGCAGGACGTTGCCGGCCCGATCGACCCAGACCAAGTTGCGGCGGCCTGGATCGCCGGGTACGTACGCCAGCGTTCCGTTCGCGGCGAGACTCAGCCACGACCTGTCCAAGCCCGGCACCCAGTAGACATCCTGGAGCACGACGGTTTCAGGCCGCCCGGGCGGCGCGTCCCCGATCCGCCAGGACGTGCCGAGCAAATTGGCGGAGCGATCGCCGATCAGGAGATGCCCGCTCTCGGCGTAGATCGGGATGCGCCCGCCGGTGTCGGTGGTGAGCTCGCGCCAAGCTTTGCTTTCGGGCGAGTAGATCGCGGTCAGAAACTGCTTGCCCCAGAGCGCGAACAACAGCTCGCCGTTGGCGAGCTCCTGCGGGAAAACGTGGGCGTAGCCGTTGGCGGCATCGTCGGGCTTGGTCCACTGCTGCGGCTGGCCACCCTCGGCGGCGATCCGCCAGAGTCCGTCGTTCAGCGTCGGCGCATAGACGATGCCCCCGTCCCTCGTCCAGGTGCCGCCGAAGCCGCGCGCTGCCGGAGCCAGCGACGTCGCCGTGCCGCCACCGACCGGCGCGCGCCACAGCTTGCCGCCGGCGAAGAAAGCCACCGAGCGGCCGTCGGGCGAGAAGAACGGCCAGGTCGCCGCCTGGCTCGAGTCGATGGCGCGCGCGGCGTAGGTGTCGAGGTTGCGGACGTAAAGCCGCGAGGTCGCCAACGACCGCCCCGCGACGTAGGCCACGGTGCGTCCGTCGGGCGAGATCGCCGGCGCCGACGTCACCTGCTCGCCGGCCGGAAGGGCGATCGACAAGCGCGTGGTCGGCACGGCGACCGGTGCAGGGGCGCGCATGAAACTCGTGATCGCCATCGCCGCGAGCGCTCCGGCCACGGCCGCGCCGAGGGCCACGAGACCGACGGGCCGACCGCGAGACTCCGGCACACTCGACGTGGGCACCGGCTCATCGGCGCCGGCGAGAACGAGCCTCGCTTCTCCGATGTCGCGCAGGCGCAGCTTGGGATCGCGCTCGAGGCAGCGCATCAGCAGGGTCTTCAACCGTGGCGGCACGGAGGCCGGCAGGGCCGCCAGATCCACGTCCTGCCGAATCACCGCCGCGAGCACGTCGGTCGTTTCCTCACCGGCGAAGAGCCGCCGTCCGGCAAGCATCTCGTAGAGCACGACACCGAACGCCCAGATGTCGGCGCGGCGGTCCACCGCCTTGCCGCGCGCTTGCTCGGGCGCCATGTAGGCCGCGGTGCCGAGAATGACGCCGAGCTGCGTGCCGTGGACGGCGGTCAAGGTCGGCGAATTCATCAGCGTCGGAGAGCGCGCGGCGTCGGCCTGCGACATGACCCCAGCCACGCGATCCATCGCCTTCGCCAAACCGAAGTCGAGCACCTTCACTGTGCCGTCGGCGCGCACCTTGATGTTGCCGGGTTTGAGATCGCGGTGGACGATCCCTTGCTCGTGCGCCGCCTCCAGCGCCTCGGCGACCTGTCGGGCGATCGCGATGGCTTCAGCCATCGGCAGCGGACCCCGCGCGATCAGCGCCGAGAGGTCGTCGCCATCGACCAACTCCATCACCAGCCCGCGCACGCCGCCCGACTCCTCGAGCCCGTAGATCGCGGCGATGTTCGGATGCTGGAGCTGCGCCAGGAGCTGAGCCTCGCGCTCGAAGCGCGCCAGCCGCTCCTTGTCCTCGGTGAATGCCGCCGGCAGCACCTTGATCGCCACCTGCCGCTTGAGTTTGGTGTCGCTCGCGCGATAGACCTCGCCCATGCCGCCCTCACCGAGCTTGGCGGTGATCTCGTACACGCCGAGGCGGGCGCCGGTTTGCAGGGTCACGGTGGCGATCCCGCGGAGCTCGCCGAGCGTTGGCCCAGCCCGGCTTGCCAGTTCACCGCCACGATGATGGGCGGTTGCGATTTGCTGCGGCTCGCGGCGACCAGGAAACGCTGGCCGTCGTCGGCAGGGACATAGGTGAAGATCGGCGTGTTCCCGGGCGATGGGATTCCCGCGAACAGAGGCTGTGGCGCGGAGCGCTCTTCGATCGCCGCGGGCCCGCTCCCCAGCGCGACCGCCATCAGCTTGCCGTCCGGGGCTCGGAAGTAGAGCTCGCGGCCGTCGCGGCGCCAGCGCGGCATCGTTCCGCCGCCGGCCGAGATCTGCCAGAGCGCGCCGCTGGCCGGGAAAGTCCCGACGAAAACCTCGAGCTGTCCCTGCTCGTCGCTGACATAAGCGACGAGGCGCCCGTCGGGCGAGAACTGCCCGTAGACCTGCATACCGGGAGCGTGGATGAACGGTACGGGCTTGCGATCGCCCGCGGCCGGAACGAGCCAGATATCGTTCACCTCGTCGCCGTAGAGAAGAGTGCTGCCATCGGGCGACCAGTCCCACGGGTAGAGCGTCGTCGTCGCGGTGACCAGCGTCTCCTCGGCTCCTGCCCGATCGGCACGCCGCCGGCGAATCTCGTATCTGGGCAGTCCGGCGAGGTCCCAGGTCACGTAGGTAAGCTCGTTGCCGTCCGGCGACCAGAGCGGATAGGACCAACCCGGCTGAGGGCCGAACGTGAACCGCGAGGGCTCACCGCCCGGGAGTGCTTGGATCCAGATGTCGGAGTGATTGGACGCGACGGTTGCGCCGAAGGCCACTCGCCGCCCGCCGCGGGCGAGCGAAATCCCCTGGAGCTCCCGCGTCTCCGCATTGGCGGCGCCCAACGGTTTTCCCGCGCGATCGATCCAGACCAGCTCGCCGCTGCGCTCCTCGGTATTGCTGTGGGCCAGGATGCCGCTGGCGGCGACCGAGAAGGCTCCGGAGCCGGTATTCGTGCCCCCTCCGACTCCGTCGACCTCCGGGACCGCCTCGCCCGTGACCTGCCTCCTCGCGGGGTCGAACGGTTGCACCATGAGCGTCTCGCCGCGCCGGAAGAGCAGATACCCGCTCTGCGCCGACGCGGCGGGCGCGTAGCGCGCCTGATCGTCGCCTTCGAGAACGCGCGCGGGCGCCCCGCCGTCCAACGACGAGACGTAGACTCCGGCGACCTCGGCGGACGGCGCGAGTACCTGGTAAAGAAAAACTTTCCCATCCGGAAGGAACTGCGGGTAGCGATGATACTGACTGCTCTGCGGTCCCGGCGTGCGTGTCAGCTCTTTCGGCTCTCCACCCTGCGCGCTCACCCGCCACAGGCCGAGACTTCCGTAGCGATCGCTGAAGATGATCACGCCATCGGAGCCCCACGAGGCGCCGCGGCCCTCGGACGCCGCGCAGATCCGCTGCGCTCGGCCGCCGCCCCGGGCCACCTTCATGAGCTGGCCGGCCTCGAAGAAACCGATCCACTCGCCGTCCGGCGACCAGAACGGGTAGCTCGCATCGGTGATCCCTTCGAAGCGGCGCGCCGCGACCGAGTCGAGCGGACGAACCCAGAGCTCGCCGGCCGCCGTCATGGCGATGAAACGCCCGTCGGGCGAGAGCTCGAAGCTGCTTCCCCGGCGCGACGCCGTCGACGACTCGGGCGCCTTGATCTCGAAGCGGAGCACGCGCGGCGGCGCGGCGCCCGTGGAGCGGCCCGCCAGCATCGCGAGCCCGATCGCCGCGGCCGAGGCGAGCGCGGCAAGCATCCAGGGCAGCCAGCGCGACCACGCCGGCCGCCGCTCGACCGCACCTGCCGGCGCGGTCTCGCTCTCGTCGCCCCTGCCGGAAGCAACCTCCTCGAGCACGATGCGCGCGTCGGCAATATCGTGCAGGCGGTTCTTCGGGTTGCGCTCGAGGCAACGGCGCAGGAGCTGCCGGATCGCCGCCGGCGTTTCAGCCGGCAGCGACTTCCAGTCGATCTCCGTCTTGAGCACGCCGGCGAGCGTGTCCGACACCGTCGGACCGGCGAACAGGGACCGGCCGCTCAGCATCTCGAGCAGTACGACGCCGAACGCCCAGATGTCGGAGCGCTTGTCGACCGCGCCGCCGCGCGCCTGCTCCGGCGACATGTAGGCCGCCGTGCCCAGGATCACGCCGAGCTGGGTGCCTTGGACCGCGGTCAAGGTCGGCGAGTTCATGATCGTCGGCGAGCGCGAAAGATCCGCCACCGACGATCCGGTGCCGCTCGCGTCCATCGCCTTCGCCAGACCGAAGTCGAGCACCTTGACCGTACCGTCGGGCGCGATCTTGATGTTCTGCGGTTTCAGGTCCCGGTGCACGATCCCCTTCTCGTGCGCCGCCTCGAGCGCCTGCGCGATCTGCACAGCGAGTGAAAGAACGTCCGCCATCGCCAGACGCCCCGCCTCGAGCCGCTCTGCGAGCGTTGTACCCTCGACGAGCTCCATGACCAGCGCGCGCGTGCCATCCGAATCCTCGAGCCCGAAGATCGACGCGATGTTCGGATGATGGAGCTGGGCGAGCAGCTGCGCTTCACGCTCGAAGCGCGCCAAGCGCTCCTTGTCCTCGGTGAACGCCGCCGGCAGCACCTTGATCGCCACTTCGCGCTTCAGCCGCGAATCGAGGGCGCGCCACACCTCGCCCATCCCGCCCTCGCCGAGCTTGGCGGTGATCTCGTAGGGGCCCAACCGGTTCCCGATCATGATCCCGATCCGCGGATCGGATCCCTCCCGAGGGCTACAAGTTTGTCGAATGAGGCGCCAGAGAGGATACCAGCCCCGTGGCAGCGACGAGATCTATGATTTGGGCCGATCGATGCGCCGCCTGCCCCCACACCTCGCTAAGCACCTGCAGCAGGCGGTAGTCCGCGCGGATGATTACCTCGACGCCGCCCGGCGCCGCTTCGACGCCAAGTTCTCCCGAAGTCGCCCGCTCCATATCGCGGCCTACCGCGGATTCGCCGATGCGAGCGGAGTCGAGCTTCTGGGCCGGGTTCTGGCCCAGCCGCCGCTGGGGACGCCGGCGGCGGAGGACGATTGGTGGGACAACCTGCTCGACACTTATCGCCGCTTCGAGAGCGACGAGGTATCGGGAGTTCCGCTGCGGGCGAACTTCCGCGACGCCAGCGAGCAAACGGTCAGCGACCTCGAGGGTTACTACCAGATCCGGATGGCGACCGCCGGAAAACCTTCCGACGCTCTCTGGGAGAGCGCCACGATCTCCCTTTTCGACGGCACGTTACCCACGGAGCAACCGGTCCTTCAGGTCGGCCCGGCGGCGAAGTTCGGACTGATCTCCGACATTGATGACACGGTGCTGTTCAGCAGCGTCACCGATTGGAAGATGGCGGCCCAGCTCACCTTCCTGCACAACGCGCGGACGCGAAAGCCGCTGAAGGGTGTGGCCGAGCTGTATCGGGCCCTACAGTCGGGAGCGAACGGCGAAGGGCGGAACCCGATCTTCTATGTCTCCAGCTCGCCCTGGAACCTCTATGACCTGCTCGAGGATTTTTTCGCGCTCAACGCGATTCCGTTCGGCCCCGTCTTTCTCCGCGACTACGGAACCGACGCCGACAAGTTCCTGGCCTCGAAGGGACATGGCCACAAGCTCGAGCGCGCCCGCGACGTGATCAAGCGCCTGCCGCTTCTCCGGTGGGTGTTGCTCGGCGACTCAGGCCAGGCGGATGCCGAGATCTACTCCGAGCTGGCCCGAGAGTTCGGCGACCGGATCCTGGCGATCTACATCCGCGACGTCGATCTCGAGAAGGAGACCGAGCGCGACAGGTACGTCGACGGCTTCATCGAGCGCATCGCGGGAACGCGCGTGCCGATGATGCGCGTGGCCGACAGCTCCGTCATCGCCACCCATGCGCTCGGGCTCGGCCTGATCGCCGAACCGGCTCTTTCAGAAATCGCCGAAGAGGTCCAACTCGATCAGAGCCGTCCTGCAACGAGCGAAGCGGAGGGATAGGCGGCGGCGTTCATCATCTCGCGACGCCGACCGCCGCGTCTCGCGAGACCCAGCCGTCCAGAACGACCAGCTCGCGCGGCTCGCTGGAGACCAGATTCCGGCCGACGACGACGAAGCGTCCGTCGGGACCGACGTCGAAGTGGCGGCGGGGCGGGTTGCAGAGGTGATACCCGCCGCTGAACAGGGACCGCGGCGCTCCGCTGCGGAAGATCGCGCCGGCGTCGACCTCGACAGCCATCATCGTCGAGCCGCGGACGAAGAAGATCTCAGTACCGTCACGCGACCAGACGGGGCACATGCCACCCTCTCCCGACACCTGCCACTTGCCCGTCCCTGGCGGAAAGCTCTCGACGAAGATCTCGTCGGTTCCGGTCTCGGTCGAGGTGTAGGCGACGTAACGCCGGTCGGGCGAGAGCGTCGCTCCGTATTCGGCCACCCCGGCGTCGGCGAAGAGCGGCGTCGCCTCGCCCCGCTTCGTGTCGAGGAGTCGAACATCGAGCGTCCCCTCGTAGTCGGAGACGAGCAGGCGGCCGTCCGCCAGCCAGGCATCCACGTAGTAGAGGCCAGCGGAGCCGATCCGAACCTCCTCGCCGCTGCCGTCCGCCGCCCTTGCCGACAGGCCGGATTCGCCGGAGCGGCCCATCGTGTAGATGACCTGGCGCCCGTCCGCGCTCCACGACGGTGCGCCGCGGCCGCCCGAGAAGGTGAGGCGCTGTAAGCGCCGCGTCGACAGGTCGAAAACGGCGACGTCGTCGTCGGCCGCGGCGCCGCTTCCGACGCCGAAAGCGAGCCGGCCGCCATCGGGCGAAAATCGCGGGCGGTTGAACGCCGCGGGCTGCGCCCCGACCTCGGCCTCCCGGCCCTCGCGATCGACCAGGAGCAGCGTGCGCTCCGTCGGAATCGCATCCTCGGGCACGAAGGCGAGCACGCCACCGGCGCTGAGGCTGAAGTGGCCGGCGCCGCTGCTCGAATCGCCGCCGACCCCCTCCTCGATCACGAACGGCTCGCCGCGCCGCTCCAGGCTGGCGAGGTCGAAGCGCACGGCGAGCAGCGTCTGTTGCCGCTGAAACACGAGATAGCCCGCCGCTGTGTAGCGCGCCATCCGCGCCCCCTCGAGAATCGTCCGCCGCTCGCCGGTGTCGAGGCGAAGGGCGTCGATCCTCGCGGCGTCGTAGTCGCCCGGACTGGTGACGAGCCCGACCGTGAAGATCACCGTTCGACCGTCGGAGAGGGCCTGCGGCCAGCGATGCGTGCGCTCTCCTTTCGTTTCGTCGAGGCTGGTGACCGGCACCGGCGCGCCGCCGGCGGCGGCAATGCGCCAGAGGCCCGTTCTGAAAAGCGGCGAGAAGACCAGCGAGCCGTCGGGCAACCAGCTCAGGCCGCGCGGCGCGCGCGCTTCAGCGAGGGCGACCGGAGTGCCTCCGCCGACCGGTACCTTGCACAACCTGCCATCGGCGAAGAAGGCGATCCAGCGGCCGTCGGGCGACAGCGCGGGCAGTTCGGCTCCCTCGGTTCCTTCGATCGGGGTGACCGCGAGCCGGTCCAGGCTCCGCCGCAATACGACCGCGGGCCGTTCGCTCTCGGCAACGAAGAGCAGAGTCCGCCCGTCGGCGGAGAGATCGACGAGCGGCGATTGTGAGCGCGGCAGAAAGTACGGAGCCGGCACCAGGATGCCGAACGCCGCCGACGGGCTCGTGTCCCGGCTCGGCTCGGGAGCACCGCGCCAGACGACAAGGGCCGCCACAGTGGCAAGGAGCGAAAGCGCCCAGGGCAGCAGGCGCCAGAACGGCGAGCGCGCTCGCGGCGCTCGGCCGGGCGTCGTTTCGGCCGCCTCGAGTCGCTCGCGGCGGACGTCCTCGATCACGAAGCGGGCATCCGCCGCGTCGTGCAAGCGGTTCTTCGGATCGCGTTCGAGACAGCGATGCAGGAGCTGGCGGATTGCCGGCGGCGTCGGCGGTGGCAGCGCGCTCCAGTCGATCGGGCGTGTCAGCACCGCGGCGAGCGTGTCAGCCACCGTCGGCGCCGCGAACGCCATCGTGCCGGTGAGCATCTCGTAGAGCACGACCCCGAACGCCCAGATGTCGGCCCGCTTGTCGACCGGCTCCGCCACGCGCCTGCTCTGGCGCCATGTAGGCCGCGGTGCCCAGGATCACGCCCATCTCCGTGCCGCCGGGGAGTGCCGAGGTGAGCGTCGGCGAATTCATCGAGCTGCCGAGGAGTGCGCCCTCTCGGCGTCCGTCGGCTCCATCGCCTTCGCCAGCCCGAAGTCGAGAACCTTGACGTTGCCTTCGACGGCAGCCTTGATGTTCTGCGGCTTGAGATCGCGGTGGACGATGCCCTTTCTCGTGCGCCGCTTCGAGCGCCTGGGCGATCTCGCGGCGATCGTCAGGCTCTCATCGATGGGCAGCGGCCCCTGCGCCAGCCGCTCGGCGAGGGTCGGCCCGTCGACGAGCTCCATCACGAGAGCGCGCGTGTCGCCGCTCGCCTCCTCGAGCCCGAAGATCGAAGCGATGTTCGGATGCTGGAGCTGCGCCAGGAACTGCGCCTCGCGCTCGAAGCGCGCCAGCCGCTCCTGTCCTCGGTGAATGCGGCGGGCAGCACCTTGATCGCCACCTCGCGCCGCAGCTTCGAGTCGGTGGCGCGATAGACCTC
This sequence comes from Thermoanaerobaculia bacterium, assembly GCA_963821905.1. GTDB lineage: Bacteria > Acidobacteriota > Thermoanaerobaculia > Multivoradales > JAGPDF01 > CAWGFP01. Next base: position 737,752 of record CAWGFP010000009.1, on the reverse strand, counting down.
GCCCATCCCGCCCGCGCCGAGCTTGGCGGTGATCTCGTAGGGGCCGACTCTCCGGCCGATCAAGGTGGCGAACTTATCCGTCCGGTCAATCCCAACCTCTTCTCCAGCGCTGCGAATCTCGGATCGGTGCGCAGCGAATCGAACCCGGGAAGCCCGGTGAAGTAGAGATAGGCCTGGCACTCTTCCTCGGCTCGCGCGATCACGTCGAAGGCGGCATCGACCTCTCCGAGCGCGCCGAGCAGCCAGGCCTCCGAGACGACGGTGGGCGCCGCCGGCGGGCGCGCGCGGAGCTCCTCGAGGATCGTCCGGGCTTCGCCCGTTCGGCCCGCGGTCGCGAGCGCCCATCCCAGCGTGCCGAGGAAGTGGGGCGCGCGGTGCGATACCGCGACCACGTGCTCGAGCGTCGCGATGCCTTCCTCGACGCGGCCCAGGGCGACCTTCGCCATGCCCGACGAGTCCAGCGCCGTGGCGTCGTCCTTCTCGAAGGCGAGCGCGTCTTCGAGGTAACGCTCGGCCTCCTCGCGGCAGACCGCAGTTCAGGTAGCCCATGCCGGTAGCGCGTAGGGGAAAGAGGCGAGCGGATCGGCTTGCCGCGCGCGCTCGAAGAAGGGCAGCGCTTCGTCGAGCCTCTGGCGTGTGCAGAGGACGATGCCGAACGAGGCCAGGGAGAGGACGTGGGTGGGCTGGAGCTCGATCGCCCGGCGCCAGGCGGTCTCCATCGCCGCCCACCTGCTCTCGATCCACGCCACGAACCCCTCGACATGGAGGCCCTCTGCCGACTCACCCTGCAGTCGCATCGCGGTGGCCAACGCCTCTCGCGCCGTGGCGCACGCGTCGCGCGGGGGGATCATGCCGAATGACGGCCGCGAGCACGGTGATCTCCGCGAGGCCGGTCCACGAAGGCGCATGAGACGGATCGAGGCGGACGGCCTCCTCGAAGGCGCGCAGGGCCTCGGCGTGGTGCTCCTTGCCGCGCAGGCTCCGGCCCTTCAGGTAGCTTCGGTACGCCTCGAGGTTCGTGGGCTGCGGCCGGGCCGGAACGGCGCGCTCTCCCGGGGCGAGCCGGGCCTTGACCGCCTCGACGACGCCGGCGGCGATCTCGTCCTGGACCGCGAAGACGTCCGCGGCCTCCCGGTCGAACCGCTCCGACCAGAGCTGGAAGCCGCTCGCGACGTCGATCAGCTGGGCGCGTGGCCCGCAGCCGCGCGCCCGCGGTGCGCACGCTGCCTTCGAGGATGAATCCCACGCCGAGCCGTTCGCCGATCGCGCGCGGATCGCCGCCCTCGCGCTGGGCCCGGAACGCGACGTTCTCGCGCGCGACGCGGAGGCCGTCGATGCGCACCAGCGCGCTCATGATCTCCTCCGCCATTCCCTCGCAGAGGTACTCCTGATCGCGCCCCGGGCTCATGTCGGCGAACGGAAGCACCGCGATGGCGACGGCGGCAGCGGGCTTCTCGGCGGGCGCAGCGGGCGCGGGCACGTCCAGCCCCGCTTTGCGCAGGCCGTCGATCAGACGCTCGACGTACTCGGATTCCCACCACTTCTCGAAGTCCCTGCGCGCCGCGGCGGCACAGTCCGGCCGTATCGCGAGCAGGTTGCGCACGGCCTTCGCGGCGGCCGCGCCTTCTCCGAGCTGGCCGAGGGCGGCGGCCAGCGCCACGTGCTGGCCCCAGTGCTGCGGCAGATTCACTTTGTGCGCAAACTCGAGCGCGCCAGCGTCGTCGCCCCGCAGATAGGCATGGTAGTAGTTGGCATACCAGTACCAGCCGGGGTGATTCGGGTTGAGCTGCTTGGCGCGCTCGGCGAGCGCGAGACCGCCCTCGAAGTCGCCCGAATAGACCAGCAGCTCGCCCATGAAAGCGATGGAGTTGCCGTCCATCGGATTGAGCGCGGCGGCCCGCTCCGCGGCGACGCGAAACGCCTGCCGTTCTTTCTGAAAGTAGAGCACCTGGGCCAGACTGAAGTGCGCGAGGTGATTGGACGGCCCGACCTCCACCGCGCGTCGCGCCGCCGCGGCGCCGCTCGCCAGGGGATCGGGCAGGAGCCCGAACCCCTGCCCGTAGTCCTGCGCGCAGAGCACGGCGAGCATCGCCCACGCATCGACAAGCTCCGGCGCCCTCTTCACTGCAAGCTCCAGCGCCGACCGCGCAGCGGAGAGCTCGTCGGCGGTGACCCGTCCGAAGTAGGCGAAGCTGCGCAGCACCGCTTCGTAGGGACTCAACTGTTCGGGCGAGCGGCTCCGCACCGCCTCGCCCATGCTCCGGGGGAGGACGCCGTTGACGTCGGCCACCGTCGAGACGATTCGCGGAACCAGGTCGTCCTGCAGCTCGAACATTGTTTCGGGACTGAAGGTGCGCTCGTAGCTCTCGGCCCAGAGATGCGCGCCGGACGCGGCGTCCACCAGTTGCACCGCGAGGCGCAACCTGGGTCCCGCCTGGCGCAGGCTCCCCTCCATCACGTAGCGCGCACCGAGCTCCTTGCCCATGGAACGCACATGCGCCGTTTCGCCGGTGAACCGCAGTGTCGAGCTGCGCGAGACGACCCGGAGGTACGAGAAGCGGGAAAGCCCGGTGACGATCTCTTCGGACAGCCCCTCTGCCAGGGCCGCGAGGTCGGCGCTGCCGCCGCCGTACTTGAACGGAAGGACTGCGACCCAGAAGCCCTCGTCTGCGCGCGACGCTCCCGACACCGCTCCGGAGGATCGAGACGACACGAGTGCGGAGCCTCCGGCAGCCTGCTCCGGACCGATCTCGAGCCCCGCCTTGCGCAGGCCTTCGAGCATCCGCTCGAGGCGCTCGGCGTCGTACCATTTGGAAAACTCGCGGCGCGCCTCGGTTGCGAAGTCGGGACGGAGAGCGAGGAGCTCCCTGAGCTCGATCTCCGCGGCCTCGCGCCGGCCCAGCTGACCGAGCGTCGCAGCCCGTGCCGCATTCGCGTAGAAATAGTTGGGCATGTTGACGCGAACTGCCACCTCGAGAGCCTCTTCGTACCGGCCCTGGTCATAGGCCCGGATGAACGCGGCCCACCGGAACAGGCCCGGATAGTTGGGATTGAGCTGCATGGCGGTCTCGGCCAAACGGCAACCCCGCTCGGACTCGCCAGCATGCTCCACGAGCACGCCGAGGATGCCCATGATCGATCCATCCATGGGATTGAGCGTCAGGGCCTTCTCCGCCTCCGCTCGGAAGGAAGCTGTCTCCTTGCGAAGGAAGTAGACGAAGGCCAGCGCGTAGTGGCCGAGAGCCTGCGTCGCGGCGAGATTCACCGCGCGCTGTGCGGCGGCGAGGGCGCGGCCCAGAGGATCCGGCTGGGGATTGAAGTCGTCTGCGAACTCGACGGTGTACATGAGAGACAGCATCGCCCAGGCGTCGGCGTAGTCCGGAGCCTCGCGCACGGCGCGCTCCAAAATTCGTCTTACGGCGGCGTGCTCCTCGGGAGTCACGCGCTCGAAGTAGGTGAAGGCGCGGAGCACGGCCTCGTGCGGGGTCAAGGCGTCTTCGCTCTTGCCGCGCAAAGTTTCGCTCATCCTCCGAGTCAGGACGCCGTTCTGGTCCGCCACGGTCGAGACGATGCGCGGGACGAGGTCGTCCTGCAGCTCGAACGCCGCCTCGGGATCGAAGGCGCGGTCATAGGTCTCTGCCCAGAGATGGGCCCCGGAAGTCGTGTCGACGAGCTGCACCGCGAGGCGCACCTTCGCCCCCGCCTGGCGGATGCTCCCCTCCATCACGTAGCGGGCGCCCAGATCCTTGACCGCGGAGCGGACGTCCACGACCTGATTGGCGACGTGAGACGTCGCGCTCCGGGCGATGACGTGAAAGTACGAGAAGCGCGAGAGCCCAGTGACCACGGCTTCCGTCAATCCCTCGGCCAGCGCCGTGAGCTCGACGCCGCTGCCGCTGTGCTTGAAGGGCAGTACCGCGACCCGGAATCCCTCCGCGGCGCGGCCAGCGCTCGAATCGGCGCCCGAATCGGCGCCGCGCGGCCGGCACGCTCGCCGCGACATCGCGGCGCAACAGGCGCAGCTCGTCGTAGAGCGCGCGGGCGCTCGCGATGCGGTCGCGCGGCTCCTTCTCGAGGCAGCGCTTGAGGATCCGCTCGACGTCCGGCGGCAGCTTCTCGTGCCGCCCGCTGAATGGCGGCGGCGGATCGCGCAGGATCGCCGAGCCGAGCTCGACCGAGCTCTCGCCGTGGAAAGGGCGCCGGCCGGCCGCCATCTCGTAGAGGATCACGCCGAGCGAGAAGAGGTCGGTGCGTTCGTCGAGCGCCACTCCGCGAACCTGCTCGGGCGACATGTAAGGGAGCGTTCCCATCACGACGCCGTCGCGCGTGAGGAGCGTCGGCGCGTTCGCGGGCGCCTCCGTGCCCGACTCCGTCATCCTCGCGAGGCCGAAGTCGAGGACCTTGACCTGCCGCCGGTCGCCGGCGCCGCCGATCATGATGTTCGCCGGCTTCAGGTCGCGGTGGACGATTCCCCTGGCGTGCGCCGCCGCGACCGCGTCGGCGAGCGCCGCGCCGATCTCGAGCCAGCTCTCGAGTTCGAAGCCCCCGGGCGGAATCAACGTGTCGAGTGCCGCGCCCTCGACCAACTCCATGGTCAGAAAGCAGACGTCGCCGCTCTCCTCGAACGAGTACAGCGTGACGATGTTCGGATGGTTGAGCGCCGCGACCGCCTGCGCTTCGCGCCGGAAGCGTTCCAGCCGCTCGGCATCGGCGCCCGTTTCGGTCGGCAGCACCTTGAGCGCCACCTCGCGGTTGAGCCGCGAGTCGCGCGCCCGGAAGACCTCTCCCATGCCGCCCTCACCCAGCTTGGCGGTGATCTCGTAGTTGCCCAGCCGGGAGCCGACCCGGGGCCCGCTCATCAGCGCACGCCACCCGCGGCGACCAGACGCTCCAGTTCCGGGAGCCAATCGAGAACCACATGAAGGCGGCCGGACGCGGGTGTGGCGCGGAAGAAGATGAAGCGCCCGTCGGGCATCACGTCGTAGTTCGGGCTCGTGATCCCGGGCCCGGAGTCGTATTCGTCGGCGAAGAGGGCGACCGGGCGACCCAGGCGCGGCTCGGCCGATCCTCCGTCGAAGGCCGCCGCCATGAAGCGCCCGCCGCTCCGGTAGTAGATCTCGCGGCCGTCGCGGCTCCAGCGCGTCTGCGCGCCGCCGCCCTCCGAAACCTGCCAGGAACGCTCGAGGCCAGGATACGCGCGGACGTAGATCTCGGGCTCGCCCGACTCGTTCGACTGATAGACCAACCAGCGCCCGTCCGGAGAGATCTCCGGCCCGCCCTCGTAGGCCGGCGACGTGATGAGGGTGCGCTCCGGGAAGGCTCCGTTCAGCGAGAAGAGCAGGATGTCCCCGGCCGTTTCGGGGCGCACCCGAACCATCAGCTGCGAATCGGGATCCGGCCCTGGCGGAGACGGGTAGTCGTGGATCGTGGCTCCCGGCACGGCTCCACCCCGGCCGCTGCCGTCCGCCGCGATCCAGACCGGCACCGCCTGCCGCCGGAAGATGATTCGCTGGTCATCCGAGCTCCAGTTCGCGAAGCTGGTGCCGAAGGTCATGCGCGCGATCTGCGTGCGCGTCCCGCGCTCGAAGTCGAGCAGCTGGACAGTGCGCGCGTCTTCGAGCAGGAGCCGCCGGCCATTTGCGGAGACGCGCGGCGTTCCGTACGAGCCGGGCGGGACATCGAGAGCCCGCTCGCTGCCATCGCGAGTCACCGACAGGACTCGCTTCTGATCGAACTCGCGCGGCATGTAGAGCACCGTGCCGGTCGGAGACAGACGGAAGCCGAGCGAGCCGTAGAGGGGCCCGGCGAGCGAAGACGCCGGCAGGATCTGCGTCGGGCGACCCGTGACCACCGCGCGCGCCGGGTCGAAGGTCATGGCCCATACCGCCCCCTCGCGTTCAAAGAGCAGGTGTCCGGTCGGCGACAGCACCGGGGTCGACGCGCGCTCGACGACGATCGAGCGGGCGCCGTCGGCGAGCGACAACGCGTCGATGCGCGATGTCTCGTCCTCCTCCGTCAGACTGGCGAAGAGCAACACACGCCCGCCGGGCATCTCGACCGGATCGGTGTGGAGTGTTTCGTGCCGAGCGGCGTCGAGGCGCGTCAACTGCACCGGCTCGCCGCCGCGGGCGGGCACGCGCCAGATCTCGCCGTCGCACCGGAAGTAGATTCCGCTCTCGCCCCAGGCCAGGCTGTTGCGCAGATCGGCGCAGGTCGCCACGACGGTGCTCTGCTGGTCGGCGAGTGAGGCGCGAACCACGCGCGAGCCGCCGGGCACGAACAAGACGCTCTCGCCGTCCGGTGAGAAGGTCATCGCGTTGACGCCGCCGGCGCCCTTGATCTCGATCGCCTCGGGGCTGTCGAGGCGGCGGATGTAGAGCCGCCGCTGTCCGGCACGGAAGCCGACCATGGCGATCTTCCGGCCGTCCGGCGACACGGCAAGAGCGGCCGGAACCCTCGTCACCGGCTCGACGCCGGCCGGCAGCGAAAGCTCGAGCTGAGTGACGCCCCTCGCGCTGACGTCTGGGCTGCCGGAGCGGGGCCCTCGCCAGAGCGCCCAGGCGGCGATGGCGACTGCCCCGATCGCCAGGGCCCACGGCACGACTCCAATCCAACCGCGCGGTGGAGGTGCCGGAACGATCGCCTGCCTGACGCCCGTTTCCGCCGGCGCGGCGATCACCTCCGCCAGCGCGAGCCGCGCATCGCCGATGTCGCGCAGGCGGTTCTGCGGATTGCGCTCCAGGCAGCGGCGCAGGAGCCGGCGGAGCTCGCTGGGTGTCGCTTTCGGCAGCGCCTCGAAGTCGACGTCGGCGCGGAGCACCGCGGCCATGGTGTCGCTCACCGTCTCGGCGGCGAAGAGCGAGCCGCCGGTGAGCATCTCGTAGAGCACCACGCCAAAGGCCCAGATGTCCGCCCGCTTGTCGACGGCGCTCCCACGCGCCTGCTCCGGCGCCATGTAGGCAGCCGTGCCCAGAATCATCCCGAGCTGCGTCCCGGCGGCGGTCAGGGTCGGCGAATTCATCAGCGTGGGCGACGCCGTGGGAGCGTCCGAGTTGGGCTCGAAAGCCTTGGCCAGTCCGAAGTCGAGCACCTTCACCGTGCCGTCGGCGCGCACCTTGACGTTCTGCGGCTTCAAGTCGCGATGCACGATCCCCCGCTCGTGCGCCGCCTCGAGCGCCGCGGCGATCTGCCGCGCGATCTCCAGGCTCTCCTCGACCCCAAGCGCACCCTTCGCCAGCCGGTCGGCCAGCGTCGGACCGTCGACGAGCTCCATGACGAGAGCGTGCTGCCCGCCGCTCGCCTCGAGGCCGTAGACCTGCGCGATGTGGGGATGATTGAGCTGCGCGAGGAGCTGTGCCTCCCGCTCGAAGCGGGCGAGGCGATCGCGATCCGATACGAACGCGGCCGGCAACACTTTGATCGCCACCTCGCGCTTCAGGTTCGAGTCCGTCGCGCGATAGACCTCGCCCATGCCGCCTTCGCCGAGCTTGGCGGTGATGAGGAAGTTCCCGAGCCTCGCCCCGATCAACGCTGGTTCCCCAGTGAACACGCGAGGCTACCGCCACCCGAGAATGGCGTGCGCCTCGGTCGCGCCGCCGGCGCCCCGGGACTTGTTGAAGAAGCGCGAATGGTCGGGGAAGGGCGCCACCAGGGTGTCCGGGCCGCTGAGCTTCAGACGGCGCGCCGGTTTCACTTCGAGCCGCGGAACGGTCGAGATCTCGGCCGCGACGTCCCAACCTTCCGGGTCGCGGAAGACGATTTCGCCGCCGTCGGCGCGCCAGTGGGGTTGGTCGCCGCCGGCCGAGGAAAGCTGGACCTGCGCGCCCTCGGCGAGGAACGCACGAACGTAGATCTCCGGCCGCCCCGAGAAGTCGGAGCTGAAGGCGACGTAGCGGCCGTCGGGCGAGAAGATCCCGTTCTCGCAGTTGCCGCTTGCGTTCCGGCAGATCGCGACCTCGTGGCCGTCGCGCAACGAATGGGCCCACATCTCGGAATTTCTGGGGCTCGCCTCGCGAGCGAGGAGCATCCACTGGCCGTCTGGCGAAATGGCGGTGGGAGTGTCGCGCCCCGGGGTCTCGGCCAGGCGGCGCATCGGCGAGGAGCCGTCGGCCGCGACCGCGAACGGCTGATCCAGTCCGGTGGCCTCTCCGGTCGAAAAGGCGATCGTCTTCCCGTCGGGAAACCAGACCGGGTTCTTGTGCCCGTCGCGCCCCTGAGTCAGGCGGGTCGAAACCTGGCGTTCGAGGTCGATCACCCAGATGTCGGTCAAACCGCGCGACGGATCGAGAATCGTCGCCGCCAGCCGCTTGCCGTCGGGCGAGACAGCGTAATCGACATAGATCGCCGCGAGATTGATCTGCTCCTGATCGGTTCCTTGCCGATCGACTATGTTGAGGAGATAGGCTTGCTGGTCCTGTGGCGGGAGCGTCATGACATCGCCGCGCAAGGTGGCTGAGAAAGAGGAATACCCGCCAGAGGCCCACCATTGGAGCTCGCGCTCGACGGTCACCTCGCCGCCACCCAGCACGAGCTTCCTGGGGTCGAAGTCGAGCGCCACGAGGCCGCGCTCGCGCCGGAAGAGCAGGCGCAAGCCCGCTCCCTCGCCCACCAGCGCGACGTTCGAGCGCGCGTCGGAGAGCCGCCGCGCCTTTCCCGTGTCGAGATCGCCGACAAACAGGCCGACCGCCTCTTCGGGCGCATCCGCGGCGTTCGACCAGGCGAGATAGAGGAACCGCCGGCCCCCCGGGAGAAAGTGCGGATAGCGGTGCGAGAGGTCGGGCACCTTGTCGTCGAACGGCGTCGCGGGCTTCACCGCGCCGCCCGCCGCGGGAACGGCGAGGATCCCGCTGTTGCTCGAGGGTGCGTAGACGATGGTTCCGTCGTCGCCCCAGTCGCCGTTGCGGTAGGTGCGTTCGCAGTCGCCGAGGGTGCGCAGCGCCGCCCCCGCAAGCTCCGCGATCCGGAGCTTCGCGCCGTCGCAGAATCCCACCGCACTCGAGTCGGGCGACCAGAACGGCCGGGCGCCGGGTGAGTCGAGCGCGCCGGTGAGCTCGGCGAGCGGCGGCGTCGCGGCGCCGTCCAGGCCGCGGCCGAAGACCGCGAGCTTGGCGGGCCCGGTGCGCGCCATGAAAGCGACCTTGCGACCGTCGGGCGAGATCACCGGCACGTCGTAGAAGGTCATGCCCTCCGGCGCCGGGAGAACGAGGCGCAGCGCGCCGCGATCGGCGGGCGGCGCGGCGAGGAAGCGCGCCAGGCCGAAGCCGGCGGCGAGCGCCAAAGCGGCCGCCAGGATTCCGAAGAGCCAGCCACGACGCCCAGCGGGCACCGGCTCGGATGCCGGCGCTTCTCCTCTGGCGAGGGCCTCTTCGAGCTCGAAGTGCGTGTCGCCGATGTCGTGGAGGCGGCGCTTGCGATCGCGGTCGAGGCAGCGCGCCAGCAACCGGCGAAGCGACGCCGGCGTCCCCGTTGGCAGCGCGCTCCAGTCGACCTCGGCGCGCAGCACCGCGGCCAGGGTGTCGGAAACCGTGTCGCCTGCGAAGAGTCTCTTGCCCGAGACCATCTCGAACAGGACGGCACCGAAAGCCCAGATGTCGGCGCGCCTGTCGACTGGCAGACCGCGCGCCTGCTCGGGCGCCATGTAGGCAGCGGTGCCGAGGATGACCCCGAGCTGCGTCCCGGCGGCGGTCAGGGTCGGCGAATTCATGAGCGTGGGCGACGTCGTGGGGGCGCCCGTGTTGGGCTCGAAAGCCTTGGCCAGCCCGAAGTCGAGCACCTTCACCGTGCCGTCAAGCGCCACTTTGATGTTTTGCGGCTTGAGATCGCGATGCACGATCCCCTTCTCGTGCGCCGCCTCGAGCGCCTCGGCGATCTGACGGGCGATGGCGAGCGCCTCCTCGACCGGCAGGGCGCCGTGCGACAGGCGGTCGGCTAGAGTCGGCCCTTCGACAAGCTCCATCACCAGCGCCCGCGCGCCGCCCGACACCTCGAGCCCAAAGATCGATGCGATATTCGGATGATGGAGCTGAGCCAGAAGCTGCGCCTCGCGCTCGAAGCGCGCCAGCCGCTCCTTGTCCTCGATGAACGCCGCAGGGAGCACCTTGATCGCCACCTCACGCTTCAGATTCGAGTCCGTCGCGCGGTAGACCTCGCCCATCCCGCCCTCGCCGAGCTTGCCGGTGATCTGGTAGGGGCCGAGGCGGCTGCCGATCATGGACGGGCCGTGCTCCACTGCCGGCGGAGCGCGTCGCTCCAGTGGACGGCCACCTGCACGTCGGATCCGGCGACGGCGGGCGCGATGACGACGAACGACTTTCCGTCCGGGGCGACGTCGAATTCCTCCGCCATGTGCGGCAGCGTCACTGCGACGCGGCGCTTCGCGACGGCCAGGCTCGGGCCGGCCCGTAGATCGACGAGCTCGATCTGAGTGCCGTTGCCGTAGAACACTTGGAGTCCGTCCGGGCCCCACGCCGGCGCCCAGCCGCCATCGTCGCTCACCTGTAGCGTTCCTGCTCCTTCTATCGGCCGTACGAAGATCTCCCAGTTGCTGCGATCGCCGAAGGCCACGAGCCGCCCATCGCGCGAGACTCGCGGCATGATCGGCCGGCGCGCCGAGCCGGGGTTCGAGGGACCCGCCAACGGCGTCGGCTGCGCGCTGCCGTCGAGCGGAATTCGCAATAGCTCGTTGTTCGGACTGTTGGCGAGATCGACGACGGCCACCACGGTGCGCCCGTCCGGCGCCGGAACCGCCTGTAGCGGCTCGCCCTCGATTTCGATCAGGCGGCTGGCCTCGGCGCTGCCGTCGAGCGGCAGGGTCCAGATCTCCCCCCGCTTCGACGGCGGGCGAGAAATGTAGACGAGACGGTTGCCGTCGGGGGTCCACTCGGGCAGCGACGCGGCGCCCGTGCGCGTCAGCCGTGTCGCCTCCCCGGTATCGCGGTCGAAGAGCCAGAGATCTTGCGCCGCGTTGGGACCACCGGCGCCGGTCGAGGCGCCGACCCCGACCGCGATCCGCCGTCCGTCCGGTGAAAACCGCGGGCTGGCGAACAACCCCTCCTGAGCGCTCAACGGTCGCGACCGTCCCTCGGTATCGACGAGCACGAGACGGGAGGCCCTCGAGCCCGGACGGTAAACGAGCGTTCCCGCCCCGGAGAGAGCGGCGCGGGTACCGACGATCGAGCTCTCGACGCGCTCGGGCAGCTCGACGGGAGTGCCGGTGGTCTTCATCTCGTCCAGATCGAGCGGAACGGCCATCAGGTTGCCGTCCTCGCGCGTGTAGACGAGCCGGCCGTCGACCATTCCTAGGGCCTGGACGCCCTCGAGATCGAGCCGCACGCGCCGGCCGTCGGCGAGCGAATAGAGGGCGAGCGTGGTGCGGCCGTCCTCGGTCGTGCTGGCATAGACGACGATCCGTTCCTCCCGGAGGACGAACGGCCGGCGCTGCCGGGTCTCTCCCGCCGCCTTGTCGAGCTGGATCAGCTCGGCGGGCGTGCCGCCCGCGGCGCTGACGCGGTGGATTCCCGCATCCTCACCAATTACCTCGAACAGGAGCTCGTCAGGCGACGCCCAGGCGACCGATGCGGAAACGCCGCCGATCGTCGCCACGTCGAGCGGCATCCCGCCGCGCAGCCGCACCTTACGGATGAAGCTCGAGCGGACGAGGTAGGCGACCCACTCGCCGTCAGGCGAGATCGCCGGCTGGGCACCCCCTTCGGTGCCTTCCAGGAGCCGCGGCCGGGGATCGTCCAGGTCGCGCGCGTACAGCCGGATCGGCGGGCCGCCGCGTGCCGCGACGAAGACGATCGTTTTGCCGTCTGGCGTGACTGCGAACGGTGTCGTGAGCTCGGTGTAGACGAAAAGCCCCGGATCGGAAACGAGCGGAAAGCGCACGACCCCCGACTCGGCCACCGGCGCCGGCCGGCCCTGCCGCTGGAAGAGACTGGCAACGAAAAGCAGCGCGAACGCGACGGCGAGCACTCCCAGGACCGCGGACGTTCGCGACGACGAGCGCGGCCCGGCCGGCTGCGCCTCACTGGCTCCTCCGCCCGCGAGCGCCTCCTCGAGTACGTACCGTGCGTCGCCGATGTCGCGCAGTCGATTCCTCGGGTTCCGCTCCAGACAACGGCGCAGCAGTCCGCGAATCGATGCGGGCGTCGACGAAGGCAGAGCCCGCAGGTCGATCTCATTCTTCAGGACGCCGGCCAGTGTCTCAGGCACCGTGTCCGCGTCGAACAGCCGGCGGCCGGTGAGCATCTCGTGGAGCACGACACCGAAGGCCCAGATGTCAGCGCGCTTGTCGACCGCGGCGCCGCGCGCCTGCTCCGGCGACATGTAGGCCGCCGTGCCCAGGATCATCCCGAGCTGCGTTCCGGCGGCCGTCAGGGTCGGCGAATTCATGAGCGTGGGCGAGGTCGTGGGAGCGCCCGAGTTCGAGCTCGAAAGCCTTCGCCAGTCCGAAGTCGAGCACCTTCACCGTGCCGTCGGCGCGCACCTTGACGTTCTGCGGCTTCAAGTCGCGATGCACGATCCCCCGCTCGTGCGCCGCCTCGAGCGCCTCGGCGATCTGGCGGGCGATGGCGACCGCCTCCTCCACCGGCAGCGCGCCGTTCGACAGCCGTTCCGCCAGCGTCGGCCCCTCGACGAGCTCCATCACCAGTGCGCGCGCGCCGCCCGAGAGCTCGAGCCCGAAGATCGACGCGATGTTGGGATGATGCAGCTGCGCCAGGAGCTGCGCCTCGCGCTCGAAGCGCGCCAATCGATCCTTGTCCTCGATGAACGCCCCCGGCAACACCTTGATCGCCACCTCGCGCCTCAGATTCGAGTCGGTCGCGCGATAGACCTCCCCCATCCCGCCTTCGCCCAGCTTGGCAGTGATCTCGTAGGGGCCCAGCCGGGAACCGATCATCGCGACGCCTCGGGCGTGGGATCGCGGCTCGCCAGCCAGAGGTCGCCCTCGTCGCGCGGGTCGAGCATGATGAGCGAGCGGCCATCGGCACTCACCCGCAGGCTGCCGCCGTTGCGATCGAAGCCGCCGGCGAGGGTGGTGACCGCGCCGGTGGTCGCGTCGATGAGCAGGATGTGCTCTCCCCACCGCACGACGCCACGGCGGTTGTCGGGCAGCCAAGCGAGGTTCGGAAAGGCGTGGCGCGTCGCGGGCACCGGGAAATCGAACCGCAGGAACTGCGTCGCACCCGCCTCGAGGTCGACCACCAGCACCCCGGCGAGCAACTCGCCGTTGCGGCCGGTGACCGTGCCGCCCAGGCGCCGGCCGTCCGCCGACCACGACATGGGGATCGGGCGCATCTCCTTGTCGAGCTTCAGTGGGACGGCTGTCAGATCCGAGTCTCGTAGCAGCTCGTCGGCGAGCGTGAAGCGCACGATCCCACCCTTGCCCGCCGCGGCCATCGACCGGCCGTCCGGCGACCAGATCGGATAGACCAGCATGGAGTCGACGCCAGTGCCCTGCGTCTCCGTGCGCTGACGCAGGTCGCTGCCGTCGCGCCGCACGGTCCACACCTCGTAGCGGCCGCTACGGTTCGAGTAGAACGCCGCCTGGCTGCCGTCGGGCGACCAGACGGGATGGCGGTCCTTCGCCATGTCGTCGGTGATCTTGCGCAGTCCCTTGCCGTCGGCGCCGACGACGAAGATGTCTTCCTGCCCCGACGCGGTGCGGAAGATGAGCGTGCCGTCGGCGGCGACATCGAGGCCGACGGCCGGGATCGAGGTGTCGAAGAGCCGCTCCACCGGGCCGGTGATCCGGCCGGCGGCGGCGTCGAACGGCAGCCGTCGAAGCTCCGCGGTCATCGTGCTGCTGCGGTAGACGAGCCGGCGCTCGTCGCCCGAGAGCGAGAGCTGGCCGCTCCACGCTGCGGGCAGGGTGACCGGCCGCGGCTCGCCGCCCAGACGGCCGGTGCGTTCGTCGATCTCGACCCGCCACGGGTTCATCGCTCCGCCGCGGTCGCTCTCGAAATAGAGGTGCGCGCCGTCGCGGGCCCAGACCGGGTTCCAGTCGACGCTCGGCGCGGCGGTGACCGGTTGCGGGTCGCTGCCGTCGGCGGCGATCGTCCAGACATCGCGGATGCCGCCGTCGGAGACCCGCCAGAACGCGATGCGATGACCGCCCGGCGACCATGTGGGCTGCACGGCGTCCTCGGCGTAGATCCGCCGCGGCGCGCCGCCGGCTGCGGGCACCACCCACAGCTCGCTGTTCTTCTCGCGGGCGTGCGGATCGGACAGGCCCTCGGTTGCGAAGACAATCTCGCGGCCGTCCGGCGACCAGCTCGGGTTGTCGCCGACGTCGGTGAGGCGCCGCACCGACTCGCCGGTGGCGCCCATGACGAAGAGACCGCCGCCGGCGCGCTCGGAGCGGAAGGCGATGAGCTTCCCGTCCGGCGAGAACGCGGGGTGATCCTCGTCGGCCGGCGAGTCCTCGGTGAGATTGATCGGCCGCTGGCCGCCGACACGCAGCAAGAAGAGATCTCGGTCGCCGCCGTCGATCGCCGCGAAGGCGACGAACTCGCCGTCGGGCGAGAGTGCTGGGGAGGACTCGAGCCCCGCCGACCAGGTCAACTGCGTGAAGCGATGGAAGCCGAGGTCCGCCGCGCCCGTGCTGACAGACGGCGCGGAGCGGCGCCCCAGGTACGCTGCGGTCGCGAGAGCAGCGAGGACGAGCGCCGCGGCAAGGACACGCATCCCCGTGGCCCGGGGCGCGGCCGCCGCCGCGATGTCCTCACCGAGGCGGCCCTGGCGCAGCTCCTGGATCGCGATGCGCGCGTCGCCGATGTCGCGCAAGCGATTCCTCGGATCGCGCTCGAGGCAGTTCCGCAGGAGCTCGCGAAGCCGGCGAGGCGTTCCCGCGGGCAGGCGTGCGAGGTCGATCTCTTTCCGCATCACCGCGGAGAGCGTGTCGACCGCACTGCCCTCGGCGAAGAGACTCTCGCCGGTGAGCATCTCGTAGAGCACCACACCGAAGGCCCAGATGTCGGCGCGCTTGTCCACGGCGCCGCCGCGGGCCTGCTCGGGGCTCATGTAGGCCGCGGTGCCGAGAATCGTGCCGAGCTGCGTGCCGGCGCCGGTGAGGGTCGGCGACTGCATCAGCGTCGGCGAGGGCGCTCCCGGCGGCGTCGCGCCGCTCGCCGGGCCGGTCGCCTTGGCGAGCCCGAAATCGAGCACCTTGACCGTGCCGTCGCCGCGCAGCTTGACGTTCGCGGGCTTCAAGTCGCGGTGGACGATGCCCTTCTCGTGCGCCGCTTCGAGCGCCTCGGCGATCTGTCCGGCGATAGCGAGCGACTCCTCGATGGGCAGGCGGCCGCGCCCGATCCAGGCGGCGAGATCCTCGCCCTCCACGAGCTCCATCACCAAGGCGAGCGCGCCGCCGCTCTTCTCGAGTCCGAAGACCGAGGCGATGTTGGGGTGATGGAGCTGCGCCAGGATCTGCGCCTCGCGCTCGAAGCGCGCCAGGCGCTCGCCGTCGGCGAGAAACGCCGCGGGCAACACCTTGATCGCGACCTCGCGGCGCAGCCCCGAGTCCGTGGCCCGCCAGACCTCCCCCATCCCGCCCTCGCCGAGCCTGGCGGTGATCTCGTAAGGGCCGAGGCGGCTACCGGTGGCGAGAGTCACGGTTTCTCCGCCGAAGGCGACCAGTTCGTCACGACGTCGATTCGGTCCGCGCTTTCCTGCGCCACCTGCTGGTTCACCAGCACGCGGCGGCGGTCGGCGGAAACGCCGAAGAAGGTCCGCAACGAGGTGATGCTCGGCCGGGCCGTGCGCAGGCGGAAGAGCGGCTCGGGCGCGCCGAATGAGAACGGCGAGAGACTCGCCAGTGGCACGGCGTACAGAGTCCGGTCGAGGCCGGCGAAGTAGAGCTCCTTGCCATCGGCGGACCAGGCCGGCCAGTCGGCGCCGCCGCGCGAGACCAGCCAGCGGCTGCCGGGAGCGACGCTGCGCACGTAGATTTCGGCAATGCCACTCTCGTCGGAGACGTACGCCACGAGTCGCCCGTCGGGCGAAAACGCGGAGTGCGTTTCGTTGGCGGCGGTTTCGAGGAAGGGTACGGGCTTGCGCTCGCCGGCGAGCGGCAGCAACCAGAGGTCGGCGCCGCGCTCCGGTATGAAACGCTCGAAGAGGAGGCTGGCGCTGTCGGGCGCCCAGGAGTCGACCCAGCTGCCGGGGCCCGAGTCGAGCAGAACCTCCTCCTCGCCACTGCCGTCCGCGGCCTTGCGCAGGATCTTGTAACCGCCCTCGCGCGGCGAGGAATAGCCCACCCAACGGCCGTCCGGAGACCAGACCGCGGTATCGGTATCGTCGGCGCCGAAGGTCAAACGGCGCCCCCGATCGAGCGCCGAGGTGTCATAGATCCAGAGGGCCGTGCCACCCTCGTCTTGAACTCCGATCACCACTTGCCGACTGTCGGGCGAAAGCGAGGGCTCTTGAAAGCGCGCGGGGCGAGTGATCGCGCTCAGGAGCGCGCCGCTCCGATCGAGCCAGACGAGCTCGGTCAAGCCGCCGACCGGACGGCGGAAGGCGATCGAGCCCGCTCCTCCGACCGCGAACCAGTCCTCGAAATCCTTCTGCAGCTCGGTGCCGATGGGCTCTGCGATCGAGATCGGCTCGCCGGTCAGCTCGCCGGTCGCGGCGTCGAGGCGCTGCGCGACGAGGACGCCGCCCCGTACCCAAACGAGGTAGCCGCGTGGATCGTAGGCGGCGCGTCCTCCGTCCGGAACCAGCCGGCGCGGTGGCGACGTCCCGCCGTCGCTCCAATAAATTCCCTTGATCGCATCCGCGCCCTTCGACGAATAGAGAAAACCGCCGCCAGGCAAGGCGCTGGGATACCGGTGGCTTTGTTCGCCTTTCTCCGTGGACAGGACGGTCGCCGCGCGGAGCTCTCCCGACTTCGCCGAGATGCGCACGATCGACGAGGCGGCGTTGACCGAGACCACGAAGTCGCCCTCCGACGTCCAGGCACCGCCGCGTGGATCGGCCACCGGCGCGACCGTTTGCACCAGTCCGCTCTCGAGATCGAGCCGCTTGAGCTGTCCTCCGGCGAAGAAGCCCACGCGCTCACCGTCCGGCGAAAAGAACGGCTGCTCCGCTCCGTCGGTGCCGGCCAGCGCACGACCGGTGCCGCTCGCGAACGAATGCGCTACCAAGTGCGGCGCGCCGGACTCCTCCTGCAGCACGTAAGCCAGCGTGCGGCCATCGGGCGAGAGGGCCGGATAGCTCTGCACCTCGCCACCGTCCTCGAGCAAGACCGCGAAGCGGACGGATCCGGGCGACGTTGCGACCTCGCGCTCGGCCGGCGCGCGTCGCAGGCCTACGAAGAGTGCTGCGGCTGCCGTGACCGTTGCCACGGCCGCGACTCCCCAGGCGACGAGCTCACGGCGTCGAGATCCCGTCGGAGCCACGGCCGTGCTGGGCCCAGCCGTCGCGGCCTCCGCGCGTCCCGCCAGGGCATCGTCGAGCGCCAAACGCGCGTCACCGATATCGCGCAGCCGGTTCTTCGGGTTGCGCTCCAGGCAGCGCCGCAGCAGCGCGCGAATCGACGCGCGGGACCGACTCCGGCAGCCTGGCAAAGTCGATCTCCGTCTTGCAGCACGCCGGCGAGCGTGTCGCTCACCGTATCGCCGGCGAAGAGCGAGCGCCCGGCGAGCATCTCGTAGAGCACCACACCGAAGGCCCAGATGTCGGCCCGCTTGTCGACCGCGCCGCCGCGCGCCTGCTCCGGCGCCATGTAGGCCGCGGTGCCGAGGATCACGCCGAGCTGGCGTGCCGGCCGCGGTCAGGGTCGGCGAGTTCATGATGGTCGGGGAGCGCCCCGGATCGGCCGCCGATCCGGCCGGCGGGTCCATCGCTTTCGCCAGCCCGAAGTCGAGCACCTTCACCTTGCCGTCGAGCGCCGACCTTGATGTTCGCGGGCTTGAGGTCGCGATGCACGATGCCTTTCTCGTGCGCCGCCTCGAGCGCCTCGGCGATCTGGCGCGCGATGGCGAGCGCCTCGTCGGCCGGGAGCGCGCCATGCGCGAGCCGCTCCGCGAGCGTCGGCCCTTCGACCAGCTCCATCACCAGCGCGCGTGCGCCGGCCGACTCTTCGAGCCCGAAGATCGAGGCGATGTGCGGATGATGGAGCTGCGCGAGAAGCTGCGCCTCGCGCTCGAAACGGGCCAGACGCTCCTTGTCCTCGGTGAATGCCGTCGGGCAGGACCTTGATCGCCACTTCGCGCTTCAGCTTCGAATCCGTGCGCGCTAAACCTCGCCCATCCCGCCCTCGCCCAGCTTGGCGGTGATCTCGTACGGGCCGAGGCGACTGCCGATCATGGCCGGGATTCCTCCGCGCCCATCTGCATCAGCCAGTTGGTGATCACGAGGAGCGACTGGCCACCGTCGTTGTCGGGTTCGAGGAGGATGAAGCGGCTGCCGTCCTTGGTGACGTCGAGGCCGAATCCCACCCCGACACCCGACGACCATTCGGAGCGAGGCATCGGAAAGAGTGTCGAGGGAGCGCTGAACGCGAGGGTATCACCCAGGGCCACGCGAACGGCCGCGATCATCGAAGCCGGAGTGAGATAGAGCAGCTCGCGGCCTCCCTGGGTCCAGACCGGGGCCACGCCTCCCTCCGCCGTGACTTGGTACTTGATCTTGGCGTCGGGTAGCGAGACGACGTAGACCTCTTCGCGACCGGACTCGTTGGAGTCGAAAGCCAGCCACCGGCCGTCGGGCGAGATGGCCGGAGAGCGCTCGCTCATCGCTGAATGAAGCAGGCGAACGGGAGGTTCCGCCGGGCGATCGGGGCGCAGGAGCCCGATGTCGAATCCGGTCTCCGGCTCTTGGATCTCGAAGGCGAGGGTGGAGCCGACCCAACTGCTCGGAACCTTCCAGGCGGCGGGCGAGGCGTAAAGCGCCCGCTCGCTCCCGCCACCTGTCGACGGCCGGATCCAGAGATCGTTCGGGCCGTCGCGGTCGGTCTGAAACACCAGATGCGCGCCGTCGGGAGACCAGACCGGATACCTCTCGGTGCCGGGTGTGAACGTAAGACGACTCGCTTCCTCGGATACCAGATCGACAACCCAGAGGTCCGCCTCGCTTCCCTTGCTTCCTTCGGCCACCATCGTCACGCGGCGCCCGTCGGGAGAGATCTTCGGCAGTGAGAAGCTGCCCCTGGGAAGCGGCACCTCGCCGAGCCGCCGCCCCCGACGGTCGAGCCAGACGACCCTCGTCCCATGATTTCCCACGCTCGGAACCAGCAGCGCCCCGGAGGTGGCGACGGAGGCCGCGCGTTCTTGCGTGTTGACGAACCCGGGCGTCGCCTCCTCGAGTCGCACCGGTTCGCCCCGGAGCTCCGCGCTTTCCGGATCGAATCGACGCGCCACCAGGCGATCGTCGATCGCGTCGATCAGATATCCGGGCTCGGCGTACACCGGCGCGCGGCGCGAACGGTAGAGCAAGCGTCGTTCACCGCCTTCGGTCGACGCCAAGAAGATTCGTCCCTCGTCCGTTCCCGCTCCCGGATCGGCGATGTAGACGAAGCGCTTGCCGTCGGGCAGGAAGGAAGGAAACCGATGCGAGATCTCTTGCTCCGGAGTCTCGATCTTTGTCACCGGCCGTACCGGACCCCCAACTTCGCTTACTGCGGCAAGCCCACCTGTGACCGCGGGCGCGAAGACGATGGTGCCGGCGCGGCTCCAGCTTCCGCCACGTCCCTGCGGCGCGTCGCAGATCTCGGCGACGCGCCCGTCGAGAAGCGACACCCGGTGCAGCTTTCCCTTGGCGAAGAATGCGACTCGCTGGCTGTCCGGGGCCCAGAACGGATGGCTCACGCCTTCCGTGCCGGAGAGGAGCCGCGCCCGGATCTGATCGAGCTCCTGGATCCAAAGCCCCTGCCGCCCTTCGGCGCCGATACCGACGAAGGCCACCCGCCGTCCGTCCGGCGAGATCGCCGAGTTGCCGGCGCCGCCCACCGGCGACGCTCCCGAAGCTCCCGAGATCGCGAATCGATAGAGCGATGGAGGCGGTGCGGTCGAGCGGGCCGCCAGGGCGAGCGCGACCAGCGCAATCGCCGCCGCTCCGACAGCGAAGCCGAGAAGCCAAGGTCGCCAGGCACCACGGCGAAGGGACGGCGGCGCGGCAGCAGCGGCCGACCCAGCGGCGTCGTCGGTTCGCCCGGCGAGCGCGTCCTCGACCACCAGGCGCGCGTCGCTGATGTCGTGCAGGCGGTTTCTCGGGTTGCGCTCGAGGCAGCGGCGCAGAAGCGTCCGAACCGCCGGTGGAGTCTCGGTGGGCAGTGCGGCAAAGTCGATCTCGCCCTTGATCACGCCGGCCAGGGTCTCGGCCACCGAATCGCTGGCGAATAGCCGACTGCCGGTAAGCATCTCGTGAAGCACCACGCCGAACGCCCAGATGTCGGCGCGCTTGTCCACCACGGCGCCCTTGGCCTGTTCGGGAGACATGTACGCGGCGGTGCCGAGAATGATGCCGAGCTGCGTGCCGGCCGCGGTGAGGGTCGGCGAATTCATGATGGTCGGCGAGCGCGCCAAGTCGGTCGCGGACCCTGGCGGCGGGTCCATCGCTTTGGCCAGACCGAAGTCGAGCACTTTCACCGTGCCGTCGAGTGCCACTTTGATGTTCTGCGGCTTGAGATCGCGATGCACAATCCCCTTCTCGTGCGCCGTTTCGAGCGCCTCGGCGATCTGGCGCGCGATGGCGAGCGCCTCTTCGGCCGGGAGCGCGCCGGTGGACAGCCGGTCCGCCAGCGTCGGCCCTTCGACGAGCTCCATCACCAGGGCGCGGGCACCGCCCGAGAGCTCGAGCCCGAAAATCGAGGCGATGTTGGGGTGATGAAGCTGGGCCAAGAGCTGCGCCTCGCGCTCGAAGCGGGCGAGGCGCTCCCTGTCCTCGCTGAACGCCGCCGGCAGCACCTTGATCGCCACCTCGCGCTTCAGGTTCGGATCGGTGGCGCGCCAGACCTCTCCCATGCCGCCCTCGCCCAGCTTGGCGGTGATGAGGTAGTTCCCGAGCGTGGTCCCGATCAAACAGGCCCCCCTCGCGCTAGGCGCGGCCGACGGCTGAGATGTGTCCTCGGCACTATCTCACGATGGCGGACTGCGCGATCGAGAGGGACGCCCTACTGGAAATCGCGCGCGATCGTCTCGTTCCAGCGCTTCTCGCGCACCACCCGGCCGTTCTCGCTGACCCGGCGAAGGTAGCGGTAGAAGAAGCTCTCCCGGTCGCTCGACAGCTCGAGCTCGGCTTCCCAGGTGATCACCCGGTCGCCGGCCGTCACCTCGAGGCGGTGGGTGCCCTTGACCGAGGTCGCCTCGGGGTGCGCGTCCGACGTCCGGTGCTCGATCGTCTCGCGGTAGGTCTCCTCGCCCCACGGATAGCGTGAAGCGCCGGTGTTGGTGGCCTTCACGGTGACTTCCCCGGTCTGCGGGTTGCGATCGACCGAGGAGATCTCGCCGTAACCCGAGTTCGTGCCGGTGTCGACATCCTCGTAGCCGGCCAGCTTCGGGCTTTCGACCGGTGAGAGGAACACCGGCGCCGGGTGCTCCCCCGGCGGCACGACGGGCAGGACGATGCGGGAGCCGTTCTCACCGCCCAAGCGGAGTGTCGTCGTGACCGGCAGCGGAGTCGGCCAGAGCATCGGCCAGAGCGCGTTGCCGATCGCGAGCCGGATCCGGTGGCCCTGCGGGAAGACCCAGCTGGTGAAATGGAGCTCGACGTCGAGCACCATCTCCTCGCCCGGGACAATGTCCGCGGGCTCGCGCGCCGAGCGTCGATGGGTGCCGTTGAAGGCGGCGCCCGCCACCTGCGTCACCGTGCCGTCGGGGGCGACGTCGGAGAGTCGCACGATCCAGTTTGCCCGCGGCGCGTCGGCGGCGACCGCGAGCTTCGCCAGCGGCAGGCCGAGGATCTCGAGCTCCGACGCCAGCGGCTCGCTGTCGTAGACCAGCCCGAAGGCGTCGGTCGGCCGCTGGTCGTGCGCGACGTCGCCCCACCACATCACCGGCCCGCCGCCCTCGACGCCGATCGACGGCACATTGCGCAGATGGTGCACCGCCGCGGCGGCCAGAGCCGCCGCGAGGCCGCCATCGTCGCGCGGGAACCAGGTACGTTTCTCGACCCGCGCGATCGGCCAACCATCCTCCCAGCGCCAGCGGCCCGGGGCGTGCTCGAGAACCGGGCCCGGCGGATGCCAATCGCGCACGTAGACCGCGAAGCGCGGCTCGTCCATGATCCCGGTGTCGATCCCCTTCAGCCACCGGTCCCACCAGCGCACGGCCTCGTGGCGCCACTCCATTCCGGGTTTCGGATACGGCTCGTGTGGAAAGGCGTGCGACCAGGGGCCGATCAGCGCCTTCACCGGCCCGGCTGCGCGCTCGAGCATGCGCGGCAGGCTGTCGCGGTAGCCGTCGTACCAGCCGCCGATGTGGAAGCTCGGGATTCTGATCCGCTGGTGCCGGTCGCGCGCCGAGGCCCGGTCCCAGAAAGCGCCATCGCGCTGATTGCGGAGGTAGGTGAGCATCGACGGCTCGGTGTCGAACCGGTTGCGGAAGTTCTCCTCGTCCAAGAGGTAGCCCGGCGCGCCGGGACGGGCGTTCTCGAGGTCCTGGCTCATCATCCAGGAGTCGACGTGGAAGATGCCGTCGATGTAGTGGACATCCTCCTGGTAGAGATCCTCGGTGGCGTCGATGGCGACGATCGCCTTCAGCGCCGGCGGGTTCCTCACCGCCATCTGGATCGCGTTGAAGCCACCCCAGGAGATGCCGAACATGCCGACCTTGCCGGTCGAGAACGGCTGCTTCGCGAGCCAGCCGATCACCACCTCGCCGTCGTCGAGCTCGGTGTCCGAATACTCGTACGGAATCATCCGCCCTTCCGAGTTGCCGGTGCCGCGGATGTCGACACGCGCCACGACGTATCCGCGCTCGACGAAGTATGAGAAGAGCGGCCAGTTCCGTCCCCGCGATTCGGTCTTCCGGTAGGGGGTGTATTCGAGGAGCACCGGAAATCGCTCGCCCGCGGACCCGCCCGCCGGCAGGTAGAGGTCGGCCGCCAGCCGCACGCCGTCCGGCATCGGGATCCACGCCTCCTCGAGGCGCATGCCGTACTTGGTCGGCGACGGTGACGGCGGAGCGGCGGACGCGACCACGGAGATCGCCGTCACGCCGGCTGCGACGCCGACGCCAACGATCCACCCGGCCCTCACGGCGTCGAGGCGATGCGCCGCGCGAAGCCCAAGTCGAGATTCACGGTGCGCGCCGAGCCGCGGCCGGTGGGCGAGCGGGGAGTGAAGATGCGCCCGTCCGGCATCGGCGCATAAGTGCGCACGCCGCCCGCGGTCGAGATGCGATCGACCGCCATCTCCGGCTTGCCGACCGTGAACCCGCCGCTGGTGTCGATTGCGACGCGATAGATCTCGAAACTGTCGCGGTAGAAGAGCTCGCGCTGGTCGGGGCTCCAGCGCGGCTCCGCGCCGTTGCGATTGGAGATCTGCCAGCGCCCCTCGCCGGCTGGAAACGGCCGCACGAAAACATTGGGGCCGCCGCCGGCCTCGTTCGAGGTGTAGGCCAACCAACGGCCGTCCGGCGAGACGCGAGCCTCGCGCTTGTTGAAGGCGCTGCCCAGCACCAGGACCGGCTGGCGGTCGCCGGCCAGCGGCAGCATGTAGATGTCGGCCCCCACCGGGTTTTCCTTGGTCAGGCTGTAGAGCAGCGCTTTGCCGTCGGGTGTGAACCCACATGGGTGGACGCCCTGCGCGGAGTCCACGAGGACCTCCGCGTCGCGGGCGCCGTCAGCGGGCTTCCAGGCGATCTGCCAGCGCCGCCCGCTCGCGTCGGAGAGCCGGGCGGTGTAGGCGATGCGCGTCGAGTCGGGCGTCCACACCGGGTTGATCACCGACTCGCCGATGGTCAGCCGGCTCTGGGTGCCGCGATCGAGATCGGCGACCCAGAGATCGGCGGCGCCGCCCTGGCCGCCGACCAGCGCCACCAGCTTCCCGTCGGGGGACAGCTCGGCTTCGTTGTAAGGCGCCGGCGGAATCGGCACCGGTTCCTCGGCGCCTTTGCGATCGACCCGATAGAGCTGGAATAGCGCCTCGAGAGCGCCCGGCGCCCAGATCGCCGCCCCGCTCGCGGAGACCGCGAACTGGACCGCGCCCGAGCTGACGTCGGTGGCCACGCCCTGCGCCACCAGCCGCGGGGCGCCGCGCACGGTAAGCGAGCGGGGATCGAAGCCGACGGCGTAGAGCGAGCCGCCGCGCGCGAAGATCAGATGGCCGCCACGCTCACCGGGAATGAAGCGCGCCTGGCTCGCACCTTCGACCACCACCCGGCGCTCTCCGGTCGCCAGGTCGAGGGCTTCGATGCGTGCGTCGTCGTAGAACTCGCTCGAGGCGAATGTGTCCATGGTAAACAGCAGCGCGCCGCCATCTGGCAGCGCCTGTGGCCAGCGGTGGGTGCGCTCGTCACGAGGAATGTCGATGGCGGTCACCTCGACGGCCGTGCCGCCGTTCTCGGAAACCTTGGACAGGCCGACGTTGACGTTGGGCGCGAAGTAGATGTAGCCGTCGCGGCTCCAGGTCCCACCTCGATGCTGGCCAGGCAGGCCGACCGTAGCAAGCTGCACCGGTGGGCCGCCGGCGACCGGAATCTTGACCAGCGAGGTGTTGCTGAAGAACCCGATCCACTGCCCGTCGGGAGAGAAGAACGGACCTCGGGCGTCTTCGGTGTCCGCGAGGATGCGTGGCGAGATCTCCTCGCTGGAGCGCAGCAGGAGGCGCGAGGTGCCGCTCGAGTCCAGAACCACCGCGACCTGCAGCCGCCCGTCCTCGGAGATGGCGAGCTGCGGCATCTGCTCGACCGACAGGGTAAATCCATCGGGAACGACGAGAGCCCAGCGCGCCTGCGCCGCGAAGGACGGGGGCGCCGGCCGGCGCAGCAACCAGCCAGCGGCCAGCCCGATCGCCAGGACGGCCGTGAGCCCCGCCGCCAGACCGATCCAGGATCGCTTCACCGGTGCGGCCACGGCAACTGGCGCCGCGGGAGTCTCGTCCGCCACCCCGGCCTCGATCTCCTGCAGCACGATGCGGGCGTCGGCGACGTCATGCAGGCGATTCTTCGGATTCCGCTCGAGGCAGCGCCGTAGCAGCCGCCGCAGCGCCGGCGGCGTGGCCGCGGGCAGCCGCGCAAAATCGACCTCGGTCTTGAGCACGCCGGCCAGCGTGTCGGTCACCGTGTCGCCGGCGAAGAGCGAACGCCCCACCAGCATCTCGTAGAGGACCACTCCGAAGGCCCAGATGTCGGCGCGCTTGTCGACCGCGCCGCCACGCGCCTGCTCGGGCGCCATGTAGGCCGCGGTGCCGAGGATCATTCCGAGCTGGGTTCCCGCAGCAGTCAGCGTCGGCGAGTTCAGCAGCGTCGGCGAGCGCGACGGATCAGCCGAGCTGGCGGTCGGATCGAGCGCCTTGGCGAGCCCGAAGTCGAGCACCTTGACGTCGCCGCTCGTTGCGAGCTTGATGTTTTGCGGCTTGAGGTCTCGGTGAACGATGTTCCTTTGATGCGCCTCCTCGAGAGCGCGCGCGATCTGAATCGCCAGGGTCAGAGATTCATCGAGCGGCAGTGGCCCTTGCTGCAAACGCTCCGCGAGCGTCGGCCCGTCGACCAGCTCCATGACCAGCGCGCGCACGCCGCCGGACTCCTCGAGCCCGAAGATCGAGGCGATGTTGGGATGGTGAAGCTGCGCCAGGAGCTGCGCTTCGCGCTCGAAGCGCGCGAGGCGCTCCTTGTCCTCGGTGAAGGCGGCGGGCAGCACCTTGATCGCCACGTCGCGACGGAGTTTCGAATCGGTGGCGCGGTAGACCTCCCCCATGCCGCCCTCGCCGAGCTTGGCGGTGATCTCGTAGGAGCCCAGACGCGAACCAGCCGAAAGCGTCATTGGCGAAAACCGCAACCTCTCCTGTGTGTAATGAGACTCGGGAAGTCTATCCCGCGCCCATCGGCTGCGGGTCATCGCGAGGCCCGCATGCCGCATGCTATTTTGACCGGCACGACTAACCGAGTCCCGTTGTTTCTACCCTCGTGGCGAGACCAATCGGCTGCGTGGCTCGCGGCGATATTGGCGGCGGTCATCTTCACCTTGGCCGCCTGGCACCGCGTTCCCCTCGGCACGTTCCAGTACGACGACCACGACGGAGTGGTCACGAGCCGGCATGCGCCGGAGTCCGATTCGTGGATCGAGGCCTGGCGCGGCGGCCTCCGCCCGCTCCTGCGCACCTCGTTTCTCGCCGACCGCGCACTCTGGGGAGCTGGACCGCTCGGCCACCTCGCCACCAATCTCGCCATCCATCTGGCGTGCGTCTGCGCCGTGTTTGCCCTGGCGCGCCGGCGCAACGCCGGGCCGGTCGGCGCGACGGCGGCGGCGCTCGCCTTCGCGCTGCAGCCGGCGCAGGCCGAGGCCGTGGCTTATGTCTCGGGACGGAGCGCCAGCCTGTCGACCCTGTTGTTGCTCGCCGCGTTACTCGCGCACGACCGCGCGGCGGCGACGGACGAGGCTCCGAGCCGCTGGCGGCACCTCGCCCTCTCGCTGGCCCTCTTCGTCGCGGCCGTGGCGGTGAAAGAAGTGGCGCTCATCTTTCCGCTGCTGGTCGTCGTCTGGGAGCTGACGCGCCCGGAACCCCGCACGAGAAGCGCGCGTCCGCTCCTGCTCGCGCACGCGGCCGCATTGGGCCTCGCGGCCATCGCAGCGCTGAGCTCCGGCCGCCTGCGCTCACTTCTGGAGTTCTCTCTCGAGACTTCCGGTCCATGGAAGTCGCTGTCAGCGAATCTGGCCGTGCTGCCTGGCCTCCTCTCACTCTGGATACGCCCCGGCGCGCTTTCGGTCGAGCACGCTCCGGTCGCTCCGACAACGCCGGCGGTGGCGATCGGCGCGACGCTCGTCGTTGCTGCGGTCGGCAGCGGGCTGGCGCTGGCGCGGCGCTACCCCGCGTTTTCGCTGGCGCTCCTCTGGCCGCTGGTCGCGCTGGCGCCGAGCCACTCGCTGCTCTGGAAGCTCGATCCGACCAGCGAGCGCTCGCTCTATCTGCCCTGGGTCGGACCGGCGCTGGCGCTCGGCGCCGCAGCCGAGGTCGCGCGCCGTTGGGCCGCGGCGCGGCCACGCTCGCGTCTTGCGATGGCAGTTCTCGCGTCGGCGCTGATCGTGGCCGGCTTCCGCGCCACCATCGCTCGTGTCGAAGTCTGGCGGGACTCCCGCACTCTCTGGCGCGACGCTACGGCGAAGGCCCCGGCGAGCGTACGCGCCTGGAACAACCTCGGCATGGCTTATTGGGAACACGACGAGCCCGCTCCCGCGCGCGCCGCCTTCCGGCAGGTGCTGGAGCTAGCGCCACACGACGCGCTTGCCGCGGAGAACTTGATGGCTCTGGCCCTCGGCTACGGGGCCGATCCGAAATGAGGGAGACCCGATGATCCCTTCGATGCCACTGCTTCTCCTGGCGCTCGTCGCGCCCTCCCAGGGCGCCGTCGGCGCCTTCAACCCATGTGATTGCAAGGATCTGCCGCGCCTGTTCCAGGAGCTGATGGAGCAGGAGAAGCTGCGCGAGCTGGCCGACGAGTACCTGAAGTCGAAGACGCCGGTCGAGGACGAGTTCCAATCCAAGCAGGACATCAGCGACCGGCTGCAATGGCGGCTCAACCAGTACAACAACGGCAGGAGCGCGCAACGAGTGGGCGACTCGGGGACGGGACCGGCGTCGCGCGGCGGCGCCGCGCCGGCCTTCGGGACGAACTTCATGGACAAGGGGTGCGGGCTGGTCAAATTCCTGCCCAAGAACGCGGACGGTACGCAACCGGATCCAGTGCCGATCACCGAGGAGGAGATCCGGGCTGCCGAGTGCTCCGCCTTCTCCGAGTTCCTCATCGACCACGAGAAGCTGCATCAGGAGCGCTGCCGCCAGCGTTGGGCCAGGGAGAAAAGCGGCCTCTCGCTCCTGCAACCCAGGAACTACCTCGAGGAGGACCGCGACGCCTACGCCAAGGGCGTGCAGACGCTGCGCCGCGAGATCGCCAGTCTCGCCCGCGACTGCGGATGGAAGGGCTCGACGAGAAAGTTCAAGAACGGCCGCCGTGAGGTGGTGCCGACCCAGGAGCAGATCCAGGATCTCAAGGACAAGGCGAAGCGCAAGGCGGCAGCACTCGGGAAGGAGACCAAGCGATGAACGTGCTCTCAGCGCTGCTGCTTCTGGCGGTGACCATCCGTACTCCGCCTTCAACCCTCGACGACGAGGCCCTCGCCGGCCGCTTCGAGAGCGAATGCGCCGGAGTCGCGGCGGGCGCCGACTGCGGCTACTTGCGGCGTGAGCTCGAGATCCGCCTGCTCGCCGACCTGCGCGAGCTGGCCGGGCTCGAGCAAACGATCGACCGCGACGTGCTGCGGGTCGCGGTGGGCGCGGAGTTTCCCTTCCTCGCCACCTTCGGCCTTCAGCAGATGCAGCGCGCCGACAGCGCGGAGGACGAAGAAGCGGTGCTCCTGGCGCTCGACCATCGCAGCCCAGCGGTCCGCTTCTTCGCCAACCAGGTGGCCAGCGCCAGCAATCGACCACGGCTCGCCGCGGTGCTCGCCTGGCGCGGGAGCGCGCCATGGGTGAGAAACGACTACGAGGCCTTCGAAGGGGATGAATGGGCCGCGCAAGTGATGCCCGAGACCCCGCGCACGCTCCCCGAGCTCGGCTTGCCCGAGTACGCGGCGAGCTACCGCTTCTCGATGAGCGACGCCACCCTCGCGGTCTTCACCACCGCGGATCCGCTCGAGAAGGTGGTCGCGGCGGTCGCAAAGGGAAGCAAGACGGTGGGCGCCGATGAAGTGTTGGCCAAGTCTTCCATGGAGGTCGACATGAGCGCGGTCACCGCCATCACCGAAAAGATGGAGGGCGTCACCGATTCCCAGAAGATGGCCGAGCTGATGCAACAGATGACGGAAGCGATGACGGCGGCGATGCAGCCGATGAGCAACAACCGGGTGGTGCGAGATCCGAAGGGGCGTTACTTCGAGCTGCCGGTGCCCGGCGAGCCGCAGCGAAAACGTTGGGTCGGCATCGGTCGAGACGCGGCAATCGGCGTGACCACGATCGCGGTGACCCTGCCCTGATCGGCGGCGCCGACGCTATTTCACCTTGCTGGTCCCGGCACCGGCCGAATCGAGGTCGGCCAGCCAGAGATCGCCCTCGGTGGCGGTCTCGGTCCAGGTGATCCAGCGGTCGTCCGACGAGACGTCGAGGCTCGAACCAATCCAGTAACCGCCGACCGAAACCAGCGGATTCACTTGATGCGTCGTCGTGTCGACAAGGGTGATGCCGCGCTCGCGGCGCACTACCAAATGGCGGCTGTCGCCCAGCCATTTGGCCCAGGCGAATCGGATCGGCTCGGTGAGCGCCGGCGCGTAGGTCTGGCTGGCCACGTCGTACACGACAATGCCTCGCGCACGGCCGTCCCGTTGCACCGCCAGGCCGGCGATCCGCGCGCTGTCCCGAGTCCACGAAAGCGGCCAGAAATCCGCGTCGCCAGCCACGGCCGGCTGCAAGCGTGGTTGCGCAGGCTCGCCCGGCGACCGCATGTCGAGCAGGTGCCAGCCGATGCCGAACGAAGTGAACGCGATCTGCGATCCGTCGGGCGCCCATTGCGGGAAGTTGGTCGACCCGTTGCCTTGATGGGTGAGCTGACGGAGTCCGCTGCCGTCGGGACGAATCAGCCAGAGCTCATAGCCGCCAGCCCGGTCGGAATAGAAAAGGATCTCCTTGCCGTCCGGCGCCCAACTGGGGCCGCGGTCGCGCGCCTTGTCATCGGTCAGCCGCACATAGCCGCTGCCGTCGACCCGCGCCACCGCGATGTCTTCCTGGGCGCCGATCTGGGTCAAGACGATCGACTTGCCGTCGGGCGACAACTGATGGTCGCGCACCGGCCTGCCCGTCTCGAAAGCGGTTTGGGGCGGGCCGCTCAATTGAAGAGCGCGCGGATCGAAGGGCGCCCGGACCAGTCGGCTGCGCCAGTCCAGCGTGGCGTACGCGAAACGGCGCCCATCGTTGGCGAAGCTCAACTCGGCGCAATAGGCCGCGGGCGCCGTCATCGGCCGCGCCTCGCCCGAAGGTTGGCCGCTCGCCTCGTCGATGGGCACTCGCCAAAGGTTCATGGTGCCACCGCGGTTGCTCGAAAAATAGAGCGCGCTGCCGTCGGGTGTCCAGGCAGGGCTCCAGTCGAGAGCGCTGTCGTTCGTGACGTCTGTCGGCGCCGCGCTCGCCTGGGAGCCGTCGGCGGCGACGGTGAAGATGTCGCGCTGGCCGCTCGGGGCGCGGCGGGTCCAGAAGGCGATGCGCTGGCCGTGGGGCGACCAGCGAGGCCGCATCGCGTTGATGCCCTTGCCGAGCACACGACGGTTGCCGGTCTCGACCTCAACCGCCGTAAGGTCGGTGGCGCTGGCCGAAAGATCGGTGGGGTAATTGGCCACCCCGCCCGCGACCACGATCTCGCGGCCGTCCGGTGACCAGCTGGGGTCGTAGCCGAAATCGGTGAGCCGCCGAACCGACTCGCCGGTCGCGCCCATGACGAAGATCCCGCCACCATCGCGTTCCGAGCGAAACGCGATGCGTTCGCCGTCCGGGGAGATGGCAGGCATCGAATCGTCGGCGGGGCTGTCGGCGGTCAGCAGCGTCGCCTTGCCGCCACCGACCCGCAGCCGGTAGATGTCGAGGTTGCCGCTGCCGTCGCTCACGTAGACGACGTCCTTGCCGTCTGGCGACAGCGTCGGGTTCGATTCGACACCGCGGAAGTCCGTCAGTTGCTGGAAAGCGGCCGCGACCGGCGGGAGGACGGCGGTGGATGCCTTGGTCGCGGTGCGGCTGGCACGGCCGGCGAAGAACGCGGCGGCCGCCGTCAGCAGCGCGACCGCCGCGAGCACCCAGACGCGCGATCCGCGGCTCGGGGTGTGCACCGGCGCGGCCATGGCGCTCGCCGAAGACGTCGCGCCGCCGGCCAGGCTGTCGAGCGCGAAAGCCAGGTCCTCCGCGGAGCGGAACCGCTCGCGAGGATTCTTCTCCAGGCAATGATGAACGATCCGCTGCAGCGCCGGCGGCAAGAGCGTGCTCGACGTTTCGAGCCCTTCCGGCTCCTCGCGCAGGATCGCGGTCATCGTCTCGGCCGACGTCGCGCGCTCGAAGGCGCGCCGGCCGGTCGCCATCTCGTAGAGCACCGCGCCGAGCGAGAAGAGATCGGAACGCGCATCGGCCGGCTCGCCACGCACCTGCTCGGGCGACATGTAGCCCACCGTTCCGAGCACCGTGCCCGGCGCGGTCGCCGGTCCTATCGTCGGCGCCCCGGCGCCAGCCCCTGGAACCTCCTGCTTGGCGAGACCGAAGTCGAGGATCTTCACGCGGCCGTCGCGGGTCAAGAAGAGATTCGCGGGCTTGAGATCGCGATGCACGATGCCGCGCTCGTGCGCCGCGGCGAGACCCCGCGCGATCTGCGCGCCGAGGTCGAGCAGCTTGCGCACCGGCAACGGACCACCCTCCAGTTGTTCGCGCAGGGTCTGGCCGTCCAGGAGCTCGGTGACCGCGAAGGCGGTCTCCCCCACCGTGCCGAAATCGAAGATCGAGAGAATGTTGGGATGCGAGAGCGCCGCCACCGCGCGCGCCTCGGCCTCGAAACGCTGGAGCGCTTCGGCGTCGCGCGCCAGGGCCGCCGGCAGCACCTTGATCGCCACCTCGCGGCCGAGCCGCGAGTCCGCGCCGTAGACCCCCATGCCGCCCTCGCCCAGCTCGTGATCTCTAACCGAGCTGACCGCGTGACGTCATCTGACCGCTGCGCCAACGCTCGACTCGCGAACCAGTCGAAGACGACGCGCAGCGTGCGCGTCGACGGCGTTCCGCACCGCGGCGCACGATGACGAAGCCGCCGCCGTCCGGCAGACGTCGTAGTTGCCGGCCGTTCCCGCGAAGTCCGGGCTCTAAGAGATCGCGGAGCGCTCGCCGAGAAGCGCGGCGCGCGCTCGATCGCGACCCGCATCATCTGTCGCCTGCGGCGTAGAAGAGCTCGCGGCCGTCGCGCGACCAGACCGGTCCGGTGCCGCCATGGTTCGAGACCGAGTACTGCCGCCTGGCCCGGGACGGCCGCACGTAGATCTCGCTCCGCCCATCGTTCGCGGCGTGGCGAGCAGGCTCCCGTCCGGTGAGAACGCCGGTGTCTTCGTCGTACTCGCTGGTGAGGAACGGTTCGTCTCACTGCTCAGCCGGTCGTAGACCATGATGTCGTTGCGATCGCGCCGGTCCTCGTGGGTGATCGCGACGAAGCGCCCGTCCGGCGAAGCGGATCGGCGACCGTGCCGAATCGGTCGCGAAAGCCCGCTCGAGCGCGGCGCCGCCGTCGAGCCGCTGCTCGAAGACCTGGCGGAACCTCTTGTCGGACGGTCCCGGCTGATCAGGAAACGCTCGCCATCCGACAGCCAGAGCGGTTGTGGAGATCGCCGTCGAGACCGAGGCGGCGAGAGAGCGCCGGTCGAGATCGAACAGCCAGAGCGAGCAGTCGGCTGGCCGACCTCCGCAACAGCAGCTGGCGCCACTGGGCGACAGCGGTGACCCACGAGGCGCGCTCTTCGACAACCGGAGTCCGCTGGCCTGCGCGATCGACGATGTCGATCACGAAGTCGCCGCCGAACATGCCGCCGAACGAGTAGATCAGGTGCCGTTGTCGAGACGTCGTACGAAACGATGGTGTCCCCGGTGGTGTTCAGCTCGATCCGAGCTCGACCGGTGTGCCGACAGTTGACATGCGCTGGAGATCGAAGCGAACAGCCGAGAGCCGTCCCCGCAGCTCGTCCCAGTATGCGAGATGCCCCGAGCGCACGAAACGCCCGCGAGCGAGTTGCCAGAACGGTTCGCGAGCGCCGCCGGCCGGCGCACGACGGCGATGTCCTTGGCCTGGCTGCGACGGTGAAGAGCACGTTGCGTCCGTCGGCAGACTTGCGATAGACGTGCTGACGCTCGCCTTTCGCGGCGTCGACCGTGGTGAGCCGTACGGCATCGCCGCCCGCCGCGGCACCCGCCAAAGACCAGCCGCGAGACCGCCCCACGGCGGCTGGCTCGAGAACACGATCGTGCCGTCCTCACCCCAGCTTCCGGCGGCGAGCCGTCCGCCTCGCAAGCGGCGCCGGTGAGCCGTGAGATCGAGAAGAGATCTGGCGGCCGCTGAAAAAGCCGATGGAGCGGCCGTCGGGAGAGTAGAAAGGAGTTGTAAGAGCTCTCAGAGCCTGGAATCGCGCGGATCTCGAAGCTCTCGAGTGAGCGGCGCAGGAGCGCCGGCTTCGACGCGTCGTGTCGTAGGCGATGACCTCGCTGCCGTCCGGCGAGATCGCGGCGTTCGACGAATCGACGACCGCGCGGCCGCAGGATCTCCGTCCGACGCGGCGCCGCCCTCGCGCTGCCTTGCGCGGAGCTCCCGCTCGGCGAGACGCAGCCGCCGGCGAGCGCCAGAATTCCAACGGCCGCGGCGATTCCCGCAGCGGCCGCCACGGCGAGCGCCAGCGCGACGCTCCGCGACGCGGCGCCACGACCGACTCCGCCTGGGATGCGCTCACGATCTCGCTCGAGCGCAACTGCGCGCCTCGCCGATGTCGCGCAGGCGCTGCTCGCGGATCGCGCTCGAGGCAGCGCGCGAGCGAGCGCGCCGCAGCGCGCGCGGCGTGCTCGGCCGGCAGCGCCGCCAGTCGAGCTCGCGCGTGCAGCACCGCCGCGAGCACGTCGGTGACCGTCTCGCCGTCGAACAGCGCGCGTGCCGGTCAGCATCTCGTAGAGCACGACGCCGAACGCCCAGATGTCGGCGCGCTTGTCGACGGCCTGCCCGCGCGCCTGCTCGGGCGCCATGTAGGCCGCGGTGCCGAGGATCACGCCGATCTGCGGTGCCCGCGGGCTGCGTGAGCGTCGGCGAGTTCATGAGCTCGCGGCTCGCGGATCGCGGCCGATCCGCGGCCGGGTCCATCGCCTTGGCGAGGCCGAAGTCGAGCACCTTCACCGTGCCGTCGGCGCGAACCTTGACGTTCGCGGGCTTCAGGTCGCGATGGACGATGCCCCTGCTCGTGCGCCGCCTCGAGCGCCTCGGCGATCTGCCGCGCGATCGGCGAGCGCCTCGTCGAGCGGCAGCGGCCCGCGCGCCAGTCGCTCCGCGCAGCGTCTCGCCCGTCGACCAGCTCCATCACCAGCGCAGCGCGTGCCGCCCGGACTCCTTCGAGCCCGTAGATCGAGGCGATGTTCGGATGGTGCAGCTGCGCCAGCGAGCTGCGCCTCGCGCTCGAAGCGCGCGAGGCGCTCCGGGTCGCGCGGTGAACGCCGCCGGCAGCACCTTGATCGCCACCTCGCGCTTCAGCCGCGTGTCGCGTCGCGCGATAGACCTCCCCCATGCCGCCCTCGCCCAGCTTGGCGGTGATCTCGTAGGAGCCGAGGCGGATGCCCGGCGCGAGAGTCACGGGCGGATCGCCTCAACGTGGCCGGCGGCGCCCGGAAGCTGGCTCATCGCAACCCTTCCGCGGCCGCCAGCGAGCTGAGACCGCGCCGGTAGCGGACCAGGAAGTAGCGGGCGTCGGGAGTGACGGTGAGCAGTCCGTAGAGCACGCCGGACGGATCGGCCGGCTGCCATTCGAAAGCGAGTTCGCGGCGCCCGCTCGCGAGCTCGATGCGCTGCACGCGCACCGGAAAGCGGCGGTCCCAGACGAAGATCGCGTCGCCCGCGCTCGACCAAGCGACCGGTATCTCTCCAGCCACCGCGCCGGCGATCTCGCGCTTCGCTCCGGTTGCGACGTCGTAAAGGGCGGCCATGTCACCGATATCGCTCGCCACCAGAGTCCCGCCGTCGGGCGAGATCAAGACGTGACTCGCGCCCTCGGGCGTCACGGCTCGCGGCGGCTGCGATCCGTCGAGATCGAAAACATAACCGCGGGCGAGCGAGTTGCCCGAGGCTCCCGCGAAGGCGATCCTCCGGCCGTCGGCGGTGAATGTGACGTGATCGTTGCCGCCGAATTGCACTTCGACGGTGCCGAGGTCGATGACCCGGGCGTCGCCCGGGCCAATCGGCACGGCGCGCAGCTTGGTGCGGTCACGGGACAGCGTTCCGATGACGGCCCACTTTCCATCCGGGCTCATTCCAACCGAACTGCCCGGGCCGAGGCTGACCGGCTCCGAACCATCGCTTCTGGCGTAGTAGGCCTTGTACTCTCCGCCTTCGAGGAATCCACCCTTGGTGCCCGCGAAGACGGTTCCGTCCAGCGAGATCCCGTCCACGGTGTCGCCGCTCCAGGTCGAATAGCTCCCCTGCCGGTAGTCGCCGGCGAGACGTCCCTCGGCAGCGACCGGAAAGAAGTCGCTGGTGAGCAGCAGGCGGCCGTTCGGAGCCACGTCCTGAAGGCGCAACAGAGCCGCCGCGCTGAGCAGCAGGCGTCGCGAGCCGTCGAGGGCGAAGGCTTCGATGAAGGTGCCGACGCCGGCGGAGCCCCACGACGCGAGGATCTCGCGGCCGTCCGCCGACCAGTCGACACCGTGCATGAAATTGAGCGGCTCCGAGAGCCGCAGAAGCTTGCCGTCCGCTTCGATCATCGCCACGACGCCCTGATCGTCGCCCTCGAACGGGTGGTCGATGAAGGCGACCCGTCGACCGTCGCGCGAGATCCGCGGTGACGAGACCCAGCCGTTGGTCCGGTAGAGCACCTTGCCGACCGGAAACTCGAGCTGCTGTTGTCCGCCGGCGGTACGCACCACGGCGAAGCCAGAGGCGTCGGGGGCGATGTCGGCGTCATAGATCTCATCGAGCAGAGAGCGGGGCGCGCCACCGGCGATCCCGGCTTGCGCCAGAGTGCCGACCCGCATCCAGGTGCCGGCGTGATGGCGGTCGAGGATCAGCGCCATCTCGCCGTTCGAGGCGATGCCTACGACATCGGCGCTCGGCACGTCGACAGCGCGCGATTGCACGGCGTCGAACCGCGTCGAGAAGAGCGCCAACGGCTGGTCACCGCGCGCCTCGCCATAGATGACCGTGGTGTCGTCGGGGCCGAATCGCGCCGAATGGACGAACCCGGTCGCCGAGGTGAGCAGGTGATAGACCGGCTGCGGTGTCGGCGCCGACGGCCAGAGCCGCCCGACGATCGCGCCGGCGGCGAGGGCGAGCAGCAGCAGGGCCCCGCCGAGCAACACTCGCGCCGGCCGGCGCCGCGGCGCCACAGGGGGCACGATGGTACGTTCGTCGACTTCGCCCCGCTCGACCTCGGCGAGCACGAGCCGCGCGTCGGCGATGTCGTGCAGGCGGTTCTTCGGGTTGCGTTCGAGGCAGCTGCGCAGAAGCCGGCGGATCGCCGCCGGAGTGGAGCCGGGAAGCGTCGCGAGGTCGGGCGCCCGTGTGAGCACCTGCGCCATCGTCTCCGCGACCGTCGGCGCTTCGAAGAGCCGCGCTCCGGTGAGCATCTCGTAGAGCACGACGCCGAAGGCCCAGATGTCGGCGCGCTTGTCCACCACCGCACCTTTGGCTTGTTCGGGCGACATGTAAGCGGCGGTGCCGAGAATGACGCCCAACTGCGTACCGGCCGCGGTGAGCGTCGGCGAGTTCATGATCGTCGGTGAGCGGGCTGCGTCGGCGGCAGACGAGGAGCCGGCGATCTCCACCGCCTTCGCCAGCCCGAAGTCCAGCACCTTCACCATGCCGTCGAGCATGATCTTGATGTTCTGCGGCTTGAGGTCGCGGTGGACGATCCCCTTCTCGTGGGCCGCCTCCAGCGCCTCGGCGATCTGCCGCGCGATGGCGAGCGCCTCTTCGAGAGGTAGCGCGCCCTGCGCCAGGCGATCGGCCAGCGTCGGTCCCTCGATGAGCTCCATCACCAGCGCGCGAGCTCCGCCGGACACTTCGAGCCCGAAGATCGACGCGATGTTCGGATGGTGAAGCTGCGCCAGGAGCTGCGCCTCGCGCTCGAAACGCTGAAGGCGCTCCTTGTCCTCGGTGAACGCCGATGGCAGCACCTTGATCGCCACCTCGCGCCTCAGATTCGAATCCGTGGCGCGATACACCTCACCCATCCCGCCCTCGCCGAGCTTGCCGGTGATCTCGTAGGGACCGAGGCGCTCGCCCGCTCTCACCGCACACCCTCGACGGCGAAGAGATTGCCGGCCTTGCGCATGACCCCGTAGGCGTAGAACTTCTCGTCCACCGAGAACGAGATGCCTTCGATGCTGACCACCCCGGCCCGGTCGGCGGGCGCCAGCTCGCGCAGCGCGGTCCGCCGACCGCTCGCGAGGTCGAGGCGATCGACGCGCGCGGGAATCTCCGCCGAGCGATAGACGATGAGAGATCGGCCGTCGGCGCTCCACCCGCCAATCTCGTCCCGCATGTCGAGGCCATCGACTGGGACGCCGTCGCCGATGCTCTGCGAGTCGATCGCGTAGCGTCGATAACGCCCGTCCGGTCCGCGCGCCACGACCGCAGTACCGTCCGGGGAGACCCTGCCTCGGCGAGTGCCCGGCGGCGTCACGGCCCGCGCCTCGCCGCCGGCGAGATCGCGCAGCCAGCAGCGCGAGATCTGGCCGGAGTCGGTGCCGCACACCGCAACGCTCTGTCCGTCGCGCAGGAAACGCGCCGATTCGTACTCGTAAGCCACCAACCCGGCGACCGAGATGTCACGAGGTTCCCCGGGCCCGGTCGGATAGATCATCATTCGAGGCGGATTGTCCATGACTACCGCCACCACCGCGGTGCCGTCAGGGAAAGGTCGCTCCCGAAGCCGTCGCCCAGCCGCACCGGCGGCGAACCGTCGGCGGCGCGATAGAAAACCGAGTACAGATGGCCTGACAGAGCGGTTTCATCGCCGAAGATCAGGCTCCGCCCGTCTCGCGACAGAACCGGCCAGGAGGACTGGTCGAGCCAAGGCAACTCGCGCTCGCCGGTCGCGCCGGGCAGCAGAGCGAACACGCCGGCGCGTTCTTCGCTGGTCGAGAGCAGCAGCTTCCCGTCCGCGGACGTATCGTGCAAGAAAAGTCTCGCCGGCGCGGTGAGCACATCCCGCGTCGTTCCGTCCATGGCGAGAGCGAGAATCGAGTAGTCGTCCCCTCTGGCCGACGCCGAAAAGAGCACCGTCTCGCCGTCGGCGGACCAAGCGATCCCTTCGGTGCCCCAATACTCGGGCGATCGCGTGATCTCCGCCCCCGCGCGGTCGACCACCACCACCGGACCCCGGTTGTCGTTGGCGAAGGCGTGCGGCATGAAGGCGATGCGGTCGCCCTTGGGGGACACCCGCACGTCGCTCAGATAGCCGTTCGATTCCGCGAGCGTCTTGCCGACCGGGTATTCGAGGCGACTCTTGCCCTCGACCTGCCGGATGACCGCCAGCTCGGCGCCGTCGGGAGACCAGTCGGCCGCGGTGACGTCCTCGAGAATCTCGCGCGGCGACGCTTCCGCGATCGGCATGCGGGCGAGCGTTCCCAGATAGGTGCGATGCACCCAGTAATGCGCGCCGGTGAGCAGCGCGACCTCCCCCTTCGAGGAAACCGCCAGCAGCTGGAGGTCGGACCTGCCGAGAACGCGCGGTTGCGGATCCTCGGGGCGACGGACGAACAGCGCACTGTCGTTGCCTTGCAGCGCCGCACTCAAGATCACCGTCCGGCCGTCGGGCGCGAAGCGTGCGTTGGAAATGAACTGGGGCGCGTAGGTGATCTTGGTGAATCGAGGCACGCTGGGCGGCGGCACTTCCGGGCGCCGCCACGCGAACAGGCCGAGAGCGAGCGCACTCGCGGCAAGTCCGACCCAGGCCACGAGCTCGCGCCGCGAGACACCGCCGCGGGACGCACTCGCGCCTTCCAGATCGCCCGCGCCGACGCCGCGGATCACGTCATCGAGCACGATGCGGGCGTCGGCGATGTCATGCAGTCGGTTCTTCGGGTTCCGTTCAAGGCAGCGCCCGACCAGCTGGCGGATGGCGGCCGGGGCCACATCGGCCAGATCCTCGAGCGGGATCGGCGCCTTGAGCACCTCGGCAAGCGTTTCCGGCGCGCTGTCACCGGAAAACAGACGCCGGCCGCTCAACATCTCGAACAACACCACCCCGAAAGCCCAAATGTCGGCGCGCTTGTCGACCGCCGCTCCCTTGGCCTGCTCGGGCGCCATGTAGGCGGCGGTCCCGAGGATCATGCCGAGCCGCGTGCCGGCCGCGGTGAGGGTCGGCGAATTCATGATGGTCGGCGAGCGCGCCGGGTCGACAACAACCGACGAGCTGGCGGCGTCCATCGCCTTGGCGAGCCCGAAGTCGAGCACCTTCACCGAGCCGTCGAGCGCCAACTTGATGTTCTGTGGCTTCAAGTCGCGGTGGACGATGCCCTTCTCGTGCGCCGCTTCGAGCGCCTCGGCGATCTGGCGGGCGATCGCGAGCGCCTCATCGAGCGGCAGCGCCCCTTGGGCCAGATGCTCGCTCAGGGTGGGCCCGTCCACCAGCTCCATGACCAGAGCGCGCACGCCGCCCGACTCCTCGAGCCCGAAAATCGAAGCGATGTGCGGATGGTGAAGCTGCGCCAGGAGCTGCGCCTCGCGCTCGAAGCGCTGCAGGCGCTCTTTGTCCTCAGTGAACGCCGCCGGCAGGACCTTGATCGCCACCTCGCGCTTGAATTTCGAGTCGGTGGCCCGATACACCTCCCCCATCCCGCCTTCTCCCAGCTTGGCGGTGACCTCATAGGGTCCAAGCCGGGTACCCGGCGCCAGGGTCACGGCGCGCGGCCCTCGCGGGTCAGCGCGTCGAGCCGGCGCGCAAACCCCTGCTCGAAATGGAGGACGCGAACGGTGGCCTCGGCCGCCTCTCGTGTGCGTCTGGTGAAGATCCGGCTGTCGTCCGGCGACAATGAGTAGGTGTGGACGCCGACGCGCTTCCCGACGCGATCGAGCAGGCGCTCGGGGCGGGCGGCCGAGAACCCGCTCCTGGTGTCGACCGCCACGCGATAGAGCGACGCCGCCTCGCGATAGAACAGCTCCCGTCCGCCGTGGCTCCAGCGCGGCTCGACGCCGCACCGGGGTCGAGATCTGCCAGCGTCCGTCGCCCGCGGGATAGGGCCGCACGAAGACGCTCGGGGCGCCGCTCTCGTTCGAGGTGTAGGCGAGCCAGCGACCGTCTGGCGAAACCACGGCCTCGTCCTTGCTGAACGGTCCGCCGAGGAGGAGCTCGGGCTGGCGATCGCCGTCGAGCGGCAGCCGGTAGAGGTCGACGCCAGAGCCGTCGGGCTTGGATCGGTGCTGTAGATGAGGGCGCTCGGCCAGCGTGAGTCGGTAGGCGTGAGCGGACGCGCTCCGGCGAGCGAGGCATTCTCGGCATCGCGGCTGCCGTCGGCCGCGCGGAGCGCCAACTGCCATTCGGCGGTTCGCCGCGCGCAGCGCGTAGGCGATGCTGCCGGCCGTCCGGGGATCCACACCGGGCTGGCGACCGACCTCGCCGTTGGTCAGGCGGCTGAGCGCTCCGCGTTCCAGGTCGACCACCCACAGATCGGCGACGCCTGCCCTCGCCGCCGACCAGCAGCGACCCGTTTGCCGTCGGGGGACAATGCCGTCTCGTTGTAGGGCGCCTCCGGCACTGCCGACCGCGGTTTCGGCGCCGTGGCGATCGACCCACAACACGAGCGTCGACGCCGGAGCTATCGCCGGGCGCCCACAGGCCGTGCGCCGCTCGCCGACGTCGCGAACTGCACCGCGCCCGAGCCCTCGTCGGTCGCCACGTCCTGCGCCACCAGCACCGGCGCGCCGGTGCACCGTGAGCGCCCGCGGATCGAGAGCGACGGCGTAGAGCGAGCCGCCGCGGGCGAAGACCAGATGCCGCGTCGGCGGACGTAGCGCGCCATGCTGGCGTTCTCGAGCAGCACCGTGCGTTCGCCGGTCGCCGGCCGCACCGCCTCGATGCGCGCGTCGTCGTAGAACTCGGTCGAGGCCTAGCTGTCGCAGGTGAAGAGCACGGCGCTGCCGTCCGGGCATGCGCCTGCGGCCAGCGGTGGGTGCGCTCGTCGCGCGCCTCTCGAGGCGCGTCACGCGGCGTCGGCGTGCCGCCGTTCTGCGAGACGCGCGACAGCGCCGACCGCGAAGTCCGGCACGTAGTAGATGAAGCCGTCGCGGCTCCACGTGGCGCCGCGGGTCTGCGTCGAGGCGTCTGCGAGGTGGACCGGCGCGCCGCCGGCCACCGGCGATCTTGCCACAGCGCGTTGTCGTGGAAGAATCCGATCCAGGCGCCGTCCGGCGAGAAGAAGGGCGTCGCGGCGCCGCTCGGTCGCGGGCATGAAGCGCGGCGCAAGATCGTCGCGTCGAGCGCAGCAGGAGACGCGTGCACTGCCGGCTCGCGTCGGACGACCACCGCGACCTGCAGCCGGCCGTCCGGCGAGATCGCGAGCTGCGGGACTTCCACGGCCGAAAACGGCGTACGCCGTCGGGCAGCGCGAGCGCCCAGCGCGCGCTCGCGGCCGGCGGCGCGGTCGCCGAAGCCGGGCCGGCAGCGAGCCAGCCGAGCGACGAGCGACCAACGCGGCGACGGCGGCGATCGCCGCGACGGTGCGCGGCGCTCGATGCCGGTCGGGGACGGCACGGCGGCGGCCTCGCCGACGCGCGCCGCGCGCGATCTCGTCGAGCACGATGCGGGCGTCGGCGATGTCGTGCAGGCGGTTCTTCGGATTGCGCTCGAGGCAGCGCCGCACGAGCGGCGCAGCGCGCGCCGGCGTCGTCGGCCGGCAGCCGCGCGACCAGTCGATCTCGCTCTTGAGCACGCCGGCGAGGGTGTCGCTGACCGTCTCGCCGGCGAAGAGCGCGCTCGCCGGTGAGCATCTCGTAGAGCACCACGCCGAAAGCCCAGATGTCGGCCCGCTTGTCGACCGCGGCCGCCTCGCGCCTGCTCCGGCGCCATGTAGGCCGCGGTGCCCAGGATCACCCCGAGCTGCGTGCCGGCGGCGGTGAGCGTCGGCGAATGCATGAGCGTCGGCGAGGCCGACGGCGAGAGCGACGGAGCGAGCGCGCGGGCTCCAACGCCTTGGCCAGCCCGAAGTCGAGCACCTTGACGGTGCCGTCGGCGGTCAGCTTGACGTTCGCGGGCTTGAGGTCGCGGTGGACGATGCCCTTCTCGTGCGCCGCTTCGAGCGCCTCGGCGATCTGGCGGGCGATGGCGAGCGCCTCGTCGATCGGCAGCGGCCCGCGGGCGAGGCGCGTCCGCGAGCGTCTCGCCCTCGACCAGCTCCAGCACCAGCGCCTTGGTCGCCGTCGGTCTCCTCGACGCCGTAGATCGCCGCGATGTGCGGGATGGTTGAGCGCCGCCAGCACCTGCGCCTCGCGCTCGAAGCGCGCCAGGCGCTCTGGATCGGCGGTGAACGCCGCCGGCAGCACCTTGATCGCCACCTCGCGCTTGAGCTTCGAGTCGGTGGCCCGATAGACCTCCCCCATCCCGCCCTCGCCCAGCTTGGCGGTGATCTCGTAAGGTCCGAGCCGGGAACCGATCACGGCGACGGATTCTCCAGCAGGAAGAGATCGCCGACCTTGCGGGTGAGACTGAACTCGATTCGCCGGCCGTCGGCGGACCAGCTCGGGTAGTCCACCATGACGGTCGAATCGTCGAAGTCGGTGAGCAGGGTCACGTCGCCTCGCGACGCCGACACGATGGCGACGTTCTTGTGATCGATCACCACCAGTATCTCGTCGTCATCGAGCGGCGAGCCCTGGGGATGGGAGAGCTCGTCCGTGCCGTGGGTCAGCTGCCGCGGTTCCCCGCCGGCAGCGGGAATCGACCAGATCTGCCGAGGCTCGCCACCGGTCTCCTGTTGGTAAACGACGGTCGACTTGCCGAGAAAGCAGGGGAAGGCCGCGTTCGCTTCCTCGGGGAAACTAGCCAGCACCGTTTCGCCACCGGTGAGATTCGTCACCACGAGCTCCTGTCCATGACCCGGCGAGCCGCGCACGAAGACGATTCGTCCCCCGTCGCGGGACCATTGCGGACCGGACACCACGTCGCCGGCCCTCGGCGTCCTCGACAACACCCGTGCCGTGAGCCCGCCGCGCTCCTGGACGACCGCTCTTCCGTGGTCCGCCTCGTCGGCAGAGCTATAGGCCACCGCGCGCCCGTCCGGAGACCAGCGCGGGCTACCCGCGCCGAGCTCGGGCGGCGTCATTGCTTCCAGCGTCCCGT
The DNA here is from genome assembly GCA_963821905.1 of Thermoanaerobaculia bacterium. GTDB lineage: Bacteria > Acidobacteriota > Thermoanaerobaculia > Multivoradales > JAGPDF01 > CAWGFP01. Next base: position 694,567 of record CAWGFP010000009.1, on the reverse strand, counting down.
CCTGCCGGTCGAGAACCCAGATGCCGACACGCCCAGCGCGGTCGGAGGTATGGACCAACAAGCGGCCGTCTGGGTTGAGATGCGGGTAGTCCTCGCCACTGCTGGTGGCGGTCAACTGGCGCAGCTCGCCGCTCGCTCGCTCCAGCTCCCAAAGATCGGGCGCGAATTCGGCCCGGCTCCAGGCGAGCCGCCGTCCACCGGCGCCGATCGCCAGATCGACATCGCTCTGCCCACCCAGCGAGATCCGCTCGGGTGTTGACGCTGCGGAGCCGTCCGGCCGGAACTCGAGGCGCCAGAGGCTCGCCTTGGAGCTGGTCCGGTTCCACGAAAAATAGAGCCAGCGGCCGTCGGCCGACCAGCTCGGCGAAAGGACCGCAGAGCCCGCCGCAACCAAAAGCCGCGCCGCGGCACTGCCGTCTGCTGGGGCCACGCGCAACCCGGGACCCGAAGCGAAGGCGATCCAGCGCCCGTCCGGCGACCAGGCCGGGTGATAGTCGATCTCCTCGTCCTCCACCACCGGCGCCGGCTCACCGCCACGCGCCGCGATACGCCAGATATCCCACTGGCCGCCGCGATCGCTCATGAAGGCGACCTGTTGGCCGTCCGGCGACCAGGTCGGATAGCTGGCGCGGTCGACCAGCCGCACGCGTGTCCCTCCCGGCGCTGGAATCAGGAAGATGTCGCCGCCGTGTCCCTGTACAAACGGCGTCAACACCCCCAACCCGCCGAGCGGCCGGAGCCGGCCCGAGTCCTCGCGCGCGGCGGTAAAGGCGACGCGGGTGCCGTCCGGCGACCAGGCCGGCTGGGCTTCGTCCGCCGGGGAATCGGCGAGGTAGCGTACCTGGCCGCCGCCGACCGGCAAGACGGCGATGTCGAGCGAGCCGCGCGCATTCGTGGTGTAGGCGAGATAGTTGCCGTCGGGCGAAAAGGATGGCTCCGCCTCGAGCCCCGGCTCGAAGGTCACCTTGCGCACGACGGCCTCGTCTGCGATGGCGGGCGCCGGGCGCGCCGGCGGCCGGCGAAGCGCCCAACCTGCGGCGAACGCCGCTGCCACCAGTGCGAGAGCGAGAACCGCGAGCAGAGACCGCGAGCGCGGGCGGCCCGCACTCGCCGCAACGGCCGCCGGCAGGGAGTCGTCGGAACGTCCCGCCTCGAGGTCCGCGAGCACGATGCGCACGTCGGCGACGTCGTGCAGCCGGTTCGCGCGGGTCGCGCTCGAGACAGCGGCGCAGCAAGCGGCGGATCGAGCCCGGTGTTCCCGCGGGCAGCTCGCCGAGCGGGATCTCGGCCCGCAGGACGGCGGCGAGCGTTTCGGTCACGGTGTCGCCGTCGAACACCCGCTTGCCGGTGAGCATCTCGAGCAGCAGCACCCCGAGCGACCAAATGTCCGTACGCTTGTCGACCGGCAGCCCCTTGGCCTGCTCGGGTGACATGTACGCCGCGGTGCCGAGAATCACGCCCTGCAACGTCGCGCCCACCGTGATGGTCGGCGAATGCGCAAGCTGCGAGGCCGCGGACGAGCCGCCCGCGATCGGATCCAGCGCCTTGGCGAGCCCGAAATCGAGCACCTTCACCCGGCCGTCGAGAGGCGCCTTGACGTTCTGCGGCTTGAGATCGCGATGCACGATCCCCTTGGCGTGCGCCGCCTCGAGCGCCTCCGCGATCCGCCGCGCGATGGCGACGCTCTCCGCCAGCGGCAACGCCCCGTGCTCCAACCGCTCGGCAAGCGTCGGGCCCTCGACCAGTTCGAGGATCAAGGCCTTGGTGCCCTCCACGTCCTCGACGCCGTGGATGGCTGCGATGTGCGGATGGTTGAGTGAAGCGAGGAGGTGCGCCTCGCGCTCGAAGCGCTGCAAGCGCTCACCATCTTGCGCCAGCCCCGCCGGCAGCACCTTGATCGCCACGTCGCGCTCGAGCTTGGTGTCCCGGGCGCGGTAGACCTCACCCATGCCGCCCTGGCCGAGCTGGCCGGTGATGCGGTAGTGCGCGATGGACCGACCGACGAGGTCCTGCGGCAACCGACCCCCTTAGCCGCGAACGGCAAATAACAGCGGTGTTGGCAGTCTACATCGTCCAGGCAGTGGGACGAGGCGCTAGGACCTTGGTCCACCCCGCTCCATGCTTGTTTTAGTGCGCACCTATCGATGTCTCCCGGGTTTGCCGGTGGTACTGTTCAACGGCTCGGAATTTCTGCTCGGAATCATCCGTCGCGCGGAGGAAATACGTGTCAAATTCGAATTCCCTGGCCGGCCGGACTTTCTCGCATTATCGGATCGTCCGGCGACTAGGACAGGGCGGCATGGGCGTGGTTTACGAGGCCGAGGACTCGCGCCTCGACCGCCGGGTCGCGGTCAAGTTCCTCTCGGACGGCCTGCAGCAGGACGCGCCGATGCTGGAGCGTTTCCAGCGCGAGGCGCGCGCCGCCTCGGCACTCAACCATCCCGGCATCTGCACCGTCCACGCCATCGAACAGCACGAGGGGCAGTCGTTCATCGTCATGGAGCTGCTGGAAGGCGAGCCGCTCGCGGCGCGCATCGGTCCGCAGCCGATGGAAATGGGGACGCTCCTCGACATCGCCATCCAGATAGCCGACGCGCTCGAATCGGCGCACGCCAAGGGGATCGTGCACCGCGACTTGAAGCCGGCCAACATTTTCATCAATCCGCGAGGTCAGGTGAAGATCCTCGACTTCGGCCTGGCGAAGATCGACCGCGCGCGAAGCGCCAACGACGAGACCGTCGCGGCGGGCGTGGCGCATGCCAGCGGCGGCGACCTCACGGTCGCCGGCACGGTGCTCGGCACCATCCACTACATGTCGCCGGAGCAGGCCCGCGGCCAGCTCACCGACGCGCGCACCGACTTGTTCTCGCTCGGCGCCGTGCTCTACCAGATGGCGACCGGCTCACCGCCCTTCGAGGGCGACACCCAGGCGGTGGTGTTCGAGGCGATCCTCAACCGCGACCCTCGGCCGCTGGCGGATGTGAATCCCGTTCTGCCGCCGGCCCTGGGCCAGATCCTGGAGAAGGCGCTCGAGAAGGACCGCAGCCTGCGCTGCCAGTCGGCGACCGAGCTGAAGACCGATCTTCTCCGCCTCAAGCGCAAGCTCGAAGGCGTCCGCTCGAGCTCCGCGGCGCTGGTTGATTCGAAATCCGGCACGGCCAAGCGCTCGCAGCGTTCCATCGCCGTGCTCTATTTCGAGAACCTTTCCGGGGTCAAGGAAGACGAGTACCTCCGCGACGGCATCACCGAGGACATCCTCACCGACCTGTCCAAGATCAAGGGCCTCAACGTCTTCCCGCGCACCACCGTGCTGGCGTTTCGCGACCAGAAGGTGACCGCCGCCCAGGTGTGCGGGCAACTGCGCGCCGACTTCGCGCTCGAGGGCAGCCTGCGGCGGGCGGGCAACCGCCTGCGCATCAACACCCAGCTGGTCGACGCCGCCACTGGCTTCCCGGTCTGGTCCGAGCGCTACGACCGCGAGATGTCGGACATCTTCGAGGTCCAGGACGAGATCGCCCACAAGATCGCCGACGCGTTGCGCATCACGCTCTCTCCGCAAGAGATGGCCGAGCTCGCCCAGAAGCCGACCGAGAACCTGCAGGCCTACGATCTATACCTGCGCGGCCGGAGCTACGCCCGGCGATTGACTCGCCAGGACATGGAGTTCGCGCTCCAGATGTTCGAGAACGCGGTGCTGCTCGATCCCGGCTTCGCGCTCGCCTACGCCGCGATCGCCAACGGCTGCGCTCACGTGCACTACTGGTCCGGGCTGGGCGCCGACTGGATAGACCGCGCGCAGTCGGCCTCCCTGCGCGCCGTCGCCCTGGCGCCCGACCTCCCGGAAGTCCTGGTCTCTCAGGCGTGGACTCTTTACGCGCGTGGCGCGCACGAAGACGCGGTGCGGATCGTCAAGGCCGCGATCGCCCGCAAGCGTGACTGCGAAGGCGCCTACTATCTCCTGCTGCGCGCGCTCTTCAGCTCGGGCTCCTACCAGCAAGTGTCCGAAGTCGCCGAGGAGGCCATCCAGGCGAGCGGCACCGACTACAACGTCTACGTGCCGATCCTCAACGCCCTGGGCGCGTTGGGCAAACCGGAAGCAGCGCGCAACATCCGGCTGCGGCTCATCCAAGCCCTCGAGACCCACCTGCGCGAGGTTCCCGAGGACGCGCGCGCCCGCATCCTGCTCGCCAGCCTCTATGCCGAGGAGGCACGGCCGGACGACGCGGTGCGGGAAGCGAACCTGGCGATGGTGCTGCGCCCGAACGAAGCGACCGTGCTCTACAACGCGGCATGCACCTTCTGTTTCCTCGGCCGCAAGAGCGAAGCCATCGAAGCCCTGAAGAAAGCCTGGAACGCCGGCTACCAGGATGCCGACTGGACGCGCCGCGATCCCGACCTCGCGTCGCTCCACGGGGATCCGGAGTTCGAGAAGCTCTATCCCGAAAACAAGGCGGGAAGCTGACATGGCGGACTCCCTGGTCGGCAGGACGGTTTCGCACTACCGGATCGAACGCCAATTGGGCGCCGGCGGCATGGGCGTCGTCTATGAGGCGGAGGACTCGAGGCTGGGCCGCCGCGTGGCGCTCAAGTTCCTCTCCGACGCGCTGCAGCAGGACGCGCCGATGCTCGAGCGATTCCAGCGCGAAGCGCGCGCGGCGTCGTCGCTGAATCATCCCGGGATCTGCACGGTGCACGCGATCGAGCAGCACGAGGGGCGATCGTTCATCGTCATGGAGCTGCTCGAGGGCCAAACGCTGGCGCAGCGGATGGGCCGCAAGCCGTTCGAGATCGACGAGCTGCTCGACCTGGCGATCCAGATCGCCGACGCGCTCGAGTCGGCGCACTCGAAGGGGATCGTGCACCGCGACCTCAAGCCGGCAAACCTGTTCGTCTCGCCGAGCGGCCAGGTGAAGATCCTCGACTTCGGGCTGGCGAAGTTCGACCGCGCGCTCCCCGCCGCCGGCGTGACGCTCTCGGACACCGCGATCGAGCGCTTCGACGGGACGAACCTGACCGTCGCTGGTACGGTGCTCGGCACGGTGCACTACATGTCGCCGGAGCAGGCGCGCGGCCAGCTGACCGACGCCCGCACCGACCTGTTCTCGTTCGGCACGGTGCTCTACCAGATGGCGACCGGTTCGATGCCGTTCCAGGGCGACACCCAGGCGGTGGTCTTCGACGCCATCCTGAACCGCGATCCGAAGCCGCTCGTGGAGGTCAACCCGGCGCTGCCGCCGGCGCTCGGCCGGATCCTCGCGAAGGCGCTCGAGAAGGACCGCAACCTGCGCTACCAGAGCGCCACCGAGTTGAAGACCGATCTCCTGCGCCTCAAACGCGACACCGGCTCGGTCCGGCGCCGGGCGGCCGAGCTCTCCGACTCGAAGGGTCGCTCCGACAGCGCGGTGGCGGGCCAGGACCAGCGCTCGGTCGCGGTGCTCTACTTCGAGAACCTGTCGGGCGTCAAGGAAGACGAGTACTTCCGCGACGGGATCACCGAGGACATCATCACCGAGCTGTCGAAGATCAAGGGTCTGAACATCTTCTCGCGCACCACCGTGCTCGCCTACCGCGACAAGCCGGTGACGGCGGTCCAGATCGGCCAGCAGCTCCGGGCCGGCGTGCGTGCTGACGGGCAGCCTGCGGCGCGCGGGCGAGCGGCTGCGAATCAACGCCCAGCTCATCGACACGCAGACCGACTTCCCGCTCTGGTCGGAGCGCTACGACCGCGAGATGAAGGACGTCTTCGAGGTGCAGGACGAGATCGCGCGCAAGATCGCCGAGGCGCTGCGCATCACGCTGACGCCGCAGGAGCAAGCAGGCGCTCGCCGCCAAGCCGACCGAGAACCTGCAGGCCTACGACCTCTACCTGCAGCGGCAAGAGCTACGCCCGCCGGCTGACCCGGCAGGACTCGGAGTTCGCGCTGCAGATGTTCGAGAACGCGGTGGCGCAGGACCCGGGCTTCGCGCTCGCCTATGCGGCGATCGCCAACGTCTGCGCCCTGTATCACTACAACTACGACAAGCTGGACACCTGGATCGAGCGCGCCCGGGCGGCTCGGAGCAGGCGGTGCGCTCTGCAGCCGGAGCTGCCCGAGGCGAAGATCGCGCAGGCCTGGATCCTCTACGCCCGGGGCGAGTACGAGGAGGCGCGACGGATTTCGTGCGCCGGTGATCGCGCGCAAGCGCGACACCGAGGGCGCCTACTACCTGCTGCTGCGCTGCGCTGTTCGCCGCCGGCCGGTACCAGGAGGTGGCGGACATCGCCGACGCAGGCCATCGAGTCGAGCGGCACCGACTACAACGTCTACGTCCCGATCACCAACGCGCTCGGCGCGCTGGGCAAGCAGGAGGCGCTGCGGAACATGCGGCAGCGCCAGATCCAGGTCCTCGAGACCCACCTGCGGGAGGTCCCCGAGGACGCGCGCGCGCGCATCCTGCTGGCCATCGCCTACGCCGACGAGGGACGGAGCGAGGACGCCGTGCGCGAGACCGACCTGGCGATGGTCGCTGCGCCCCAACGAGGCGACGGTGCTCTACAACGCCGCCTGCACCTTCTGCAAGCTCGGCAGGAAGACGGAGGCCTTGGACGCGCTGGCCAAGGCATGGCGAGCCGGCTTCCGCGACGCGACTGGGCGCGCCGCGACCCCGACCTCGCGATGCTCCACGGCGAGCCGGAGTTCGAGAAGCTCTATCCAGAACCCAAGGCAGGGAGCTGAGATGGCGATCGAATCCCTGGTCGGCAGACGGTCTCCCACTACCGGATCACCGCCGCCTCGGCAGCGGCGGCATGGGCGTGGTCTACGAGGCCGAGGACGCCAACCTCGGCCGCCGACGTGGCGCTGAAGTTCCTCTCCGAGAGCCTTCAGCAGGACGCGCCGATGCTCGAGCGCTTCCAGCGCGAGGCGCGCGCCGCCTCGGCGCTGAACCACCCCGGCATCTGCACCGTGCACGCGATCGAGCAGCACGAAGGACGCTCCTTCATCGTCATGGAGCTGCTCGAGGGCGAGCCGCTCGCGGCGCGCATCGGGCCGCAGCCGATGGAGATGAGCACGCTTCTCGAGCTCGCCATCCAGATCGCCGACGCGCTCGAGTCGGCGCACGCCAAGGGGATCGTCCATCGCGACCTGAAGCCGGCGAACATCTTCATTTCACCGCGGGGACAGGTGAAGATCCTCGACTTCGGGCTGGCGAAGTTCGACAGCCCGCGGACCCCGAGCGACGAGACGGTCATCGACCAGGCGGCGCGCGAGGAGCTGACAGTGGCGGGAACGGTGCTCGGCACGGTGCACTACATGTCGCCGGAGCAGGCGCGCGGCCAGCTCACCGACGCGCGCACCGACCTCTTCTCGCTTCGGCGCGCTCCTCTACCAGATGGCGACCGGAGCCATGCCGTTCGAGGGTGACACCCAGGCGGTGGTCTTCGACGCCATTCTGAACCGCGACCCGCGTCCACCAGTGGAGCTCAATCCCGCGGCGCCGCCGGCGCTCGGCCAGATCCTGGCCAAGGCGCTGGAGAAGGACCGCAACTTCCGCTACCAGACGGCAACCGAGGTGAAAACCGACCTGCTGCGCCTGAAGCGCGACGTTCAGGCGGGCGAGCGCCGGCCGAGCGGGGTGTCCGAGCCGAAAAGCCAATCCGTATCGGCGGTCAACCCGGCCAGGCGCTCGGTGGCGGTGCTCTATTTCGAGAACCTCTCGGGCGCCAAGGAGGACGAGTACTTCCGCGACGGCATCACCGAGGACATCATCACCGAGCTGTCGAAGATCGAAGGCCTCCAGACCTACTCGCGCTCGACCGTGCTGGCCTTTCGCGACAAGGGTGCGACCACGGCCCAGATCGCGCAGCAGATCGGTGCCGCCTACGTGCTCGAGGGTAGCCTGCGGCGCGCCGGCGAGCGCCTGCGGATCAATACCCAGCTAGTGGACACCGAGACCGACCATCCGGTCTGGTCGGAGCGCTACGACCGCGAGATGAAGGACGTCTTCGAGGTCCAGGACGAGATCGCGCGCAAGATCGCCGAGGCGTTGCGCGTCAAGCTCTCGCCGCAGGAAAAGAAGGAGCTCGCTGCCAGGCCGACGGAGAGCCTGCAGGCCTACGACCTCTATCTCAAGGGCAAGAGCTACGCCCGCCGCCAGACGCGCCAGGATTCCGAGTTCGCGCTCCAGATGTACGAGAACGCGATCGCCGAGGACCCCAATTTCGCGCTGGCTTACGCCGCCATCGCCAACCTCTCCGCACAGGTCTACATCGATCACACACGGACTCCGTCATGGCTCGATCGCGCCCGCGTCGCCGCCGAGAAGGCAAACGCCCTGCAGCCGGAGCTGCCGGAGGCGCGCATGGCCCAAGCCTGGATACTTTGCGCCCGGGGCGAGTACGAGGATGCCCGGCAGATCGTCAGCGCGTTGATCGCGCGCCGGCGCGATACCGAGGGCGCCTACTACCTGTTGCTCAGGGTGCTGTTCCTGCTCGGTAACTACACGCAGATCGAGGCGGTGGCCGAGGAAGCGATCGAGTCGAGCGGCACCGACTACAACATCTACATTCCCATCCTGAACGCGCTGGGCGAACTGGGTAAGCAGGAGTCGCTCGACAACGTCCGCCAGCGCTCGATCCAGGTGCACGAGGCCCACTTGCTGGAGGTGCCGGAAGACGCGCGGGCGCGCATTCTCCTGGGGTTGCAGTACGCCGGCCTAGGCCGGGTGGATGACGCCGTGCGCGAGACCAACCTCGCCATGTTGCTACGCCCCAACGAGGCCACGGTGCTGTACAACGCCGCCTGCACCTTCTGCCTGCTAGACAAGAGAGCCGAGGCGATCGATGCCATCGCCAAGGCCTGGCGCGCCGGCTTCCGGGACGCCGACTGGGCCCGCCGCGATCCGGATCTCGCCGTCCTGCGCGGCGAGCCAGAGTTCGAGAAACTGTTCCCGGCGAAGGCCGAGGGCTGAGATGGCAATGGAATCCCTGGTCGGCAGGACCGTCTCGCACTACCGCATCGCGCGCCAGCTCGGCGCTGGCGGAATGGGCGTGGTTTACGAAGCGGAAGACTCGAAGCTCGGGCGCAAGGTGGCGCTGAAGTTCCTCTCCGAGACCCTGTTGCACGACGCGCCGATGCTCGAGCGCTTCCAGCGTGAGGCACGGGCGGCCTCCGCCCTCAATCATCCCGGCATCTGCACCGTGCACGCGATCGAGCAGCACGAGGGCCAGCACTTCATCGTCATGGAGCTGCTCGAGGGCGAGCCGCTCTCGGCGCGCCTCGGCGCGGCCGATGGAGACCGGCGTGCTGCTCGAGCTGGCGATCCAGATCGCCGACGCGCTCGAGTCGGCGCACGCCAAGGGCATCGTCCACCGCGACCTCAAGCCGGCCAACCTGTTCGTCAGCCCGCGCGGCCAGGTGAAGATCCTCGACTTCGGCCTGGCGAAGATCGACTCGCGCGGCGGTTTCCCGGCGACGAGACCATGGTCGAGGGCGCGCGCGCCGGGCGCGGCGACCTGACCGTCGCCGGCACGGTGATGGGCACGGTGCACTACATGTCGCCGGAGCAGGCGCGCGGCCAGCTCACCGACGCGCGCACCGACCTCTTCTCGCTCGGCACGGTGCTCTACCAGATGGCGGCCGGCACGCCGCCCTTCGCGGGCGACACGCAGGCGGTGGTCTTCGAGGCGATCCTCAACCGCGACCCGCGGCCGCTCACCGAGCTCAACCCGGCGGCTCCCGCCGGACTCTCGGCCGGATCGTCGCCAAGGCGCTGGAGAAGGACCGCAACCTCCGCTACCAGACGGCGACCGAGCTGAAGACCGACCTGCTGCGCCTCAAGCGCGATCTCGATTCCGGCCGCGCAGCGCCGCCGTCCTGGCCGACTCGAAGGGCAAGGCCGAGAGCGCGCCGGAGCGTTCGGTCGCGGTGCTCTACTTCGAGAACCTGAGCGGCGCCAAGGAAGACGAGTACTTCCGCGACGGCATCACCGAAGACATCATCACCGAGCTGTCGAAGATCAAGGGCCTCAAGATGTTCTCGCGCCCGACGGTCCTGCCGTTCCGCGACAAGCCGGTGACGCCGGCCCAGGTCGGCCAGCAGCTGCGGCGCCGCTTGCGTGCTCGCCGGCAGCCTCCGCCGCGCGCGGCAACCGGCTGCGGATCAACGCCCAGCTGGTCGACGCGGCGACCGACTTCGCTGCTCTGGTCCGAGCGCTACGACCGCGAGATGGCGGACGTCTTCGAGGTGCAGGACGAGATCGCGCGGAAAATCGCCGAGGCGCTGCGCATCACGCTGACGCCGCAGGAGCAGGCGGCGCTCGCCGGCAAGCCGACCGACAACCTGCAGGCCTACGACTTCTACCTGCGAGGGCAAGAGCTACGCGCGGCGGCTCACCCGCCAGGATCTCGAGTTCGCGCTCCAGATGTTCGAGAACGCGGTCGCGCAGGATCCCAACTTCGCCCTGGCCTACGCCGCGATCGCCAACGTCTGCGCCTCAGTACGAGGGCGCCTTCGGCAGCGAGCAGACGCTGCTCGAGCCGGGCCCGCGAAGCCGCGGAGCGGGCGATCGACGCTGCGGCCGGATCTGCCCGAGGTCACAGGTGGCCCAGGCCTGGATCCTCTATGCCCTCGGTGGCCATCACGACGAGGTCGCGGCCACGGCGCGCGAGGCCATCGCCCGGCAGCGCGACACCGAGGGCGTCTACTACCTCTTGCTGCGCGCCCTTTTCTCATCGGGGCGCTACCAGGAGGTGGCGACATCGCCGAGGAGGCGCTCGAGCAAGCCGGCGCGGACTACAACGTCTACGTGCCGATCGGCAACGCGCTCAAGGCGCTCGGCAAGCTCGAGCAGCGGCGCAATGTTCGCCTGCGCCGTATCCAGGTGTTGGAGGCCCAGCTGCGCCAGGTCCCGGAGGACGCGCGAGCGCGCATCCTGCTCGCCTCCGATTTCGCCGACGAGCAGCGCGTCGACGACGCTCTGCGCGAGGCGAGCTTCGCGATGGTGCTGCGCCCGAACGAGGCCTCCGTGCACTACAACGCGGCCTGTGTTTTCTGCAAGCTCGGGCGCAAGACGGACGGGATGGACGCGATCAAGAAGGCGCACCGCGCCGGCTACCGACGCGGCGAGTGGGCGCGACGAGATCCCGATCTGACGCTGCTCCACGGCGATCCCGAATTCGAGGCGCTCTTCCCGGAGCAAGACTCCGCGAGCTAGAGGAAAGTCAGCGCCGGCGCGCCGAGTAGATCGCCACCGCCGCGGTGACGTTGTCGGCGCCGCCGGCGTCGAGCGCCCGGCGCACCAATCCCCGGCAGGCTGCGCTGGCTCGCGCGTGGCGACCGAGCTCGGTGGCGATCGTGGCCTCGTCCACCATGTCGGTCAACCCGTCGGTGCAGACCAGCAGGCGGTCGCCGGGGGCGAGGCGCCAGTAGGTCACCTCCGGATGCGGATCCTTGCCGCCGAGAGATTGGGTGAGGAGATGGCGGAAGCGGCGCGCCACCTCTTCCTCCCGGCCCTGGTCGAGGAGCCGCTGCGCGTAGCTGTGGTCGTGGGTGAGCGACGCCAAACGGCCGTCGCGCAGGACATAGGCGCGCGAATCGCCGACGTGGAGGACCCGCAGGTCGAGCCCGAGGCTCACGGCGATCGTCATCGTCGTGCCCATGCCGGAGAGGCGCGGATCTTCCGCCGCCCGCGCCACAATCGTCTCGTGGGTCTTCTGCACGCGTTCGACTGCGAGCTGCTCGGCCTTCGCCATCGTCGTTTCGTCGATCCGCAGGATCCAGTCCGGCACCGCCAGCACCAGCTCGATCAAGGTGGTGGTGGCTAGCATGCTCGCCACCTCTCCACCGGCATGGGCCCCCATGCCGTCGGCGACCGTGATCCCGATCCCAGGCCCTACCGGATCCTCCGGGAGCGAGCCAGCCGGGAGGTTGGTGGAGACCGTTTCGAGATAGCGCCCGCCGCGGAGCACCAGAAAGTGATCCTCGTTGTTGGTCCGGACGTTCCCGGTGTGAGAAAGCCCGGCTACGTCGATGCTGAGATTGCTGGCGGCCGCGCTCAGACGAGATGAAGGGGTCAACGAAGCGATTGTAGCAGCGCCGAAGTCACGCGGGACGCGGTGCTAGCATTCCCGCGCTCCCCGGAGGCCCAGTCATGAAGCATGCGCGGTATGTGTTCCCTTTGCTCCTGACGCTCGGCGCGGTCTCACCCGCCGTCGCCTCGGAGATCGCCGCGCACGTCGATGCCCGCCGCGCCACCCAGGGGATCTTCCACAGCCATCTCACCTTGCCGGTAACGCCGGGGCCGCTCGTGCTCACCTATCCGAAGTGGATCCCGGGCGAGCACTCGCCCACCGGTCCGATCCAGCAGATGGTGGGACTTCGCTTCACGGCCGGCGGCCGACCGCTCGAGTGGCGTCGCGACGCGCTGGAGATGTTCGCCTTTCATCTCACCGTCCCCGCGGGCGCGGCCACGGTCGAGGCCGAGTTCGACTATCTCTCGCCGCCCGACTCGTTCGGCGGCGGTTACGGCGAAGGACCCAATGCCACCGCCCATCTCATGGTGGTGCTGTGGAATCAGCAGGTCTTGGTGCCGCAGGGCGCGGCGAGCGACACCACGACATTCCGTCCGTCGCTGACGTTGCCGCAGGGCTGGGAGTTCGACAGCGCGCTCGAGATCGTGCGCCGCGAGGGCGACCGGGTGGAGTTCGCGCCGGTTTCGCTGACCGCGTTGGTCGACTCCCCTCTGCTCGCCGGCCGGCATTTCCACTCCTACCCCATTGCCGGTGGCTCGACTCCGGTGCGTCTCAGCGTCGCGGCCGATGCCGCCGCCGATGTCGCCGTGCCGCAGGCGAGGCGCGACCAGCTGCGACGAGTCGTCGACGAGGCCGACGCGCTGTTCGGCGCGCGCCATTTCCAGCGCTACGCCTGGCTGGTGACGCTGACCGACGCGATCGAGCCCAACGGTCTGGAGCATCCGGAATCGAGCGATAACCGATTGCCGGCGAAGGTGTTCACCGACGAGGGTCTGGGCCACGCCGAGCTGCGCATCCTGCCGCACGAGTACGTTCACTCATGGAACGGCAAGTACCGCCGCCCCACCGGCCTCGTCACCGGCGGGTACGAGCGCCCGATGGATGCGGAGCTGCTCTGGATCTACGAGGGCCTGACTCGCTACCTCGGCGACGTCGTGCTCTCGACTCGCGCCGGCATTCGCGCGCCCGAGGCGACGCGCGACTACCTGGCCTGGATGGCGAGCCAGCTCGGCGACGCGCGCCCCGGCCGCAGTTGGCGCCCGCTCGTCGATACCGCCACCGGCGTCCAGCTCGGCGTCGATGCGCCCGGCGCCGGCAGCACCATGCGCCGGCCGCTCGACTACTACGAGGAAGGCGCGCTGATCTGGCTCGAAGTCGACGCGCGCCTGCGCGAGCTCACCGTAGAGCGCCGCTCGCTCGACGACTTCTGCCGGCGCTTCGCCGGCGAGCCCGGCGGCGCGCCCTCGGTGCGGCCTTACGATCTCGAGGAAGTGCTCGCACTGCTGGGCGAGATCGCACCTCACGACTGGCGAGGATTCTTCGCCGAACGCGTCACGCGCGTGCAGCCCGCGGCGCCGGTTCGCGGCCTCGAGGCGGCGGGTTGGAAGCTCGTCTACGGCCCGCAGCCGAACGTCTTCATGGTTGGCCGTGAGAAGTCACGTCATGTGGTCGACTGGGGCGCGGTGCTGGGGCTGCGCACCAACGACGACGGCAAGCTGCTCGAGATCGTGCGCGACTCGCCGGCCTTCGCGGCGGGACTCGCGCCGGGCGCCAAGATCGTCAGTGTCGACGGAAGCGCCTGGTCGGCGAAGGCGCTGGCTCGTGCTCTTGCCGACGCGCGAGCCGCTGCTCGCCCGCTGAGCCTCCGTATCGATCGCCAAGGGGAGATCACCACGGTGCAAGTCCCTGCAACACGCGGGGCGGTCTACCCGCATCTCGAACGCCAGCCGGGCACTACAGACCGGCTCAGCGCCATATTCGCGCCACGGAGTGGCGTGGCACCGAAGTAGCGGCTTCAGGGGCTCTCGGTGTCGATCAGCGCCGACCAACCGAGCACCACCACCGGCGGCGCGTCGTCGGCTGCGAGCCGCCGGTTGAGCAGGAATCGCTGGCCGTCGGCCGAGACGTCGTACTGGCGATCGCCGGCTTCTTCGAGCCGCGCGTCGAAGAGGACGGTCGGCGCGCCCGGACGAAGCTCATCTCCGGACGTGATCGGCACCGCGACCAACCGGCCCCGAGCATCCACGTAGAAGAGCTCGCGGCCGTCCCTTCGCCAGGCCGGCTGCGTACCGCCGGTAGCAGAGATGCGGATCGCGCCGCTGCCGTCCAGGCGCCGAACGAAGACTGCGAGCTCGCCCGCCGCATCGGACATGTAGGCGAGCCATCGGCCGTCCGGAGAGAGATCGCCGGCGCCTTCCGCCACGCCCTCCGGGGTGAGGCGCTGGAGAGGGCCGTCGCTCTCGAGATCACCGAGCCAGAGCGACAGGCGGCCTTCGGGGTTGCTCTGTTCGATGAGCACGCGGCGCCCGTCACGGGTCGACGAGACCGGCAGCGAGGACTGCATGGAGTCCGACCACATTCGTCGTTCGCCAGGGCGGTCCAGGGCCACACGGCAGACGGCGGCACCGCCACCATGGGTGCCGCAGTTGTAGAGCACCTCGCGGCCGTCGGGCCACAGCCAGGTACCGACGTAGCTGTCGCTTTCGTCGGCGGCGAGGCGGCTGGCGACGCGCCGCTCGAGGTCGTGCACCCAGAACTGCCCGAGCTTGCCGTTGCTCTGGTACTGCGCGACCAGCATCGAGCGCCCGTCGGGCGACAACCGCGGAGCGTAGTGCCAGGTGTCGCCGACGCCGGTCACCGACTCCAGCACCTTGCCACTGCGGTCGGCCCACACAACTTCGCTCACGCCGCGCTTGTCGGAACGATAGACGAGGGTGCCGTCGCTCGCCGCGGCCAGCGAGCGCTGGCCGGATACCGCGACCGAGCCGCCCATCGTGATGCCGAGAGGGACGGGATCGCCCACCAGCTCCTCACGGCGATCGTCGAAGGCCTGGGCGACGAGCGCGTCGCCGCGGCAGTAGACCAGATATCCGGGCGGCGCGAAAACCGCAGTCGAAGTGGCGGGACCGAGCAGCTTGGTTTCCAACGAGCCGAGCCGCCCGAGATGGATCGACCCCGGCTCGGTTCCAGTGCCGGCCGAGGCGTAGAAGACGAAGCGGCGGCCGTCGGGAAGAAACGACGGGAAGCGCATGGTGCCCAGCGAGCCGTCGGCAGGCAGCGCCGTCGCCGGCATGGGCGCTCCGCCGCGCGCCGGTATCGCGAGAAGCGGCCCGACGAAGCCCGGCGAATAGATGATCGTGTCGTCCGCACCCCAGGCGCCACCGCGCACATCCTGGACCGTAGGGGTCGCCACGAGATCGAGCGGGGTGCCGCCGCGGGAGTCGATCCACTTGAGGGTGCGCTGGGCAAAGAAGCCGATCCGCCGGCTGTCCGGCGCCCAGAAAGGCAGGCGAGCGCCCTCGGTGCCGGGCAGCTGGCGAGCTTCCAGAGAGTCGAGCGGTCGCACCCAGAGCGTTGGCTCACCAACTTCGTCGCTGGCCACGAACGCCAAGTGCCGGCCATCGGGCGACAGCGCCAGGCCGGGAATGATCCCGGATTTCTCCGGTGCCCTGATCTCGAAGCGCGCGAGCTTCGAGGGCCGCGGTTCGGCCGAGCTCCGGCTGCTCCACAGCAGCGCGGCGACGACGCCGGCGAGCACTCCAGCGACGAGGGCCAGCGCGGCCAGTTTCCAACCGCGGCTCGCCGGCCGCAGAGAGGCAGCCGCCACCGCGTCGCCGTCGCCTCGCCCGGCGAGGATGTCCTCGAGCACGATGCGCGCGTCCGCGATGTCGTGCAAGCGGTTCTTCGCATTGCGCTCCAGACAACGGCGCAGGAGCTGGCGAACGCCCGAAGGAACCGTGGGCGGCAAGCGCGCGAAATCGACCTCGGTCTTGAGCACGCCGGCGAGCGTGTCGCTCACCGTCTCGCCGGCGAAGAGCGAGCGGCCGGCAAGCATCTCGTAGAGCACCACGCCGAACGCCCAGATGTCGGCCCGCTTGTCGACCGCCCCGCCGCGCGCCTGCTCGGGCGCCATGTAGGCCGCCGTGCCGAGGATCACGCCGAGTTGCGTGCCGTGGACCGCGGTCAGAGTCGGCGACTGCATCATCGTGGGGGAACGCGCCAGGTCGGCGGCGGAAGCGGTGCCAGCGGGGTCCATCGCCTTGGCGAGGCCGAAGTCGAGTACCTTCACGGCGCCGTCGGGCGCGGCCTTGATGTTCTGCGGTTTGAGATCGCGGTGAACGATGCCCTTCTCGTGTGCCGCTTCCAGCGCCTGCGCGATCTGCACGGCGATCGGCGCCGCTTCGGCGAACGGCATCGGGCCCGCCGCCAGACGCTCGGCGAGCGTCGGACCGGGGACCAGCTCCATGACCAGCGCGCGCTCGCCGCTCGACTCTTCGATACCGAAGATCGACGCCACGTTGGGGTGATGCAGTTGCGCCAGCAGCTGCGCCTCGCGCTCGAAGCGGGCGAGGCGTTCGGGATCGGGCCAATGAACGCCGGCGGCAACAGCTTCAGCGCCACCTCTCGCCGCAGCCGCGAGTCGGTCGCGCGCCAGACCTCGCCCATGCCGCCTTCGCCTAGCTTGGCGGTAATCTCGTACGGGCCTAGACGCGATCCGATCATGCGGCCTCTCGTTGGCTACGAGGTGAGTGCTGCCCGTGGGACTATCTCGGCGGTTGACCAGCGAAACTGTAGCAGAGCGCATGTCGATCCCTCGGCCGCCCGTTCGTCGTCGAAGTAGGAGCCCCGAAGACGACCCGCTCCCCAGGAGACCGAACCGATGACTTCTAGACGTTTCGCCCTCGTGACCGTCACCGCTCTGCTGCTCGCAGCGCCCCTTCGCCTCGCGGCCGCCTCCAATGATGTGAAGGGTGACCACCTGTCGATCAACGGCCTGCGCTACTACTACGAGATCCACGGCAGCGGCGAGCCGCTCCTGCTGCTGCACGGCGGGCTCGGCTCGATCGACATGTTCGGCCCGGTGCTGCCGGCGCTGGCCGAAGAGCCGCAAGGTGATCGCGCGTCGACCTGCAGGGCCACGGCCGCACCGCGCTCGGCGAGCGGCCGATCTAGCCTCGTCGACATGGGCGACGACATGGCCGCGCTCGTCAAGGCAGCTCGGCCATCGAGCAGGTCGACGTGCTCGGCTACTCGATGGGCGGCGGCGTCGGCGTTCCGCCTGGCGGTGCAGCACCCGGACGCTGGTGCGGCGGCTCGCGCTCGTGTCGGCCGGCTACGCGCAGGACGGCTTCTATCCCGAGATGCTGCCGCAGCAGGCGCAGGTCGGCGCGGCGATGGCCGAGGCGATGAAGGACACGCCGATGTACAAGTCCTACGTCGGCGGTCGCGCCGAAGCCGGAGGACTTCCCGCGCTGCTCGACCAGATGGGCGAGCTGATGCGCACGCCCTACGACTGGTCGGCGGACGTGACGAAGCTGAAGATGCCGGTCATGCTGGTCTACGGCGACAGCGACATGTTCCGCCCCGAGCACATGGTCAAGTTCTACCAGCTGCTCGGCGGCGGCCTGAAGGACGCCGGCTGGATGCGCGAGAACATGTCGCAGAACCGGCTCGCGATCCTGCCCAACCTCACGCACTACGACATCTTCCTTGCGCCCGAGCTCGCGTCGACCGTGCTGCCGTTCCTCGACGGCGAAACCAAGGTCAAGACCTGGGACGAGCTCGTCGGCTCGAGCAAGTCGAACTGAGTTGCTGGACTGCCGCCGCGGCGAACGTCGCGGCGGTCCGCGTCACCCCCGTTGACAAAAGGTACCAACCCGGTCCAGTATCTTCGTAACCTGTTGAGAATACGTCTCAATAAGGACTACGAAGGTCGACAAACCCAAGGGGGAGTTTCGAATATGTCTCGCCTTTCTCGATGGTTGACCGCAGCGACGTTGGTCTCCTGCTTGGCGGTCTCCGCCCTTGCCTCAGCGACTCCGGTAGAAGGAAACGTCGTCGACACCACCAACTCGCCGGTTCCGGGGGCCGTGGTAACCGCCCGCCCGGAGGTCGAGGCTGACGTTGCTTCCACGGCGACGAATTCTGCGGGCCGGTTTCGTCTCGAGCTCCCTGAGGGCATCTACACCCTGACCATCGAGGCCAGCGGATTCACCGGCCTTGCGCAGCCACTGACCGTGACTTCGGCTACAGCGCACGAAACGTACGTGCTCGACCTCGTGGGCTTCGCCGAGCGCATCGACGTCGAGGCGGCCGATCCTTATCAAGTGCCGGTGGTGAGAAGCGCAACCAAGACCCCCACCCCGCTGCGCGACGTGCCGCAGGCGGTGAGCGTGGTCACCGGCGACGCTGATCGCCGACCAGCGGATGCAGGGCATGGCCGACGTCGTGCGCTACGTGCCGGGTGTCGGCATGGCGCAGGGCGAGGGCAACCGCGACACGCCGATCTTCCGCGGCAACAGCTCGACCTCCGACTTCTTCGTCGACGGCGTCCGCGACGACGTGCAGTACTTCCGCGACCTCTACAACGTCGAGCGCGTCGAGGCGCTGAAGGGCCCGAACGCGCATGATCTTCGGCCGCGGCGGCGTGGGCGGCGTGATCAACCGCGTGACCCGCCAGGCCGACTGGGGTCAGACGCGCGAGCTCAGCTCTGCAGCTCGGCTCGTGGGACAACCGCCGCGCCACCGCCGACGTCGGGCAGGCGCCTGACTTCGAGTGCTGGCGGCGCGGGTCGACCGGCGTTTACGAGGACTCCGGACTCGTACCGCGACGGCGTCGAAGCGCGAGCGCTACGGCGCCAACCCGACCGTCGCCTTGCGCTCGGGCCCGCGACCACGCTGCGCGCCGGCTACGAGTTCTTCCACGACGACCGCACCGCCGACCGCGGCATCCCGTCGTTCGCCGGCCGGCCGCTCGACACCGATCCAGCGACGTTCTTCGGCGACCCCGACCGCAGCGACTCCGACGCCACGGTGCACGCCGTGTCGGCGCCTGCTCGAGCACAGCTTCAGCGGTGACGCTCAGCCTGCGCAACCGGCTCACCTACGGGGACTACGACAAGTTCTACCAGAACGTCTTCCCGGGCGCGGTGAACGCCGCCGGCACGATGGTGAGCATCTCCGGCCTACAACAACGCCACGCAGCGCCAGAACCTCTTCAACCAGACCGACCTGGTGATCGACCGCGCGCACCGGCGCCTCGCGCACACGCTCCTCGCCGGCGCCGAGCTCGGCCGGCAGGAGACCGACAACTTCCGCAACACCGGCTTCTTCACCAGCGATCGGACCGACCGTCACCAGCGTCCTGGTGCCGTCTCCGAGCCGACGACCGACGCTGCCGGTCGAGTTCCGCCAGGGCGCCGACCGATGCCGACAACCACGGCGTGGCGACCGTAGCCGCGCTCTACGCGCAGGACCAGGTCACGCTTCTCGCAGCGCTTGCAGGCGGTGGTCGGCCTGCGCTACGACCAGCTTCGACGTCGACTTCGACAACCACCGCAACGGCACCGACCTCTCGAGCGACGACGGCCTGCGTGTCGCCGCGCGTCGGCCTGATCTTCAAGCCGGTCGGATCCGGTCTCGCTCTACGGCAGCTACAGCCTTTCCTACCTGCCGCGCGCCGGCGAGCAGCTCGCGCTCGCTCTCGCCGACCAACCAGCGCGCTCGACCCGGAGGAGTTCACGAACTACGAGCTCGGCGCGAAGTGGGACTCTGCGCCCGGACCTCGGCTTCACGGCGGCCGTCTACCGCCTCGACCGCAGCAACGTCGTGGTGCCGGACCCGCCGACCCCTCGCGCTCGATCCTGGTCGACGCGCAGCGCACCGACGGCGTCGAGCTCGGCCTCAGCGGCCAGCTGACGCGCGGCGTGGAGCCTTGACCGGCGGCTACGCCTATCAGGACGGCGAGATCACGCGTCGATCTCCGCCACCGCGCAGGCCGGCGCGACGCTGGCGCAAGCTGCCCGAGCACTCGTTCTCGCTCTGGAACCGCTACGACTTCTCGCCGAGCTGGGGTGTCGGGACTCGGCCTCATCTACCGCGAGCGACGTCTTCACCTCGACCGACAACCTGGTGACCCTGCCGGCATTACCCGGTTCGACGCCGCGCTGTTCTACAACTTCAGCCAGCGCCTGCGGGCCCAGGTCAATGTCGAGAACCTGCTCGACGAGGACTACTACGTCGCTGCGCACAACAACACCAACATCACGCCGGGCTCACCGCGCGCGGTGCGGCTGTCGATTTCCAGCCGCTTCTAGCCCCGGCTCAGAAGGTCCACTGCAGCGTGCCCTCGAGGGTCGTTTCGCTGCGCCGCGCGTCCTCGCCGAGGATGCGGCGCGCAGGCCGGTCGCTCTCTAGGGCGCGCAGCTCGAGTCCTGCGCGCCAGCCGCCGAAGCGTGAGATCGGCGGTGGGGTGTAGAAGTACGCCGCGGTGAAGGCGTGGCCGTGCTCCTGGTTGGGATCGTTGGGCGAGGTGTCCTGGTCGGAGACCGACCAGAGATCGGCTCGCCCGCTCCAGCGGTGCCGTCCCCAGGCCCGGCTCCAGAGCGCGTAGGCAGCGGCGAAGTCGCTGTAGACCAGCGGGCCGTCACCGCCGTCCATGCGGGTGTCGCCGTACAGCCCTTGCACCAGCAGATCCGCGCCATCGGGCAGCACGACTTGCCACCCGAGGTGGTCGAAGCGTGTACGCCAGGCCCACTGGCCGTCTTCGACCACCAGCGGATCGGCCAGGTTGTCGTAGTGCAGATAGCGCAGCCGTGAGCGGTCGAACGCGTTCCAGTTCACTCCGGCGTAGTAGCCGGTGCGCCTATCGAACTCCTTGAAGGGCTCTTCGAAGGCTCCCTGCGGCGAGAAGTAGCCATCGTCGCCGAAGTTCGGCAGGTCGGCGAACGGGAAGTGCTCGTGCCAGCGAGACTGGCGATCGTGAATCGCGAAGCCACGCCAGGCGATCAGCGCGCCGAGAGGATCGTTGCCGCGCACCGCCGCAGCGAGCACCGTCCAGTCGTGCGCCGAGCCGGTGAAGCGCCCCATGTGGGTCGCGGCGGCTTCGATGCCGGCGATTCTCACCTCCTCGCCGATCCAGGTGTCGATCGCCGAGAAGCTGAGGGTGTAGGGACTGGTCCAACCGACGGCGGTGTTCTCGAGCGAGACCGGCGGGTAGAACACGCCGCCCTTCGCCTTGAACCGCCAGGCCGAGCGCGGCACGGGGTTGTACTCCAGGAACGCCTCGGTGAAGTCGACGGTGTGCCCGGTCTCGTCGTAGCCCGCCAGCGTCAGCCGCGCCTCGAGCGTCGGGAGCCATCGTCCCTGGTACTCGAGCAGCACCGCTCCAGGGACCACCGCATCGTCATCGTCGCTGAAGCGAGCCCGATCGAAGCCGGCGTCGAGCCACGAAACTCCATCGAAGCCGGCGATCGCCCGCAGGTCGAGCAAGCCGTGTAGCCGATGCTCGGCGCCAAATGAAGGGGTTGCGACTGCGGCCGTCAGAATCGCTATGGCGAGTTTCCGAGACCTCACGCCGAACGGTCCTCGAGCGCCGCCGGACTGCGCAGCCAGGCGGCCAGCTCGACGGCGGCGAGCGGCGCGCTGACGTGGAACCCCTGCGCCATATCGCAACCCATGGCCCGCAACGCTTCCAGCGTCTCGCGCGATTCGACGCCCTCCGCCACCACGCGCATGCCGAGGTTGTGGCCGAGCTCGATCGTCGAGCGCACGATCTGGGCGAGGTCCTTGGAGCGCGTCATCTCGATCACGAACGACTTGTCGACCTTGAGCTCTTGCACCGGCAGCCGCTGCAGCTGGGCGAGCGAGGAGTAGCCGGTGCCGAAATCGTCGACGCACACCGTGGTGCCCATCGCCGCCACCTCGTCGAGCAGGCGGCGCGCGATCTCGGGCTCCGCCATCACTGTACTCTCGGTGATCTCGAGCGCCAGCCGCTCGGCCGGCACTCCGGTCTCGTCGAGCAGGGCGCGGAGCCGCGCGGGCAGCTCGCGGTCGTGCAGGTCGAGCGCCGAGATGTTGACCGCCACGGTGAGTGGCAAACCCTGGCGCTGCCATTCGGCCGCCTGCTCCAGCGCCGCCCGCAGCACCCATTCGGTGATCTTGCGGATCAAGCCGGTCTGCTCGGCGATGGGGATGAACTCCGCCGGAGCCACCGCGCCGAGCCGCGGATGATCCCAGCGCAGCAGGGCTTCGACCTGGCGCACGCGGCCGCTGCCCAGATCGAGCTTGGGCTGGAAGGCGAGGGTCAAGGCCCCGGCCTCGACCGCGCGATGGAGGTCGCCGGCCAGGCTCAAGCGCTGCACGCTATGGCGGTCTTGCGAGGGATCGTAGAAGGCGAAGCCGAGGCGCCGCTCCTTGGCGAAGTACATGGCCACTTCGGCGCGGCGCAGGAGGGCCGCCGCGTCGCTGCCGTCGTCGGGGTAGAAGGCGACCCCGCAGCTCGCCCGCACGTCGATACGCAGATCCTCGAG
The DNA here is from genome assembly GCA_963821905.1 of Thermoanaerobaculia bacterium. Classification (GTDB taxonomy): domain Bacteria; phylum Acidobacteriota; class Thermoanaerobaculia; order Multivoradales; family JAGPDF01; genus CAWGFP01. The sequence continues at coordinate 672,028 of CAWGFP010000009.1, read as the reverse complement.
CGCCATCTCGCGCTCCAGCGCGGCGCGCACCGCGGTGACCGCCGCCGGAGCCTCGCTGACCACGGGCACCGGCCAAAGCAGCCCGAACTCGTCGCCGCCCAGGCGCGCCGCGCTGAGGCCACGCTCGCCGGCCACGGTCCGCAGGCGCTGTCCGACTTCGCGCAACAGCCCGTCGCCGAGATGATGGCCGAGCGTCTCGTTGATGTCGCGGAAGCGATCGAGATCGAGCACCGCCACTGCCAGGTGCACGTGTTCGCGCCCAGCCCGCGCGACCCCGCGCTCGAGCTCGCGCCGGAAGCTGGTGCGATTGGGCAAGCCGGTGAGCTCGTCATGGAACGCCAGGCGCTCGATCGCCTCCTCGCGCGCCCGCACCTCGTGCTGCATGGTCGCGAAGTCGCGCGCCAAGGCGGCGATCTCGACGGCTCCAGAGCGCGGCAGCTCGGCGGCGTAGTCGCCAGCCGCCACCCGGCGCGCCGCCTCGCCCAGGGCGTGGATGGGTCGTGCCACGCCCCGGGCGAAAGCCAGTGCGCCCACCAAAGCGAGCAGTGCGGCGCCGAGCGCCACGAACGCGAATCGTCCGGAGAGCTGGCGGTAATCGAGCAGGGCCGCTGCGGTCGGCAGCAGCAGAACGGCGGTCAGACCGTCGGCCCCGGGCAACGCAACTGGCAGCACCAGCATCTCGACTCCCGCCAAACGCTTCACCGCCACGGTCTCGCCACCGCCAGCGAGCTCCACCACACTGTCTCGGGCCGCGCCGGCGAGCGAAGCCGCGAGCCAGCGCGCCTCGGCGCCGCGGCGCACGATCACGACCTCGGCGCCGATCAGCTGCTGCATCTCGGTGGCGAAGTCGTCGTCGAGGGCGCGTCCCAGGACCAGCCAGAGGCTGGGGCGCGGCGCGCTGACCGGCACGTAATAGGGCACCGCGACCAGCTGGTAGGCGACGCCACCGAGCTCGGCGATCCGCGAGGCAGGAGCAGCGGCTTCGGCGTCGACCGGCTCACGCAGGAGATCGGGGTACGCGAACAGCAGCCCCTCCCGGCGCCGGTCGGAAGTGTCCGCCAGCACCGTCCCGTCGAGGCCGACCAGCAGTGCGAGGCCGGCGCTGGTGCGCGCGCGATGATTGTCGAGCGCCACGGTCACCGAGTCGCGATCTTCACCGCCGGCGAAGACGGCCTGGCGCAAGGCGTCCTCCTTGGCGAGAGCGGTCCCCGATTCCGCCAGAGCCCGGCGGCGGCCATCGAGCTTGTCGTGAAAGATGCGTCGGCCGTACGCCAGCTCGTCCTCGGCGCGCGCGATCGAGTGGCGATAGGTCGCGCGGGAGACGGTGTAGAGAGTGACCCCGAGAACGACCAGCAGCAGGGTCAGGAAGAGCGCGAAGATGCGACTCTGCAAGCTCAGCGCCGAGGCAGAGCGCGCCGCCATGTCAGTAGTCCACGAAGCGGGGCCGCTGGTCGCGAGCCGGCAGCAGCGCTTTTTCGAGCCGCAGCTTCCAACTCTCGTGGCTGTCGCTATCGAGACTGACGTCGCGGCGCAGCATCGCCGGCGGATCGACCAGCCGCGGATGCCAAGCCTCCAGGCGATAGCGCCCAGCGGGCAAGCCGTTCACCGCCGCCGAACCGTTCGCGCCGGTGACCGCGACGTACGGCGTGTCCGCGACGAGAACGTAAGCCAGCATCCAGTCGTGGATGTTGCAGCCCAGGGCGACGACGCCGGGTTTGTCGAACACCACTTCCTTCGCCGGCGCGCCCTTGGCGAGGAACAGCTCGAACTTCTTGGCCGGGGAGAACGAATAGACATGATGGCTGACCGCGTCGGAATTCGGAAAACGCACCGTGCCGCCGGTCTGCACCGTAAGGACGTGGGGCACGAAACGTTGCTCGCGCTGATCCATAGTGGCCGGCTCCGGCGGCGGCAGCGGTGGCGCGTGGAGCGGGTGCACCATCAGGACCGCACCCTCCAGGGGTGCGCCGTCGGATTGATGGAGCGTGACCTCGACCGCGGCGCCGCGCAGCGCTCCGGCCGTCAACAGCCCGACGGTGAGCACCACTGGCCAACGACTGCCGGCCGCGGCGGGTTGCGGGTTCACTGGCGCGGATTATAGGCCGCGATCGCCGCGGCCGTCCGCAACCCTCCTCTGTCAGCGGTCGGTGACGCGTGCGATCGGCCGGAGGTTGTCGGCCCGGTTTCTGTCGATCCGCAGCAGATCGGGGTCGACCAGCACGTAGCGCGCCCTGCCGTCGGCCTCGAAGGAGAGGTCGGTCGCGCCTCGCAGCCGATAGCGCCGGGTCTGCAGCGGCTCACCGCCGCGGCCGTCAACGCCGGGGTCGTCGGCATAGAGAGCGATCTCGATCTCCTCGTTCATCGGAAGCTCGTGTTCCGCGCCGCCATCGCTCTTGCGCGCCTCGACCCGCAGGTCGATTCGTTGACGGCCGCCGGCGAGGGCAGTCCCGCTGGCGGCGGCGACGCGCAGGTCGTAGAGCACCACGCCGCGCAGCCACTGCTCGATCAGGGCGTGATCCTCTTCGGGCGCGGCCTCCAGCAGGTAGGTCAGCAGGTCGTTCGCGTCCGGCTGCCTGCCGGCGTGCACGTCATCGATCAAGCGGCGGAGGGCGGCGTTGGTCGCCGGCTCGCCGATCAGATCGCGAATCGCCGCCATCACCAGGCCGCCCTTGGCGTAGGAGACGTAGCCCTGGTCCTCGACCTCAGTGAGCGGCACTTCGTCGCCGCCCGCGCGGCCGGCGAGGTAGCGGTCGAGCTCGAAAGCGAGGAGCCTGGCCACCGACGCCTCGCCGTGAAGCTCGGCGAGCACCCGCATCTCGGTGTAGCGCGCCAGGCTCTCGACCAGCGTCGAGGCGCCGGGCAGCGCGGCCGGCGAGACCTGATGACCCCACCACTGGTGGGCCACCTCGTGCGCCACTCGCTTGGTGACGATGTCCACCCGCTCGGCATCGCTGCGGTCGGTCAAGAAGCCGCGATGCTCCAGCAGGAAGATGGTGCCGGGCAACGCGAAGCCGGTGCCGCGCTGGGCGATCGGCGAGGAGGAGGGCGCCTCGACGATGCGCAGCTCGGCGTGCGGGTAGGGACCGAACTGCGCGACGCAGTAGTCGAGCGCCCGCGCTGCGGCGTCGAGCATCGCCTCCACGTTCTGGGCGTGGTCCGGATGGTGATAGACCTCGAGCGCGACACCGTGGTGCTCGCGGCGGACGACGGCATAGCGGCCGGAGACGAAGGCGAGGAGCGGCGAGACGGCGCCCGGCGAGCGGTAGCGAAAGAAGCGGCGTCCGTTGCGCTCGCCGCTCTCGACCAGCGCCCCCGGGGCGAGCGCGATCTGATCGGGCTCGGTGGTCAGCGTGGCGTCGAAGGTGAAGAGCACCGGCGGAGCGACCCCCAGGTCCGCGCCCGCGGCCTCTTCGAGCGTCGCGCTGCGCGCGCGCGGCGCCAGACCCTGGCGGCGACGAGCGTCGGAGTCCTCGAGCTCGTAGCTTCGCCGGTAGCCGATGGTCGGCAGCGAGGTGTGGCTGAGCAGGAAGCTGCCGTTGCGCACGATGCCGTGATCCGGATCCCCGGCCACCGCGCCGCGGCGCACCACCTCCAGATCGAAGTCGAGGGCCACTCGCCCTCCGGGCGAGAGCGGCGGCGACAGCGCGAACCGCTGCGTGCCGAAGACGGCATCCTGTTCCACGGCCAGACGCCCGGCGACGCGAAGGTCGATTCGAGACAGGTCGCGCCGAGCGACCACCCACAAGGACTCGATCGCGCTCTCGGTTCGATTTTCGAGCGAGTAGCTCCCCCGCACCGCGTAGCGCCGCTGCGCGGGATACAGGTCGACTTCCAACCGCACGTCGACCGGCGTAGGTTGGAGCAGCGGTCTCGGCGCGCCGGTAGGTGCGCTCGTAGTCCGCCTTCCAGCGCTCGACCTCTTCCGCCGTACGGTAGGCGTTCCAGCGATTGGTCTGGCGGAAGACCAGCCCGCCCAGCGCGATCCAGGCGACGGCCGCCGCGAGCGCCACGATCCGGGCCGGCGCGCTCCAACCGCTCCGCAGTGTCCGCCACCTGACACTCAGCCGGGAATCGGTTCCCCGCCTCCACAAACCGCAGCCCAGGGCCGCCAGCAGCAAGGCGAACGCGGCCCAGTAGGCGCTGAACCAAGCGAACGAGAGCGTCTCCGGACCGAACCCCGCGATGTCCGAGTACGGCACCTCGGGCGCCGCGGCGTAACGCAGCAGCGGATGCTGCGGGCCGCCGAACGCGCCGAGATGCCAGTACACGACGGTAGCCGCGCTGAGCAGGATGCCGAGGTAGCGATTGGGCACCAGCGTTTGCACCAGGACCACGAGCACCGCGACCAGCGCCAGCGGCAGCCCGGCGAAGACCAGCAGCGAGGCATAGAGCGACGGCTCGAAGCGCGTCCAGCCGGAGAGGAGCTGGAAGGTCATGGCGGCGACCGTGGAGACCGCGGCCAGGACTACGATCACGATGCCGAGGGCGGCGAGCTTCGAGCCGAGCAGAACCCCGTTGGCGACCGGGGTCGCGTCGACGATCTCGTGCATCCCCGCCGAGCGCTCCCGCCAGACCAGCTCGGCGGCGTAGTAGACCAGGACCAGAAGTCCGAACAGATGAAAGCGGCTGAGCCAGCTCCTCGCGCACCAGTGCGGTGGCCGGCAGGATGGCGGTCGCGAACTCGGCATGGCCGAAGGTCTGCGACAGCTCGATCGCGATGTTCGCCACCCAGCCGACGAGCAACGCGATGAGCGGCCAGCTGCGCAGGGCGTGGCGCGTCTCGCGGGCGGTGGCGCTCAGCAACGCGCCCAGCGCAGCCCGAGCTCCGCGAGTCACCGGGGCCGGCCTCAACTGCACCGCCTGCGACGTTGACTCTTCGACCTCCGTGGCGCCGCGCGCGCCGGCCGGTAGCCGGAACGAGAACCACCGATAAAGCCCCGCCAGCACCGCAGCCGTCAGCGCCAGCCAGAGCAACCGATTCAGCAGCAGATGGCCGCCGAGATCGAGCAACCGCGTTTCGCGCTCCGCCGCCGTCCAGTAGCGCGTCTGCTCGAAGAAGGCCGAAAGACCGAAAGGATCGGCCACGGCCGCGATGGCCATGCCGCGCGCGCTCGGCGGCGACGTCCCGGCCATGAGCGGCGAACCCGAGAGCAGGGCGGCGGCCCAGTACACCACGTACAACACGACTCCGCCGACATAGGTGGCAAGCGTGCTGCGCGTGGTCAAGGCGAGGGCGAAGAGGAGGGCCGTCACCAACAGCACGTTGGGCAGCGCCAGGATGACGAAAGGCCAGAGATAGGACACGAGCCGGAAAGTTCCCACGCTCGTCTCGTCGTGAGTCGCGAGGTAGGTGCCGGCGAGCATGCCCGGCACGACGAACGAGAAAGCCGTCAGCGCCGCGGCGGTGAGACCGGCATAGCGCCCGAAGACGTACTGCCGGCGTGTAATCGCGGTCGAGTAGACGATCTCGGCCATGCGGTGCTCGGAATCGCGCAGCGCGGCTTGAGCGGCGAAGAAGGTGGCGGCCAGGACGATCACCAGCGAGGCCAGACCGATCGACTGGGCGATCGAAAACGGCGAATTCATGTGGATGTCATTGGGACCGAACTCAGTCGCCGCCACCGAGAAGCCGATGAAGACGAAGAATGCGGCCACCGCCACAAAGGTGAGCCGGCGCGTCTGATATCGCCATTCGAAGCGCAGCAAGCCTGCGAGCATCGACGTCACGCCGCCCGCCGGCCCGGCAGGACCGAGAAATAGACGTCCTCGAGATCGGGCTCGACCGGCACGAAGGCGGGCTCCGGCCTTTGGTCGGCGAGCACCAGGACTTCGGTGCGTCCCGCCTGGAGCCGCGTCGTCAGCACGCGGTGCGCGGCGCGGTAGCCGGCGACCTCCTGCCGCTCGACGACCTTGCTCCACACCCGGCCGCGCAGACTGGCGATGAGCGGCGACGGCTCGCCCTCGAGCAGCACGCGGCCATCGAAAAGGATTGCCATGCGCGGACAGAGCTCCTCGACGTCGGCGACGATGTGAGTCGAGAGCAGCACGATCAACTGTTCGCCGGTCTCCGCCAGGAGCTCGTGAAAACGGCGGCGCTCCTCCGGGTCGAGGCCGGCGGTGGGCTCGTCGACGATCACCAGCCGTGGACTGCCGAGCAGCGCCTGCGCGATGCCGAACCGGCGCCGCATGCCGCCAGAGAAAGTCGACACCGCCTTCTTGCGGTGCGCCCACAGGTTGGTGCGCTCGAGCAGGGCCGCCACCTGTTCGCGGCGAGCGCTTCGGTCGGTGATGCCCTTGAGGATCGCCAAGTGGTCGAGCAGATCGGTCGCCGAGACGCCAGGGTACACGCCGTGCTCCTGCGGCAGGTAGCCGAGGCGGCGCCGGTGTGCCTGCGCGTCGAGGTGCGCGTCGCGGCCGTCCAGCAGCACGCGGCCGGAATCCGGGGCCTGCAGCGTGGCGATGGTCCGCATGAGCGTCGACTTGCCGGCGCCGTTCGGCCCCAGAAGGCCGAAGAGTCCGTTGCCGATTTCGAGCGTGACGCCGGCGAGGGCGCGGACGCCGTTGGGATAGGTCTTCTGGAGGTCCAGCAGTTGCAGCATGAGTGACTCCGCAGGAAGGTCAGGAAGAACGGGAGGTCAACAGTAAGAGACCGAACGGAACAGGCAGGCCGAGAAACAGCGCGGCGATGGTCCAGGCGCGACGCGACGCGGGTGTGAGATCGCATTTGGCGCTCAGCCGCCAGGTTGCGGCCGCCGCGACGACAGCAACGAGCATCGCTCCGCCGAAAATGGAGACAGGCGGCGGATGCGTCACCAGTTCGGAGAGGCGGCCGGTTCGCGCGCCTGCGCCGTAGAGCGTGGAGCGAAGGAGATCGTCGACAGTCTGGAGCGCGGGTGAGACCAGAAAACCGCGGTGGCGCGCCCACGCCGGCAGGCCCGGCGACAGAGGCGCATCGACCAGGACCTCGACCGCTCCGGCCGGCGACACCCGCATGACGCTCTGGCGAGCCGGGCGTAGATCGCGCTCGCTGCGCCGTCCGAACAGGTACGACACCAGGTAGCCGTCGCCGTTTCGCGCCACCAATGCGCGGTCGAGGTTGTCGATCTGTCCCTCGAATGGCACGACCGCGATCGGCACGGCGGCAACGGAGCCGTCGATCAGGGTGCCGGGCGAGAACAAATGGAGAGCGCGGTCGCTCAGGAAGACGTCGAAGTCGCCATGCGCGAGCGGCGGACCGGCGAATCGCTCCCCCGCCGGCAGCGTGTAACGCAAGCTGGTTCGTCGCTGATCGGCATCGAATCGATAGACCGCATGCGGTGTCACCAGCTCACGGTCGCCCGAAACGTAGGGCGTTTCAGCGAACGGCCGGCCCGCGTCATCGGCCCAGCCGATTGTCTGCTCGCGGCGCAGGTCGCGCCCGGCGAAAGCCATCCGGTCGTGACGGAAGACCCAGCGCCGCGGCGCTGCGCGCTCGGCGATCACCGAATCGCGATCGAGGAACAGCGGCTGGTGCCGCTTTGCGATTGGGAACCGACGCGGAGCAATCTCGACGACCTCGGCCCCAGCGAGTGCCGCAGCGAGCGGTCGGGCGCCGGGCGTCATCTCAAGCCCGTGCGACAGTGCCTCGTGCGGCTCGAGGTAACCGGTCCGCGGATAGCTGCCGGCCGGGAAGTAGTCGTTCCAAGAGTGGGCCGAAAAGCTCCGCCATCCCTCCTCGACGAAGGCGACGCTCGCCGAGTAGACGAAGAGCAGGCCGAACGACAGGGCCAGGAACAGCACGTAGAGCACCGGCACAGCGGCGGCCCCGGTCACCAGTTTGTCCTTCGGCGTGGAGAAGAGATCGGCGCGCAAGCTGCCCGCCGCGAGCAAGCCCAGCCAGAGCACCGCCAGGACGAGCGGCACGAACACGCCGGCGCCAAGACGCGCCGGAGCCAGGCCGACGACCGCCAGCGTGCCAACCAGAAACGCACCTCGCCAGGGCGTCAACGCCATCACGCAGCCGCCGAGGTAGAACGCCAGCGCGCAGAGCCAGGCGTACGGTGCTAGCAGGAAGTGGCGAGGATCGACGCCGACGTCACCTAGCGCGCAGAGCCCTGCCGCCAAGGCGAGCGGCACCGCCACCGCCAGCGCCAGCACCGCGGCCGCCGCTCCGGCGAGGGCCGCGAAGATGCTCCGCGGCGCGAGTGGCCGGTGCAACAGGAACATCCACAGGTCGCTGCGCCGGTACGACGCGATCTGGTACAACCCCAGCAGCAGCCCGCCGAGCGCGTATGCGAGGCCGGCCAGCAGCAAGTTCGACTGCGACGGCAGGAAGAGCTCGTCCGCGATCGCCAGGACGCCGAGGACGAGCGCGTGAACCGCCGCCCCGAGCAGCGCCGGCGTGCGGAAACGGCGCCACTCGCTCACCAGAAGGTTGCGCATCAGCGTGCCCTCCCGGCCCCGGCGCCCTGGCCCTGGAGAAAGGCATCCATCGCGCGCTCGAAGCCGAGCGGCACCGGGGCGATGCCGCGGCCGCCCTCGGCCTCGAGCCACTGCGGGAAGTCCTCGCCTTGATCGATCACGATGATGTTGAATTGGCCGTCGATCCTGCGGCCCTCCAGCAGACCCGGAATCGCCGCCGGTCCTCGTTCGCCCGGCCATTCGTCGATCGACCAGGCCGTGATCCTCGAACGCAACTCGTCGGGGGCCGACTGCGCCACCACTGCGCCACGGTCGAGGACGATCAACCGATCCGCGACGCGCTCGACCTCGGCCATCTGGTGCGAGCTGTAGACGATGGTGCCCAGCTCGCGCTCGCCGGCGAAGAGCAGAGACTCGAGAAAGGCACGGCTCGCCACCACGTCCAGGCCGAGCGTCGGTTCGTCGAGCAACAGGAGCTCGGGGCTCGCCGCCACCGCCAGGGCTAGCGCGAGGCCGGCGCGTTCACCGCGCGATAGCTGGCGGACAAACTTTTCGGCGGGCAGCTGGAAGTGGCTCGCAATCTCGCGAAACGTCGGCTCGCTCCAACCCGAATGAAGCGCACTCTGCATCCTGCGCAGCTCCTCGACGCGCAGCCACCCGGGCAGCGGATGACTCTCGTATACGCAGCCGACGCGGCCGCGAACCGCCGGCGGCAGGGCGGCGGAATCCACGCCGAGCACGCGGCAGCCGCCGCTCGAAGGCGCCAGGAAGCCGAGCAGCAAGCGATAGAGCGTCGATTTCCCGGCGCCGTTGCGGCCCACCAGAGCGTGGATACCGCCCGGCGGAATGCAAAGCGTCACGTCGTCGACGGCTACACGTCCGCCGAAGCGGCGGACGAGGTTGTGAGTTTCAACGGCGAAGTCGGAGGACATGGTTCTACCGTTTCTCGAGGTCATGGGAGGTGAGGGGTTCGAGCTCGCGACGCACGCGGTCGACGATCTCCTCGACGTCGTAGCCCAGCGGCAGCACCGCGCTCACCAGCTGTTCGATCGCCTCGTCGAGCCGGCGCCGCCGCTCGGCGGCGCTGAGGCGCTGGCGCCGCGCCGAGATGAAGACTCCGACGCCCTTGGACGACTCGATGAGCCCTTCGGTGGTCAGCTCGGCGTAGGCCTTGGCCACCGTGTTCGGATTGATGGTCAGCTGCATGGCGAGGGCGCGCACGCTGGGCAGCCGGCTGCCCTCGGCGAGCTCGCCGGTGGCCACCTGGCGGCGGATACCGTCCACGATCTGGCGGAAGAGCGGCCGCGGATCGCCGGTCGTCAGCTCGAGCACGAGCCCGTTCCTATGTGTACCACCTGCACTAGTACACTAGATACAGCTCGTCTTGTCAAGCTGCGCGCCGGCGGCCGGCGCCCGCGGTGGGATCGTCTACTGCGGCAACGTCACCTTGGTGGTGCCGATCATTCGGGGCGAGTCTCTGGCTGGGCTGTTCTTGGCAGCGTCACTTTGAAGGGAATCTTCGCCAACTGCTCCGGCGCCATGCCGATCTTGCGCAGAAACGGTAACCAGCGCGCGTCGGCGTGGAGGTTGCTGAAGAGCTGCTCCGTCACGATCTCGGCAAGTCCCGCATCGCGGTATTCGACGGCCTTGTCGAGCCACTCGAAGGCCTCGTCGGCTTCGCCGCGGAAGGCACGGACGTAAGAGATGTTGTACGCCCAGTCCTTCTCGTGGTTCGCAATCAGCTCGGCGAGCGCGGCGTCGGACTCGGCTTTCCGGCCCAGCGCGTGGTAGGCCATCGACAGGGCGAGGCGACGCCAGATGTCGCTCGATTCCTGCTCGAACTCCGCGAGCGCCTCGAGCGCCTTTCCCTGAAAGAGCAGCGCCACACCGATCTGGTAGCGCGCCTGGGACATTCCAGGGCTCAGGCTCAGTGCCGTCCGGTATGACTCGATCGAGGCATCGAAATGGCCAGCCTTGAGCCGTGTGCGACCGAGCGCGGTATGGACACGCGAGTTCAGCGGATCGCGTCGGAGGGTGGTTTCCAGGAGGGCCAGGGCCTCGCTCGGCCGGCCGAGCGACAGGAGCAAGCGGGCGCTGGCTCGCAGCACGCTCGTGTCCGCCGGATCCAGCGCCAGCGCGCGCTCGCAGTGCCCCGCGGCGCCGGCGAAGTCGCCTTCCACAGTTGCGAGCAAGCCGAGGGTGGAATGGGCCGGGCCGTACTCAGGATCGATGTCGACCGCTCTCTTAGCCGCCTCCCGGGCGCGAGCCAACCCCTCCTCGGTGGACAGCGGGCCCAGGCTCACCTTGTTGAAGAAGTTGTTCGCCAGCTCGTCCCAGGCAGGGGCGTAGCGGGGGTCGATCTCGAGCGCTCTGCGCAGGAGCGCGTCGGACTTCTCGAGCGCCGCAGTGCTGACCTCTCGCGAGAGAGCGACGGCCTGGAGGTAGAGCGCGTAGGCCTCGGGGTCGGTCCTGCGTGCCTTGGGCGCATCGCCGAGCAGCGTGACCCGGAGCTGCCTCACCACGTCGGCGGCGATCTCGTCCTGGATGGCGAAGACGTCGTCGAGCTTGCGGTCGTAGCTCTCCGACCAGACGTGGTAGCCGTCGGCAGCATGGATGAGCTGCGCCGTGATCCGCAACTGGTCGCCCGACTTTCTCACCGAACCCTCGAGGACGTGCGCCACGTTGAGCTGCCGGGCGATCTCCGGCAGTTCGACCTCCTTTCCCTTGAACGAGAACGACGACGTGCGCGCTGCGACCCGCAGCTCGGGGATCTTCGCCAGCAGATTCAGAAGCTCCTCCGAGATGCCGTCCGAGAAGTACTCCTGCTCCTGGTCGGCGCTCATGTTGACGAACGGCAGCACGGCGATCGAACGGTCCGGGGCCACCGCGACCGCTGACGCGGCGTCCGGAGCTTGCGCGCGCGGTGAGGAGCCTCGCCATAGCAGGAATCCGACCAGCGCGAGCGCCGCGGCCGCGGCGATACCGATCCAGAGCCCGCGCCGCGAGCTGCCGGCGACCTTCTGCGCAGAGCTTGCACCGTGCATCGCAACCGAAGCTCCGGCCAGCCCCACGTCGCGCTGCAGACGCTTGAGGCCGCTTCTCAGATCGGCCGCGGTCTGGAACCGCATGCGCCGGGTCCTTCTCGAGCGCTTCGAGCACGATCTCGTCGAGCTTCGACCGGGACCTGCGGGTTCCGCCGGCTCGGCGGCGGCGGGCTCGCTCCTCAGGATCGCCGCGAAGATCTCCGCCGGGCTCTCGCCCTCGAACGGCAGCCGGCCGGTCGCCATCTCGTAGAGCACGACGCCGAGCGAGAAGAGATCGCTTCGCGCGTCGACCGCCTCGCCCCGCGCCTGCTCCGGCGACATGTAGGCCACCGTGCCGAGCGTCGTGCCCGGCTTCGGTCAGAAACTCGCTCGTCGCCGTCGGCATGTCCGCGGCCGGCGCGACGACGCCATCTCCGGTCGCCATCTTCGCCAGCCCGAAGTCGAGCACCTTCGCCTCGCCGCGCTCGGTGACGAAGATGTTCGCCGGTTTGAGATCGCGGTGCACGATGCCGGCGCGGTGCGCCGCGTCGAGCGCATCGGCGATCTGCTCGCCCAGGGTCAACACCTTGTCGATCGGCATCGGCTTGCCGCCGATCGCGTACTTCAGCGTCCGGCCCTGCAGCCGCTCCATGACCAGGAAACGGCTGGCCGTCGTGCACGCCGATGTCGTAGACGGTGCAGATGTGCGGATGGTTGAGCGCCGAGGCCGCCCGAGCCTCGCGCTTGAAGCGCTCCAGCGCCTCGGGGCTCGCCGCGGTCTCCTCCGGGCAGGAACTTCAGCGCCACGTGCCGGCCGAGCTCGGTGTCCTCGGCCTCGTAGACCACGCCCATGCCACCGCCACCGAGCTTGGAGACGATCTTGTAGCGCGAGACGGTGGTGCCGATGTTCAGGCCGCAACCTCCTGGGACGAATGGCTGTAGAAGTGCGGCGCGAGGATATCAGCCGGAGTAGGGCGCCGGCCGGCTGAAGCGGGATAGAGTTCGCCTCTGTTGGCCTGCCGGATTCCTCTCGCCTCGCGCGTCCTTCTTTTCGCAATGCTCACCGGATCGGCCGCGTCCGGCGGCGACCTGGAAACCGAGCTGGGACGCAACGAGAGCCGGGTCTACGCCGCACCCTTCGTCATTCCCGCTGGAGCGCGGGTCGCCGATCTGGCGCTGCCAGAGCGGCTCGAGCGCCTCGGCTACCGCCGCGTCCACAACCGGCCGGCCGCCGAGGGGGAGTACTTCCACGGCAACGAAGTGTTCTGGGTCTACCGGCGGAGCTGTCACGCCTTCGGCGCGGACCGGCCGGCGGCGCTGTTCGGGCTCGACCTCGGGCGCGGCGGAACGGTGGTCGGACTCCGACTCCAGGATGGCTCGCGGCGCCCGATTCGAGAGCCGGGCGACGCCTGGCTCGAGCCGGAGGTGCTGGCTGAATCTCTCGCCGAGCGACGCGCGGTGCGCACACGGATCGCGCTCGACTCACTACCCGAGCGTGTCTGGCGGCCGGTGCTCGCCGCAGAGGATGCGCGATTCTTCGAGCACACCGGCGTCGACCCGCGGGCCGTGGCACGGGCGGCGCTGCGCAACCTCATGGCTGGGCGCGTGGCTCAGGGCGGCTCGACGATCACGCAGCAGCTGATCAAGAACCGCGACCTCGGGCCCGAGCGGACACTGGGACGCAAGGCGTCGGAGGCGATGCGGGCGCTCGCCCTCGAAGCCTCCTACGACAAGCGCGAGATCCTGCAGGCCTACCTCAATTCGGTTTACCTCGGGCACGTGGACGGCCTCGCGGTGCACGGTATCGGCACCGCATCGCGGGTCTACTTCTCCAAGCCGGCGACGAGCCTTTCGCTCGCCGAGGCAGCGGCGCTCGCGGCGATGATCCAGGGACCGAATCGACTCTCCCCCACCGGCGCGGCATCGGCTCTGCGCACCCGGCGCGACTGGGTGCTGTCGCGCATGGCGGAGCTGGGCTGGGCGAGCAAGGACGAGGCGGCGCGCGCCAAAGCGCAGGGTCTCGGACCCAAGCTCTCGCCACCGCGCGCGCCGGGGGCCCCACAGTTCGTCGCCTGGGTGGCGCAAGAAGTCTCCGCCGAAGGCGGAGCGGGGCGTGGCTATCTGGTCGAGACGACGCTCGACCCCTGGCTGCAGCGGCTCGCCGAGCGAGCTGTGGCCGCACGGCTCGAGGCACTGCGCAAGTCCTACCCTCGTCAGCGCACCGAGCTCCAGGCCGCGCTCGTCGCCCTCGATGGCCAGACCGGCGAGGTGCTCGCCTACGTCGGGGGCGACCCCGCCGCGCCGGGCTTCGATCGTGTACGCAGCGCCAAGCGGCAGCCGGGCTCTGTGGTCAAACCCTTCGTTGCGCTCGAGGCGATCGAACGCTGCGGCCGCCGCGATCCGCTCACCGCTTCGAGCCGGATCGCCGACGAGCCGCTGACCATCGACCTGCCGTCGGGCAGTTGGCGGCCGGAGAATTTCGATCGCCAGTTCCACGGCCCGGTGCTGCTGCGTGAGGCGCTCGCTGAGTCGCGCAACGTGCCCTCGGTGCGCATCGCCCGCTGGTGCGGCTTCGACTCGACCGCCGAGACCTTCGCCCGCGCCGGCTTCGCGCTGCCCCGCGACCCGCCGCCCGCCTTCGTGCTCGGCGCGGTGGAATCGAACCCTCTGCAGGTTGCGAGCGCCTACACGGTGTTCTCGACCCTCGGCCGCGTGCTCGAGCCATTCCCGGTGCGCCGCATCGAAACCTCGGGCGGCCGCGGCGTCGACCGAAGGGGCGCCGACTCGCGCCGCGTGGCGAGCGAGGAATCGACCTACATCGTGCGCGACCTGCTGCGCAGCGCCGTCGAGAGCGGCACGGCGGCGGCCGGAGGGATTCCCGGTTTCGATGTCGCGGCGAAGACCGGCTCGAGCTCGGAGCTGCGCGACGCGTGGTTCGCCGGGCAGGCGGGATCGGTGGTCACCGCAGTCTGGGTGGGCCTCGACGGCGGCGGCAGGCTAGGCCTGACTGGCGCCCAGGCAGCAGGCCCGATCTGGCACGACTTCATGGCCGCCGCCGCGCCGGCCCGCGCACCCTTGGTGGTCGAGCGCCCGGACGGGCTCCTCGTCCGCTGGGTCCAGACCGAAACCGGCCTGCTCACCGGCCCCCACCGCGCCGGATCTCGACAGGAGCTCTACCGCAAGGGCACCCTCCCGACCCGCCGCCGCTGGTGGCGAGTCGACCGGCCAATGCCCGTCATCGAGTAACCCCAACCGGGGTACGATTCCGGCGCGATGGCCAACGGCAACCAGCGCTCCAGAAAGCACGTCTGGGCCCGTTGGCGGCAGGACGAGATTCTCGACCTGCGTTTCAACGAGCTCGGGCTGCGCATCGAGGGCACCTGGCTCGAGCAGTGCCAGGACGAGCTCTACCACGAGCTCGAGCGTCGCGGGCTGCGCTTTCGTCCTCACATGTGGCTGTCGGCCGAGTTCTTCTCGCCCGACCGGGTGCCGGGGTTCGCGGTCCCTTTCTACCTCGCCCACCCTCGGCTGATGCGGCTCGAGCGCTCGATGATGCTCGAGGTCGAGGGCGGCTCGCGCGAAGAGTGCTTGCAGATCTTCCGCCACGAATGCGGGCACGCCCTTCAGCACGCCTATCGCCTGCACCGGCGGGCGCGCTGGCAGCGGCAGTTCGGCAGCGCGACGCGCAGGTACCCGGACGTCTACCGGCCCAATCCTTCGAGTCGTGACTTCGTCCAGCACCTGCGGCTGTTCTACGCCCAGAGCCACCCGGTCGAGGACTTCGCCGAAACCTTCGCGGTCTGGCTGCGCAAGCCCGAGGGGCAGTGGCGGCGCCGGTACAAGGGCTGGCCGGCGCTGCGCAAGCTCGAGTACGTTCACGAGCTGATGAAGGAGATCGGCTCCGAGCCGCAGGCGCTGCGCAGCCGCCGCCAGATCGAGCCGCTGTCGGAGTTGCGCACCACGCTGCGCCAGCACTACACCGCCAAGCGCGAGCAGTACAGCGTGCACTACCCCGACACCTACGACGGCGATCTGAAGCGCCTGTTCTCGGAGGAGAGGCGCCATCGCGAGCACGAGCTCGCTTCGACCTTCCTGCACCGCAACCGCACCGAGATCCGCCGCCTGGTGTCGCGCTGGACGGGCGAGTACGAGTTCACTCTCGAGCAGGTGCTCAAGGACATGATTGGCCGCTGCCGTGAGCTGCGCCTGCGCGCCGTCGGACCGGAGCGCCGCCTGCGCACCGAGTTCGCCGTGCTGCTCACCGTCAAGACCCTCAACTTCCACTACAGCCGCAAGAACTGGGTGGCGCTGTGACCAAGAAACTGCGTATCGCGGTGCTCATGCATCCGACCCTGGTGCCGCCGCCGACACTCGACGGCCACTCCGAGAAAGAGATCAACGACTGGAAGACGGAGTACGACGTGGTCTCGACTCTGCGCGGCCTCGGCCACGAGGTCGAGCCGCTCGGAGTGCAGGACGAGCTCGGGCCGATCCGCGACCTCCATCAGCAGTGGCAGCCGCACATCTTCTTCAACCTGCTCGAGGAGTTCCACGGCATGGTCGAGTTCGACCACCACGTGGTGAGCTTCCTCGAGCTGCTGCAGGCCTCCTACACGGGCTGCGGTCCGCGCGGCCTGGTGCTGTCGCGGGACAAAGGTCTGGCCAAGAAGGTGATCGCCTACCATCGCATCCGCATCCCGGCCTTCGCCGTCTTCGCCCGCGGGCGCAAGGTCAAGCGGCCGGCCCGGTTGTCCTTTCCGCTCATCGTCAAGAGCCTCAGCCAGGAGGCCTCGGTCGGCATCGCGCAGGCTTCGATCGTCGACAGCGACGAGAAGCTCGTCGAACGGGTGCAGTTCATCCATGATTCGATCGGCACCGACGCTCTGGTCGAGCAGTTCATCGAAGGCCGCGAGCTCTACGTCTGCCTGCTCGGCAACAACCGGTTGAAGACCCTGCCGGTGTGGGAGCTGGGCTTCGAGAACCTGCCGGCGGGTGCCGCCGCGATCGCGACTGCCAACGTCAAGCACAACCCGGACACGCAGCGACGCTGGGGAATCGTGCAGCACGCCGCGGAAGAACTTCCGCCGGCCGTCGAGCAGCAGCTCCTCCGCACCAGCCGCCGCGTCTACCGGTTGCTCGGCCTCGAGGGCTACGGCCGGCTCGATTACCGGCTGAGCGCCAATGGCGAGGTCTACTTCCTCGAGGCCAACCCCAACCCGGAGATCGCCCAGAGCGAGGAATTCGCCTCGGCGGCCGAGTCGGTCGGCATTCACTATCCGCAGCTGCTCGCGACGATCGTCAAGCTCGGCATGTCGCGCCGCCCGCCGCCGTCGGCGGCGTAAGGAGACTCGAGTCCGCATGAACTCGACTCTCGTCGCCGTCGCGCTCGCCGCCTTCGCCGCCGGAATTCTGGTCGCCTGGCTGGTGGCGCTCCTCCGCCGCCTGCGTCAGGGGGCGCGCCTGGCCGCCGCCGAGGCGATGGCGTCCGCCGAGCGCGAGCGCCGGCAGGCGGTCGAGCGCGAGCTCGGCGGCGAGCGGCGGCGTGCCGAGGAGGCCGGACGCGAGCTGGCGGCGGCGCGCGAGCGGCTCGAGCAGGCCCAGAGCACGCTGGCCGAGCAGCGCGCCTTCATCGAACATTCCCGCAAGGAGATCGAGGACGCCTTCGCCAAGCTGGCGGCGAGCGTGCTGCACGACAACACCGAGCAGTTCCTGGCCCTCGCTCGCGAGCGCCTCTCGACCAGCCGCGCAGAGGCGGCGAGCGACCTCGACGAGCGCCGCGCCGCGATCGCCGCACTGGTGGCGCCGCTGCGCGACACCCTCGACCGCCTGGATGGCAAGACCGCCGAGATGGAGCGCTCACGAGTCGACGCCTACTCGCGGATCGCCGAACAGGTGCAGTCGCTCGCCACGGCGACCGCGGCGCTCAACGACCGCACCAGCACGCTGTCGACCGCCCTGCGCGGCTCGCAGGTTCGCGGCCGCTGGGGCGAAATCGCGCTGCGCAACGTCGCCGAAGCCGCCGGCATGAGCGAGCATTGCGATTTCGACCTCCAGGTCACTCAGGATGCGGGCGGCCGACCGGACATGGTGGTCCATCTGCCGGGAGGGCGGCGCATCGCGGTCGACGCCAAGGCACCGCTCGCCGCTTATCTCGAGGCGGCGGAGACCACCAATGAAGCGCTGCGCGGCGCCGCCCTCGAGCGCCACGCCCGCGACCTGCGCAGCCACGTCAAGACGCTCAGCGGGCGAGACTACGCCGGCCAGCTCGGCGCCGAGGTCGATCTCGTGGTGCTCTTCCTGCCCGGCGACCCGCTGCTCTCGGCCGCCTTTGCCAACGATCCTGATCTGCAGCTTCACGCGTTGCGCGACAAGGTGTTGATCGCCACGCCTTCGACACTGGTGGCGCTCCTGCGCACGGTGGCGATCTATTGGCAGCAGAGCGCGCTGGTCGAGAACGCGGCCCTGATCGGCGACGTGGCGCGCCAGTTGTACGAGCGCGCAGCCAAATTCAGCGAAGACCTAGGACGCGTCGGCAAGGGACTGCAAACCGCGCTCGACGCCTACAACGACGCCATCGGCTCCTACAACCGGCGGCTGTTGCCGATGTCGCAACGGCTCGATCAGCTCAAGGTCTCGGCGCAGTCCCGGCGGCAGATCGAGGAACTCGAGCCGCTCGAGACAGCGCCGCGGGAAGTAGGTCAGGCGGATTTGTTCGGGGGCGGGGACAACGGCGAGGACTTGTAGCCGAGCTCTGTCGGCTGTCATCCTGAGCGAAGCGAAGGATCTGGGGGCGGGGTCTTACTCGCTCATCCCCCCGCCCAGATCCTTCGCTACGCTCAGGATGACAACCGGTTCGTCTAGTTAGTTGGGCAGCGGCTCGTTGGGATTCTGCGACGGCGGCTTCTGACCGTTCTGCACTTCGCCGGTCATCGGCACGAAGCGCACCGGCATCGAGCGTTCTTCTTGGTGAAGCCGGTCGGCGTCTTGGTGAGCAACGTCAGTCCTGAAGGAAGCTGCCCACCGGGATCACCATCCGGCCGCCGACCTTGAGCTGCTCGATGAGCGGCTGCGGGGATCTTCTCCGGCGCGGCGGTGACGATGATGGCGTCGAACGGCGCCGCCTCCGGCCAGCCCTTGTAGCCGTCGCCGATCCGCACGTGCGACGTTCTTGTAGCCCAGCCCGTCGAGCGTGCGCTGCGCCTGCTCGCCGAGCGGCGCGACGATCTCGATGGTGTAGACCTCGCGCGCCAGCTGCGACAGCACCGCCGCCTGGTAGCCGGAGCCGGTGCCGATCTCGAGCACCTTCTCGCTCGCCGTCGAGGCTCGAGCAGCGAGGTCATGAGCGCCACGATGTAGGGCTGCGAGATCGTCTGCCCCTCGCCGATCGGCAGCGGCCGGTCGTCGTAGGCCTCGGCGCGCGACGTCATCGGGCACGAACAGGTGCCGCGGCACCGTGCGCATGGCGTCGAGCACGCTCGTGTCGTTCGACGCCCGCGCCGCCGCGATCTGCTCGTCCACCATGCTGGCGCGCGCCGGCGGCGAAGGGATCCTGCTGCGCCGCTACGGCGATCGATCGCAGCGAGAGCTAGCAGCAGCGCGAGTCAGCGCCGGTGCGGATGCGTTTCATCGGCGCTTGCTCCCGCTCGTATGACGACCTTGCCCGTCGACCACGGTGAGTCGATCTCGGCGCCGCGGGATCTCCCGCTCGGCGACGGTCATGATGTCGCGCGCGAACACCACCAGATCGGCGCGCTTGCCGACCTCGAGCGAACCCACCTCGCGCTCGAGAAAGAGCGACCTAGGCGGCGTCGAGGGTGAAGCCGCGCAGCGCCTCCTCGCGGGTCAGCCGCTCGCCCGGCAGCCAGCCGCCCGTCGGGCTCGCCCGTGCAGGTCCTGCCGGGTCACCGCGGCGTAGAGGCCGAGCCGCGGATCGCGCCGATTCGACCGGGAAGTCGCTGCCCAGCGCCAGGCGCGCCGCCGGCGTCGAGCACCTTGCGCCAGGCGTAGGCGCCGTCGAGCCGCGCGCGCCCCGACGCGCGCTTCGGCCCACGGCATGTCGGAGGTGGCGTGGGTCGGCTGCATCGAGGCGATACGCCCGAGCCGCGCCATGCGCTCGATGTCCTGCATGCGCATCACCTGGGCGTGCTCGAGCCGGAAGCGCGCCTCGGGCCGGGGCTGGCCGGCGAAGGCGCGCTCGATGGCGTCGAGCGCCACCAGGTTGCCGCGGTCGCCGATGGCGTGGATGCCGACCTGGAAGCCGCTGTCGAGCGCGCCGCGAGGACACCTTGCGAGATGGTCGCTCGGCGCGCCAGCAGAGGCCGACGTTGGCCGGATCGTCGCTGTAGGGCTCGAGCAGGGCGGCGCCGCGGCTGCCCAGGGCGCCGTCGGCGTAGAGCTTGACGCCGCGCACGTAGAGCAGGCCCTCGGGGTCGATCAGCGGCCCACGCGAAAACCAGCGCTCGATCAGCGCCCGGTCGTCGCCGTTGAGGAAGACCGCGACCCGCAAAGGCAGTTCGCCGGTGGCGCGCGCCTGGGTGTACGCCTCGAGCTCCGCCGCTCCTGAACCCACCACGCGGCCGATCCCCATGTCGGTGACCGTGGTCAGGCCGACGGTCAGGCAGAGGTCGGCGGCGAGCTTGATCTGGCGGCGCAGCTCGCGGGCCGCGGGCAGCGGGATCTTCTGTTCCACCAAGGCCATCGCGTTGTCGATCAGCACGCCCGTCGGCTGGCCGTCCGGACGGCGCACGATCCGGCCGCCCGCCGGATCGGGGGTCTGCGGTCACACCGGCCAGCGCCAACGCGCTGGCGTTGGCGAACCCGGCGTGCCCGTCGATTCTCACCAGCCAGACCGGCCGGTCGCTGAACGCTCGATTGAGCTCGGCGTTGTCGGGAAATGTCTTGTCCGTCCAGCGATTCTGGTCCCACCCGCGACCCTGGAGCCACGCGTCACGCGGCAGGTCCCGCGTCGCCTCCCGGGCGCGCTCGATCATCTCGGCCGGGGAAGCCACGCCGCGAAGGTCTGCCGAAACCAGCTTGGTGCCGAGACCCGCGAGGTGAGAATGCGCGTCGATCAGCCCCGGGGTCACGGTGCGGCCGCGGAGGTCGATGACCCGGGCTCGCTTGGTGATCAGCGAGGCCGCCCCGGCATCCGCTCCGAGGTAGGCAATCCGGCCGTTACGGGCGACGAGGGTGCCCTGAACGCGGCCCGCAGCCGATACCGTGTGGAACACGCCGTTGCGCAGCACGAGGTCGCCCCTGTCCTCGGCGCCGGACGCGCGGGGCAGGAGAGCGGACATCACCATCAACGCCATCAATGAGTTTCGCTTCAATATCACCTCGCGCGGTCGAAAGGCGCAACGATTGTGCCAGCGCGGCGCCCGGCTGTACAAGCCGCCCGGTACAGGCCGGTGCGAAGGCTATACTGCCCCGCGACATGCAGCCATTCGCGATCGAGGAGGTGCTGGCGCGCCTCGAGGCCGTCCTCGGCGCTTCCCCCGCCGACGAAACCGAGCTGGTCTTCCTCGAGCGGCGCCGCGGCCGCGCAGCACTCCGGGCCGCCAAGAGCGAGGAAGCCGTGCGCTTCAATCGCACCGTCCTGGTACGCGTCGAAGAGCGCGGGCGGGTGGGCACCCACCGCACGGTATGGGGAAGCGAGGCCGAGCTCGGCTCGGCGATCCGCCAGGCGCTGGCCCAGGCAAGGTTTCACGCTCCGCTGCCCGGAATGCCGCACCTGCCCGGCGACGCGACCCCGATCGCCACTCCGGCGATCCACGACGGCGAGATCGAGGTCCTCGACGGACAGCGGGCACGGCGCCTCCTGCAGCCCCTGGCCCGCGGCGGCGAAACCGCGCGGCTCGAATGGTGCTCGGGCAGCGTTGCAGTGGTCAATGCCCGCGGCTTGCGGCGCAGCGCGCGTTCGAGCGGAGTGAATCTCGAGGTCCGGCACGGCCGCGGCAGCGGCGCCGGCTGGGCCGCGGCGGCGGCGCGCCGCCTGGGCGATATCGACCCGGCAGCGGTTTTCGCCACCGCCCGGGCGCGCGCGGTCGATGCGGAGCCCGCCCGACTGCCCGACCTGCCGGCGCCGTTGTGGCTGGGCCCGGAGGCGGTGGCGACCCTGTTGCGCTTGCTCAATCGCACCGCGTTCACGGCGCACGCCTACCGTGACGGCACGTCGTTCCTGCGCGAGCATCTCGGCGTGCAGGTCTTCGACCGCAAACTGACCTTGGTCGACGACGCCACGGACAACGCCGGCCTGCCGTTTCCCTTCGATCTCGAGGGCACCGCCAAGCGGCCGATCGAGATCGTCGCCGCCGGCACACCACGTACCCCGGCGCTCGACCAACGCCACGCGGCCATGCTCGGGCTGCTGCCCACGGCGCACGCCGCGGGCGGGGACGACGCGCGGGCCGAGAATCTCTTCTTGCGCTGCGGCGAGAGCGGCGATTCCGACCTCGGGGCCGCCGCGGCCGGCGGCATCTTCGGCGGTTGGCTGGAACATCCCGAGGTGCACGACTCCAAGCGCGTGCAGTTCCGCGCCTTGCTGCGCGGCGCGCGGCGGGTCGAGAACGGCGCCCTGGGTGGCCCGTTGCCGGATCTGATCTGGGAGGACAGCCTGCTGCGCGTCTTTTCGGCGCTCGAAGCGATCGGATCCGCGGCCGCGCGGTTGCGCGGCGACGACTTGATGCTGGGCGGCGTGGTGACGCCGGCGGTGGTGGTGAACGAGGTGCGGTCGGTGCGCCCGACGGCTACGCTTCCCGCCGCATGAGCACGATCGTCTGATCGTCCCCTTGCGGGCTGCCCGCCGCGTACCCTATTACCGCCGCGTCGATGGCCTGCACGATCTCGCCGAGCGGCTGCGCCCGGTGGGAACGCAGCACCTCCCACAGCCGGTCGACGCCGAATTCCTCGTCGCTCGCGGCTGACTGTTCGGTGATTCCGTCGCTGTAGAGGCAGAGCAGGTCGCCGGGCCTCGATCTCGAGACAGCCTTCGCGATAGGTCGCGTTGGCGAGCAGGCCGAGCGGCAGTCCACCCGACTCGAGCGTCTCCACGGAGTCGTCGGCGTGCAGCAGGAGGCCGGGATTGTGCCCGGCGTTGACGTAGACGCAGCTTGCCGCTCTGCGGCTCGAGCTCGGCCAGCAGCAGGGTGATGAACTTGTTCGGCATCGCTCGACTCCAGGATGTGGCGGTTGAGCTTGCTCGAGGAGCGCCGGGTCCGACCTCGTGCGGTCGAGCAGCAGCGCGCAGCGCCGAGTGGAGGGTCGACACCAGCAGCGCCGCCGGGATGCCCTTGCCCGAGACGTCGCCGACCACGAGCGCCGAGGCGGCCGCTCGGCGAGTTGCGAGGAAATCGTAGTAGTCGCCGCCCACCTGTCGCGCCGGCCGATTCCAGCCGGCGATCTGGTAGCCGGGCATCTCCGGAGCGCCCTTGGGCAGGATCTGCGCTGGATCTCGGCCGCGAGCGTGCATCTCGCGCTCGAGCCGCTCCTTCTCCAGCGCCTGCTGGTGGAGCCGCGCGTTCTCGAGCGCGATCGCGGCCTGGTTGGCGAACAGCGCCAGCGTGCGCCGGTCGCCGGCGGCGAACGGCCCGACGCCCGCGGCGGCTCTCCTTGTCGGCCACCACCAGCAGGCCGCGCGGGCTGGTCGTCGACGGCGATCGGGACGCCGACAGGATGTAGCGGGCGCCGGGCAGCAGGTCGACCGGGCCCGGGTTCTCGCCGGCGAGCAGCGCCGCGAGCCGGGAGTCGGCCTCGCGAGCTGCCGCGGCGTCGCCGCCGATGTGCGCACCAGCCGGTAGCGCTTCGCCCGCAAGCAGATAGAGCGCGCCGCGGCGCGCGTCGAGCAGCGAGACGGCGCGCAGCAGGATCTCTTCCGAGAGCCGGTCGAGGTCGAGGGTCGCGGCGACGGCGAGCCCCACTTCGTAGAGCGCCTCGAGCTCGACGACACGATAGTTGACCTGGAAACGCTGGTGCTTGAGCTGGCGCTTGCAGACGTGCTCACGCGGGCGGCGAGCGCGACCAGCAAGCCGGAACGGCGCTTCGTCGGCGCCGCTCGGCCGGCTGCGCGGCGGCGCCCAGCACGACCGCCATGCCGCCGGCGAAGCGGGCGTACGCCAGGTCGCCTCGGCGGCTCGGCGTAGAGCGAGCCGGCAGCGGAATGCCCTCGGCCGATCCGCGACCACGCGCTCGAAGCCGCGCTCGGCGTCGAGGTAGAGGGCCGCCGAGTCGCGCGCCATGGGCGCGGGCCCGAGTCGTCGCAAGCAGGCGGTCGAAGAGCGGCCGCTCGGTCGCGTCGCGCAGCAGCCAGGCTGTGCAGCTCCTCCCAGCGTGGCGGTGCGAGCGGCGGGGCCGTCTCGTTCCATTACCCGTCTAGACGCGCGAGCCCGTCGACCGCCGCCGCCTCGTCCGGGTAGATGGCCGCGTACTGCGCCAGGCCCATGATGTGGAAGGTCTTCTCGATCGTCGGCGTCAGGTCGCAGAAGGCCAGCTTGCCCTCGATCTCGAGCATCTTCTCGATGATCTCGATCAGGATCGAGATGCCGATCGAGTTGACGATCTTGGTGCCCGCCAGGTTGAGCAGCAGCACCTGCGATAGCCCTCGCCGATGAGCTCGTAGGCCGCGCGCGCGATCTCCTCGCCGCCCTGGTTGTTGATGTAACCCTCGGTGTAGATCACCGCCAGGCCGTCCCGGCGGTCCACGTTGAGCTTGAGCGTCTCGGTCATCGCTCCCTGCTCCTCATCGTGAGCTTGCGCATCACGACCGTGGTGCCGTCCGCTCCGGAATCGATCTCGACCTCGTCCATCAAGCCCTCGATGATCTTCAGGCCCCAGCCGCGCTTGCGCGCCGCCTTGAGCTTCTCCGCGATGCGCGGCTCCTCGACGTCCCCGGGCCGAGAACCCGACGCCCTGGTCGTGCGACGCGGATCTCGAGCTTCTCAGGCTCGCGGTCCCCGATCACCGCGAAGGTGATGTAGACCTTGTGGTCGCGGGCATGGCTGTGCTCGAAGGCGTTGATGCACGCCTCGACCACCGCCAGCCGCACTTCGTCGATTTTATCCGGGCTCATGCGCATGAACTCCGCCAGGGCGGTCGCGGTCTTGGACGCCGCGACCTCCATGTCTGGGGCCATCGGGAGAGTCAGCGTCACCTCCCGCAGGACGGGGTTCATACCCACCGGCTTCCTCGCACGCAAGAAAAGGGCCGTTTCGGAGGGGCGCTCAGAGGCTCAGATACAGCTCGAGGCAGTAGACGAGCAGCGGATGGACTCGATCCTCCAGCAGCAGCCACCCGAAGCTCGCCACCGCTCCGGCTGACAACACAGCCTGGAGAGGCACCTCCGGAATAGTTATGACGGCCTTGCGAATCGAGTCTAGCATGACGCTCCTCCCTGACCTGGCGACCATCGGAAAGGCAAGGGCTCTGCCAGACCCGGCAGCGGGCTTCAGCGTTAAGCCAACTATTTGGAAACAATGGGTTTAATTAAGGCGACGCCGAATCAGCTCTGGCGACATGTCGCAGGTCGCTTGCGACAAAATGCGACAGTCAGATGGCAGGATACGCATCGATGGCCGCGCAACAGGCCATCTGGGCTGCAGGCCGAGCTCAAAAGGGACTTTACGCCTCGCTATGGGCAAATTGTCGCACGAGTGTTCAATAACCCTTGCGCAGGAGGGTGCGGCGATCGAGACCCAGGAGTTTGGCCGCGGCGGTCTTGTTGCCGTCGGTGAGCCGAAGGACCTTCTGGATGTGGCGCTTCTCCACCGTCGGCAGGTCGAGCGGCTCCGGACCCGTCTGACCCGGCGCACCCAGGAGGGAGCGCACCAGGTCGGCCTCGACCTTGCCGTCGGCAAGCGAGACCGCGCCTTCGACGATGTTCTGCAGCTCGCGCACGTTGCCGGGATAGTCGTAGGCCAGGAGCAGCGCCAGGGCTTCGCTTGCCGAACGGCGGCAGCGGGATGCGCTCGCGCCGGCTGAACTCCTCGGCGAAGTAGCGCACCAGGTGCGGAATGTCCTCCCGGCGCTCGCGCAGCGGCGGCAGCTCGATCTCGACACCCTTCAATCGGTAGTAGAGGTCCTCGCGGAAACGGCCGTCGGCGACCAGAGCTTCCAGATCGCGGTGCGTCGCCGCCACCAGGCGCACGTCGACCGGGATCGGCCGCTGGCCCCCGATGCGCACGATCTCGCGCTCCTGCAGGGCGCGCAGCAGCTTGGCCTGGAGCTGGCGGCTCCATGTCGCCGATCTCGTCGAGGAAGAGCGTCCCGCCGTGCGGCCAGCTCGAACTTGCCGCGCCGCGCCTGGACGCCGGTAGCGACGCCGCCCTCGATGCCGAACAGCTCGCTCTCGAGGAGCGATTCGGGGAGCGCCGCGCAGTTGAGCGCCACCAGCGGACCGCTGCGGCCCGAGAGCAGGTGGATGAGCTTCGCGACCAGCTCCTTGCCGGTGCCGCTCTCGCCGCGCAGCAGCACCGACACGCCGCGCGGCGCGACGCGCTCGACCATCTCGAGCGCCCGCCGCATGGGCGCGCGCGTGGGCGACGATGCGGCGGCCCGCCACTTCGTCGAGCAGGCGGCCGCTTGCAGCGCCTTGTTCTCTTCCGCCAGCTGCTCGCGCTGGGTCTCCAGCCGCTCGACCTGGCGCGCGGCGTCCAGCGCTACGCCGGCGAGCGCGGCGACCGAATCGAGGAAGCGCCGATCGTCGGCCGAGAACGACGAGCCTTCGCCGCCTCGCTCCTCCTTGTCGATCAAGGCCACGTAACCGAGGAAGACGCCGCGATAGGCAGATGGCGCCGCCACCAGCTCGCGAAACGGCCGGCCGGCGAGCTCACCCTCCGAGCGCTCGAGGAGCCGGCCGGTCTGCAGCAACTCCCGCCACAGCGGATCGGCGAGCAGGTCGGTGGGGGCCGGCACCGGTCCTCGAAGCCGACTGTGGCCGAAGCCCGCGCGCCGCCGTATCCGTCGCGGGTCACCGCCACCGCTGCGGCCGGATCCAGGATCGCGCACACCCGCTGCAGCAGCTCCTCGACCAGCTCGTCCTCGCTGCGCTGCGCATGCAGAGCCAAGGCGAGGTCGTAGAGCGTCTCGAGCTGCAGGATGCGCAGCTTCTCGCTGAAGTTGGCTGGGGCGGGGCTCACGCAGGCCTCATTTCCTCGTTCGATGGTAACGCCGCGCTCTTCGCGGGGCAATGTTCGTCGCCGGAATGACTTACCGCCGGGCACCACCTGCATGCCGGCCCCGCGACAGGAAGCCTCTTCCAATCAACATCTTGTCGCCACCGCTCGGCAAGGGCACGAGCCTTGCTTTTAACGACCAAAGAACGCTACTAGCGGCCGACCGTGCCGCCTGAAAGGAGCAAGAGCATGAACTTTCGCAGACTCATCAAGACCGGAGGCGCGCTCGCCTTCGCGGCGATCGTCGCTGCCGGCTGCTCGTCGACCCAGACCGCAGGACAACAGGTAGACGACGCCACCATCACCGCCGGAGTCAAGGCTGCGCTCGCCGCCGACCCTGACGTCAAGTCGTTCGGGATCGACGTCGACACCGTCGAGGGTGTGGTCGCTCTCCGCGGCAACGTCTTGACCAGTGCCCAGAAGTCCGAGACCGAGCGCCTGGCGCGGGCGGTGGACGGTGTGCGCGGCGTGAAGAATCAGATCCACGTCGGCGAAGGCGACAGCGCGGGCACCCACATCGACGACGCGGGTATCACCGCGTCGGTGAAGACTGCTTTCGCCGCCGACTCGGAGGTCAAGGCGTTGTCGATCGACGTCGACACCCGCGACGGTGTGGTCACGCTCTCGGGCCGCGTCGAGACCGCGTCGATGCGCGCGCGCGCGGAGGACATCGCCCGTCGCACCAGCGGAGTGAAGTCGGTGCGTAACGAGCTGCTGGTGGGGGACAAGAGCTAGGTTCTCGCGCGTCGCGGCGCGATGCGCTAGCCAGCGCGCCCGGCGTTTTTCGGCGCCGCGTGCCCCAGCCGGGGCCGCGGCGCCTTTCTTTCTTCAGGCTTCCCTGGAAACAGACGCGCTACTGCACCTGCGCGATGACCAGCGTGTAATCGTCTTCGGCTTCCGGAGCCCAGCGATGGTGGGCCACCGCGTCGAGCATGGCGTCGATGGTTTCCTGGCCGCCGCGCTCGGCACAGGCGGCGAGCACGGCGTGGAGACGGTCGGCGCCGAAGCGCCGGCCCTCGCGATCCGTGGCCTCCCACACACCGTCGGTGTAGAGCAGCAGGCTGTCGCCGCTCGCCAGCTCGAGCGTCTCCTCGGCCAGGAACCTGAGATCGCGGCGGATGCCGAGCGGAATGTTGGAGCCCATGAGCGGCAGCTTCAGCGGCTTGCCGCGGCGCGAGACGATCGGCATGTGATGACCGGCGGTTACGAACTGAAAACAGCGCGCGGGGCCGTCGAGCACACCGAGGAGGAAGGTCATGTACATCTCCGCCGCGGTGTCCTGGTGGAGCAGATTGTTGAGCTCGAAAAAGCACTCCTCGATGGTCGCGCCGCTCTTGAGCAGACCCCGCAGCGCGGCCCGTGCGTCCGCCACCAGCAGCGCCGCTCCGAGCCCGTGGCCGGCGACGTCGCCGATCGCCACCGCCAGCTTGCCCTTGGCGAGAGGGATGAAGTCGAAGTAATCGCCGCCCACCTGATTGCACATCCGGCAGGTGGCCGCGAAGGAGAACCCGGGCAGCTGCGGCGGCTCGTGATGGAGCAGCCGCTCTTGAATGGCGTGCGCGGTGCGCAGCTCGCTGTCGAGCGCCTCCTTCTTCTGATACTGCTGATGGAGCACCGCGGTGTAGAGGGCCACCGACGCCTGGTTGGCGATCAACAGCGCGAACTCGAGGTCGCGCTGGTCGAAGGGCCGCCGGCCGCGCTTGTGATTGAAGTTCATGACTCCCTGGATGCGGCCGTGGATGGAGAGCGGCACACAGAGAGCCGAGAAGTCGTCGTAGTCGTGACGCTGCCCCGGCGCCACCGACTGCTGCCACAGCGGCAACTCGCGGATGTCCTGCACCACCAGCGGCACGCCGGTCTCGGCGACGCTCCCGGCGATGCCGTCACCGAGCGGAATGCGAGTCGTCGCGACCACCGCGGGATCGAGGCCCTTGGCGACGCGAATGGAAAGCGAGCGGCTCTCCGCGTCGAGTATGAGAATCGACCCACGCTCGACGCCCAGCAGGTCGGTGGCACCCTCGATGAGGGTTTGCAGCGTCTCGTCGAAATCGAGCGACCGCACCAACCGGTCGGTGACCTGTGAGATGAGCTGTAGCCGTGACCCGATGGTGGAATCGAGGCGCCGGGTCGCGCCGGCGCCGGCTGGGCGCCGGCAGCGCGTGCGGCGCCGGGCGCTTCCTCGCACGCCGCGGCCCGGCTTTCGCCGGCTCGACCCGCGCTTTCTTGGTCACGCTCAGCGCAGCATACCGAAAAGCGGCGCCTCTATTCGGCGAAGCGCGAAAGCACCTCGAGGACGTCGTCGATGTCGGCGGGGGTGTGGTCGGCGGAGACCTGGAAGCGGATCGTCTCGTCGCCCTTCGGCACCACCGGGAAATTGAGGCCGGTGGCGAGGACGCCGTTGCTGCGCAGGTGGCGCGACCAGCGGCGCTGGTCTTCGGCGGTGTCGCGCACCATCAGCGGCACCACCGGGTGCTCGCCGGGAAGGGTCTCGAAGCCCAGCCGCACGAGCCCTTCTCGAAGCGGCGCGGTCATCGCCGCGCAGGTGGGCGAGCAGCTCGCGGCCGCGCGGGCTGTCGAGGATCTCGACGGCGCGCAGCGGCGGCGGCGGCCTCGGCCGGCGTGATCGGGTTCGAGTAGATGTAGCGTCGGCGGCGCGTCTCGCGCAGGTAGTCGACGCAGCGTCGGCTGCCGACCACGTAGCCGCCGTTGACGCCGAAGGCCTTGCCCAGCGTGCCGATCAGGATGTCGACCGGCGCCGCGCCGGTGAACTCCTCGGTGCCCCGGCCGGTGGCGCCGAAGGCGCCGACGCCGTGCGAGTCGTCCACCACCAGCACCACGTTCTCCGGGAAAGCGCTCGTCGTAGCGCGCGGCGATCTCCTGCAGATCTCGGCGAGCGGCGCGTGGTCGCCGCGCATGCTAGAAGATGCCGTCGGTGACCACCAGCGCGCGCCGGCAGCCCTTGCCGCCGCCTCGACGAGCCTGCGCCTCGCAGCTCGGCCACGTCGAGTTGTGGCGGTAGACCTGCTTCTCCTTGCGGCCGCGCCAGGCGCATGGCGTTGATGATGCAGTTGTGGTTGAGCTCGTCGCTGATCAGCGCCGTCTCGGCGCGTGACCAGCGGCACGAAGACGCCGAGCATCGTGGCGTAGGCGGAGCAGAAGATCATCGCCGCCTCGCGGCCGTGGAAGGCGGCGAGCCGCGCCTCGAGCTCGACGTGCGCGCCGTAGGTGCCGCTGATGAAGCGCACCGCGCCGGGGCCGGCGCCGAACTCGCGCGACCGCCTCTTCCTCGGCCGCGATGCACCTCGGGCCGCAGCGACATGCCGAGGTAGTTGTTCGAGTTCATCTTGAGGAAGGGCTCGCTCGCCCTCGCCCTGCGAGCAGGTAGCGCGGTCCGCGGTCGCCCTCCGGCGGGCAGGACTTTCGATGACCACCGGCTCGTCGCCCTTCGAGTGCCCTTGCTCGCGCAGCTCGGCCAGCTCGGCGGAGAGCAGCTCTGCGAGTCGGTCGATGCGGCATGTCGGTCTCTCCGACGGAATGCGGCTCGCGGACCGCGGCTCTCAGCCGGCTCGCAGCTTGCCGCGCAGCTTTTCGAGCATGTCGGCGATCATCGCTGCGAGGTCGTAGTCGGGGGCCCAGCCCCACTCGTCGCGGGCGGCGCGGTCGTCGAGCGAGTTCGGCCAGGAGTCGGCGATCGCCTGCCGCACCGGGTCGATCGTCGTAGTCGATCGTGAAGTCCGGGATGTGCCTGCGGATCTCGGCCGCCAGCTCCTCCGGCGTGAAGTTCATGGCGGTGACGTTGAAGGCGTTGCGGTGCACGAGCCGCGCCGGGTCGGCCTCCATGACGCTCGACGACGCCGCGCATGCGCGTCCGGCATGTACATCATGTCGAGGCGGGTGTCGGGCCCCAGGAAGCAGGTGTAGTGCCGGTGGCGGATGCGCCTCGTAGAAGATCTCGACCGCGTAGTCGGTGGTGCCGCCGCCGGGCGGCGCGCCGTAGGAGATCAGGCCGGGGAAGCGCAAGCCGCGGGTGTCGACGCCGAAGCGCTGGTAGTAGTAGTCGCAGAGCAGCTCGCCCGCCACCTTGGTGACGCCGTACATGGTGGTCGGCCGCTGGACGGTGTCCTGCGGCGTGCGGTCTTGCGGCGTGCCGGGGCCGAAGGCGCCGATCGAGCTGGGGAAGAAGACCGCGCAGCGGTTCTGCGCGCGCCACCTCGAGCACCCGGTAGAGGCCGCCCATGTTGAGGTCCCAGGCGACGTGCGGCTTGCTCTCGGAGGTCGCCGAGAGCAGCGCCGCCAGGTGGTAGATGGTGCCGACGTCGATGCCGCCGCACCATCTCCTGCAGCATGTGGATGTTGGTGCAGTCGAGGAACTCGAACGGCCCGTCGTCGAGCGGGGGCGCGTCCGCCGGGGTTTCACGGGCGGCATGCGGATGTCGGACGCCACGACGCGCTCGTCACCGTAACGGCGGCGCAGCTCCGGCACCAGCTCCGAGCCGATCTGTCCGAGAGCGCCGGTGACCAGGATCGTTTTCTGCGCCATGTTGTCTCCGCGAGCGGCGGGATCGTAACACGGCGCCGCTGCTATCCTTCCCCGAAATCGGATGGACGAAGGCTGATCGGACGCTCAAGGAGCTGACACCCGCCAACGCGGGTGCGCAGACCCGCCCTCAGACGGAGCCCGAGCCGGCTCCCCGTTCCGGGCGCGGCGAAGCCCCGGCCTGGATCGGTCCCTACCGGCTGATCCAGGAGATCGGCCGCGGCGGCATGGGGCGGGTCTACCTCGCCGAGCAGACCGCTCCAGTGCGCCGGCAGGTGGCGATCAAGCTGGTGCTGTCGAACTTCCCCAGCGAAGAGGTGCTGCACCGTTTCGAATCCGAGCGCCAGGCGCTGGCGCTGATGAACCATCCCCACATCGCGCAGATCTACGACGCCGGCACCACCGCCGAGGGCGCGCCGTACTTCGCGATGGAGCACGTCGCCGGCACGCCGATCACCCGCTACGCGGCCCACCACGGGCTCGGGGTGGAAGCGCGGCTGCGCATCTTCCTCGATGTCTGCGCCGCCCTCCAGCACGCGCACCGGCGCGGCATCTTGCACCGCGACATCAAGCCGTCGAACGTGCTGGTCGCGAACGAGCCGGACGGCCCGGTGCCGAAGGTGATCGACTTCGGTCTCGCCAAGGCGCTGGCGAGCGACGGCGCCGAGGATCTGTACCACACCCGTCTCGGCACTCTGGTCGGCACGCCGAGTTACATGAGCCCCGAGCAGTGCACGCTCGGCGGCCCGCCGCTCGACACTCGCACCGACGTCTACGGGCTCGGAGCCCTGCTCTACGAGCTGCTGTGCGGCGCGCCGCCGTTCGACGCCGAACGCCTGTCGGCGACGCCGATCGACCAGATGGTGCGGATGATCCGCGAGGTCGAGCCGCCGCGACCGAGCCGCCGCCTCGCCGAGCTGATCGCCGGTCAAGTCCGCGCGGACGACAGTCTGGCGAGCGAGCAGAGCAAGGCGCTGGTGCGCGACCTCGACTGGGTGGTGCTCAAGGCGCTGGAGAAGGACCCCGACCGCCGCTATGGCTCGCCGGAAGAGATGGCGCGCGATATCCAGCGCTACCTCGCCAACGAGCCGGTCGAGGCTCGGCGGCCGACCGTCGGTTACCGCGTGCGACGCTACGCCCGCCGTCATCGTCTGCTCATTCTCGGCAGCGCCGCGGCAGTCTTGCTGGTCGCGACGAGCCTCGGTTGGGGATTGGTGCGCTCGCGCCACGAAGCCGCGCGCGCCAACCGCGAAGCGGAGACCGCGCGACAGGTCTCGGATTTCATGGTCGACCTGTTCAAAGTGTCCGACCCCAGCCAGGCGCGCGGCAGCACGGTGACGGCGCGCGAGATCCTCGACGCCGGCGCCGCCAAGCTCGAGCACCAACTCGCCGATCAGCCCTTGGTCCGCGCCAAGTTGCTCGACACCATCGGCACCGTCTACATCGGCCTCGGTCTCTACGATCGCGCGGCCGACATGGCGGATCAGGCGCTGGCGCTGCGCCAGCGCGTCCTGGGGCCGGACGATCTCGATGTCGCCACCAGTCTCGAAACCAGAGCCTGGGTGTATTTCCTCCAGGACCAGAACGCCGCCGGCCTGCCGCTGCTGCAACGCACGCTCGAGATCCGCGAGCGCGCGCTCGGCCCTGACGACCTCAAGGTGGCGCTCTCGCTCGGCAATCTGGCGTCGGTGCAACGCGAGCTCCGCCGCTGGAACGAAGCCGAAGCCACCTACCGCCGCGCCATCGCCATCATCGAGCGGGTGGCGCCAGAGGACACCCAGCTGCCGGGCCTGCTCAACAATCTGGCGAGTGTCTACTCCGACCAGGAAAACTGGGAAGCGGCCGAGCCGGTCCACCGCCGGGCTCTCGCTCTGCGCCGCAAGCTGCTGGGCGACGATCACCCGCAGACCACGATGAGCCTCAACAATTTCGGCTGGATGCTCTACCGGGGCTCGCGCGGCGATCCGGCGAAGCTCGCCGAGGCGGAGAGCCTCCTGCGTGAGGCCCTCATGCGGCGTGAGCAGGTGCTCGGTCCGGACCACCCGGAAGTGGCGCTGACGCTCAACAACCTCGGCCTGCTGGCTCTCGATCAGGGACGCCTCACCGAAGCCGAGCCTTGGATCGAGCGGGGGCTCGCGATCCGCGAGAAGAAGCTCTCGCCGGAGCACCGCAACACCGGCCAATCGCTCTTCACGCTCGGACGCCTGCGTGCCCTGCAGGGGCGGCCCGCCGACGCCGCGCCGCTGCTGCGTCGCTCGCTCGAGATCTTGGAGAAGAGTCCGTCGCCCTTCTATCCGGCGGCCGCCGACGTCCGGCGTGAGCTCGACGCTCTGGGCCCGCCGGTCTAGGCGCGACGACGCACCAGCGCCCAATGAGCGAGCGCCACGCTGCTGGCGATCGCCAGCACGGTCAGTTCCGCTCTTCCCATGCGCGAGGCCAGGAGCACGCAGAAGGCGATGCCCAGCCATGCGAACACGGCGCCGCCCGGCAGGCGCAGCCGGGCGCCGTCCGGATCGCGCCGCCGCAGGAGCAGCAACGCGCTGCACGTGCAGCCGTACACCAGCAGGCGCGCCACCGCCGACAGCATGGCGTTCCATTCGAAGTTGCCGTAGAGCGCCAGGGCCCAGACCGCCGCGGCGAAGAGCAGGATGGCGATGTGCGGGGTGTGAAAACTGGCGTGCACCCGGCGCAGCGAGTCCGGCACGTCGTGGTGCTCGGCCATGGCGAACATCAGGCGCGGCGCGTTGAGGAAGTTCGCTCCCAGGTAGCCGACCACGGAGATCAGCGCGGCGACCGCGAGCAGGCCGCCTCCCCAAGGTCCGAGGGTGAGGCGAGCGGAGTCGACCAGCGGCCGCGCGCTCGCCGCGGCGTTGGGGAGCGTCGCGTCCACCACCAACTGGACCGTGGTGTAGAGAATCGCCAGGAAGATCATCGCCACGATCAGCGCGAACGGCGCGTCGCGCCGCGGGTTGCGCGCTTCGCCCATCGCGAGCATCGCGCCGTCGTAACCTCCATAGGCGAACGCGATGAGCAGCGAGGCGCGCAGCCACTCCGCTGCTCCCGCCTCGACCACCGCCGGCGCCGTCGTCGGGCCGTGCGCGCTCAGGTACCAGGCGCCGCCGAGCACGAAGATCGCGAGCGGCACCAGTTTGCCGACCGTGAAAACGTTGGAGAACGCGGCGCCGCGGACCACGCCCAGGTAGTTGATCGCGGCGAGACCTACGAGGAGGAGCGTCAGCACCGCGATCTGCACATCGCGGCGCGCGGCCTCCGGCCAGAACTCCTCTAGATTGACGACGAAAAGATTCACTCCGGCCGCCGCGGCCGAAAGCCGGGTGAGGAGCGCCAGCCATCCCACCTGAATCGCCAGCCAGCGCGGCAGCGCCTCGCGTGCGTAGAGATACGCGCCCCCGGCCCCGCTGAAACGCGATGCCACTTCGGCGAAGCACAGCATCACCAGCCCGTTGCCGGCGGCGCCCGCGAGCCAGGCCCACGGGGCCAGCGGACCGAGCAAGCGGCTGATCACCGAGGGCAGTCCGAAAACTCCGCTGCCGATGATCGAGTTCACCACCAACGCCGCGAGCGTCCAGCGCCCCAACGCGCGCACCAGTGAAGGCCGAGACGATTCGGCGGTGGGAGGGTCCTGATTCGACGTCACGGCGCGCGCAGCCTATGCGAAAACCCTCGCGCCCCCTCGCCAAAAAACGTCAGGGGGTCAGGTCTTGAAATAACTGTCATTTCAAGACCTGACCCCGAATTTGATTGCTACGATGGGGGCGTGGCGGCGATGGTGCTTCTGATGGTCGCGTTTTTCGGCTCGACGGTGCCCGTGTCGGCGGCGGATCCGGTCGGAAAAGCGGCCGCGGAGTGGGAGGTCACCGAGTGGATCAACTCGCCACCTCTGCGCCTCGCGGACCTGCGTGGCAAGGTGGTGCTGGTGCGGTGGTGGACGGCGCCCGACTGCCCGTTCTGCGCCGCCTCGGCGCCAACCCTCAACGAGCTCCATAGCCGCTATGCCGGCCGCGGCTTGGAAATCGTCGGCTTCTATCACCACAAGCGCGATGCCCCGTTGGAACCCGCCGACGTGGCTCGCTACGCCAAGAGTTTCGGCTTTCGTTTCCCGCTCGCCATCGACACCGATTGGAAGACGCTGCATCGCTGGTGGCTCGACACTGGCGACCGGGGTTGGACGAGCGTCAGTTTTCTGATCGACGGGCGCGGGGTGATCCGCTACATCCACCCGGGCGGCCAGTACGCCCCGGACGAGCCCGCCGCGCGCGAGCTCGAGGGAAAGATCGTCGAGCTGCTCGCCGAGCTCTGACCTAGTCGTAGTGGCGCCCCCGCCGCCACGCCTCAGTCGGCTCGACCGTCCAGCCGCGGCAGACCAGAATCGGGT
The DNA here is from genome assembly GCA_963821905.1 of Thermoanaerobaculia bacterium. Lineage (GTDB taxonomy): Bacteria > Acidobacteriota > Thermoanaerobaculia > Multivoradales > JAGPDF01 > CAWGFP01. Next base: position 636,508 of record CAWGFP010000009.1, on the reverse strand, counting down.
GGCGAGTCTCGTAGGGCATGGCGTAGGGCGCCACCACGCGCCCGGCCGGCTCCACGCTCGACAAAACCTGACCGGGACCCTCGGCCTCCATGCCCACCGTGATGACCGTGGTCACGCCGTCGAGTTCGCCCGGTCCCCACAGGTAGAAGTTGTTGTGCTGACTCGCGGCCCGCGGCAGGCCGAGCGCCGGTCCGTAGTGGTTGAGCGCGCCCGCCTCGCCGTAGTTCGCGGTGACGATCAGGGTGTGCGGACGCTCCGCCTCCGGCAGGGTGTGGTACACCCGCGCCACCTCGGCAGTCATCTCGCGCCAGCCGAAGCGGTCGGCGAAGAACTGCGGCAGCGGTCCCATGTCGTGGCGTTCGTCCGTACCGGGCTCGATTCCCAACGCGCGCTGATAAGCCAGAAGGCGCTCCACCGGCAGGATGGGCATGGCGAGCGGCGCCACCACCAGGCCCGCCACCGTCCATAACGCGAAAACCGTCCAACGCAGCTTCCGTCTCGTTGCCAGCCACGGCTCGAAGGCAACCGCCCCGGCGGCGAGCAGCGCCGGGAACGCCGGCCCGAGGTAGTAGGGCTTGCTGCGCTGCAGCGCCATGACGGCGAAGGCGGTGAGAAACACGATGCCCACGGTGCGGAAGCGCCGCCCGCGGCGGCTCGCCAGCACCCAGCCGAGGCCGGTCACCCAGAGCAGCGCGTTGAGCGGATGGATCTGCGGCAATTGCGCCAGGAAGAACTCCCCGGGCGCCAGCGCCACGATCTTTCCCTCCTGTGCGTTGCGCACGAACTCCCGGGTCGGCCAGTCGTTGGCGACCTGCCAGAGAACATGGGGCAGGAAGATCGCCGCCCCGAGCAGAGCCCCGAGCCAGGGCTCGCGCTGTCGCAAGTCACGCCGGAGCCGGCTGAAGGGCAGCGCCGCCGCCAGGCCGACGATGAAGAACAGGACGCTGAGCTTGTTGAGCAGGCCGAGGCCGAGGAGCGCACCGAGGCCGAGCCAGAGCCGCCGCTCCCCGGTCTCCTCGAGTCGCAGGACGAGCAGTAAGAGCAGCGACCAGCACACCAGGTCGAGCGCGTTCATCGAGTAGTAGCCGAAGATGCCGAGGTACTGCGGCGCGATCGCGACGGCGAGCGTGGCGAGCGTCTGCGCGACGGCGCCGCCCCCCAGACGCCGCGCCAGCTGCGCGGCGAGCACGATCAGCGCCGCCCCGGCCAGCGCCGGCGCGATGCGCAGCGCCCACAGCGAGGCGCCGAAGAGCAGGCGCAGCACCGCCAGCAGCGCGATCGACAGCGGCGGATGATCGACGTAGCCCCAAGCCAACCGTTCGGCGCAGGCGAGGTAGTAGAACTCGTCGCGGAAGATGGGATACATCGCCGCCGTCGCCAGGTGGAGCACCGCCGAGAGCGCCGCGATACACCACACCGCACGCGGCAATCGCGCTACTCGAGACCTCTCTCCCATGACCGACCTCTTTCGCCCCGCTGGGCGCGAAATCGAATAAGGTACGGGCGATTCTCGCCCAAGGAGACGTCCTGTGAACGACGAAGCCCCGGTTTCGACCGCCGCCGGCAGTGTTGCCAGCCCTGTCCACGTCGCCCCGTGGCCGACCGAGCAGCCGCTCTTCGTGCTCGTGCTGCTGGCGTCGTTGATGATGTGGACGGCGATCGTGTTCTCGATCTTCGGTGCGATATATGCGGTGTTGATCGCGCTCAGCTTCTTTTTCATTCATCTGCTCTTCATCGTCCACGTGCGGGGCAGCGGAGTGCGCATCGGACCCAAGCAGTTCCCCGACCTCGACCGCCGGGTGCGTGAGCTGGCGCTCGCCTCGGGCCTGCAGGAGGTGCCGGCCGCCTACGTCATGCAGGCTGGAGGATCGCTCAACGCCTTCGCGACCAAGTTCCTGCGCGGCCGCATGATCGTGCTGTTCAGCGACCTGCTCGAGGCCTGCGGCAACGACCGCGCGGCGCGCGACATGGTGATCGGTCACGAGATCGGCCACCTGCGTCAGGGACATCTCAACTGGCACATCCTGATCGCGCCCGGCATGTTCTTTCCCTTCCTCGGCGCGGCGTATTCGCGCGCGCGCGAGCTCACTTGCGACCGCTGGGGCGCGGCGCTGTGCGGCGATCGCGCCGGAGCCCTGCGCGGCCTGACGATCCTCGCCGCCGGCGGCCAGCACGGCCCGCGCGTCGATCTCGAGAGCTTCGTCGCCCAGCGCCAGGACCTCGACACGGGTTGGATGACGATCGGCCGTTGGCTCTCCACCTACCCCACGCTCGCCGAACGGGTGGCGGCGCTCGACCAGGATCTGGCGCGCCAGACCGCGCCAGCCGGCCGCGGCCCGGCGCGCGCGCTCGGCCTGCTCGGCCTCGGCTGCCTGGTGCCGATGCTCGCCGGCGGTCTGATCGTCGCGTTCGCCGGCTCGAAGCTGGCCGACCTCGCCGCCGCCGCCAGGCGTCTCGACTCGGTGGGCAGCACAGCCACGCAAGAAGAGCCGAGCGAGGAGGAGGCGGAGGTCGAACCGCTGGTGGCGACGATCGGCGAGGAAGCGGCACGACACCAGGCCGAGGACGACCTGCGCCGCCTCGCCGACCTGATCGACGGCCACGCCACCGCGGCCGGCGAGTACCCTTATGATTTCGACGCCCTGATCGAGCTCTGGGAGGAGACGTATCCCAGCGAGCCGATGCCGCGCGATCCCTTCGACGGCGCCGACTACGGCTACGAGTCCGCCGAGGAGGGGTACCGGCTGTGGAGCTCGGGACCCGACCGCGAATCGGAAACCGAGGACGATTTGCGGCAGGTCCGCTCGCGGCCCGGGGCTTCGCCGCCGAGTACCTAGGCGCTGCTCAGTCGTCGATTCTCGGCGGGTCTTCGCCGAGCGCGGTCGCCAGATCGATGAGGTGCTCCTGCTCGGCCTTGAGGATCTCTCGGATGTGCTCGGCCATGGCGTACTCTCCCAGCGCTTCGCATTCGCGGACCCGCCGCCGGTAATTGCGGATCGTGTCGGCCTCGTTCTCCAGGTCGAAGCGCAGCAGGTCGCGCGGCTTCTCGGACATGCGCACCGCCTTGGGCTCGACGGTCGGCTTGCCACCCAGATAATCAATTTGCTGCGCGATGGTGATGGCGTGGGCAAGCTCCTCGCCGGCGTGGAGCTCCAACTCCTCGGCGATCGCCATGTACTGGGCGCCTTTCAGCACCTGTGAGTAGACGACGTAGGCAATGATCGCCTGGTATTCGCGGGCCAAGTCCTCGTTGAGGTGAGCGACGAGGCTCTCGCGGTCGGTCGCGGCGGCGGTAGCGGGCTTGGATCGGGCCATGTCTCCTCCTTCGAACCGGCGAGGAATGCAAGAATCGGTCCCCGGCCCCGGAGGGTGGGCAAGCGCCTTTGGGCTACACTGCGACGCAGCCCGCGCTGCGAACGGCGCGCGGGCCCGGACCTCTAGTGACGCAACGTCGTTTCGGACTCCGCTCTCTCCTCTCCGTCCTGGTGCTCGCCATCGCAGCGCCGATTGCGATCTTTTCGTCGCTCCTGGTGTGGCGTTCGTGGCAACGCCAGCTGGCGGCGCTCGACGACCAGAACGTCGACCTGACGCGGTCTATCTCCGTCGCCGTCGATCAGGAAATCGACGCTGCGGCCACGGCGCTCTCCACCCTGGCGGCGCTCGAATCCTTCGCCGAAGCCGACCTCGGCGTCACGCGCGCCAAGGTGCTGCTCCTGCTTGCGCGCCAGCCCAACTGGCAGTCGATCCTGCTGATCGATGCCCACGGCAGAGTGTTGCTGGATACCGCAGAGGCGGCGCCGAGGCCCGGCGCGACCCTCGAGAACCAGGCGGTCGCCTTGGCCCTCGCCGGGGACCGCTACGCGGTATCCGACCTCTATCCGAAGAGCGGCTCGTTGCTCATCGCCGTCGCCGTGCCCCTGCGCGGCAGCGAGCCCGCCGCCGCCCTCGCCGCCGAGATCCGCCCGGCGGCGCTGCTGACGGTGCTCCACCGGCAAAACGTGCCGGAGGACGGCGTGGTAACCCTGATCGACGCCAACCAGCGTGCGATCGCCAGCACGCCGGAGGAAGAGGCGGCCACGGGCAGTTACGCCGGCGATGACTTCGCCGCCGCCGCGCGGCTGATGAACGAAGGGAGCTGGCGAGGCGCGGTGCGCGGAGAAGCGGCGTACGCCTCGCTCAGCCGCTCGCCGCGCACTGGCTGGACGGTGGCGCTCGAGATGCCGGCCCGAGGCATCAATGCCATGCGCCGCCGCTCGCTCATCCAGATGGCCGGCATCGGCATCGCGTTTCTGGCGCTCGGCCTGGCGTCATCGCTCCTCTACGGGCGGCAATTGACCCGCGCGCTCGCCGGCGGCGCGGCCGCCGCGACCCGGCTGGCGCGCGGCGAGCCGGTCGACCCGCAGCCCTCTCGAATCAAGGAGATCGACGAGCTGGCGCAACGGTTGCGCGAGGCGGGCGTCATTCTCGCCGCCCGACAGCGGGAGCGAGACCAGGCGGCGCGCCGAGCCGAGCAGATGGGCCGCAGCAAGGACGAGTTCTTGGCCACGGTCTCGCACGAGCTGCGCAATCCGCTCAACGCCATCCTCGGCTGGGTGCGGTTGCTGCGCGACGGTGCCCTGGACGCTCCCGGCCGCGAGCGCGCTCTCGAGGTCATCGAGCGCAACACCCGCCTGCAGTCGCAGCTGGTCGAGGAGCTCCTCGACACCTCGCGCATCGTCAGCGGCAAGCTGCGGCTCGATATGCGCCCGCTCGACCTGCAGCGCGCGGTGAGCGACGCGGTGGAAGCGATTCGCCCGACCGCCGAGGCCAAGGATGTACGCTTGGAGTGGAAACTCGAGCCGCGGACGGTGCCGCTGCTCGCCGACGGCGAGCGCCTGCAGCAGGTGCTCTGGAACCTGCTCACCAACGCGGTCAAGTTCACGGCGCGGGGCGGCGCGGTGACCGTGCGCCTGGGCCACGACGACGCCGAGGCCTGGCTCGAAGTCAGCGACACCGGTATCGGCATCGAGGCGGATCTCCTGCCCCACGTCTTCGAGCGCTTCCGCCAGGGCGCCCCGAGCGCCAGCCGCGAGCACGCCGGGCTGGGCATCGGACTCGCCCTGGTGCGCCACCTGGTCGAGCTGCACGGCGGCTCCGTCGCCGCAGCCAGCGCCGGGCCCGGGCAGGGGGCGGTCTTCACCGTGCGCTTGCCGCTCGCTGCCGAACGCGCCGTCCTCATGCGCGGCGGCCTCGAGCCGGCGGCGCCCTCGGCCGGCGAGCCGGCTCCCAGCCTCGAGGGCGTCGGCGTCCTGGTGGTGGACGACGACGAGGACACGCGCGAGCTCCTGGCCCGCTCGCTGCGGCGCGCCGGCGCGCGGGTGGAAGTCACTGGCGGCGCGGTCGAGGCGCTTGCCCGGCTGGCACTGGCGGCGCCCGATGTGCTGCTCAGCGATATCGCCATGCCGACCACCACCGGTTACGACCTCATCGCCGCGGTACGGGCGCGGCCGTCGTTGCGCGGCCTGCCGGCGATCGCGCTCACCGCCTACGGCCGCGAGGAGGACCGCGAGCGGGCGCTCGCCGCCGGCTTCGACCTCCATCTCGGCAAGCCGGTCGAGCCGGCCGCGCTGGTGCGCGCCGTGGCGCTGCTCGCGGCCCGGGCGGCCAGCTCCTGAACGGCTTCCCCGATTGGGCTGGGGCCACAGCAGAGCGGCGCCCTGCTATCCTGAACATCGTGATACGACGTATCGCGCTGGGCTTGGCGCTCGCGTTCACTTCGCTCGCTTCGCCGACTGCCCGCGGCGAAGACTCCTCGCGCTTCGGTGTCAACGCCCATGCTCCGGCGGGCGCCGACCTCGTCCTCGGGTTCGATCGCGTGGCGGCGGCCGGCATCGGCTGGGTGCGCATCGACTTCGTCTGGGCGCTCGTCGAAACCAGCCAGAACCACTTCGACTGGTCGGTCTACGACGCCATCGTCCAAGCGGCGGAGCTGCGCGGTCTTTCAGTGCTCGGCATCCTGGCCTACACCCCGGCCTGGGCCACCGACGGTCCCTCGTTGAACGGCGTGCCGCGCAGCGTCGCCGACTGGGAAGACTTCTGCTTCCGGGCTGCCCAGCGCTACCGCGGGCGGGTGCGCCATTGGGAGCTGTGGAACGAGCCCAACCAACCGCACTTCTTCGCCGGCACGCTCGCCCAGTACGTGGAGCGAATCCTCGAACCGGGCGCCGACGCGATCCGCGCCGCCGACGCCGGCGCCCAGGTGGGCGGGCCGGCGCTGGCCCATCTCGAGTCCGCCGACTGGTACTTCTGGCTGCTCGAGGTACTGCTACAGGCCGGCGACAAACTCGATTTCGCGACCCATCACCTCTACGACCCTGACGGACCTGGCGATCTGACCAGCAAGCTCGAGAGCCCGACACCCTTCGGCGGCAACCCGGCGCTGTGGGATATCTGGACGCCGTCGGTCAAGGAAGTGCTCACCGAGGCAGGCTGGCTGGGCCAACCCTTCTGGCTCGACGAGACGGGTTGGGCATCGAAGAAACTCGGCGAGAACACGCAAGCCAACCATCTCGACGGCTTCCTGGCGACCTGGTTCGACGGCGTCGCCGGCCGTGATTGGGTCGACAAGCTTTTCGTCTACGAGCTGCGCGACTCTCCGAGCGCCGATCCCAACGGCTGGGGGCTGCTGCGCGCCGACGGTTCCGCGAAGCCTTCCTTCGATGTTTACCGCGACTTCATCGCCGCGCACACCGACCCGCCGCCCCCGCCTCTGCTGCTGCGCGGCGGCCGCTTCGCGGTCACCGTGCGCTGGCGCAATGTCGAAACCGGCGCCACCGGATTCGGCCATCCGCTGCCCTTCTCCGATGAAACCGGTCTCTTCTGGTTTTTCGACGCCGGCAACGTCGAGCTCATCGTCAAGGCGCTCGACGGCCGGTCGTTGAATCAGAAGTATTGGTTCTTCTATGGCGCGCTGTCGGATGTCGAGTATTGGGTGACGGTCGACGACACCACGACCGGCGCTCGCCGCGAGTATCACAACGCTCCCGGAACCTATTGCGGCCGCGCCGACACGGCGGCCTTCTCCGCCGCCAGTCTCGGAGCCGAACAGCCGGCCACGAGCTTGGAGACACCGGCGGCGACGATCGCCGCCGCCGCAGCCTGCGTGGCCGACGCGGACACTCTTTGTCTACGCAATGGACGCTTCGCGATCGACATCGAGTGGCGAGTGGCCCATGACGGCTCGAGCGGTGTCGGACGAGCGGTGCCGGCCACCGCGGAGTCGGGCTACTTCTGGTTCTTCGACGCCAGCAACCTCGAGCTGGTCGTCAAGGTCCTCGACGGGCGCGCGATCAACAACCGCTTCTGGGTTTTCTTCGGCGCGCTGTCGGATGTCGAGTACTGGGTGAACGTGCGCGACACCCAAACCGGCAAGAGCCGGCGCTACCACAACCAGCCCGGAAATTACTGCGGGCGCGCCGACGTCAACGCCTTCTAGCCGGTCCGCCGAAGGTCTGCGCCACGAAGGCCTTGACCCCGGGCCCGCCGTGGATGTGGAGCGTCACCTCGCCTTGCTGCGCCGCGATCTCCAGGCTGAAGGCGAGGAACGGACAACAACGGCGCTCGAGCGCCAGAAGCTCGCCAACTCCGGGAGCAGCTCCGGCGGCACCGGCAGGCGGAAGCCGCTAGTGGTCTCCACGGGCGGACCGAACGCCCTGCGCGCACGCCGAAGCAACTCCTGTTCGCGGTGGCGCTCGCCGGCGTCGAGCAGGTCCAGGCGGCAGGCGATGACCGGCGCTTCACTCATCCACGAAACAGTCTAGCTCCACATCGCGTTCATCCCCTTACAGATGGCTAGCGACAACTCCAGGCTAGGATCGCGCCCATGCCAACGCGCCGCCTGGCTGTGACGATTGCCGCCGTGTGCTGTCTCGCCGTCGCCCTCGCCGCGCAGGAGTCTGCCAAGCCGGAGCCGGCGGATCCTGCGGCGGTGTCGTTCATGGACTACGACCCGCCGTAGACGCTGGTCGTGCCGCAGCACCCGGTCGAGCGAGGGCGCTACCCGTTCGTCGACGTGCACAACCACCAGTTCGACCTCGACTCGGAGGCCAAGGTGCGCGAGCTGGTCGCGGCGATGGACGCCATGAACATGGCGGTCATGGTCAATCTCTCCGGCCGCGGTTTTCGACGCGTCGACCGATGCCGCGGCAGCCGAAGCATTCCGGCTCGGAGAGCCCGCCTACCTGCGCGACCTCATCGCGCTCACCGAGCGCGTCGCGCCGGGCCGCTTCGTCCACTTCACCAACGTCGAGTGGCAGGGCGTCGGTGACCCGGGCTGGGCCGCGGCGGCGGTCGCCGAGCTCGAGGCCGACGTCGCGGCCGGCGCGCGCGGGCTCAAGATCTACAAGGGACTCGGCATGGACACCGCGACGCGGCAGGGCGCGCGATCCGCGTCGACGATCCGCGGCTCGACCCGGTCTTCGCCGCCTGCGCGCGGCTGGGCATCCCGGTGCTGATCCACACCGCCGATCCAGCGCCCTTCTGGCAGCCGAAGGACAAGAACAACGAGCGGCTCTACGAGCTGATCGAGATCCCCGGCCGCTGGCGCGACCCCGCGCACGACATCCCGACTGGGAGCACCTTGATCGCCGAACAGCACGCGCTCTTCCGGCGCCACCCCGAACCACTTCATCAACGCCCACCTCGGCTGGCTCGGCAACGATCTCGGCCGGCTCGGCACGCTGCTCGATCGAGTGCCCAACGTGATGACCGAGATCGGCGCGGTGCTGGCCGAGCTCGGCCGCCAGCCGCGCTTCGCCCACGATTGGATGGTGCGCTACCAGGACCGCGTGATGTTCGGCAAGGATTCCTGGCAGCCGAGCGAATACCCCACCTACTTCCGCATCCTCGAGACCGCCGACGACTACTTCCCCTACTACCGCCGCCGCCATGCCTTCTGGAAGACTCTACGGCCTGGACCTGCCCGACGCCGTGCTGCGCAAGCTCTACTACGCCAACGCGCTGCGTGTCGTGCCCCGTCTCGACGCCAGCCGCCTCCCCGCCGAGCGCTGAGCGGTCGGAAATTCCTGCCCGCAGCTCCCGGCCTGCCACTTGCAGGCCATCAGGGCGGAGGTAGGTATGTCCAGCAGAAAGGCATCGGCCCGGGGCCGCTGGAGGTTCTCGTGACGCCGCGCCGGTCTCCCATTCGTTGGGCGGTCGTTGGCCTGGGCTACATCGCTCAGGCTGCGGTGCTGCCGGCATTTCGCAACGCGCGCCGCAACTCGGCGCTGCGGGCACTGGTTTCGGGCGACGGCGAGAAACTGCGCGAGCTCGCGGCTCGTTACGACGTGCCGCTGGCCTACTCCTACGAGCAGTATGCCGAGTGTCTGCGCGAAGTCGACGCCGTCTACATCGCCCTGCCCAATCACCTGCACCGCGACTACACGATCGCCGCCGCCGAAGCCGGCGTGCACATCCTGTGCGAGAAGCCGCTGGCGGTCACCGAGTCGGACTGTATCGAGATGATCGAGGCCGCCGAACGCAACGGCGTGCGGCTGATGACCGCCTACCGCCTGCACTTCGAGCGCGCCAACCTCCGCGCCATCCAGCTGGTGCGGGGCGGCGAGCTCGGCGAGCTGCGTCACTTCAACGCCTCTTTCAGCATGCAGGTGCGCGAGGGCAACATTCGCCTGCTCGCTCCGGAGCTCGGCGGCGGGCCGGTCTTCGACATCGGCGTCTACTGCATCAACGCGGCGCGCGCGCTGTTCGCCGCCGAGCCGCTCGAGGTCCAAGCCCTGACCGCCAACAACGGCGAGGAACGCTTCGCCGATACCCACGAGATGCTCGCCGCGACGATGCGCTTTCCCGACGAGCGCCTGGCCAGCTTCGTCTGCGCCGCCGGCGCCGCCGACGCCGGCTGGTACGAGATCGAGGGCACGCGCGGCAGACTGAGGCTGGATCCCGCCTACGAATATGCCGAGGCGCTCAAGCTGCAATGGACGATCGGCGACCGCACGCAGCGTGCCACCTACGCCAAGCGTGACCAGTTCGCACCCGAGTTGGTGTATTTCGCGGATTGCATCCGCCGGGGCAGCGATCCCGAGCCCAACGGCCGCGAGGGTCTGGCCGACGTCCGGGTGGTCCAGGCACTGCTGCGCTCGGCGCGCGAGCAGACTACCATCGAGCTACCGGCCTTCGACCGCCGGCGCCGCCCCACTCCGAGTCAGGAAGCGCACCGCCCCCCGGTCGACATGCCGGCACTCGTGCATGCAGAGAGACCTTCCGCCTGAAGTCGAACATCAACCCGTTCTACAAGGAGGTAGTCCCATGCTGAAGATGCGTTACGCCGCCGTGCTGCTCGCAGCCTTTACCCTCCTACCCGCCGCACCCGCCGAGGCGCAGTGGGACCTGTTCGCGAAGATGTTCCCCCGCTCGGAGGTCCCCGCCCTGTCGACGTTCGCCCTGGCCGAGTTCAGCGCCACGATGGACGAAGAGCGCAGTACCATCGAGTACGAGCTGAGCTACGAGAAGACGGACGGCAACGTCACCCAGTCCCACATCCACTTCGGCCAGGCGGGCGTCAACGGCGGCATCATGATCTTCCTGTGCAGTAACCTGGGGAACGGCCCGGCCGGCACCCAGGCCTGCCCGCCGGCCCCCGCCACGATCACCGGCACCATCACCGCCGAGAACGTCGGCGCCGGCGCGCTCGCTCAAGGAGTCAACGCCGGCAACATATTCGAGGTCACGCGCGGCATTCTTCAGGGCGTGACGTATGTCAACGTGCACACCGACCTCTTCCCCGGCGGCGAGATACGCGGCCAGGTCGTGGCGACCGCCATCGGCTCCGCCTCCGCGCCGTCGGCGGAGGAGTAGACGCCGGTTCTTTCCGCGACGGCCGCTGGCCGGCCGTCGCGGGCCTTCCCTCCGCTCGCCGCGCAACCCTGGGACCGAATATTTCGTATCCTTCGCGAACGGCTCGCTGCCGGGTGGCGTTGCCTTGCGCCGACGGGCCGGACGTAGGATCTCGATTTCCCACACTCAGGAGCCATGAAATGTCCAAGTCTTTCGCCGCTTGTCTCGGTCTGGGAGCGCTGCTGTTGAGCCCCGCCGGCGCTCTCGCAACCGACAACCCGCTGCTCGCGCCATGGACCGGCCCGTACGGCGGCGTGCCGCCGTTCGACAAGGTCAAGGTCGAGCACTTCAAGCCGGCGCTCGAGGCGGCGATGGCCGAGAAGCTCGGCCGAGATCGACGCGATCGCCAACGACCCCGCGCCGCCGACCTTCGAGAACACGATCGCGGCGCTGGAGCGCTCGGGCCGCACGCTCGACCGCGTCGGCACGGATCTACGGCGTCTTCAGCAGCACCATGAGCACGACCGGACTTCCAGGCGGTCGAGCGCGAGATGGCGCCGAAGCTGGCCGCCTTCTCGCGACCAGATCACGCAGAACGAGAAGCTCTTCGCGCGCATCGCCAGCCGTCTACGAGACTCGCGAGACGAGCGAGCCTCACGCCCGAGCAGAAGCGGCTGGCCTGGCTCGTACTACACCAACTTCGTGCGCGCGGGCGCCAAGCTCGACGCCGCGGCCAAGAAGCGGCTGTCGGAGATCAACCAGCGGCTGGCCGCGCTCTACACGAGCTTCAGCCAGAACGTGCTCGCCGACGAGACGAGCTACGTCCGTGATCCTCGAGAAGGAGGCCGACCTCGCCGGGCTGCCGGAGTCGCTGCGCGCCGGCGCCGCCGCCGCCGCCGAGTCGCGCGGCCACAAGGGCAAGTGGGCGATCACCAACACCCGCTCGAGCGATGGAGCCGTTCCTCACCTACTCGGACCGGCGCGACCTGCGCGAGAAGGTCTGGCGCAACTTACGTCAGCCGCGGCGACAACGGCGACGCGAACGACAACAACGCGACCATCACCGAGATCCTGAAGCTGCGCGCCGAGCGCGCGAAGCTGCTCGGCTACGCCGACCCACGCCCACTGGCGGCTCGAGAACGCCATGGCCAAGACGCCCGAGCGCGCGATGGAGCTGATGGAGGCGGTGTGGACGCCGGCCGTCGCGCGCGTGCGCGAGGAGGTCGCCGACATGCAGGCGATCGCCGACCGCGAAGCGGCGGCGACGCCAAGATCACGATCGAGCCCTGGGACTACCGCTACTACGCCGAGAAGGTGCGCAAGGCGAAGTACGACCTCGACGAGAACGAGGTGAAGCCCTACCTGCAGCTCGAGAAGCTGCGCGAGGGCATGTTCTGGGTGGCCGGCGAGCTCTTCGGCTTCCACTTCACGCCGGTCGACCGGCGTGCCGGTCGTACCACCCCGACGTCCGCGTCTGGGAGGTGACAAGACGACGCCCAGCGGCGAGCACGTCGGCCTCTGGTACTTCGACCCCTACGCGCGGCCGGGCAAGCGGTCGGGCGCGTGGATGAACGCCTACCGCAGCGCAGGAGCGCTTCGACGGCGACGATCACGACCATCGTCTCCAACAACTCGAACTTCGTGAAGGGCAAGGCCGGGCGAGCCGGTCCTCATCAGCTGGGACGACGCGCAGACGCTCTTCCACGAGTTCGGCCACGCGCTGCACGGCCTGTCGCTCGAACGTGACCTACCCGTCGCTCGCCGGCACCGCGGTGGCGCGCGACTACGTCGAGTTCCCGTCGCAGCTGCTCGAGCACTGGCTGTCGACGCCCGAGGTGCTCAACCGCTTCGCGCTGCACTACCAGACCGGCAAGCCGATCCCGCGCGCGCTGGTGGAGAAGATCGAGCGCGCCGCGACCTTCAACCAGGGCTTCGCCACCGTCGAGTACCTGGCCAGCGCGCTCGTCGACATGAAGCTGCACCTGGCGGGCGGCCAAGCCGATCGACCCGGACGCGTTCGAGCGCGAGACGCTGACGGCGCTCGGCATGCCGAAGGAGATCGTGATGCGCCACCGCACGCCGCAGTTCGGCCACGTCTTCGCGGGCGACGGCTACTCGGCCGGCTACTACAGCTACCTGTGGTCGGACACGCTCACCGCCGACGCCTGCGAGGCGTTCACCGAGGGCCGGGGCGCCTACGACAAGGCGATGGCCGAGAAGCTGCGCGACAACGTCTTCTCGGTCGGCAACACCGTCGATCCGGCCGACGGCTACCGCGCTTCCGCGGCCGCGACGCCGGGATCGACGCGCTGATGCGCAAGCGCGGCTTCCCGGTGCCGGCGCCGAAGCCGGCGAAGTAAGACTCAGGGTACTCCCGGGCGGGGCGCACGCTCCGCTCGGGATCGCCCTGCTAAGCCTCTTCGCGCATCCAGTCCAGCCAGGCCTCGCCCTCTTCGGCAGTGGCGAAGATCCCGGTTTCCGCAAAGGCCTTCTTCGCGTACACCCGCAGCATCTCCATCATGCCCACCAGGGCGTCGCGGCTGGCGACGATCGCCACGTGGCGAAAGCTGACCCGCGGCACCGAGCCGGCAGCCCGCGCCAACTCGCGCAGCTTCTCGGGCGGCGGTGTGGAGGTGACTTCCAACAGGTCGAGCAATACGTCCGCCACCCGCGGACAGGCGGGATCCTGGGACAGCGCCGCGAAGTGGACCAAGGTCTCCTCGAGCGTCGTATAGCCGACGCAACGGGTGCGCACACGGGCGAGCGGTACGTCGATGGTGTAGCTGACCGGCATCGCGGGCGAGCATATCGCCGAGCGATACTGGAGCGCGACTTTCAGCCCAGGGCGGCGAGGGCCGCCGCGCTGGCGGCGATGTTCTCGCGATTCGGCCGCTGCGCGCCCGCGGCGAGCAGCGCCGCGACGGTGGCTCCGTAGTCGCCCTCGGCGCAGCGCCAACCGTGCAGCGAGCCGTGGAGGGCCCAGTCGAGCGGGGTTCCCTGGAATTCGTCGTCGCGTAGCTCGAGCGGTGGACTCGCGCGCAGAAGCTCGCCTACCAGCTCGGAATGGCCGTGAAAGGCGCCCCAGTGCAGCGCCGTGGCGCCGTGCTGTCCACGGGAATTGACCGGCCAGCCGGCACGCAGAAAGAGCCGCACCGCCGCGAGGTCGGCGTCTTGCGCCGCATTCACCAATCGCCGCCGCAGCTCTTCCGGCACGGCGTCGCGCAGTGCGGGCTGAGCCGCCAACAGCACATCGACCTGCTCTGCCTGGCGCAGCTCGCAGGCGGCCGCCAGCCGCAGCGGGTCCGGGCTCCGTGCCAGCAGCAACTCGAGCACCTCGACCTGCCCGCACTCGTGGGCGACGCGATGGACGCTCCAATAACGGCCGAGAGTCCAGTTGTAGATCGTGCCCCCGCTGCGCGGATTGCGGCGCGGGAACCAACGCTCGTCGACCTCCATGCCGACGGACTCCGGAGCGGCGTCGAGATGGCGCCGCACCAGATCGAGCTCGCCCAGCGCCGCGGCCAACATCAGATCGGTGCGGGCGCCGTGCGCGATGAGGAAGCGCGCCACAGCCGGTCGATCGCGCACCAGGTACTGGGCCGCGGTGGATTCGTGGTCGACGTCGAGGGCGTCGATCTCGGCGCCCCGCTCGAGAAGCAAGCTGGCAATCTCCACCGACGCCGCGACGTGCAACGGCGTCTGGCCGTCTCCTCCGCGCATACGGGCCTGTCGGGGGTCGGCGTCGAGCAGCGCCCGCAGCCGCTCCAACCATCCGTGCCGCGCGGCGGCGTAAGCATTCACGGCGGCGCCGCGGGTGACCAAGTGGTCGACGAGCGGCGACTCGCCATCCAGCACCCCGAAGCCGCCAGCCCACCAGTGACTGCGCTGATCGATGTCGGCGCCGGCGTCGAGAAGCGCGTCCGCCAGCTCACGATTGCCGCGCTGGACCGCCGTCAGCAGCGCGGTGGCGCCGAAGGCGCCCCCGGGTAGCTGCTCGTTCAGGCGACTGCGGAGCTCGGGGTGTCGGGACAGCAGGTCGTGAAGTCGCCCAACGTTCCCACCGTCGATGGCCTCTGCGAGCTCTGCCATCAAGCTGTCATCCGGCCGGTTGTCGCTCACCCTCAGAACCTCACCAGCGCCGCCGCCCAATGAAAACCGGCGCCGAAGCTGGTCAACAGGACCAGATCACCCGGACGGATCCGCCCCGCGTCACGGGCCTGCACGAGCGCCAGCGGCACCGACGCCGAGCCGGTATTGCCGTAGTCCTGGACGTTGACAAAGATGCGATCGGGCCACACGCCGAGGGCTCTGCCGACTGCCTCGAGAATGCGCAGGTTGGCCTGGTGCGGCACCACCAGCGCGACGTCTTCGAGCCGCTGGCCGGCCAGCGCGAGCACGGCGCGCGACGCCTCGCCCATGCGTGTCACCGCTTCCTTGAATACCTCGCGGCCGTTCATCACCACGTTGCGGTGGAGATCCTTCTCCGCCCCTTCGACGGTGAACGGTACGCGGGTACCGCCCATCTCGAGACCGAGAATGCCGGCCCGGCTGCCATCCGTCCCGGCGGTCGCGGCGAGGATCTCCTTGACGCCCTCGCCGCGCCCCACCACCGCCGCCGCGGCGGCGTCACCGAACAGGACGCAGGTGTTGCGGTCTTTCCAGTTCATCAGCCGCGACAACAGCTCGACGCCGATCACCAACACGCGATCCTTGCCCGAGCGCACTCGCGAACAGGCGACATCGAGGGCCTGCAGGAAGCCGGCGCAGCCGCTGCTCCCCAGGTCATAGGCCGGAATGTGACGAGCGCCGAGCCGGTGCTGCACGAAGGAGGCGGTGTCGGGAAGGTAGACCTCGGGCGTGTCGGTGGCGACGATGATCTCGTCGACGTCGCGCGGCCCGATCCCGGCGTCAGCGAGCGCCGCCTGCGCCGCGTAGACCGCCAGATCCGCGGTCGATTCGTCCGGCGCCGCGATCCGCCGCCGCTCGATGCCGGTGCGCTGGCGGATCCACTCGTCGCTGGTATCGACGTACGCCGTCCACTCGTCATTCGTCATCACCCGCTCGGGCAGATACGCCCCGAGCCCGACGATCCCCACCCGCTCACGCTCCATGACCGCCAGTCTAGAACGGCCCCACATCTGGGGTCAGGTCTTGTATTGACGGTCAAATTCAAGACCTGACCCCTTTGTGGCCCCTATACTTCGGCGGGTGGGAAAGAGCTGGGATGTGATCGTGGTCGGCGGAGGGCCGGCGGGGCTGGCGGCGGCGGTGGTGCTGGCGCGCGCGCGGCGGGCGGTCCTGGTCGTGGACGCCGGCAGGCCGCGAAACGCGGCCGCTACGGGAGTGCACGCCTTCCTCACCCGCGACGGCGTTTCACCGCATGAGCTGCGACGCCTCGGCCGAGGCGAGGCGAGGTGCTATGGCGCCGAGTTTCTTCGCGGCGTCGCCACCGCCGCGGCTCGCGATGCGCGGGGTTTCGTGGTGACGGTCGACGGCAAGAGGCGGTTGCGCTCTCGCACACTGATGCTCGCTACCGGCGTGGTCGATCGCCTGCCGGACATTCCCGGCCTGCGCGAGCTCTACGGCAAGAGCATCCATCATTGTCCGTACTGCGACGGCTGGGAAGAGCGCGATCGCCGCCTCGCCGCATGGGGACGCGGCAAAGCCGGGTTCGAGCTGGCCCGCAAGCTGCTCGGCTGGAGCCGCGACGTCATGCTCTTCTCGGACGGCCCCTCTGGCCTGCGCCGGGCCGACCGCCAGCATCTCGACCGGCTCGGCATCGCGCTCTGCGAGTCGCGCATCGAGCGCCTCGACGGCCGCCGCGGCCGGCTGCGCACGGTGCGCCTCGAGGATGGCTCGCTCGTGGCGCGCGACGCGCTGTTCTTCACCAACGGGTTCGACCAGGGCTGCAACTTGCCGCGCGACTTCCACTGCGCCTTCACCCGCACCGGCGTGGTGCGCACCGGCAAGGGCGAGCACACCGGCACCGACGGCCTCTACATCATCGGCGACGCCTCGCACGATTCGCAGTTCGTGGTGGTCGCGGCAGCCGAAGGTGTGCGCGCGGCGGTCCGGGTGCATCAGCAGCTCGCCGCGGAAGACGAGAAAACCGGAGAGCGCCGAGCACGGCGCTCCCCGGGAAAGCGATCTGCTAGAAGCTGAAATACGCCACGGCGTCGCTGGGCGCCGGGATGCGCAGTGTGAGTCTGCGACACGTCCCATCCCATGCCGCGTTGGTCTGCCAGTTGAAGTGGTACTGATTCCCCTTCTGGGTGACTCCCGTGCCACCCGCAAATGCCACCGGCGAGGGCGCCTCGCCGGTCGGCTCGAGGGTCGTGCAGTCGACCGGCTGTGAATCGATCAGCAGCGGGCTTCCCACACCGGAGAGCGTGAACCTCACCGGCACGACGTCACCCGCCGCCCAGTTGTTGAGGGCCGGCGCCGCGTTGATCGGCTGCTTGAAGCCACCGAAGGTCGCCGCGGTGCAGGCGGCCGGCAAGTCGAACGCCTGAACGCCGTCGCTGCGGTTGTTCGAGCTGCCTTGGCTGGCGCTGAAACCCAGACCGCGCTTGGCGAAACCCCGCCAGATCTCGCAGCGGTTGGCGCCGCCGGTCAACGCCCCTTCGGCGGTGAGGATGCCGTTGCGGCCGTCGACGAACCCCGGTAGGCAGGGTTGGAACTTCATACCGTCCATCACCAGCTGAAGCGCCAGGTTGTTGCCGCCGGTAGACGAGTCGCCGTAGACATCGGCGTTGTAGCCGTAGCGATCGACCAGGTTCCAGTACACCTCCCACAGCATGCTGTTCCAGACGTAGCCGATGCCGTGCGGCTGGCTGATGTTGACCACGTCGGCCACCGAGGCGTATGTCGAAGGGTTGATCGCCATGTTGGTGGTGTACGGCGTCGGCCGGATGCCGGGCCCGTCCGGTGGCTCGAAGGAAACGTAACTGCCGACACCGCGTGCCGTCGTGAGGGTGTCCGACGGATGGGTCGTCAAGTTGAGCGCGAACCAGTCGCTCCAGCCCTCGCCCATCTGCTCGGCGTTCTGGAGACAGCTGACGGTCAGGGGTCCGCCGGTCAGCCGGTTGGAAATGCCGTGCCCATACTCGTGGGCGATCACGCCGGCATCGAGGTCGGAGTCGCGATCGGGCGCTCCGCCGGTGCCGTCGGAAACGGTCGCTTGGAACGGGTCATTCGCTCGAAAGAGGTCGCCGTCGGGTTGGGTCACCATGACCGACGGAATGGTGATCGTCGGATCGGCGCCGCCCATCGCGGTCGCCGGCCCGGCGATGTTGTTGGCCACGATCACCATCAGGGCGCCGTTGACCTCCGCCTTCTTGACCTTGGCGACGAAGGTGCAGCTGCCGCGGTCGATGAGGGCGATCTTCCCGTTTGGATCCGCCTCATACGGATCGAGCGGCTGCCCAGCTTGGAAGGCTGGATCGCAGCCACGACCGACATACACCACCTCCCCGCTGATCGGGCCGGTGCTGAACAGGCTCTCCCCGAAGCCGGCCATCGGGCCGAAGTAGGTGCCAGCGATCGGCGACGGCTCGTGGACCTCGATCGGGTTGGGCTGCGACGAGCGCCACTCGAACATCTGCATGCGCGGCCGAGTGCCCTCGACGCCGGTGCCGAAGTTGGCGTTGTTGCGCCCGCTGCCGTCCTGCGCCTCGGCGCGCACGTAGTCGGCGCCCACTCCCAATGCCGGTGTAGTTGGTCTGCTGGAAGTTGCCCGACGCCTCGTCGAAGCCGTAGCCGTAGGTGACGTCGTGCATGATGTTGTTCCAGTAGAACAGGTTGGTCACCATCGCCGGCTGTGAATCGAGCGGCCGCGATTCCAGATCGAGCGTAAAGTCGAAGAGCAGGCTGGCGCCGCCGTCGGGATCGCTGCCGAGGTCCGGCTGGTTGTTGGCGTCGCGGTCGGCGTAGGCGTGGGCGTTGTTGCCGCGCGTGATGGTGAACTCGGCGCCCGCCGCACCGTCCGTGTCGTGCCAGCCGAAGGGCGAGGCCGCGGGATCGGCGGCGTTCGAGACCAGGGAGCGGTCGCCGTCACTGGGGCTCTCGAAGGGCAGGGGGAAGACGTTGTAGCTGGCGCCGTCGGTAGGCGCGAAGTCCGGAGCTACCAGCGAAGAGAAGTTCGGCCGGGCTATGGCGTCGGCGATCGCTTGAGCGGAGTCGTGAATGATCAGATCGTGAGCACCGAGCGAGGCTCCGGTTTCGGCGTCGACGAAGGCGATCCACCAATGGTCGCCGCTCCTCTCCTCGATCTCCAGGCTCCACGCCAGTCGGATGCGGCCGGCGGTGGGCAACCAGACGAGCTTGGCCTCGATCGGGCGCACCGCGATGCCGCCATCGCTCAGCGTCGAGGCGGAGGCGGTAACGGAGCGCAGCACGGTGAACGGCTGGCTGGGCCGCAGGTTCAAGTGCGCGGCGGCGGCCGCCGCCGCTTGGCGCGCGGTCTGAAGCGGGTTCTGGCCGCGGGCCGCGGCCGCTAGGTTGCCGACGAACCGGTTGCCGATGCTCAACACCTTGCCATTCGCCGCCACGTTGACGGTGAGAATGCCGGTGTGCACCTCGACGCCGCGATGGCGTTGCTGCAGATAGACGTGGGTGACGCCGTTGTGCCGGCTCTTCACTTCGCTGCTGACCACGACGTCACGGAGATCCGCCGCGGTCAGGCCGAGCTGCTGCTTGTGTTTGCGCGCGTATTCGAGCGCGGTGTCCGCGGCGCTGGCTGCAACGGCCGGCGCCACGGATACGCAGGTCAAAGTTACGAACATCGCCAAGGTTGGGATGGATCGCATGTGCATCGTGTCCTCACCTTCTCTCGCGACGCGAGAAAGTCCCTTCATGAGGCCAAGGTGTCGGTTCGCCACCCACAGCGGGCGGCGTAACCCAGCGAGTGTGGTGGATGAAGATATAGCTAGTCAACTATGCAAGCCGATTCCACAAGGTGGAACCCAACTTCCACCACTCCGGGAGCGCGTTGGAGCTACGACAGGTGGGGGCTCAGGCGCTGCAGAAGGTCGGTCTTGCCGAGCGCCCCGATCACGATTTCGACGGTCGCACCGTCGCGAAACAACATCAGGGTCGGGATGCTCTGAATGCGGTATCGCGAGGCGACCTGCGGATTCTCATCGACGTTGATCTTGACCACCTTGAGTCGACCCGCGAGCTCCGCCGCCATCTCCTCGAGCACCGGGGCCACCATGCGGCACGGCCCGCACCACGGCGCCCAGTAGTCGACCAGGACGGGAACCGGGGAAGCGAGATCGTCGCCGAACGAGGCGTCGCTGCCAGTCACCAGCCAGGGCAGCGCGGTCTTGCACTGCCCGCACCGTGGCACGGTCCCCGGCGGCGGCGAGCCGAGCCGGTTGCGGGCGCCGCATCGTGGACAGGTGCTGAGTTCGCTCATGTCTCCAGTCTAAGCCCGGGTCGACACCCCGGCATCCGGATGTAGGCTCTCGCAAGACTCGTTCCCGAGGTGCGACGATGACGGGCACTCTGCGCCAGCGCATTCACGAGCTGCTCCACGTCGAGGAAAGCGACCGCGGCCTGGAGCGGGCGCTCGACCTCTTCCTGGCGGTCCTCATCGTGCTCAACGTCGTGGCGGTCATGCTCGAGACCGTCGAACGGGTGGCCACGCCTTACGGCGTCCTGTTCCAGGGCTTCGAACGCTTCTCGCTCGCCGTCTTCCTGGTCGAGTACCTGCTGCGCATCTGGAGTTGCGTCGAGGACCCCCGGTACGCCTCGCCGATCGCCGGCCGCTTGCGCTACGCGCTCACGCCGATGGCTCTCGTCGATCTGGCCGCTTTCCTACCCGGCCTTTTTCCACGCCAGCCGCTCGACCTGCGCTTCGTACGCCTCGCGAGGCTCATGCGACTCTTGCGCGGCTTCAAGATGACGCGCTACTCGGTTTCCATGCAGACCCTCGGCCGAGTTCTGCGCGCCAAGCGCAACGACCTCGCGGTCACCGCTTTCCTCGGCGTCTTCGCGCTCATCATCGCCGCCTGCGCCATCTATCTCGCGGAGAACTCGGCCCAACCCGAGAAGTTTTCCAGCATTCCGGCATCGCTGTGGTGGGCCATCATCACCCTCACCACCGTGGGCTACGGCGACGTCTACCCCGTCACCATCGCCGGACGCATGATCGCCTCGGTCATCGCCGTCCTCGGCATCGGGCTCTTCGCCCTGCCCGCCGGCATCCTGGGCAGCGGCTTCGCGGACGAGATGCGCCGCCGCCGCGCGGACAGCATGGAGGGCCGCTGCCCGCACTGCGGCAAGGCGTTGGACGAGCGGCCGGCTTCACACTAGCCGGCACTATCGAGCGGCGATCCGCGTCAGCGCACCTCAGCCAGGGCCGCGCGTACGGCGTCGAGGAGCAGCTGGCCGGGCACCGGCTTGGCGAGCAAGACACTGCCCGACTGCCGAGCCCGAAGCGGGTACTCCGGGTTTTCGTGGGCGGTGACGAAGACGATGGGTGGGACCTCGCCGCGCTCGGCGAGGCGGCAGCGCAGGTCGAAGCCCGACATGCCTCCCAAGTGGATGTCGAGCACCAGACAGTCCGCCCCCAGGCGCTCCGGGCTATCCAGAAACTCCTCCGCCGAAGCGTAGGTCGCAGGCGCGAAGCCGGCGACACGCAGGAGGCGTTCCAGGGCGCGCCGGATGCCGGCGTCGTCATCTACGACGGCAACGGTCATGAGCCGGTCGGCCATCTGTCCCTGGCTCATACCTGTACCGTCGCGATAGCCGGCAGGACAACGCGAAAGGTCGCGCCGCGGCCGCTGCCGTTCTCCGCCCAGATTCGGCCCTCGTGCGCCTCGACGATCGAGCGCGAAATCGTCAAGCCCATGCCGAGGCCGTGCTGCTTGGTGGTCCAGAAAGGCTCGAAGAGTCGAGGCAGACGGTCCTCGGGGATGCCGGGACCGCTGTCGATGACCACGATCTCCACGAAGGCGTTCCCGCTGCGCCCGGTGCGCACCACCAGCCGGCGCTGGGATTCGGGAACCGCGGCCATCGCCTCGAGACCGTTGAGTACGAGGTTCATCAACACCTGCTGCAGGTGGACCCGGTCGCCGGACACCTCGGGAAGGTCCTCGGCGGGCTCGAACCGCATCGCGACCCGGCGTTCGCCGGCTTCGATGCTCAACAGGCGGATCACCTCCGCGACGGTCTCGTTGACCGGCATCGGGGCGCGAACCGGCTCGCGCTTCTCCATCAGGCTCCGGATCCGCGACAGGATGTCGGACGCACGCCGGTTGTCGGCTCGGATGTCGGCGAAGACCTCGCGCATGTCCTCCGGCGTCCAGCGGCCCGAGTCGAGCATGATCGTTCCCGCCTCGGCGTTGGCGAGGATGGCGCCCAACGGCTGCTTGAGCTCGTGCGCCACCGAGGCGGTGATCTCGCCCATCGTCGCCACCCGGGCGACGTGCGTGAGCTCGGCGCGGCTACGCTGCATCTCTCGCGCGGCCTCCTTCTGCGCGCTCAGGTCCATCCCCGATCCGATGTGACCCAGAAACTCTCCTTCGAGATCGAACCGCGGGACCTCGGTGACCAGGAACCACGGGTACTCGCCGTTACCGCGCGCCAGGCGGCACTCCAGCGAGAATCCACGGCGCGCGTCCGTGGCGCTCCCGCAGCTGTTCACCAGCTCGGAAAGGTCGTCGTGGTGAACGCGCTCCATCCAAGTGCGGCCGGTTTCGGAATCCTGCGTGCCGCCGGTGAACTCCAGCCAGCCACGGTTGACGAAGATCAGCCGTCCGTCCGGGTCCGACAACCAGAGCAGCACGGGACTGGTGTCGGCCAGCGTGCGGAAGCGGAACTCGCTCTCGCGCAGCTGGTTCTCGGCTCTCCGGCGGCGGGAACCTTGGAGCAGCAGCGCGCCGATCAGGAGTAGCTGGAGCACGAAGAGCGCGGCCGCGAAGAGCACCTCGCGCCGGTGCTCGCTCCAGAGCGTCTCCGGCCGGAAGAGCACGATGGCGTCGGCCGGCAGCCTGCCGCCGCCGATTCCCCAGCGCTTCAACTGCCGCCAGTCGAACTGCGCCGTCGTGCCGCCAGACTCGACCAGGGCGATGCGGGCCGGATCCTCACCGGCTACCAGCCGCAGGACCATGCGACCGACCTGCTCGCCGTCGTCGTCCCAGCCGTAGACCCGGCCACCGACGATGCCGCGCCCTACGAGTTGATCGAGGAAGCCGTAGACCGGGACGCTCGCCGCCTGCGAGATCTGTCCGACCACCTCGTGCGGTACGAAGGACTGGCCGGCGCCGTCACGGAACAGCGTCCCGAAGAGGACGATCGTCTCCGCACCCAGGCCGCGTACCCGGTCGAGCAGCTCCGCCAACGGCAACTCGCTCAGCCATTCGAGCTCGACGCGAGACCGGTACGGCTCGAGCTCCGCTCGAGCCTGCTCGAGGATGAAACGGTCGAACTCCGAAGTACCACCGACGAAGACCACCCGGCGCGTGCCGGGATGGAGCTCCAGTGCGAGCTCGAGTGTCGGAGCGAACGCGCGCTTCAGCAGCACCCCGGTGGTCTTTACCAGCGGCGCACGCTGCTCGATGTCCCGGCGGTCGAGGCCGCAGAAAACGATCGGCGTGGTCGGAAACAGGGCGGCCCGGTGCTGGAGCGCGAAGTCGAGCGCCGGGCCGATCACGGCAACCACGGCGTCGATGTTCTGGCCTGCGAATTTCGTCGCCAGAAAATCGCGCAGTCCGGCGCGATAGGCGGGGGAGTCCGATCGGGAGAGGTCCATGCTGATGCGATAGACGTCGATCGGCTGTCGGGATTTCGCCTTCAACGTGCGGTCGATGGCGGCGTCGAGAAGCCCCAGACCCGGGAGCTCGGTGCGCTCGTCGTAGAGCAGAACGACGCGGAGCGAATTCTTCGCAAGGAGCGGCCCCGTGGCGCCGAGCAGCAGGATAAAAGCCGCCAGCAGCACGCTCGACGTCTGCGCGAAACGACTCACGGCGAACAGCCCGGGACACCCCGACCCATGAGGGTCAGGTCGGCAAGTGGCTTGTCGACGAAGATTCGCATCGCCTACGCGGGGTCACCGGGTCCGGTGCCAGCTTCACACAGGACCCAATCCGGGTTCAATCAGGCTTTGGTCCCATTCTCGGGCAGGAACCCAAATGCCAAAGCCGTTGATAGCGGAGCCACGGCACTACCTCCACAATCGTTTCGCTGCCGCCTATCGTCCGGCGGCGCGAAAGGAGGATGTGATGAAGGGCTCCATCGCACGCGTCGCCGCCGTCCTGCTGCTCGCGGCCGCGATCTCGCAACCGCCGCGCGCCCAGCAGATCGGGGTGAACGCAGCGCCGGGCTACACGGTGCAGTATCTCGCCGGCCTGGGCGGCAATCACAGCCGCGGCAACAGCATTAACGACGACGGCTGGGTCGCGGGCTACTCTCACCTCGACGCCAACTATCGCCATGCCACGCTCTGGCGTGACGGCGTGCCGCTCGATCTGGGGGTGCTGGGCAGCAAGAACAAACCCAAGAACAGCAACGTCGCCTGGCCGGTGAAGAACACGCAGGGAGTGCTGGTCGGCATCTCGCAGACCGACGCGCCCGATCCCTACGGCGAGGCCTGGAGCTGTTCGGCGTTCTTCCCGCCGGCGACGGCCACCGGCTTGCGCTGCCTCGGCTTCGTCTGGGAGAACGGCAAAATGAAAGCCCTGCCCACCCTCGGGGGCACGCACGGCTACGCCGCGGCGGCCAACAACGCCGGTCAGATCGTGGGTTGGGCGGAGAACACGATTGTCGACCCGACTTGCACCCCGCCGCAGAGGTTCCAGTTCCAGGCCGTGGTCTGGGGACCCCAAGGGAAGGACATCCACCCGCTGCCGGCTCTTCCCGAAGACAGCTCGAGCGCGGCGACGGCGATCAACGATCGCGGCCAGATCGTGGGCATCTCCGGCGCGTGCGACGACGCCATCGGCAGCGCCACCGCCGAGCACGCAGTGTTGTGGGAGAACGGCGGCGTCACCGAGCTGCCCAACCTCGGCGGCGCCGAATGGAACACGCCCACCGCCATCAACGAGGACGGCGACGTCGCCGGCTTCGGCGACCATCCGGGCGACCTCGTCACGGAGGCGTTCCTGTGGACGCCGGAGGGCGGCCTGCAAGGTCTCGGCTTCCTCTATCCCGACCACACCTTGAGCGAGGCGTTCGGCATCAACGATCGGCGCCAGGTGGTCGGACTGTCCTGCGGCGAGATCGAGTGCCGGGCCTTCCTCTGGCAAGACGGCGCGATGTACGACCTCAACCAGCTCGCCGGTGTGCCAGCGGGCCAACTTCTCACCCACGCCATGGACATCGACAACCAGGGCGTCATCACCGGCCGGGCGTCCTTGGCGGCGTCGAACGAGCGCGTCACCTACGTCGCGTCGCCCTCGGCGGCAGCGGCGGTGAGCACACAGCGCCACCTTGCCATGCGCCTGCGGCCCGAGGTGGTCCGGAGTGTTCTCCATCCGCTTGGACCAGGGCCCGAGCGGCTCACGCAGCGTCGCTCCCGCTGACGTCCTAACCTCGCTCCACGGCGGACTGGCCTCCGCCGTGGAGCCCCGCCAGCGAAAAATTTCGATAGCGATGCCGGTCCCGTCCATTCCACGATCGCTACGGCGGTTGGCGGCTTCGCCGTACAATCGCAACTGGAGAGAGCAGAATGATCATGGCGAGAACTGCGCCAGCGATGGACAACGATTGGCGAGACACCAGCGAACCCCTCGAGCCAGCGGCCGCGCAGCGCGCCAGCCTCCTGCGCTCGCCGCTCGGCCTGGTGGAAACCCTGCGCTGCCGTGGGACTCGCGCAACAGCGCAGCCCGAAGGCTACTCGGCGGAATTCCAGGTGTGCCTGCCCTACCACGGCTACTTCGTCTGGCACGTCGGCGACGACGACGTGGCGAGCGACGCCAACCAGGTGCTGTTCGTGACCTCCGGCCAGCCATATCGCCTGAGCGACCCACTGCCGGGCGGCTACGCCGAGCTCATCTTGACGCCCGCTGAGGAGCTGCTCGCCGATCTCCTCGAGGTCTCGACCTCACGCCTCGACCAGCACGACCTCTTCCGCCGTCGCAGCCGGCGAGCCGATTCGAGCCTGCAGTTCCTGCGCTCGCGCTTCCTGCACGCCACCAGGGACTCCGCGGGCGACGAGCTGGCACGCGAAGAGATGGCCATCGCCATCCTCCGCCGTGCCCTCGCGACTCGCTCCCCAGGCGGCGAACCCAGCCCCACCACTCGCCGTCTCCTTCGCCGCACCAAGGAGTTCGTCGTGGCGCACCTCGGGGAGTCCCTCCGCCTCGACCACATCGCCCGCGCCGTCGGCTCCTCGCCCGCTTACCTCACCGACATCTTCCGCCGCTTCGAGGGCTTGCCGCTCCACCGTTACGTCCTGCAAGCGCGCCTGGCGCGCGCTCTCGTCGAACTGCCGCAAGCCCACGACCTCACGGCCCTGGCGCTTGACCTTGGTTTCTCCAGCCACAGCCACTTCGCGGCGGCCTTCCGGCGAGCCTTCGGTTGCACGCCCTCGGCATTCCGCGAATCGGCGGGCGGCAGCGCCCTGCGGCGCATCGCCTGAACCAAGGCATTTTCTTCTTGACAAGGGCGCCGATGCGTGTCTACTCTGAAGCCAGAATTTCATGCGACCACCAGCGTGACTAGTATAGTTTCGCAACGGCTAGCGCCTCGCGAGGGAGCGCGCGCGGAGGAGACGAGAACATGAGAGCCATAGGGACAGTGATGTGGGCGACCGTCCTGCTGGCAGCGAGTGTCGGGCCGACGCTTGCCGACACCAACCGCGGCCAGATCGAGGGACAGGTAACGAGCGAAGACGGCGCGGTGCTCTCCGGCGCCACCGTCGCGCTGACCGGCTCGGGGCTAATCGCCAGCTCGCTCAGCGAAACCAGCGGCGAGGACGGCAGCTTTCGCTTCGTCAATCTCAATCCCGGCGTTTACGGCCTGCGGGCAGAGGTCCAGGGGCTGGCGCCCGCCGAGATGCCGGTGGAGGTGCGCGTGGGCCGGACCTCGACGGTCCGTATCACGCTGCGCCTGCCTACCGTCAAGGAAAGCCTGACCGTGCAGGCCACGGCGCCGCTCTTCGACCAGACCTCGGCAGCCCACGGCACCAACCTCTCGGTCGAGGAGCTCGCCGCGCTGCCCAACGATCGCAATTTCATCCAGGCGGTCGACGTCGCCGCGGGCTTCGACAACCAGGCCGCTTACGGCGCCGGCGGAAATGTCGCGGGTTACGATCCCTTCGGCTTCGGCGCCGCGACGAATCTCTACCAGCTCAACGGCGTCACGGTCAGCAACCTCGAGTTCGGCAATAGCTGGGTCAACCCCAACTACGACACCATCCAGGAAGTTCAAATCGTCGGCCCGGGAGGCTCCGCCGAGTATGCCAACTACTCGAGCGCGGTCGTGAACGTGGTGACCAAGGCGGGAACCAACGAATTCGCCGGTACCTTCGCGACCTATTACACCGACGACCAGCTCAGCAGCGACAACTCCGACGGCATCAAAGACCTCGAGCCCGACAAACTGAAGAGCGATCTCGAGTTTGCCGCCACGTTCGGTGGGCCGGTGGTGAGCGAAAAGTTGTTGTTCTTTGTCGCCGCCGGGCGGAATACCTCGGCAGAAGCGCCGCCCGACAGTGACTTCTACGATGACCTCGACCAGCAGCAATACCAACTCCGCCTCGATTGGCTCGCTTCCAGCCGACACACGCTGACCGCGATGGTGAACCACGAGCCAATCGATGACAAGGATCTCGGCCTCCAGGCGCTCACCGGACCGGAGGTCGGCTATTCCCGAGAGCAGGAGACGACGACTGGCTTCCTCAGCTGGCTGTCGACCTGGAGCAATCACACCATCTCGGAGGCGCGCTACGCCCACGTCGAAGGCTTCCACGACCGGCTGCCGAACGCGCCACTGGGAACGCCCGCGGTGGTCGACGCCGCGACCGGGATCACCTACAACTCGACGCCGCTGCTGCGCGAGCAGAGCAACGAGCGCGACCAAGTGCAGGGCTCGGTCACGCATTACGTCGAGGAGTTTCTGCGCGGGCGCCACGAGATCAAGGGAGGCGTCGAGTACGAAGACGCCTCGACGCGCACCAACGTCCTGCTCTCCGGCAACGCGCTTTTCCAACTCATCCCGCTGGGTGGCCCGCTGACCTATGTCATCGGCATCACCGGCTACAACCAACGCGCCGCCAATTCCCTCGAACGGCCGGGCGCCTACATTCAGGACCGCGCGACCTTCGGTCGTACGACGTTCACGGCGGGCCTGCGTTACGACCGACCGCAGACTTTCGACGACAACACCGGCAAGGAGCTGCTCTCGTTTACCCAATGGTCGCCGCGGCTGGGCCTCGCGCACGACTTGCGCGGCGACGGCCGCTCGATCCTCCGGCTGGGCGCGGGGCGGTACTACGACAAGGTTCCGACCTACGGGGTGGGGACCTATGCCGGCACCGGCCTGGATCCAGTTTTCTACTACGGCTACCTCGCTTTCCAGCCGATCGATCCCCGGGACGTCGAATTTCTGCGCGACAACGTGCTGCGCGAAGAAAACCTCCTCTTCGCCTTCGAGAGCACCGCGCTACCGGTGGAGGACGGCACGAAAGGGCCGCGCGCCGATGTCCTCAACGTCGGCTTCGATCACGAGCTGGGCGGCGGGAAGTACGGCCTATCTCTGAACTACCTCTATCGCGAGACCGAGGACTTCGTGATCGTAGCCGCGCTCTCCAACGACACGCTCTATACGCCACGCACGGTACACTCCGATTTCAGCGGCGAGGACTTCACCCTCTGGGAGGTCACCGGCGGCAGTGGCGAACGCGTCGAAGCCATCGGCAACCGGGACTTCTTCCATCAGGAGACCCACTTCTTCGTCGCCGAGCTACGGGCGCGGCCGCACGAGCGACTGTTCCTCGACGCCTCGCTCGCCTTCGAGCGCGGGCGTGGCACCCTCGACAACAACGAGTGCGCGGTGCTGAATCTCTGCAGCGTGGGCGTGGACAAGAACCCCAACTTCCAGCAGAACCCGTTCCGAACCGAGGGAGCGTTGTCGCAGGAACGCCCCTGGAACTTCAAGCTACGCGGCAACTGGCGTCTGCCCTACGGATTCGAGGCTGGCTGGGACTTCCGCTGGTTCGCCGGCCGCAAGTACGGCGGGCTGGACTCGTGCGCCAAGTTCCCGGAGTGCAACGACCCCATTCTCGTCCTGCAGGGCTCCATCCCCATCGAGCCGCGCGACGCGCGGCAGGAGTCGGACTCGACCTTCATCAATCTGCGGCTGGCGAAGAGCTTCGCGATCCAGGCGCTCACCGCGACCGTGTCGGTGGACGTCCTCAACGCCACCAACGAGCAGATCAATTTCCAGACCTATCTTTACGACAACGTCAACGATCTCTATCCGCAGGAATCGATCGAGCGCGGCGAGGACGTCTCCGCGTTCGGCGGACCGGTGATCGGGAACCCGCCCCGGCAGTTCCGCTTGGGCGTTCGGTTGGGGTTCTAGCGCCATGCGGCCCTCGAGGATTCTCGGCTGCGCCCTGCTCTACTGCGTCGCCGCCCGCGGCGCCTCCGGAACCGAGGCGAAGATCGTCGTCGGCCCGAATTACCTGGTCAGCCGCGACGGCGACGTGCCGCACGCCGAGACGATGATCGCCGCCAATCCGCTCGACGCCAAGAACCTGGTCGGTGGAGCGATCACCTACACCCGCCCGGAAGGCGGGTGGGCGGTGCGCAGCTACGCCACCCGAGACGGCGGCGCCACCTGGCAGTGGTCCGACTTCCCGGAACAAGTCGAGCATGGGGGCGGCGATCCGCAGGTGGTGTTCACGCCGGACGGCGCGGCGGTCTTCGTCGCCCTGACCTTCGGCGGCGCGCGTGACGAATTGGACCGCGAACGCGGCGGGATGGAGGTCTACCGCTCCGAGGACGGCGGCCTGAGCTGGAAGAAGACCCAAGACATCTGTTGCTCGAACGATCATCCACAGATGACCCTCGACCGCAGCGCCGGCCGCTTCGCCGGCCGCATCTATATCGCGACCCTGGCCGGTTATCCCGAGTACAAAGTGCAGGTGTTCCGCTCGGACGATGGCGGCCGCACCTTTCACGGCCCGGTCACCGCCGCGAGCGGCGGCGGCGTCAAAGGGATCAACACCGTCACGCCGGTGGTGCTGAGCGACGGCACTCTCTACGTTCCCTACGTCACTTCGAGTTCCGCCCCGAGAAGACGAAAGAGATCAAAGCCAAGGGCAAGGCGACGACCGGCGTCTGGTACGTCACCTCGAACGACGGCGGCCTGACCTTTTCCAAGCCCCGCCAGAGTCACCTGCTCGAGATCGATATCTCGCAGCCCAACGTCATGGAGGGTATCGCCCTGCCCTACACCGAGGTGGACACGCGGAGCGCCAAGTACCGCGACCGCCTCTATCGCGTCTGGGCGGCGTTTCGCGACGGCAAGCCGCGTGTCTTCTTCACCCACTCGACGGATCGCGGCGCCAGTTGGAGCACGCCGCGCACCCTGCCGGCCGAGCCGCCCGCTTCTTCGCGGCAGTACCAGCCCACGTTGGCGGTGAATCACGAGGGCACGCTCGGCGTGACGTGGTTCGATACCCGCGATTCGACCGACGGCAGCCAGTATCACCTCTACTTCGCCGCCTCTCTCGACGGCGGCACGACCTTCCTCCCGCCGGTTCGTGTTTCGAGTGCTCCCTCAACCCCCGGCGGGCGCGGTAACTCGGTACCCGCCGGCATGACGTGGCCGCAGGGCGCCGACACCGTGGTGCTGAGCTTCCTCTCCGCCGCCAGCCGATGGTCGACCGGCGGCGACTATCTCGGCATGACCGCCAACCGTGCCGGCATCTTCTATCCCCTGTGGACCGACGCCCGGAGCGGCACCTATCAGCTCTACACCGCGGCGATCCGGGTGGAGCCGCCGCCGCCACCACCGCCTTCGGATCCAGAGGAAGCCAAACGCGACGCCGCGCTGGCGCGGCCCGAAGATCCGCGCGGCAAACCTGAGCTACGGGTCCGGACGTCGCTCACCGGCAAGGTGGAGTTCGTCTTCGACCCCACGATCTACGACGCTGCGGAGAACACGGTCGAGCTGCCACTGCGCCTGCGCAACACCTCCAACTTCCCCATCTATCCACCCATCGAGTTGGAGATCGTGGCCCTGGGCAGCGGTTGGGAAGATCAGCCTCCCAAGCGGCCACCGCAGGTGCTGAACGCCGACAACGGCGAGTCCGGGGTCGGCGCTCGCTTTGCTCTGGACGCGGCCCTGGGCGGTGACGCGGTGCTCGCGCCTGGCATGGTGTCGGGACCGGTGCCGCTGCGGTTCCGCGTTGTCTTCGAGCCGCTCGATCACCGGCGCTGCAGTTCAAGATCTCTGGCCAGGTGGACAGCGCCGCGCCCGCGCAGCCGGCGCCGCCGCCACAATGAGGAGCCGATGCTCTACGCACGCCGCCACGTCCTGCTCACCGCCATCCTGCTCGCGACGGCGGCGCCGGCCGCGGCTGGAGAGCCGGCCACGGCGTTGCCGCTCGAGGTCGCCTATTCGCGGCGCGACGTACCGCGCAACCAGCGCCGGTGCTCAGTCCGGACGGACGGTTCCTCGCCTACGAGGTCTTCACCCATAGGCTGAAGACGCCGGAAAGCGGCACAGAGATCGAGGGTCGCTTTCTCCCCAACGGTTTGCCCGCCGATTACTCCGGCCTGCGACTCTGGGTAAGCGACACGCGCGACGGCAAGAGCCGCCCCGTGTGCGGCGAGGGCGTCACCTGCTGGCGCGGCTCGTGGTCGCCCGAGGGCCGTCGGCTGGCGTTCTACTCCGACGAAGGCGGCGAGATCGGACTCTGGCTTTTCTCCGTCGAGTCGGGCTCGGCCCGCAGGCTCGGCCGCGCGGTGGTCAAGGCCAAGCTCTGGCCGGGCGACGAGGCCTACTGGAGCCCCGACGGCAAGACGCTGTTCGTGCCGACCGCAGCGGCGGAGTCAGGGGCGCCGGCGGCAAAGCCCGCGGCGGAGACGGCTTCGAGCGCAGCGCCCCGGCCGACGGTCACCGTCCATCGCACCGCCGAAGCCGCGCGCTCCGCCGGCGCCGAAGTCCGCCCGCCGGTCGAGGCGCTGAACGCCTTCTTCCTGAGCGAGAACAACGCGACGCTCGCCGCCGTCGACGCCGACACGGGAGAGGTGCGCGAGGTGGTGGGCGCCGAAGTCGAGCCACGGCCCGGCAATCTCCGCCTCTCACCCGACGGGCGGTGGCTGTCCTACCTGTCGGTCTATCGACTGCGCGAGGCCACCTCGAACGAGACGTTCGAGGACTTGGTGGTCGTCCCCGCCACGGGCGGAGACCCCGTGGCCATGGTGCCCGACGTGGCCATGCCCTACGACGACTACTTCGGCAACACCTATCGCTGGACGCCGGATTCCAAGCACATCGTCTACTCGCAGAACCACGATCTCTGGCTCGTCGCCATCCCGGGCGGCACTCCCCGGCGCTTGGCCGAGGCCCTCGGCAAAGTCGCGGAGAGCCCACTTCTTCTTACTTCCGACGGCAAGGCGGTCCTCGTCGGACTCGAGGCCGAGGGTGAAAAGGTCTATTACTCGCAGCCGCCGCGCGCCCTGGCCCTGGTGCCGCTCGACGGCGGCGCCCCGCGAGTCATCGAGTCGAGCGGCGAGCCTGTGCGGGCGGATCCGTCGACGCTCTGGCAACCCGCCCCGGGGATGTTCACGCTGATCCGCGACGTTCCCGGCGCCGCGCAGCGCGAGGTCGTCGAGGTGGAGATCGCCACCGGCAAGAGCCGCCGCCTCTGGTCAGGACAAGGCCGGTACGACGTGGTCGGCGCGCTGCCAGACGGCGGCGGACTGGTCAGCCGCTTCGAGGGTCTCGACACCCCACCCGACTATTTCCTCTACGATCACGCCTTCCGCGTGGTGCGCCGATTGAGCGAGACCGAGCCGCGTCTCGCGGCGGTGAAGTTCGGTCCGATGGAAAGCTTCGAGACCACACTGCCGGGTCACGACGGCAAGCTGCGGACGGTGCGCACACACATCTTCCTTCCCCCCGGCGCCAAACGCGGCGATCGGCTGCCGACGCTGGTGTATTTCTACGCCGGCTCGCCGTTCTCGAAGTACGCCCAGGATTACGGCGGCGGAGCGCCGAATTCGATCCCGGTGCAGATCTTCGCCTCCCGCGGCTACGCGGTGCTGTTCTGCGACGTGCCCCTCGGGCCCAGCGACCAGGCTGGTTATCCGATGCAGGAGATGACCGACGCGGTCCTCGCCCAGGTCTACCGCTCCGCCGATCTGGGTTACAGCGACATCGAACGGCTGGCAATCATGGGCCAGTCCTACGGCGGCTACAGCACCGCCGCGATCATCACCCAGACACACCTCTTCCGCGCCGCGATGGCGCTCGACGGCATGTACGATCTGGGCAGCCTCTACGGCTGGATGGATCGCACCGGCGGCTCTGCGAACTTCGTCTGGGCCGAGTCCAGCCAGGGCCGCATGGGCACCCACCCTTGGGCGAACCTGCAGCGCTACGTGACGAACTCGCCCTACTACCAGGCCGACAAGATCCACACGCCTCTCCTGCTCATCCACGGCCGCAAGGACGACACCTGTCCGGTCCAAGAGGCGGAAAAGATGTTCAACGCGCTCAAGCGCCTGGAGCGCGAAGCGGAGCTGGCGATCTACGACGGCGAAGGTCACGTGCCGGGCCAATGGGCGCTGGTCAACGCCGTCGACGCCAGCCAGCGCATGCTGGATTTCCTGGCTCGGCACCTCGGGCGATGACGTCGACGCGGTGATCGGTCGAGCGCGGTTCCGACCCTCGCGACGATACCGGTCGTGGGCCGGGCCGCGGTGGCCGTCATGGCCGCGTCTTTGCCCGGGGCGCTCGCCTGTCGCAAATCTGCGCCGGTCAATGTCCTGCTCGTCACCTTCGACACGGCGCGCGCCGACGCCTTCGGCGCCTACGGCGCGGCCGCCGGCTCCACGCCGGCCTTCGACTCCCTGGCGGCGCGTGGAGTCGTCTTCGAGCAGGCGTCAACGCCGGTGCCGCTCACCCTGCCGGCCCACGCTTCGTTGCTCACCGGTACTTATCCGCCGACACATGGACTGCGCGAGAACGGCGCGAGCGGCCTGGAGCACGACCACCACACGTTGGCCGAAGCTCTGCAGACGGCGGGTTACGCGACGGGGGCCTTCGTGGGGGCCTACGTGCTCGACGCGCGCTGGGGCCTCGCCCAGGGCTTCGACACCTATTCCGGGAGTTTCGACTCCACCGCCGCCGACGTGTTGTCGCTTGCGGACCTCAGCCGCACGGGCGACCGGGTCGCCGACGACGCCATCGCCTGGCTCGAGACCGTCGGCAGCCGGCCCTTCTTTGTCTGGGTGCACTTCTACGATCCTCATGCCCCGTACACGCCGCCGGCCGAATACGCCCGACGCTTCGCGGACGATCCCTATGCCGGTGAAATCGCCTTCGCGGACGCGCAGCTCGGTCGGCTCCTGGCATTCCTCGATCAGCGCCGACTGCGGGATCGGACGCTCATCGTCGTGGCGGGGGATCACGGCGAAGCGTTTGGCGAGCACGGCGAGACCGGTCACGGCTTGCTGCTTTATGACGAATCCGTGCGCGTGCCGCTCGTCATGAGCGACACCGGCCTCCTGCGGGCGGGCCTGCGGATTGCCCAGCCGGTGTCGCTGGTCGACGTCGTGCCGACCGTTTGCGAGCTCGCCGGCCTGGCGGTGCCGGAAGAAGTACAGGGGCGCAGCCTCGCCGCGCTCGCCGGCGGCGAACACCGGGATGCAGTCGCGGTGCCGATCTATTCCGAGACCCTCTACCCTGGCCGCTTCGGCTGGAGCGACCTGCGCTCGCTGCGCGTCGGCTCGTGGCGCCTGGTTCAATCGAGCGAAAGCGAGCTCTACGATCTGGCGGCCGATCCACAGGAGGCGCACGACCTGGCCGCGGCGCAGCCGGATGTTGTACGGGAGACCACGCGGGCTCTCGCCGGGCTGCGAAGCCAACTCGAGCGCAGCGCCACCGCGGCGACTGAGATCGGGCTCGAGGAGGCTGCCCGGCTGCGCGCTCTGGGCTACGTGGGCGGCGCCGTGGTCGCGCCCGCCGCCGCCGGCGCTCCGCTGCCCAATCCGCGGCGCAAGATCGAGGTCTACACGCAGCTCCTGCAGGCGCGCCAGGCCCTGGCGGACGGCGACCTCGCGAGTGCCGAGCGACAGGCTGAGCGGCTCGTCGAACGAGAGCCCGGGATGATCGAGGGGCGGATCGCGCTGGGTGAAGTCTTGCTGCGCCAGCGGCGGTTCACCGATGCGGCGGCGGCCTTCCGCGGCGCTCTAGAACGCCGCTCTGGGGACCCGACTCTGGTCGCGGCGCTAGCTACGGCCGAGATCGAGGCAGCCAGGCCCGATGCCGCCCTCGAGGTCTTGACCCCGGCCATGCGCGATCAGCCGCGAGAGCCACGGTTTCACTTTCTCGCCGGCCGCGCGCACCTCCTGCGCGGGCAGCTCGCCGACGCCCGGCGCGAGTTCGAGGAAGGACTGCGGCTCAATCCTGGTTCGGCCGCGGCCCTGGTGGAGCTGGCGGGCGTTGCTGTGGCGGATGGCGACCCGGAGCGAGCGGTGAGCCTCGCGCAGCAGGCGCTCGCCATCGATCCCAGGGCGCGCGGCGCCCACCTTGCTTGGGGACAGGCCCTCGACCGGATGCACCAGGACGAGCAGGCAAAGGCGCAGGTGGAAACCGAGCTGACGGCCTGGCCCGACGACTTCCGCGCTGCACTCCTGCTCGGCGAGCTGGCCGAACGGCGCGGCGATTCGGCCGCGGCGGAGTCCTTCTTCCGGCGGGCGATCGCCATCGAGCCGCGGTTCGCAGCGTCTCACCTGCGCCTCGCCCGGCGCCTGCTCGAAAGCGGCGGCGACGCGGCGGAGGGTGTCGAGCTCGCCCGTCGCGCGCTCGAGCTCGGCGTCAACGGCGAGCAGCGCGCGCTCACGTACTATCTCCTCGCCGACTTCTACAGCCGTCTCGGTGAGACGGCCTTGTCCCGACAGAACGCAAGACTCGCTCAGGAGAGTCTCCCCCATGGCCAGTGATCAGGTGTCTCCCCGCGGAGTGCGGGCGCCCTCGCGAGCGGCGCGGCGCCGTGCCGGCGACGCAAGCCCGGTGGATGCCGGTGCCGCGTTTCGCGACCTCATCGTCAACGCCCACGCCGATCTCTCTCCGCAGCAGCGCGTGGTGGCGGATTTCCTCCTCGAGCACCTCGACGAAGCCGCGCTCTTGTCGCTGCCAGAATTGGCCGAGCGATCGGGCATCTCCGAGGCGACGGTGGTGCGCTTCGCGCGCCGACTGGGTTTCAGCGGCTTCAGCGAGCTGCGCTTGCAATTCCTGCAGATGTTGCACGCGCAGACCGCGCGGCGCCGGCACGGGGTCGCCCGCTCGTTGCCGGGAGCGAGCGGCGGCGAGCTGGTCGAGGCGGTCTTGCGGCGCGAAACCGAGAACATCCATCAGACCTTCTCCGAGCTCGATCTCAAGCGGTTCCGCAGCGCCGCCAAGACGCTCCATGCCGCCGACCACGTCTACCTCTTCGGCCTCGGCATCTCGGCGGTCCTCGCCGACCTCGCCCGCTACTGGTTGGTCACCGTCGGCCTGCGCGCTTCCGTGCTTTCCGGGCGGGTGACCAACCCAGAGGAGGAGGCGAGCGTCATTCGCCGCCGCGACGTGTTGATGACCTTCTCGTTCCCGCCCTATTCGCGCGCCACTATCGACATGGTGCAGAACCTCAAACGACGCGGCGTGCGGACGATCGTGATCAGCGATCGCTACACCGCGCCCGCTGCCCTGGCTGCCTCCGTGTCGCTCACCGTGCGCACGCAAAACGTGCTGATCAACAACGCGATCGGCGCCGTGTCCCTGCTGCTCAATGCCCTGGTCACCCAGACCGCCATCGCCGTGCAGGGCAACGGCGCCGAGGCGTTGAGCGAGGTCAACCGCATGCGCGCGCGGATGCTCGACTTGCCGACCAGCGAATCGCTACCCGGATGACGGCCACTCGCCACAACCGAGGCTACTAGCGCCGCAACGCTCCGCTACACTCGTGATCAGGTGCTCGCGCGCGTTCTGGCCGATGCCGTCACGGTGGTCCACTTGGGCTTCATTCTCTTCGTGGTGCTCGGCGGACTCCTGGTGCTGCGCTGGCCACGGCTCGCGTGGGCGCACTTACCGGCAGCGCTCTGGGGAGCGCTCATCGAGCTCTTCGGTTGGGT
Source organism: Thermoanaerobaculia bacterium (assembly GCA_963821905.1). Taxonomy (GTDB): domain Bacteria; phylum Acidobacteriota; class Thermoanaerobaculia; order Multivoradales; family JAGPDF01; genus CAWGFP01. The sequence goes on along the minus strand of CAWGFP010000009.1, from coordinate 599,381 downwards.
GTGCCCGCTGACACCGCTCGAGAACTGGCTGCGAGCCCAGGGCGGCGAGCGCGGCTATGAGGTCGGCTTCATCGATCAGTACCTGATGCCCCTGGTCTATCCGCCGGGGCTCACGCCAGCGCTTCAGATCACTCTGGGCATCGCCGTCGCGGCGATCAACACGGCGGTATACGCCACGCTGCACACGCGCAAGTGGCGAGCGGCACGCCGGCGCCCACGGTCCTGAACTATTCGGGCCGTGGAATGCTCAAGAGGCGCCCGAGCTGGCAACCGCCTGAGCGACGAAAAGCGGGTCCACGCGGGTCATCGCCGCGCATCCCGCCAGATCAGCTGCTCGCGGGTGCGCTGGGCGAAGAAGTCGGGGCAACGCGCGTCGCCGCCACCATTCGGACCGCCATCGGGATGGCACAGCAAACCCCCGTCCCGGTCGTAAAGATCGCTCGGAACGTCGCAACAGCGAGCGGGACGGAAATACACCGTGTCACCGCGGTAGCGATAGCTGAAGATCGCCGAAGGCGGATTGGCCACCGGCTGGCTCTCGATCTGCTCGATGAGGGATTCCAACCAGGACGGCACCGGCGCGTCGGGTTCGGTGGGTGAAGCGTGGCTGCACGCCAATGCGACGATTGCCAGGAGCGCCAGGCAAGCTAGCCACCGGGGGAGAGGCGCACGTCTCGAGTCGGATTTACCTGTCGCATGTAGGACCACCCATGAGGGCGTATCCCCTCGTTGCTCATCGAACATTGTAGTCCGACGCCAGCCGCAAGGCGGGCTCAGGCTTCGACGCCGAGCAACTCCTCCAGCCTCTCCGCCGACAGCACCTTCCTCAGGTACTGTCCGGTGAAGCTCGCCTCGGTGATCGCGATCTCCTCCGGCGTGCCCACCGCCACCAGCTGCCCGCCGCCCGTGCCGCCCTCGGGACCGAGGTCGATCACCCAGTCGGCGGTCTTGATGACGTCGAGGTTGTGCTCGACGACGATCACCGTGTTGCCCAGCTCGACCAGCTGGTGCAGGAGCGCGAGCAGCTTGCGCACGTCGTCGAAGTGGAGCCCGGTCGTGGGCTCGTCGAGGAGGTAGAGCGTGCGGCCGGTCGGAGCGCTTGCACAGCTCGGTGGCGAGCTTGACGCGCTGCGCCTCGCCGCCGGAGAGCGTCGTCGCCGGCTGGCCGAGCTGGATGTAGCCGAGGCCCGACCTCGTCGAGGGTCGACAGGATGCGCTCGATCGCCGGGATGTTGCGGAACATCTCGCGCGCCTGCTCGACCGTGCAGGTCGAGGATCTCGGCGATGTTCAGACCCTTGTAGCTGCACCGCCAGCGTCTCGCGGTCGTAGCGCTTGCCGCCGCAGACCTCGCAGGTCACGTAGATGTCGGGCAGGAAGTGCATCTCGATCTTGATCTGCCCGTCGCCGTCGCAGGCCTCGCAGCGGCCGCCCGTGACGTTGAAGCTGAAGCGGCCCGGGCTCGTAGCCGCGCATCCGCGCCTCGGGCGTCATCGCCATCAGGTTGCGGATCGTGGTTGAAGACGTTGGTGTAGGTCGCCGGGTTCGAGCGCGGCGTGCGGCCGATCGGGCTCTGGTCGATGGCGATCACCTTGTCGAGCTGCTCGCAGGCCGACGATGCGCGTCGTGCTCGCCGGGCTTGTCGCGCGGCGCGGTAGAAGTGCCGCGCCAGCGCCTTGTGGAGGATGTCGTTGACCAGGCTGCTCTTGCCCGAGCCCGAGACGCCGGTGACCACGGTGAAGAGCGCCGAGCGGGAAACTCGACGTCGAGGTCGCGCAGGTTGTTGTGCCGCGCGCCCTCGACGATCAGCCAGCGCTCGCCGCGGCCGCTCGCGGCGCTGCTCGGGCACCGGCACCTCGCATCTCGCCGCGCAGGTACTTGCCGGTGAGCGACGTCGGGTGGCGCGGCGATCTGCCTCCGGCGTGCCCTCGGCCACCACCTCGCCGCCGTGCACGCCGGCGCCCGGGCCCGAGGTCGATCACCCAGTCGGCGGCGCGGATCGTCTCCTCGTCGTGCTCCACCACCAGCACCGAGTTGCCGAGGTCGCGCATGCCCTTGAGGGTGGCGAGGAGCCGCGCGTTGTCGCGCTGGTGCAGGCCGATCGACGGCTCGTCGAGCACGTAGAGCACGCCCATCAGCTTGCTGCCGATCTGCGTCGCCAGGCGGATGCGCTGGCTCTCGCCGCCCGAGAGCGTCGCCGACGAGCGGTCGAGCGTCAGGTAGCCGACGCCGACGTCGTCGAGGAAGCGCGAGGCGGTCGCGCGACCTCCTGCACCACCTTCTCGGCGATCGTGCGCTCGCGCTCGGTCGAGCGGCAGAGCTCGCCGACCAGCGCGCGCAGGTCGGACACCGGCATCGCCGACAGCTCGTCGATGGCCGTGCCGTCGACCGTCACCGCCAGCGCCTCCGGCCGCAGCCGCCGGCCCTTGCAGGCCGGGCAGGTGTGGACCGACATGTACTTCTCGATCTCGGCGCGCACCGCCGGCGAGTCGGTCTCCTTGTAGCGCGCGCTCGAGCATCGGGATGACGCCCTCGTAGCTGCCGCGCCACTGGTAGCTCGACTTCTTGCCCTCGAAGCTTGAAGCTCAGCTCCTTCTCGCCGCTGCCGTAGAGGATGCACCTCGCGCGCCTCGCGGCGGCAGCTTCTTCCACGGCGTCGAGAGCGAGAAGCCCATGGCCTTGGCGAGCGTCTCGACCATCTTCATGCGCCACGACTTCGAGCCCGTCGGGCCAGGGCGCGATGGCGCCGGCGTCGATCGAGCGCTCGGGGTCGGCGCACCACCTTGTCGGGATCGACGCCCATCAGCGTGCCGAGCCCCGAGCAGGTCGGGCAGGCGCCGTAGGGGCTGTTGAAGGAGAACAGGCGCGGCGTGATCTCGGTCAGGCTGGTGCCGCACTCGGCGCACGAGTAGCTCTGCGACAGCGTCTCCTCGGCGCATGCCCTTCGACCGCCAGCGATGACCAGGCCGCTCGCCCACCTTGAGCGCGGTCTCGAGCGAGTCGGAGAGGCGCTTCTCGATGCCCGGCTTGACCACCAGGCGGTCGACGACGATGTCGATCGTGTGCTTCTTCTGCTTGTCGAGCGCCGGGCAGCTCGCCGCGCGAGCTCGACCATCTCGCCGTCGATGCGGGCGCGCAGGAAGCCCTCGCGCGCCATCTGCGCGAGCTGCTTCTTGTACTCGCCCTTCTTGCCGCGCACGTAGGGCGCGTAGAGCACGAGCCGGGTGCCCTGCGGGCAGCTCCAGGACGCGGTCGACCATCTGCTGCACGGTCTGCGGCCGGATCGTCTGCGCCGCAGTTCGGGCAGTGCGGCACGCCGATCGAGGCGTAGAGCAGCCGCAGGTAGTCGTGGATCTCGGTCACCGTGCCGACCGTCGAGCGCGGGTTCTTCGACACCGACTTCTGCTCGATCGAGATCGCCGGCGACAGGCCGTCGATCGAGTCGACGTCCGGCTTCTCCATCTGCTGCAGGAACTGCCGCGCGTAGGCCGAGAGCGACTCGACGTAGCGCCGCTGCCCCTCGGCGAAGAGGGTGTCGAAGGCGAGCGAAGACTTGCCCGAGCCGGAGACGCCGGTGATCACCACGAGCTGGTTGCGGGGGATCTCGAGGTGGAGGTTCTTGAGGTTGTGCTCGCGCGCGCCGCGAATCGAAATCGAATCCATAGGAATCGGCCATTGTAGCGGAAGCGTCAAGCAGGGGAGGAGCCGCTGGGACCCGGTTCCGGCGATTCCGTAAGATTCGCCGAGATGGACACGTCAGCCACAGCGCGTGACTCCGCGCAGAACCCGGGGCGATGGCGAACCTGGGCCTGGATCGGCTTCTGCGCCGCGGCCATGGTCGCTGCTGGTTGGCTGCGTTGGCCGGGAGTGGTTGCGGCTTACCCGTACCTTACGTACGTCGATGAAGGGCATCTGCTGCACCCGGTGCGCGATCTGCTCGCCACCGGCAAGTGGAACCCAGCCGTCAACGCCTATCCCGAGCTGCCGACTCGGGGAATCGCCACCGCGGCACGGCTCCTGGCGCCGCTCGCCGGCCGGCTGCCGTTCGCGCCTCCTGTGGCGCAGGCCCAGGCCAGAATGAACTACTACGACGTCGTCGAGCCACCCGAGCTCGTTCTGCTGGCGCGTGGAATCTCCTGGCTGTTGTCGCTCGGCACCGTGCTGCTGGTGGGTGCTCTGGGACAGCGCCTTGGCGGCCCACCCGCAGCGGCCGTTTCCCTGTGGGCCGCAGCCCTCATCCCGGCCCTGGTGGCGCGGGGCGCGCTCGCCACCGTCGACGCCTACGCAACGTTCTTCACCGTGGCCGCCGTGGTCGCCCTTCCGCTAGCGCGCCGCCGCTTGCTCGCAAGCGCCTTGCTCGCCGGCGTCTGCGCGGGCATGGCGGTGATCTCCAAGTACACGGCGGGGGTGGCAATCCCAGCGGTCATCGCCGGCCTGCTCGCGCTGCCCGAGACGGGCTGGAAAGAACGACTGCGCGCGGCGTTGGCTGCCGCCGGAGGCGCAGTCCTGGCGGTGGCCGTGCTGATGCCCTCGACCTGGCGCGAAAGCGGCGCGATCCTCGCGCGGCTGCGCGACCACAGCCAGGGCTACGACTCCAAAGTGACGCCGTCGATTTGGCATCAGGCGGTGACCAGCCAGGAATTCGACCTGCCGCAGGTCGGCGCTCCCGAGCTCGGCTGGTTGTTCCTCGCCGCAGCTCTCGCCGGGCTTGTCCTGATGCTCGCGCGCCGGCACAGCCGCCCGCTTGGCGTCGCCATCGCGGCGCTGTCGCTGATGATGGTGGGACTCAGCGTGAGCTACACCTATCAAATGTTTCGCAACGTCCTGCCGGTGGCGGCGCTCGCTTGCGCAGCGGTGGGTCTCGCCACAGGGTGGCTCGGCGATCGACTGGGCCGTCCCTACACCACCGCCGCCCTCACCGCGACAGCGCTGGCGCTTCTCTACGCCGGCCCGGCTCTGGCGCTGGCCCGGAATCGGCGCGAGCTCGTCGACAGCCGCCAGCAATCGGTCGACTGGTTGCGCGAAAATCGGCGCACGACGCAACCGCTCCTCATCACCGATGAGATGGCCCTGCATCCGTCGACGCTTGCCGCGCTGGGACCGAAGGCGATCCGCGCGCCGATCGAGGAGTGGCGACGCCGCTTGAGGCTCGAACAGCCCCGCTTCCTGCTCACGGCAGAGCTGCAAGTGGATGGTGAATCATCGATCCCGCTCGCCGATCGGGACTGGATGTTCCGCCGCTACAGAGTCGTCGCCACCTTCGGCAGCACAGCGAAGGAAAGCAGCGTGTGGGCATTTCGGGACAATGAGATGCGAGTCCTCATTCTCGAGCGGCGCGGGCGGCGTAATCCCCGCAACAGTTGAGCCAGTTCACCTTCTACCCGTCCGCCGGGGTAGCGTTTCGCCGACAGTTCCCGGCGCCTTGTCCCCTCTTGCCCAAAAAGACGTAGTATTTATTGCAAAGCCACTATATCGACCACTCCATAGGGGAAAGACATCATGGACGTGAGTGACGTGCGGGACCGGGTTCGGCGGGTCATCACCAACATCACCAACCTGCCGGCCGAAAAGATCGGCGAGAACGCCTCCTTCCGCAAGGAGCTGGCGATCGACTCTCTTTCGCTCCTGGAGATCGGTGTCGACGTGGACTACGAGTTCCGCCTCGGTTTGCCCGAGCAGCGCTTCCAGGGCATCGACACCCTCGCCGAGACGGTCCAACTGGTCGAGCAAGAGCTGGCATCACGCCAGCAGGCAGCCGCCGCGGGCTGATCGATGGACCGCAGGGTGGCCGTCACCGGACTCGGTGTGGTCACGCCGCTCGGCACCGGTTGGGAGACCTTCTGGGAAGGTCTGCTGGCCGGCCGTTGCGCGACCGCCCCGGTACGCTCGTTCGCAGCGCAGCCCTACGGCGTCGACCGCGGCGCCGAAGTGCGCGACTTCGACCCTGGCGCCTACCTGCGCCGGTTGCCGCCCGGCGAGATCGGCCGCGCCGCGCAGATGGGCGCCGCGGCGGCCCGGCTGGCGCTGCAGGACGCCGGGCTCCTGGGCGCCGGCCAGGACCTGGCGGCAGGCCTCGATCCGGACCGCTCGGGCGTGGCCATGGGAACCACGTCCGGCGAACCGGCGGAGATCGAACACCTCGATGACCGCTGGATCGCCAACCAGCGCGGCGAGACCGACCCGCGCTTCGTGGCTCGCTACCCCAGCCACACGATCGCGCTCAATGTCGCTGCCGAGCTCGACCTGCGCGGCCCCAACGCCATGATCCCGACCGCCTGCGCGGCGGGCAACTACGCCATCGCCTGGGCCAGCGACCAGCTGCGATGGGGGCGGGCCGACCTCATGCTGGCGGGTGGCGCCGACACCTTCTCGCGCATCACCTACGCCGGCTTCGCCCGCCTGGGCGCGATCTCGCCCGACGTCTGCCGGCCCTTCGACCGCAACCGCAAGGGAATGATTCCCGGCGAGGGCGCCGGCGTCCTGGTGCTCGAGCCGCTCGATCGGGCTCGGGCGCGCGGCGCGCGCGTCTACGCCGAGGTCGCGGGTTACGGCCTGTCCTGCGACGCCCATCACATGACCGGCGCCCATCCGCAGGGCGACGGAGCGGCGCGCGCCATGGAGCACGCTCTCGCCGTCGGCCGGCGCGCGGCCACAGGATGTCGAGCTACATCAGCGCCCACGGCACCGGCACGCCGACCAATGACCGGCTCGAGACGATCGCCGTCGCCCGTGTCTTCGGCGACGCCGCGCCGCCGGTGAGCTCGATCAAGTCGATGATCGGCCACACCATGGGCGCCGCGTCGGCGATCGAGGCGGTGGCCTGCGCCCTGGCGGTGGATCGCGGCCTGCTGCCGCCGACGGTCAATTTCGACCGTGCCGATGAGGGCTGCCGGCTCGACTTCGTGCCCAACGTGGCGCGCGAGCGGCGGGTGCGGTTGGCGATGAACAACGCCTACGCTTTCGGCGGCAACAACGCTTCGGTGTTGCTGCGCAGCGTGGACGCATGAGCGAGCGCCGGGTCGTGGTGACCGGCATGGGCCTGGTGTCGCCGCTCGGCGACGACCCGGTCGCCGTGCACCATGCGCTTTGCGCCGGCACCAGCGGCCTCGCGGTCAGCAACGGCGAGAGCGGCGCGGAGACCGCGGGGTTCGCGGTCGGGGCGATGCGCGATTTCGCCGTCGAGCGCTATCTCGGCTCGACCGGCAACGTGCGCCCGCTCGACCGCTCCGGGCGGCTGCTCGCCGCCGCCGCCGCGCTCGCCCTCGCCGACGCGGGGCTGTCGGCCGAGCTGCGCGAGCGCGAGCCCGTGGGGCTGGTGCGCGGGCACCATGTTCGGCGGCTTGCGCACCATAGCCGAGTTCGACCGGCGTCAACTCGAGGCCGGCCCGACCTACGTCAAGCCGCTCGACTTCGCGAACTCGGTGATCAACGCCGCCGCCGGCCAGGCGGCGATCTGGCATCGCCTGCCGGGCGTCAACACGACGCTCGCCGGCGGCCCCACTGCCGGCCTGCAGGCGGTCGCCTACGCCGCCGATCTCATTCGCGCCGGCCGCGCCGAGGTAATCCTCGCCGGAGGGTTCGAAGAGCTCTCACCCGAGAGCCTGCTGGTATTCGCGCGCGCCGGCACGCTGCGCCGCGACGGCGAGGCCGCACCGCGGCCGCTCGACGCACGCCGGTCCGGCTTCGCCCTCGGCGAGGGCGGCGCGCTGCTCGTGCTCGAGGAAGAAGGCGCGGCGCGGCAGCGCGGTGCCCGGGTCCTGGCCCGCGTGGTGGCCGGCGCGAGCGGCGCCGACGCGGCGCGCGGCGCGAGCGAGGCGGCGGCCGCGGCGGCCCTGGCCCGCGTGATCGCGAGCGCGCTCGCCGAAGCGGGAGTGTCCGGCGACGACGTCGACGCGGTCAGCCTCTCGGCGCGCGGCAGCCAGCCGCTCGACCGCGCGGAGGCGCACGCCATCGGGCGCGCTTTCGGCGACCGCGCCGCGGCGCTGCCGGTGACGGCGGTGAAGTCCATGCTCGGCGAGTCGCTGGGAGCGGCGGGCGCCCTGCAGGCGATCACCCTCGTGCGCGCCATGCACGACGGCCGTTGGCCCGGCATCGCCGGCCTCGAGCAGCTCGAGAGCGGGCTGCCGCTCGGCGCCGCCACCGCGGCGACGGCAAACCTGGCGATCGACTTCGGACTGGTGACCGCGCTGGGCCTCGACGGCGGCGTGTGCGCCGTAGTGCTCGAGCGGGCAACGAGCTGAGACACACATCGGGCGCGGCGCATGAGCGCCGCGGGGAGAACCATCATGCGCATCGCCAAGCACTACGACGTGGTCATCGCCGGCGGCGGCCTGGCGGGGCTCTGCCTCGCCCGCCAGTTGCTGCGTGAAACCGACAAGACCGTCCTGCTCGTCGACCGCCGGCCGACCGTTCCGGGCCCGCACCAGAAGTACGGCGAGGCGACAGTGCAACTCTCGGGTTACTACTTCGCCAAGGTGCTCGACCTCGAGGAGGAGCTGCTCCTCACCCAGTTGCCGAAGTACAACCTGCGCTTCTACTGGAAGACCGAGGGCACCGATCCCAGCCAGTTCGAGAACTATTCGCAGGCCTTCATCCGCAAGATCTCTAACATCCCCACCTACCAGCTCGACCGCAACAAGTTCGAAGCGGTCATCTTCATGCTCAACGCGCGCGACCCGCGCTTCACCTTCGCCGGCGGCGTGGTGCCGCACGCCATCCGCTTCGGCAAGGACGGCGACCGCCACCGGCTCCGCCTGCGGGCCGGCGAGCGCTACGGCAACGTCAGCTGCGACTGGTTCGTCGACACCACCGGCCGCGGCCGCTTCCTGGCGCGGCGGCTCGAGCTGCGGCGGCCGAACGCCATCCGCCACGGCGCCTACTACATGTGGTGCGATGGGCACCTCAACATCGAGCGCCTCACCGACCAGACCTGGTCCGAGCAGCGCACCAAGCCGGACCGCCAGGCACTGGGGCACTATCCGTTCTGGCTCGCCACCAATCACTTCAGCGAAGAGGGACTGTGGTTCTGGGTGATCCCGCTGCGCAACCGCACCAGCCTTGGGCTGGTCTTCGAGCACGGCTGCGTCGATCCACAGGAGGTGAACTCGCAAGAGAAGCTCACCGACTGGGTGTGCCGCCACTTCCCGCTCTTTGCGCGCGACCTGCCACAGCGCAAGATCCTGCACTTCTCCGGACTGGCTGATTTCTCGCACGGCTGCGCGCAGACCATCTCGGCCGAGCGCTGGGCGCTCGCCGGCGAGGCCGGGCGCTTCCTCGATCCGCTCTACAGCCCGGGCAGCGACTTCATCGCGTTGCACAACACGATGATCGTCGACGCGGTCAAATCCACCGACCGCGGCGAGCTCGAAGCCAAGTGCCGGCGCTCGGAGCAGCTGGTGCGCGCGCTCTACGAGGCCTTCGTGCCGAGCTACGCGCAGAGCTACATCGCGCTCGGAGATCCCGAGGCCTACAGCCTCAAGTACAGCTGGGAGCTGGCGGTCTATTTCGGTTTCTACGTCTTCCCGTTCATCAACGACTTCTTCACCGAGCCGCGCTTCGTGCCCGGTTTCCTCAAGCGCTTCTCGCGGCTCGGCCGCCTCAATCACTCGCTGCAGAAGCTGATCGCCGACTTCTATCGCTGGCGCATGCGCGAGTGCGAGCCGCTGCCGGAGAAGGTGTTCTTCGACTTCATGACCTTCCCGGCGCTGGCTGCCGCCGAGACCACTTTCTACAGGGTCGGCGTCTCGGTCGAGGAGTCGCGGCGAGTGCTCGACGAGCAGCTCGGCCACCTCGAGCCGTTCGCGCTCTGGATCGCGGCCTGGATCGCCTCGCGTGCCATCGACGAGCGGGAGGCGCTCACCGACCGCGCCTTCGTCGAGAGCCTCGACATCGAGACCATGATCTTCGACCCGCCCGCGCTCGCCGCGCGCTACGCCGCGCTCGCCGGCAGCAAGGGCCGCTACGAGTGGCCGTTCGATCCCCATCTCTACGAAGCGTTCCGCACGCCGCTGCGGCCGGCGGCGAAGCGCGCGCTGCGACGCAGCGCATGAACGACCTGGCGCCGCGGCTCGAGCGGCTTTTCGATTTCCTGCCGCTCGAGCCGGCCGCGACGCCACTCAACAGCGAGGGCGGGGTTCCCGCTGGCCTGCGCGGCAGCGCCTACTGGATCGGGCCGGGCCGCTTCGCGCGCGGCGATCTGCGCTACCGCAACTGGCTCGACGGCGACGGCATGGCGGTACGGCTCGCGTTCAGCGACCAGGGCGTCACCCTGACCGCCCGCTTCGTGCGCGGCGAGAAATGGCAGGCGGAGGAAGAGGCGGGCCGGGCTCTCTACCGCGCCTTCGGCACCGCCTTCCCCGGCGACCGGTTGCTGCACGGCGCGGCGCTCCTCTCGCCGCTCAACGTCAGCATCTATCCCTGGCAGGGCCGCGTGCTCGCCTTCGGCGAACAGGGACTGCCGGTGGCGCTCGATCCACTGACGCTCGAGACCATCGGCCCGCACGACTTCGGCCGCCGCGCCGCCATCACGCCGGTGACACCGTTCTCGGCGCATCCCGCCTTCGATCCGGTGAGCGGCGAGATGTGGAACTTCGGCGTCTCGTTCGCGGCCGACCGCCCGCAGCTTCAACTCTTTCGTTTCGCGGCGTCCGGCGAGCTGCTCATGCGCCGCCGTCTGCCGCTCGAGCACCCGGTGTCGGTGCACGACTTCTCGCTCAGTCCGCGTTTCGCGGTCTTCTACCTGAGCCCCTACCTGCTCGACGTTCGACCTCTGCTCGCCGGCCAGGCGACCGTGCTCGACTGCCTGGAGTGGCGCCCGGAGCTGGGCACCACGCTCCTGATCATCGACCGGCAGACCGGCGATGCCGTGGCCTCGATCCCGATCGGCAACCGCTACTGCCTGCATCATGTCCACGCCGGGGAAGAGGACGGGCTGCTCATCGTCGACCTGCTCGAGCTCGAGGAGCCGGTCTATCCCGACTACCAGGGGCTGCCCGACCTGTTCATCGACGTCGAGCCGGCGCGTACCGTGCGCCTGGTCGTCGATCCCGAGCGCGGCCGGCTGCTCGAGCGCCGCGAGAGCGGACCAGGAATCGCCGCCGACTTCCCGTCCTACGACCCGGCCCTGGTGGCGCAGGCCTACCGCCATTTCTGGATGCTCGGCATCTCGCGCACCGGCGAATCGGGCCGCAAGTTCTTCGACCGGCTGATCCACTTCGATTGGCAGCGCGGCGACGTCGCCGCCCAGTGGGACACCGTGCCGCCGCGCTACATCGGCTGCGAGCCGCTGCTGGTGCCCGGCCCTTCCGGCGACGGCGGCGGCTGGATCCTCTGCCAGGAGCACGATCTCGAGCTGCGCTCGAGCGCTTTCCTGATCTTCGACGCGCTCGACATCGGCCGCGGCCCTCTGGCGCGGCTCGCGGTTCCTTCGCCGGTGCCGGCCATGTTCCACGGCATCTTTCTTCCCCAGACGGCGAGCGATGCCGGCGTATAGTCCGACCGCGATGTTGCGCGCGCGCGACGGCGGCCCACGATGAGTCTGCGGCGCGAGGGTGAGCCGCGCGTCGAGCTGGTGCCTCGACTCGACGGCCAGGGTTACTCGCCGGAGCTGATCGCCGAGCGCCGGCGCTGGTTGGAGGCCAAGACGGGTGCCGCGCTGCCGCACCTCGGGCAGTTTTCGCAGCCCGGCGAGGAATTGCGCGGCAACGTCGAGAACCCGATCGGCATGGCGCAGGTGCCGCTGGGGGTCGCGGGTCCGCTGCTCATCGACGGCGAGGACGCCCGGGGCACCTTCTACGTGCCGCTCGCCACCAGTGAAGGGGCGCTGGTGCGCTCCTACGAGCGCGGCATGGTGGCACTGACCTATGCCGGCGGCGTCACGGTACGGGTGCAAGCCGACCAGAACCGGATCTCGCCCAGCTTCTACTTCACCGATCTCCGCGCGGCCCACGAGTTCGTCGCATGGGTGGAAGCACAGGAGACGGAGATTCGCCGCTGCGCCGAAGCCACCACGCGCCACGGCCGTCTGCTCCGGCTGCGCTGCCATCCGGTCGGCCGCGAGGTGGTGGTCGACTTCGACTACTCCACCGCCGACGCTTCCGGCATGAACATGATGACGGCCGCCACCGACGCCGCCTGCCGTTGGATCGTCGCGGCCTCGACGGCGGAGGGCTACCACCTGTACAGCGGCGCGGAGTCGGAGAAGCACGCCAGCGCCACGCTCATGGCGGGCGGCAAGGGGAAGTGGGTGAGCGCGGGAGCGCTCTTGCCGGAGCGCGTGCTGCGCGCTGTCCTCCACGCCGGCGCGGCCGGCTTCGCGCGCCTCTGGCAGGGCACCATGACCGGCCATCTGTAGGCCGGCGGACAGGGCTACAACGGGCAGTTCGCCAACGGACTGGCGGCGATGTTCATCGCCTTCGGCCAGGACGTGGCGAACGTCGCCAACTCCGCGGTCGGCATCACCCGCTTCGAGGAGGCTGGCGAGGGCGCGCTCTATGCGAGCGTCACCTTGCCCTCGCTCACCGTCGCCACGGTCGGCGGCGGCACCGCCCTGGCGACGGCGGCCGAATGCCTGGCGATGGTCGGCTGCAGCGGCGCCGGCCAGGCCCGCAAGCTGGCCGAGATCATGGCGGCGGCGGTGCTCGCCGGCGAGCTCTCGATGGGCGGCGCGATCGCCTCGGGAGAGCACGCCGCCGCGCACCAGGAGCTGGGGCGCAACCGGCCTCGGACGGAACCGTGAAACGGCCTTTCCGCGGCCTCCGCTCGCACCCACCGCGCGCGCGCTACGACGCGGTGGTGATCGGCAGCGGCATCGGCGGCCTGGTCTGCGCCAACCTCCTGGCCCGGGCCGGTCTGCAGACGCTGCTCGTCGAGCAGCACTACATGGTGGGCGGCTACTGCAGCACCTTCCGCCGCGGCGGCTTCACCTTCGATGCCTCGACGCATTTCTATCCGCTGCTGGGAAATCCCGCGACGTTTCCCGGCCGGCTGCTCTGCGAGCTCGGCATCGAGACTCGCTGGGTGCGGATGGACCCGGTCGACGCCTTCCATTTCCCGGACGGCTCGCGCTTCGCGGTGCCGGCCGACCTCGACCCCTACCTGGAGCGGGTCAGGACGGAGTTTCCGCACCAGGCCGAGGCCCTCGACCGCTTCTTCGCCGCGGTGCGCGAGGCCTACAGCGCCGGTCTGCTGGCCTACTTCCGCAACCATCCCTCACCGCGCTTCGCGCGTTGGGAGAGCTGGACGGTGCGCCAGGCGCTCGACCACTTCTTCACCGATCCCAAGCTGAAGCTCCTGCTCACCGCCGACTGCCCGCACTGGGGCTCGCCGCCCAGCCGCACTTCCTTCGTCTTCGATTCGATGCTGCGGCTGTCGTACTTCCTCGGCAACTACTACCCGCTCGGCGGCTCGCAGGCTTTCGTCGACGAGCTGGCGCGGGCCTTCGAGGAGCGCGGCGGCGACATCCTGATGAGCACGCGAGTTCGTCGCATCACCGTCGAGAACGGCAACGCCACCGGCGTCGAGCTCGAGACCCCGCGCGGCCCGCTGCGCGCCGAGCGCACCGTCGCCGCCGGGTGCGTGGTCTCCAACGCCGACCTGCGCCTGACCGCCGACGAGCTGCTCGCAGGGGCTCCGATCGATCCCGCCTGGCGGCAGTCGTTCGCCGATCTCCGGCTCACCTACCCCTGTTTCCTCACCCACGTCGGCCTGCGCGGCGTCGACGCGGCGACTCTCGAGGCGGCACAGGGCTACTACTGGTCGCGCTGGGATCCCGACGAGGTCGGACAGGGCGCCCTACTAGGAAAGATCTTCGTGCCCACGCTCTACGATCCCGGCTTGGCGCCGGCCGGTGGACAGATCGTGATCCTGCAGAAAGTGCTCGACATGGACACGCCCGAGTTCGTCGACGGCCCAGACCACAAGGCGCGGGTCGAAGGACTGCTGCTCGACCACCTCGAGCGCGTGGTTCCGGGATCGCGGTCACGCATCGTTGTCCACACCAGCGCGAGCGCCCGCACTGCCGAGCGCTTCACGCTCAACCGCGCTGGCGCGATGCTCGGCTGGGAGATGTCCCCCGACCAACTCGGCGAGCGCCGCCCGGACATCCGCGGCCCGCTCCCCAACCTCTACTTCACCGGCCACTGGACCCGGCCCGGCGGCGGCGTCACGCCGGTCATCGTCTCGGCCATGCAGGTGGCCGAAGCGATCGTGCCGGCGAGCCAATCGGCGCTCGCGCCGGCGCAGCTCGATTTCGCGGGCTTACCTCCATCGCGCGAATGGCCAATGCAAACGTCGTCGAAGAGGTGAACTGTGAACCGTCGACAGTCGCTCCAGGTTGCGTTGGTCATCACCGGCTTGGCCGGGCTTCTCCTCTACCCACTGATGCGTGTCTGGCCCAGTGGGTGGGCGTGGTCGCCCAGCCAGCACGAATACGAGCTAATGATGGTAGGCATCTACGCCACCCTCGGCGTTTTTCTGTTGCTCGCTGCGCGCAACCCCGAGGCCCACACGAGTCTCATCTGGTTCACGGTCTGGTCGAGCGTCGTTCACGCGGGCATCATGGCTGCCCAGGCACTGGTTGACTCCACAGAGCGCGGCCACCTGGCTGGTGACGTTCCTGCGCTCTTCATTGTCGCTGCTGCTCTCGCGTTTCTGACTCCCCGGCAGGGCACGACCCGAACCGGCTAGCCGAGTTGCCCAGTCCCGAGGCACGAGAATGAGCTCGTAAGCGGCTCAATGAGCTCGGCCCCGCTCTCGGACTAGGATGGTTCTCATGGACGACGTGCTGCCGTGCCTCGACCTCCTCGAAGCTACTCCCGCCATCCTCCGCGGCCTGTTGTCCGAGGTCTCCGAAGAGGATGCGCGATGGAAGCCGGCCGCCGACCGTTTCTCGATTGCCGAAGTGCTCTCGCATCTCTCGCATTCCGAGGCGCACTGCTACCGCGCCAGGCTCGACCGGTTCCTGGCCGAAGAGCGTCCGGAGTTCGAGCCGGATGACGCGCAGATGCATCTCGACGTGTACCGGAACGCCGACCCCGACAAGGACTTCGTGCACTTCGAGGACCAGCGCGAAACCATCATCGAGCTGCTGCGGGGCCTGCCCGCGGAAACTGGCGGCCGCAAGGCGTTCCATCGGTCGGCCGGTGAGATCACGCTCGCCCAGATGCTGCACGAGTGGGCGCTGCACGATATCGGGCACATCCGGCAGATCGCGGAGCTGGTGAGGGCCAGGAAGTATCTCGCGGGGGCAGGCCCCTTGGGCGCGGAATATCAGTTGAGGCCCTGATGAAGGCAAATGAAAAGGGCCCGCGCGAGCGGGCCCTTTTCGATGACTGCTGAGGATCCCCAGGCCTAGGGAGGCGTTACAGTGGCGTTCAGGTTGTAGGTCGGAGGCACGACTACGCGCCGCTGCAGGTTACCGGATGCCTCGCCTATCACTGAGCCGTAGAAGTCGGTCACCAGCACCGTGTACCGGCGCGGCGACTTGTTCGACGCCGGCGGGACGGTAAACGAGACCCTCGGATTGAGCCCGGAGAAATCGTCGTTGAACGCCACGAGCACGCCGCCCTGGTCGAACAGCAACATGACCAGATCGAGAGCGTTGGCGGTGTCCTGTCCGGTCGCAGTGGCGCTCGCAACGATGGTGTCGCCCGGCCTGGCCATCAGGCCGAAGTAGTCCTGATCCCCTGCCGGTGCGTAGGTTTCGGCGCGGTTCGTCACAGGCGCCGTGAGGGCCTTCGCTTCATTGAGGCGCCCATTCGGCTCGTCAGCATCCTCGGAAAGGCCCGTGATGGTGACGGCTGACTGGAGGCTGCGTCGGCCTGCCTTGTCCACGGCCTGCGTGGACCAGATCCTTAACGCCGTGGACGACGGACTCGGGCTGATGTGGATCGTGCTGCTGCCCGCGCCGCCGGACGCCTCGGTCGCGTACGCCGCCGTCGCGCCGAAAGGCGTGCGCGAGATCAACTCGACGCTATCGAGAGAGTTTTGCGGCAGCGGGAACTCGTCGGCCTGGAGGTCGGGAGGTCGCGTGTACGTAAATTCGGTCTGCGTCGCCCGCCGGTTGGCTCCGAGGTTTGCCGGCGCCTGGATCGGCACCTGGTCCGGGGAGAGCTGGCACGTCATGCTGACCGTGAGGTTGCGGTCGATGAGGAGGCTGGTCGCGCCGGCCGCGGTAATGGCGTAGCTGGTCGCGAAGAGGCCACGGTCGTGATTGGTGAAGTCCATCCGCATGAATGGGAAGTTGTTCGGGAAGCCCGGCTGTGCTGTTTGGGACGGGAACTGGACCACCCAGAACAGGGTTTGGTCGGGTGAGTTGATCGGCAGATTGAGCGGGACGGTGTTGATGCCGTTCGGATTTCCGTTGAACGGGGCCTGACTGAACAGGGGACTGCTGCAGTCGGGAGTCCCGGTCGCTGGATTCATCGGGCAGAGCCGGACGCTCGAAAACGGCGCCGGGACCCCGTTGAACGTGAACGACGGGAAAGAGACGTTGTCGATCGTGTACGGCACCTCGAACGGAAGGTCGAAGCGAACCGCCAGGAACCCGTTGTTCGCGAACGTCACGGTGTTCTCGAACGCGCCATACTGAGCGATGACGACGCGGCCGGCGAAGGCGTTGGTGACGAAATCGACATCTCCGGATTCCGCGCCTGCCGCCACGCTGACGGGAGTGAAGTCAGCCACATTGTCGCTGAAGCCGTCTCCGCTTTCGTTCGTGCCGTTCCAGAACTCGACCGGGAAGTTGATGTCCAGCCCGTTGAAGACGCCGCCGATGTTCCCGTCCGCCGCGACGGTGTTGATGCCGTCGAGAGGCACGATACGGATCTGATAGTTCCCCGGCGGCAGGCCGTAGATCGTGTAATCGCCTTGTCCGTTGCGCAAGGTCAGCTCGCCGGAGATGGCACTGACGGTGTTCGCAGTGGCGGGCGCGTCCAGGTTGATCGCCTCCACGTGCGCGCCGAAGATGGCCGAGCCGTTGAAGCCGCTGACCACGGTGCCCGACACGGTGCCGGTCGTGGCGAAGAAGTCGGTGGCGCCCGGCGAGAGGCCGCCAGGACCCGGCTCCGGGAAAATCGTCGAGATGCCGGCTCTGTCGTCCAATTCCAGCGTGCGCTGCAGAGTGCTGTTGTTGAGGATGAAGGGGATCATGGTCGACTGGCCGACGCTCGTGTGATCGAGCCCGAAATAGTGGCCATACTCGTGCGTGAGCACCGACTGCAGGTCGACGGTGGTCTGTCCGGCCGGGGGCGGTGTCACCGGGTCGGTGATCGAGGAGAAGAAGTCCCGGTCGTTGAAGACCATGTCCGCATCCAGCGTG
Source organism: Thermoanaerobaculia bacterium (assembly GCA_963821905.1). Lineage (GTDB taxonomy): Bacteria > Acidobacteriota > Thermoanaerobaculia > Multivoradales > JAGPDF01 > CAWGFP01. The sequence continues at coordinate 582,066 of CAWGFP010000009.1, read as the reverse complement.
TGGCCGGTCGTCGTGTCGATGATCGAACGGACGAAAGCGATGACGCCCGGCGTGGGGAAGTTGGTTCCCGCCTGGTCGAAAAGAACGCTGTTCTGGCCGTCGTTCGCGTCCAGCGCCGGAGGCTCATGCTCGGTGGCATCGAACTCGACCGGATCGACGGTGAAGTAAGAAGTGTTGACACCCTCCCACGTCTCGGCCGAGGCCTGCACCACGGCCAGCGCGGCCGCCGGCGAGAGGTCGGCGTTGGTGGGGTCGATCACGCTCAGCAGGGGCAGCTCCGAGTCGAGCCAGTGCGCCTGAACGACGGGGCAGCTCGGGCAGCCCGTCGCCTGGCGCGTCAGGCGGATGAACGCCGCGGCCGGTTGCACGACGCCCAGAACGAGCGTGGCGGCGGCGAGCGTAGAAAGGGTACGCAATGGGCTGAGTCTCATGGCTCGCTCCTCCCTACCGTTCCGTGACCGTGGGATCGATCTGGGTTCCGCCGGGCACGTTCAGCTCGTTGCGGATGCTCTCGAGGAACGACTCGAGAGTCATCTGGCTGGAGCCCTTCGCCTCGGCCTTGAGCCCGCCCGGACCAGCCAGTGTGAGCCCGTCGACATCGTTTCGCACCTGCTTCAAACCGTTCTCGTCGGTGACGACCGAGTACTTTCCCTGCTGCAGGCCCACAACCCAGGGGTAGCCGGCCGCATCCTTCTGCGACAGGAACAGGACGACTTGCTCGCCCTTGCGGAACTCGGGCATGCCGGGCACGACCGAGGCGATCTTGTCGACCTGGCCTCCCAGCTGCCGCAGGGTCAGGGTCGCCGGCGCCTTCTGCCCCTTCTGACCCTTCTGCCCCTTGACGTGATCGCTGACCCGCACGGTGACGTAGGTGTAGATCTCCTTGCCTTCGTCGTCCCAGCGGCTGACAGTCTCCTCGACTTCGGCGACTACGATCGCTTCAGACTTCCTGGCGAGATCCTGGAGTGAGAGTTTTTGAACGGTGGTTGCAGTCGCGAAGCTGGCGCCTAGCAATGCGAACGCCATGGCTGCAGACCAGGAGCGTTTCCAATTCATTGCGTTCCTCCCGGTTGGGTTTTCGGCCGGCCGCGGCGAGCAGCTCGGTCCGCGCTAGTGGGTGTCACACCTCTGGAGGGCGTGTCGACGGTGTTGATCCATCCCGTGGTCCCGAACTCGCCCGATGCAAGGCTTGGGCCCGCGACGATAGGCAATTTCGACCGGCTGGAATCAGTTGTGGCTCGCCGCGCTCGCGGTTGCGGTGAGGAACTTCCTAGGCTTGGCCAAATGCCCGCATTACGGGATCAGGCTGGTCGGACCAATCCCGCGATCCCGCGAAACTCGAACGGTGACGAGTCTGGGGCGAATGGTTGCAGGCAGAGCCCCTGTGGCGTATACAGGAGCAACTCCACATGAAACCCAGATACCTGTCCGTGGCCGGACACCTGACGTTCACACTCATCCTCCTCGGTTGTACCGGCCGAAAATTGGACTCCGGCTCAAACAGCACTCCGAGCCCCAGCGTTGCAGAAGCCGACCCGGCGACCGACAAGTGGCTTGGCCAATGGAACGGGCCTGAGGGAACATTTATTCGGCTTGAAGGTGGCCAGGGCAGGTACGAAATCACTATTCAGAATCTCGATGGCCCGCGAACTTTCCAGGGGAGTGCCGTCGGTGCTCAGATCGAGTTCGAGCGCGATGGCACGCAAGAAATCATTCGCGCGACAAGCGGCGCGGAAACTGGGATGAAATGGCTCGGCGACAAACTGGACTGCCTGACGATCCGCCCCGGCGAGGGGTACTGTAGAGACTGACCGAGCGGGCCTGGAAGGAGCACCGACGATCGAGCCCGAGCGTGACCTGAGATGTTGACGTTTTCCGCAGGCTCCACGAAGAGGTGCGTGGTGGCGACGGCAAGTTTGCTCTTGCTCAGCGCCTGCGCGCACACGAGACCCCCGGATCTTGCCATTCGGGGCGCGACGGTTGTGAACGTCATCGACGGCTCGCTCCATCCTGACCAGATGGTACTCATCAAGGGCAAACGGATCGTTGCCGTGGGGCCTGCCGCGTCGGTTGAGGCGTCCGGGAACGTCAAGGTCGTTGAAATGCAGGGCTCCTACCTCATCCCTGGCTTGTGGGACATGCATGTCCATTCGGTCGCCAACATAGCTGCGGATCGCTCCACCGAGTCAGTCAGGGCTCAGGACTGGCACTTTCCGCTGTTCCTGGCTCACGGCATCACCGGCGTTCGTAACATGAATGACGGAACGGGCGACGTGCAGCTTGCGCTGACCAAATCGGTCAGGCTCCGACTGAGCGCGGGAGATCTTCGCGGGCCACCTCGATTCCTCACCGCCGGTCCGTCTATCGACGGCGCTCCACGCCTGGGCACCAATTCAGTCGTTGTACGCACGGCGGAAGAGGCTCGCGCCGTAGTGCAGCAGCTGGCTGCGAACGGTGCCGATCTCGTCAAGGTTTACGAAAACATATCGCGCGAGGCCTATTTCGCGATTCTGGACGAAGCCCGACGTCGAGGAATTCCCGTCGACGGCCACGTGCCGTTCCGGATCACACCCTTGGAGGTCGCCGAAGCTGGGCAGCGCACAGTCGAGCATCCCGAGGCTCTAACGGCCGCCTGCGCGACCGATGTTGACATCGAGCGGGAGCGTTTCGAGCGAGTCCTTGACGGCTACGACAGCCTCACCGAAAGGGAAAAGTTTCTCGCCATGTTTCGGCACACGCGCGCTCTTTATGACAGCAGGGATCCCACTGCTTGCAGCGCAGCTATCGAAGCGTATCGGCGCAACGGCGTCGCGGTCACCGCCGATCTAGTCGTCTACCACGACGTCGTGTACTCGGATCAGGTCGTTTCGGATACCGCCAGCATGCGGCTCGTCCCGGAGGCCATTCGCCGCAGCTGGGAGGAATGGTCTGAGACCGAGACTGCTCAAGAGTTTCGTGCGATCCTGCGTCCGATCCTGCCACTCGAACTGGAAAATGTCCGACTCTTGAACGAGGCCGGGGTCGCGTTGCTGGCGGGAACGGACGTCGGCGTACCGTTCCAGATCCCTGGGCTAAGCCTCCACAAGGAGCTCATGAGGCTGGCCGAAGCTGGGCTGACACCACTGCAGGCTCTGCAGTCCGCTACGATCAATCCCGCGCGGGTCCTGGGCATGAGTGATTCGCTGGGCACGATAGAAGCAGGCAAGCTCGCGGACCTCGTACTGCTCGACGCAAACCCGCTCGAGGACATTTCGAACACGCAGCGGATTCGTGCGGTCGTCGCCGACGGTCAGCTCTACCTCCGCGCCGACTTGGATCGGCTCTTGGCAGAAGTCGAGGCTCTGCAATAGCAGCAACCAATGGAGATCATCGACCCATGAACGCCAATCTTCCGTTGTTCATCGGCCTAGGTGGACACGCCGTGGCGATCGACCGCAGCACGGGAACCGAGCTTTGGCGAACGAAGCTCAAGCCCGCGGCCTTCTGCACGGTCCACTTCGACGGACGCAACCTGTTCGCAGGTGCCTCGGGCCAGCTCTATTGCCTCGACCCAGCCACGGGTGAGGTCAGGTGGCACAACAAGCTTCCGCGGCTGGGCATGGGCATCGTTGCGTTCGACTCGACCGTCGTGCCGCTCGCCGGCGCACAAGCCGCGCAAGCGGGAGCTGCAGCCGCCGGCGCCGCCTAGCCGGCTGCTGCCCACCGCCAGAGACCTACACGCCGGCGCGCGCCAGGGTCTCGAGCGCCAGCGCGATCAACTGATCGGGCTGCAGTTTGATGGCTTCCAGGTGCGTCGCTTCGGGCACGATCCAGGCCTGGCCGCCTGCCATCGCCGCCAGGGCGCGCGTGTCCTCGGGGAGCACTCCGCGATCGCGCTCGCCGCTCACCCAGGTCGCCGCGGCCGCGCCCAGGTATGCCGCATGGCTGCGCAGATCGAGCCAGCGGTAGACATCGGGAAACACCGGCGCGAAAGAGGGAGTAGGCCGCGCGCCCGCGCGGCGTCATCCGCCAGGACCACTCGAGGAGGTGCGCGGTCACGTCTTCGAAGAACACTGCCGCCGCTCCACCGGCGCGGGACAGAGCGAGGTGGGCCCAGTAGCCACCCGAGCTCACGCCCCAGACCGCGAGCGGCAGCTGCGGATGGAGTCGGCGGGCGCCAGCGATCGCATCCCCGGTATCCTGGTCCAGAAACCCGCCGAGCCGCCGGCTGCCGCCGAAGCCACCGAGGTCGGGGACCACGGCGTCATAGCCGGCGTGCCGCAGAGCCTCGATGCGGCCGCGCCGAAAGAAGTAGGCAGCCCCCCATTCGAACCAGGGATGCAGCAGCAGCACCGTGCCGCGCGGCTCACCGGCGGCCGGGAAGCGCAACGCCGCGAGCGGTTCGCCGCGCCCGGGACGTTCGACGAACAGCTCGTCGTAGGGCCGGAGCTCGGCTGGCGGCGCCCCGCGCTCGACACGGCGAAGCCGCGGCGAGAAGAGCCGGAAGAGCGTGTGCGCCGCGCGTTCGCGGCGCCCCGAGGGTCGAGGTGGAGCCGGCACCGCTCAATGGATGCCCGCTCCACGATCGAAGCGGGCATCCGAGAGATATCAGTCGGCGGGCGGTTGATTACGAGGCTTGCGGTCGCGCGGCGGCTTGTTGGGACCTCCGGGCGTGGGAGTCGGCGCATGACGCGAGAGCTCCCGGTCCGACGGAATTCCGAGGCCGGCACGAAACGCCGCGTCAGCCGCCGGTGTCCAGATGAAGGAGGCGCCGGGTAGCGGCGGGAACTGGGCTTGGGTGCCGGCGGCGCCCTCCGGGCCGAAAACGAACGGCCTCAGGTTCACCGGCCGGATCGAGCTGCCGTGACGGGCGTTGATCACCTTGATGAACTCGTTGGCCATGAAGGCGTAGCCGAACGCGGTGGGGTGCACGCCGTCGTACGAAAACACGCCACCGGTGAGGAAAGCCGAGGTGTAAGTCAGGCCGCCGATGTGCACGCCCTCTGTCGCCACCCGCCGCAGGAGCGAGTTGGCATCGAGCAGCGCCGCCGAGCGCTCGTTGGCGACCGTGGCGATGATCGAGTTGAAGGACGCGACGCGCGCCGCGATGGTCTGTTGCTCCTCGATGGTCAAGGTGGCGCTGTCGGGCAGCGGAACACCACTCGCTCCCGGGATACCCGGCGGTAGCCCGTCGCCGCGCGCCAGCAGCGCCGAAGCGGTAAGCAGCACGCGGTCACCGAGCCGCAGTGGCCCGTTGGGACCGATGAGAGGCACGGTTTGGCCGTTGATCAGCACCGGCTGCTGGGTCTGCGGGTTGACCACCACCGGCGGGATCGTGGTGACGAACGGAATCGAACTGACGTCCGGCAGATTGGCCACCGCGAGCTTGGCGCCGGTTTGAGCGAGAGCACCCATGATGGTGCGGAAGTCGGCGTCGAATTGCGCCACCGGCGTCAGCGTCACGCCCTCGATCACCAGGCCGCTGGTGGCGGCGGCGAGCACGTCGTTGTTGCCCGCCCACACGGTGACGAAGGTCGGCTGCAAGGCAACGGCCTGTTGCAGCTCGGTCCCGAGACCGCGCAGCACCAGGTCGAACAATGCGTTGGTGTCGCTGTGCACCGTGGCCACGATGTCGTGGATGCGCGCTCCGGGCACTGCGAGGTTGTTGTACGGCCGCGGCAGGTTGAGATTCGCCGGGAACCCCTGGCCATTGCGCGGCGCGATGATCAGCGGCGAGAGGTCGCGCAGCTCGAGCAGCGGTGGAAGTCCCGGTTGCGTCACCAGCGGCTGCTCGAAACCCGTGCTCGCGCCGGTCGCGGCGCGATGAATGAGCGCCGGATAACTGTTGCGTTGGACGTCTTGCACGAGACCGCCGCTGCTGAACCCGGCGGTCAAGCTGTCGCCGACCGCCACGTAACGGGTGAAGTCGACTTGCGCCGAAGCGGCGCGCGGGGTCAGGGCGGCGAGCGCCGAGAGCAGGAGGAGTAAGAGATTGCGCGGGCGATTCATGATGTCGCTCTCCTTGCGCCGTTTCAGAAACCGATGGTCACGCCCAACAGCCAGGCCGTGGTGGTGTAGGTGCCGTTGAACTCGTCGCGGTTGACCTCGGTGGTGCGCTCGTCGATCGGCAAGTACATGAGCGCGAGATCGAGCGGCCAGCGTCCGAGGTGCGTGCCGTAGCCGATGGTGAAGCCGTTGCGGTCGGCGTCGGGCAAGAGCGGGCTGACACTCTCGTCGGGCTGCGGGGTCTCGTCGTAGACGTAGCCCAAGCGCAGCTCGGAGCCCGAGGCGAGCCCAAAGCGCACGCCAAGGCGGTAGTTGAACGCGTCATCCCAGTTCTGGGGAATGGTCGAGGCATCGGGGTTGAAGATCGCCCCCGAGACCGGATCCGTGCCGTTGATGACGATCTGATCGAAGCTGGACCAGCCGGTCCAGTTGACGTCGGTTTCCACCCAGACGTTGGGGGTGACCGCGAAGAGCAATCCGAAGCTCGCCATGTCGGGCAGCTCGATCGAGGTTTCGATCGGCAGATCGACGCCGAACGGCAGGGCGCGGGCCACCGCGGCGTCGAAGTCCGGGAAGCCGGTGAGGATCTGGTCGAATCGCGCGTCGCCCTCGTAGTCGATCTTTATCTTGCTGCGATAGGACAGGCCCCACTGGAAGCTGTTGTTCCAGCGGTGCAGGAAGCCGATGTTGAAGCCGTAGCCGGTCTCGAAATCGCTCTCCAGGTGGAGATGGGCGATATCCGAAACCGTCTGGGTGAAGGGATTGTTGCGGCCGATGCGCCGCTCGAGCTCGACGTCCGAGAAGCGCCCGATGAAGCCGATGCCGACGCCGAACTGCTCGTTGGCCTTCCAGGCCACGGTGGGATTCACGTCGATCGAGCGCAGCGCCGACAGAGTCGACAGGTAACGTCCGGCCCAGTCGTCGATGTTGTCCCATTCGATGGCCAGGCCGAACGGCGCGTTGACGCCGAGGCCGAACTTCACCCGGCTGCTGATCGGCTTCACCCAGTAGGCGTGCGGCGGGAACTGGTGGAGAGTTTTCTGTTCGCCGGTGGCGTCGGAGCCCGGGAAGGGATCGGCACCCTGGAACTCGGCCTCGCTGAACGTGATGTACGTGAAACCGGCCTTGAAGCTGCCATCCTGGAAGGCCACGCCGCCGGCGTTGTGAAACAGGGCCGAACCGTCGTCGGCCTGGGCGGTGAACGCTCCGGCCATGCCCATCGCCTTGGTGCCCTGCTCGAAGATGCCGAATCCGGCCGCGTGAGCCGACGCCGCGGCGAAGAGGCCCAGGACGGCGATCGCCCCGAGCCGCGTCCAGCTACGACCTGCGATGCGCATGCGAAGCCCCCTCTCAAGGTGGGTGAGCGCCATGTTGCCTGCCGAGCAAGCTAGTCCATCCCCCGGCGGGGTGTCAAACGCCGCCGGCGCAGCGAGCGGGTGTTAGAGTCGCTGTCAGGAGGACTCGCCGATGCAGTTCGAACACGATGTCCAGCGACAGGCGCACGCTCGCGTGCGCGAATACCTCGGCGAGCTTTTCGACGACCTCTATCACGACGAGCAGGACGGACACTTCTACGTCACGTACGGCTCGACGGTGCTCGAGGTTGCGATCGATCCCTACGGACCCGAGGACGCCGCGGTGGTGGTCAGCTCCTACTGCGTGCAGGACGTCGATCTCGACCAGGACCTGTTGCTCGGTCTGCTCGAGCTCAATCATCAGACCCCGTTCGGAGCCTTCTCGCTGGTCGACCGCGACATCTTCTTCCACTACACGGTGTTCGGGTCGAGCCTCGACCGGCGCAGCCTGCTCGGCGCCATTGCCGCCGTAGCGACGGTCTCCGACGACTACGACGATCGCATCGTCGCCAAGTACGGTGGCCAGACCGCGCTCGACCGCATCGCCCAGACCGGTGGCCGGCGCACGCGGCGCGAGCGCGGCAGCAGCAAGAAATCCTGATCGACCCCAGCTCAACGCTGGCCGGAAGTTTGCAGCTCCAAGGGAATCTGGAAGAGTCTTGCCCGTGACAGGTTTTCATTTTGAGCCAAGTGGCCTCGCCGGGGGGCGAAATGGTGCATGAGAGCGAGCGCATCTTGGTCGTCGACGACGACCCCGACTCCTGCAAGCTACTGACGTACTTGGCCGCTGCCCCGGGGCGAGAGGTGGCGACCGCCGCGGACGGGCGGAAAGCGCTGGAGCTCCTGGCGAACTTCGATCCCCAGGTAGTGATTTCCGACATCTACATGCCCAATCTCGACGGCGTCGAGCTGCTCCAGGCCATCAAGGCGCAGGCACCCGAGACGGAGGTCGTGCTGCTGACCGGTGCCACCGATACCGCGATGGCGATCACCGCCATGCGCGCCGGCGCCGCCGACTACCTCGTCAAGCCGGTGGATCCCGGAGAGCTCACCGTGGTGCTCGAGCGAACATTCGAGAAGGCACGGCTGCTGGCCGAGAACCGTGCCCATCGCGCCGCCCTCGAGAAGCATGTCGAGGAGCGTACCGAGCAGCTGGTGGCCCGCACGCGCCAGGTCGAGCAGCTTCTCGGCCGGCTCGAGGACTCCTACGAGGTCACGCTCGACGCCTTGGCCGCCGCCCTCGATCTTCGTGACAACGAGACCCACGACCACTCGGCGCGAGTGGCGGCCTACACATTGCGCCTGGGACGGGAAGTGGGCCTGTCTGAGCCGGAGCTGCGCGCGCTTCGCCACGGAGCCATCCTGCACGACGTGGGCAAGATCGCGGTTCCGGACGCCATTCTGCGCAGCGCGCGACCGCTCTCCACCGACGATTGGGACCAGATGCGCCGCCATCCGTTCGCCGGCTGGGAGATCCTGCGCAGAGTGCCCTTCCTGTCCGGCGCCCTCGACGTGGTGCTCTGCCACCACGAGCGCTGGGACGGGTCGGGCTATCCCCGCGGCCTGCGCGGCGAAGAGATCCCGCTCGCGGCGCGCATCTTCGCGGTCGCCGACACTCTCGACGCGATGACCTCCGCCCGGCCCTACCGCCGCGGCCGCTCCTTCGAGGAAGCGCGGGAAACCATCGCCGCGGGGGCAGGCAGCCAGTTCGCGCCGGAGATCGTCGAGGCTTTCCTGGCCGTCCCCGAGTCCGACTGGCGCGACATCCGGGCCCGCTTCGACCTCACCACCACCGGTCTCGCCCTCGACGTAACCCTCTGGCGCTCCTGACCCCCAAATGTGGGGGTAGGATCCGGCCGAAACGGGAGGGTGGCGAGCCATGTCCATCGATCAGCGTCTGCTCGATCTTGGTCTGCAGCTGCCCGCACCGCTCAAAGTCCCGGGCGGCGCCCGCTATCCGTTCTCCTGGGTGAGGGTGCGGGGCGACCGCGCCTACGTCTCCGGACATCTCCCGCTGGCGCCCGACGGCTCGCTCGCGGAGCCGCGGGGCAAGCTCGGCCTCGAGCTGACGGTCGAGCAGGGCACCGCCGCAGCGCGGCTGGTCGGCTTGGCCATGCTGTCGAGCCTGCAGCGCGAGCTCGGCACGCTCGACCGAGTCACCGCCTGGCTACGGGTCTTCGGAATGGTCAACGTGGCCCCGGACTTCGCGGCCATTCCGGCGGTGATCAACGGCTTTTCGAACCTCATCGTGGAGGTCTTCGGCCCGGATCGAGGCGGCCATTCGCGCTCGGCGGTGGGCATGGCGAATCTGCCTTTCGACGTCGCGGTGGAAGTCGAAGCCGAGGTCGAGCTCGGTCCAGACACGAGGACCCGGCCGATGGCGGCCCGCAGCTCGACTCCGCCGGGCGCACCCGGCCGGCGATGAGCGCGGACGAAGCCACCCCGAGCAACCGCTTCACCTCGATCGACATCGCCCGCGGCGCGGTGATGGTGCTAATGGCCATCGACCACGTGCGGGTGTTCTCCGGTCTTCCCGCCGGGGGACCGACGGCGGGGCTCTTCTTCACCCGCTGGGTCACCCACTTCTGCGCTCCGGCCTTCGTCTTCTTCGCCGGCACCAGCGCGTTTCTCTATGGCAGGACGCACCGCGACCTGTCGCGCTTCCTGCTCACCCGCGGCGCCTGGCTGGTATTCCTCGAGCTGACCTTCTTCCGCGTCGCGTGGAGCTTCAACTTCGATCTCACCCACTATCAAATGGCCGGCGTCATCTGGGTGATCGGGTGGTGCATGATCCTGCTCGCGCTGCTGGTGAAGCTCCCGGTGCACGTGGTCGGCGGACTGGGCGTCGCCATCATCGCGCTGCACAATCTGATGGACTCGCGCATGCCCGCGTTGATCGAGGGGCTCGGCGAAAACCGCTTCGCGGCGCTGTGGAAGATCGGCTACGTCGGCTTCTGGGCCGGGCCGGTCGAGATCGGCGAGGGCAGGCAGCTGATGGTGCTCTATTCGATCGTGCCCTGGATCGCCGTCATGGCGGCGGGCTATGGATTCGGCAAGGTCCTCACTCTCGAGCGGGGCCGGCGCGACCGGCTTTGCCTCGCGATCGGCCTCGGTGCGATCGCGGTTTTCCTGGTGCTCCGTGGGTTCGATCTCTACGGCGATCCGCGTCCCTGGAGCACGCGCGGCGGCGACGGACGAGCGCCGTCACCCGCTTTGTTCGCCTTCCTCGAAACCTCGAAGTACCCTGCATCGCTGCTTTTCCTGCTCATGACCCTGGGGCCGACGATCGCCCTGCTGCCGTGGCTCGAACGGCTGCGCGGTCCGCTGGCGCGCTGGCTGACGGTTTTCGGCCGTGTGCCGTTCTTCTTCTACCTGCTCCACATCCCGCTCATTCATGCCCTGGCGCTGGTGGTCTCGAAGATCCGCCTCGGCGAAGTCAGCCCCTGGCTCTTCAGCAATCATCCGATGGGCAATCCACCGGCCCCCGAGGGCTACACCTGGAGCCTTGGCCTGCTCTACCTGGTCTGGGCGGTCGTGGTGGTCGCCCTGTACTTCCCGTGCCGCTGGTTCGCCGAGATCAAGGCGCGGCGGCGCGAGCGTTGGCTGAGCTACCTCTGAGGGGCGCGGATCAACCCCGCCGCGCGGCCTTCATCGCCTCGCGGGCTTCCTTGTCCAGCTCCTTGCGTTTCTCGGTCTCGCGCTTGTCGTAGAGCTTCTTGCCCTGCACCAGGGCGATCTCGACCTTGATCTTCGAGCCCTTGAGGTAGACCTCGAGCGGCACCACCGTGAGACCCTTCTGCTGGATCGCGGCGGCGAGCTTGTCGAGCTCGCGGCGCTTGAGCAGCAGGCGGCGCGGCCGTTCGGGAGCGTGGTTCTCGCGGTTGCCGTGGCTGTAGGGCGAGATATGGACGCCGACCAGGAAGGCCTCGCGGTTGCGAAACTCGACGAACGAGTCCTTGAGCTGCACCCGGCCCTCGCGCGCCGACTTCACCTCGGTGCCCCAAAGCGCGATGCCAGCCTCGTGCGTTTCGAGCACGTGGTAGTCGTGACGAACCTTGCGATTCGAGGCCAAGGGACGCACGGCACGGGTCTTCTCGGCGACCGTCATCGGCGCAAAGTCTAGCAGCCGCTGGCCTCAGACCCTGCCGGCGGGGTACCCTATCCGCACCGCATGCGCCACGCCTTGCTGATCGTCTGTGCCCTTGCGACGGCCACCGCCGCGCATGGCGAGGCCCGTCTCGAAAGGCTCGAGGCGAAACGCGAGGGCCGCCAGGTGCTGGTTTCCTTCCATCTCGTCGACGCCTTCGACCAGGAGCTGCGGGCGCGCGTCGACAGCGGGTTGCTGACCGGCATCGACTACGAGCTGCAGCTCTCCAAGGACCGCAAACGCTGGTGGGACCGCCCGCTGCAGAGCGCCAGCCTGCAGGTCGTGGCGATGTACAACGCCGTCACCCGCGACTATCTGGTCAACGTCATGCTCGACGGCAAGCTGATCGAGAGCAAGCAGGTCCACTCCTGGGCCGATCTCGAGACCGCCCTGACGCGGGTCGAGGGGATGCCGGTCTTCTCGATCGAAGGCGTCCCGGAGGACTGGACGCTCCTGGTGGTGGGCCGCGCCGAGCTGGGCTCGCGCACCATCCTGAGCATCATTCCCACCCACGTCACGACTCCCTGGGTCGAGTCGAACAAGCTGCGGCCGCGCCGGCCAGCCTGAGGGAATCGCCGCGCCATGGGCTTTCTCGAGCAGCTTCGCCGGCGCCGCAAGGACAGCCGCTGGATCCTCGGCGGACTCGCGATCCTGCTCTTCCTGCTGCTCGGGGTGCTGGTGTTCCTGCTGCGCGGACGCGACCTGCCGGCGACCCTGGTCACCAACCGCGTGCTGCTTTTCGTGCTCTGGTACATCGACGCGGTCTTGATCCTGGCCATCGTCTTCGTGCTGGCGCGCAACCTGGTCAAGCTCCTGGTCGAGCGCCACAACCGCATTCTGGGCTCGAAGTTCAAGACCAAGCTGGTCTTCACCTACATCGGCCTGTCGCTGGTGCCCGGCCTGCTGCTCTTCTTCTACGCCTCCGGCCTGCTTTCGACCTCGATCGAGCGTTGGTTCGCGGCCCCCGGCCGGCAGGTGCTCGAGCAAGGCTACGCGGTCGCCCGGGCGATGGACCGCATGATCGAGGATTCCGGCATGCGCGCGGCTCGCCGCATCGCCCGCGAGCTGGACGGCCTCGATCTGCGCGATTCCGCCAGCCGTCCGCGGCTCGTGCAGAGGATGTCCGCCCTGCGAGTCGAGATGGCGCTCGACCTGGTGGCGGTCTACGACGGCGGCGAGTTCGTGCACGCCGTGATCGATCCCCAGGCGGGGTTTGCCGACCTGCCCGAGCCGGACAAGAACGCGCTCGAGGAAGCCGGGCGCAACGGCGAGGCGGTGCGCCGGCTGCAGAGCGGCCGGCTGGTGCTCACCGCGGCGCGGGGACCCGGCGAGCAGGTGCCGGGCACGGTGGTCGTGGTGGGCACGCTGCTCGATCGCGAGCTCGCACTGCAAAGCGCCCAGCTCATCCAGGCCTACCAGAGCTTTCGCCAGCTCGAGGTGCAGAAGGGCCAGCTCAAGGCCAGCCACTTCCTCACCTTCCTGATGGTGACGCTGCTCATCCTGCTCGCCTCCTCGTGGACCGGCCTCTATCTCGCGCGCCGCGTCACCGTGCCGATCCAGGCCCTCGCCGACGGCACTCGGCGCATCTCCCAGGGCGATCTCGGCCATCGCGTCGACGTGGCGGCCGACGACGAGCTCGGCGTGCTGGTGGAGTCGTTCAATCGCATGACCTCCGAGCTGGAGCGCAACCGCGGCCTGCTCGAGCGCTCGAACCGCGAGTTGCGCGATGCCAATCGCACCCTGGCCGAGGAACGCTCGCTGATCGCCGCGGTGCTCGAGAACGTCGCCGCCGGCGTGATCTCGATCGACGCCCAGGGCCGCATCTTCGTCTGCAACGGAGCCGCCCTCCAGATGCTCGGCCAGCGCGAGGACGAAGTACTGGGCAAGACGCCAGGCGAGGCCTGGAACGACCCGGAGCGGGCCCGGCTCGCCGAGCTGGTCACCCAGGCGCCAGCTGCCGGCAGGGGGCGCCACGAGCTGCGCCTGGTGGCTGGCGGCGAGTGGAAGACCTTCGACGTCAAGGTGACGCCGATGCAGGTCGCGGGCGGGGCCGCGGGAGCCGTGGTCGTCCTCGAGGACCTCACCGAGCTGATCAAAGCCCAGCAGCTCGCGACCTGGAGCGAGGCGGCGCGGAGGGTGGCGCACGAGATCAAGAATCCGCTCACCCCCATCCGCCTCGCCGCCGAGCGCATGCTGCGCAAGCAGCAGGACGGCGACGCCGACGCGGCGGCCAGCGTCGGCGAAGGCGTCGAGATCATCGTGCGCGAGGTCGAGACGATGAAGCGCATGGTCGACGAGTTCTCGCGCTTTGCGCGCATGCCACGGCCGCAGCCCGCGGCGGTCGACCTCGCGCAGCTGGTCAACGAGACGCTCCATCTCTACCGCGGCGTCAAGCCCGGAGTGACGGTCGAGAGCGACGTGCGCGGCGGCGGCGCCACCGCCCATCTCGACGCCGAGCAGATCAAGCGCGCGTTGATCAACCTGCTCGACAACGCGGTCGAGGCCACGCCGGCTCCGGGGCGAGTCGATGTGGAGGTCGAGCGGCGCGACGGCCGGCTCGAGATGCGCGTGGTCGACAGCGGCCCCGGCATTCCCACCGAGGCCCGCGACAAAATCTTCCTACCCTACTTCTCCACCAAGGGGCGCGGCAGCGGACTCGGCCTGGCGATCGTCCACCGCATCGTGACCGACCACCACGGCACCCTGCGCGTCGAGGACAATCCCGGCGGCGGCAGCGTCTTCACCATCACCCTGCCGCTCGCCTGATGGCGCGCCATCTGCTGGTCGGCACCGCCGGCCACGTCGATCACGGCAAGACCAAGCTGCTCGAAGCGCTGACCGGAATCGACTGCGACCGCCTGGCCGAGGAAAAAGCGCGGGGCATTACCATCGACCTCGGATTCGCCCATCTCTTCGCCGAGGGCGTCGAGCTCGGCTTCGTCGACGTGCCCGGGCACGAGCGTTTCCTCCACAACGCGCTCGCCGGGCTGGGAGGCATCCGCGCCATGCTGCTGGTGGTGGCGGCCGACGAGAGCGTGATGCCGCAGACCCGCGAGCACCTGGCGATCTGCGAGCTGCTCGAGATTCCCCACGCGCTGGTGGCGATCACCAAGGTGGATCGCGCCGACCAAGACACCCGCGGCGCGGCCCGGGCCGAAGTCGCGGCGCTGCTCGCCGGCACTCGTTTCGCGAACGCGCCGGTGCACATGACCTCGAGCACCAGCGGTGAGGGTATCGACGAGCTGCGCCAGGCGCTGCTCGCGCTGGCGCGAGAGCTCGGCGACGCAGTTGCCGCCACCGCGCCCGCGCGCCTGCCGATCGATCGCGCCTTCGTGCTCCGCGGTCTGGGAGTCGTGGTGACCGGCACGCTCGCCTCCGGACGCATCGACGCCGGCGACACGCTGGCAGTCGAGCCGGGCGGCGCTACGCTGCGGGTGCGCGGCATCCAGGTGCACGGGCGGTCGCGCGGCGAGGCGGTGACCGGTGAGCGCGCCGCGCTCCAGCTCGGCGGCGTCGAGCTCGACGTTCTGCGCCGCGGCATGACGCTGGCCACCGCCGGAGCGTTCACGGTGTCGTCGACGCTTGCCGTGCGCTTGGCGCTGCTGCCGGAGGCGCCGCCCCTTCGCCAGACGCGCGGCGTGCGCGTCCACCTCTTCTCGTCGGAGGTCGCCGCGCGCTTGCGGCCGCTCGGCCGCGACGAGATCGCACCCGGCGAAACCGGCATGGCAGAGCTGAGACTCGCCGAGCCCCTGGTGGCGCGGCGGGGCGACCGGGTGATCGTGCGCGAGCTGACTCCCGAGCAGACCATCGGCGGTGGCGTGGTGCTCGATCCCGCCTGGCGGCGCCGCCGGGGTGGAGCGCTGGCGCCGGCGCTCGAGCGGCTCTCGGGCCGCGACGACGATGCGATCCTGCTGTGGACCGAGGAGCGCGGCGAGACCGGCGCGGCTGCCAGCGAGCTGGCGCCACGGCTGGGTTGGCCGGTAGAGCGCGCGGCAGAGAAGCTCGCGGACCTGGCGCGCGACCACCGGCTGCTGGCGATTCCCTCCGCCGGATCGCGCGCGACCCGGTGGGTTTCACCGCAGGCCTATCTCCGTGTGGCGGAGCGCGCGCGGCGGGCGCTCACCGAACATTTTCGCGCCGACCGCCTCTCGCGCGGCCTGCCGCGGGCCGAGCTGGTGCATCGCGCCATTCCCGAACCCGCGGCGAACCTGGCGGACGTCTATCTCGGCTGGTTGCAGCTGCAAGGCGTGGTTGCCCCGGACGACGACCGCTACACCCTTCCCGGCCGGGCGGCGCCGGTCTCGCAGGAGGAGTCGGCCCTCGCGCAGGCGGTGGTGCGCCGCTTCGAGGCTGGAGGGCTCACGCCGCCGTCGCCGGGCGAGCTGCGGCAGGCGCTCAACGCCAAGCCACAGATCCTCGAAGGCGTGATGCGCTACCTGGTCAGCCGCGGCCGGCTGGTGCGGCTGCCCGGAGGCCTGATCCTCGCCGCCAGCGCGATGACCCGCTTGCGCCAGGATCTCCTCGACACCGGCTGGGAGCGATTCAGCGTCGCGCAATTCAAGGACCGGTTCGGATTGAGCCGGAAGTGGGCTATCCCGTTGCTCGAGCAGCTCGACTCGGCGGGGGCGACGAAGAGAATCGGCGACGAGCGGATGGTGGTGCGGACGCGGGGCTAGCTACTCCTCGTTCGCTCCCTTCTCCGCCGTCATCTGCTTCAGCAGCACCTCCACCGCCATTTCGAGCTGCGTATCCACGCCGCGCGCGTCCTCCCCGAGATCCCGCACGGCGTCGACGTCGACCGGCCGCGGGTTCATCTCCATCGGCTCGCCGCTCGCCGTGGTGATGGTGATGAAGGGCAGCCGCACCGCCGAGCCGTCGAGCATGGTCTGGTTGCTGGTGTAGATGATCCAGCCGGCGGTGGGCTCGCCGACGATCTTGCCCAGTCCCAGGGAGCGGTAGCCCTCGCTGAAGTCCTCGGCATCGGACAGCGAATGCTGGTTGGTGACCAGCACGGTCGGCCGCTCGAGCGAGCGCTGGCCCAGGAAACCGCGAGCGCTGCCGCGCGGCCAGCCGCGCACGGTCATCGCCAGGAAGTGCCGGCGGGTCAGGATATCCAGCGCGTAGACGTTGACGAAGCCGCCGCTGTTGTTGCGCACGTCGAACACCACGCCGTCGCGCGCCATGTTGGCGGCGTCCAGCTCGGCGATGACGCGTAGCAGGGACTCGTAGCTCATCGACGGCATGTGCACGTAGCCCAGGCGGCCCTGCGAGATGCGTTCGACGTAGGCGCGGTTCTTCTCCAGCCATTCGTCGTAGATGAGGTCCTTCTCCGCCGTCTGATTCACCGGTCGCACCGTGACCTCGAAGGTCTTCGGGCTGTCGCCGGCGGCGCCGATGGTGAGCTTCACCTCACGCCCGATGCGATCCTCGAGCAGCTTCTCGACCGCGGCGTTGCGGCCCAGCCGCACACCGTCGATCGCCACCAGCGTTTCGCCGGGCGTGATCTTCCGAGTCACTGCGGCGGGCGAGTTGGCGAGCACCGAGGTAATCGGCAGTCCGCGCTCGGTGGGCTCGCCGAAGCGCAGCCCGATCCGGCCGGTGGTGCGGGCCGCCTGGCCGGGGAAGAAGATTCCGAGGTGAGAGGCGTTGAGCTCTCCGACCATGAGCGACAGCAGCCGGTAGAGCTCGGCGGGAACGCGCGCCGCTTCGATCCGCGGCCGCCAGCGCTCGCGCACAGCCGGCCAGTCGACGCCGTTCATGCCCGGGTCGTGGAAGAAGCGGCCGAGCCAGCCCCAGGCCTGATCGAAGACCGCCAGCTTGTCGCGCTCGAAGGAGACCTCCATGCGCGCGCTGACACTCAGCGCCTTGCTTTTCTGATCGTCGAGCGAAATCGACGTGATGACCCCGTCCTCCAGCACCCAGGCCTTCTTGCCGTCGGCACTCCATTGCCCGCTCGCCTTGGCGGCGGAGTTCGAGGTCAGTTGCTCGGCGACCGGCGGCTCGTCGGCCAAAGGGTCGAGCGAAAAGCGATACAGATTGCTCGCCCCTTCGGCGCTGCCCACCAGGAGGAGCTGTTCGCCCTTGCCGTCGATCGCCAACGACTCGACGTCGATGCCCACCGGCAGGAGCTGCAACCGGCGGCGGATACCTTCCAGCACCAACTCGACCTTGGCCGGCGCCTTCTTCTTGCTCTCGGCGTGCTTGGTCTCGGCCGAGTCGTCGTCGCTGCCGCCATCGGGCTCGGTGAACAGGTCGCGGAACTTCTTCTCGCGGTACTTGGCCTCGACTGGCGCGAGATCGACTCGCGCCACCCGCCCCTGCTCGGTGCGCTGACTGGTGACGAAGTAGAGCGTGCGGGCGTCGGGGCTCCAGTCCAGGGCGCCACAAAAAGTGTTGGCGAGGAAGCTGACCGGCACCGGCTTGGCGTCGGCAGCCCCCAGATCGACCACCCATACGTTGCAGAACAATCGCTCGCCGGTTCCGAGATAGGCCAGCCAGCGGGAGTCGGGGGACCAGGCGAAGGTGTGCGGGTCGGCGAGCGGTTGTTCGAAACCGAGCACACCTTGCGCGACCACGCGCTCCTCGCGGCTGGCGAGGTCGAGCACGCGCAGCTCCCTGGCTTCGCGAATCCATGCCACGGACTTGCCGTCGGGTGAAAGGCGGGGCGCGGAGTCGCGGCCGGCTCCCTCGGCCAGCTTCTCCTCGCGCCGCTTGACGAAGTCGTAGCGGTAGATCCCCTCTCCGCCCTCGCGCGCCGAGGCGTACACGACGGCGCGCGAACTGGCGTCCCAGCCGAGGCCGTACTCCTCGCGCGCCGTTTCGGTGACGCGAAACGCCTCGCCGCCGTCCTCGGCCGAGGCGGCGTAGACCTCGCCCCGCGCAACGAAGGCCGCCTTCTTGCCGTCCGGCGAGAGCGCGAGCTCGGAGAAATCGCCGCGCAGGTCGCGCCTCTCCGGGCCGGGGCCGGCGGGCGCACCGCGCAAGGCGATCGCCACCGGCGCCGACTGGCGGCTGGCCACGTCGAACCGCCACACGCCGAAGTCGCGCTCGAAAAAAATCGCGCCTCCGTCGCGGGTGATGGCCGGCCAGAGCACGCGTCCTTCCTGGAACGAGGTCAGCGGCGCGGCGAGACCGTCGAGTGAGGCCGACCAGATGTTCTCGGCGCCGGTGCGATCCGAAACGAAGAAGAAACCGTTGCCCGCCGGCGTCCACATCGGCCACAGCGATTTGGCCCCCCGATCGATGATCAAGCGGTAACCGCCGTCCGTCTCGCGCAGCCAGATCTCCGATTCGTCGATGTGACTGTGGCCGTTCCGCCACCACTGTCCCGAGGCGATCCCGCGCGCGTCGAGCAGGAGGCGGGAACCGTCCGGCGACGGCGCGGCGTAGAACTCGTTGGTGTAACGCTCGCCGCTCACCGGGCGCGGCGCGCCGCCGCGCGCCGGCACGCGATAGACGTCGTTCATGCCGGAGATGTCGGCGGTGTTCGAGGAATAGTAGAGCCATTCGCCGTCGGCCGACCAGGCGCTGAGGTCCTCGAAGCCGTCGTCGTAGGTGATGCGCTCGAGCGCGCCCGACGCAAGATCCAGGACGTACAGGTCGCCGTTGCCGGTGCGATCGGAAACGAACGCCAGCCGCCCGCCGTCCGGGGAGAAGAGCGGCCGGCGCTCCTCGGCAGGATGGGCCACGAGCAGCCGCGCCTCGCCGCCGCCGGCGGGCGCCAGCCAGATGTCGGCGGCGGCGACGAAGGCGATCTGAGCGCCGTCCGGCGACGGCGCGGGCTGGGTCATCCAGGCGGCGGGCGTTTGGGCACTCGCCATCGCAGCGGCGAGCACAGGGGCGGCGATGAACAGACGGCGATGGGCCATGCGAACCTCCGGTCGAGCGGCGCGAGTGTAGCAACCCGGCGCGATGCCCTGGACCACGCGGGACAACCCGCGGGCGGCGTTAGCATGGGGCGTGGATCGACGAGTGGACGAAGCCTCCGACCTCCGTCTCGAGAACCCGCTGCCGCTGGTTTCCCTGGTCGAGTATCTGCGCGCACGACTCCCCGGATTCGAGGAACCGGTCGAGCTTCGTCAGTTCCACTCCGGCGCCTCGAACCTCACTCTTCTCCTGCGCGCGGGCGGGCGCGAGATGGTCCTGCGCATGCCGCCGCCTGGCACCAAGGCGAAGACCGCGCACGACATGGCGCGCGAGTTTCGAGTGCTCGAGATGCTGCGCCCGGTATTCTCTTTGTGCCCGGCGCCCATTCTCTCTTGCGAGGATGATTCCGTCCTCGGCGCACCCTTCTACATCATGGAGAGACTGCGGGGCATCATCTTGCGCCGCGACCTGCCACCGGGCTTGGACTACTCGCCCAGCGCCGCCGGCCTGCTGTGCACCAACCTTCTGACCCTCCAGGCGCGGCTTCACGATCTCGGACCGGACACGTTGCCGAAGCTCGGCCGGCCCGCGGGCTACGTCGAACGTCAGGTGCTGGGCTGGAACGAGCGCTACCGCCAGGCGCGAACCGACGATGTGCCGGACGGCGAACGCGTCATGGCGTGGCTCCAGGAGCGGCGGCCGGGCGAGTGCGAGAGGCCAGGTGTGGTGCACAATGACTATCGCCTCGATAACGTGGTGCTCGATCCCGCGGACGCGGTCACCATCGTCGGCGTTCTGGACTGGGAGATGGCCACCATGGGCGATCCGCTGCTCGATCTCGGGTGCTCGCTCGCCTACTGGGTGGAGCAAGGCGACCCCCCCGCCTTGCAGGCGCTGCGCCTGCAGCCCTCGCACCTGCCCGGCATGCTGTCTCGCCGCGAGATGGTCGCGGAGTACGCACGGCTCTCGGGCCGCGCGATCGGCGACTTCTCCTTCTACGAAGTCTTCGGGCTCTTCCGGCTGGCGGTGATCGCGCAGCAGATCTACTTCCGCTTCGCTCGCGGTGAGACCCGCAGCCAGCGTGCCCGCGGCCTCGGCGGCTTCGTGCCGGTGCTGGTCGCCGAGGCGGAAGAGCGAATGGCGCGCGCATCGTAGAATCCGGGTATGGAGAATCACCAACCAACCGTCGCGGTCGTCGGAGCGTCGTCGGATCGCCATAAGTACGGCAACAAGTCGGTGCGTGCCCATCTCGCCGCCGGCTACAAGGTGTATCCGATCCATCCGCGCGAAGCGGAGATCGAAGGTCAGAAGGCGTACCGTTCCCTCGCCGACCTGCCCGAGAAAGTGGGTCGCATCACGCTCTATCTGCCGCCCCAGCTAACCCGCGGCCTGCTGCCCGAGATCGCCGCCGCCGGCGCCGAGGAGGTCTTCTTCAACCCCGGCGCCGCCGACGAAACGCTCGCTGCCGAAGCGCGCGAGCTGGGCATTCCCGCGATCGAGGCCTGCAGCATCGTCGATCTCGGCCATTCGCCGAGTGAGTTCAGGGATTCGTAGGATGGCGGTCGAGATCACTGGCCGCTACGTCCGCCCGCTAAAGACCGACCTGGTTCACGAACCGTCCGGGACTGTCCTTCGGACGTCCGCGCCGAAAGACAATCAAGGCGACGGCAGCAGCTTTTCACCCACCGACCTCTTCGCCGCCTCTCTCGCCGCCTGCATGGTCACCACCATGGCCATCCTCGCCGAGCGCGACGGCATCGATCTCTCCGGCTTGACCTTCAAGGTCACCAAGAACATGAAGGCCGACCCCCGCCGACTCGGCGCCCTGCCGGTCGAAATCCACATGCCCAAGGGGCTTTCCGCCACCGACCGCATCAAGCTCGAACGCGCCGCCCACCACTGCCCGGTCCACCGCAGCCTGGGCCCCGACGTCGAACCCACGGTCGACTTCATCTATCCCGACTGACCCCCAAGTTTGGGGTCAAGTTTGGGGTCAGGTCTTGAATTGACGGTTATTTCAAGACCTGACCCCAAACATAGCTTGCTCACCGTCGAATAGTGCAGGTCGAGGTGCACGCCGATTTCGCGCAGACGGTAACCGTGCCGTAGTCGGGCGGCGCGTACGGCCTGGGACCTGGCGTCTGCCGTCCAAGCGGAAGCGAAGATCTCGGCAAGGGATGGGCGGGCGACGAAACGCTCGCGGCGGGGAAACTCTTCATGGTTCGCAACCGCGCGCAGGCATGGGGCCAGATCCCGAATGAAAGAGGCTGTCCCTAAGGCAGGCCCCGGGGCGCCTTCGGGTCCCGATTGAGAATCACCGTCCTCGACGAAGGCGCGAAAGAGTTCGCGAGCTCGCCCGGTGTCGGCGCTTAGCATTCCCAGGGCGGTGTCCAGAGTCAGGAAGCTCGGAGCCGGCGCCAGCCCCAGGGTGGCTCGATAGCTGCTCCACAACCAATCCTCCGCTCGTGCGACTTCGCCGCTTCGAACCGGATTGAGCAACACGTACCGGACAGCCTCCAGAAGATAGGCCTCGCTATCGACCAGCCGCGACTGAAACCGTCCTTCAAAAACGTGCCCGGTCCGTTCATGGCGCCGGTTGAATCGCTGAGCGTAGAGGCCGTTCAGATCCCGCATCGCGTCAGAAAGACTGCCGCGCTCCGTCTCGAGTATGAGGTGGTAGTGGTTCCCCATCAGGCAGTACGCGTGGCATCGCAACCGCTCCTGGTGGGCCACCTTGGCCAGAATCGAAAGGAAGCTCTGACGGTCGGACGGATCGCGAAAGATGCTCTGACGTTCGATGCCCCTCGCGAAAACATGGTGGGTCGCCCCGGGGATTCGTAATCTCAGCGGTCGAGTCATGGTCGTCTCCATCCTCGGCACATGGCCGGCTCAACCAACAGAGACGTATTTCCACGGCCACAACTATTCGGGGCCAGGTCTTGAAATAACCGTCATTTCAAGACCTGACCCCAAATTTGAATCAGGGATTTGGATTCGGGCTATTCCTTGGCGGCCGACCAGTTTTCGGCGCAGCCGGTTTCGACGACCAGGGGAACGGCGAGGTCGGCGACGCCTTCCATCTCGCGGCGAACGCGGGTGGCGATCGCTTCCGACGAATCGGCTGGCACCTCGACCACCAGCTCGTCGTGGACTGTGAGCAGCAGCCGCGCGCCAGGGTGGTCGGCGCGCAGGGCGCGGTCGACGGCGATCAGGGCCAGCTTCTGGATATCGGCGGCGGTGCCCTGGATGGGGGCGTTGATGGCCATGCGGCGGGCGCTTTCGCGCAGGTTGAAGTTCTTGCTGTTGACGTCGGGCAGGTACCGCACGCGCCCATAGAGGGTCTCCACCTTGCCGTCGCGCTGCGCGGCCTGCATGGTGTCCTCGACGTAGCGGCGAACGTTGGGGTAGCGTTCGAGATACGCCTTGATGAAGCGGTCGGCCTCGCCGGTGGAAATGCCGAGGTTCTTACCCAGCCCGAATGCCGACATGCCGTAGAGGATGCCGAAGTTGATCACCTTGGCGGCGCGGCGCTGGTCGGCCGTCACCAGCTCGGGAGCCACGCCGAAGACGTTGGCCGCGGTGGCGCGGTGAATGTCGTCGCCGCGCTGGAAGGATTCCACCAGCGCCGGCTCCTGCGCGATATGGGCGAGAACCCGCAGCTCGATCTGACTGTAGTCGGCGACCAGCAGGAGGTTCCCGGGGGCAGCGATGAAGGCCTCGCGGATCCGCTGCCCGATGCCGCTGCGCACCGGGATGTTCTGCAGGTTGGGATTGACGGAGGACAGCCGTCCGGTCGCCGCCACGGCCTGCAGGTACCGGGTATGGACGCGTTGATTCGAGTCGGCGAGCAGCGGCAGTGAATCGACGTAGGTCGACTTGAGCTTCTGCACTTCGCGGAAGCGCAGCAGCCGCTCGGGCAGCGGAAAGCCCCGCGCCGCGAGCTCTTCCAGGATCTCCGCTCCGGTGGAATAGCTCTTGGTCTTGCGCGAACGCCCGAGCACCGGATAGCCGAGCTTCTCGAACAGGATCGTGCCGAGCTGCTGCGGCGAGTTGATGTTGAAGCTCTCACCGGCGAGCCGGTAGATATCGGCTTCGAGCGTCGCCAGCTCGTCGCCCATCTCGCGCGACAAGCGGGCGAGCAGATCGAGATCGAGCCGCACGCCGGCCTCCTCCATCCCCACCAGCACCGGCGCCAGCGGCGCTTCGATGTCGCGATAGACCCTCGCCAGCCTGCCCTCACCCAGCTCCTCGCGCAGCTGCCCTTCCAGCTGCGCCGGCAAGAGCGCGCGCTCGGCGGCGTAGGCCAGCAGGCGGTCGTCGCCGACCAGCGGCACCTGCTGCTTGTCGAAGCCGGCTTCCTTGGCGGTGATCGCTTGCCGGCCGAGCCGGTCGAGCGCGATCTCCTCGAGCCCATGGCCGCGCAAGGCCGGCTTGATGACGTAGGACACCAGCATGGCGTCGAGCAGCCTCGCGCGCGCCTGGGGACCGTTCGGAGAGAGCCGCAGCACTTCCTTGAGATCGTGACCCACGAGCTCCCGCTCAGGATCCGCCAGCCAGCCTTCCAAACTCTCGCCAACCGCGGCGCGCAGACCGTCACGTCGAAAATCCGCGAACCTCGCTCCGCCTTCCACTCCGATCGCGACGCCCACGGGCGGTTCACCGATCGCGGCGATCGGAAGCGGGGCGCCGGGAGCGATCTCCGTCGCCGCCCATTCGGCGGCGACGGTCACCTCGCGGGCGACATCGATCCCTGCCGACGGCGCCGCGGCGGCCGGACCGAGCTCCTCCACCAGCGAGAAGAACTCCAGTTCGGTAAACAGCTTGCGCAGCGCATCGGTATCCGGCGGGTCGAGGCGGAGAGCATCGGGATCGAATTCCACCGGCAGATCGGTGTGAATGGTCACCAGCTCCTTGGACATCAGAGCGTCCTCGCGATGGGCGATCAGCCCCTCGCGATAGGCCTTGCGGCTGACCTCCGCGGCCCGGTCGAGCAGCTCCTCGAGCGACCCGAACTGCTGGATGAGATCGCGAGCTCCCTTGTCGCCGATTCCCTTGACCCCCGGCACGTTGTCGACCGAGTCGCCCATCAGGGCAAGGACGTCGCGCACCTTCTCCGGCGGCACGCCGAAATCGGCCTCCACCGCCGCGCGGTCGTAGAGCTTGTTGCGGCCCGTGTGGTAGATGAAGACGTGCTCGTCGACCAGCTGCATGAGGTCCTTGTCGGCCGACACCAGAACCACGTCGTAGCCGCCGGCCGAGGCCCGGCGCGCCAGGGTGCCGAGGACGTCGTCCGCCTCCCAGTTGCGCAGCTCGAGGATGGGGATGCGATAGGCCTCGATGGCCGCCCGCACGCGCGGGATTTGCTGCAGGAGATCCGGCGGGGTCGGCTGGCGGTTCGACTTGTACTCGGCGTAGCGGTCGCTGCGAATGGTCGCCTGGCCGGAGTCGAGCGCCACGCCGACCAACTCCGGCTGCTCCTCGCGCAGCAGCTTGCGCAGCATGTTGATGAAGCCGTACACCGCGTTGGTCGGCTCGCCCTTCGAGTTCGACAGGTTGCGGATGGCGTAAAAGCCGCGGAAAATGTTGGAGTAGCCGTCGATGAGATAGAGCCGGGGGCGCGCGGGCACGGCGGGATCTTACCGGAGCGCTCGCGCGCGGCCGCTGGCGCGGAAACTGCTACGCTGGCTGCGCCAAGGAGGAGTGAACCTCATGGATCAGGGAATCGGACTGCTGTCCTGGATCGCCATCGGCCTGGTCGCCGGACTGCTGGGCAAGTTCTTGACGCCGGGCAAGGATCCCGGTGGCTGCATCATCACCCCGCTGATCGGCATCGTCGGGGGCGTGGTAGGCGGCTTCATCGCCACCGCGCTGGGCTTCGGGGGGATTTCCGGCTTCGACCTGCGCAGCCTCGGCATCGCCACGCTGGGCGCGGTGCTCTTCCTTCTGGTCTTGAAGCTGCTGCGCCGCTAGCCCGCAGCTGTGCCCCCAGTTGTATTGGGGGTTGCCGGCGGCGGGTGTCGGCGGCGCACCTGGCCGAGCAGGTGTCCGACCGCCGGCAACACCAGCTTCTCCATCCCCAGGCGCACGGCCTTCGGCGAGCCCGGCAGGGCGAAGACCGCTTGCCGCCCGACGACTCCGGCGGTCGCCCGCGAGAGCATGGCGCGGGAGCCGATCTCGGCGTAGGAGAGCGAGCGAAACAGCTCGCCGAATCCCTCGATCTCGCGGTCGAACAGCGGCTCGACCGCCTCGAGTGTGACATCGCGCGGCGAGAGACCCGTGCCGCCGGTGAGTACCACGACGTCCACGCCCTGCTGACTCAGCATTCCCCGTAGCTCGAGGGCGATCGCCGCTTCATCGTCGCGCACCATTCCCGAGGCCACCACTCGGTGACCGGCCGCGCTCGCCAAGGCGCGGATGAGATCGCCGCTCGTGTCCTCTGCGGGGGCGCGGGAATCGCTCACCGTCAGCACGGCGAAGCCGACCTTCTCGAGATCGTCGCTGCCGTGGGCTGCCGTCATGTTCGTCAAGTTATCACTGCAGGCTGTGGCCTCCTCGCACGCCACGCCCTCCGCCCTCCCAGCCCGGACTGGGTAGGGACTAATTGGAACATCTGTTGCATTGCTAAGAAACATTGGTTACTGTCAAACCATGTCCTGGCTGGCGCTCTCCTATACCCTGCCGCCCAGCTTGCCGTCACGTCGAGTTACGTTCTGGCGCCGGCTGCGCCGGCTCGGGGCGCTGCAGGGGCCAGGAGGCCTGTACCTGCTTCCTGACCGCGCCGACTGCCTGGAAGGGATGCAATGGCTAGTCGAGGAGATCCGCCAAGTCGGCGGCGAGGCTCTGGTGGCGCGAGCCGAACGCATCGCCGGGCTCGATGACGTCGAGATCAAGAAGCGGTTCACCGCCGCGCGCGACGCGGAGTGGGAGCAACTCGAGAAGCGGTTGCCCGCGCTCGCGCGGTCTCGCAAGAACGACCCCGCCGCGAGCCGCAAGACCGCGGAGAGCTGGCGCAGCTTGCGGCGCGAGCACGCAGAACTGGCGCGGACCGACTTCTTCCCCTCCGGCAGGGGCGCAGCCCTGGCGGCGCGCCTCGACCGCTTGGAGCGCGCCCTGACGGCGGGTGCTCCCGATGACGCCGCCACCGCCATCACGAGAGCGTCGCTGTCCGCCTACCGCGGCCGCCGCTGGGTTACTCGTCCACGCCCGCACGTCGATCGCCTGGCGTGCGTCTGGCTGATTCGCCGGTTCATCGATCCGAAGGCGCGCATCCGCTACGCCGACCGGCCACGCGCCGGTGAGGTGCGCTTCGACATGCCGGGCGCCGAATTCGGCCATGGTCCGGGGCGTTGCAGTTTCGACACCCTGCTCGCCGCGTTCGGTTTCGAGGATCCGGCGCTCGTGGCGGTGGCGGGGATCGTGCGCTCGATCGATCTCGGCGAGCCGCTCCTCCACCCCGCGGCGGAGGGCGTGGCGGCCGTGCTCGACGGTTGGCGCGCGGGCGACTGGAGCGACGCCGAGCTCGAGCGCCACGGGACTGCACTCTTCGAGGGTCTGTACCGATCACTGCAGCCGCCGCGCGGCAAGCGGCGGCGTAGCTCGTGAAGGAGACACCATGCGCTGGATCACTCGTGAACGACCCAAGATCGACCGCATCGCCTGCCCCTGGCTGATCGCTCGCTTCATCGATCCGCAGCCCGAGTTCATCTTTGCGCCGGCGGCGGACGTGCTGCGGTTGGCCGGCGAGCTCGGAGCCACCCCCTTCGACGTCGAGGGCGTCGAGTTGTCTCATGAGGGCCCCCTGTGCAGCTTCGATGCGCTGCTCGCCAAGTTCGATCTCCACGATCCGGCGCTCGCCGCGCTCGCGGTGATCGTGCGCGGCGCCGACACCGCGCGTCTCGATCTGGCGCCGCAATGCGCCGGGCTCCTCGCCATTTCGCTTGGCCTTTCTCAGTTGTACTCCGACGACCACGAGCAGCTGCGACACGGCTTGGTGGTCTACGACGCGCTCTATGCCTGGTTGAGCAAGGCGCGCGGGGAAACCCATAGCTGGAATCCGCAGCGCCGCACGGCCTGAAACGCGGCCTCGGAGCATGGACGCCAACCCGCCGCCCGCCGTCTCGTTGCGCGAAGCCGCTCGCTTCTGGGCGAAGCTCGGCTGGATCAACTTCGGCGGGCCCGCCGGCCAGATCGCGCTGATGCACGAGGAGCTGGTCACCCGGCGGCGATGGATCGGCGAGGAGCGGTTCCTGCACGCCCTCAACTACTGCATGCTTCTGCCCGGTCCGGAGGCGCAGCAGCTCGCGACCTACGTCGGCTGGCTGCTGCATCGGGCCCGGGGCGGTCTTCTGGCGGGCTCGTTGTTCGTGCTGCCGGGCGCTCTCGTGATGTTCCTGCTCGCCTGGAGCTACGCCGCCGGAGGTCACCTCGAATGGGTCGCGGCGATTTTCTACGGCCTGCGCGCCGGAGTGGTCGCGATCGTGGCGGCGGCCCTGCTGCGCATCGCCAGCCGTGCCCTGAGAACGCCGGCCAGCATGACCCTCGCCCTCGGTGCCTGGCTCGCGCTCTTCCTCTTTGGCGTGCCGTTTCCGGTGCTGATCGCGGCGGCCGGCTTGGTCGGTGCCTGGCTCGGTCGGTCGTCAACGGCGTTCGGACGACCGGGGGAGTCCGAGCCATCGGCGGTGGGCGTGGGGACGGCGGTCCTCGCCGACGATGCGCCGTTGCCCGCGCATGCTCACCCGAGCGCCTGGCGCCTGGCGCGAACGCTGGCCATCGGTTTGCTCGCCTGGTGGCTGCCACTCCTGGCGGTGATCGTCTGGCGCGGTCCCGCCGACACCGCCTCGCGGGAAGCGATCTTCTTTAGCCAGGCTGCGGTCGTCACCTTCGGCGGCGCCTACGCCGTCCTTGGCTACGTACAGCAGGCGGCCGTGGAGCGATTCGGCTGGCTCCTGCCGGGACAGATGCTCGATGGCTTGGGTCTCGCCGAGACCACGCCCGGCCCGTTGATATTGGTCCTCGAGTTCGTGGGCTTCCTGGGCGGTTGGCGGAATCCGGGCGACCTGTCGCCGCTCGCCGGCGGCGCCCTCGGCGCGGCGGTGACGTTGTGGGCCACCTTCGCGCCCTGCTTTCTCTGGATCTTCGCCGGCGCGCCCTATCTCGAGCGTCTGCGGCGCGAGCCACGCCTGGCCGGCGCGCTGCAAGCGATCACCGCCGCGGTGGTGGGCGTCATTGCGAACCTGGCCCTGTGGTTCGCGATCCATGCGTTGTTTCGGGACGTGGGAACGGTCGCGATCTTCGGTCACGAGCTGCCAGCGCCGCGGTGGAGTTCGATCGACTTGGTCGCGCTGGGGCTGGCGACCGCAGCTTTCGTTTGCATCCGGCGACTGCATTGGAATGTGATCGCCATCGTCGCAGGTTGTGCGTTCGCGGGTTGGCTCGCGACTCTAGCGGGCTGGCGATGAAGCTCCCCCCACCCAGATCCTTCGCTGCGCTCAGGATGACAGAGCGGGCAGGCACTCCTAGATTGTCATCCTGAGCGCAGCGAAGGATCTGGGTGGGGGTCAGCCGCGTTTGCGAATCGCCTTCAAGAACTTCTCCAGCGGCAGCGTGTTCAAGACGTCCTTCTTCGTCAACCACGCCCGCCTCGCCTGCTCGACTCCGTAGCGGATGTAGTCCAACTCGCGCGGACGGTGCGCGTCGGTCGAGATAACGAACCTGCAGCCCAGCTCGCGGGCGCGAATAGCGTGGGTGTCCTTGAGATCGAGGCGCTGCGGCTGGGCGTTGATCTCGACCGCCACGCCGCGCTCGGCGCAGGCGGCGAGCACGGCGTCGACGTCGAACACCGCGCCCTCGCGCCGGCCGAAGCGGCGGCCGGTGGGATGAGCCCAGATCTGCGCCATCGGGTGACACACCGCCTTGAGCAACCGCTCGGTCTGCGCCGCCGGATCGAGGTCGAACTTGGAATGAATCGAAACCAGCACCAGGTCGAGCGAGGCGAGCGACTCGTCGTCCATGTCGAGCGTCCCGTCGGCCAGGATGTCGACCTCCATGGCGTGGAGGATGCGGATCTTCTTGTGCCTCTTCCGTAGTTGGGCGATCTCGCTCGCCTGCTGGCGCAGGCGCGTCGCGTCGAGACCCCGCACCATGGCCAGCGCCGGGCTGTGGTCGGTGATGGCGAAGTACTCGTATTCTCTCTGGGCGCAGGCCTGGAGCATGGTCTCGATGGTCTCGGCGCCGTCCGACCACGTGGAGTGCATCTGCAAGTCGCCGCGCAGGTCAGCGGTCTCGACCAGCTTCGGCAGCTTGCCCTGCACCGCGGCCTCCACCTCGCCACGGTCCTCGCGCAGCTCGGGCGGGATCCATGGCAATCCGACCGCCTCATAGACCTCGGCCTCATCACGTCCGCCGAGCCACTTGCCGGCCCATGGGTCGACCGCCGGCTGACTCTCTTCCTGCGCCGCTGCCTTCTTCTTGCCGACTTCGAAGACGCCGTACTCAGAGATCCGCAGTCCGCGCTCTATGCCCATCTTGCGGATGCGGATGTTGTGGGCCTTGGATCCGGTGAAATAGACCAGCGCGGCGCCGAAGCTCTTCGCTTCGACGATGCGCAGGTCGACCTGCATGCCGGAGCGAAGCACGACCGAGATCTTGGTCTCGCCTGCGCCGAGCACTTTCTCGATGCCGGGATAGGCCAGGAAACGCTCGATGACCGGCTGCGGCGTGGTGGCCACGGCCACCAGGTCGAGGTCGGCCACCGTCTCGCGGCGCCGGCGCTGGCTGCCCGCCGGCTCGAGCCGCTCGAGCTCGAGCACCGGGGCCAGGTGCACCCGCAGCTCGGCCACCACGAAGTCCGCCTCGGCAATGCCGAAGCGGCGCTCCTTCTTGCCTTCGGCCGTCATCTTGCCGAGCAGCTTCTCCTGGGTCTTGGGGCCGAATCCTTTGAGCGCTGCGAGCTTGCCGCCCTCGGCCGCGGCGCGCAGCTCCGCCAGGTCGCGCACCCCGAGCTCGTCGAAGACCTGCCGGGCACGCTTCGGACCGACTCCCGGAAGGCGAACCAGCTCGAGCAGGGAGCGCGGGGTCTGAGCGCTGAGCTCGGCGAGCAGCCGAAGCTCGCCGGTCTCGACCAGCTCCCGGATGTGATTCGCCATCTCCTTGCCGATACCCGCCAGGGAAGTGAGCACCGCTCCGTCGGCGACCATCTTGCTCAGCGGCGCCGTCAGCTCACCTACCGTGCGTGCCGCGTTGCGATAGGCGCGCACGCGGAACGGGTTGGCGTCCTGGATCTCCAGCAGGTCGGCGAGGTCGAGGAGGACGCGGGCGATATCGGTGTTGTTCATTTCATCAAGGCAACAGGCCGTGAGTCTGGTTACGGGGCGACGCCTTTCTCCTTCAGCAGGGCGAGAAATTCTTTTTCGTCGACGACTTTCACTCCCAGCTTGCGGGCGTCGTCGAGCTTCGAGCCGGCGTCCTCGCCGGCGACAACCAGGTCGGTTTCCTTGCTCACCGAGCCCGGGACCCGGGCGCCCAGGGACTCGACGAGTTGCTTGGCCTCCCGGCGCCCGAGCTTCTCCATGCCGCCGGTGAAGACGATCTTCATCCCCGCCAGGGCGGCGCTTGCCGGACCCTTCTCCTTGCGCGGCTCGACGCGCGTCAGGAGCTCGTCGAGACGCGCTCCGTTGCGCGGCTCGGCGAAGAAGGCTGTGATGGCCTCGGCCATCCGCGGCCCGACGCCCGAGACCTCCTGCAGAGCCTCTGCGTCAGCGTGGCGCAGGGCGTCGAAGGAACGGAAGTGCCGCGCCAGGTCCGCCGCCACGGATTCGCCGACCTCGGGGATGCCGAGAGCAGTAGACGAAGCGGCGCAGCTCCGGCTTGGCGGCGTGCTGGATCGCGGCGACCAGGCTGGTCGCCGACTTCTCGGCGAAGCCCTCGAGCTCGACGAGCTGCTCCGGCTGCAGCGCGAAAAGATCCGGCACGTCGCGCACCAGCCCGACCCGGACCAGGAGTTTCGCCTTCTCCTCGCCCAGTCCTTCGATGTCGAGCGCGTCGCGGGAGGCCAGGTGGACGAGACGGCCGGCAAGCTGCGCCGGGCAGGCGAAGGCGTTGGTGCAGACTGTGAACGGGCCGCGCTCACCGAGCCGCTCGCCGCACGAGGGACAGACCTTCGGCATGCGGAATTCGGGGCCCCCGCTTGCGGCCCGGTTCGGGCAGCCGCTCGATCACCTGCGGGATGACGTCGCCGGCGCGCTGCACGCGCACCAAGTCGCCCTCGCGCATGTCCTTGCGTGCCACCTCCTCGCGATTGTGCAGCGTCGCCCGGGCCACGGTTACACCGCCGAGCTCGACCGGCAGCAGCATAGCCACCGGTGTCACCACGCCGGTGCGGCCGACGCTCGCCAGGATCGACATCACCCGGGTCACCTCCTTGCGCGGCGGGAATTTGTAGGCGAAGGCCCAACGCGGGTGGCGCGACGTCATGCCCAGCTCGTCGCGGGCCCGCAAGTCGTCGAGCTTGATCACCACGCCGTCGACCTCGAAGCCCAGGGTGTCGCGGTTGGCGGCGATCTTGGCGTGGTAGGCGACCAGGTCGTCGAATCCGGCGGCGCGCGCCACCAGGCTGTTGACGCGCAGCCCGAGCTCGCGGAGCGCCTGCAAGGTTTCCCATTGCGTGCGCACTTCCAGGCCCTGCGCGGCGAGCACGTCGTAACAGTAGACGTCGAGCGGGCGTGAGGCGGTGATGCGCGGGTCGAGCTGCCGCACGGCTCCGGCCGCCGCGTTGCGCGGGTTGGAGAACGGTTCCTCGCCCTGCTGAAGCAGCGATTCGTTGAGCTTCTCGAAGTCTTCGGTATGAATGATCACCTCGCCGCGCACGGCGAGGAAGCGCGGCACCGGCCGTTTCCCGGCGCGCAGGCGAAGCGGCACCGCGGCGATGGTGCGCACGTTCTCGGTGATGCCCTCGCCGCGCACGCCGTCACCGCGGGTCGCGGCGCTGGAGAGCAGTCCGTCTTCGTAGACCAGCTCGACCGACAGACCGTCGAGCTTCGGCTCGACGACGTAGGCGGTGCGCTCGCCGACTGCCTTGCGCACCCGCTCGTCGAAGCGCTTGAGCGCCGCCTCGTCGGCGGCCGAGTCGAGCGAC
Source organism: Thermoanaerobaculia bacterium (assembly GCA_963821905.1). Taxonomy (GTDB): domain Bacteria; phylum Acidobacteriota; class Thermoanaerobaculia; order Multivoradales; family JAGPDF01; genus CAWGFP01. The sequence goes on along the minus strand of CAWGFP010000009.1, from coordinate 549,581 downwards.
AGGAGCGGCGCGGCGTGCTCGACGGTGGGGAACTTCTCGAGCGGCTGGCCGGCAACCCGCTGGCTGGGAGAATCGGGAGTGCGCAGGGCCGGGAATTGCTCCTCGAGCGCCACCAACTCGCGGAACAGCCGGTCGTATTCGTCGTCCGAGATCGTCGGCCGGTCGAGCACGTAGTAGCTGTGATCGTGCTCGTCGATCTCGTGACGCAGCGTCTCGACCCGCTTGCGCGCCTGCTTCTCGGTCACGGCTTTCCTCGCGAGAAGATTTGGCGCAGCTTGTCGTGCGGGATGCCAATCACCGTCGCGCCGTCGGCGCCGGTCATCGTCTGGCCGGCGACCATCGAGTTGACGATCGCCTCCTCGGTCGCCTGCACGGTGGCCGCAAAGAGCGGATCCATGCGGTCGTTGGGCAGGGCGGTGAGTGGCGCCGGCTGCCGGTCCTCCGGATAAGCGCTGCCCGGGTTGGCGGTGGAGAACGCCACGAACAGATCACCCGAGCCGTTGCCGGACACGCTGCCGGTGCGCGCCAAGCCGAGGGCCGCGCGGCGCGCCAGACGCGCCAGTTGATGCGGGAGAAGGGGCGCGTCGGTTCCGATGGCGATGAGGATCGAGCCGGCGTCGGCGCTGCGCACCAGGTGGCCGGGAATCTGGCGGCCGACTTCGACGCCGGAGACACGCAGCTCATCGCGGCGGCCACAGTTGCACTGCACCAGGACACCGACCGTGTAGCCACCGGCCTTCTCGCTCAGCCGGCGCGACGAGGTTCCGATTCCACCCTTGAGCTCGTAGCACACCATCCCGGTGCCGCCGCCCACCGATCCCTCCTCCACCGCGCCGGCGCGCGCCGCGTCCATCGCGGCGAACGCGTCCTCCCGCCGGACGTGGAAACCGTCGATGTCGTTGAGCTCGCCGTCCCAGGTCTCGCCCACCACCGGCAGCGACCAGCTATACCCCGAGGCGTCCGGTCCGCCGTGAGCGAGCTTCCACGCCACGACCGCGTCGCGCACCACTCCGACACTGTGGGTGTTGGTCCACAGCATGGGACCCTCGAGGTAGCCCGATTCGATCAACCACGCGGTGCCGGTCAACTCGCCATTGCCGTTCAGCGGCACGTAGGCCGCGAATACCGGGTCTTGCGAGGCCTTGCCGCGAGGAAAAATGGCAGTCACGCCCGTGCGCACCGGGCCCTCGCCGACCACCCGCTTTCCCTCGCCTGAAATCAGCGTGCGATGACCGACCTCGACGCCGGCCACGTCGGTGATCGCGTTGAGGGCGCCGGGAGTGCCGTCGAACGGGATGCCGAGATCGCGGGCCCGGGGGCCGGTGGCCATGGCGGCCGTGGCGGCCGTGGCGATGAAGCCCAGCACGATCCAGCCGATTCGAATCATCCCCATTCCCCCTCGCACCGGCGCGATCCTAACCCCAACCGTAGAATCGCGGCGATGGCCGTGACCACCGACCGCCGACCGCTCGCCACCGGCTACTACCTCGACAATTTCGAAATCCTCCTGGCGGAAACGGCCTCAGGGTACGCCGATTTCCTGCGCGGCGATGACCGCCGCTTCGTCACCGCTTTTCGCGAACTCCCGCTCGACGCCCGGCGGCTCTACGTGCGACTACTGGCACGCAAAGGCCCCTGGTTTCGCCGCGACCGGCTGGGTTATCGCGAGATCGACTGCGAAACGGCCATCGTGGCGCTCCAGGACCGGGGCTTCGCGCGCGCCGCCGGAGCGGCGGAAACCGCGGCGAGGCTCGCGCTCCTCTCGCTGGCCGAGCTCCACGCCTTGCTCGACGACCCGGCAGGGCGAATCGACGGGGTCTTTCGCCGCGCGACTCGGGCGGCCCTCCGTGGCGAGCTCGAGCTCGCCGTCGGTGACGCCGCGGAGAGCCTGGACATGGCCACCCGCGTGCCGTTGATTGGTCTCGAGCATCTCGAAACCGTCCGCCGCCTGCAGCTCCTCTTCTTCGGCAACCTGCGCCAGGATCTCAGCGACTTCGTGCTCGCCGACCTCGGCGTGGTGCGCTTCGAAAAGGCCGCACTCGGCGGCCGGTCGTTCCCGAACAGCGACGCGGTCGACGAGCATTTGCGGCTGTTCGACGCCAGCGCGGCGGTGCTCGGCGCGTCAGGCGAAGATCGGGAAACGCTACTTCCGGGCGCCGCCGCAACTGGTCTGGCAGCCTCGCATCCGGTCAACCAGAGGCTGCGCGACGCCCTCGTGAATCTGGTCGCGAGGGAGCGCGAACGCGCCGGGCGTTTGGAGGAGGCGCTGGCGCTCTTCGCTTCGGCAACGGCCCCACCGGCCCGCGAGCGGCGCGTGCGCATCCTGTCGCGCCTCGGGCGAAGGGCCGAGGCGGCGACGCTGCGCCGAGAGATGGCGGCCGCGCCGCGTGACGAGAGCGAACGAATCATGGCCGAGCGCGGGCCACGCGGCCGCCGCAGGGCGGCACCGCCCTCGCGGACCGTGGAGATCGCACCCGGATCGCCCGGCGAGTCGATCGAGGCGCGCGCCCTGAAGGCGCTTACCGCAGAGGGGTACCGCGGTTTCTTCGCCGAGAACTGGCTGTGGCGGTCGCTCTTCGGACTGGCGTTCTGGGACATCGTCTTCGCGCCCATCGACGGGGCCTTCGTGCATCGCTTCCAGTATGGTCCGCGCGACCTCTATGAGGGGTTTCGCGACGCCCGGGAAGAATTGGTCACCGCGCGGCTCGACGCGCTAGTGGCCGATCCGCGGCCCGCGGCGCGGCTGCTCGATCAATGGGACCGCAAGTTCGGCACCGTTAACCGTTTGGTGGCGTTCGCTCCCGAGCTGCGAGGGCACCTCGAGCTGGCGCTCTCGCGTCTGAGCGGCGCCCAGATCGCCGCGGTGTCGGACCGTCTGAGCCGCGATTTGCGGCGCTATGGCTCGGGCCTGCCCGATCTTTTCTTGCTCGACCGGCACGGCGGCATTCTGCTGGCGGAGGTCAAGGGCCCCGGCGACATCGTGCGGCCCGAGCAGGAGAGTTGGATCGAGTACCTGAACGTTCACGACCTGCCGACGGTGGTGCTGCGCGTCAGCGATCCGCGAGCCCCAGCCACTGAGGGCCGATGACGCCAGTTGGCCGGACCGCGCCGGATCGCCGGAGGGCCTCCGCCTGCTGCCGCCGTCCGAACCCTTCGAGACACGCGGCCTGCCTGGCGCGGGTGTCAGCCAATCGAGGATCGAAGACCACGACGTGCGGCTGGCGGGCCGCCGCGGCCCCGGCGAATGCCTCGCATGCACTCGCGCGATCGCCGGCCGACTCGAGCGCCCGCCCGAGCTCGCGCAGCACCAGCCACTCGAGCTCCCAGACATCAGCGCGCGCCGTCAATTCCTCGATGCCCCTGGCGAGAGTGGCGAGCTCCGCCGCGCCCTCGGGCTCGCCCGCCGCGGCTCGCAGTGCGGCGAGGTCGATGCGCGCCTGCAGCAGGCCGACGCGGGGCTCGACCTCGTCTCGCTCGAGGAGCGGCAGCGCTTCCTCGAACGCTCCACGCGCCTCGGTCATCTGCCCAGCCGCCATGCGGATTTCGCCGCGCTGCAGGTGGGCGAGGCCGACCAGCACGCTGTCGGCGCCGCGCAACTTCGTGGCCAGCTGGCGGTGGGTCTCGTTCTCCTCCAGAGCCGCAGCGAAGTTGCCGCGGTCGGCGGCGAGGGCCGCCCGCAACCAGCGAACCCGGCTGCGCAGTCCGTCGGCCTTGGTGGTGGCCAGCACGTCGGGCTCGCGCACCAGGTCTTCCTCGGCGCCGTTCCAGTCGCCCAGACCGTAGCGAGCCCGCGCCAAGGAGCCGCGGCTGGAGAGTACCCAGCTGTTGTCGGAGCCGTCGATGGGCTCGCTGGTCGCTACCACATCGGCCTGTATCTCCGCGGCCTCCCGGTATCGAGAGCGCTGTGACATCAACCCCGCGAGGTCGCGGCGCGCCCCACTGGTGAAGCCGCTGGACGCGCCGGCCGCGAAGGTGAAAATCTCGATCGCTTGCGCAATGTGTTGCTCGGCCTCGGCGAAGCGCCCGCGCGCCATCAGGACGCGGGCGAGCTGCTGGTGGCCGCCGGCCACGGCGGTATCGCGTGGTCCCTTCAATCGTTCGGCCAACGCGATGCCTTTGATGTTGTCCGCCGCGGCGGCCGCGAGGTCGCCGACTCCTTCCTCGGTGCGCGCCAACCCGAGCTGGGCGTTGAGCAGTTGTTGCGAGTCGGGAAAGCGCTCCAGTATGACCAGCGCGGCGCGGTAGTGCTCGACGGCTTCCGGAGCGCGGGGGTTCATCATGTAGGTAATCTGGCCGAGCTGGGCCTCGGCGCGCCCTCGCAGCTCCGTGAAGCCCTCGCCCGCTTGGTCGAGCAGCCAGGCCGCACGCTCGACCTGCGCTAGCGCCGCGGAATACTTGCCGCGCTGGCGGAGAAAGACTCCCCAGTCCACCAGCGCGGGAGCCAGCCTGCGATCCTCGGGTCCGAAGCGCTCGCGCAGCAAGCGAAGACGCTCGCGATGGATCTTCTCCGTGGTGTCGTATTTCTCGAGCAGCAGGTTGAGCTCACCCAGAGTGGCCAGCATTTCGGCTCGCACCTCGGGCTCCGCCTCGAGCGACTCGAGGACCACGTCGCTGCCGGTGGCGAGGAGCTCTTCGGCGGTCGCGGCTCGCGCCTTCGCGCCATCCGGGTGATTCAAGCGATTGGCCTCGAAAAGACCGACCACGAAATCCTTCACCGCCGTTGCCTGTCGCGCCTCGCGGCGCGCGAGCTCGGCCTGAGCGCGCGCCTCGCGAGCCTGCCAGAGCACGCCGGCGAGCCCTACCGCCGCCACCGCCAGGGCCACTGCGCCCGCGGCGACGCCGACCCGGTGACGGCGGGCGAAACGGCCAAGGCGGTACCCGGCGGTCAGCGGCCGGGCTTCGACCGGCTGGTGCGCGAGATGCCGCCGCAGGTCGTCGGCCATGGCCTCGACCGAGGCGTAGCGCGCGGCCGGCACTTTGCTCATCGCCTTGAGCACGATGCGCTCCAGGTCGCCGCGCAGATCGCGGCGCAGACGCCGCGGGGTGGTGGCACGCTCGGCAGCCAGCCGTCCGGCGACAGCGCGCTCGCCGAGTGACGCGGCCATCGGCGGCGCGTCGCTCTCGAGCACCTCGAGCTCGATCTGCGCGACGGTGGTGGCCGTGCGGCCGTATGGCCGGCCGCCGGAGAGCAGCTCGTAGAGAAGTACGCCGAGCGCATGGACGTCGGTCGCGGTGGTGACCTCGCCGCCAGCGATCTGCTCGGGCGAAGCGTAGTGGGGCGTCAACACCCGGCCGCCGTGACGGGTCAAGACCGTCGGCACGGCGTCGCCGTCGGTGTCGATCAGCTTGGCGATGCCGAAGTCGAGCAGCTTCACCTGCCCTTCACCACCGACCAGGATGTTGGGCGGCTTGAGATCGCGGTGCACGACCAGGTGGCGGTGTGCGTGCGCGACCGCGCCGCAAACCTGCAGAACGAGCTCGACTCGCTGGGCAAGGTTGAGCCGGCGGTCGCGACACCAGTCGTCGATCTGGGCGCCGTCGACGTACTCGAGCGCCAGGTACGGCCGGCCGTCGGCCGCGATGCCGGCGTCGAGCAGCGCGGCGATGTGTGGATGCGAGAGCTGGGCGAGGATGCGGCCTTCGCGGACGAAACGCTCGCCGGCGGCCGACTGAGCCAGGTGGTCGTGGAGCATCTTGAGCGCCACCCGCTGGGCCTGACCGAACCGTTCGCTCTCGGCGAGCCAGACTTCCCCCATTCCGCCGGCGCCGAGCTGGCGGATCAGGCGATAGCGTCCGACCGTGTCGCCCGCAGCGGCGCCGAGCACCGCGGCGTCGGCGCCGAGAAACGACGCGGCCTCGGCGCCGGCGTCGGCCTCGAGCAACGCCGCCACCTGCTGGTGCAGGGCGAGATCCTCTTCCCGGAGCCGATCGAGCTCGCGGCGACGATCTTCGGCGTCGAGCGTCACCAGACGCGCACAAGCTGCCAGCGCTTCGGCTTGCACTTTGGGACGGAGATCGTCTGCCATCGGCTGCGCGGATCCTACTCCGGCGCGCGCGGTTCCCTCGCGCTATGCTCCGCAAACCGCATGGAAACGTTGCGCGCGGCGCTGACGCGCTCGGGATGGCAGGAATTGCTCGCCGAACTGGTGCGCACGCCCAGTCATCCTGGGCTGCCTCGCCAGGAGGAAGCCGTCGCGGAAGTGCTGCGGCGCTACTTCGAGCAGCACGGCGTCGCCTGCGCGACCGCCCAAGTCACTGCCGGACGCCCCAATCTGTTTGCCCGAGTTAGCGGCGAGGCTCCGGGTCGGCGCCTGCTCCTGTGCGGCCACACCGACACGGTGCCGCTGAACCAGGGGGATCCCGGCGTGGGTTTCTCCGCTGCCGTGCATGAAGGCAACCTCTACGGTCGCGGCGCCTGCGACATGAAAGGCGCGCTCGCCGCGATGGCCGCGGCCCTCGTGGGACTGCAGGCGGTCAATGGCCTCCCGGCCGGCGAGGTCCTGCTCGCGGCGGTGATCGACGAAGAGATGGAAAGCCTGGGCGCGGAAGCGCTGGTGCGCGAGGGCCTGCGCGCTGACGGCGCGATCGTCGGCGAGCCGACCTCCAATCGCGTCGCTCTCGGTCACAAGGGGCTGGAGTGGCTGGAGGTGGAGTTCACCGGCCGCGCCGCGCACGGCGGCACGCCGCAAGCGGGCATCAACGCCATCGTCGCCGCGGCGCGCTTCGTGGAGCTCGTGGAGCAGCGGCTGCAGCCGGCGCTGGCGGCGAGACAGCATCCACTGCTCGGCCAGCCGACATGGAACGTCGGCACGGTGCGCGGGGGAGACCAGCCATCCACGGTGGCGGCCTCGTGCCTCCTCAGCGGCGACCGCCGCTCGGTGCCCGGGGAGACGTTCGACGGCATGCTCGCCGAGCTCGAGGCTCTGCTCGCGCTGGTGCGCGAGCAGATGCCCGGCCTCACCACGGCGCTCCGGCGGGTGCCCGGCGGCATGTCGACGCTCGAGCATCTCCCGAGCCTGATCGCAGCGGACCATCCGCTGGCGGTCGCGACTCGAGAGGCTGCCCACGCCACGGGCGCGTCGCGCGGCGACGACATCGCCTTCCCGGCCTGGACTGACGCGGCGCTGCTCTCGAACTTCGCTCACATTCCTTGTGTCGTCCTCGGCCCGGGCGACCTCGCCCACGCCCATTCGCCACGCGAGTTCGTGCCGCTCGCCGAGGTCGAGCAGGCCGCCCTCATCTACGCCCTCACCGCCCAGCGCTTCTGCCCACCTCAATAGCGGTGAAAGGTAACTGTCACCTTCCAAAGGTCGAGGGCGTTGAAGATACGGGTTCCACATACGTTCGTGCTGCTGTTCATGTTGATCGTCGTGGCGGCGGTGCTCACGTGGTGGATTCCGGCGGGTGAGTACGCGCGGATCGAGAAGGACGGGCGCACGGTGGTGGATCCGGGCTCGTACCACCGGCTGCCGCCGGAGCCCGCCGGCGTGGAGGAGATTCTGCTCGCCTATCCGCGCGGGCTCGCCGCGACGGCGGCGATCGTCTTCTATATCTTTCTCATCGGCGGCGCCTTCAACGTGGTCACCGCGACCGGCGCCGTGGACGCCGCGATCGGCTACACCTTGCGTCTCGCCCACGGCCGCGGTCCGTGGGTGATCGCGCTCCTCATGCTGCTCTTCGCGCTCGGCGGCGGCACGATCGGCATGGCTGAGGAGACGCTGCCCTTCCTTCCGGCGCTGGTCATCCTCGCCCGGCGCCTGGGGTACGACGAGACGACCGGCGCAGCGATCGCCCTGGTAGGCGCCGGAGCGGGTTTCGCCGGCGCTTTCCTGAATCCCTTCACCGTCGGCGTGGCCCAGGGCATCGCCGGGCTGCCGCTCTTTTCCGGCATGGGCTATCGGGTGATCGTGTGGGCGGTGGTGACGGCCATTGCGATTGTCTACGTCTCGCGGTACGCGGCGCGGATTCGCCACCAGCCGCTAAGCGATTCCCCGCCCGCCAGCGACGCCTCGACGGCCGGCGTCCCTGGCCTGCGTCAGAAGCTGGTCCTGACCGCCCTGCTCGTTTGTCTCGCCCTGGTGATCGTGGGCGCGCTCTACTGGGAATGGGGCATCCTCGAGCTCGCCGGTCTTTTCGTCGGTCTCGCGGTCGTGGCTGGAATCGCCGGAGGCCTTGGCCCGGATGCCACCGCCGAGAAGTTCGTCGAGGGAGCGGCGGGCATCGCCGGCGGTGCGCTGGTGGTGGGTCTGGCGCGCGGCGTGCTCGTGGTGTTCGACGGCGCCCACGTCACCGACACCATCCTGAATGCCCTCGCGACGCTGGTGCAGGGCCTGCCGGCGCAGGTCTCGATCGTCGGAATCTACGCCGTGCAGGTTCTGCTGTCATACCTGGTGCCGTCGGGAAGCGGCCAGGCCGCGCTCTCGCTCCCCATCCTGGTGCCGCTCGCCGACCTGGTCGGCGTGACGCGGCAGACCTCGGTTCTCGCCTACCAGTTCGGTGACGGCTTCTCGAACATCTTCACTCCCACGCAGGGCTACTTCATGGCCGGGCTGGCGCTCGCCGGTGTGCCGTGGACGCGATGGGCGAAGTTCCTTTGGAAGCTGCAGCTTCTGTGGCTCGGCGCGGGACTGATCCTCCTGCTGATCGCGCACGCCATCCGCTGGGGTCCCTTCTAGGGAATCGCTCGCGAGCTAGTCGAAGCCGTCGCGGCTCTCGTACCACGCTTCCGGCCGCAGCAGCTTGATGTCGCGCTTGCCGTCACGCAGCTCGAGTCCGGCGGCGAGATGGCCGTGCCGAAGGAAGACGTCGATGCGGCGGGTGTCCTTGGCCATGTGCATGCGCGCCCGCAGGTCCACTTTGCCGCCCTCGGCGCGCAGCGGATCGATGCGGATCGAGCCGCCGTCGATCGTCACCTGGCCGGTGGCGATCACGTCCTCCTCGTCGAGGACGCCGCCGAACCAGGAGAGGAAGCGGCTGCGGCGGGATGCCAGCGACAGCAGCAGCCCCGAGTCGCGCATGCGCATGTCGAGCCGCGCCTCGAGCCCGAGCGGCCGCCGGAGATCGACGTGCCCCTTGGTCAGATCGACGGTTGCCCACCACCCGGGCTGGCTCTCGCTGGCATCCTCACCGGTTTCCACCAGTGCGACCTCGACGAGCTCGAGCCGCGTGCCGTCGAGGTCGAAACGCCGCCCGGCGAGATCGGTGCTGCGCAGCTTGGAGTCGAGATGCAGTACACCGCGCAGGGTCACGTCCGCGACGCCCAGAGCGACATCGGTCGAATGGATGACGACGCCGCCTCGGGCGGTGCCGGCGGCGTGGTCGAGATCGAGCAACAGGTCGAGCCGGCCGGTGCCCGATTGAATGTCGACGCCGGCGCCGGCCGGCAGGTAGCTGTTGTACGCCCGCAGGTCGGGAATCTCCGCGCCTTTCGCCTCGACGCGGGCGGTGAGGTCCTCCACGAGGTCGGCGAGGTCCAGATCGCCGGACGCCAGCCGCAAGCGGAGGTTCGAGCCGCGCAGGTAGTCCCGCTCGCCGTCGGCGCTCGCCATGCCGTAGCGCGAGAACACTACGTCGATGCCGGCCCGGGGCTTGCCGTCTACGGCGGCGACCTTGGCCAGCAGCGTCGCATCGCCGGTCGCCACGCTGTCGAGGATGGCGGCCCGCATCCTCCCCAGCGTCAGGCGCAGCTGCGAGCCCTCCTCCAACCGGCCGCCGCGCACCGCAACGTCCGCAACGACGTCGCCGCTACCCTCGACCTGTAGGGTGGCGAGGCGGCCGAGATAGCGCTGCAGCCAGCCGAGCGACGCCACCCGGCCGGCAAACTGAACGCGGCCGGAGAGCTGGCGCATGCTGCCGCGCGCGCTGGTCGATCCGATGTCGGTCAGCGCCATGCTCAGCTCGACGCCGAGCTTGGCGTTGCGGCTCGCGGGCTGGCCACCGATGAACACGTCGAGCCGCGGCGCGTCGAGTGTGAGCTGTTCCAACTCGACGCCCTCCAAGGGCGAGAACCCGCCGGTGAGCAAGGCGTCGAACGGTCCGACGAAGCGCTGGTCTCCCACCGTGACTTCCCGAAGCCCCTCGAACTTCGCCTGCCACAGGCCGATCGTCCACGAACCCAGTCCGCGCTCGGCCGGCTGCTCGGCCTTCGGCTGCAGCTTGAAGGCACCGTTCTCGACCCTCAGCCCTTCGACCATCAGCTGGCGCGCCATGAGCGCCGCGACGTCGATCGTGCCCGACACCCGGGCGGCGTCGAAATCGATGGCCGCGCGCGCGCTGTCGATCGTCAACCGCGGCTCCGCCATCTCCAGCAGACCGCGAAGTCCGATGTCGACCACCGGGGCACCCCGTTTCCGGTCGCGGGCGACCGCGAACAACTTCGACAGCCGGCGTTCCGGGGTCGACCCGGAAAAGCTCACCGGACCGCTGGCGAGCAAAGGGCGCGCGGCCTCGCGACCGGCGATCTCCAGCCCCGGAGCCGCGAAGCTCACCGCGGTCGCCAGCGGCTCGGCGGTCACCTCGAGTGCCAAGCTCGGCGCGGCGCTGCCGCCGTCGATGCGCAAGACGCTGCCGGCCGTCAGTGCCCCGTCCTCGACCTGTAGATCCATCACCAGCGTCTCGTTCGCCGCCGTCGCCGTGGGCGCCACGACCGATTCGGCGACCTTGGCCAGCAACCGGTTCGCCTCCGCGACGCCACGCGCTTGCAGGCGCCCGGTCAGAAAGTCGAAGCCGGCCATCCCGGGATGCTCGCGCGGGGAGTACGGCGCCAGATCGGCCTCGGCGTCGATCCTTGCGTCGCGCACCAGCTGCAGGTCGCCGGCCGCGAGCCCTGCGCCGCCGCAGTGGGCGCGAGCGCCATCGACCTGGAACTTACCCGCGAGCTGATACCCGAACGAACCCGACGCTTCGCCTCCGGCGCAGTCGACGATCACGCCGAAAAGCTCGATGTTCCCGACCTTCGTGGCCTGGATGTCGTCGAAGGTGAACCTCCAGGTGCGGAGCGCTCCTGGAACGGGAACCGCCGGGCCTCCGGTGGGCTTCATGCCCGGAGGTGGGGTGTAGGACACCCGCCACAAGCGCGTTTGCACGCCTTCGGCGCGCAGGCCGTCGAAGCGCAGCTCGCGGCGGAGGAGGCGCCAGACGCTCCAGCCCGCCTGAGCCCGATCGATGGACACCCGCCAGGCGCGGCTTCGCATGCGCCCCTCGATGAGGAAGCCGCGCACCGCGAGGTGACCGGGCCAGAGCGTCCAGGCGCGGCTCCAGGTGAGCCGGACAGAGCCGGGCCGAAGGTTGACCAGCGCGCGGCCGAAGCCGATGTTGAGCAGCACGTTGACGCCGACCAGGTATCCCACCAACACGGCGCCGAGCGCGGCGAGCGCCCAGCGTACCGACCGGCGCCGGAGATGACGCCTCATCTAGAGATAGAGATGATGTGGATCCAGCTCGTCTCGCACTACGCGCAATTCGTCAGCAGTGGGCGGCAAGGTAGTGGCGACGTCACCGCGCACGCGCGGGTCCCAGCCCAGGTTGGCGCGGACGTCATCGAGCGAGACGCCGGGGTGAAGCGAGGCGACCACCATCTCGCCGTTTTCGAACTCGTAGCAGGCGAGATCGGTGACCACGATGCTCGGCCCGCCGCCGGGCAGGCCGAGTCGCGCCCGCTCGTCGCCGCCGCCTAGAAAGCCGGGCGAGGTGACGAAATCGACCCGCTCGGGGAAGCCGCGCCGGGTCTGCGGCGCGATGACCACCACCCGCTGGGCGTTGATGGCGATCTCGCAGGCGCCACCGCTTCCCGGCAGACGTACCTTCGGATGGTCGTAGTCACCGACCACGGTGGTGTTGAGATTGCCGTGGCGATCGATTTGCGCTCCCTGGAGGAAGCCGACGGCGATGCGCCCACCCTGCAGGTAGTTGTAGAAGATGTCGGCCATCGAGCAAACGGAAAGCGAGTCGGTCACCAACGCCGGGTCCCCGATCGAGACCGGCAGGCGTTCGGGCACCGCGCCCACCGCCCCCGACTCGTAGATCAGCACCAGATTCGGGGCGTGCAAGCGTCGCGCCAGATTGCACGCGAGGTTGGGCAGACCGATGCCGACGAACACCACCTCGCCGTCGCGCAGCTCGCGCGCTGCCCGGCAGACCATGAGCTCGCTCGGCGTGTAGGTCTCAGTAGCCATAGTTCACCGGCGGCGAGAACCGGTCCTCGGCGGCGAGAGCGCGGGCGCGCTCGCCCATCTTGCGTGTGTACTCGGCGCGGTCGGCAACGCCGTGCACCCATTCGTCGAGCCAGCGCTCGAGGCCGGCCCGTTCCTTACCGATGTCGCGCCAGCCCACGTAGAAGTCGTTGTCGCGGTCGTAGTGGCCCTGGGCGTACGAGGGGTGACAGCCGAACGGCTCGTGCACCACCGCGCCGACGATGAAGCCGGGAATCACCGTGCGGTTGGGGTCGGCGCGGATGACGCTCTCCTCGACGATCTCCTCGGCCACCACGATGACCCGCCGGGCGGCGAAGGCGGCTTCCTTCTGGACGCCGAGGAGACCCCAGATCTGCGCGTTGCCGCTCGCGTCGGCGCGCTGAACGTGCACGATCACGGTGTCGGGACGAAGCGCCGGCACGACCGCGATCTCCTCGCCGTCGTAAGGGCTGGTCACCGTCCGGATGAGCGGATTCACCCTCGGCAAGTCGCTGCCCCGGAAGCTGCGCAGTGGCATGAAGGGCAGCTTCGCGGCACCGGCGGTGAAGCGCGCCACCATGCCGAAGTGCGAGTACTCCTCGAGCTCCAGCGGCGCCGGAATGCCCTCCTCGACCGCGCGCCGGACGGCGTAGAGCGGCCCCGCGCCGGGGTTGCCCGCCCAGCTGAAAACCAGTTTGCGCGCGCAGCCGGCGGCGATCATCTGGTCGTAGACCAGGTCGGGAGTCAGCCGGCAGAGGGTGAGATCGCGCCGCTTCTGGCGAATGATCTCGTGGCCGGCGGCGAAGCAGATGAGATGGGTGAAGCCCTCGATGACCACCGTGTCGCCGTCGGCGACCAGCCGCGCGATGGCCTCGCGCATCGACATCAGCTTCCCGGTCGGCGCCACTCTCAGATCTCGACGTCGTTGATGGTGCGGCTTTGCTCGCGCAGGAACTTGAGCAGGTACCAGGGACCGAGCGCCGCCGGCCCGCCGGACCCGGATCCCTTCCAGCCGCCGAACGGATTGACCCCCGGCCACGCGCCGGTGGTGGCGCCGGTGCGGCGGTTGACGTAGACCACGCCCGCTTCGATGCCTTCGAGGAAGCGGCGAACCTCGCCGGCGTCACGGCTGAAGAGACCCGCGGTGAGACCGTAGGACGAGCGGTTCGCCAGCCGCAGCGCCTCGTCGAGATTCCGCACCGAGTCGACGAGCAGGATGGGCACGAACATCTCTTCGAGATAGAGCGCCGAGCTGTCATCCTCCAGACTCACCACCGTCGGCTCGGCGAAGTGCCCGTGCGCGAGATCGCCGGCGTCGAGCCGCTGTCCGCCGGCCAGGATCGCGCCGCCGTCGTCGCGCGCCCGCCCTACGTAGCGGACGAAGGTGTCGACCGCCTTCGCCGAGATCAACGGGCCGAGGAACACCTCGCGGCGGAGAGGATCGCCGACGACGAGCGCCGCGGTGGTGGCCAGCAGCCGCTGGGTGAATGCGCCGAGAACCGATTCCTCGACGTAGACCCGTGAGCATGCGCTGCACTTTTGTCCGCCGTAGCCGAAGGCGGAGCGCGCCACGCCGTTGGCGGCGGCATCGAGGTCCGCCGAGGCGAGCACGATCGCCGGGTTCTTGCCTCCCATCTCGACGACCACGGGCTTCGGGTACTCGGCGGAAAAGCCGCGATGCATCCGCATGCCGACGTCGTACGAGCCGGTGAAAGCCATGCCCTGAGTGCGCCGGTGATGCAGGATCGCCTCGCCCACCTGGGCGCCGGAGCCGGGCACGAAGTGCAGCACCTCCCGCGGCACGCCGCCCGCCCAAAGGGCTCGGCAAAGCAGCGCTCCGGAGAGCGGAGCTTCGCTCGAGGGCTTGAACACCACTGTGTTCCCGGCCAGCAGCGCCGCACCGATCATGCCGGCGGCGAGCGCCATGGGGAAGTTGAAGGGCGCCACGACGCCGAAGACGCCGTAGGGCAGGAGCACGCTCTCGGTCGACTCTGCCGGGTTGAGCCGCGCCATCGGCCGGCGGAAGCCGTCCTGTTCTTGCATGCAGGCCGCGTAGTAGCGCAAAAGATCGGCCGACTCCTCCACTTCACCCATCGCCTCGAGCCGGTTCTTGCCGACCTCGAGCGCCATCCAAGCCGCCCATTCGTACTTGTTCGCCGCGATCTCCTCCGCGGCACGACGCAGGGTCTCGACGCGATCGCGCCAGCCGCGGGCACGCCACGACGGGAAAGCCAGATCGGCGAGATCGACGGCGTTCGATGCCTCCTCGGCGGTCGCCTGTTCGACGAGCGCCAGGATCGAGCGCTGGTCGATCGGCGAGCGCACCTCGGCGGTGCGGCCGGAGCGTGACGGCCGGCCGCCGATCGAGGCCGGCCAGAGCTCGCCGAGCCGGCCGCGCACGGTCTCGACGGCCGCTTCGAACGACGAGTGAAACTCCTCGGAAGACCCGAGAGTGGTGTAGGTGACCTTCGGCGTGGTGTCGGCCATGGCTCCTCCGCTCAGGCGAGGACCGCGAGTGCCCGTTCCAGCCGGCCCGCGATCTCGCCGATCTCCGCTTCGCTCACCACGAAGGGTGGCGCCAGCATCAAGAGATCGCCGTTCGTGCCGTCGACGTGGCCGACGTTCGGCCAGATTACCAGGCCCTCCCCGAACGCCGCCTCGGTGACCCGCTCGGCGGCGCGCTCACGGCGTGGAAACGGCATTCTGGAAACGCGGTCGGCCACCAGCTCGACCGCGGCGAGCAGACCCTTGCCGCGAATGTCTCCCACCGCGGGGTGGGCAGTGAGGCCGGCGAGCGCGCCGAAGAATGGACGCGACATCCCGGCGCAGCGCTCCACCAGGCGGTGGCGTTTCAGATGACGCAGATTGGCGGTCGCGGCGCAGCAAATCAACGGCGAATGCGAGTACGTCTGGGCGTGATTGAAGGAACCGTAACCGCGCGACAGCGTATCGACGACGGCGCGCGTCGCGACCACCGCGGAAAGCGGCGCGTAACCGCCGTTGATTCCCTTGCCCAGCACCAGGATGTCGGGCTCGAAACCGTGATAGTGCTCGAAGGCGAACCAACGGCCGGTGCGACCGATACCGGTGAGCACCTCGTCGGCGATGAGCAGGATGTCGTTCTCGCGGCAAAGCTCCATCAACCGGCGGTAGTAATCGGAGGAAGGAACGACCGCTCCGGTCGAGCTGCCACCGATGGGCTCGACGATGACGGCGGCGATCGTCTCCGCGCCTTCACGCGCGATGGCTTCGGCCAGAGCCTCGCCGGTGCAGGCTGGACAACCCGGATGACGGTAGGGATCCGGCGCCGGAAAGCGCGGCAGATCGAGCAGCAGCGGGCCGTACGTCTTGCGGTAGTGCTCGCGTCCGGAAAGGGCCAGCGCCGCGAGCGTGTTGCCGTGATACGAAGGCGAGCGGCTCAACACCTTCCAGCGCCCCGGACGGCCGCGCTCCACTTGCACTTGGCGGGCGAGCTTGACCGCGGCCTCCACCGCCTCCGAGCCGCTGCTCAGGAAGTAGCTGTAGCGCAGAGGCTCAGGCAGGATCTCGGCCAGCTCGGCCGCCAACTCCTCCGCCGCCGCGTGGGTGAACTGCGTGCCGTTGACATAGGCCAGCCGCGCCGCCTGCTCCCCGATCGCCGCGGCGATCTCCGCGACTCCATGCCCGGCGTTCACCACGAACGCCCCACCTACCGCATCGAGGTAGCGCCGGCCCGACTCGTCTTCGATCCAGCAGCCCTCGGCCCGCACCGCGAGCGGAAACTCGCGGTCGAGCCGGCGATAGAACACCGGGCTCTCAGGATAGCGATGAGACATGCCCCGGCATCATAGCGCCGGCCCCAGCGACTACTTCGGCGCGGGAGCCTTGACGTCCAGCGCGCTGTAAGCCATTCCGTCCGGTTCGCGGCCCGCCTTGAGCGTGCCCGCCGGCGTCCAGCTCTCGAGGTCGAGCACGGTGATCACATCCGCGTTGGCGTGCGCCACCCATGCCCGCTTGCCGGCGGGGTGGACCACCACTCCGATCGGCACGGAGCTGTTACCCATCTGCATGAGACGTCCCTCGGTGGCGCGAAGCTCCGTCTTGAGCGGGATGCGCCTCGCCTCGGCGCGCTGGCGGGCGTCGAAAACCGTCAGATCGCCCGACTCCGCGTTCGACACCAGCACCCAGCGGCCGTCAGGCGTCACTCGGGCGCGAATCGGGAATGCGGCCGACTGCAGCGTCGCGACGACTTTCAGCGTGCCGGCATCGAGCACCGACACGGTATCCGCCTCCCGATTGGTCACCCAGACCTGCGATCCGTCGGGCGTCACGTCGATGCCCTCCGCCCCCTTCCCGGTCGCTACCACACCCGCCGAGCGGCCCGCCTTGAGGTCGATCGCGGTCACGGTACCCGAGCCGATGCTGGAGACGAACGCTCGCCCGCCACCCGGCGCCACGGCGACCATGTGCGAGACCTCCTGGCCCGTGGAGATCACGGCCTCGACTTTCCCCGCCTCGGTGTCGACTACCAGCAACGCCTTGCTGTCTTCCGAGGTGACGGCGGCGCGGCGGCCATCCAGCCAGCGCACGCCGTGCGGCCGCCGGTGCGGCGCCAGGTCGATGGTGCGCACGACCCGCGCGCCCGGGACGTCGATCAAGGTCAGCGTGGATCCGGGCACCTGGGCCCCGTAGTTGGCGACCAGCGCCAGCCTTCCGTCCGCCGACACGTCGACTTCGTGCGGGCCCTGGCCGGTCGGCAGCGTGGCCACCGCCGAGCCGCGGTCGAGGTCGATCAGCGATGCGGTCGCGTCGGATTTGTTCAGGACGACGAGGGTGTCGGCGCGGGCACCGGCGGCTCCGGCGAGCAGGACGGCGGCCATCCAGAAGCGAGGTGAGCGCATGCCTCGATTCTGATGGGTCCAACCCGACTGCGCAATCCTTCCGGTGTCAATCGCTTACTGGGACAGAAACGCGCGGATCGCCTCGGCACAGACCGCCGGCTGCTCGCTGCACACGTCGTGCGTGCCATCCGGCACGGTGACCCGCCGCTCGCCTTGGAGCTGTTTCTCGAGCTCGTCGTCGGTAAGCTTCAAGACCGGCATCGTGCGGCCGCCGCTGATCATCAAGACCGGCGCCGACACGGCGCGTACCTCGTCACGACTGACGGTGGGGAAGGCGTCAGTCGAGGTGGTCAGTGCTCGCCACTCTTCGAGATTGCCGCGCAGCATTGCCGCGAACTCCGGCGGCAGATTGTCGGAGGCCCCGGGTCCGAGGAACCAATCGATCGAAGTGCGCAGCGCGCCCTCGCGGTCGCCGGCGCGAAACGCGTCGCCGGTCGCCCGCCAGACGCGGTTGAACTCATCCGCCAGCCCAGCCCCCCCGGGCAGCTCGGGCGCCCAGCGCATGAGCGGCGGCTCGACGAGAATCGCCGAGCGCACGATCTCCGGGTGGCGCAGCGTCGTGAGCAGCACGGTGTAGGCGCCGTAGGAGATTCCCGCCAAGTGGACGCGCTCCAAACCCAGCGCGCGAACCAGCGCCACCAGGTCTTCACTCTCGACCAGCGCAGAGTGGTCGGAGCTCGTCATCGGATTGGTGTTGGGATGGTTGTAGCGGCGGCTGTAGGTGATCGTCTGGTAGCGATCGCCAAGGAGCGCAGCCACCGGAGCCCACTCGCGATAGTCGACCAGCGAGCCGTGAACAAAGACGATCGGCTCACCCGAGCCGCGATCGAGATAGTGGAGATCGACACCGTTGACCCGCACCTTAGCGAGCTTCTCTTGCTCGGGAGCGGCCAGATTCGCGGGCAGCCCCGACGGCGGCGGGGAAGTCGCCGGAGGCGGTGTGCCTTTCGAGCTGCATGCCACCAAGGCGAAGGCGAATGCGAGGTGGACTCGGCGCATGGCGATCCCTCCAATTCCTTCGGCGGCGGTTGCGTTGGGCTGGAGCGAACTCTAGCGCTTCCCGCCCGCCATGCGCGCCGCCTCCGGTAGACGCCGCAGGCGCGTCATCGCCCAGATGCCCGCCGCCGGGCCGAGCGCGAGGATCGCGAAGACGCCTCCCCAGCCCAGGCGGGCGACAAGCATCGGCACGATACGGATGCTGATCGCGGTGAGCAAGAACCCGAGACTGGTTTGCACGGTCAACGCAGTGCCGACATAACGGCGGTCGGAGAGCTCGCTCGCACCGGCGCTGAACTGCGCGCTGTCGGCGACCACGGCGAAACCCCAGACCAGGCACAGAGCGGTGAACGCCGCTGGCTGCGAGAACAGGAAGCCGGCGAGGAGACAGCATGCGCCGGAGATCGCCAGGCTCCAGATCGCGATGCGGGCGCGGCCGAGCCGATCCGCGAGGCGGCCGGCGACGAGGCAGCCGATCGCACCCGACGCGATGGCCGCGAAACCCGCGACGCGGGCGCTGCGGGTGCTCCACCCGGCCGCCTGGAACGACGTCAGTAGCGCCACCGGCACCCAGGTCCACATCGCGTAAAGCTCCCACATGTGTCCCAGGTAGCCGAAGTTGACCAGGCGAGTAGCGGGCTCGGCCAACGGGCGCCCCGCCGAGCGCCAGTCGAAGGGCGCCCCCGTCTGAAGGTGCGGTCCCGGACGCAGAAAGAGCGCCATCGCCGCGCCGGCCAATGCGCACGCAGAGGCGCCGAGGAGCACGTGCCGCCACGGCGGCATGCCGTCGGCGCGTGCGTTGAGGAGGTGCGGCAATGCCGAGCCCACGGTGAGCGCCCCGACCAGCACGCCGATCCACAGCCCGCGGTCTTCGACGCTCCAGCTCGCCACCAATTTCATGCCTGGCGGGTAGACACCGGCGAGCATCGCTCCGGTCAGGAAGCGCAGTGCGATGGCAGCCGGGGGATCGAGATCGACCAGCGCGATCGCGGCGTTGGCGATCGCGCCCGCCGCCCCGCAAGCGACGATTAAGCGCGGCGGCGAGACGCGGTCGGCCAGGTTCAGGATTGCCGACAGCAGTGCCCCCGAGACGAAACCGAGCTGCACGCTGACCGTCAGCCACGCCGCCTGGCCGGCGGTGAGGCTCCACTCCGCCCGCAACTGCGGCGCCACCGCGGAGGCGGAGAACCAGAGCGCCTTCGCCAGCAGCACGGCAAGCGCGAGGAGGAGGAGCTGCGGGGTCTTGCGGGGCACGGGTCGGGAGAGAGGATACGATGACCCGGCTTGGCCTTCCGACCAAAACCACGCGCCGTCGGCCAGAGAACCGGACCGCGGGCACGATAGTTTATGGCGATGCCGAGAATCCCGCGCCTCCTCGCCGTCCTCGCCATCGGGCTCGCTGTCGGCTGCTCCACGCCGGCGCCGCGCACACCGACCCCAGGCACGCCGGCGCGCGAGGCCGTAATCCTGGCGATCAACGATGTCTACCGCGTCGAGGGGGTCGAGGACAGCGCCGCCGGCGGGCTACCGCGCGTGCGGGCGCTGCGCCG
The DNA here is from genome assembly GCA_963821905.1 of Thermoanaerobaculia bacterium. Classification (GTDB taxonomy): domain Bacteria; phylum Acidobacteriota; class Thermoanaerobaculia; order Multivoradales; family JAGPDF01; genus CAWGFP01. The sequence continues at coordinate 529,985 of CAWGFP010000009.1, read as the reverse complement.
CGAGCTCGAGCGCGAAGCGCCGGAACTCCTCCTCCTGCATGCCGGGGACTTCCTCTTTCCCTCGTTCGCGAGCCGCGTCTACAAAGGCGAGCAGATGGTTGACGTCCTCAACCGGCTCGATGGCGCGGCCGGCGAGCTCGACCGGCGCATGGTGGTCGTCCTGGGGAACCACGAGTTCGACGACCGCAGGAATCCGGCTACTCTCGACGCCAGGCTGGCGCAGTCGGAGTTCCATTGGCTGGGCGCGAACGTCTCCTTCACGCCCGGACCGGACGGGGTGCCCTCGGTTGCCGACCGCCGGCTCTCCTCCCGCGTGATGCTCGAGAGCGGCGGCCTGCGCATCGGGATCTTCGGCGTCACCGTCCCGGTCATCGGCATCGCTTACGCAGAGTTCTCCGGACCGCTTGCCGCGGCGCGCGAGCAGGCCGCGGCGCTCCGGGCCGAGGGTGCCGAGGTGGTGATCGGCCTCACCCATCTCCCAGCCGACGACGACCGGCGGCTGCTTGCCGAACTGGGCGCCGCGGGCCCCGATCTCATCGTCGGCGGCCACGAGCACGAGCGCATGGCGTTCCAAGAGAACGGCCGCTGGGTTCTCAAGGCCGACGCAGACGCCCGCACCGCCACGGTCGTCCGTCTGACGCTGGAAGCCGGCAAGCTCGCCGTGCGCCACGAGTTTCGCGAGCTTCGCGGAGAGTCGCCGACGCCCGACCCCGAGCTCCAGACGCACGTCGCTGGCTGGCGCGCCCGCCACGAGCGCGAGTTCTGCGCCCGCAAGACCGAGGCTTCGGACTGCCTCGACGAGGTCTATGGCCGCAGCCGCACGGTGATCGAGGCCGAAGAGACCACCATCCGTGGCCGTGAGACCGGCTTCGGAGACTGGATCGCCGACCGCATGGTGGAAGGGTTCTCGGCCTGCGGTGCGCAAGTCGCCTTCATCAACTCCGGCTCGCTGCGGCTCAACCAGGATCTCGCGGCCGGTGCCGTGCTCACCCGCCGCCAAGTCGAGGAGCTGTTCGGCTATCCGTCGCCGCTGGCTCTCGTCCGTCTCGACGGCTCCACGCTCCAGGCCGTGGCGGACCACGCGGTGCGCGGCTGGCCGGGGAGCGGCAGCTGGCTGCAAGTCTCGGGCTTCGCCTTTCGCCACGACACGGCCGCCAAGGCGGCGCGCGACCTGACGCTGATCGGCGGCGCCCTTGCGGGCCGTGCCGTGACCCCGGGCGAGGAGATCCTTGCCGTGACCAGCGACTACCTGATCAATCCGGAAAGCGGCGACCAGGACGGTTTTCTCATGCTCGACCCGTCGCGCATCGTCGAGTGCCAGGCGAACGGTACCGAACTACAGGCGCTGGTCGTCGCCGCGCTGCGCCGGAGCGAGCCCGTCGGGATCGCGCCCGAGCGCGAAGGACGCATCTGCCAGACGGCGAGCGATCCCTGCCTGGCGAAGCCTCGCTGACGTTACGAAGCCGAGCCTCCGAAATCAGACGGCGCGCTCGAGGTCCTTCAACAAGTCGCTGTCGGGAAATCGCCGGCGAGCGTAGCGCAGGATGGCCTGCGCGCCGCGCTCGTCGCCCAGCGCGCGGTAGGTTCGCGCCGCCTCGGCGTAGGAGGGGGCGGAGGGCATGGCCTCGGTCATGCGGCGCAGCATGGCGGTGGCTTCGGTGGGGCGGCCGGTGAGAGCGTAGACCAGCGCCATGTTCGAGTAGGCCGAGATGTTCTCCGGAAAGAGCCGCATCTCCTCCGCGAAGGCGCGCTCCGCGGCGGCCGCGTCGCCGAGGTCGGCGTGGATCTTGCCCTCGATCAGCGACAGGCCGGCCAGCAGGTCCGGATCCTGAGTCTCGCGCTCGGCATAGGCCTCGCGCGCCTGCCGGACGGCATCGAGCGCCCCGGCATGGTCCTGCTTGGCGTAGAGCACTTCCGCCAGCACCTTGAGCGGTCCCACCCGCTGGCCGCGGTCCTCGAGCGCCAGGCGCGCTTCACTCTCCGCCGTCGCGAGATCTTTTCGCCGCAGCGCGATGCGAGCGAGCATGCCGTGGGCGTACGAGGGGTTGTTGGCCAGCGACAGCTTGGCGTGTGCCGCGGCGTCGTCGAGTCGCTCGAGATCGAAGAGGATGGATGCCACTTGCATGGCCGCGTTCGGGCTGCCGCCAGACCGGCGCAGCGCCTCTTCGTAGGCCTCGAGCGCGGCCTCGGGCTGACCCTGCTTCAGCCGGGCGCGGCCGAGGAATTCCCAGGCATCGATCATCTGCGGATTGCCGCCGACGAGCGCGAGGAACGTGCGCTCGGCGTCCGCCCAGCGCTTCTCGTGGAGTTGCTGAAAGCCGCGCTTGAGATCCGCGAGGACGTGCAGCTGGGTCTTGGGATCGGGCAGATCGCCGCTGGCCACCTCGCCGCCGCCCCCGAGATAACCGAGTGCGGCCATCGCTTGCCGGGTCTCCTCGTCGACCGCTGCCGGCGGTTGCAGCTCGCGCCGCAGCCCCTCGATCTCCTTCTTCATGTCGGCGTAGACCCGGCGTTGGTCGAGCAGCACGTTGACGCGCTCGCGCGGATCCTTCGCCAGGTCGTAGACCTCGGGCCCGGGGCCCTCGATGACGTGATGCGTGCCGTCGATGAGCGAAGCAAGATCGCTCCAGCCGAAGTGAAGGCGCGGATAGAAGGTCTCGGAGTACATCCGGCGGCGCGGCGCGTCGGAGCGCAGGAGATCGACCAGCGAGGTGCCCTGCCAGGACGCCGGCGCCTGCAGGCCGAGCAGCGCGGCGATCGTCGGCGGAATGTCGAACAGTCCGGCCGGGGCGTCGACCGTCGCGCCGGCATGCGCGCCACGCGGCAACTTGACCAGCAGCGGGATGTGGATGTCTTCGTTGTAGAGCAGCAGTCCGTGCTCTTCTTCGCCGTGCTCGCCCAATCCCTCGCCATGATCCGAGACCAGGATGATCACCGCCTGGTCGTAAACACCGAGCCGGCGCAGGTCGGCGATCAAGTTGCCGACGATCTCGTCGGCGGCGGCGATCTCGCCGTCGTAGGGCGTCGCCACGCCCTGACGAAACCGCTCGGGCGGCTCGTATGGAGTGTGGGGCTCGTAGATGTGGAAGAAGAGGAAGAAGGGCTTCTTCGCCACGCTCTCGAGCCAGGGTCGTACCGAGGTCAGCGTGTCGCCGCCCTTGCGCTGCTGCCCGCCGAGGCCTGCTCCGGAGTGGAACTCGATCGCGTCCTCATAGGTGTCGAAGGCGGCCGCCAGGCCGGTCACCCGGCGCAGCACGTAAGCCGAGACTCCCGCCCCGGTGGCGTAGCCCGCGTCCTTGAGCAACTTCGGCAGGTAGGGGATCTTCTGCGACGTAACGTCGGCCTCGGCGAGCGAATAGCCGACGTTGTCGCGCACGCCGTGCTCGCCCGGCAGGAGACCGGTGAGCATCGAGGTATGGGACGGCAGCGTGAGCGGCGTGTGCGCATAGGCGCGCGAAAAGAGGATGCCGTCGCGACGCAGACCGTCGATGGCGGGCGTCTTCACGCCGGAGTAACCCCAGGCCGGCAGATGATCCGCGCGCAGCGTGTCGATCGAGATCAGCACCACCGGCGTGCCGGCCGGCACGCGGCCGTCTCCGGGATCGCGCGAGCACGCCACCAGGGCGACGGCCAGCGCCGCGAGAGTGAGCTTGCGGAGCCTCATCCGCCGAGCTCCGCCAGCACCTTGCGGGCGCGCTCGACGTCCTTGGCGTAGCGCTCGGGCGGCGCGCCGGCCACGAAGCTGCGCAGCGCGGCCTTCGCCGCCTGCTTGCGACCCAGCGCGGCCCCCTGGATGCCGAGGTTCCACTGCGCATCCCACAGCCGCGGCTCGATCGCCACCGCGCGGGCCCAGGCGTCGAGCGCCTTTTCGCGCTCGCCGAGCTGGAAGAGGGCGACGCCGAGGTCGTTCCATGCCAGGTGCAGATCCGGATTGAGCGCGATCGCCTTCTCGGCGCTCTCGCGGGCCTCGGCGAACCGGCCGCGGCGCAGGGCGACGAGCGACAGGTTCTCCCACGCCTTGGCGAGCTCGGGATCCAGCTCCAGCGCCTGCCGCAGTGCCTTCTCCGCATCGTCCTGGCGGCCAGCCTCCGAGTATGCGACGCCGAGCGCATTGGCGAAACGCGGCTCGCGCTTGGCGGCAAGCGGTTCGAGCAGCGTGATCGCCTCGCCGGCGCGACCGGCCTCGGCGAGGGTGAGGCCGAGCTGCACGAGAAGGCCATCGGTGGCGACGTTCTCCTTGCGCGCCCTCTCCATCGCCGCCAGCGCCGCCTGACGCGATCCGGCCTCGAGCAGCGCTTGCGCCAGCAGCGCGTGGCCCATCGGCATCGAGGGCCGCGCCGTCACGACCTCATGCGCGACGCGCACCGACGCGGCGAAGTCTCGCAGCGTGTAGGCCTCGATCACGTCGTGAAGCTTGCTGTCCAAAGCCACCAGGTTCTTGGGATCGTCCTCGGGCCCGTAGCGTTCCTTGGGCTGCGCCTCGCCGGCGAGATACCCCAGGCTGCGAAAGGCCTCGCTCGCATCGGCGCTCGAGCCGCGTGGCGGCGGCCATTGCGATTCGACCGGCAGCCTCGAGAACATGGCGCGGGCGGCGGGACGGTCGCCGTCAGCGAGGTTCCTCGCCTCCGCGGCGTCGCTGGGCAGGTCGTAGAGCTCGGCGACCGGCAGCGCGATCGCCTTTCGCCCCGACGCCAGCACACCGCGCAGCGGCGCCCAGCCGCGGTTGAACATCGTCGAGAGGGCCTCGAAGTACGAATCCACCGGCACTGGAGAGGCGAGCAGCGAACGTCCCAGCCGCTCGCCGTAGGGAGGCGGCGGTGCTTCGATACCGGCCGCGGCGAGCAGCGTGGAAAACAGATCGATGTGGCGCGCGGCGCGCCCGTCGCGGCCCGATTGGACTCCGGCTCCCCACAACAGAAGGGGAACCTTGAGCGTGGCCTCGTAGACGAAGAGACCGTGGGTCTGCTCGCCGTGATCGCCAAGCGCTTCGCCGTGATCCGAGGTCACGGCCACGATCGCGGGCCGGTTGGCGACGCCGGAGGTCACGGCGTCGAGCAGGGGGGCGAGAAAGGCATCGGTAGCCGCGATCTCGCCCAGGTAGGGGGTGTCGCGGTAGCGGCTCGCCCAAGGCTCCGGCGGCAGGTAGGGAGCGTGGGGATCGTAGACGTGGACCCACAGGAAGCGCGGCTTGCCAGCGGCCTTGCGCCACCACTCGAGCGCGCTCTCCACTACGCGATCGCCACGGCGCTCCGGCATCGCGTACTCCTCCGGCCGTGCACCCTTGCGATAGAAGTCGTCGTAGACCTCGAAGCCCCGATCGAGTCCGAACTGCGAATCGAGCGGAAAGGCCCCGACGAAGGCTGCGGTCGCCCAGCCTGCCTGGCGCAGCACCGTGGCGAGCGTCGGCACGTTCGACGGCAGCTTGAAGCCGATGTTGTCGCGCACGCCGTGCTGGTACGGGTAGAGCCCGGTGAGCATGTTGGCATGCGACGGGAGGGTGACGACGTTATGGGCGTGAGCGTCGGTGAACACCTTCCCCGAGGCGGCCAGCTTGTCCAGGTTGGGAGTCGGTGATGGTGTGCGGCCGGCGAATCCGGCGGCGTCCCAGCGCATGGTGTCGACGGTGATGAGGACGACGTCGGGCCGCGCGGCCGGCGCTGCCGAAGCCGCGGCGCTGCCAAGGCCGAAGCACAGCAAACCGAGTGCGTGCGCTCTCACCGCAAAAGTCTATGCGAAAGGCCGCGGCCGGATCCGCGGGACGCCCCCGCTCCGATCGCGTCTCGCACCGCGAGGGGCCGTGAAAAAACTCGGGCGCCCCTCACGGAGCGCCCGGGAATTGCACACAGCTTTGAACCAGCGGCCTACCGCCAGGCGAACTTGAGGCCCCAGCGGAAGACGCGCGGGCTGAGGCGCTCCTCGACCGGGTAGGCACCCTCCAGTCCATCCTCCGGTGCCGGAGCGAACGGGTTGCGCTGCAGCACCGGCTGGTCGTTGAGCAGGTTGAAGCCGTCGAGGCTCGCCGTGATCGTCATCTCGCCGAGCCTGAAGTCCTTGTCGATGTGGGCGTCGAACGTGTAGACGTCGTCGAAGCGGAAGTCGTCGAGATTCGGCGACAACTGACGGGTGTGCGCGCTGCGGCTGGCGCCGGGCACGAAGGGGTAGCCCTCGCGGCCGGTGATGCTGCCGGCGAGGTTGAAGCTCCACGGCCGGTCGGGCGCCACCTGGTAGATGGCGTTGATGTTGAACGTCCACGCGCTGTTGATCGTCACCAGCCGTTTGCTGCCGTAGCTGGTTTCGAGGAAGATGTCGCTGTCGTCGCCGTAGAGCAGGCTGCCCAGCGAGATCACGTCCGTCGGATCGTCGTAACGCAGGAACTCCGGTCCGACCTTGAAATCGGTCTCACCGTAGGTGAAGTTGCCGCGCATGCTCCAGCGGTTGGCCATCGGCTTCACCAGACCGAGGTTGATGCCCCAATACTCGATTTCGCGGTCGCCGTTTACCAGCAGTTTGCCGCCGGTCGCCGAAAGGTCCGGAGCGAGCCGGTAGCGCGGCACGCTCACCACCGTGCCGTCGGGCAGGATTCCTTCGGTGGGACCGCGCAAGACGTAGTCGTCACGCGTGGCGAGGCGCTCGTTGCCGTTCTCGTCGAAGATCAGCGTCCGGGCCTCGAGCAGGTCCGAGGTGTTGCGATAGGACGCCGTCACCGAGAAGCCGATGTTGTTCTCGAAGGCATGGTTCATCGACAGCGTCACTTCGTCGGTCATGTACGGATCCAGCCCTGGCTGCAAGCGGTTGGCCGAGGCTGTCGGATCGGCGAGGTTCACGTTGTAGACGTAGTAGTAATAGAGCGAAGGCGCCTCGTCCGGATCGAAGTGATTGTTGCCGTTGGTGTCGTTGAAGTAGTAGTAGACGTAGCTGTAGGGCGCCGTCGGGCTGACGAAGTTGGGCACCCACTGGCCGAGCTGGGCGGCGTACTGCGAGAAGGTGCCGCGCAAGAGGGTGCGCCGCTGCTCGCCGAGGGCGTAGGTGAGACCCAGGCGCGGTACCAGCGATTCCCATTCGAGGCCGCCGGCGTCATCGCCCGCGAAGTTGATCTCCGGGAAGAGCCCGTTGGGGACTTCCGGGTTGCCCGGATCGTGCACCGGGTCGTTGTGGGCCGTCTGCTTGTCGTAGCGCAAGCCGGCGGTGAGCGTCAGGCGATCGAAGCTCAACGTGTCCTGCGCCCAGAAAGAATCGTAATTGGTGGTCACCGCCACGGTGTGGCGTGACCATTCCACGAGCTCGAGGTCGCCCTCGATGCCGAGCCAGCCCTCGCCGCTCAGGATGGCCTGGCCGCTGCCGGGCAGAACGGAGATCGAGTCGTTCTCCTGCTCACGGAAGCCGGCTCCGAAACGCAGCTCGTGGTTGACCGAGCCGGTATCGAAGTAGGAGCTGGCGTCGAGCCTGCCCTGCTCGATCGTGGCGGTCTGGTCGAACACCCAGAAGCTGCCGGTCCACACGCCGTCCTCGTTGTAGAACACGTCGGCGTCGTTGCCGCCCTGAGGATGGAGCGTGAAGCCGCCGTCATTGATCGAGTAGAGGCCGGTGAGCGCGAAATTGGAACCGAAGAGATGGGTGATCTCTCCCTTCCACTTCTCGGCCGGAGTGGTCTGGTCCCAGGTCGACTCGGGCGCGAAGCTGGGGCCCGCGTTGCGGCCGTTCTTGAGCTTGTCGTTGTCCCAGTAGTGGAGGAAGCCGGTGGTGTTGCCGGCCTGGAAGTTCACCTTGGCGTTGAGGTCGTTGAGCTCGGTGCGGTCGAGCTGGCCGCCTTGGGCAAAGAGTCCGATGTCGCTCTCGCCGTAAGCACCCCAGACCCACAGGTGATCGCGCATCAACGGCCCGCCGATGTTGAGGCCGTACTCTTCGACCTGGTCGATGGCGTTGCCGTTGACTTCCTTGGGGTCCTCCTGCCAGCCGCCCTCGGTGCTCAGATAGCGGGCGTCGCCCTTCCAGGTGTTGGTGCCGCGCTTGGTGACCTGGTTGATGGTCACGCCGGCGGTCTGGATGGTCACGTCGGTGGAGGCGGTCGTGATCTGCACCTCTTCGTAGGCCCCGAAGTCGTAGTAGCTCGCCGAGCCGCCGATCGCCGCCATGTCGCTCTCGATCGTGCCGTCGACCGAGAACTGGTTGTCCGCCTGGGTGGCGCCGCCGACGAAGAAGGTCGACTGCTGACCGCCCTCGCTGCCGCCGACGTTGATGCGATCGGTCTGCACGCCCGGTGCCTGCCGCAGCAGCGACCACGGGTCGCGCGCGGTGGGCAGCTTGTCGAGCTCGCGCGGAGTGAGCACCGGGCCGGTGCTGAGCTCGCGCGGATTGATCAGCGGCTGCTCGGCGGTGATCGTGATCACCTCCTGGAGCGCCGCGTTCATGGTGAGTTGGACCTCGACCTTGCCGCCGATGCGCACACCCAGGCCGGTCTGCTCGACGCCCGAGTAGCCCTCGAGGTCGGCCCGCAGAGCGTAATCACCAGGGTAGAGGCCGATGAAGCGGAACCTCCCCTGCGCGTCGGTGGTGGCGGTCTTGGGTGCGCCGCCGACGCCGGTCAGCGTCACGGTCACGCCCGGCAGCGGCTGACCCGTTTCGTCGGCGACGACGCCGAATACGTCGCCGGTAGAGAGCTGCGCCGAGGCCACGGAAGGCAATAGCAGTAGCAACAGCGCCAGTGCGAGGAAACTCGCGATCCTGCGGCAGGTCATAGGCACACCCCCTGAAAAGGTTGGCCGCGCGTTGCCAACGCGCTGCTTGTTTGTATCTCCCGGAAAAGATGATAGCAAACGGCTTGCCGTCCGGACGGGCCGCCGGGGCCAGACGCCGGGGCGGCGCAGCCGGCCGGAGGGCAGGGGGTTTCTTGAGAGCGCGAGTCTTCCAGCAGGGCGTATGGCGAGAGGTCGAGCCGGCGGGACTAGCGGCGGCCCTGGCGGCGCAGGACGCCGTCGTCTGGGCCGACGTCACCGGCCCCTCCCCGGGGGACCTGGCGACCCTTCGGGACGTCTTTCGCTTCCACCCGCTGGCCCTGGAAGACACCACCAACCAGCACCAGCGCCCGAAAGCGGAGGAGTACGGCAACCACCTGTTCGTGATTTTGAATCCAGCCAAACCGACCAACGCCGGTGGAATGTTTCGCGAGCTCGACGTCTTCGTCGGCTCGAACTACCTGGTGACGGTCCATCCGGAGCCGGAACCGGTGGTGGAGATCGTCGAGCGCCGCCTCGAGACGCTCGCCCCTTCGGTGAAGGTCTCCCCGGCCCTGCTCTTCTACCTCCTGGTCGACACTGTGGTCGACGGCTACTTCCCGATTCTCGAGTCCCTCGGCGACACCGCCGAAACCCTGCAGAACGATCTCCTGCTACGCCCTCAACAGCGTCTGCTGCACCGTCTGTTCCACCTCAAGCGCAGTCTGATCGAGATGCGCAAAGTGGTCGGACCGCAGCGCGACATGTTCAACCTGCTGCTGCGACGCGACCTGCCCTACCTCGACCGCGGCGACCTGCAGTACTACCTGCGCGACGTCTACGATCACCTCCTGCGGGTATCGGACATGGTCGAGGCCTACCGCGACCTGGTCGGCAGCGGAGTCGAGCTCTACATGTCGGCGACGTCGAACCGTCTCAACCAGGTGGTCAACCGGCTCACCGGCGCAACCGTGGTGATCGGTGCCCTGGCCGTCATCACCGGGTTCTACGGCATGAACTTCGAGCACACCTGGCCGCCGTTCGGCGTGGAATGGGGTGTTCCTTTCACCATCGTGCTGATGGCGACCACGATTCTGATCGTCGTGCATTTCCTCCGCAGCAGGAACCGCTAAGCCGGATAGCGGCCGAAGGCCTGCTCGAGATCCGCGATCAGGTCGCCGGGATCCTCCAGGCCGACGTAGAACCGCGCCAGGCGATCGCCGTAGGCGGCGGCGTTGGGGGCCTCGTTCACGTCCGGCGTCACCACCAGGCTGCTCACCCCGCCCCAGCTGTAGCCCATGCCGAAGAGAGCGAGCCGGTCCATCGCCGCGTGCAGGTCGGCGCGGCCCAGCGGCTGGCGGAAGACCACCGAGAACAAGCCCGAGGAGCCGGTGAAGTCGCGCTTCCAGGTCTGGTGGCCGGGACAGGACGGCAGCGCCGGATGGAGCACCGCCTCGACGTCGGGCCGGGCCGCGAACCACGACGCCACCCGCAGCGCCGACTCTCCGATGGCCCTGAGCCTCACGTCGAGGGTCTGCAGACCGCGCAGCGCCAGTGAGCAGTCGTCCGGCGAGGCGGCCTGGCCGAGGTGCATCTGCATGACACCCAGACGCCGGTAGAGCGCCTCGTCGCGCACGCTCACCGCGCCCAGCAGCAGGTCGCTGTGACCGCCCGCGTACTTGGTCAGCGCCTGCACGGCGACGTCGGCGCCATGGGCGAACGCGTCGAACAGCATGCCCGCCGCCCAGGTGTTGTCGAGCGCCACCACGGCGCCGTGCGCGTGCGCCGCCGAGGCGATCGCCGGCACGTCCTGGACTTCCATGGTCAACGAGCCGGGGCTCTCGCACCAGACCAGGCGGGTGCTCGGTCGCATCCGCGCGGCGATGCCGGCGCCCTCGAGCGACGGATAGAACTCGACCTCGATGCCGTAGCGGCGCAGCACGTCGACGGCGAAGGCGCGGCTCGGGCCGTAGACGCTCTCCGGCACCAGCACGTGGTCGCCGGCGCCGAGAAACGTCCAGTAGACGAGCGTCAGCGCCGCCTGGCCGCCCGGCGTGACGAAGCAATGGCTGCCGCCGTCGAGCTCGCAGATGCGCGCCGCCAGCTCGAGCGTGGTCGGGGTTCCGTACTGGCCGTAGGTGTACGGCACCTGGTCGTGATCCCAGGTGTCGTGAATCTCGGCGGCGCGCGAGAAGAGCGTCGTCGAGCCGCGGTAGACGGGAGTGGCCAACGAGCGAAAGCCACCCGGTGCCGCGCGGCGGGGGTGGATGAGCTGGGTCCTGCGAGTGGTCATGCGAGATCCTCCATGGCCGGCAGCCACGGAGGATAGCCGCTCGGCGCTGGCCGACGTGGATCAGGCCAACCCGTACACCGGTAACGCGGCGCCGTGAATCGCCGACGCGGACGGCGAAAGCAGAAAGAGGATGACGTCGGCGAGGGCGTCGATGTCCACCCACGTCGTCGGGTCGGCATCGGGCATGTCCCGCCGGTTCTCGGGCGTGTCGAGGATGCTCGGCAGCACGCAGTTCACGCGCACGCCCGACGCCTTGACCTCCTCCGAGAGCGCCTCGGTCAATCTCATCACCGCCGCCTTGGAAGCGGCGTAGGCGGCCGTCCCGCGAGCGCCGGCGAGAGAGGCGCGCGATGCGACGTTGACGATCGCACCGCCGCCGCGACTCACCATGCCCGGTGTGACGGCCCGGCAGAGCAGGAACGCGGTGCGCGCGTTGAGCTCCATCATCTCGTCCCAGTCGCGAAGCGCGTTTTCGCCGCTGACCGGCGAATAGCGGAAACCTCCCGCGGCGTTGACCAGCAAATCGATGCCGTCGAAACGCTCCTCGGCTTTCTTGACGAAGGCGGCGACGGAGTCGGCATCGGTGATCTGACACTCCGCGGCCAGCACGGCGCCAGAACCGATCTCCGGAAACTCGGCTGCCAGGCGCTCGGGCCGGCGATCCGGGAGGGCCAGGAAGGCTCCCTCGTCCGCCAAGCGCCGGGCCACCACCTGGCCGAGGTTGCCGGAGGCGCCGGTGACCAGTGCGGTGGTCCCCTCGAAGCGGCCCACCTAGAACCCTCCGCCGATCCAGGGCAGTTGATGGCGTCGCAACACGAGGATCGCCAGGCCGCCGGCGAAGACCGCGAGCGCGAGGCCGAACAGGAGCCCGCCGTCGTTCTGCACCACCAGGCCCAGCTTGGTGAGGTGGAAGAAGATCGCGCCGCTGATCACTCCGACCGCGACCAGCGCGCCGATCGCGGCGGTGGCTGGAATGAGCAACAGTACCGCGGCCACCATCTCCGCCACTCCGGAACCGAGGCGACCCCATGGTTCTATGCCGAGAGTCGAAAAGATGTACACCGACTCCGGCGCGGCGGTGAACTTGAAGTAGAGCGTCTGCAGCAGGATCCCGGCGACCAGGAGTTGCAGGATCCAGGAGATCCTGGTGGCCCAGGGTGTGAGTGTCACGGCGGTCATGAAGATCCTCCGAAACCGGCTGTGAGCGCGGTCAGCGCTGGCCTCGAGCCAATGTACGTGAGCCGCTGCTGAGACGGATCGCCGCCAGCAGCGTAGCACCGCCTTCCGATAGCATCCGCGCGATCATGAAGCCCCATTTCGCCCCTGCCGAGCTGGTCGCCCGTCTCGAGCGCGCCGAGTGCGAGCTCCTGCGCGCTGGCGCCGAGGCGGCGCGGCGCCGCGACCCAGCGGCCGGGGTACTTACCGTGCCGCTGGCCGGCGGCTTCGCGACCTGGGGTGGCGGCAACTCCCCGCTCAACAAGGTCGCCGGTCTGGGCTTCGGCGGCGCGCCGCGCGCCGAGGAGATGGCGGCGCTGGAGTTCGCCTTCGCGCAGCGCGCCACCCCAGTTCGGGTCGAGCTCGCCAGCCTCGCCGATCCGGCGGTCTGCGGTTTCCTGGCCGCGCGCGGTTACCGCTTCGTCGGCTTCGAGAACGTCCTCGGGCTGCCGCTCGACGGGTACGAGCCGGGCGCGGCGGCGCCTGCGATCGACGTCCGTCCGAGCGGCGAGCCGGAGTTTCAGGCCTGGCTCGATGCCGTGGTGACGGGTTTCTCGCAACCCGACAACCAGGGTGTGTCCACCGACGAGGAGTTTCCCCGCGCCGTGCTCGAGCAGGTGATCGGCGACCTGGCGAACGGCGAGGGCTTCTCGCGCTACGTGGCGCGCCGCGACGGCGAGATCGCTGGCGGCGCGAGCTTGCGGATGGGCGACGGCGTCGCGCAACTGTGCGGTGCGGCGACCCTGCCCGCGCATCGCCGCCGAGGTGTGCAGACAGCGCTCTTACGGAAGCGCCTGGAGCTCGCCCGCGACGCCGGATGCGACATCGCCGTCGTCACCACTCAGCCGGGCTCGAAGTCCCAGCAGAACGTGCAGCGCGAGGGTTTCCATCTCCTCTACAGTCGCGCGGTGTTGATTCGCCCGCCTTCGTAACGCCGTAGCCCCCCCGGTTATAAGCTCGCGGCGGTGCGCTCCGCCCTCCGTCTCGCCTTCCTCCTCTTCGCGGCGGCGGCCTGCGCCGGGAAGCGCGAGCCACCGGCCGGCGGACCTTGGCAGCGCCTCGATCTGACGCAGGCCAGGCCGGTCTCCGGAGCAGAGTCTCTCCAGACGCGCTCGTTTCCACTCGGACTGCTCGACCCCCCGCCGCCGGAGGCTGCGCGCTGGGAAGGCCGCGGCTCGGTGGTGCGAGGAATCGCTCAGAGCCCCGGCGTGCGTATTACCTGGCGCATGCGCCTCGGGACCCAGCCCTCGCTCTCGTTCACGCCGCTCGGCGGTCCTCCCGGCGGGCAGCGCCGGGTGACAGCGCGCCGCTCGAGCGGCGGGTCCGAGCGCATTCTGTTCGAAGCTGCCACGGCGCCGCCCTCGATGCCGGCCGCGGCGCGCGCCGAGATCGGGCTGGACGAGTTCGCTGGAGAGGAGATCGACCTGACTTTCGAAGCGACCGGCGAAGGCGGCCCACGAGTCACCTGGGGCAGCCCGCAGGTCGTATGGCGCGGAGAGGCCACTGAGGCTGCGCCCTCCCCGCCAGCGCGCCCCAACATCCTGCTCATCGGCCTCGACACGGTGCGCGCCGATGCGCTCGGAGCGCGGGACGACAAACCCTCGCTCACACCGGCGCTCGACGCTCTCGCGGCGGAGAGCGAGGTGTGGACCGGCGCGTACAGCTCCTTCAACGTGACGAACCCGAGCTTCGCATCGATTTTCACCGGGCTCTACGGCAAGCACCACGGCACGTACGACCTCACGCCTCCGGGACTGGCGGCGGAACACACGACATTGGCGGAGCTGCTCGGCGCCGCCGGCTACCGCACAGCCGCGGTGATCTCGGCGCGCTTTCTCGGCGCGCCGGAGACCGGGATCGCCCAAGGTTTCGACGTCGTCCGGCGTCCCGAGGACAGCACGTTTGCAGCCGAGAACGCGGTCGGCGTGGCGCTCAACCAGCTCACCGACCGCGAGGAGCCGTTCTTTCTCTTCCTCCACCTCTTCGACGCGCACTCGCCGCACACTCCACCCGATCCCTATGCGCGCGGTGAGCGACCCTCCGCACCGCCTGGGATGGGCCCGGTCCCTGACTGGTCGCCGTTTCGCGCCCTCGGACCGGCGGCGTTCGACGATCTCCGCCTCGGTGGAGCTCGCGACCTCTACGACGGCGAGGTCGCCTACATCGATCGCGAAATCGGCCGCCTCCTCGATTTCCTTCGTTCGCGTGGGCTGCTGGAGCGCACACTGGTCGCGGTCGTCGCCGACCACGGCGAGAATCTCAACCAGCACGGCATCACCTACCGCCACTCGGGACTGTTCGAATCCACGACCCATGTGCCGATGATGATTCGGCGCCCGGGATTGTCGCGCACCGGCCGCCGCATACCGGGGCTGGTGCAGACGATCGACCTCTTCCCCACCTTGCTACGAGCCGCGGGGCTGCCGGTGCCGGAGCAGGATGGCCGCGACCTCGACGAACTGTTTGCCGACGGCCGGCACGGCCGCCGCGCGGTGTTCGCCGAGCACTCCGGCCGCCAGGGCGTGATGGTGCGAACGGCCGACTACCGGCTGACGCTGCTCGAAGGCATGCCGTTCCTCGCCGATGGCGCCTACCTCTTCCACACCGGGGCGGATCCGCAGGAATTGGAGAATCTCGCCGGTCGCGGCCTGCCGCAGGAGGCCGAATTACGACGGGTGCTGACTGGATGGCTGGCCGACGCCACCGCCACCGGCAGCCGCCGCCCCACCGCCCTGACTCCGGAAGAAGAAAAGGAACTGCGTGCGTTGGGCTATCTCCAATGAGAGCAGGCCGCTCCGACACCCGCCGGTCACCCGCTCGTCGCGCCGGGGAAACACCCCGCGGGCAAGCTCGCGCCATGGGACTCGTTACAGCTTCTTCGCCGATCTCGCGACCCTTCGAAGAGCACGTTGACCCAGCGGCCTATCCTGTCTTCCCCGAGCGTGTGCCCCCGGAGGTGCTCACGGCGGGGTCGTACAGCCTGCGCTTCGCCCGCTCGCAGGAAGACCTCGACGCCATCCAGAAGCTGCGCTTCGAGGTCTTCAACCTCGAGCTCGGCGAGGGCCTGCCGGCTTCGTTTGCCACCGGCCGCGACATCGACGTCTTCGACGCTCGATGCCATCACTTGATGGTCGAGCATCGCGAGAGCGGCATCGTCGGCACCTATCGCATCCAGTCGGCCGAGATGGCGGCCGCCGGCGCCGGCTTCTACACCGACGGCGAATACGATCTCGCGGCGCTGCCGCCAAGCCTCCTCGCCGACGGCGTCGAGCTCGGCCGTGCCTGTGTGGCGCGCGATCACCGCAAGAAGCCGGTCCTCTTCCTGCTCTGGCGCGGCCTCGCGACCTACATGGTGCACAGCCGCAAGCGCTTCCTCTTCGGCTGCTGTTCGCTGACCTCGCAAGATCCAGCGACCGGCTGGCGCGCCTACGACCACTTGATGAAGGCCGGTCACTTCTCGGCCGACTGCTGGGCGCCGACTCGCCCGGCCCTCGCCTGCGCGGCGCCCCCCGGGGCCCGGGAAGCCGCGGCCGGCGAGGTGGTCATCCCGCCGCTGTTCGACATGTACTTGCGCTACGGCGGCAAGGTGTGCGGTCCGCCGGCGCTCGACCGCGAGTTCAAGACCATCGACTTCCTGGTAATGTTCGACGTCGAAGCGATGGATCCCCGCTCGCGCGCCATGTTCTTCGAACGCGCTCGCACCGATTGAGGTGGGCTTGAGGTTCCTGCGGGCGCTCTGGCGCCTGACCGGGATCGTGGTCCTCTCGCTCGCCGCCTACCTCACCGTCGTCGTCGGACTGGCCGTCTGCGCCTTCGCGCCGCGGGCCCGCGGCCGCTGGCAGGGCAGGGCATTTCATCTCTGGGGCGCGGCGCTCATGCCGCTGCTCGGCGTGCGCGTCGACTGGCAGGGTCCGACGCCTGCGACACCCTTTCTGCTGGTCTCGAATCACCTGAGCTACCTCGACATCATGCTGCTTGGCAGCCGCCTGCCGGCGGCCTTCATCGCCAAGGCGGAGGTTGCGCGCTGGCCGGTGGTGGGTCACCTGTGCAAGGTGGTCGATACGCTCTTCGTCGACCGAGCGCGCAAGTCGGATCTGCGGCGGGTGCTCGAGCACGCGCGCGAGGAGCTCGACCGCGGCCGCGGGATCGTCTTCTTTCCCGAGGGTACGACCAGCAAGGGCGCCCGCCTCTTGCCCTTCCGGGCCTCGCTCCTCGACTTGCCCGCATCGCTCGGCTTGCCGGTCTGGGCGGCCGCGATCAGCTATCGCACCGGCGAAGGAGATCGCCCCGCCCACGACGTGGTCTGCTGGTGGGGCAACGAGCCCTTCTTCCCGCACCTGTTGAAACTCGTCCAGGTGCGGCGCATCTACGCCAGCGTTCGGGTGGCGCCGGAGCCGATCAGCGCGGTGGATCGCAAGGAGCTGGCGGCGCGTCTTCAGGAGGCGGTCGCCGCCCGGTTCACGCCCGTGACCGCCGCGGATCCGCCGGAGACTCCGGCGCCGGCGGCCGCTCCGGCATGACCTCCCCGCCGGCGAAGTGTCGGATCACCTGACGGAGCAGCTCGCCTAGCTTCATCGGTTTCGCACCTTCGAGAACCGCGGCGGCCCCGATCGCGTACGCCAGCCGCCACTGTGCGAAGAGATCGCGATAGGCCGACACGAGCGAGCTGCCCGGCTGGTAGATATGTGCCACCTCGGCGGCGACGCCGTTGAGCTCGAGAACCCGCAGGCCCTCGCCGCGCTCGAGCGCCTCGGCCGACGGCGCCCGCAGGTCGTAGCGGCCGAAGCAGAAGCCCGGATTCCGGGCGGAGAGATCGTCCAGCTCGGCGAGCAATGCCGGCGTCACGAGCTGCCGCTGGTCAGTGAACATCGTGCCGCGGCAGTGGTTGCCGATCTCGACCAGCTCGAAGCGCTCTCCAGCCGCGAGCACGCGACCCAGCTCGCCCCGATGGCGCTCGAGATGGAGCCGCGCCTGGCAGACGGCGCGATCGTCGGCGAGAATGAGATCCTCGAGGGTCTGCTGCCCGTCGCCGGTCACCACCGGGAAGACCTTGCCGTTGACCGAGAGGATGCGCCCGGCTCGGCTCGGGAAGCGCGCGTAGAACACGCCGAACTCCTCGCCGCGAATGTGCTCCTGCACGATCACGTCCTCGGTCGTGCTCCCGAGATGCCGAGCCAGCGACTCGCGGTCGCGCAACACCGCCACGTCTTTGCCGCGCAATCCCACATCGGGCTTCACTACCACCGGATAGGCGAGACCCTCGGCGGCCAGGAACGCCTCGGCCGCCGCGAGCCGCTCGGTCACCGGCACTGCGGCGGCCAACAGCCGGAATCGCGCGATGCGCCGGTCGCCGCGGAACGCAGAGAGGATGTCGCTCTTCGATTCGCGCACCAGCCCGCCGGTGGGAATGCCGGGATTGGCGGCGGTGAAGAGTGTCAGGCTGCGATATCTCGAGCTCAGCCAGAGCCAGTGGAGCACGACCGGAGTGTTGACCAGCCAGGCCGGCCAGAACTCCCAGCGCGTCAGCCGCCGCCAGCGCGAAAGCAGCAGCCGGCGGCCCTTCCAGGTGACCAGCGACGCGATGACGTGGGTGAGGATCCAGAGTCCCGCGAAAAGAGCTCCCAGCGCTACCACCACCGAGGTGTCATGGCCTGGTCCGAGAATCCTCCCGCCCCAGGCGGCCAGCCCCACCACCGCCGGCGTCCAGAGCGCGCCCGCCAACGCGAGAGAGCCGGCGAAGATGCTCAGCGGACACCCGACCAATCCTGCGACGAGATAGGTCGGCAGACGGCTGCCGGGGAGAAAACGCGTGAGGAAGAGGACCCGGTAGCCTCGGCGTCGAAACCAATCGGCGGCGGCACGAGCGGCGGTGGGCGAAACGAACCAACGCAACGGCGCCCGCTCGAGCGCCACCCAGCCGATTCCCCGGCCGAGCGCGTAGAGACCGAGATCGCCGATGAAGATGCCGAGGAAACAGGCGAGCGCCGCCCACCCGAAAGGCAATTCGCCGCGCGCCACCAGGAGCCCGGCGGTGGCGCACGCCAGATCTTCGGACAGCAGGGTGAGCAGGGCGAGCGAAACGAGAACGCCAGTCATGCCGCGAGCGCCAAGTTTCCCACAGAAGCCCAAACGTGATTTTCGGCGTGGCATACTGGCGCGCCATGCGGATACCGCTCCATACGCGGATGCTCCTCGGTGTCGTCCTGGGCGCCACCGCCGGCGCCGTCTCGTTCGCGGTCATGGGCGACAGCATCGCGCTGCAGACGTTCATTCGCTACGTCACCCAGCCGGTCGGCCAGGTGTTTCTCCGCCTGCTATTCATGCTGGTCATCCCGCTGATCCTCTCGGCGCTGGCGCTGGGGGTCTCCGGGCTGGGGGACTTACGCAGCCTGGGACGAATCGGATTCAAGACCCTGGCCTACACCGTCGGAGTGTCGGGGATCGCCGTGCTGCTGGGCGTCGGACTGGTCAACCTGCTGCGGCCGGGCGAAGGGATGTCGGACGAATTGCGCACCCGGCTCACCAGCGGGGCCCAGGAGCGCGCCTCCGCCGTGGCGACCACCGCTCAAGCGCCGAAGACCGGGCTCGATCTGCTGGTCAACATCGTGCCTTCGAATCCGCTGAAAGCGATGGCCGACGGCGACTTGCTGGCGGTGATGTTCTTCTCTCTCATGCTCGGCATTGGTCTGTCGCTCACCCGCACGCCGGCGGCGAGGAAGTTCGAGGAAACGCTCGAGGGCCTTTACGACGTCACCATGCGGCTCATCGGCGTGGTGATCTCGATGGCGCCGATCGGCGTCGCCTGTCTCCTCTTCACCCTCACCGCGCAGCTGGGTTACGAGATTCTCTGGCAGCTGGCGCGCTACGTCGGCGTGGTGCTGCTGGCGCTCGGCATCCACCAGTTCGTGGTCTATTCGTTGACCGTGCGTCTGCTGGGTGGCATGAGCCCGCTGGTCTTCTTCCGCGGCATTCGCGAAGCGATGGTCACCGCCTTCTCGACCGCCTCGTCCAACGCCACGCTGCCCACGGCGCTCAAGGTGGCGGACGAGAACCTCAAGCTGCCGCCCCACGTCGCGCGCTTCGTGCTCACCATCGGCTCGACCGCCAACCAGAACGGCACCGCGCTCTTCGAGGGCGTCACCGTGCTCTTCCTGGCGCAGTTCTACGGCGTCCACTTGACGCTGGCGCAGCAGGCGACGGTGGTGTTCATCTGCGTGCTGGGCGGCATCGGCACCGCCGGCGTGCCGGCGGGCTCGATTCCCGTGGTGGCGCTGATCCTCGGCATGGTGGGCGTGCCGGCCGAAGGCATCGGCCTCATCCTCGGCGTCGACCGCTTCCTCGACATGTGCCGCACGACGCTCAACGTCACCGGCGACCTCGCCGCCGCGGTCGTGGTTTCGCGCGGGGAGCGGCATGACCCGGTACCGCTGCCCGCGCCGGCCGAAGCCTAGGCTCAGCGCGCCGACACCTCGACGCCGGCGCAATCGACGAGCCGGCCCATGAGACCGGCGCCGCCGAAGACGTCGCTCACCATCACCATCAGCTCGTTGGTGCCCGCCTGGAGCGGCAGGTACAGACGGCCCTGGTCGAAGGAGATGATGCCGTCGCGGCCGATCGCGAAGAGGTAGCTGTCGATACCGCGGTAGATCGGACGGCGATCGAGGAAGACGACCGCGCTATCGCTCCACCCAAGGTCGATGGCGCAAGTGGTGGCCGCCCGCGCTTCGAGGATCAGGCGAGCGAGCAGCGCGGAGGGTCCGTCGGCGCTCGCCCGCGGCACGTGACGGTCGAGCTGCACGAGGCCGTCCGGCTCGGCCACGATCCTGCGGAACTCCGCTGTCGCGACGTTGGCGGGCAGTCGATCATCGGCCGTCGGCGCGAAGGAAGGGGACACCGCCCACTCGGCGATCGTCCCGGCGGCCGTCGGCGCCACGGGCGCGTCGAGCGCCGCGAGATCGAAGGCGAACTCGCCCGGCCTCACCACGAGGTCGGCATACCGCGCCACCGGACCGGATCCCGGCGTACCAGTTGGCAAGAACCCCCGCAAGGCGAGGAATCCCGGCCTCACCTCGCGCGACATTCGCGCCACGAATAGCGCGGGCTTCGCCATGTCGCCGACGAAGAGCGCCGCCCGTTGGCCCTTCGCCACCACCCGCACATGCGTCCAACCGGGCTCGAGCGCAAGCATGGCCGTGCCACCCGGCCCTCGGTGGAGCTGCCACGCGCTCTGGCCTTGCCAGACCGGCGCGTACTGCACCGCGTCGGGGAAGTTCGACTTGTGAGGCCGCAGGTAGAACTCCTCGTACTCGTGGTCGTCCGCCATGCGGAACATCAGGTAAACGAAAGAGCGCCGGCGGGTCAGCTCGACGTCGAAATCGATGGTGCCGTCCTGGAATTGCACGTCCCGCCGGTAGGCCGTTCCGCCTTCGAGCTCGAGTACCTCGCGCCCGCCGACGCTGGCCACTCGCGCCCCGTCTTTGAGCTCCCACCCACCGTCCGAAAACGAGATCGCCTTCGCCGCCGCCCACGCACTACTCGATCCCACCAGGCCCACCACCGACGCCATCGCGATCCATCGCCGCATGTTCGGCCTCCTCGGCCGGCACCCTAGCGCCCCTTCTTGGCATCGGCAATCGAACCGGGACGAGGCGGGCCCGGCGACTCACCGGCGGTGCGGGTGGTGGTGAACTAGGTTGCCGTCACTTCACCGCGGGGCGCGGGCCGGCGCAGCGCCAGGGCGGCCTTGAGGACCAGGAAAAGCGCGAGCACGATCAGCGCCGTAGCAGAAAGGGCATTCAGCAGTGCGAAGTCGACGCCGCGCGCGGCCCGCAGGCTCGAAATGGCCAACGAGCCCAGCGCCCAGAGGGTGATCACCAGCACGAAGGTCATCGGCAGCAGGGTGAAGGCAATCCGCTGGCGGGCCTGTGGAGCCAGACGGTGATCGCGAGCAGGGTCAGCGCCGCCAGCAGCTGGTTCGAGGCGCCGAACAGAGTCCAGAACTTCTGCCACATGCCGCTCGGCCGCGAAGCCCACGAAGTAGACCGGCAGCGCCACGGTCACCAGCGTGCCGAGCCAGTGCGCCGCCGCGGGTTCGCCAGCCGAACAGCTCCTGGAGGATGTAGCGGCCCAGGCGCGTCAGACGTCGAGGGTGTCGAAGACGAAGGTCGAGAACGCCATGGCGCCGAAGGTGATCGCGAACGGCAGGTTCTCCTCGCCGATCGAGAGCGTCAGGAAGCTGCCGATGCCGTTGCCGTAGATCGTGCCCGGCGCCAGGCCCTTGAGCTCGTCGTCCGGCGGACGATCATGACCGTACCAGCGCGATCAGCGCCACGAAGCCCTCGGCCAGCATGGCGCCGTAGCCGACGGGCGCATGTGCGACTCGCGGTCGACCTGCTTCGAGGTGGTGCCCGAGCAGACCAGGCCGTGGAAGCCCGAGCAGGCGCCGCAGGCGATGGTCACGAAGAGGAACGGGAAGAGCGCGCCGGTCATGCCGCCCGCGTCCCAGCCGCTTGAAGGCCGGCTGCCGGACCTCGTAGCCGCCGAAGAAGACGCCGATCACGCCGAGCGCCAGCGCCGCGTAGAGCACGAAGCCGCCGAGGTAGCCGCGCGGCTGGAGCAGCGCCCAGACCGGCACCACCGAGGCGACGCACGCAGTAGACCAGGATCGAGCACGGCCCAGGTCCGCGTCGGTCGAAGACCAGCGCATGCGAGAGCTTGGTGCCCAGCCCAGGCAGCGCGAAGGTCGCCGGCACGAAGATCACCGTCACCAGCCACAGCGGCGGCTTGCAGGAAGCGCTGCACGAGCCCATGAGCACAGGCCAAGAGCGCAGATACAGGACGCTCGCCGCCGCCACCGCGCCGCCCGGATGGAAGCCGAGCGCGCCGGCCGCAGCTCCTCGGTGCCCACCACGAAGCTGCGCGGCCGTGATGTCGGCGAAGGCGACGATGACGTAGATCAGCGCGATCCAGATGAAGGCCATCATCGCGAGCCCGGCCCGCGCCGGCCGAGGTGCTCGCGGGCGATCTCGGCGATCGAGGTGCGCGCCGTGGCGCACCGAGGCGGTCAGGCTGGAGAAGTCGTGCACCGCGCCGATCAGCACCACGCCGAGGCCGATCCAGAGCAGGCACGGCAGCCAGCCGAAGGCCTGGCAGGCGAGGATCGGCCCGGCGATGGGGCCGGCCGCGGCGATCGCCGAGAAGTGCTGGGCGAAGAGATAGAACGGCCGCGTGGGCACGAAGTCGACGCCGTCGCTCGATCCGGTGCGCCGGCGTCGCCCGGCGGTCGTCGAGGCCGAACTGCCGCGCCACCCAGCCGCCGTAGAGGCGGTAGGCGGCGGCCAGCAGGACCGATGAAGCCGAGGGCGAGGAGGGCGAGGCGTCATGGCCCGGTCTCCGCGCGCTCGTCCGCCTCAGGCTCGCCGGCGACGAGCTGCCGAGCGCGCCCACCGCGGCCGCGAGCATGCCGCCCACGATCAGCGATCAGGCCGATCAGCGGCGCGCCGTGTGCCCGGCCGCGCCGCGTCGCGCGCCTCGCGGAGCAGCTGCGCCGAGCCCGGCGTCGTGCGGGATGACGAACAGGCCCGATCGCCGGCGAGCAGGAAGCCGAGCGCCGCCAGCTTCTGCGGCGCCGTCGACTCGTGCCGGCCGGCCCGCCTCGCCGGCCGACCACGCTGTGGCTGTAGCCGTAGGCGAAGTAGACCGCCATGCCCAGCACCAGCCAGCCGATGAACCGCCACCACGAGGCCGGCGGCAGGTAGACCATCAGGAAGATGCAGGAGGCGGCGCCGAGCATCGGCACCAGCCAGGCGCCGCCCGGCACGCGGAACGGCCGCGGCCGGTCCGGGTCCTTGTAGCGCAGGACGGTGACGCCGATGCAGACCAGCACGAACGCGAACAGCGTGCCGATGTTGGTCAGCTCGACGACCTCGTTGATGTTGGCGACGCCGGCGAAGCACCGCGACCACGATGCCGGTGATCCAGGTGGTGACGTGGGGCGTCCGGTACTTGCGGGTGGACCTTGGCCGCCCACGGCGGCAGCAGGCCGTCGCGCGCCATCGAGAAGAAGATGCGCGGCTGGCCGAGCTGGAAGACGAGCAGCACCGAGGTGGTGGCGAACACCGCGCCGAGCGAGATGACCAGCGCCGGCCAGCCCATGCCGCAGGCCGGAGAAGGCGGTGGCCAGCGGCTCGGCGGTGCCGAGCTGGGTCCAGGGCAGCATGCCGGTGAGCACGAGCGGCGACGGCGATGTAGATCACCGTGCAGACGACCAGGCTGGCGATGATCGCGATCGGCATGTCGCGCTTCGGGTTCTTGCGTCTCCTCCGCCGCCGTCGAGACGGCGTCGAAGCCGATGTAGGCGAAGAAGATGATCGCCGCCGCCGCGGCGATGCCGGTGAAGCCGTTGGGCGCGAAGGGCGTCCAGTTCTCGGGCTTGACGTAGAAGGCGCCGATGACGACGAAGAAGCCGATGATGGCGAGCTTCAGGACCACCATCGAGGAGTTGAACCAGGCGCTCTCCCGGATGCCGATGACCAGCACGCAGGTGACCAGCATGACGATCAGGAAGGCCGGCAGGTTGAAGACGAGCGGGAAGCCGAGGAAGCCGCGGCGCGTCGGCCAGGGCCTGGGCGGCGCGCTGTGACGGCGACGCCGAGGCGTCGCAGGATCGGTGCCGCGCGGCGCGCGCCTCGGCCACCTGGCCGGCGGCCTGGACGGCGGTCCGGTAGTCGGTCCCCAGCCAGACCGGCCACGTCGATCCCGATGCCGCGCAGCAGCTCCTGGAAGTAGCCGGACCAGGAGATCGCCACCGCGACGTTGCCGACCGCGTACTCGATGATCAGGTCCCAGCCGATGATCCAGCCGACCAGCTCGCCGAGGGTGGCGTAGGAGTAGGTGTAGGCCGAGCCCGAGACCGGCACCATCGAGGCGAACTCGGCGTAGCAGAGCGCCGCGAAGCCGCAGGTGACGGCGGTGATGACGAACGAGAGGATGAGCGCCGGCCCGGCGCCGGGGTGGTCGGCGCCGCCGGCGGCGGCGGTGCCGACGGTGGAGAAGATGCCGGCGCCGATGATCGCGCCGATGCCCAGCAGCGTGAGCTGGACCGCGCCCAGCGAGCGTTTGAGGGCCGAAGCCATGGCCTCCTTCGGCCGACGGAGAATCGCGTTGAGCGATTTGGTGCGGAAGATGCCTAGAAACACAGGACCCCCTCTCGGGACGGCGTGCGGGAAGCTCGGCGGAGTCTGGCAAAAAAACCGCCGCCAAGGCAAACGAAATCGCCCGGTCGCTCCGCCTTTCTAGGCTGACCGGCCGCGCTGGCTGACTTTCGCGGGGTCCGGCCGGCGCTCGCCGTACCAGATGTCGAGGCCGCGCCGGTCGCGCACCGAGCCGAGGCCGCCGGCGGCGAGGCGGAGCATGATCCCCAGCATCTCGCCCGGCCGGTAGGCGCGCATCTTGCGCCCGGAAGTGACGACTCGTTCTCTCAGCAGCACGAACTTTCCCTGCCGCCGCAGGGCGCGGCTGAGCAGGATTTCCTCCCCGCCGTACAGCGTCTCGTCGAAACCGCCCGCGGCCTCGAACGCCCGTCGGGTGCAAAAGATCGCGCAGCCGGCGGCGAATCCCGCGCTGCGGTACAAGAACGTGAACGCCGGCAGGAACAACTTGAACGTGCGCGGCAGCGGGTCGTCGAAGGCCACCGCGGCGCCGCCGCCCGCGGCGCCAGCGGCTAGCGCGGACAACGCCGCGCGCAGCACGGCCACCGGCAGAAGCGTATCGGCGTCGACGAAGAACAACTGATCGCCGGTGGCCGCCTTCGCCCCCGAGTTCCGCGTCGCGGCGATCTGCCGGTGCGCCACCGTGACCACCCGCGCCCCACCGTCGCGCGCCAACGCAGCGGTGGCGTCGCGCGAGGCATCGTCGGCGACCACGATCTCGTAATCGATGCCGGCCTCGCGCGCCGCGTGATGAAGGCCGGCCAGCGTTGCTGGCAGGCAGTCTTCCTCGTCGTAAGCCGGGACCACGAAGGAGAGCATGGGGTGCCGGCGAGCATACGCCGCGTCCCGGCCGGCGCACCAACGAGCGCCGGCCGGAACGGTACTCGTACATGATGGCTTCCGGCCGCGCGGCGTCGATCTCGCCGTCGCCGACCAGTCCGCCGTTGACGAAGTGGATCCCCATCGCGCCATGGCCGGGCCCACTGACGCAGCCGTGGAAGAGGGCGTAGCCGGCGTCCTCGGCCGCGGTCACCTCCTTGAAGCGCTTGGTGGCGGCTCGGACCTGCTCCACCAGGGTGTTCTCGGCGAGGGCTGTGTCGGCCGATTCCGCCACAGCGGCGCCGGTGAAAAGGACTGCGATCGAAAGGACGATCGGGGCGACGAACCGTGCATTCATGGTGGCTCTCCTTGGTCAGGCGTGGTTGCGGGGCGCCGGGTCCGAAAACTCCGGCACGGCTCCGGGGTAGAGATCGACCGGGACTTCGAGAACCCAATCGACGGGCAGGGTGTTGCGCGCCGCCGCCTCCAGCACCGCGGCTTCACTCGGACCCTCGTAGATGCAGTAGGTCCGGGTCTTGTCCGCGTTGGCGTAGGAGCGCACCCAACGGACGCTCGAGGCGTTGTTGCGGGCGTTGACCTGCCGCTTGCCGGCATCGTCGAGACCGTCGAGCGCGCCGGCTGGGAAGGTGCGTTGGATGATGTAGCGATGGATCGGATCTGCTGGCATGGTGGATCTCCTTTCGCCGGCAAGACTAGGAATGGAGCGCGCCGCGAGTCTGGACCCCGGCCAAGCGGATTACAGGTGAAATCGAGGTGGGGGCAGCCCTGGCAGCCCGCTAGAATCCGCCCGTGGCGTTGACTTTCGGGGAATTCGAGCTCTCCCCCGAGACCTACGAGCTGCGTCGCGCCGGGCGAGCGGTGCATGTCGCGCGCGCTGGGGGACACGGGCCGTAAGGAACGGTGGATCGAGACCGTGCACGGCCGGGGATTCCGCTTCGCGGGGGACGCCTCTCCGCCGCCGGCCGCGGCCGCATCCGCTTCGCCGCCGGAAGACCGGAGACCGGTCGACCCGAGGGCGTTGCGGCGTGACCTCGAGGGCCGACAGGCTCTGGCGCTTCGCACCGAACAGGGATGCGCCAGGCGCTCGAGAGCTTTCACGCCGCCGTGGAGCTCGATCCGGGTTACGCTCCGGCCTTCGCCGGCGTGGCGGAGGCGTGCGCGATGCTGGGCAACTACGGTATGGGTCCGCCGGCCGAGCTCGCGCCGGCGGCGCGCTCCGCCGTCGAGCGTGCGCTGGCGATCGACCCGGCGCTCTCGGACGCGCGTCGCACGCTGGCCTTCATCCACTGGATGTTCGAATTCGACTGGCAGGGCGCCGAGCGCGAGTACCGGCTGGCCCTCGAGGCCGATCCGCACTCCGCGACGCTGCGCAGGTCCCACGGCACCTGTCTCGGCGTGCAAGGCCGCTTCGAGGAGGCGCTGCGGGAGCTGGCGCGGGCGCGCACGGTCGACCCCCTGGTCGCCGCGCATCGTCGCACTGGAGGGTTGGATCCACTGCTTCGCAGGCCGCTTCGCCGAGGCGCTCCCCTACTTCCACGCGGTGCTGCAGGCCGAGCCGCGCTCCCTGGTGGGCCGCTGGTTCCTCGGCGAGACGCTGGTCGAGCTCGGCCAACACGAAGCGGCCCGCCGGGAGCTCGAAAGCGCTCTCGAGCTGGCCGGACGGGGTGCGCGAATTCTCGGCTACCTCGGCTACGCCCACGGCCGAGCCGGACGCCGCGACGACGCCAATGCGGTTCTCGCCGAGCTTGCTGAACGCCGGAGCGGCCAGTACTTACCGCGCTACTTCGACGCCATCGTGCACGCCGGGCTCGACGATACGGCCGCGGCCCTCGCCGCGCTCGAGGCGGCGTACGCCGAGAAGGATTCGATGCTGCGCGACCTCAAGGTGGACCCGCCGTGGCGCGGATTTCAAGAGCAACCGCGTTACCGCGAGATCCTGCGGCGGCTCGGGCTGAGCTGAGCTGCGCCCGCGCCGAGAAGCACGCCTCGGCGCGGATCTCGGTGACACGCGGTGGCTGCCGTAGACTCCGCCTGCGATGCGCGGTACGGGAGCGAACCTGCCGCCGCTCGCCCGGCGGGTCGCCGGGCTTGCCGCCCTGACTGCCATGTACTTCGTCCCGGCCAAGCTCGCGCTGCGCATCGCTGTCGTAAATCCGAGCGCCACCGCCGTGGGTGGGCGCCGACCGATTTTGTTCGAGCTGGCCGCCGTCTTCTCGCCGCCGGTAAACGGGTGTGGCCGGCGAGCTTCGCCGGGGTGCTTCTCGCCAACCTCACCTCGGCGGGTACGGCTGTCACCTACTCGGCATGCGACGGGCAACACCCTCGAGGCCTTGACCGGAGCCTGGCTGGTGAACCACTACGGCGGTGGCCGCGACGCGCTCGAGCAGCCTCGCGGAGCTGCGATCTTGCCCTGCTGGCCGCCGGCCTCAGCACCATGCTGAGCGCCACCATCGGTGTGGCCTGCCTGTTGATGGCAGGCCTCCTTGACAGCGCGGACCTCGGGCCGGTGTGGCTCACCTGGTGGCTGGGCGACGCCAGCGGCGACCTCGTCGTCGCGCCCTTCCTGCTGGCGTGGAGCAAGCGGCACGACCTCCATGGGCGCTGGACCGACGCCGTCGAAGTGACCGCGGTTCTCGCCGCGCTCGTGCTCGGGGCGGAAATCGCCTTCGGCGGCTTGCTCGCGCCCACCGCGCATCGACCGCTGAGCTTCATCTGCCTGCCGCCGCTCGTCTGGCCCAGCTACCGCTCGGAAGGCGCGGCGCCGCGACCGGGGTTCGGTGGGGGCTGGCATCGGGATTGGGGGCACGCTCAACGGGCGGGGAACGTTCGCCGGGTCGCCGCAGGAAGCGCTGTTGCTGCTCCAGGCTTACTGGCCACGGTTTCAGTCACCAGTTTGATGTTGGCGGCGGTCGTCGGACAGCGCCGAAGCTCCGAGGCGGGGTTGCGCCATATCGCGGCGAGCGATGCCCTCGCCGGCCTGGCCAACTACCGCCGGCTCATCGCGGTCATCGGACGAGGAGCTGCTCCGCTACCGACCGGACGTCACGGCCGTTCTCGATTCTCTTCCTCGATCTCGACGGGCTGAAGGGGATCAACGACGAGCTCGGTCACCAGGTGGGGAACCGTGCTCTGTGGCGGGTGGCGGAACGCTGCGAAGCAGCTGCCGCGCCATCGACAGCCCGGCTCGTTACGGGGGGGACCGATTTCGCACTCGTCCTGCCCGGAGACCGACCTGGCCGAGGCCCGCAAGGTGTCGAGGCGCATCAGCGAGCGGCTCGACGACGACGGCGAAGAGCCGCCGCTCAGCGTCAGCATAGGCATCGCCGAATCGCCAGCGGACGGCACCACAGCGAGCGCCCTGCTCGCCCGGGCCGACCGGGAGCTGTACGCCGTGAAGGCGCAGAGTCCAGGTCGGTTGCGCAGCCACGGCGGTGGCGGTGCCGGCGTCGACGGCTGCCGCCTGAGGAGGCGGGGCCAGCTGCGGGGTTAGCCGCGCCGGTCGTGGACGAAATCGAACCCGAAGCGGCCCTTGACGCAGAGATTGCCATGGGTGGTCGAGTTCTCGAACGGAGACATCACTTTGACGATCTGGTTGTCCTGCACGTGGAGGGTCAGCGTGCAGCCGACGCCGCAGTAGCCGCAGATCGTGTCCGTCCTGGTCTGCTCTTCCTCGCGCCAGTCGCCGATCTGGCGCAGGTCGAACTCGCTCTTCGGTGACAGCGCGCCGGTAGGACACACGGCGATGCAGTTGCCGCAGTAGACACACGCCGAGGTCGGCAGCGGCACGTCCCACTCGGTGGAGATGTGGGCGTCGAAGCCGCGGCCGGCGACCGCGATCGCGAAGGTGTTCTGGGCATCGACTCCGCAGGCTTCGACGCACTTGTAGCAGAGCACGCACTTGCCGTAGTCACGGGTGTAGAGCTCGTTGTCCACCTTGGGCGGTTGCTCGACCGTGGCGCGGTCGCTGCCGAAGCGCTCCGGCCGCGCACCGTAGTGCTCCATCATCTCGGCCAGACCGGGCGAGGTCGAAAGATCGACCGACGACGCGAGCAGCTCGAGCACCAGCCGGCGCGAAAGCCGCACGCGCTCGGACTCGGTGTGCACCTTCATTCCCGCCTCGGCCTTGCGCGAGCACGCCGGCGCAAGCACGCGTGCGCCTTCGACCTCGACCACACAGACGCGGCAGACGTTGACCGGGGTGAGCGTCTCGAGGAAGCAGACAGTCGGCACGTCCTTGCCGGCGGCGCGACAAGCGTCGAGGAGCGTGGCGCCCTGCTCCGACCTCGATCGCCTTGCCGTCGATCTCGACCGCCACCCGCGGGCGCTCCTCGCGCGGCGGCGCTTTCGGAATGTGCGTCGGCCGCGGCTGCGGCTGGAACCAGATCGGCGGCGCAGACAGAACGGGATCGCTCACCCGAGTCCTCCGGACGCGTTGAAAACCGGCAACCGCGCCAGCGCCGACTCGACCGCCGAGGAGGCGGTCTGGCCGAGCCCACAGATCGAGGCGTCGCGCATCGCCTGGCCGAGCTCGCGCAGCAGCGCCAGCTCGTCCGCGCGGCTGCCCAGCGTGCGGCCGGCACGCAGCCGGTGCAGAAGCTCCTCCTGGCGCACCGTGCCGACCCGGCACGGCACGCACTGACCGCACGATTCGTGGCGGAAGAACTCGGCGATGCGCAGCAGCGCGCCGCCGAGGTCCGCGGTGTCATCGAAGATCATGACGACGCCCGAGCCGAGCGTCGCGCCGGCGGCGCGCGCGCCCTCGAAGGTGAGCGGCGTGGAGAGCGTGTCGGGGCCGACGAACATGCCGGCGGCCCCGCCGAGCAAGATCGCCTGGATCGTTCGCCCGCCGGGCACGCCGCCGGAGAGCTCGAGCAGCTCGCCGAGCGTGGTCCCGAACGGCACCTCGTAGACGCCGGGGCGCTTGACGCTCCCCGAGAGGCAGAAGAGCTTGCTGCCCGCCGAGCCCGCGGTGCCGATCGCGGCGTAGGCGGCGCCGCCTTCGAGCACGATACCGGGGACGCTGGCCAGCGTTTCGACGTTGTTGACCACCGTCGGCTTGCCGAACAGCCCGATCTCGACCGGGAACGGCGGCTTCGAGCGCGGCTCGCCGCGCTTGCCCTCGATGGAATTGAACAGCGCCGTTTCCTCGCCGCAGATGTAGGCGCCGGCGCCGCGGCGTATCTCGAGATCGAAACGCAGACCGCGGCCGAGAACATTCTCTCCCAGCAGGCCGGCCTTGCGCGCCTTGGCGATGGCGTTTTCCAGCCGGCACAGGGCGAGCGGATACTCACCGCGCAGGTAGATGAACCCGCGCTCGCAGCCGGTGGCGAAGCCGGCGATCGTCATCGCCTCGACAATTGCGAAAGGGTCGCCCTCGAGCAGCACGCGGTCCTTGAACGTCCCGGGCTCGGACTCGTCGGCGTTGCAGACCAGGTAGCGCGGTTGCGCCGCCGCCCGCGCCACCGCTTCCCACTTGCGCCCGGTCGGGAACGCAGCGCCGCCGCGTCCCACCAGCTTCGACGCGTTGACTTCGGCGATCACGGCCGCCGCGCCGATCTCGAAGGCGCGCGCCAGCGCGTCATAGCCGCCGGCGGCACGGTAGGCGGAGAGACTCTCCGGATCGACGATGCCGGCGCGCTTCAACAGCCGCAGCCCCGGTTGCCCGGTCTGAGGCACCGAGCGGCGGACGTCCTCCAGGCGCTGGACGGGGCCGTTCGCCTCGACTCCGGCCACCGCGAGCAGCTTGAGCTGCGCCAAGTCGCGCACCGGCGCGACGTCGAAGCTCTGCCGGCGGGCCGCCGCGCGAACGATCATCACCGCCGGCGCCTTCTCACAGAGCCCGAGGCAGGGACTGCGCTGCCAGCCGACCTGCTCGCCGTTGCGCGCCGGCCCGAGCTCGCGTTCGAGCGCCGCGCACAGCGACTCGCCACCACGCTCGCGGCAGGCGAGGTCGTCGCAGACGTGGATCATCGACTTGGGCTGCGGCGCGGTGGCGAACAAGTGGTAGAAGGTCAGGACACCCCAGGCTTCCGCCGGCGGCACCGTCAACCGTTCGCAGATGTAGTTGAGAGCTGCGTGACTCACCCAGCCGATGCGATCCTGCACGCCATGAAAAGCCGGCAAGAGGAGGTCGCGGTGGGCCGTCGCCTCCCGTCCGCCGCGCGCGGTGCGGCCATCGCGGTCCATGTCGCGCTCGGCGCCGCGCCAGCCCGAATGCGGCGGGCCGAGCACGGCGTCGACCGCGGCGCGCTCCTCGGCGCTCGCCTCCGCGCCGACGATCTTGAGATCCACTAGACCGGGACCTCCGCGGGGTCGGCGGCGACCGCTTGCCGGAGCTTCTCGACCCGCACGGCCGTCGCCTTGAACTCGGCGGTCCCGGACTTGGGATCGATCGCTTCGATGGTGAGCAGATTGGTCGGCACGTCTTCCGGAAAGTGGAGAGTCATGAAGACCAGGCCCGGTCGCAGGCTGTCGTCGACATGGACCGGCGCCTCGACCTCGCCGCGACGCGAGAGGATCTTGACGCGTTCGCCCTCGCTCAAGTCGTAGCGCGCCGCGTCTTCGGGAGAGACGTCCAGAGTCTCGCCCCGTCGCGTCGGCGACTTGTAGCCCGCGGTCTGAACGCCGGTGTTGTAGTCCTCGAGCCGGCGGCCGGTGGTGAGCCGCAGCGGATAGTCGGCATCGAGCTTGTCCACCGGCGGGTCGTGCTCGACGACGTGGAAGGGCGCCCGCGCGCCGCCCACCGGCCTTTCCCAGAGCCGGCTGTGCAGGAAGAGCTCGCCGGGATGGTTCTCGTCGTAGCAGGGCCACTGGATGCCCGACATCGCCTCCAGCCGCGCGTAGCTCATGCCGGCGTGAACCGGCGAGAGCGTGCGCAGTTCGTTCCAGACCGCCTCGGCTGAGGGTTCGCCCCAGTCCTTGCCCATCCGCTTCGCCAGCTCGTAGATGATCGCGATGTCGTCGCGCGCCTCACCGGGCGGCTGCAACGCCTTGCGCACCCGCTGCACGCGGCGCTCGCTCGAGGTCACCGTACCCTCGCTCTCGCACCAGCTCGCCGAGGCCGGGAAGACCACGTCGGCCGCCTCGGCGGTGGCGGTCATGAAAATGTCCTGCACGATCAGCAGATCCAGACCCTCGAGCAGGCGGCGGGTGCGGTGCTGGTCGGCTTCGGAGCGCATCGGGTTCTCACCGATGACATAGAGCGCACGCAGCTCGCCGTGGTCCATGGCTTCGAACATGCCGGTGAGGTGCCAGCCGCGCTTCGGCGGCACGGCGACGCCCCACTTCTCCTCGAACTTCTCGCGCAGCGGCTCGTTCTCGACGTGCTGGAATCCCGGCAGGCGGTCGGGCAGCGCGCCCATGTCGCCGCCGCCCTGGACGTTGTTCTGGCCGCGCAGCGGGTTGATTCCCGAGCCGTAGTGCCCGACGTGCCCGCACAGGAGGGCAAGATTGATCAGCGAGAGCACGTTGTCGACCGCGTTGTGGTGCTCGGTGATGCCCAGCGTCCAGCAGAGGATGGCGCGCGGCGCCTTGGCGTAGGAGACGGCGATCTCGCGGATCACCTCCGCTGGCACGCCGGTCTCCGCGGCGCCGCGTTCGAGCGTCCACTCTTCGACCGACGCTTTGTACTCCTCGAAACCGCTGGTGGCGTTCTCGATGAACTCGCGGTGCTCGAGCCCCTGGGCCAGGATCTCCCTGGCAACGGCGTTGGAAAGCGCGATGTCGGTGCCGACGTCGAGCCCCGCCCAGACGTCCGCCCAGGAGGCCGAAGTGGTGCGCCGCGGGTCGATCGAGATCAGCTTGGCGCCGCGGCGCAGGCCCTTCAACAGGTGATGGAAGAAGATCGGGTGCGCCTCGCGGGCGTTCGATCCCCAGAGCAGAATGCAGTCGGTCTCCTCGACCTCGCGATAGGAGGACGTTCCACCGCCCGCTCCGAAGACCGTCGCCAGACCGGCGACGCTCGGGGCGTGTCAAGTGCGGTTGCAGCTGTCGATGTTGTTCGAGCCCACCGCGACGCGAGCGAACTTCTGGGCGACGAAGTTCATCTCGTTGGTGGCCTTCGAACAACTGAAGAGACCGAAGGCGGTCGGGCCGTGGCGATCGACGGTCGCCCGCAGCCCCGACGCCGCACGGTCCAGCGCCTCGTCCCACGACGCCTGGCGCAGAGGAGCGCCCTTGGAATCGCGGACCCAAGGCGCCGTCAGACGCTCGAGTCGGTCCATGGTGGCTAGGCTAACATAGCGATGATGGCCGAAAGCCCTGTTTCCACGCCCTCCGCGAGCCCGACGACCGAGGTCGACGTGCGCCGCTGGCGCTCCGGCGAAGCGCACGCTGAGCGCGACCAGTTAGCGGTCGAGGCGCCGCTCGAGATCCGCCTCGGCACCAAGCCGATCACCGTCGTCATGCGCACTCCGGGCGACGACGAGGAGCTGGTGGCCGGGTTCCTCTTCGACGAGGGGATCATCGACGGCGCGCGGGATATCAAGTCGATCAACCGCCCGCCGTTTCTCTCCGACCAGGAGCGCGGCAACGTGATCGCGGTCGAGCTCGCGCAGGGCGCGCGGCGGGCGCCGTCCGAGCGGCTGTTCTTCTCGGTCTCGGCCTGCGGAGTCTGTGGCAAGCGCTCGCTCGGCGAGCTCGAGATGGAAGCCCCGACCATCGACTCTCCGCTGCGCGTCGAGCGGGACGTTCTCTCCCGGCTCCCCGAGCGCCTGCGCGCCGCGCAGCCGGTCTTCGACCGTACGGGCGGCCTGCACGGCGCCGGACTCTTCACCACCGCAGGCGAGCTGCTCTGCGCGCGCGAGGACATCGGGCGCCACAACGCGGTCGACAAGGTCGTGGGTTGGGCGTTGCGGGAGGGACGATTGCCTCTCGCCGACGCGTTGTTGGTGGTCTCAGGCCGCCTGGGCTACGAGATCTCGCAGAAAGGGATCATGGCTGGCATACCGATCATCGCTTCGGTGGGCGCGGCGAGCTCGCTCGCGGTCGAGCTCGCGGAGCGCTACGGCGTGACCCTCGCCACCTTCGTGCGGCCCGACGGCATGAACGTTTTCGGGCCGGCGGAGAGAATCGTCTAGGGAATCCCATGCTGCGCCGCGCCTGGCTCTGGCTCCCAGTCGTGGTGCGGGCAACGGTCCTCGCGTTCGTCCTGCTCGTCATCGGCCAGCTGCCCCCTTCGCTCGCTCTGGTGGCGAACTTGAAGTGGCAGCCTCGCTGGCCCTGGTTCCCTCTCGTGACCGCGGCCTGGCTGTGGTTCTTCTGGAGCTACCTCAACGGCCGCTGGCCGCCGCGAGGCACCTCCGAGAGCCGGCGGCAGGATCTACGCGCCGCGGCGCTGCCGGGTGAGGTCTGGCGCTGCGCCCTCCTCGCGGGTGGCCTGGGCATGATCGGAGTCCTGAGTCTGGCCCTCTTCACCGGGCGCGTAGCAGCGCTGCCGGCCGAGGCGTATGAGGCGCCGTTCGATCTCTCGACGCTGCCGTGGTGGACCGTGCTGGCGTTTTTTCTCTCCCTCGCCGCGACTGCCGCAGTCGTCGAAGAGGCGGCGTTTCGCGGCTACATGCTGTCGCAGATCCAGCGTCATCACGGATGGGTGCTGGCCATCGCTCTGACCAGCGCGCTCTTTTATCTGGTCCATCGCAGCCACGCCTACGCCACGCTGGCCTTCGTCCCCTTCTTCGCCGCCTACAGCCTCTTGCACGCCGCGCTCGTCTACCTGACGCGCTCGATCCTGCCCAGCGTCGTGCTCCACGCGGCGGGGGACTTCTGTATCCTGCCGGTGCAGTACGGGGTGATCCCCCTGCCGTTCGGGCCGACGTGGCCACCCTACCTACTTTCGACGCTGGCTTTCTCAGTGGCCGCGATCGCCGCGTTCCGGCGCTTGAGGTCGTCGTAGACCAGAGCGAGCAGCCGCTCCTCGGAAGCGCGGTCGCCGCCGCGCGCCGCCGACAAGAGGGCCGTGATCTCGCCGGAGACCGGTCCTGGAACCGAGTGTGAATCGGGCACTGCGCGGATTGTGGACCCTCGACCCCGGCGGCCGCAAGTCCACCGCTTGGCCGTGCTACATTGCCGCCCCGCATGGAACTCCTCCGCCAGCTCATCGACTTCGTCCTCCATCTCGACACCCACCTGCGCGAGATCATCGCCAACTACGGCGGGTGGACCTACGGCATCCTGATCGCTGATCGTCTTCTGCGAGACCGGGCTGGTGGTGACCC
Organism: Thermoanaerobaculia bacterium; assembly: GCA_963821905.1. GTDB lineage: Bacteria > Acidobacteriota > Thermoanaerobaculia > Multivoradales > JAGPDF01 > CAWGFP01. The sequence goes on along the minus strand of CAWGFP010000009.1, from coordinate 494,503 downwards.
CGTTCCTGCCCGGCGACTCGCTGCTCTTCGCTGCCGGCGCCTTCGCCGCCACTGGCGCCCTGCGTTTGGAATGGCTGATTCTGCTGCTCACGGCGGCGGCCATCCTGGGCGACACCGCCAACTACTGGATCGGCGCCGCCTTGCGCCACCGGCTGGCGGACAAGGGCAAGCTGCCGCTGGTCAAGAAGGAGCACCTCGACAAGACCCACGCTTTCTACGAGAAGTACGGCGCGCAAGACGATCATCATCGCGCGCTTCGTGCCCATCGTGCGCACCTTCGCGCCGTTCGTCGCCGGGGTCGGCGAGATGAGCTACCGCCAGTTCATGACCTACAACGTGGTGGGCGGGGTTGGCTGGGTGGTGATCTGCACGCTCGGCGGCTACTTCTTCGGCAACCTGCCCTTCGTGCAGGACAACTTCTCGCTGGTCATCTTCGCGATCATCGGCATTTCGCTGCTGCCGGCGGTGATCGAGATCCTGCGCGAGCGCCACAAGCGCCGGGCGTCCAAGGCTTCCCAGGCCTGACCGGCTGCGGATAGACTGCGCCCGGCTTTCACCAAGTTTCCAGCGGGGAGGATCATGGCCCAACCGGCTCTAGTCCCTGAGCAGCCGCAGCGCGAGTTCGCTCGCGAGCTCGGGCTGCTCGACTCGACCATGATCGTCGCCGGGTCGATGATCGGCTCGGGCATCTTCATCGTCTCGGCCGACATCGCGCGCCAGGTGGGCTCCGCCGGCTGGCTGCTCATGGTCTGGGTGGTCACCGGGCCTGCTCACCGTCGCCGCCGCCCTCTCCTACGGCGAGCTGGCGGCGATGATGCCGCAGGCCGGCGGACAGTACGTCTACCTGCGCGAGGCCTACTCGCCGCTCTGGGGCTTCCTCTACGGCTGGACGCTGTTCCTGGTCATCCAGACCGGGCACCATCGCCGCCGTGGCCGTCGGCTTCGCGCGCTTCCTGGGCGTGCTGGTGCCCGCGATCTCGCCGACCGGCCTGGATCATCCCGCCGATCGACCTTTCCGACGAGCTACGCCATTCAGCCTCTCGACGCAGCAGCTCGTCGGCATCCTGCTGATCGTCTTCCTCACCTGGCTCAACACCCGCGGCATCCAGCTCGGCAAGCTGATCCAGAACATCTTCACCTCGGCCAAGACCCTGTCGCTCCTCGCCCTGATCGTGCTCGGCATCCTCGTCGGCCGCAACGCCGACGCCATCGCCGCCAACTTCGGCGATTTCTGGACGCCGCGCGACGCGGCGCCGATCCGGCCCGGATCTCGGCCTGGTCGCCGGCGGTCGCGGCGACCGCCGGGCCTGTCGGCCTGTTCGTCGCCTTCTGCGTCGCCCAGGTGGGCTCGCTCTTCTCGTCCGACGCCTGGAACAACATCACCTTCACCGCCGGCGAGGTGAAGAACCCGCGGCGCAACGTCCCGCTCTCGCTCGCGCTCGGCACGCTGCTGGTGATCGGCCTCTACCTCCTGGCCAACGTCGCCTATCTCTGCACGCTGCCGCTGCGAAGCGATCCAGACCGCGCCCGACGACCGGGTCGCCACCGCGGCTCTCCAGGTGATCTTCGGGCCGGCCGGCGCGACGATCATGGCGGTCGCCATCATCATCTCGACCTTCGGCTGCAACAACGGCCTGATCCTGGCCGGCGCCCGCGTCTACTACGCGATGGCGCAGCGACGGCCTGTTCTTCCGCTCGCACCGGGCGGCTCAACGAGCGCCACGTGCCGGCCGTCGGGCTGTCCTGCAGTGCGTGTGGGCCTGCTCCTGGTGCTGCCGCGCACCCGTGCGACGCGTCGGAGCGCCTGCTCGACGCGGCCGGCGAGGCCACGCTACGGCAACCTCTACGGCAACCTGCTCGACTACGTCGTCTTCGCGGTGCTGATCTTCTACGTCCTGACGATCGCCGGCCTCTTCGTGCTGCGGCGCAAGCGGCCGGACGCCGAGCGGCCCTACCGGGCCTTCGGCTACCCGGTGGTGCCGGCGCTCTACATCCTGGCCGCGACGCGCCATCCTGCTCGTGCTGCTCGTCTACAAGACGTCGACGACCTGGCCGGGGCTGCTCATCGTGCTGACCGGCATCCCTGTGTATTTCCTCTGGCGCACGCGGTTCGCCGGCCCCGGCCCGGCGAGACGCATGACCGATCTCGACCTCATGGAGGCTAGACGATTCATGGCGAATCAGTTGTTCGCCAGGAAGCCGCTCGAGCTGCTCGCTCGAGGAGATGAAGGGCGAGAACCGGCTGCGCCGCGTCCTCGGGCCGGTCCAGCTCACCGCCCTGGGCGTCGGCGCGATCATCGGCGCCGGCATCTTCGTCGCGACCGGCGCGGCGGCCCACAACGTCGCCGGCCCGGCGCTGATGCTCTCCTACGTCGTCGCCGGCATCACCTGCATCTTCGCCGCGCTCTGCTACGCCGAGTTCGCCTCGATGGCGCCGGTCGCCGGCTCGCGCCTACACCTACGCCTACGCCACCCTGGGCGAGCTGTTCGCCTGGATCATCGGCTGGGACCTGGTCCTCGAGTACGCCGTCGGCGCGGCGACCGTGGCCAACGGCTGGTCGGGCTACTTCCAGAGCGTCCTGGCGAAGATCGGCATCGACCTGCCCGACGACCTTGCGCGAGCTCGCCCTGATCGCTACGACGCGGCGCACGGGCGACTTCGTCGCGACCGGCTCGTTCATCAACCTGCCGGCGGTCATCATCGTGGCCATCGTCACCGTCGTCCTGGTCAAGGGGATCAGGAGAGCGCCGGCTTCAACGCCGTGATGGTGGTGATCAAGGTGGCGGCGGTGCTGTTCGTGATCGTGCGTCGGCGCCTTCTACGTCAACCCGGCCAACTGGGAGCCGTTCGCGCCCTACGGCTGGACCGGGCATCAGCTTCTTCGGCAACCACGTCGCCGGGCAGACCGACGCCGGCGGCAACCCGCTCGGCATGCTCGCCGGGGCGGCGATCATCTTCTTCGCCTACATCGGCTTCGACTCGGTCTCGACCCACGCCGAGGAGGCCAAGAACCCGCAGCGCGACGTGCCGATCGGCATCATCGCCTCGCTGCTCATCTGCACCGTCCTCTACATCGCGGTCGTCGCCGTGCTGACCGGCATGGTGCCGTACGACCAGATCGACATCGAACGCCGGCGTCTCCGACGCCTTCAAGCAGGTCGGGCTCGGCTGGGCCGAGGTCATCATCGCCGTCGGCCGGCGTGGCCGGCATCACCTCGGTGCTGCTGGTCATGATGCTGTCGGCCCGCGCGTGTTCCTGGCGATGGCCCGCGACGGCCTGGTGCCCAAGGCGTTCTTCGGCGACGTCCACCCGACGTTCCGCACGCCCTGGAAGAGCACGATCCTCATCGGCGTCTTCGTCGCCGTCGCTGGCCGGGCTTCCTGCCGATCGACGCGCTGCTGCGACCTGACCAACATCGGCACGCTGTTCGCCTTCGTCATCGTCTGCGCCGCGGTGCTGATCATGCGGCGGACGCAACCCCGACGCGCCACCGGCCCGTTCCGCTGCCCGCTGGTGCCGCGTCGTCCCGATCCTGGGCATCGCTCTGCTGCCTGCTGCTGATGCTCTCGCTGCCGGCCGACAACTGGTGCCGGCTGTTCGGCTGGCTGGCGCTCGGGCTGGTGATCTACTTCCTCTACGGCCGCCACCACAGCGTGCTCGGCAACGAGCTGCGAGGACAGGTAAGCTGCAGGCGTAGTCCATCGCTGTCACAGCACTTTGAGCGGAGCGCTGGCTAGCTCCGCCCGTTCTGTCACGACGCAGCAGATCAGGAGCCTCGAGATGGCGACCATCGCACAAAGAGGAATGGGGCAGCCGGCTGGGCGTGATCCTGGCCGTCGCCGGCTCCGCGGTCGGCCTCGGCAACTTCCTGCGCTTCCCGGGCCAGGCGGCCGCAGAACGGCGGCGGCGCCTTCATGATCCCGTACTTCTGCGCCCTGCTCTTCCTCGGCATCCCGATCGGCTGGGCCGAGTGGACGATGGGCCGCTACGGCGGCCGCAAGGGCTTCCACTCGGCGCCCGGCGATCATGGGCGTCATCGGCAAGGGCGCGGTCGCGCGCTACCTCGGCGTCATCGGCGTCCTGATCCCGCTCGCGGTCTCCTTCTACTACGTCTTCATCGAGGCCTGGTGCCTCGGCTACGCCTGGCACTACCTGACCGGCGGCATCGGCGTCGACGCCGCGCGCGCCGATCGCCGAGCAGACCGCGACGCGCCAGCGCCTTCTACGACGACTTCACCGGCAGCAACGCAGAACGGCGTGCTCTACCGGCGGCTCGATCGAGACGCTGGTCTTCTGGGTGCATCACCTTCGCGGTGAACATCTGGCTCGTCTACCGCGGCATCTCCAAGGGCATCGAGAAGTTCTGCTCGCTGGGCGATGCCGGCGATGGCCGTCTGCGCGCTGATCGTGCTCGTCCGCGTGCTGACGCTCGGCACGCCGGACCCGAGCCATGCCCGAGCAGAACGTGATCAACGGCCTCGGCTACATGTGGAACCCGGACTTCGAGGCGCTGCGGCAACGCCGCAGACCTGGCTCGCCGCCGCCGGGCAGATCTTCTTCAGCCTGTCGGTCGGCTTCGGCGTGATCATCAACTACGCCTCCTACCTGAAGCAGAAGGACGACGTCGTGCTCTCCGGGCCTCACCGCCTCGGCGACCAACGAGCTCTTCGAGGTCGGCTTCGGCGGCCTGATCACGCTCACGGCCGCGTTCGTGTTCCTCGGCCTGTCGGGCACGACGGCGGCCGTGCAGGGCGGCACCTTCGGCCTCGGCTTCACCACGCTGCCGGTCGTGTTCGCGCACATGGGCGCGTTCGGCAACTTCATCGGCGCGATCTGGTTCTTCATGCTGTTCCTGGCCGCGATCACCAGCTCGATCTCGATGTACCAGCCGGCGCTGGCGTTCTTCCAGGAGGCGCTCGGCTGGGCGCGCAAGCAGCGCGACCACGCTGATGGTCGCGATCTGCGTCATCGGCTCGTTCCTGGTCATGTACTACAGCAAGGACGGCATCTTCTGGAGCGACCATCGACGACTGGGTCGGCACGTTCCTGATCTTCGTCCTCGCCATGCGTGCAGATCATCTGCTTCAGCTGGGTCTTCGGCATCGAGCGCGGCTGGCAGGAGGCGCACGCAGGGCGCGCAGCATCCGCATCCCGGGCTTCTACAAGTTCATCATGAAGTACGTCGCGCCGCTCTACCTGCTGGTCGTGTTCGTCTGCTTCTGCTGGCAACAACCTGGGCGGCTGGGTGCAGGCGGTGGCCGACGAGCCGCTGCAGCAGGGCGCGATGCTGCTTGATCGGCGTCGACGCTGGTCATGCTCGATCGTCTGCACTGCGCATCGGCGAGAAGCGCTGGCGCGCGCCGGGCCTCGACATCGACGGCCAGCAAGCCGCTCGACGGACGAAGGAGAGCCGCCATGACGCACGCTCGGCTGGATCTTCCTCTCGTCTCGCTGGCCTTCGTCTGGGGCCTCACCGGCTGGTGCTTCTACAAGGTCCTCACCGTCAAGGATCCCGAGAACCTCGCCGATCCACCGGCGGTTCTCGGCGCTTAGCGCGCCCGGTCTTCCGGCTGGCGCAGCCCCATGAACCGCGACGAGGCCTTCGAAGCCCTCGAGTACCTGCGCCGGGTCGTCAAGGAGACCCGCGACGACTCGGCGCTGCAGAACTGGGGCGTGATCTGGATGATCCACGCCTTCACCAACGGCGGCAGCTTCATCCTCACCGGTTGGCTGCTCGATCACGGCTACCGCACGCCGCCGCCCTTCATCTTGCTGTGGACCCTGACCCTGGCGGTGAATCTCAGCACCATCGCGCTCTTGCGCCGCCGGCGCGCCGGCGCGCGCACCTTCGTCGAGACCCAGTTGTGGGCGATCTGGACCGCGTTCGTCGGGGCGGTGGCGGTGAGCGCCTTTCTCAACTACCTGCTCGGCCTCGATCGCATGTTTCTCGGGCCGGTGATTGCGGTGCTGGCGGCCGTCGCCTTCGCTTCCATGGGGTCGCTCATGGGCACCCATTGGTACGGCGCAGCGGCCATGTTCCTGGCCACTGCCTTTTTGATGACCCTGCTGCCGAGGTTCCAGTTCTACATCCTGGGCGCCGTCTGGTTGGTCACCAAGTTCACCGTCGGTTGGCTGCTCGACCGCTCGCGCCGCCGGCGCCTGGCGGCCGAGGGCGCGCGCCCGCGCGTCGTATGAACGCCGACGCGGCGACGCCGCGCGGCGCCGAGGTGGCGGCGCTGGCGGCCTGCGCGGCGCTCCACGGGCCCTCGCCACGCTTCGCGCTCGCCGAGCGCTTGAGCGCCGCGGGCGTAGCCGATCCAGAGACTCTCCTCGATCGTCTACTCGACCGCGAATGGTTGTCGGGCGAGAGCAGTCTCGAGCTCGCCCCGGCTGGCGCCCTGGCGCTGCTCGACGCCTGGGGTCAGATCGAGGACGCCCTGGCAGTCAATCCGGACGATCCGCAAGCCGAAGAGTGCCCCTCGGTGCCCTGGCTGGTGGCCGTCGAAACCGAATGGATCGAGGCGCTCTCGTTCAACTACCGCGTCCCGCCCGATTCGCTCGCTTTGCGCCTGCCGGCGCCGCTCGAGCCCGAAACCTTCAAGGACTGGGGTTGGGTCCAGGTACTGGTCTCGTCGCTGCGCGAGATGCGGCCGCGCGGCCTGCCGGGTCCGGCCGGGGTCTCGTTCTACCAAGTGAGCTACCGCGCCGCGGTGCGCTACCGCGGGGCCGACCGCTCCTGGCGCCGCGGCGGGTACTTCCTGCGCAGCGAAACCAACGACGCCCTGATGCGCGCCATCGGCAATCGCCTCACCGAGTTCCGCTTCCACGAGTTCGGCGCGGCCGACATGTTGATGGTGCGCGACGGCGACCGCCTGACGGTCGGCATCGGGTCCGAACGGCCGGGCGGCCGGCTGGTGGGAGTGGTCGATACGCGGCCCCACGATGCGCCACCGCCAGGCTCGGTTTGGACATCGCTCGACGAGCTCCACGAGCCGCTTGTCGATTGCTGCGACGCCTTCGGGGTCGACAACGAGGCCGGTTATCTGTACACCTTGACCATCGAGCGGGGACGCTGGAATCCGCGCTTCGTCGAGCCGGTGGATCTCTACTGCGAGGCATTCGCCGAGAGTGGCGAGTGGCCGGGAGCGGAGCTCGATTCGGTCCTCCACATCCCGCGCTGCCCCTACCGGTGGCTGCCTCTGCGGCGTGAGCCGCTGCCCGATCGTTCGCACGGCAGCGAGCTCGAGGAGCGCGCTTGAGCCGCTCTCTAGTGATCACCGGCATGCACCGGTCGGCGACCTCGCTCGTTGCCAGCGCGTTCATGGACGCGGGCCTCGACATCGGGGTCCACCTCAACGGACCCGGACCGGGCAATCCGCGCGGCCACTTCGAGGACTGGGACTTTCACCGCTTTCACGAAGCTGCGTTGACCGCCGCTGGTCACACCGCGTTCACCGCCGATCGCGATCTCAGCGCCACCCTTCCGCCGCAGCTGGCCGCGGAGGCACGCGGGCTGGTCGCCCGGCGAGCTCACCTCCCGCTGTGGGGTTGGAAGGACCCCCGCAGCTGCCTGTTCCTCGAGCTCTGGCAAGAGCTGCTCCCCCGGGGGAACTACCTCTTCCTCTATCGCCACCCTGCCGACGTGGCACTCTCCCTCCTGCGGCGCGACACCGAGCCCGAAACACGTCACGATCCGTGGCTCACAGTGGATGCGTGGCGCACCCACAATCGCCTGTTGCTCGAGTTGAAGGAACGTCACTCAAGCAGGGCCTTTCTCGCACATGCGCCGACGGCGGCGCGGGATTTGGGCGCGCTCGTACGGTCGGTCGGGAAGACCTTCGATCTCCCGTTGCAGACGCCCGACGCAGCCCGCTACCAGCCCTCGGATCTCACCCCCGAGCCCGCGCAACGCCCGGACTGGCAGAGACTTTGGCCGGATGCGATCCGCATCTACCGGCGCCTGGAGGCCGCGGCGGACCTACCTTCGGCCCCGCCCGCCGGCGATCGGCGGGCGGGGCACGGCGCCCTGGAGCTCGAAGAGCGGCTGCTGTACGAGCTGCTGGAAGGCCGGCTGGTATGGGCAGCCGAGCGCGACCGCGCCGCGGTGCTCGGCGACCGTGCCGCGGCGCTCGGCGAGCGCGCCACGGCGCTCACCGAGGACCTGGCGCAGGCCAGGATCCGAGACGCCCGGCGCGAGCAAGACCTGGAGTCCGCACGGCAGGAAGTCACGCGGCTCGATCAGCAGCGCCAGGAGCTGGCTGCGAGCCTGCAAGCCATCGACAGCTCGCGGGGCTATGCCGTGATCAGGACCTGGTGGCGCCTGCGACGCCGCCTGGCTCGGCGTCCACCGCCCTGAACTCCGCCCCGCGCTCGAGAACCGAACCGAAGAGCGCGGCGAAGCGCCGCGCACGGAGGCTCCAGTCCCATTCTTCAATGGAGCGCCGCGCCGCGCTTCCCAGCTTGCTCCGGAGCTCGGGATCGCCTTGGAGCCGGCGCAAGGCGGTGGCCACCGCATCGACGTTGCGCTCGACGAACAGGCCGTTGACGCCATCGCGAATCAGCTCCGGCATGTTGCCGACTCGCGTGGTCACCACCGGCAGGCCGCAAGCCGCTGCTTCGAGACACGGATTCGGAGTGCCCTCGCTGCGGCTGGCACAGACATAAAGGTCGAGCGAATGATAGAAGGCGCGCATTTCCTCCTGATCCCGCCAGCGCTCCTCGCGCGCCGCCAGGCAGAGCTGCGCGCCCGCCACCTGTGCCACCGCCGGCGCGATGACCTCCTCGACGCCTCGATGCCCGGGGCCATGGTTGGTGAGGCTGCCGGCCCAGCCCACCCGCATGGCGTCGCCGCTCGACGGCCCCGCTGCCGGCTGGAAGTAGCGAGTGTCCACACCGTTCGGCGTGTACGCGACCGGTCGCCCGAGGAGGGGCGCGAAAGTTTCGACCAGCTGTCGATTGTTGGCGAAGACCGCCGCGGGCGTTTCGCTGAGGAACGCCACACCTGGACTTCGCCAGGCTCCGTCGAGCTCGAAGTGACTGCAGATGCCGACCAGCAGGCGCTCATGAGCCTTGCGCAATTCCGGCACCCTGCGGCGCAGTGGCTCGTATTGCAGCCAGTACCACAGCAGCACCAGGTCGGCGGAGTCGATGTCGTGAGGCGTGACGTCGTCGCCCAGACGCCGAACGAGGCGGTATTCGCCCGCCAACTCTCGTTCGAGCGCCACGGTCTTGCGGTCGTGCGCCCAATAGGCCCGATTGACCACACAGAGCACCACCGGCAACGACGACTCTGGGGCGCGCCGGGAGTGGGCGTCTTCCGGCCTGCGGTCAGGCCACTCGATGCAATGGCGCAGCCGCGGGGCCGAGGGGTCCAGATCGGCATCGCCGCGAGCCACGCGCAACTCCACCTGGCGTGGCAGGCGAATCTGCTCGCGGCGCAACGTCGGCCGCCAGCCGTGCCAGAGATCCTGTAGCTCTTCGGGGTCGTATTGCTTGCCGACGTACTTGTGCGCGGCGTGCTCCGCGCTCAGGAACAGATAGTGGCGCAACGCAAAGCGGCGTGGCGACACCCGCCGCCCCGGGAAGCGCACCGCATGGCCGCCGGTGGTGACCAGGTCGACCCCGGTCGCTTGGCGTTTCCAGGCCATCAGCCGGTGCTCAGCCACGGGAGCGAAGGGGTAGTACCAATGCATGGTGCGGCGGAACGCCGCGTGGTCGTGGTCCGGAGATTCGCGCGGCGGGACGAACGTGAACTCCTCGAACTCGACCGTGTTGTAGCCGTCCCCATCGGCGGCGGCGAACGCCTGGGCCAACGTTGCGGCACCGGGGGGTGGGACCGGGAATTCGTCCGGATCGAGGTGGATGAACCAGTCGGCATCGAGCTGTCCCGCCAGTTCCTCCTTGCGACGCAGCAGGCGCCGCCAGCGAAATACCCCGTCGCGAGGGTAGGTCTCGATCCCGGCCAGCCCGTCACCGAGATGGCGGCGCGCGATCTCGACCGTGTCGTCGACGGACTGGTTGTCGATGAGGTACGCCTCGACGCCCTGGGCGCGCAAGTGCCCGAGGCACTCGCCGATGAACCGGCCTTCGTTGTAGGCCGCGATGATCGCCAGGACACGCACGCGAGAGTGGATTTTACAGCGCTCCAAAGCCGCCCCGCGGGCCTCCGTTAGAATCGCGCCGCTTGCGCCCTTCCTTCGACGATTCCTCCACCCCGCTGTTCCGGGCTCGCGGACTTCGCAAGTCCTTCCGCCTCGGCCAGACCGACGTTCCCGCGTTGCGCGGCGTCGACCTCGACGTCGCCGCGGGCGAGATGCTGGTCATCGCCGGACCGTCTGGGAGCGGCAAGAGCACCCTGCTCAACCTGTTCGGCACGATCGACCAGCCCGACGCCGGCGAGCTGTGCATCGCCGGCGCCGACCTCGCGTTGCTCGACGCCCGCGAGCGCACGCTGCTCCGCCGCCGGGCTCTCGGCTTCGTCTTCCAGACCTTCAACCTCCTGCCGGTGCTCTCGGCGCTCGAGAATGTCGAGTACCCGCTGTGGATCGACGCCGTGCCGGCCGCGCGACGCCCGCCGGCGAGCCGCGGCGGTCCTCGAATCGGTCGGACTCGAGGGCCGCCTCGGCCATCGACCGGACCAGCTCTCGGGTGGCGAGCGCCAACGCGTGGCGATCGCCCGCGCCCTGGTCCACGAGCCGCGAGCGTTGCTCGCCGACGAACCCACCGGCAACCTCGATTCCGACACCGGCGCCGGCATCGTGGCGCTCTTCCACCGGCTCCATCGCGAGCGCGGCACCGCGGTGCTTCTCGCCACCCACGACCGCGCGATCCTCGCCGGCGCGCCGCGGGCGGTGAGGCTCTCGGGACGGCCGCGTCGCGGCCGACGAACGACGGGCGCCCGGGCGCGCGTGAGACTGCTCGCTTCTCGCGCTGCGCAACCTCGGCCGCAACCGCCGGCGCACGTTGCTCTCGCTCGCGGTGATCGCCGCGGGCACAGTCGGGCTCGTGCTCACCGCCGGATTCATTCGTCTTCTCCTTCGATGGACTCCGCGAGGCGCTCATCCACGGCGGGCTCGGACACTTCGAAGTGGCACGCCGGACCGCGGTCGAGGGGCGCGCCGCAACGCTCGAGCGCGCCGCCGCGGCGGGTATCGCGGATTGGCGGGGCCTGCGCCAGGCGATCGAGGAGCTGCCGCATGTCCGGGGCGCCGGCGCCACGTCAGCACGTCATGGGCCTGGTGTCCGACGCGGCGGGCGCCAGTGTCTCCTTCATCGGCGTCGGCAGTCGAGCCCGACCGCGAGCGGCGGATGGCGTTTCCAGTCCAATTGCGCGCCGGCGAGGCGCTGGCGGACGAACCGCCGGCGGCCGGCGACGACGGCGTGCTGCTTGCAGTAGGTCTCGCCGAGTCGCTCGCCGCCCAGCCCGGCGACACCGTGACGCTCATGACCCTCAACTCCGACGGCATGCTCAACGCGCTCGACGTGCGGGTGCGCGGCCTGATCACCACCGGAGTCGCCGATCTCGACACGCGCTTCCTCAAGTTGCATCTGGCGACCAGCCAGCGGCTGCTGCAGACCGAGCAGCGTCTCGAACCTGATCGTGACCTACGACACGATCGACGCGGCCGAGGCCGGGCGGCCGGCGCTCGGCCGACGCCGTCTCGCCGGCGAGCGATCTCGCCCTGGTGGACTGGCGCTCGCGGGCGCCGTTCTATCGATCAGGTGCGCAACCTCTACCTGGGCATCTTCTGGTTCCTGGGCACGGTGATCCTCGTGCTCGTCGTGCTCTCGGTCTCCAACACCCTGGTCATGACCGTGATGGAGCGGGTGCGCGAGATCGGCACGCTGCGCGCCATCGGCACGAGCGGCGGGCAGATCGCCGGACCGCTCGTTCTGCTGGAGCCCTCTGGCTCGGGACCTTCGGCGCGCTGGCCGGCGGCGCGCTGGGCGTGGCGTCGATCCACGGGATCAACGCCGCCGAGCCTACAAGATGCCGCCGCCGCCTGGAGCGGTTTCCCCATCGACCTCCGGCTGGTCGTCGTGCCCGAGGCGTTCGCCGGCACCGCCGCGTTGATGCTGGCGGTGCTGGCGCTGGCCTCCTTGGCGCCCATCGCGCGCAGCCTGAGGCTGCGCATCGCGGAGGCCCTGGCGCATGTTTGAAGCGCTGGCGTTCACCGCCGGGCTGGCGCTCGCCGCAACTGCGACGCCCGCCGCCGAGGCCGCAGCTTCGGACCGCGCTCTCCTCGAGGCGACCGACCCCTTCGCGCGCGCTGCCAGCAGCTCTCGCGCCCGGCTGCGCGTGACGGGGTCTGGGGGCCGCGCGACGGCGCTCGAGATCTGGCGCTCCGGCGAGAACGCGCTGGTGCGCTTCCTCGATCCGAAAGAGAGCGGCAAGTACCTGCTGCGGGCGCGCGACGGCACCTTCTTCATTTCCCCCGGAGCTCGCCAGCCCGTCCGTCTGCCGCCCACCCACCGACTGGCGGGCGCCGTGGCCATCGAGGAACTGCTGGCCGTGCCTCTGAGCGCCACTCATGAGATCGCCGCGGTGCAGCGGCGCGATACCGCGAGCGGCGTCGTGGAGTTCGATCTGAAAGCCAGAAACGCGGCGGCTCCTATCCCCGAATGCGCTGGGTGGTCTCCGAACGCGAGCGCTTGCCACTGCGCGCCGACTTTCAGTTTGCCGACGGCCGCGTGGCGAGGGTGCTCGAGTGGAAGGAGTGGCGCGACAAGGGCCAACTCACCCCGATGACGATCGTCATCAAGGACGTGCTGCGCGGCGGCTCACCTGCCACCGTCGAGATCCTCGAGTTCGAGGCGCGCGACGTGCCGGCGGAGCTGTTCTCGCTCACCGATCCATCGGCTCGCGCAGCGCTCCAAGATCCGCGCTGAAAACACCAAGGGCCGGCGTCGCCGCCGGCCCCCGGGAAAACATCGCCTCGTGGTGCGCCGCTTGTTCAGTGCGCGACTTTGCCGATGCGCATGCCGTAGAACGACCGCCAGACGAAGAACATCGAGACCGCGAGGAACACCGCCGACAGGATGCGGGTCAGGTCGCGCCTGTGCCGGCGGCGGTCATCTCCACCGCCAGCTCGACGGCGAGCAGGCCGAAGAGCGTCGTGAACTTGATCACCGGGTTCATCGCCACCGACGAGGTGTCCTTGAACGGATCGCCGACGGTGTCGCCGACGACGGTCGCGGCGTGCAGCGGCGTGCCCTTCTCCTTGAGCTCGACCTCGACGATCTTCTTGGCGTTGTCCCAGGCGCCGCCGGCGTTGGCCATGAAGATCGCCTGGTAGAGGCCGAAGAGCGCGATCGAGATCAGGTAGCCGATGAAGAAGTAACGGCTCGAAGCAGGCGAACGCCAGGGTCGAGAAGAAGACCACCAGGAAGATGTTGAACATGCCCTTCTGCGCGTACTGCGTGCAGATCTCGACGACCTTCTTCGAGTCCTCGACCGAGGCCTTGTCGGCGCCGGCGTCGAGCTTGATGTTCGCTTGATGAACTCGACCGCGCGGTAGGCGCCGGTCGACGACCGCCTGCATCGAGGCGCCGGTGAACCAGTAGATCACCGCGCCGCCGATGATCAGGCCGAGCAGGAACGGCGGGTGCAGCAGCGACAGCTTGCTCGATGTCCTGCGGTCAGGCCGTTGGTGAGCATCACGATGATCGAGAAGATCATCGTCGTCGCGCCGACCACCGCGGTGCCGATCAGCACCGGCTTCGCGGTCGCCTTGAAGGTGTTGCCGGCGCCGTCGTTCTCCTCGAGGTAGTCCTTGGCGCTGCTCGAAGTCGGGCGTGAAGCCGAAGTCCTTCTGGATCTCCGCGTCGATGCCGGGGAGCGTCTCGATGGTCGAGAGCTCGTAGACCGACTGCGCGTTGTCGGTCACCGGGCCGTAGGAGTCGACCGCGATGGTCACCGGGCCCATGCCGAGGAAGCCGAAGGCCACCAGGCCGAAGGCGAAGATCGCCGGGGCGATCATCGAGGCTCGACCGGGAAGCAGCTCGCTGATCCAGGCGGCCACGCCCATCAGGCCGACGATCGCCATGCCCATCCAGTAGGCGGAGAAGTTGCCGGCGACGAGGCCGGAGAGGATGTTGAGCGAGGCGCCGCCTTCGCGCGACGCGGTGACGACCTCGCGCACGTGGCGCGGACTCGGTCGAGGTGAAGACCTTGACCAGCTCGGGGATGATCGCGCCGGCGAGCGTGCCGCAGGTGATGATCGTCGAGAGCTTCCACCACAGCGTGGCGTCGCCGCCAGATCTCGGGGATCAGCAGGTTGGAGACGACGTACGTCACCGCGACCGAGAGGATCGAGGTGAGCCAGACCAGCGAGGTGAGCGGCGCCTCGAAGTTCATCTTGTCGGCGTCTGCCGTAGCGGGCCTTGGCGATCGCCTCGTTGATGAAGTAGGACGACCGCCGAGGTGACGACCATCAGGATGCGCATGACGAAGATCCAGACCAGCAGCTGCACCTGGACCGCCGGGTCGGTGACCGCCAGCAGGATGAAGGTGATCAGCGCCACGCCGGTCACGCCGTAGGTCTCGAAGCCGTCGGCGGTCGGGCCGACCGAGTCGCCGGCGTTGTCGCCGGTGCAGTCGGCGATCACGCCGGGGTTGCGGGCGTCGTCTTCCTTGATGTTGAAGACGATCTTCATCAGGTCGGAGCCGATGTCGGCGATCTTGGTGAAGATGCCGCCGGCGATGCGCAGCGCCGCGGCGCCCAGCGACTCGCCGATGGCGAAGCCGATGAAGCACGGGCCGGCGTAGTCGCGCCGGCACGAACAGCAGGATGGCGAGCATGATCACCAGCTCGATCGAGATCAGCAGCATGCCGATCGACATGCCGGCCTTGAGCGGGATGGCGTAGGTCGGGAACGGCTTGCCGCGCAGCGAGGCGAACGCCGTGCGCGAGTTGGCGAAGGTGTTGATCCGGATGCCGAACCAGGCCACGCCGTAGCTGCCCGGCGATGCCGACCAGGCGTGAACAGGATGATCACCGCCACCTTGTCGACGGCTGAAGTGGCGCAGCCACGCCGAAGTACACGACCATGATCGCGGCGATGAACACCCAGCAGAAGGGATGAACTTGCCCTGGGTGATCGAGGTAGGTCTTGCAGGTCTCGTAGATCAGCTCCGAGATCTCGCGCATCGAGCGGTGCACCGGCAGGTTCTTGAGCTGGATGTACATGACCAGTGCCGAAGAGAAGCCCGAGCAGGCAGACGACCAGGCCGCCGAGCAGCAGGTTGTGGCCGGTCTGAGCCGAGGAACTCTGGCTGACGCCAGGTCCGGCAGCACCAGCTCGGCCTCGCTGGCGCCGCCGGCGCCGGCAGGGCCAGCAGGAGGGCGAGCAGGGCAGCACGCCCGCGCCGCAAGTCGCGCGTTGAGCTTCATGTTTCCTCCAGGGATTGAGCGAAGCCCGGGCGCTGGGCGATCGACCGATTGCCACGACACCCCACGCTCCACTGGATATACAGACGGGCTCAGGCAGGAAGCCCTGAACCTTTGACGGCGTAGCTTATCGGGAGAGGGGGTCGAAAAACAACCGGCGAACGGCAGGCGAGCGTGAAGGAGAACTCGCCGCGGCCCTTTCGGGCGCCGCGGCGTCGGCGAGGAATCTTCCAGCCTGCGTGTTTACTGCGGCGGCGGCGGCGGGGCTCGGCGCCGGCGTGAGCGCCGAGTCGACCGAGCGTGCCGGGGGTGGCCTTGATGTCGTCGAACACGATGCCGATGTTCTTGGCGCCGTTGTCGCGGCACAGATCCATGAACGTCGCCACCCGGTCGTAGAGCAGCTCGCCGTCGGCGGCGAAGAAGACGATCTTGTTCTCGCGGTTCCGGATCACCTCCCGGAAGCGGCCGGGAACTCCGCCTCGGTCACCGCTTCCTTGTTGATGAAGATGCCGCCCGTCGCGTCGATGCGCACGATCACCTGGTCGGAGGTCGGCGGCGGCACGACGCCGTGCTCCACCTTCGGCGGCGTGTTGACGTCGTAGCCCATCTGCAGTCATCGGGATGACGACCATGAAGATGATCAGCAGCACCAGCACCACGTCGACCAGCGGCGTGATGTTGATCTCGCTCTTGATGCCGCCGCTCGCCGCCTGACGTTCATTGCCCATCGTCGTTCTCCTCGGACGTCGTGCCCGCGAGGCGCCTAGCCGCTGTTCCTTCTTGCTAGTGATCAGGCCGACGCCGGTGAAGCCGGCCTCGTTGATCAGCTCGCATCACCTTGCGCACGTCCTTGTACTTCAGCCGCCGGTCGGCTTTGAGCACCACGTCCTTCTCCGGCGTCTGGGCGTAGATCGTCCTCGAGCCGCTGGCGTCAGCTGGTCCTGCGGCACCCAGTCCTGGCCGACGAAGACGTCGCCGTTCGGCTTGATGGCGACCGTGAGCTGCTTCTGCGCTCTCCGGCATCTTCTCCGGCTTGCGCGTCTCCGGCAGCGCGACGTCGACGCCGCTCTGCAGCATGGGCGTGACCACCATGAAGATGATCAGCAGCACCAGGCAGACGTCGACCAGCGGAGTGACGTTGATGTCACTCTTGACCGCGTTCTCGCCCGAGCCGAGCTTGCTTACTGGCGGACCCCAATTGCATGGCTGCCTCCGTGCTTCTTGATGAAGAAGTCGATCAGCTCCGAGGAGGAGTTCGACATCTCGACCTGGAAGCGCTCGAGGTTGTTGGTGAAGTAGTTGAACATCCAGGCCGCCGGGATGGCGACGAACGAGACCGAGGGCGGTGGTCACGAGCGCCTCGGCGATACCGGCCGACACCGCCGCGATACCGCCCGAGCCGGTCACCGCCATGCCGCGGAAGGCGTTGATGATGCCGATCACGGTGCCGAACAGGCCGATGAAGGGCGCGGTGGTGGCGATCGTCGCCAGGCTGCCGATGCCCTTCTTGAAGTCGGAGTAGGTGATCAGCGTCTCGCGCTCGATGGCGCGGCGCGCCGCCTCGACGATCTCGTGCCTCGACAGCCGGCCGCTCGGCTTCGGTCGAAGCTGGAACTCGATCAGGCCGGCGCGGGTGACGCGGGCCAGGTGGCTGTGCTTGTACTTGCGCGACGGCTCGATGGCGTCCTGCAGCCGGTCCTGGGCCAGGTACTGCGGTCGACCTGCTTGGCGAACTGCAGCGACTGCTTCTTGGCCTTGCGGAAGATCAGCAGCCGCTCGATGCGTGACGTAGAGCGACCAGATCGACATCAGGATCAGGATGACGACCACGCCCTTGCCGATCGATGTCATCTGCTCCCACAAGATGCAGGGGTGAATATTCCATGACTGCCTCTCCTCCTTCTTCGGCGAGGTCGTTATTGCAGCTGGAAGTTGACGGTCAGCACGAAGTAGACGTTCACCGGCCGGCCGTTCAGGGTGGCCGGCTTGAACTTCCACTTCTTGACGGCGTCGACGGCGGCCTGGTCGAGGCCCATCGGCAGGGCCTTGAGGACGCGCACGTTGGTCACGTTGCCGCTCTTGTCGATGATCGTCTCGACGATCACCACGCCCTGGATGCGGGCGCGGCGCGCCGCCTCGGTGTAGATCGGATTGACGCGGCTGATGGCCTCCGGCTTGGTGATCGCGCCGCCGACCCGCAGAATCTCGTCGCCGACGCCGCCCGGCACGCCGCCCGGCACGCCACCCGGCACGCCGCCCGGGCACGCCGCCCGCCGACGCCGCCCGCGACACCCCCGGCACGCCGCCCTCGACGCCGGCGTCCTCGGGCGCCGACGGGGCTCGGCGGGATCTCCTCCGGGACCTCGATCGGCTGCACCGGCTCGGTCGGGACTTCGACCGGCTTCTGCACCTCCACCGGCTTGGGCGCCGACGGCGGCGGCGGCGGCGGCGGCGGCGGCGGCGGCGGCGGCGGCGCGGCGATCTGCACGAAGCTCACCGGAATCGGCGGCTCGGGCACCGGGTCGACGTTCCAGTACTGCGCCACCACCGCGGCGATGCCGATCACGGCGTGCAGGATGATCGACCGTCGGGATCAAGTACGCCCACGACTTCGACCGCTTCTGCTTCTGCGATGCGATCAGCGAGTTCTCGAACATGGCGATGCCTCCCTGGCTCGCGCGGCCGACCTTCTTCTGCGCGGCTTCGCGCGCCTTCGGCGGCGTCGCGCGCGGCAATGGCCTTCTTGCGTCCACTCTTCGGCCTTGGCGATCCACTCCTGCGCCTTGACCGGATCGAGCTCCAGCTTGGCCTTCTCGCGGAACAGCAGGTTGTAGTAGGCCATCGCCTCGAAATAGTCCGGCTTGAGGGTCACCGCTTTCTGCGCCGCCTGGAGGCCGGTGTCCACCACCTTGCCGCGGGCCACGGTGTCGATCGTCGGATCGTTGTACGACTTGTCCCAGCTGGCGACGGCGATGCTGTAGTAGAGCGTCGGGTCCTTGGCGCCGTTCTGGTCCGCCCACTCGATAGGCCTCGTCCAGCCGGCCGGCCTTGGCGAGCGTGGTGATGATCGCCTGCTGCATGCCCGGCTTGTTGGGGCTCTTCTGCACGCCCAGCTTGAGACGGGCGCAGCGCCTCGTCGTAGCGCTCGGCGTTGATCAGCGTGGTGATCAGGTACTCCTCGACCTTCTCGTCGTTGGGATAGTAGGCGAGGTACTTCTTGAAGGCGTCGACCGCGGTGTCGGCGTACTTGCGGTTCTCCTCGGTGTCGACGTCGGGCCGGTAGAGCGCCATCGCCGACAGGCCGACCGAGCGCCAGGCGAAAGTCGCGCCGGGATCGAGCTCCAACCCCTTCTGGAACTGCTCGAGCGCCTGGCGGTAGGTCTCGTCCATGTAGAAGGCGTTGCCCTTCTTGAGCTCGACCCGGGCCTGAATCTTGTTGCACCCGGTGAGCGCCGGGGTCAATGCCAAGGCGACGATCGGGATGATCTGAAGACGAGCGGAGATCCGGCGCATGGTCATTCCTAGAGAGCGCTTCGGTTCAAAAGGTTCCGCGGGCCGAGCCAGCGTTGGATCGAGCACAGAAGCCGAAAAATATCCGCCTGTCACCATGCAAGTCAAGAACCAGGAGTCCGGTCTCCGGCCTGTCACACCCCGCGTCGAGTCTTGTCGGTTCATCCCGCGAGCTTCTCCCAGTCGCTATCCGGCGCGTCCTTGGCGATCGCCAGGCCGCCGTCGGAGCCGACGAACACCGGATCCTCGACCACCTTCACCTTGCCGCCGCCGACCTCGGCGAGCGCCGCCTCGAGCGCGGTACCGAGGCCGCTTGATCAGGCCGCTGCCGCCGGACAGCACGACGTTGTTGCGCACCCGCTCCTGGTACTCGGGCTCGACCCGCGACAGCAGGTCGAGCATGGTCTCGACCACCGGCGGCATCAGGCCCTCGCAGGCGGCGCGCATCTCGTTGGTGATGTCGAGCTGCGTCGGCTTGCCGTTGACCGGCGCGGTGACCATCACCTTCGGCTTGGGCTCGCCGACGAAGCTGTGTTTTTCCTTCCACTCGCGCACCATGTGGATCGAGAACCTCGCTTCGGGATAGCGCTCGCCGATCATGCGCTGCAGCTGCTCGTCGACCCAGTCGCCGGCCTGGGGCAGCGTGCGCTGGTCCTCCTCGGTCGGGTAGCGGCCGTTCATCACGCAGAAGTCGGTGGTGCCGGCGCCGATGTCGATGATCAGCGTGTGCAGCAGCGCGTCCATCCCGTAGGCGACGGCGAAGGGCTCGGAGACGATCATCAGGCTGTCGGTGAGGCCGGCGAGGGCGCTTGCGCAGGTTCTGCTTGTTGACCCGCAGCGCCTCGGCGGGCACGCCGACCACGGCGCGCACCTTGGGTGCGCTCTTGCCGTTGCGCTCGGCGCCGGCCAGCGCCAGGAGATGCGACAGCAGCTCGCGCACCGCCATCTCGTCCTTCTCCGAGCCTTCCTTGATCAGGCCGCGCTCGAGCGGCCGGTGGAGGTCGAGCATCGGGCGGTTGTCGAGCGCCTCGCGGCCGACCAGCACCTGTTTCTTGAGCACCTTGCGCGCCACCATGTCGAGCGGCCAGCCGACGTAGCTCTCGACCACGTGGCGCGGCCCGTTGGAGGCCGAGATCGAGCTGCGCGACGTGCCGAGGTCGATCCCGACGTGGAGGATCGTTCCGTTGACTCATGCGTCAAGGTCCTTTCTGCTCGCCGTTCGACACGGCGTTGGAGTAGCCCTGGATGCCGGCCGCCAGGGCGTCGGCGATGCGTTGACGATAGGAGGGATCTCTGAGCAGCGCCGCCTCGTCCTCGTTCGACAGGCACGAGACCTCGGCCAGGATCGCCGGCATCTCGGTGGCCACCAGGACGATGAACGGGCGCCGTCTTGACGCCGCGGTCGCGCAATTCGGGATTGACGTGCGCGCAGCGAACGGTACAGCTCGCTCTGCACGCTCTCGGCAAGGCGGCGCGACTCGCCTGCCCGCACGTCGGCGTAGACGCCCTCGAGCAGCCGTCCGCATGTCGGCCATGCGAGTAGCCGGAGTCGCGGTTCTCCGCCGCGGCGAGCCGCTTGAGGAACGGGTCCTCGGTCGGCCCGAGGTAGTAGGTCTCGACCCCGCGTGCTGCCGCCGGCGATCCAGTTGAGGTGGATCGAGACGAAGATGTCGGCCCTCGTCGCGTTGGCGAGCCGCCGCGCGCTCGCCCAGCGCGAGGTCCTCGTCGGCGCTCACGGGTCATGACGACCTCGAAGTCCGCTCCTGGAGCAGGCGCGCAGGCGCTGCGCGATGTCGAGCGTGAGCTCCTTCTCCAGCAGGCCCCAGGCGCCTCCGCACCGTGGCTATCGCCGCCATGTCCGGGATCCACCACCACCCGTCGCACGGCGAGCGAGAACACCGCCGGATCGAGCGCCGCCGGAGCCGGCAGACTGACCGGTTCGACGACGGATTCCAGCGGCAACGTGGAGGTGAGCCCCGCCGGCTGCGCCGGCGCGGCCTGAGGCGCGACCGGCGCCGGCGCGTTCGCGGCGGCTTCCAGGGCCGCGCCGCCGCGCTGTGCGTCGGGAAGCAGCAAGGAGGCGCCGAAGAGGGCCGTCGGTATGAGGAGAAAAACGCTCGAGCGCAGCCAGGCCGAACGATCGTCCCGCCGCGCGGGACGCCGCCGGATCCCCCGGAGCGTATCCAGGTTCTCTTGCACCGCCTCGTCGAGGAGGCGCCGCTTCATGCGGTCGGAATCTGCCATCTCGGGCGACCTTGGAGCTACAAATCCTACACCACCAGAGGGTTGGAGGGGTCCCCAGGAAGGGAAGGCAAGTCCGCCGGCGCTCGTCATATGGCCCCAGGCCTAGAGACTCGCGCCTCAACCCTAAAGTTCCCGTGCGCTAGCGCTCCTGCAACTCGCTGTCGACATCGGCGATCTCCCGCTTGGCGTCCGCGGCGACCACGACCTGGATCCGCATGGTCTCGTAGCCGTCCATCGTCAGCAGGATGTCGTAGGTTCCCGGGCCCGAGAACATGTACACCTTGCCACCTCCGGCTCCGTCCCAGTCGTCGGCGGCGCCGATGCGCTGGCCATTCACTGCCACGATCGCTTCCTCAGGCGAAACATTGAACTCGGCCCCTTTGCGGGCGTGGAAGACCTGCGCCACCGGCAGCGCCGGCACGACCGGCTGCGGCGCGGGCTCCGGGACCGCTTGCTGCGCAACGGCCGGCTCCGACTCGGCCGGTTTCGGCCGGTGCCGCGGCAGGACTCTGGGCTGCCGCCGGCTGGCTCACGGGCGCGGTCTGTACGACGCGGGCTGGCGCCGGCGCGGCGGCCGCGGGCCGCGAGGCCGGAACGCTCGGCTCACGCGCGGCGTAGGGATTGGTTCGAACCTCACCCACGGCGGGCGCCGTCACCACCGTCTCGAGCTCGGCCGGCGGGTTCGCGCTGGGGGGCGCCGGAGAGGTTTCGGCCGCCGTGGACCTGTGGCCCCGCCGGATTCGCCGAGGCAGGCGGAAGAGACGTGGCGCGCGGCTCGACACGAACCGGTGTCGCGACGCCAACCGGCGGCGCGGGCGGACGCCGCAGCAGCCAATAGGCTCCCGCCAGGACGAGTGCGCCGGCGACGCCGGCGACCGCGGCAACCCACAGCGGATTTCGCCGCGCCGTCGCGGCCGGCGCTGGGGCGGTCTGCACGACGGGCGCGGGAGCCGCGCGCTCGGGAAGCCTCAAGGTCGCGCCGGTTGCAACCTGCTCACCGGCGGCCATGCGGGCGGCGAGCTCACGGGCCCGGCGCGCGAAGGTCGTGGCGTCAGGCACGCGATCGGCGGGATTCTTGGCCAGCGCCTGGCGCAGGAAGATCCCCAGCTCGGCCCCGAGCGCGCGCATGGCCAGCGGGTCGTCGAGCGGATCCTGATGCAGGATCTGGTAGATCAGCGTGGTCACCGTGTCGGCGGGAAACGGCCGGCGGTGGAGCAACATCTCGTAGAGCACCACGCCGAGCGAGAAGATGTCGGCCCGGGTATCGATGCCCTGGCCCTGGATCTGCTCGGGCGCCATATAGGCCGGGCTGCCGAGCACCGTGCCCGAGCGCGTCAGATCGGTGGCGTCGCCGACCGCTTTGGCAACGCCGAAATCGCTGACCTTGACCGCTCCCTCGGCGGTGAGGAGGATGTTCGCCGGCTTGACGTCGCGGTGGATGATCCCCTTCTGGTGGGCGGCGGCGAGCGCGTCCGCGACCTGCGCCGCCAGCTCGAGGGATTGCCCGGCGCTGGGAAAGTTTCCGCGCGCCAGCCGCCGCTGCAGCGACTCGCCCTCCACCAGCTCCATGACGAGATAGAGCGCGTCGCCGTCCCGGCCGGCGTCGAACACGGTCGCCACCGCCGTGTGGTGCAGCCGCGCCGCCAACCGCGCCTCGCGCAGGAATCGGTTCTCGAGCTCGCCCGCCGAGGGTTCGCCGCTGTCGAGCGAGATTCGCTTCACCGCCACCTGCCGGTCGAGCTGCGGATCCACCGCGCGGTAGACCACGCCCATGCCGCCGCGGCCGAGCTCGCCGGTGATGCGGTAGCGACCGATGGTGGCGGGTAGGTTGGGCACGGCGTTTGACCTCGAGAAAGGCCGATCTTATCGCTGCTGGCTCACCACGGCGGGTGAAAAGCCACCGAGGCGCCGATCCAGGTCTTGTCCTTGTTGAAGTCGACCCCCATCATCTTGCCCTTGCTCATGCGCACCAGGTTGTTGATCAGCACCGGCTGGCCGTCCCGCCAGACGAACATCATGCGGATCTCGGCCTTGGCCGGGCCGTCGGGGGTCTCGATGGCCGGCGCGTACTCGACCTTGCGCTGCAGGATCCAGTCCTCGGGATTGGTCGACGGCGCGCAGGCTGCTCCGGGCGTCGACCCCACCTCGACGCCCAGTCCGGCGAAGGAGAAGAGCGGCTTGAGGACGTAGTTCTCGAGGTCCTCCGGGATCTCGCGGCAAGTCGCTCAGGAAGTGGCACGGCGGAGCAGTACTCGCTGGAGAGCAAGGGCAGCGACAACTTGCTGATCTTGAAGTACCAGTTCGGATGACCGACCCAGTAAGCGTCGTGCGCCTCGCGTCGGAACAGGTGGCCGAAGGTCGATGCCCCTTCCTCTGCAGCTCGTCGAAGATCACCCGGTTGTAGATCCGGCGGATCTCGACTTCGCGGCCCTGCCGCTGGTAATACAAGCGGCGGCCGCGCCGAATTACTTTCAGGGCGTCCACGGTCGCGCACCCCGAGCATGCGCTCGGTGACCGCGAAGTCGCATGCGGGTCTTCTGCTTCTCGGGCTCGACCTCCAGCAGGACGACCTCGGCCGGGTCGCAGTCGCCAACGATCACCTCGCGCAGGCACTCGACATAGCTACGGTCGTCGAGACCGGAGAAGTAGGTGCTCCAGCCGGCAGGAATGGCGAAATGCTCTCGATAGCCGCGCGACAGCAGCCACTGGAAGCCGTAGAGCGAGGGAAACCCCTGCAGCTCGATGAGACGGGGCGCCACTCGCCCGTCGACCGCGGCGAGTGCGAAGTCGACCTGGAGGAAGACGGGGTGCGCGTCCTCGCCGGGCACGCCGGTACCCGGCAGGAATGGCGCGGTCGGCGATCGCCAGGTACTCCGGCGACGTGACCTGGCCGCAAGATCTCCCAGGCGGCCCGCTCGAGCTCGCTGGCCAGCTCGAGCGGCAGGAAGAGCGGCGTCTCGCTGACCCGGAAATCGACCGGACAGCCGCCCTCCTGCTCGAGCCAGCGCCGCATGCGGGCGTAGGCGTCCTCGGTGAAAGCGGCGTTGTAAGCGCGGCGCAGCTCGGGGTCCATGCGGCGACCCTTGAGGACATCGAGCCTCCGTTAGACGACGTACACCCCGTCGCGCATCACCTGCTCGCCGTCCATCCAGATGTCGAAGTCGGCGGCCGACGCAGTCGATGTGGGTGGTCGAGACCCAGTCGGCGCCGGTGTGCTGGGCGTAGGGGTGGCCGAAGGCGATGTGCACGCCGGGGATCTTCTCGTCCTGGAGGATGTTGCCGCGCACGTCTGCGACCGCGATGTTGGTGCCGAGGGCGAACTCGCCCACCCGGTCGGAGTTCTCGTCGGTCGCGGTGTAGGCGCGGAACTCGTCGAGCAGCTCGTGGTTGGCGCAGTCGAGGCCGACGATGCGGCTGTCGCGGATCTCGATGGTCAGCGGCGTGCGCGCGCAGGTCGCCGTACTTGCGGCAGAGGTAGTCGCCCACCACGCCGTCGACCACGAAGCGGCCGTTGACGGTCGCACGGCGAGGTGAAGATCTCGCCGCCCGGCAGGTTGCCCCACTTCTCCGGCGGTGATGATGCCGCTGGTCTTGATCCACTTGAGGTGCGGCGAGAAGCTCGGCCAGCAGGTCGGTGCCGGCGGGCGAGGTGACGCGGATCTGCGCGCCGCGCGCGCCCTGGCGATCAGGCGCTCGGATCAGGCGTCGACCTCGGCGAAATCGGCGCGCATCCCCTCGAGCATGATCTGCCGGTCGATGTTCACCATGTGGCCGTGGCGGATGCCGCTGGCGGTTGACCACGCTCGGTCATGGCGATGCGCGAGCCGAGCTCGCCCTGGTCTGCGCCTGGGCGGCGAAGATCGCTGACCTGCGACCGCTCCAGGTCGTCCAGCACCTCCTTGCGGCATGCCGTGCGCAGCGGCCGCTGGCCGAACTCCTCGAGCACGAACGCGCTGTAGGGCGAGCCGACGCGCTCGATCTCGTGCACCAGGGCGGCGGCGATCTCGCAGGGCCTCGAGGTCGGTGATCAGGGTCACCCGCTCCTCGGGCTTGAGCCGCAGGCAGGTGTGGATCGCGTTGTACGCGCCCGGGGGCCAGGTCCGGGTCGTAGGCGACGACAGCTCAGATCCATTCCACTCTCCTCGCAATCTCGATCGACTTCCATGCGTGGCACAACTCAAGCGCTCAATCCGGCGTGCGTCTCCTCGACGATGTGGTCGACCACCGCCTTGAGGTCGCTGCGTCCGCTCCCAGACCGCGATCTGGCGGTCGGCGCCGGTGCCCATGCCGCAGGATGCGTCGATGTAGCAGGCAGCTCCTCGCGGCTGCCCAGCTCGTCGACCACGTCGTCGACGAACTCGAGCAGCTCGTGGATCAGCGTCGACGCAGTCCACCTCCTCCTGCTTGCCGAAGTCGATCAGCTTGCCGTGGATGCCGTAGCGCGCCGGCGCGCCACTTGTTCTCGCTGATCAGCAGCCGGCGGTAGAGCCGGAAGCCCAGGTTCGAGCTTGATCAGCTTGTAGAGCTTGGCGGTCACCGCCTGCATCAGCGCCGCGAGCGCGATGCGTCTCCTCGACCCGCATCGGCACGTCGCAGATCCGGCACTCCAGGGTGTCGAAGAACGGGTGCATGCGGATGTCCCACCAGATCTTCTTGGCGTTGTCGATGCAGCCGGTCTTGACCAGCAGCTTGATGTAGTTGTCGTACTCGCGAGACGCTGGAGAAGTAGTCCGGGATGCCGGTGCGCGGGAAGCGGTCGAAGATCTTGCGAGCGATAGGACTTGAAGCCGGTGTTGCGGCCCTCCCAGAACGGCGAGTTGGTGGACAGCGCGAAGATGTGCGGCAGGAAGTAGCGCGCCGCGTTCATGATGTGGATCGCGATCTCGCGGTCGTCGATCCCGACGTGGACGTGGAGGCCGAAGATCAGGTTGGCGCGCGCCACCTGCTGCAGGTCCTCGACGATCTCGTCGTAGCGCGGATCGAGGGTGATCTGCTGGTCCTGCCAGCGCGCGAACGGGTGGGTGCCGGCGGCGCGCGATGCGTCAGGCCGTTGGCCGCGCGCCACCGCGGCGAGCTGGCGTGCGCAGCCGGACGACCTCGCGCGCGGGCCTCGCTGGATGTCGGCGCAGACGCGGGTGCCGACCTCGACGACCGACTGGTGCATCTCGGGCTTGAGCTGGTCCCGAGGATGTCCTTGCCCTCGTCGCAGATCTCCTGGATGTGCGAGCGCAGGTCGCGCGTCTCGGGATCGATGAGCTGGAACTCTTCCTCGATCCCGAGCGTGAAGCAGCTTGGCTTCGCTCATTCGGCGACTATGCCCGGACCCGGCTTCAGCGCGCGGCGGCCGCGAACGAGCTGACGAACTCGCCCCAGGTGAGGTTGTTCTCGCCCGGCTTCGTGCGCCTGGGCGCTGGCGGATCGCCATGTTGGCCGCCGCCTCGAGCACCCAGTCGAAGTTCTCCTCGCCCACCGAGTGCGCGGTCGGCGTCGGGCGCCGGGTTGCAGAAGTCGATGGCGTACGGCATGCCGTCGCGCACCGCGAACTCGACGGTGTTGAAGTCGTAGCCCAGGGCGCGGCAGAGCTTGAGCAGCGTCGTCGATCGGCCACCAGGTCGATCAGATCCTGGTCCTCGGTCGGGTCCGTCGACGCACGTAGCGCAGGTGGTGCGGCTGCCGCGGGTCGTAGGGCATGATCCGCACGTCCTGGCAGTCGAGGACGTAGCAGCGGAAGTACTCGGTCGAACTTGATCTCTTCCTGGAGCAGCATCACCAGCTGGCCGGTCTCGCGAGTACTTCGCGAAGAAATCCTCGCGGGTCGTTCACCTTGTAGACGTTCTTCCAGCCGCCGCCGGAATGCGGCTTGAAGTAAGCCGGGAAGCCGACGTAGTCGAAGATCCCCTCCCAGTCCAGCGGATAGGCCAGGTTGCGGAAGGACTTCGGCGCCGGTGTCCGGCGGATGCTCCTTCGAGGGCAGCAGCACGGTCTTGGGCACCGCCACGCCGATCTTGGTCGCCAGGCAGTTGTTGAAGAACTTCTCGTCCGCGCTCCACCAGAACGGGTTGTTGATCACCGCGGTGCCGTTGAGCGCGGCGTTCTTGAGGTAGGCGCGGTAGAAGGGGACGTCCTGCGAGATGCGGTCGATGATCACCGCGTAGCCGCTGGGCTCGCCCTGGACGAGCTTGTCGATGCAGACCGGCTCGGCGACGATGCCTGCCACCTTCTTGGCGTTGATGGCGTCGACGAGCGCGGGCGGAAAGGTATTTTCCTTGCCGTGCAGAATGCCGATCTTTTTCATAGAAATTCCTGGAGATCCGAGCGGTCAGAGTCGAGCTGCGCGAAGGCGCAAATTTCGGGCCGAAACGATAGCACACGGAACTCAGCGGGCCAGCGGCGCGATCCACTGCTCGGCGGGCAGCCCGGCCGGCAGCTCCGAGAGGTCGACGTCCGGGCGGATCATGTCCTGCGCCGGCCGGCCGTTGAGGGAGATCGACGTCAAGACGCGCACGGTCACCAGACCCGCGCCCATCTCGCGCATCTCGCTGGCGAGATGCGCCGCCAACTGGCGGATCATCTCGGGATCGTGGAGCATCATTTGCTGCTGCCTGGGAGAAAGCAGCGCAGGGAGACTCCCGGGCAGCGGCCGCGGCGCCGGCCAGTCAAGGCTGTGCGCGACGAAATCGAGGCTTCCTCGCTTGTCGCGGATCTTCATGCGCCAGGCGAAGGTGTGACCCTGCTCGGTCCAATCCACCACGCCGGGAATCAAGAAGTGGCGCAGCGGTAGGAAGACCTGGAGGCCAACGTAGGCGGCGAGCGCCGCGGCAATCGTCCATTGCACGCCGACAGAGACATGCCCGCCGCGTTGGGAGGGTGCCGGACGTCGCACCAGCCGCCAACGGCGTGGCCAGCCCGGGTCCAGGAACAAGCCCGTCGCCGCGATCATCAACGCAGGGAAGACGCCGATGTTGAACAGGCCGAAGTTCGTGAGGTGAAACGCAAGCGCCAGGATCGCGGCCACGACCCGGGTCCGGCGCCAAAGGAGCAGCGGGATGATGGCGAGGTCGAAGACCGCCCCACCCCAGCCGATTGCGTATGCTGCCCCATCGGAGGTCAGCCAGTCGGACCGGCCGGAGAGGGCCGCTTTGTCCGCGAACCAGATCTTGAGCGGCTCGGCGCGGCGCAGCCAGTCGGACTGCAGCTTGGCGATGCCTCCGAAGACGTAGGGCATCGCGATCTGGAAACGAAGCAGATACAGCGACCACGCCGGAGCAGTGCCGCGCGCCTCCTTGGGAGCGATCGGCAGAAAGGCGAGCACCAACGCCACCAGGGTGATCAAGTAGTCGTGGTTGTTGTAGTTCGCCTTATCGACCAACACCAGATAGCCGTAGAGCACGGCGAATGCTCCGCAGGCGAGACGGGCGGCGAGTCCCAGGCTGATCGCCGCGGCGCACGCCAACAGGGTCCAGCCGATCGCCTCGAAGACAGGACTAGAGACCCTCGGCAGCCATTCGAAACCGACATAGGTGAAGCGGAAGATGGGCCTGATCCACTGCGATTCCAGGACCTGTCCGTAGGTGTACTTGAGCATCTGCCACACCATGACCACACCGAAGCAGCGCCGGAAAAGCAGCATGGAGGACGCATCGACCGGGGCAAAGAGCCGGTCCAGGAGGGCCGCGCCGCGCGATCGTGGAGCCGCGGCGGCGGCCGGTTCCGACCGATCGGGTCGATTCTTGGCGCGGCCCATGGCTCGCGCCGGACGTTACCATCGGGAGATCTCCGAAACCCGCCGAAGCGGCGACAGCCGTCTACTCGCGAATCGGGGACGGCGGCCGGGCGCGCTCGAGTTGCCAGCATTCGTCGCCGCGGCACTCGCCGAGGCGGCCGAGCAGGCCGGAGAGCGCCACACGCTGACGGCGCTGGAGCTGGCCGGCGAGGTTGTGGAGCTCGCCCGGATCACGCTCCAGGTCGTAGAGCTCGCGAGCGCCGTTGGCTGATTCGACGTACTTGAACCCCGGGGCCCGCAGTCCGCGAAAGGTCGGGTACTCCTGGAACGCCGCTCCGATCTGGGCCTCGGGCGGTTCGAGCACGCCGCCGGGCGCCACCGGCGCCGGCCGGTAGGCGAACTGTTCGAGCAGCGTCACCTGCCGCCACGCCGATGCGGCCGGCGCGGCCGGACGCAACAAGGGCGCAAACGAGCGCCCGTCGCTCGGCAAGCCGAGGCGGGCGCCGCCGAGCTCGGCCAGGGTGGGAGCGACATCGACCTGCGACACCAGGTGCTCGCGCGTCGCGCCGCGCTCGACTCCGGGACCGCGCACGATCAGCGGCACCCTCACGTCCTCCTCGTAGGCGGTGAACTTACCCGGCGGCAGGCGGTGTTGGCCGAGGTGGTAACCGTTGTCGGAGGTGAACACCAGGTAGGTGCGCTCGAGCTCGCCGCGCGCCGCCAGCTCGTCGAGCAGACCGCCGACCATTTCGTCGACCGCGGCGAGCGAGCGCAGGCGGTCCCGATGGATGGCGTCGAGCGCGGCGATGGCGGCGGCGTTCAGGCGCGGAAGCCGGCGGATCTTGGCCGGCTTGTCGGTGACGTCGGCCTCGTCGAAGCCGGGCGTGCGCGGAGCTCGCGCGCCGGCAAAATCGCCGGCGTGCCGCGGCGCCGGCACGTAGGGCTTGTGCGGCGCGTAGGGAGCGAGCAGCAGGAAGAACGGGCGCCGCCGCCGACCACTCGGCGACGAACCGCCGCGCCCGTTCCGCGAGCACGTCGGTGAGGTAGTCCCCCGGCGCGCTACCTCGCGCCACCAGGCGGCCGTCGTCGTTCAGGGTGTAGTCGAACTCGCCGTAGGCGTCGCCCGCCGCCGGGCTCAGCCACTCGTCCCAGCCGGGCGGAACGTAATCCGGCGCCACGCCGTCGGGATAGCCGTTGAGGTACTTGCCGAAGAGCGCCGTGCGGTAGCCGGCGGAGCGCAGCGCCGTGGCGATCGTCTTGCGTTCGCGGCCGAGGTCGCGAAACCGCGCGAACCCGCCGTCCGGCGCCTGATTCGAGTAGACCGCATGGTTGTGCGCGTACTGGCCGCGCAGCAGGGTGGCGCGCGCCGGGCAGCAGGAGGAGAGAGGCACCGTGGCCTGGGTGAAGGTCACGCCCTCGCCGGCGAGCTCGTTTCGCACCCGCGGCATGGCGGAGAGCGAGTCGAGCAGCAGGTCCTGATCGTCGGTGAGAATCACCACGAGATTGGGACGCGCCGACGGCTCGCCGGCGCGCGCCCTCGCGGCCTCACCGCCCAGCCCACCGCACACCGCGACGGCCATCGCCGCGGCGGCCATGCCTGCCGCCCAGCGGGTGAGTCTCAGCGAAACGGCAGCGCTCGTCATCTCACTACCTATATCTCATCCGACAGCGCTCACACCATCGCGGCTACCGCGCGACGAGGCTCGCGCCGGTGTGCGCGGCGATGAAGGCCCACATGTCGGCGCGCTCGTCGAGGAACGCGTCGCGCGAGGCGTAGCTGTGGCTCGCGTCCTTGGCGACGCGCAGCAGCACCGGCCGGTCGCAGCCCTGCGCCTGCTGGAGCGCGGCGGCGAACTTGTAGGAATGCCCCGGCACCACGCGGTCGTCGTGGTCGGCGGCGAGTAGCAGGGTCGCCGGGTAGCAAGCGGCGGTCCTGACGTTGTGCAGCGGCGAGTAGGCGCGCAGCCAGCGGAAAGCCGCCGCTTCGTCGGGCGAGCCGTACTCGGAGACCCAGGCGGCGCCGGCGTTGAAGCGGTGGAAGCGCAGCATGTCGTAGTGCCCGGCGTTCGCCACCGCGGCGGCGAACAGTTGCGGCTGCTGGGTGATCGCCGCGCCGATCAGGAGACCGCCGTTCGAGTGACCGTAGATCGCCAGCCGCCCGGGCGCGGTATAACCCTCGGAGACGAGAAACCGTGCGGCGGCGTAGAAATCGTCGAAGCTCGACTGCTTGCGCTCGAGCATGCCCGCCGCGGTGCCACGCCTCACCGTACTCTCCGCCGCCGCGCAGGTTGGCCACCGCGTAGACGCCGCCCATCTCGAGCCACAGCGGGATCTCGGGGTCGTACGCCGGCTGCAGGCTCGCGCCGTAGCCGCCGTAGGCGGTGAGGAAGGCCGGCCGCTCTCCGCGGCGCGCGAGACCTTTCGCGGCGGTCACGAACATCGGCACGCGCGTGCCGTCCGGCGAGGCGACGAAGACCTGCCGCGTCTCGTAGGCGTCGGCGTCGAAAGGCACGCGCGGCGCGCGAAAGGGCGTGCTGGTGCGCGTGCGCACGTCGTAGCGGTAGACCGTGCTCGGCGCCAGGTACGAGGCGAACGCGTAGTGCAGTTCCGGCGAGCCCGGACGGGCGGAGAGCGGCCAGCCAACAGCCCCCGGCCCCGGAAGGGCGATCTCGCCGGCCGGCGCTCCGTCGAGGGCATGAAGACGGAGCCGGCTCTCGACGTCGACGAGGTAATGCAGCACCAGGCGGTCACCGGCGATCACAGCGTTTTCCAGCGTTTCGGGTGTCTCGGCGACCACCGGTCGCGGTGCCGCATCGGCCGCAGCGCCCAGATCGAGCGCCACCACGCGGCCGCGCGGGGCGTCGAGGTTGGTGCGCACGAAGAGGGTGTCGCCGGCGAAGTCGAGCGGCGTATGGAAACCACCGCGGCCGGCGAGCAGCGTGAAGCGCCGGGAGTTCGGCCCCGCAGCGCGGTCACCCTCCAACTCGAGAACGACCAGCTCGCTCTCGCTTCCCTTCTCCGCCACGAATAGCGCCCAACGCCCGTTCGCGCTCGTCATGCAGTAGGCCCAGCGCGCTGCGGCGCCGGGAAAGACGTGCACGACGACGTCCTCCGACGCCGGGCGGCCCAGGCGGTGCATCACGATCTGTTTGCCGGAGCGGGCGCCTTCCGGCGCGCTCGTCGCGGGACGGACATAGAAGAATCCACGGGCGTCGGGCAGCCAGCTGCCCAGGTTCGAAACTCCAGGGATCGACTCTCCCAGGTCGCGGCCGCTGTCCACCTCCCACACGCGCACCTCGCCCAGGTCCTCGCCGCCGCGTGCCATCCGGAACGCCACCCGGCGCGCGTCGGGAGACACCACGAAATCACCCACCGCGATGGCCCCATCGGGCGAGATGCGGTTCGGGTCGACCACGGCGCGCGCCTCGCCGGAGACCTGCTCCTCGTAAAGCACCGGCTGCTGCGCCCGGCCGTCCGTCGCCACGTAAAACAGCCGCCCGCCTTCGCGCCAGGGCACCTCCGTCGACGAGGCCTGGGAGAGCTCCTCCAGCCGGCGGCGGATCGCCGCGCGCCGCGGCAGGGCACCGAGCACCGACGCGGTCAGCTCCTGCTCCGCCGCGAGCCAGGTGGCGGTGCGCGGGTCGGCGGCATCCTCGAGAATGCGGTGGGGATCGGCGACCGGCGTGCCATGGAAGTCGGCGATGACCTCGCGGCGCGGCGCCGGGGGATATTCGATGGGCGGGGCCGCGGCCAGGGCCGCCGCCACCAGCGACAGCGCCAGCGAGCCGCGTGCGCTCCACCGCGCCGATGCGCGAGTCGATCGCATCATCGCTCCTTCCTGCGGTGTGTGCCGGCGCCAAGCTATCGCCCGGTCCGGCGGCGGTCAATCGCGACGAATGGCCGCGCACCCGTCTGCTACGATGCCACGACCGCTCAGGAGGCTCCCCGCATGCTCGCCGATCGCATCCCCGAGATCCAGGCCGCCCTCGACGAAGCGGGGCTCGACGCCTGGCTCTTCGCCGCTTTCCAGCAGAACGATCCGGTGTCGCTCGACCTGCTCGGACTCTCGGGCGAGGGCAAGCTGGTGACGCGCCGCTGCTACTACCTGATCCCCAGGAGCGGCGCGCCGCGCAAGCTGGCGCACGGCCTCGAGCCCGCCATGCTCGACCACCTGCCGGGCGAGAAGACGCTCTACACGCGCTGGCAAGAGCACCGCAAGGGTCTCGCCGAGCTGGTCGCCGGCGTCAAGAAGCTGGGCTGCCAGTACAGCCCGCTCAACACGCTGCCGGCAGTGTCGCGGCTCGACGCCGGCACCGCCGAGCTGCTGCGTCAGGCGGGCTGCGAGCTCATCACCTCGGCCGATCTCGTGACCCGCTTCGCCGCGGCATGGAGCCAAGAGCAGCTCGCCGGCCACCGGCGCGCCAACGTTCACCTTCATCGCCTGGTGAAGGAAGCTTTCGACCTGGTGTCGCGCCACTTGCGCGAGAACCGCGAGATCGACGAGTACGCGGTGCAGCGCTTCCTCCTCGAGGGCTTCGAGCAGGCCGGCCTGTGGACCGAGTCGCCGCCGATCGTGGGTGTCAACGAGCACAGCGCCGACCCGCACTACCAGCCGGATTCGACGCATTTCTCGCCGATCCTGCGCGGCGATTTCCTGCTCATCGACCTGTGGGCGAAGGAGAAGGCTGCCGGCAGCGTCTACGCCGACATCACCTGGTGCGGCGTCTGCGCGCCGGCGCCGACCGACCGCCAGCAGGAGGTCTGGGCGGTCGACGCCGCTGCCCGCGACGCCGGGTGGGAGTTGGTGCGCTCGCGCTATCCGCACACCCCGGTGCGCGGCTTCGAGGTCGACGACGCCACCCGCGCGGTGATCGAGAAGGCTGGTTACGGCGAGCGCTTCATCCACCGCACCGGCCACTCGATCGGCATCCAGGACCACGGCCAGGGCGCCAACATGGACAATCTCGAAACCCACGACGAGCGCCTGCTGCTGCCCATGACCGGCTTCTCCATCGAACCCGGCATCTACATCACGGGCGATTTCGGCGTGCGCACCGAGATCAACGTCGCGCTCACTCCCGAAGGTCCCGAGATCACTGGCGGAGAGCCGCAGCGGGAACTCCTGCGTCTGCTGGCCTGAGCAAGCCATGATCACCGCTGCACCGCGTCGTCCGCTGAAATCGCGCGACACCGGTTGGGCGAAGGCGATCGCCGGCTGGCTGGTGCGGCTGCGGGTGAGCCCGAACACCATCTCGCTCTTATCGGTGCTCTTCGCGGCGCTCGCCGGGAAGGCGCTGTGGGTGGTGCCCGATGTCTCGGCAGCGGCCGCGGTCGGCCTCTACCTCGGCGCCGCGGCGGGGATCCAGCTACGCCTGCTCTGCAACCTCCTCGACGGCATGGTGGCGATCGAGGGCGGCATGAAATCCAAGACCGGCGAGATCTGGAACGACTTGCCGGACCGCATCGCCGACGCGTTCATCCTGCTCGGCGCCGGCTACTCGCTGCGCGGACTGTGGTGGGGTCCGACCCTGGGTTGGCTGGCGACCGCCCTCGCCATCCTCACCGCTTACGTTCGCCTGCTGGGTGGGGCCGCGGGCGTGACCCAGCATTTTTGCGGGCCGATGGCCAAACCCCACCGCATGGCAACGCTCACCGTCGCCTGCTTGCTGGCGGCACTCGAGCGGGCGTTCGCCTGGCCGCCGCGGGCGCTGCCGCTGGCGCTCGCGCTGATCATCGTCGGCAGCGTCTGGACGGCCCTGCGCCGCACGCGGCGCATTGCGCGTGAGCTCGAGGCCCGGTGAGCGCCGAGGTGCACCCGGTAGCGCCGGCGGTGGCCGCGCTCGCCCGGCTGATCTGCGGCGCGCAGGCGCGCTGGACGGCACCGCCGCCGCGCGAGCCCTGCGTTTACATCGCCAATCACCGCAGTCACCTCGACGCCGTCGTGCTGTGGGCGGCATTGCCGGCGGAAAGGCGCGCGCTGGCGCGGCCGGTGGCGGCCAAGGATTACTGGGATCGCGGCGCTCTGCGCCGTTTTCTAGCCAGCCGGGTTTTCAATGCCTTCCTGATCGAGCGCGCCGTCGCCGGCACGGATGACAACGGCCATCGCGAACACGCCCGGCGCGTCGTCGAAGCGACCGCCGCGGCGATGGGCGAGCGTCATTCGCTGATCCTCTTTCCCGAGGGTACCCGCGGGCAGAGCGACGAGCCGGCCCCGTTCAAGAGCGGCATCTTCCATCTCTCGCGCTTGCGTCCCGGTTTGCCGCTGGTGCCCGCCTACATCGAGAACCTCGGGCGCGTGCTTCCCAAAGGCGAGGTGGCGCCGGTGCCGCTGCTCGCCAGTGTCACCTTCGGCGAGCCGCTCCGCCTCGCGGCGGACGAAGACAAGAACGCCTTCCTTGCTCGCGCCCGCGAGGCGGTGCTCAGGCTGCATCGGTCATGACCCTCGACCGAGAGCTGTTGTGGGCGTTCGGCGGCGTGCTCGGCCTGCTGGTCGTGGCCTCGGTGACCGGCGCGATCCTGGCGCGGACCGTGCGCGGCGAGAGCGGCCGCGCCACGGTCGCCAACATGAACTCACGCATCCGCGCCTGGTGGCTGATGGCCGCGGTGTTCTCGCTCTCGCTGGCCACCGGCGGCATCGGCTCGGTGGTGCTCTTCGGCCTGCTCTCCTTCCTCGCCCTGCGCGAGTTCGTCACGCTGACGCCCACCCGGCGCGCCGACCACATGACGCTCTTCTGGGCGTTCTTCGTCATCACGCCGCTGCAGTACGTCCTGGTCGGCATCGGCTGGTACGGCCTCTTCTCGATCTTCATCCCGGTCTACGCCTTTCTCTTCGTGCCCATCCGCACGGCGATCGGCGGCGACACCGAGGGTTTCCTCGAGCGCGCGGCGAAGATTCAGTGGGGTCTGATGGTCTGCGTCTATTGCGTCGAGCTACGCGCCGGCGATCCTCAAGCTGGAGTTGCGCGGCTACGAGGGCCAGAACGGCAAGCTGCTGCTCTTCCTCATTCTGGTGGTGCAGATCTCGGACGTCCTGCAGTACGTCTGGGGCAAGCTCGCCGGCCGGCACAAGATCGCGCCCAACGTGTCGCCCAACAAGACCTGGGAGGGTTTCGTGGGCGGCATTCTGTCCGCCACCGGCATCGGCACCGCGCTGTGGTGGCTGACGCCCTACACGCCGCTGCAGGCCGCCGCGATGTCGCTCGCCGTGACCCTGCTCGGATTCGCCGGCGGCTTGACCATGTCGGCGATCAAGCGCGACCGCGGGGTCAAGGACTACGGCGAGCTCATCCCGGGCCACGGCGGCATCCTCGACCGCATCGACTCGATCTGCTTCGCCGCGCCCGTGCTGTTCCACCTCACGCGCTATTTCTTCTATCTGCCGGAGTAGCGCGGGCGCGCGTGCTACCATCGTCGCGATCCCCGGAGAAAGCCATGTCCCGCACTCGATTTGCCGTCGCCGCCGCCGCGCTGGCCCTGGCCGCCTGCGAGCCGACGCTCAAACCGCAGCCTGAGATCTCGCAGCCGTCATCGAGCCCGAGCGCCAAGCAGAGCCAGTCCCAGCAGACGCTCGAGATGGAGCGCCGTGCCGCCGAAGCCACGCGACGGCTCGAGGAGGCGCAGCAGCAGCCGCTGACCGAGGCCCAAGCCGAGGACGCCTACAAGCAGTACGAGGCCGAGCGCGCACGGCTGGCGGCCGAGGCCGACACCCAGTCGAGCGAGCCGGCGCCGCCCCCGCCTCCGCAGTAACCGCACGTGGCGCCGGTCCGCGATCTCACTCCCGGCGGCGCCGATCCCTCCGACGAGATCGAGCTGCGCGACCGCCGTCCCGAGGGCGGCGCCTGGCGGGCCGACGCTCTCGCCGGCAGTCCGCACACCAGGCTGGCGAATGAGATCGCCACGCCACTCGACGATTTCGATCCCGAGCATGCCCGCGAGTTCTGCGCCCGCCTCTGCCGCGACCTGCTCGGCGACTATGCCCCGGCTCTCCTGCTCCTGACTCCGGGCGAGCGCCTCCGGCTTCAGGCCCTCGCCGCTTACGCCCGCACCTTGTTCGATTTCGCCGCTCAGCGCGGCCTCGCGGGCGAGCGCCTGGCGCAGATCAACCGCTGGGAGTTCGCGCTCGAAAGCGCCCTCGCGGGCCAACCCATCGGCCAGCCGGTGTTCGTCGCCATGGCCGCCGGCGAGCTTCAGGATCCCTGGCCGCGGGCGGCGCTCGACGATCTCGCCGCCGCCGCACGCCGCCGCGCGGTGGCCGCCGAACGCCCATCTTGGAACGAGGCGGACGACCGTCGCCTCGGTCGTGACTTGGTGGAAAGACTGGCCCGGCACGGAGCGAGCGGACGCTACGCGCGGGTACTCCGTTACCTCGACCTGGCGGATGCCGCCCGCCAGTCGGGCGGGGCCTTCGGGCTGCTGGCGCGGCTCGCGGCCCTCGTCCGCGCCCGCTTCGGCGTCAGTTCCCGTTGAGCTCGAAGCGCACGGTCAGGCGGGTCTGCATGCGCTCGGCGACGCCGTCGCGCGCGCCGGGCGTGAACCGCGCCTTCAGCGCGGCTTGCTGCGCCGCTTCCTCGAACCCGAGGCCGACTCGCGTCCCCTGCGGCTCAGCCGCGATGACCCTGCCATCGGCGTCGACGGTGAGCAACAGCTCGACCGTGGCTTCGCGTCGCAGCTGACGGGCCACGCGTGGGTAGGAAGGCACGAGCGGCTCGGCGAGGACCGGCGCACGGATGCGCGCCGGCTGCGCGGGCGGCGGCGGCGGCACGACGACCGCTGTGGGCGGCGACACGGCCTGCGCGGCGGGGGGCGGCGCCACTGGCGCGACGTTGGCCGCGCGCGGTACCGCCACAAGGGATTCGTTCGCCGGAGTCGCGGCGGGAACCTGTTCCTGTAGCTGCGCGATGGTGCTGTTGAGCTGGCGCAGTTTCTCTTCGTACTGGCTTCGATCATCCAGCGAGCGCTCGACCTGCAGCGCGTCGTTCAAGGTCTTCACCTCGGCCTGGAGTTGGGCGATCTGGCTCAGGAGACCGTCGACGTTGGACGGCGACTCGCTCACCGCGCCCACGGTCGGGCTGGCGGGCGGCCCGGAGAGAGGCGCCGCCTCGCTTCCGGCGTGGCGCCGCAAAGTCGTCCACACGGCGCCGCCGAGTGCCAGCAGGAGAACCGCGGGCAGCGCCAGACGCCACCAGGCGATGGCGTACCGTGCGTCGTGCGACCGCGATTCGCGATGCTCGCGCTTGGTCTGGTAGAGCCGCTCGTCGGCGCGCCGCAGCACGTCCTCGCCCGAGGCTCCATCGCGCGGACCCACCGCCACGCCGTGCGAGAAGGCGATGGGCAGCAGGACCTCCGGGGCCCGCGGTCCCGGGCGGAATCGATTCTGCTCCAGCGCTTGGCGCGCCCGCTCGATCAGGCCGTCGGCCTCGGCTTCACCCACCCCGGGCAGCACAGCGACGAACTCGTCGCCACCGTAGCGCACCAGCAGGTCGCTTTCGCGCATGTGCCGGCGCAGCTGCTCGCCAGCCGCGCGCAGAGCCTCGTCACCCGCCATGTGGCCCCAGGTGTCGTTGACCTCCTTGAACAGATCGAGATCGAGCAAGATGAGCGCCACGGTGCCATGGCGTTCGACCAGCGCCGGCCAGCCCGCGTTGAGCAGCTCGGTCAGCAACCGGCGGTTGTAGAGCCCGGTCAGATCGTCGCGATAGGCGAGTTCCTGGCGTCCCGGGAGGGCCGGCGGAGGGTAGGGGGAATCGTCGCGGACGGACATCGCGGCAGAGGATGAAGCTCGATCCGCGCGATCTTACGCCGTCTCGAGCACCGCCCAAGCGGCGGCGCCGCCCGCCGCCAGCGCGCTGGTCAGCACGCGGCGCGGCGGCGGGAGGGGACCGCCGTCGTGCGGCACGATCCCGAGCTTGGGATCGGAGGCTCGAAAGCCAGGCGTGGGACCCGGTGTCGCGCCACCCGCGACGAGCACCGCCGCGGCGAGTGCCGCGCCTCCGTACTCGCCGACCACGGCCTTGGGAGCGTGAATCGGCGGCAGCGCGCCGCCGGCCCAGGCGGCGCACAGGGTGCGCGCTTCGAGCGCGTCGCCGCGCACCGACCCGGAAGCGCCGGACACCACTCGATCGACCTCCGCCAGGGGCACGGCGGCGCGCTCGAGCCCGCGGCGCAACGAAGCGGCGAGGCTCTCCGCGTCGTCGCCCCAATCGTGCGGCGGTGCCGAAGGGTCGAAGGCCGAGACGCTGGCCGTCACCCGGCAATGCCAGCGAGCGCCGCGCGCCGCGGCGTCATCGTGCCGCTCGAGGAGCACGAAGGTCGAGCCCTCACCGGCGAGAAACCCGTCGCGCTCGGAATCGAAAGGCCGCGCCTGCTCTTCGCCCCGCGCGTCGGGCCGGGCAAGGGCGCGGAAGCGGTCGAGGATTGCGTGCAGCAGCGGCGTCATCTCCTCCACCGCGCCGACCAGCACCCGGCGCGCGCGGCCGTGCCGCAACATCCTCAATCCTTCGTGAAGCGCCACCAGGGGCCCGGCCTCGCGCTGGGTCACGGTGAGGCTGGGCCCGCGCGCTCGCAGGTTGATCGCCACCTGCGAGGCGGCGGCGCTCGCCACCGATTCGGTGAACAGGGCCGGTGAGGCGGCCTCCGGTCCCTCGTCGAAGATCGTCGCCAGCAGCTTCTCGGTGAAGAACGCCGGGCCGAAGGACGTCGCCACGACCAGTCCCGTGTCGTCGAACGAAGCCGCCGGATCGACTCCGGCGTCAGCGAGCGCCAGCCGTGCCGCGCTGACCGCCATGCGCGACGGCGGGCTCATCCGGCGCGCCGCCGCCGCCGGAATCCACCGCGCAGTGTCGAGCTCACCGACCAACGCCGCCAGCCGGGCGCTGCGTCGCCGGTGGTAGCCCGGCGCCCGACCGATCTCGCGCCCCAGCGGCGTGCCTTCGGCGAGCGCGTGCGCGAGCGCCGGCCAACCGGCGCCGCTCGCTGCGACCACGCCGAGGCCGCTGATGACCGGCGTGTCGCTCAAGCCGCGAATCGCTCGGGGTGATGAAAGACCAGCGCCGCGTTGGAGCCGCCGAAGGCGAAGTTTGCCGACAAGGCGGCGCGCGCCCCCGGCACCGGACGCGGCAGTCCCAACACCAGATCGGCCGGGCAATCGGGGTCGACCGCGCCGCCCCCCGGCGTGGGGTGCACCTCGCCGGCCAGCAGACAAAGCATCGTCGCCACCGCCTCGATGGCGCCCGCCGACCCCAGCAGGTGTCCGATCGCGCCCTTGGTCGAGGTGACCGGCACCGCGCCGGCGCGGCCGCCGAAGACTCGCAACAGCGCCTGCCATTCGGCGGCGTCGTTGAGCGGCGTGCCGGTCCCGTGCGCGTTCACGAAGGCGATGTCGTCGGGCGTGGTGCCGGCGTCGTCCAGGGCCCGGCGTAGTGCTTGCGCAACACCGGCGCCGCTCGGATCGGGAGCGGTCATGTGATGCGCGTCGCAGGACGCTCCGGCGCCGGCCAGGATGGCGAGGGGCCGCGCACCCCGCGCCAGGGCCTGGTCCAGACGCTCCAGCACCAGCACCGCGCCGCCC
Organism: Thermoanaerobaculia bacterium; assembly: GCA_963821905.1. Classification (GTDB taxonomy): domain Bacteria; phylum Acidobacteriota; class Thermoanaerobaculia; order Multivoradales; family JAGPDF01; genus CAWGFP01. The sequence continues at coordinate 454,069 of CAWGFP010000009.1, read as the reverse complement.
TCTCCCAGCGACAGCCCCTGGCGGCCGGCGCGAAACGGCCGGCAGGCCGCGGCGTCGACTGAGCGCAGCGAGTTGAAGCCGGCATAGGTCAGCCGGCAAAGCGAATCCGCGCCGCCGGCGAGCGCCACATCCACCTCGCCGGCGCGCAGGGCATCGAGCGCGCTGCCGATGGCGAGCGCAGCCGAAGCGCAGGCCGAGGAGATGGTCTCGACCGGACCTCGCACGCCGTAACGCCGAGCGACCGCGTCGCCGGGTCCGCTGGTTTGCTGTGAGCGCAACGTGCCCACCCGGCCGCGCTCGCCGCCGCGCACGTCGGCGAAGAAGTTCTCGGCTTCGAACATGCCGCCGGTGGATGACGAGAAGAAGACCCCGCTCTCCAGCCGGCGGAGGTCGTCGGGCAGTCCCGCGCCGGCCAAGGCTTCGGCCGCCGCCGCGAGAGCGAAGTGGTCGCACCACGACAGCGTCCCGTCGCCGTTCGAGGCCGAGGGAACCTGCGCCGCGACGTGGGTGCGGTGGCCGGCGTGATCGAACCGGTCGAAGCCGCGCACTGCGGCGACGCCGGCCCGCAACCCACGCCAGAGGACGTCGGTCCCCCAGCCGTAGCCGGAGACCGCGCCGATCCCGGTCACCGCGACTCGCGGCTCAGACATGGGCTGCCCGGTTCAGCTGCAACTGCGCCCGCACCAGGCGCTCGATGGCGGTCACCGAAGCGAGCGCGTCGCGCTGGACGTCCTGGTTGCCGATCGCGATACCGAATTCCTTCTCCAGCGCCACGACCAATTCGAGAGCGTCGATCGAGTCGAGCCCGAGACCCTCGCCGAAAAGCGGCTGGTCGTCGGTGATGCTCTCCGGCTCGAGGCCCTCGAGGCGCAGGTTCTCGACCAGCAGCCGCCGGATGCGCGCGCCCATCTCGGTCATCCGCCGCCCGCCTCCGCCACCGCGGCCGCTGCCGAGGGCGCCGCGCGCTTCTGCACGCGCGCCACGACCGGCACATACTTCTGCAGCCAGACCAGGAAGAAGAAGACCCGCAGCATGAGCCGACGCCACCAGCTCGGCGACCAGCGCCCGGCCACCACCGTCACCACGGCGTCGAAGAGCTGCGGACCGCCACCAGGCTGGAAGAAGAGATCGCGAAAATTCGGTGTGTAGAAGGCCAGCACGAAGCGCCGGAACGAAAGGTAACGGGCCCGCGAGCGCTTCTCGAACGCGGCGAAGGCGTCGCGCGACAGATCGCCGGCGGCGAGCGCGCGATCGAGCGCCACGGCGGCTTCGATGCCCGACTCCAGCGCGATCGTCACCCCGGTGGAAAAGACCGGGTCGAGAAAGGACCCCGCGTCGCCCGCCAGCAGCCAGCGATCGCCGGCGTACTGGCTCGCTTGGTAGGAGAAGTCCTTCTCCACCCGCACCGGCCATTCGCGTTTGGCGTGGCGCATCAGCTCCGCCGCCGCGGGAGTGTCGGCGATGGCGCGCGCCAGAGCTTCGTCCGACGACATGCGCGGCCAGGCATCGAAGACCTCGCGCCGCAGAACGACTCCGACCGACATCAGCTCCGGCGACACGGGAATGAACCAGAACCATCCCATGTCGTCGCGCCCGACGATGCGGATGTCGCCCGCCCGGCGTCCCTCGAGACGGGGCACGCCGCTGTAGTGGGCGTAGATACCGATGTTGGCGAGACGGGGCTCGTCGGTGCGCAGCCGGAACTTGCGCGCCAGGAAGCCCAACCGGCCCGAAGCGTCGATCACCGCGCGCACCTGCAAACGGCGTCGCTCGGCGGTGCCGTCCTCGGCGTCGCCGACCACGATGGTGGCGCCTTTCGCGTCGAACACGGCCTCGTAGACGCGCGTCTCCTGGCGTACTCGAACCCCACAGTCGGCGGCGTGGCGCAGGAGCAGATCGTCGAAAACTTCGCGCTTCACCTGCCAGGTCTGCGGAATGGGCACCTGTCCCGAGGCGGTGAAGTCGGCGTAGGCCTCGGTCGAGCCGTCCGCCGGACCGAAGCTCGCTCCCCACTTCTCGGTGAAGCCGGCGGCGCGGATCTTGTCGGTGACCCCGAGCTCGGCGAAGAATTCGTTGCAGGTGGCGAGCAGAGACTCGCCGATATGAAAGCGCGGGAAGCGATCTTTCTCGAACAGCACCACCTTGCGGCGCAGGCGAGCGAGCTTCGCCGCGGCCGCGGAGCCCGCCGGGCCGCCGCCGATGACCGCAACGTCGTAGTCGTATTCCATGCGAAATTCGGGCGCCCGCGCTCGCGCGCCGCGCCTGCGGCCAGAGCGAGCGCTTCGGCGCGGCAGTATACTAGGAAGGACCGCGCAAGTCCGTAGCCGAGCGAGGCGTCCGAAGCGGCCGCACATCGGCCCAGGGCGCCGCCAGATGCCGAAGGATCCCGTACTCGACGATTTCGAGAACCTGTTGGCCGCGCACCCGAGCCGGCCGCTTGTGGTCTCGCCGATGCGCGCAGCCGACGCCGCGACCGTCGACCGTGCTGCGCTCGGTATCGCCGCGCGGCTGCCGGTGGTGAGCGGCCGGCTGGTCGCCCTCGCCGTCCCGAACGGCCCTGCCTTCCTGGCCGGCTGGATCGCGCTGCGCCGCGCCGGCGCCGTGCCTTTGCTCTGCGACGCTGCCATGCCGCCGGCGGCTCGCCGGACGATGGCCGAGGCGCTCGGCGCCTGCGGCGTTCTGGCCGCCGGTGACGGCTGGGCAACCGGGGAGTCCTGCGAGTGGACATCCTGCGCGGGCGCGGACGTCGCCTTACCCGACGGCACCGCCCTGGTGAAGCTCACTTCCGGCAGCACCGGGACACCGCGGGGCATCGCGGTGAGCGCCGACGCCGTCGCCGCCGACGACGATCAGCTCGTGCCCACCATGGGCTTGGCGGGCGTCGAGCGCGCGCTCGCCGCGGTCGCGCTCTCGCATTCCTACGGCTTCTCGAGTCTCGCGCTGCCGGCGCTACGCCGGGGCGTGACGTTGGTGGTGCCGGACAGCGACGGGCCGTTGTCGCCGCTTCACGCCGCCCGCGACTGCGGCGCCACCTTCTTCCCGTCGGTTCCGGCCTGGTTGGCGGCGCTGGCGCGGCTGGCCGAGCCGCCGGCGTGGCCCGAGCAGCTGCGGCACGTCATCTCGGCCGGAGCGCCGCTGTCCGCCGACACCGCCACCCGGTTCGAGCGGCGGCTGGGCGTGCCGGTGCACGTTTTCTACGGTTCGAGTGAATGCGGCGGCATCACCTTCGACCGCCGCGGCGACGCCGCCAGCCGCGGCACCGTGGGAACGCCGGTCGAGGGCGTGACCATCACGCTCGACGATCTCGGCCGCCCGGTCGTGCGCTCGCGTGCCGTCGCGCTGGGCGCGTTGCCGTCACCGGACCCCCGCCTCAGCGGCGGCGCGTTCACCGCCTCCGACCTCGCCGAGTGGCACGGCGGCGAGCTGCGGCTGCGCGGCCGCGCCGACGACCTGGTGATCGTGCGCGGCAAGAACGTCGATCCGCGCGAAGTCGAGGACGTGGTCCGGCGGCTCCCCGGTGTCGAAGACGTCGCCGTTCTCGGCTTGAACGGCGAGCGCGCCGATCCGCTGTTGCGCGCGGTCATCGCCTGCGCTCCGCAGGCCCTCTCCTACGACACCGTCACCCGGCACTGCCGCGAGCATCTGGCGGACCACAAGGTCCCGCGCAGCATCGTTTTCGTCGCGAGTTGCCACGCACTTCGCGCGGCAAGCTCGACCGCGAGGCTCTGTCGCGGCTTACGGCTTAGGCGGTGGCTCGCCTGCTCAGGCCATGACGGCGAGGGTGGTGAAGAGCGGCTCGACCAAGGCAACGTCACCGCCAAGGGTCGCGCGCTGCCGCGCCTCGCGGGCCGGAATGCCGTGGGTTAGAACTCGCCAGGCGATTTCCTCCGACAGGATTACCGTGGCCGACGGCGAGCTCGCCGTTCCGTGCCACAACTGCCAAGCCATGCCGTCGCGGCGGAGGGTAAAGGGATACTCCTCGCGCCCGAAGATCTTCAACACCAGGGCCGTTCCCTCCGCACCCGACACCTCGCGATAGCGATGCGGCAGGGCGCGGAGAAAGGTCTCGAGCACCGGCCGCGACCAGCGCGGATCGTCGAGCGGCGGCGCGCCGACCGCGAGACGGATCTGCTGTTGATGGTGCCAGCGCTCGGTGAGCTCGCGCGCCACGTCGAACCAAACCGGCGACGAATCTTCGCCCGCCCAAGACACGCCAAATGTCGCGCGGGCCTGGGGGTCGAGCGCCGCGAAGACTCCGGGCAGGTCGCGCTCGACGACTTCGAGGAGATCGACGAGCGCCCGCGGACTCACACGGCGCATCGCGGTCACCCATTCCGCGTTGAGCCGGTTGAGGAAAACGACCAGATCCTGGTACGACGCGATCGGCGCGGCAGGCGGCGGGGCGAAATGGCCGTCGCGATCGACCGAGATCCGGCGCACTCCCGAATCGAGCAAGTGGGCCGCGATATCGCGCACCTGCCAAGCGCGGCAAAGCGTCGGCCAGCACCACTGTTCGGCGCTCAGCGAGCGCAGCAGGGCGAGGAGCTCGCCACCGAGCCCCGCGAAAAGCGGCGCGGTGTCGAGCGGGGCCAGCGGACGCAGGGCGTTGTCGCTCACCGGGCGCGTCCGACCCGGAACGTCGCCCGGTAAGCCTGCGGCTCGATGCGTGAGCTGGACTTCGGATAGGGCGCCAGATCCAGCAGCTCGATTCTGGCCTCGCCGATCGTGGCCGCCTTCGGATCGAGATGAGTGTGGAGCTGAAGTGTCTGCGCCTCGCCGTTCGCCGGCGTCACCGCGACTTGCACGACCGCGTCCCCCGCCCAGACACAGGTGACGTCGCTCGGGCATCGCGAATCCGCTTCGACTGCACGCAGTGACAGCTCGAGCCCGAGCTCGTCGACTTTCACCGTCTCGCCGATCGCCAGCACCACCGGCTGATCGACCTGCGCCGCCGGCGTGCGCGGCTCCGCTGGATTGGACGCCCCGCCGGCGCAGGCCCACACCACGGTCAGGAGAGCGCAGCCGACGGCCGCGCGCGGCAGTTCGCTAGCCATGCGCGCTCACCTCCCGGCTGCCGGAGGGAACGGCAGCGGGCGCCCGGCCGGCGATCCACAGGTAGAGCGGCGAGGCCATCACCGTGGTGACGATCGCCATCAGGATGAGGATGGTGAACAGGGTCGGCGTGATGATGCCGGCCTGCAGGCCGATATTGAGGATGATGAGCTCCATCAGGCCGCGCGCGTTCATCAGCGTGCCGATCGCCGCCGAATCGCGCCAGGTCTCGCCGCCGAGGCGCGCCGCCAGCATGCAGGCCACGCCCTTGCCGACGATGGCGATGAGCATCACCAGCGCGGTGATGCCGAGCAGGCTGGTGCTGTTGAGCAGGCCGATGCGCGTATTGAGGCCGGAGAAAACGAAGAAGACCGGCAGGAGCAGCGTGGTCACCAGCATCTCGGCTCGCTCCCGCACCGCCTTGCCGAACGCCCCGCGCGGCATCACCGCGCCGCACACGAAGCCGCCGAAAACGGCGTGGATGCCGATGGCGTCGGTCGCCAGGCCGCACAGCATCACCGCCAGGATCACCATCGTGAAGCTGTCGACCGACAGACCGTTCTCGCGTTCGAATCGCCGCTCGAAGGCGGTGAACAGCCGCTTGCCGCCCGCCACCATGATCACGCCGTACAGCACGCCGCCGCCGATCGTCACCACGGCGAGGAGCGGCGACGACTTGATCGTCGCCAGCACCACGGCGAGGATGCACCACGCCACGGCGTCGTCCATCGAGCCGGCGGCGAGGGTGATCGTCCCCATCCGCGTGCCGGCGATGCCGCGCTCGAAGAGGATGCGGGCCAGCATCGGGAAGGCGGTGATCGACATCGAGGCGCCCATGTAGAGCACCGCCGAAAAGGCGGTCACCTGATCGGTGAAAAGATCGCGGCGGTCAGCAAGCTGCAGACCCAGCGCGCCGCCGAGGATGAACGGCACCACGATGCCGGCCGCCGAAATGAGCAGCGCGCCGCGCAGCCTCGAGCGCAGGTGACCGGCGTTGAACTCCAGGCCGACGATGAACATGTAGAGCACGAGCCCGATCTGCGAGAACGCCGACAGCACCGCCATCGACGGGTGCATCACCTCGGCCGTGGCACCGCCGCCGCCGGCGACCGCGAACGTCTTCGGGAAGAGCCAGGCCTGGACTTCGGGGAAGAAGAGGCCCAGGAGCGACGGTCCCAGGAGGACGCCGGCGATCATCTCCATCACCACCTGGGTCTGCCCGAGGTAGCGCCGTCCCAGCCAGCCGACGATCCGGCAGACCGCCAGGATGACGGTCAATTGCAGGAACAGCTTGAGGCCCAGCTCGAGGAAGGTCATCGGGACTCCGGGGTGGCCGAGAAGTATAGAAGGTTTCCGATGACGAGGTCGGCGAGCGCGTAGAATATTCGACGCATGAGCGAATCCACTTACGACGTCGTCGTCCTCGGCGGCGCCATCGCCGGCGCCTCTGCCGCCCTGCTCCTGCGGCGCGAGAATCCGCGCCTGCGCGTGCTGGTCGTCGAGAAGCTCGCCGCCTTCGACGAGAAGGTCGGTGAGGCGACGACCGAGATGTCGGGCATGTTCCTCACCCGCCGCCTGCGCCTGTGGCGGCACCTCGAAGACGAGCAGCTCTTCAAAGAGGGACTACGCTATTGGTTCCGCAACGGGGACGTGACGCGGCATTCAGAGGCCAGCGAGGCCGGCGGCTTCGTGCGCTCGACGGTGCCCTCGTTTCAGCTGCGCCGTGACGCCCTCGACGAGCACGTCCTCGCCTGCGCCGTCGAAGCGGGCGCCGAGCTGCGCCGCCCGGCGCGGGTGCGCGACGTCGAGCTCGGATCCTTCGACCATCGGGTGACCGTCGAACAGGACGGCCGCGTCGAGACGGTGCGCTGCCGATGGGTGCTCGACGCCAGCGGCCGGGCCACCGTGCTGGGCAAGAAGCTGGGCCTGATCCAGCGCGACCAGCTCCATCCGACGGCCGCCATCTGGTGCCGCTGGAAAAACCTCAAGCACATCGACGACCTGGCGGCGGAGGATCTCGAGTTCGCCGCCCGCAACGTCTCGCCGCGCCGGCTGGCGACCAATCACTACATGGGCTACGGCTCGTGGACCTGGTTCATCCCGCTCGGCAACGGCGAGACCTCGGTCGGAATCGTCTTCGACAAGCGCATCCTCAAGCTGCACGAGCAGCCCGACAAGGAAGCCGCCTACCTCGAGTTCCTGCGCGCCAATCCCCTTTGCATGGAGCTCCTCGAGGGCGCCTCCCACCGGCCGGAGGACCTGCGCTTCTATTCCCACCTCCCCTACGTCAGCAAGCAGTACATGGGCGAGGGCTGGGCGCTGGTCGGCGACGCGGCGGCGTTCCTGGATCCCTACTACTCGCCCGGCCTCGACCACGTCGGCTTCACCGCGGAGGCGACGACGCGCATCGTGCTGGCGGACTTCGCCGGCGAACCCGCGCCGGCGCTGACCGAGAAGATCGCCATCCACAACGAGACGTTCGTGCGCTCGTACCACCGCTTCTTCAGGGGCGCCTACCTCGACAAGTACATCTACATGGGCGAGGCGGACCTGCTGTCGGCGTCGTTCCTGATGGATACCGCGCAGTACTACATCTTCGTCGTCATCCCGGCCTACAAGATCTACAAGCGCTACCACTGGATGCCGGTGCTGGGCCCGAAGGAGGCGTTCTTCGCCTACCACGCGATGGTGCTCTACAACCGCCGGTTCCGCAGGATCGCGCTCGCCCGCCGCGCCATGGGCGAAGCCGACCGGCGCAACGCCGGAATGCGCATCAAAGCGTTCTACAACCTGGACCACAACCCGGCGCTGATGGCCCTGCGCGGCGCGCGGCTGTGGCTGCGCGCCGAGCTCGACTATCTCCGGTTGAAGCTGAAGGCGCTCTTCTCGGGCAAGTCGCTGGCGCGCGAGATCGACAAGATCACGCCGCGCGTCGATACGACTCGGGAAATGACGCCGCAGCCAGCCGAGCAGGTTCGCGAACCCGCGGCCTGACCTCTCCCCCCGCGCTTCGCGCGACCCCCTCCCCTACAGGGGAGGGGGCGTAGTCAGTGGAGCATCCGTGAAGTACGGGCCCCTCCCCTGTAGGGAGGGCAGGCGCGTGAGCGCCGGGGAGAGGTCAGCGAGGCGTTGCTTCGAACTTCAACGCCGCCGAGTTCATGCAGTAGCGCAGCCCGGTCGGCGGCGGACCGTCGGGGAAGACGTGTCCCAGATGGCCGCCGCAGCGCGGGCAGAGGACCTCGGTGCGGATGCTGAAGAAGCTGCGGTCCTCGCGCTCGGCGACACGGTCGGCCGCGGCGGGCCGGGTGAAGCTCGGCCAGCCGGTGCCCGACTCGAACTTGTCGTCGGAGAGGAAAAGCACCAGGCCGCAGCCGGCGCAGCGATACTTTCCGTGCTCGTGGTTGTTCCAGGTCTCGCCGGTGAAGGCACGCTCGGTGCCGGCCTGGCGGAGGACCTGGAACTGCATGGGAGTGAGGATCTTCTTCCACTCCTCGTCGGTCTTGGTGACTTTGATCGAGGCGTCGATGGCGGACAACTGGAACGCGTCGTTGCGTGCGGCGGCTTGCTCGGCTTTCACGCGATCGTCTCCTTGGGCCTCACCGCCCGTGCCGGAACAAGCCAGCAGGGCGGCGGCGAAGAGCAGGTGGGCGGCGCGGATTCGGAGGTTCATGGGGGTGTCCCTTTCTCCAACGTGCAGAATACGCGCCAGACCCCCTCACCGGTTTGCTCGCCGCCGGGGCCTCGGCGGCGCGTTCTCGATCAGCCGCCGGGCCGCCGTCTCACCCCGGACCAGACAATCGCCGACCGAGATGCCACCTCGGTAGGAGCCGGCGAGGAGCACTCCGGGAAGCTCGCTCTCGAGCTCGTCGATCAGCCCCAGGAAGCGGCCGTGACCGACCTCGTACTGCGGCAGCGCGCGGGGCAGCTTGCGCACCACGTTGGCACGCGGCTCTCCACGCAGTCCGACAGTTTTCCTTAGGTCCTCCATCGTGGCTTCGACGAGCCGTGCGGCGCTCCACCGCGCCACGGCGGGCTCGGTGGTTCCGCCGAGCACGGCGACCAGCGTGGCGTCCGCCCGTGAACCGCGCTCGGGAAACAAGGCCGACAGAAACAGGCAGCCGAGCACCCGCAGGCCCGAATCGCGGGGCACCAGGAAGCCCGCGCTGTCGAGATCGTGCCGCAGGTCGGCCCGCGACGCGCCGATGCCGACGATCGCCACTGGCGCGTACGGAATCTCCGCCAGGGTGCGACTCTTGCCGGCGGTCGCGGCCGAGAGCAACTCGGCGCTGGAATGCGCGGGGCACGCCAGAACGACGCCGGCAGCCGTCCATAGCCCGTCGTCCGTCGCCACCGCGTAGCGGTCGCCGGAGCGGGCGATGGAGCGGCAGGCTGCGCCGAAGCGAACATCGAGCCCGGCAGCGAGGGCGCGCGGCAGCTCCTCGAGGCCGGCGCGGAAACTCCATGGCGTCGAGCTCGGCCGCCCCGACTCTGCGCGCAGACCTCGCAGCAGACTGCCGTGACGGCGCTCCATCTCCCAGAGATCCGGGAAGGCGTATTGCGCGCTCAGCCGCTCGGGATCGCCCGCCCAAAGCCCGGCAACCAGCGGCGACAGCGCCAGACGGGCGGCGTCGGCACCCAGCCGGCGGCGGGCAAAAGCGGCCAGGGATTCTTCTCCCGGCGGGGCCGCGCTCGCCCACGGCTCGCGCAGCAGCCGGAGCTTGGCGCCTGCCGACAGCAGCGGCGTGGTGAGGAGATCGAGCGGGTTCTCCGGCACCGGTTCGAGCCGCTTTCCGGTCCACACCTCGCGGCGGGCGGCGACCGGGGCGGCCTCGATGAGCGAGTTTTCGAGCCCAACCTCGCGCGCCAAATCGACCCCGGGCCGCGAGGACAGCAGCGCCGGCCCGAGCTCGAATAGGAAACCCTCGCGCCCGACGCTCTCGATCGTTCCGCCGGCCCGCGATCCCGCCTCGAGCACGACCACCGAGCGCCCGGCACGGCGCAGGTGGTGCGCGGCGGCCAAGCCGGTGATGCCGGCCCCCACCACCACCACGTCGAGTCTGCGCCCCCGGCTCATGAGCGCGCGAGCTTACAAGGGAAGGCCACGCCACCCGGAGGGGCGGGGCCGCGCTGCCCGGCGGCGCTCGCGCCGCCACCTGGGCGGGGGTCGGCGCCACGGGCCTGCGGGTCCAGGCTTCGAATCAGGAGGACAGCCATGACGACCAGCGAAATGTTGCGCGATGAAATCCACGATCTGACGCCCTTGATTCTCGCCTGCCGCGAGGCTGCACAGCGGGGCAGAATCGAGCAACAGAAGCAGGCCGGCGCCGTCCTGTCTAGGGCAGTCCATCGTCATCTGACCACCGAGGCAGAGCTGCTGCGAGCGCTGAACGACACCCTCGCCATCCACCAGGGTTCGCGGCAGATTCTGGCGATCGAGCGCGACGCACTCACCGAGGCCCTCGCGCGCCTCCAAATGACGCTCGATCCGGCCGCGGCGCGTTCATGGCTGAGTTACGCCGCCGACGTCGCCCAGCAGATCTGCGACGACGAGGAGCGCCGCCTGCTCCCGATCGCCGACGCCCGTCGGGAAGAGCCCGTGCGGGTCGTCGATTGCTTCGAGGAGGTCGCCTACGTCGAGCTGACCTGAGTCGGGAACGCACGTCACGGCATGGCTCGCCGCCAAGGCTCGGCTAGACTGGCTCGGTGACCGAGCCCAAGAACGATCCGCGCTGGGGCAAGGGCACCCGGATTCCGGAAGAGGGTCGTTTCCTCTCCGGCCCGCATACCCGAACGTGGGAGTTCGGCCGCGCGGTGCGGATCTTCTTCGAGTTCATCCGCGGCTTTCGCGCCCTTCATTTCCTCGGCCCCTGCGTCACCGTCTTCGGCTCGGCCCGCTTTCGCGAGAGCCATCCCTACTACGCGCTCGGCCGCGAGATGGGCTCGCGCCTGGCGCGGGCCGGGTTCACCGTCATGACCGGCGGCGGACCGGGCATCATGGAGGCCGCCAATCGCGGCGCCAAGGAGGCGGGCGGACTGTCCGTCGGCGTCAACATCACCTTGCCTTTCGAGCAGGCACCCAACGACTACGTCGACCGCTGGATCGAGTTCCGCTACTTCTTCGTGCGCAAGGTGATGCTGGTCAAGTACTCGCACGCTTTCGTCGTCCTGCCCGGCGGCTTCGGCACCATGGACGAGGTGTTCGAGACCCTCACCTTGATGCAGACCGGCAAGATCGAGGACTTCCCGCTCGTCCTCATGGGCGCCACCTACTGGCGCCGGCTGATGGAGTTCATCCACGCCAAGATGGTGCACGAGGGAACCATCAGCCCGCAGGATCTCGAACTGGTCCGGCTGACCGACTCGCCCGACGAGGCGATGGCCATGATCCTCAAGGGGGTCAGCAACTACGGCCTGGTCTGGGAGCCGAAGACCGGCGGTTCGCGTGCCAAGCGATTCGCGCGTGACCTGCAGCCCAAGACCGACCCCGTCAAGCCGTCGAACTATCCCAGCTGAGGTCTCAAGCCGAGGAAGGCTGCCAGAGCCCGATCACCTCGAGGATGCGGCCGTCCGGGCCGAGCGTGAAGACATTGGTGCCGCGGCCCTCGCTCCCCCCGGCGCCGGAGGCGGTCCAGTCGGCGAGCAGCGTCCCCTGGCAATGGCGGATCTCGCCACGACGCTCCAGCCGCGAGCCGGGCATGAAGACATGCACCGCAGCGAGATGCGGTTTGAGATCCTCGAGCCCGTCGATGTTGCTGTAGCGGTCGCGAAAGCGCACGCCCGGCGAGGCGATCTCCGCCAACAGGGCTTCGCGGAGCGCGCCATCCGGCTCCGACCAGGCGGCGAACCAGTCGTCGGCGATGGCGGAGGCACCGGCGAAGTGCCCGTCGGCCACGACGTTGGCGAACACCGCCAGCTGATACCGCCAGCCCTGGACGTGATGGTCGCGCACGGCCGGTTCCGCGAAGTCGTGCCGCAGAGTGAGCTCGGTCCCCGCTGGGTGCTCGGCGAGATCGATGGTGACGCGGGAAGCGCCGGGCGGAAGGGGCTGACCCGAGTTGAAGCCGATGGTGTAGCTCAGCCGCAAGGGCTCGGCGATCTCGAGCACGACGCCGGAGGCCTCCACTCCGTTCGGATAGCGGATGTAGACCGCACCTCCCGGTCGCGGCTCGATCGTCGAACCGGCCCCCCACCACGCCGCCCAGCGCTCGTTGTCGTTGAAATATCGAAACACCGTGGCGCGTGGCGCGCGCACCAAGACGGTGCGTTCGAGCGTGTGAACGAGGTCTGTCATGGTCGCTTCCTCCGGGAAATTCGCCGGCGCGGCGAGGGACCGCGCCGGCCGGCCTCGAGCTCGGCATGCAGGCGCAGCGTGTAGAGCGCGTCGTCCCACATCGCCTCGAGCGCCGCCGCGACCGGTCCGAGAGCCTCCGGGCGGGCGCGATAAAAGCGGTGACGACCCTCGCGCCGGGACTGCACCAAGCCGGCGCGCTCCAGCATTCCGAGTTGTTGGGACACCGCCCCGAACGTGACATCAGCCAGAGCACGATGGATCTCACCCGCCCCGAGCTCGCGCCGCCAGACCAAGCGCAAGATCTCGCGCCGGCGCGGTGCGGCAAGGAGGGCGAGCGGTTCGGCCATGGCCATAGTTTAGAAATAACTAAAATATTGTCAAGGCGTCCTTACTCCCCCGACCTCTGCCGTGGAGAGGTCAGCCGCGCCGTGCCGGCTCGACGAGGATCTTGGAGGCCGCTCGCTGTCCCAGCGAGAGCGAAATCCCGCCGTCGAGCCGCAGGTCCACGGTGTCCGCGGCTTCGTCGCGGGCCGAAACGGTTACCCGGCTGCCCGGCATCAACCTGGAGCGCTCGACCAGGCGGAGGAACTCGACGCTCTGATCGGTCACCCGCACGACCCGCAGCGACACTCCGGTCGGACACTCCAGCAGGCTCGGCCGAGCGCCATTTTCGACCTCTCCGCTGCGGTTCGGAATCGGGTCGCCGTGGGGATCGACCGAAGGATGGCCCAGGAGCTCGTCGATGCGCTCGATGACCCGCTCCGAAACGGCATGCTCGAGCAGCTCGGCCTCGGCGTGTACCTCGCTCCAGTCGAGGCCGACGATTTCGACCAGGAAGAGCTCCACCAGCCGATGGCGCCTGACCACGTGGGCCGCGAGCTGGCGGCCGGCATCGGTGAGAACGACGCCGCCGCGAGGCTCGTAATCCACCAGGCCGCTGTCGGACAGGGTCTTCATCATCGCGGTGACGGTGCCCGGCGCGACGCTCAGGGCGGTCGCGATCTGGCCCATCGGGACGCGCTCGCCGGTGGCCCGCGGCTCCTCGAGCAGGATGGTCTTCAGGTAGTCCTCGACCGTGCTCGTGGGCATGCGGCAAGCGTACTTCAAAACCCCGAGTTGACAGCTTGGCCTTCTTGACGTTAGTATTTTGAGTACTCAAAGTCCGCCGCCCATGCCCAAAACCGACGTTTCCCGCCGCTCCATCCTGCGCCTCGCCGGCATCGGCTCGCTGGGAGCCGGCGTGGCGGCGGCGCTGCCGCGGCAGCAGACGAGTCCTGCAGCTCCGGGCTACGCGACCCACGCAGCCCACCCGTCCGGGCACGCGCTGGGGGTGGTCGGAACGTTCGACCGCTCGCTCTTCGATCCTTCGGCGTTCCTGCGCAGCCTGGAACTTCTCGCACGTCGACGAGGAAACCCGGTCGCGCTACTACCGCGAGACGCCGCGCGCAGGACGGCTCGCTGCTGCGCGAGTACGAGATCTTCGCCGTCGACCGCGAGATCGAGATCGCGCCGGGCGTCTTCTTCCCCGCCTGGACCTACAACGGCCAGGTCCCCGGACCCGACCATCCGCGCCACCGAGGGTGACCGGATGCGGGTCCGCTTCCTCAACCAGGGCTCGCATCCCGCACACCATGCACTTCCACGGCTGGCATCCGCCGGAGATGGACGGCTCGCTGCCCGAGCACGCAGGTGCCGTCCGGGCGGCGAGTTCCTCTACGAGTTCGACGCCGATCCGTTCGGCCTCCACCTCTACCACTGCCACGCGGTGCCGCTGAAGCGGCACATCCACAAGGGCCTCTACGGCGCCTTCATCGTCGACCCCCGCACGCCGCGGCCGCCGGCCGACGAGATGGTGATGGTGATGAACGGCTTCGACACCAACTTCGACGCCGACAACGAGGTCTACGCGGTCAACACCGCGGCGCACTTCCACATGCAGGAGCCGATCGCGGTGGAAGTCGGCAAGCTGGTGCGGATCTACCTGGTCAACGTGACCGAGTTCGACCTGGTCAACAGCTTCCACCTGCACGGCATGTTCTTCAATGTCTACCGCACCGGCACGTCGCTGCAAGCCGAGCGAGATGACCGACACCGTCATGCTCTGCCAGGGCGAGCGCGCGATCCTCGAGACCACGTTCCGCTACCCCGGCCAGTTCATGTTCCACGCCCACCAGAGCGAGTTCGCGGAGCTCGGCTGGATGGGAATGTTCGAGGCGGTCTGAGCTGCCCGTGAAGCACTCGAAGACTTTGCTCCTGGCCGCTGCTGCCGCTGGCGCTGCTCGCGCGTCCTGCTGGTGCTGGATCGTGCGCTCGAGGCCGGCCGAAGCCCTGCGCGGCGAGGTGCCGCCGATCGAGGTGCTGGCCTTCACGCGCGTCGACCCTGGCGCCGAACGAGATCCGTCTGTCGAGTGCTCAACGACGGGCCCGATCCGGCTGACCATCGCTCAGGTGGTCAGGTGGACGACGCCTACTGGACCTTCACCCAGAGCCCGCCGGGCGAGCTCGGACGCCTGGGGCGCGCGCGAGCTTCGCATCCCCTATCCCTGGGTGACCGGCGAGACCCACTTCATCAAGCTGATCACGCGCAACGGCCTCACCTTCGAGCACGAGATCGCGGTGGCGCTGCCGACGCCGCAGCCGACGCTGCGCGCGGTCCTGGCTCTTCGCACTGATCGGGTATCTACGTCGGTGTGATCCCGGTGGCGCTCGGCCTGCTCTGGTACCCGCTGGTCGGCCGCTGGGACCGCGGGCGCTCGACTTCCTGCTCGCCCTCACCCTCGGCCTGCTGCTTTTCCTGCTGGTCGACGCCTTGCACGAGGGCGCGCGAGATCGCCGACGCCCTGCCGGGAGCTTTCCAGGGCGTGGCGTTGCTCGGTGCTCGGCTTCGCCGGCGCCTATCTGGCGCTCGAAGCGCTGGGCGCCTGGCTCTCGCGCCGCGCCAAGGGCGGACGCGGCCTGGATCACCGCGCTGCTGGTGGCGATCGGCATCGGCCTGCACAACTTCGGCGAGGGCCTGGCGATCGGCGCTGCGTTGGCTCTAGGCGAGGCAGCGCTCGGTACCCTGCTGATCGATCGGCTTCACCCTTGCACAACACCACCGAGGGCCTGGCGATCGTCGCACCCCTGGCCACGCCAGCGCGCCTCGTGGCGCCGCTTGCTGCTGCTCGGTGTAATCGGCGGCGTGCCCACCATCGCCGGCGCCTGGCTGGGAGGCTTCGTCTACTCGCCGGTCCTGTCGGTGCTGTTCCTGGCCCTCGGCGCGGGCGCCATCGCGCAGGTGATCGTGCAGATCGCGCGCGGCGTCGCCGGCTCGCGGCCGATCGGCGAGTACCTGCGCAGCGCGCCGGTCGCCGCAGGATTGGTCGGCGGCTTTCTGATCATGTACGCCACCGGAATGCTCATCCAATGACGGCGCTCATTCGCCACTTCTCGCAACGCCCGCGGGCCCTGCTGGTGCCCTTGGCGCTCATTCTGGCGGCCGCGGTCGCGGGCTTCTCGCTGCGCGCCGCGGCACGGCCGGAGATGCGGACGGTTTCGCTGGTGGCTCGCGACATGGCGTTTTTCGAAGCCGGCCAGGGCTCGCCCAATCCGACCCTGTACGCAGCGCCGGGCGAGGCGCTGCGCCTCGAGCTGCGCAACGACGACGCCGGGATGAGCCACGACCTGGCGCTGCCCGAGCTCGACCGGGCGACCCGGGTGCTCCAGGCGGCCGGCGAGAGCACGGCGCTCGAGTTGCGGGCACCGAACGAGCCGGGCGAATACGAGTACGTGTGCACCATGCACGCGCGGATGATGCGAGGAGTGCTGGCGGTCCGCTGACCCGCGCCACGGTTCGCCGCGTGGGGCCAGCGGCTGGCAGCGTTTCGACGGCCCCTGGTCCCCGGGCTCTTTACCGTCCGACCGCCGCTGCTTACTCTCTGCAGCGGAGAGCGGGTCGCGAAAACTCCTACTCCCTCGCACTCCTCGGGGCGGCCATCGTGGCCGCCCTGATGCTTTAGGGCGTCATTTGCCGCAGTCGCAGGGCGGGCAGCCCTTGTCGAAGATCACCCGCCACTTGCCATCCGGCTCCAACCGCCAGATCGAATTGAAGGTTCCGCTGCGCTTGCCGTCGGGGCCGAGGACCGGTCCGCTGCTGATCGCCAACTTGCCGGAATCCAGCACTTCCACCTCTTCCGGCCGCCAGGAAAACGGCGCCGCCTTGTCGGCGTAGAGCGGCTTCCAGCCCTCGACCACGGCCGCCTTGCCGCGCAGCACGCCGGCGCCGAAGAACACCGCCTCGTCGGCGATGAAGCCGGCGAACGCGGCGTGATCGCGGTCGGCCATGGTTTTGGCGAAGGCGGTCTCCGCAGCCCGCACCTGCGCCGCGAGCTCCGCCGTCGAGGCCGCCCCGAGGAGGCGGGTCGAGACCAGCAGGAGCCCGAGGGCGACCAGCAGGCGCTGTGGCTGTCGAAACCTCATGCCCGCGCGTGCCGGCCGGCGAGCTGCTCCACCTTGCCGCGGTAAGTCCGCGAGAGCGAGAGCTGGGTGCCGTCGCGTAGCGTCACCACGTAATCGCCGGCGAACGTCGGATGGAGCTCCGAAATGCGGTCGACGTTGACGATGGTCGAGCGGTGGATGCGCAGGAAGCTGTGCGGATCGAGCCGCGACTCGAGCCCGGAAAGCGTGTGGCGCAGGAGATAGGTGGTCTTGCCGGCGTGCAGCTCGAGGTAGTTGCCGGCGCCGTCGATCCAGTCGACCTCGTCGAGACGCACCAGCACCATGCGCTCGCCCTTGCGAATGAGCAGGCGCTCGAGGTACTCGGGCTCGCTCTTGGCCTCGTCGATCAGCGAGCGCAGCTTCTGCGCCAGCTCGCCCTGCTCACCGTTGGAGGCGCCGTGCCCGTTGCCGGTCATCCGCGAGCGGGCGCGCTCGAGGGCGCGCGCGAAGCGCTCGCGGCCGATCGGCTTGAGCAGGTAGTCGAGCGCCCGCACCTCGAAGGCGCGCACCGCATACTGGTCGTAGGCGGTGACGAACACCACTTCCGGGAAATGCTCGGCGCCGATTTCCTCGATCACCCCGAAAGCGTCCATCTCGGGCATGCGCACGTCGAGAAACACCAAGTCCGGCAGGTGGGCGCGGATGGCGTCGACGGTCTCGCGGCCGTCCACGCACTCGGCCAGGATCTGGATGTCGGCGTGGTTGCGCAGCAGTTGGCGGAGCCGCTCGCGGGCAAGCGGCTCGTCATCGGCGATCACGGTTCGAATCATGGCGTCTCCTTCGTCGATAGAGTGATTACTAAGGCCCGCCGTCGACTACCAGCGTTCCCGGGTCCAGAGATTGGGGTGTGCCGGCGGCGGCACGGCGGGCGCGCCGCGGCAGGGTCACGATCGCCTCCACTCCACCCTGCGCCGCCGCCGCCAGGGTGAAGCTGTGGCCGTCGCCGTAGAGCTGCGACAGCCTGGCCTTGGTGTTGCTCAGGCCGACTCCTTCGCGCAGCGGCCCGCCGGGCACCAACCCGCGGCCGTCGTCGCGCACCCGCAGCTCCAACGTGCGCTCGTCGATCGCCCGCGCCCGGACGTCGACGCGCAGCGCCTTGCCGCTCCGCATCCCGTGACGGATGGCGTTCTCGACCAGCGGCTGCAAGATGAGCTGCGGCACCTGCTCGCCGCCCAGCGAGGGCTCGACGGCGATCTCGACCCGCAGGCTTTCGCCGAAGCGGGCGCGCTCGATGCCCAGGTAGAGCTCGAGGAAGTTGACCTCCTCGCGCAGCAGGACTTCCTGCTTGTGCGAGTTCTGCAGCGACCGGCGCAGGAAATCACCCAGCATGCCGACGACTTCCTCTGCCTTGTCGGCGTCGGTGTGCACCAGCGCGGCGACCGCGTTGAGGGCGTTGAACAGGAAATGCGGATCGAGCTGCAGCTGCAGCATCTGCAGCTGGGCGCGCGAGAGGTCGGCGGCCAGCCGCTCGAGCTCGATCTCGCGGGCCCGCAGCCGGCGGTAGTACCCCGCCGCCAGCACCAGGGCGAGCATCATCCAATAGATCAGGAAGTAGATGTAGAAGCCACCGAAGACGAACCCCGGCAGCTGGCCCCACAAGTAGGGCGCGAAATCGCCGGTCCCGAGCGCCAGCACCAGTTGGCTCTTGAGCAGCACCAGCACGGCGTACCCCACCGCCACGCCGCTGCCGATCAACACGTGCATCGCGGCGCTGCGTCCCCAACGCTCGATGGCTTCTCCACGCTCGAGCGGAAACCGCCTCGCCGCCCACAGCACCACCGGCAGGAAGACGACCCACAGGAACCACCCCACCACCTCGGAGGCCATGCGGCCCCACGGCACCGGCTGCCCCTCGGTGAGGTACTGCAACGCCGTTGGCACCAACGACATGAGACTCGCCGCGGCCCACAAGCCGAAGATGAGTCGTCGATTCCATGAGGTCGGTGGCCGCTCGGGTTTCATCGATCAGCGCAACCCCAATCTCAACCCCAGCCGGAGGGTGCGGGCCCCCACGGAGTCGAGCAGTTGGTTGGCGCCGCCGTAGTTGAGCCAACGGTCGCGCAGCAGCGCCGGAGTGTCGTTGAGCAGATTGAAGACGTCGAGGCCGAGGGTGGCGCGGAAGTCGTTGCGGCGCAGCTCGCGCTCGAGGCGCAGATTCACCTGATAGAGATCCGGGTAGCGGTAGGAGTCGGCTCGGCTCGTCGCCTGCACGGCGACGAAGCGGCCGTCACGGCCCCCCAGATCCACGGCGTAAGGCAGCAGGAAGCCCTCGCGACCGGTGACCGCGCCGGCGAGATTGAAGTTCCAGGGCCGGTCGGGCGCGATGCGCACCATTCCGGAAACCGCAAACGACCAGCGGCTGTTGGGGAACGAGGTGGCCCCGTACGCCGACTGCGTGCCGGACTCTTCGGCCACCGGGTCACCGTCGCCGTCGGCCAGGTCCCACAAGCCCTCGGGGTCGAGCCCGGGCGCGGCGTCGGTGGGATCGTCGTAGCGGCGGAACTCGGGACCCACCTTCCACTGCCAGTCGGCCAGCGTCAGATGAGCGCGCATCATCCAGCGGTCGTCCATCCGGCGCTCGGCACGCAGGGTCGCGCCGCGATAGATCCGCTCGCGATCGCCGTTGGTGAGCAGCGTGCCGCCGGTGGTCTTCAGACCGTAGGCCAGCGAATACAGCGGGGCCGAGAACGGGGTGCCGTCGGGCAGCACGCCCTCGTAGGTCTGGTCGAGCTGGTAATCGTCGCGGGTCGCCAGGCGAACGTCGCCGGCGGCGTCGCGGATCAGAGTGCGGACTTCGAACACGCCGCCGGTCCGCCGGTAGCGGAGGTCGACACCGGCCCGCCAGCCGCCGCGGAAATCGTGCTCCAGTCCGAGATCGTAGGAATGGTTGCTCTCCGGCGACAGCTGCGGATCGGTGACGTTCGGCCGCGGCATCGTCTGGTTCTCGGTGTCGAGGCCCCGGGTCGACAGCAGCCGGGTCGGCTCACCGGTGTCGAAAACGCCGTCGCCGTCGACATCCTCGAAGGCGTAGACGGCCGACGCCGATGCCGGACCGGTGCGGAAGAGGAGCGCCGAACTGATCAGGGAGCTGAAGCGGGCGTAGCCACCCCGCACCCGCGTGTTTTCCTCCGCGCCGAGCGACCAGACGAATCCGAGGCGCGGCGCCCAACCGCTCCAGTCGAACTCCGAGTCGCGTCCGGGGGCGTCGGCCGCCGTCAGCACCTCGGGAAACACCGGGTGGGCCTCGGCGTGAAAGTCGCCCAAGCTGCCCTTCTGCTGCTCGTAGCGCACGCCGACGCCGAGGGTGACGCGCCCGAACCGCATGCTGTCCTGCAGCCAGATCTCGTCGAGCTCGGCCGACTGTTCGTCGCGCGAGCGGCGGAAGGCCTGCACCCGCCCGAACCCGCCATCCTTGGCACCCGGCGCGATGGTGAGCAGGTCGCGCGGCCCCCACTGCCGGATGGTGGAGTTCTCGAAGCGCCGGACGCCGCCGCCGAAGAGCGCCTGGTGACTCACCCGGCCCCGGTTGCGCACCCAACTGCCCTCGAGCCGCGCCGCCGGCATGTCGTGCGCGAGCGCATCGGCACGGAAGCCGCCGTACCAGACCCCGTCGGCGCCGAGAACGGGTTCGCCGTCGAAGCCCGCGCGCGGCACGCGCTGGATATCGGCCCGCACCATCGAGAAGGACCCGCTCAGCGACAAAGTGTCGCTGAACAGCCGCGTGGCTTCGAGCTTCGCCACCTCGAGAGGCCCGTGCTCGTCTCGCACCGTCTCCGGCGAGCGCATCGGCGAGGCGTCCCACTGGGCGTCGCCGTCGCGCTCGGCGCGGTGCACCACCAGCGAGGCCGAGGTGACGGAGTCGAACTGGGCGTCGAGCTTGAACGCGGCATTGTCGATCTGCGCCGCGGTCGGCAAGCCGCCGGTGACCGTGCGATCGATGTCGCTGCGGCCGTACGAACCCCACAGCCAGAGATGGTCGCGCAGCAGCGGGCCGCCGCTCTCGAGACCCCACTCGCCGAGCTCGCCGAGGCGCCCCTGCGGCAGTTCGCCCGCTCCGGCCAGTCGACTCGGCCTGCCAGTCGCCGTGACTGATCAAGTAGCGCATCGACCCGCGCCAGAGGTTGGCCGCCGCCGCGGCGAGTCTCCATGTTCAGCACGATGCCGCCCAGCCCGACGCGCGGATCGTTGGTGCCGGTGGTCACGGAGACGTTCTCGAACTGGTCGAAGTCGTACCACAGGGTCGAGAGGCCGCCGATCGACAGGTCAGTGACCAGCACGCCGTCGAGCACGAACGAGTTGTCGACCTCCGCCGCGCCCGGCCCGACCAGGAACATCTGCGTCCCGCTCTCGCTGCCGCCCGAATTCACCGACGCGGTGAGCACTCCGGGAGCCATCGCCGCGATCGCCCACGGATCGCGCGCGGTGGGGATCTCCTCGAGCTCGCCGCGCTCGAGATGCATGCTGGGAGAGAAGCCGGTGCCGGCCAGCATCGGCGGCTCGGCGGTGACGGTGATCGCTTCCCCGGGAATGGTCGACATCTGGAACTGCACCGCGGTGGCGCGGCCGACCACGATGGCGAGGCCCTTGTGGCTCAGCGGTGCGAACCCCACGAGCTCCACCTTGGCGCCGTAGAGGCCGGGTGAGAGATCCAGCGCCCGCACCTTGCCTTCGGGGTCGGAAACCAGGACGCGCGGTTCGCCGACGCCATTCAGCGTCACGCGAGCGCCGCCCAGCCCGTGGCCGGCGCCGTCGGTGACGGTGCCGATCAACGTACCCGTGCCGAGCTGAGCCGCGGCCGGAGCCGTGACGATCAGCAGCAGAAGGGAAACCCAGCTTGCAACGGTGCGTGTGCGCGACATGTCCGGCCCTCTCTCCGGGCCCCCCTTGATAGCCGTCAATGGCCGTTCGATGCGCTTCGTCGCATGACGCGCGCGCCGAGTCAAGAGGCAACATCGGGGTCGCAGCCGACACTCCCGGAGCCGCGACTGGTCACCGCCACCATGTATTTCGTCCCTGACGAAAAATGGCGCTATACCACTCGCGGACACCGGCGGCAGAAACACCCGCATCCGGGGCCCTTCCCGGAGATACGCAGGGAGAGGCGGCAGGTTACGGGTCACGGACGGCGTCGCAGGTGGTTCGAAGCGCAGCGATAGCCGCCGTTGAGCACCACGGAATGGACCAGTGGCGGCAGCAACGACAGATCGACCCCAGCCTCGCTGAACGCCTGCCGGGCCGCGGCGTCGCCGGCCGCCAACCCGCTGGCGAAGCCCTCGGCCCGCACGCCCTGGCCCCCGCCGTCGAGCACCACGTTGTTCCACCCCAGGAGAAACTCCCGGTGCGAGACGCCGCGCCGGTCGGCCAGCAGCGCGGTCGGGACGCGCAGCAGTGGCAACCGGCGCACCTCGAGGCCGCGGCGCTCGAGATGGCGCGTGATCAGCTCGAGGTAGGCCGCGAGCGCTTCGCTGCGCGGCTCGGCTTGGGCCTCGAGCAGGGCGCGGCGCAAAGCCTCGCCCTCGAGAGCCAGCTCGTAAGTCTTCGAAAAGGCAGTCAGCTCGCTCGCGCCAGCGGTTTCGAGCAGCCGACTCCCGAATCTCGGCTCAGCGACGAGAGCGACGGGCAACCTTCCGGCGCGCGGCACCAGCGTGAGATAGGAGTCGAGATCGAGGCCCGCCCCACCGCCGAGCTGACGCGCCAGCATCGGCGCGGCAGTGTCCCGCTCGTCCGCAGGCAGAGGATGAACGAACTCCGCCGTGCGGCCGACCAGCGCCGCGAGCTCGGCGCCCGCGCGCCGGACCGCGGCCGCGTAGCGCGCGAAGCCGGCGGGCTCGGCGAAACTCTCGACCGGCACTCGCTCGAGGCCCAGCAATGCCAGGGCGCGCGGCTCGACGCCGTGGAGCGACAGCCACAACGTTTCGCCGGCTTGCAGCATCTGTCCGCCGTGGAACGGCAAGGGTGATTCGGCGAAACGAGGAGCCCGCCAAGGTCCACCGGCCAGTGCGCCGGCGAGAAATGGAGCCAGGCCGCCGTCGGCTTCGCGTCCGGATTGCAGGTTGGCTCTGCCCACCAGCACGACGTTGTCGTCCGTGGTCCGCGCGAAGAGGAACGGGTCGCGCGGCCAGGGCGAGAACGCCTCGCTCGTCGGCAGGAGCTCGATTTTCGAGCGGCTCGCTTCGGCCGCGAGCGCGCTGCACATCGATGGATCGCAGACGGCGCCCAGCCAGCGCCGGGGGGCATTGGCGCGGACCGCGGCGAGGAAGCGCGCCGCGTCGGCGGGAGCGAAAAAGTTGGACGGCAGGGAGTACAAAGACGCCTCGATGGGAGCCGTCTCGTCGAGGAAGCGCAGGTCGGACAAGGACCCGTGCGGCGGCTGGGCGGCACCGGTGACGCCGGCGTTCATGAGGAGCACCGCGGCGGCGAAAAGAAACAGACCGCCGGGGAAAACCCCGGCGGTCCGAAAAGAAGCGAACATCGGTTGACGAATCAGTTGAGGGTGAACTTCAAGCCCATGCGGAACACCCGCGGGCTCAACGTCTCCAGCACGTAGTCCGAGTTGGTGCGACGCACACGGCCATTGCGCTGCAGGACATTGGCTTCGTTGAAGGCGTTGAACAGCTCGGCGCTGATGGTCATGCCGACCGTGTCCCAACGGAAGTCCTTGTCGATGCGGAAATCAACCTTGTGCACGTCCTCGAGACGATCGTCGGTGAGGCTGGCTTCGACCGGCACGTTGACGCCGAACGGGCCGTCGTTGATCGTGCCACGGGTGACGCGCTCGAAGTAGATCTGCGGATAGCCCTGCCGGCCGGTGAGGTTGGCCGCGAGGTTGAAGCCCCAGATGCGGTCCGGAGCGACCTGGTAGAGGCCGTTCAGGCTGTACGACCACTCGCTGTTGATGATAGACGTTGCCCTTGGAGCCCGAGCCGGTGCCGGAGCCCTGGATGACCGGGTCGCCGTCCTGGATGGCGGTCGACGAACCGTTGGTGCCGCTGCCAGCGCGCCGGGCAGGCCGCGGGTCGGATCTTCGTTCTCGCTGTCGGGGATGTCCCACGTCCAGTCCTGCCACGAGACGTTGCCGCGCATCATCCAGCGGTTGGCCAGGCGCTTGTTGAAGGTAGAGCGAGGCGCCGAGGAACTCCTGCTCGCGGTCGCCGTTCTCGAGCGGAAGCCGTTGCGGGTGGTGACGCCGTCCCCCAGCTCACCGATCTCGCGGCAATACGGCGTCGCCGTCGGGCAGCACGCGGTCGGCGCTGCAGGTTCTCACGATCTCGTAGTCGTCTGCGCCGGTGAGCCCGGCCGACGTTGGTGAAGTTCGCATCGGGCCGAGAACGCGTCGCCGTCGAAGACCAGACGCTCGGTCTCGAGGATGTCGGTGAGCTGGCGGTAGGTGACGTTCAGGCCGACCACGAACTCCGGCCGCAGGGCGTGCTCGACGCCGAGAGCAGCAGCTCGTCGGTGATCGGCGCGTCGAGGTCGGGATCGACCGCGTTCGACTGCAGCGAGCCGCCGGTGAGCGGATTGATGTTGCCGCTGGCGCCCGCCGAGTCCGCGCAGGTCGTCGAGATCGGATCGAGCCGTCCGCCGTTGAGTGACGTCGTCGTAGTAGTAGTACGTGCTGCACGCCCAGCGGGTTGAGCCACGACGGCGTAGCCCGCGCCGAGCTGGTCGGCGAACCGCGAGTAGCTGGCCGCGCAGCAGGGTCTTGCGCTGGGCGCCGAGCGCGTAGGTGAGGCCGAGGCGCGGAGTGATCGTCTCCCACTCGAAGCCGTGTCGCCGCCGCGAAGGTGACCGCCGGCAGGAGCTCGGGGAAGACCGGGTTGGCCGCCGCGTCCGACGAGCAGGTTCTTGCCGCCCTGCTTGTCGTAGCGCAGGCCGACGTTGGCCGTGAGGTTGCCGACCGTCAGCGTGTCCTGGGCGTAGACGCTGGTGTACTCGGTCTGGATCACCGGCGAGAGCGCGTCGCGGGCGAGGACGTACAGGCTGGTCGTCGTCGTCGAGCGGCGACCTCCGCAGCTCCAGCCGATGGTCTGCGACAGCGAGTGTCGACCTCGGCCTCGCGGTAGCCGGCGCCGAACTTCAGCTCGTGGCTGAGGATGCCGGTGTTGAAGAAGCTCGAGGCGTCGGCCTTGAACTGCTCCTGCGGCCGCTCGGTCTGATGTTGCAGGGAAGCTGTTGTGCCAGATGCCGTCCGGCGTCAGGAAGAACGCATGTCGGTGTCGCCGACCCGGTGTGCGGCACCAGCTGGAAGCCGCCGTTGACCTTCGAGTACATGCCGGTGAGGTAGAAGTTCGAGCCGAAGATCTGGGTGTCCTCGATCTTCTAGGCGGTCGGCCGGTCGCCGAACTTGCGCCTGGTTCCAGGTGGTCTCCTGCGGGCGCAGGGGACCGGCGTTGCGGCCGATCTTCACCTTGTCGCTGTCCAACGCGAAAGCCGGTGGCCGAGTTGTTCGGCGGCGATCTGGGCGTTGAGCTTGACGTTCGAGCTCTCGAGCTCGGTGAAGTCGCTGACGTCGGCGATCGGTCAGCAGGTCGATCTTCGGCTTGCCGTAGCGCCCCAGATCCACAGCCGGTCCTTGACGATCGGGCCGCCGATCTCGACGCCGTAGTCCTCGACCTCGACGATGCGGTTGCCCTGCTTGAACTGACCGCCTGGCGCGTCGACGCCTGGTCGATCACCGGGCCGGCGCCGGCCAGTCGACGCCGAGCTCGCCGTCGTCGAAATCGAGAGTCCGACTGCATGCTGTCGTCGGCGAGGAAGTAGCGGGCCGCGCCGCGCCACTCGTTGGTGCCGCGCTTGGTCACCATGTTGAGCACCACGCCGCCGGTGGCGATGGTGGTGTCGGAGCCGCCGGTCGTGACCTGCATCTCCTCGAACGAGTCGAAGTCGTAGTAGCCGGGCGAGGAGCCGAGCGCCGCCATGTCGGTGATGACCACGCCGTCGACCGCCCAGACCGCCTGGTCGCCGTCGGAGCCGGGGCCGACGTACTGCGACTGCTGGCCGCTCTCGTTGCCGCCGACGTTGATGCGGTCGGTGAGCACGCCGGGAGTGGTCTGCAGGATCGCCCAGGGGTCGCGGGCGGTCGGGATCTTCTCGAGCTCGGTCTGGTCGACCGTGGCGCCGGTGCGAGATCCGGCGCTCGTCGAGCAGCGGGGTCTCGGCGGTGACCGTGATGACGTCCTCGACCGCGGCGTTGCAGCGTCACCTCGATCTCGGTGTTGCGGCCGATGTTGATCGCGATGTTCGGGTAGTCGACGGTCGAGAAGCCCTCGAGCTCGGCCTTCGAGCCTGTAGAGCCGGGGGCGAGGCCGAGGAAGCGGAACTGGCCCTGGGCGTCGGTCACCTGGACCTGCGGCGCGCCGCCGCCCGACAGGGTGACGGTGACGCCGGGCAGCGGGGCGCCCTGCTCGTCCACGACGGTGCCGTAGAGGTTGCCGGTCTGCAGCTGGGCGAACGCCGGCGCCGCCGCGAGCAAGGCGACCAGCGCGCACCAGACCGCGCCCCGCCAAAACGATTGTCCTCTCATCTCCGACCTCCTTTTGCGCTCCGGGGTACCGGCTCCAAGCCGGGCCGTAGCGCCGCGGAGAGCGCTATCGCAACGCCGGTACCACGCTCGAACCGGCGTTCAAGAAGGCAACGTAAACGTTTGTAAACAGAAAGGATCGGGCGGACAGCGACCCCTGGTCAGGAGGCCAGCGAGGGATCTCGCAATGGCGCCTGGGGACCAAGCGCTTGGACAGCACCGACGCCGTGCGAGCCATCGGATCGCGGCTCGACTCCACGCCTTCGCGGTTCGTCCCAGTGCGCTGCGTCCGGGACCGCGATCCCGGTGGCGCGAGTCGCTGCGGAATTCCGGATCGCCGCCGCCTCGAACGAGAGAAAACCGGTCAGCCGGTGATCGACCTGCAGACACGGCGTCGCGCCGTGTCACGGCAGGCAACCGCCGACCCCACCCGGATAGCCCTTCGGCCCCGAGAGATGCTCGTTTCACCCAACATCCAATTGCTCGAAGACCTGGTTGACGACTCTCGACCCCAGACGCACCGGCTGGCGCCGATCGAGATCGGCGTCCGCCACCGCGCCTACTGCTTCGGCCGCCGGGTGTAGATGAGGTCGTACGCGGTGCTCCACGTCTTGCCGCCGTCGAGCGAGGTCTCACCCAGCTGGCGCAGCTTGTCGGGTGCCAGCCGGAAAAAGGTCATCTTGGTGGGAATCCGCGACGGCTGGCCGGGAGCGCCGTTGCTCTCACCCGCGAACAGCATGTTGCCCTGGGCATCCGGATTGCCGCGGTATTCGTGCAGGCCGCCCGACGAGTCCACATAGATCTGGAACCAGGCGCCCCGGGTGGAGTCGAAGATGTTGAAGCTGGTGCCGGTGCCACCACCCACCGATTGCCAGTGCTCGATCAGCACGCAATCGCCCTGCTCGAGCGTGACGATGTTTTCCGACGGCGGCGTGGACTCGGGAGCGCCCGCTGGCCGCACGTTCCACTCGCCGATCCAGAAGTCGAAGGCGCGGTAACGCGCATCGTGCTGGCAAGGCGCGACCAGGCGCTGCAGGGTTTCCTTCACCTTGGCGAAAGCCGGCTCCGCGCGCAGCGGGGCGAGGAGCGGCTCGCTGTCGAGCAGGGCCAGCTGCGAGAAACCGCCCTGCACCGCGCGCTCGAGCTGGGCGATCGCGGCATCGGGCTTGCCCTCGACGGCATCGGCGCAGGCCCGGCGATACGCGACCGCCGGAGCCATGTAGCCCTGTTGCTCGGCTTGGTCGAGTGAGGCGCGAGCGTCCTTCACCCGGCCCAGGTAGAGCTGGGCCACGCCGCGGCGGAAATGCGCCAAGCCTCGCTGCGCGGGGTCGTCGAGCAACTGGGCGTACAGTGCCTCGGCCGTGGCCCAGTCCTTGGCGATGAATGCGGCGGCGGCGCGGTCGCTGAGGTTCGGCGAATCCGCGCGCAACGCCCCGGTCAACAGCAGACAGGCAGCGAACACCAACGTTCTCTTCATGGTTCTCTCCTCGGCTCACCGCAGCAGCGTGCCGGCGCCGTGAACGGCAGCCTAGGCCCGAGGGCATGGTCGGGACTAACAGGTTCTTGCGCCGCTGAACTTTGCGACTCCGCCGCCGTAGCAGGGTCAGTGGCGATCGCTCACCTCCCCGGCTCGCAGCCGGACGCCTTCGCCGGCGTTTCCTTCGGCGTGCTTCCCGAACCTGTTTCGGTCGCGCCGCGCTACCTGTCGCGCGACGTGGCGGTGACCGAGTGGCGTTGCCACGAGGCCGCCCACAGCGTCAGCGGGCCCAAGCGGCAGCCCTGGCACGTGCTGGGCTTCGTCCACAGCGGTTCCTTCCGCATCCGTGGCCCGCGTGGCAAGGGCGTGGGCGATCCCGCCGCGGTGTTGACCTTCCTGCCCGGTGAGCCGTACGAGACCGAGCACATAGGCCGCTGCGGCGATCGCGGCAGCGGCATCGCCCTCAGTCCCGAGGCCGCCGCCGAGATCGCTTCCCATTTCGGGTCCGGGGCCGGGCGCGATCCGTGGCGAGCGCCGCTGCGGCCGCTCGCCGCCGCGAATCTGGCCCGCCAGCTCGAGATTCTCCGCCGGCTCGACGCCGGCGCCGGTGCCAGCCGGTTCGGCAGCCTCGGCATCGAGGAGGCAGTGCTCGATCTCGTCCACCGCGTCCTTGCACCGTCGCTCGCTGTGGCGCCGCCCGCTACCCCGGGAGCCCGCGAGCGCGTAGTCGCGGTGCAGGAGCTGCTCGAACGACGCTACCGCGAGCCGCTGCGACTCGAAGACCTGGCGCGCGAAGTCGGCCTGTCGCCCTTTCATCTCTGCCGTCAGTTCCGACGCCAGACCGGCTGGACGATCCACCGCTACCTCACCCACCTGCGGATTGCGGAAGGTCTCGAGCGATTGTCCCGTGCGCCCCGCGGCTCCCTGCTTGACCTGGCGCTCGACCTCGGTTTCGACGGCCACAGCCACTTCTCCGACGTCTTCCGCCGCCTGGTCGGCCGCTCGCCCTCGGCATTCCGCGCAGCCGCGAGCTGAACGCAGCCCGCTGTCAACAGCGCAAAGTCACAATTTTGCGTTAGAAAGAATCGAGCCCGCCGCCGGTTGCCGGCGACGGGCTCGTTCCTGCTGCGGATGGGGGGTGGGTCAGAAGGTGAAGCGGATACCAGCCTCGTAGTTGAGCGGCTGCTGCCACGCGGTGGCCTCGCCGAGCTCGGCGGTGCCGGTGGCGATGGCGCAACCGTTGATGTCCTCGCACACCGCGTTCGGCTCCTCGGCGTCGAGCACGTTGTAGATCGCGCCGATGAGCTGCAGGTTGACCGGCCCGAGGTGGAAGTCCTTCGAGACACTGAGGTCGAGCTGCGACACCGCGTTGGCACGGTGGTTGCCGCGCGGCTCCACGAACTCCGCGGTATTGCCCAGCGACGTGCGGTCGCGCGCGCTGTAGGGGAAGGCCGACTCGTAGAGGTAGCCGAAACCAATCTGGAAGCCCAGCGGCAGGGTGGCGTAGCCGTTGAGCTTGAAGCGCCACTCACGGTCGTCGGACAGGAAGCCGTAGGTGTTGACGAAGTCGGTCGAATAGAGGTCGAAGTCGCCGCCCGCGTACTGCGTGCCCTCGATCGAGCCCTGGGACTCGGACCAGGTCACCGAGCCGAGGACGCGCAGCCAATCGAGCGCCCGCGATTCCACCTTGAGGATGGCGCCGGTGTAGTCACGCTTCAGCTCGGGCATGTTAGCGACGATGAAGTTGGTGCAGGCGTTCTCGGTGCGCTCGGGAATGTTCTCGAGGCAGGTGTCTTCGAAGATGTCGTTGGTCTTCTTGTCGATGTAGCTCACCTCGACCGAGGTCTTGTCGAAGATCTGACGCTCGAAGGAGAGGATCAGCTCCTCGGCGTAGGTCGCCTTCAGGTTCGGATCGACGAGCGACGGCTCGCCGCCGCCGACGATGGTCTGGACGATCCAGCCATCGGGGTCGAGACCGAGCCCGTCCTGAACGATGCTGCCCTCGAAGCCGGCCAGATCGTGCGCCGCCTGGGCGACCTCTTCGCAGGGGATGCCACTGTCGGGCGGCAAGCCGAAGGTGAACTGCCGCACGTATTCGCAGGAGAAGGCGGTGACGGTCGGAGAGTTGCCGGTGACACGCGCGATCTGGCCCAGCCTGGTCGAGGCCGGATGCATGAACTGGCCCCAGTTGGCCCGCACGATGGTCTTGGCGTCGCCGGTGATGTCGTAGGCCACGCCCAGCCGCGGCTGCAGGCGATCGAGATCCGCCACTTCGGTGCCCACGTTGTTGGCCCACTCCGAGATGTCGTAACGGGCGCCGAGCTTCAGGCTCAGCCGGCTGTTAGGCCGCCAGGAATCCTGAACGTAGGCGCTGGTGATGGAGCCGTCGCTCGCGGTCGTCGAGCGGTCCTCGTTGAAGGTGAAGTTGCGCAGGATCTGGGCGCCGTTGACCAACCGCGTGGTGTAGAGATAGTCACCGGTGGTGAAGTTCGACGACGTTATCTCCAGATCCCCGTACTCGATGCCGCCCTTGAATTCGTGCGAACCGGCGAGATCGCCGGTGAAACCGGTGAGGCTGGTCCGGTACTCGTCGCGATCGCGGGTCGAGAACTGGGCGTTGTTGTAGTTGTTGGAGAACTGGCCGGTGTTGACGTTCTGGAAGCTCGGGGTCTCGAGATCACCCGAAACCGGCACGGTGTCGAGATTCTGGCGATTCTGCGTGACCCGGAAGTCGAGCAGCATGTCCTGCCCCAGGACTCCCGTGCCGTAGACCTGCGCGATCTCGCCGCCCTGGCTCTGCACGGACTGAGCCTCGGGTGAGTAGTTGCGGTTGGGCGCCGCCGAGTTCGTGATCTCGGCCGGATCGCCGCTGAACTGGCCCTGCAGCTGCCAGCTCGGCGTGGCCTGGAAGGTCAGCTTGCCGAGGTAGTACTCGCCGTCGAACTTGCGGGAAGTGAGGTTTCCCGAGGCCTCGATGTCGGTGACCGGCTTCTCGTACGAGCCGAAGAACCAGGCGCGATCGCGGGCGATCGGGCCGCCAATGGTGCCGGCCGCGTCGTTGAACAGGAAGGTCCGGCTGTCGGGATCGAAATGCTCGCCCTCGGTGGCGAAGCCTTCATCGGCGAAGCGCCAGTCGAGGCTGCCGGAGAAGTCGTTGCCGCCCGACTTGGTGACCACGTTGACCACGCCGCCGGTCGCGTTGCCGTACTCGGCCTCGAAGCCGCCGGTCTGGAACGACACTTCCTGGATGGCGTCGAAAGTGAAGTTGGTGCCCCAGGTTTCGGTCAACGGATCGGTGGTGTTCGAGCCGTCGACGTAGAAGGCGTTCTCCATATGGGTCGAGCCGAAGACCGACGGGTTCGAGCCCGAAACGCGATTGGTGCCGACGCCGGCGGCCTGGAAGAGGATGTCCTGGTAGCCGCGGTTGTTGGCGCCGACGGCGACGTTCTGAAGATACTCGAGGTCGAAGTTCTGGCTCGCCGAGACGCGCTCGGGATCGACCACCGGCGTGTCGGCGGTGACCACGATCTCCTCGCTCACCACGTCCGAGCTCATCGACACGTTGAGGAAGGTGGTGCGGTCGAGACGGACCTCGACCTCGGAGCGCTCTTGGGTCGCAAGGCCCGACAGCTCGGCCTTGACGCTGTAGATGCCGGGCGGCACCGCCGCGAAGTTGAACTCGCCGTTCGCCTCGGTAGTGACGGTGCGCGCGCCGCCGATGAGCGACGGCGACTGAATGGTCACGGAAACTCCGGGCAAGGCCGCTCCGCTTCCGTCCACCACAACACCGGCGAGTTTGCCGGTGACCTCGGCGCCGATCGCCGGCGCCGCGAGCACCAATGCGAGGCACACCATGCCCCACAGTCGCTTCATGATCCAACTCCTTTTCTGGCTCCCCGGCTCGCGCGGGATGCGCGCCGGGGAAACCGGGACGTGTCGCGTGGCCCAAAGAGCAAGCCGGATGCCGCGCCAGCCGACAATCAACTGCGAAGCGTCAAGTCGTTGGTGGGATTCGACTTGAAGGGCGCATCGGGGTTTCGCGCCAGGCTCACGACGCGAGGCCGCGAGGGCGCAGCCCGAGAACGGTACGGAGGGCTGAATCGACAGTCGCGGTGGCGGCGAGCTCTTCTCGCGGTTCATCACGTTTGGGCGGCGCTTCGCCATCCGACATTGCCTCTCGAAGGCCTTGTGACATCTCTGCGACGGCGTTCCGGGATTTTGGAGAAGCGCGAGAAGACGACCACTGAAAGGCCCGCATGCAGCGCGCTGACCAACCTGTTGCCCCGCGCTTGTGCCCGCGTCTGCAACGTTACGTACCGTTCAAGCGACACTTCGTCCCCACCATCTAGCCCTTCAGGCTCGCCGCCGCCCGCGCTTCTCTTTCTTGGAACCGGCGTTCAGAAACGGCGCTTGCGGAGGAGGCCCCAGGGACCATAAACTTTTGTTTCAATCGTGCGTTTAAATCTCTCGTGAGCGCCATCCCCTCTTTCCGCCCCCCGGTCTCCGAACCCGGCGCCGCGACCCGCGAGCGCATCCTGGAGGCCGCCGAGACACTCTTCGCCGAGCAGGGTTACGCGGCTTCCATCCGCCAGATCACCGCCGATGCCAGCTGCAACCTGGCGGCGATCAGCTATCACTTCGGCGGCAAGGAGCGGCTCTACGAGGAGGTCTTCCGCCGCCGTCTGCAGCCTCTGCAGGCCAAGCGCCTCGAGGCGCTCGGCCGCGCGGCGCAGCGCGCCGACCAATCGCTCGAGGATTTCCTCCGCGCGTATGCCACCGCCTTCCTCGAGACCTGGGTCGACTCGCGCCGCGGCCCGGCCTTCATGCGGCTGCTGTCGCGCGAGATGATCGAGGTGCACCTGCCGCCCGGGTTCCTCGCCGACTTCTTCGAACCCGTGCACGCCGCCTTCTCGTCGGAGCTGCGGCGGTTTTGCCCGGGACTTGCCGCCGCACCGGCGCGACACGCCAGCCACTCGTTCGTCGGACTGCTGAGCCATGCTCTCAACGTTCGCCGCGGGTACGCCGCGACGAGCGGCGAAGCCAGCCTGGAGGTGCCCGCGATGGCGGAGCACATCGTGCAGCTCATGGCGGGGGGCATCCGCGCGCTCGCCGAGCGCTCACCGCAGGCCAAGAGGCGCCGGTGACGAAACCCCAAATACGGCTTGGCGCACAGCTTCGGCGCTCGGTTCTCGCCGTGGTCGCTGCGCTGGTCGCCACCGGGGCGCCAGCCCAGGAAACGCTCGAGCTTCGCGAAGCGATCGAGATGGCGCGCGCCGCCAACGAAACACCGGCCATCGCCCGGGCCCGCATCGCGCAAGCGCAGGCGGTGCGGCGGGCCGCGATCTCGACCCTCATCCCGGGCCTGACGCTGGGCGGCGCCTACACCCGGCGCGCGCGCGAGGTGACTCGCGAGGTCGGCGGCGACGACGTGACCATTCAGGAACGTGACGCCTTCAACTGGCAAGGAGTCCTGGCCACCACGCTTTTCGACGCCCGCGCCTTTCCGCTGGTGAAGTCGGCAAACACCGACCTCGAAGCGCAGATACTCGAATCCTCGGAGCTCGAGCGCGAGCTCGACTTCAACGTCGCCCAGGCTTTCGTCGAGGTGCTCTCGGCCGAGCGTCTGCGCGACGCCTCGGCTCGTCGCATCCAGGTGGCGGAGGCTGTGCTCGCCGACGCCAGCCTGCGCCGCGACGCCGGCCTGGCGGCCGTGAACGACGTGACGCGCTCCGACCTCGAGTTGGCCAACGCGCGGCTGACCCTCACCCAGGCCGAGAACCTGGTGCGCAGCGCGCGGCTCGGCCTGGGCTACCTGGTCGGCTCGCCGGTCGACGGGCTGCTCGCCGAGCCACCGCCCGTCGATCATCCGGCGCTCGAAGCCGCGGCCCTGGTGGAGCGCGCCGGCGCCGCCCGCGCCGACCTCCAGGCGCTCGAGAAGCGCGCCATTGCGTTTCGCCAGCGGGCGCGAGCGCCACGCCTCGGCATCGTGCCGACGCTGGGGATGGCGGCGACTCAGCGCTACACCAACGAGGCCGGCCTGTCGGGCAACAACGACGACTGGAATGTGGGCGCGACCCTCACCTGGGAGATCTTCGACGGTGGCACGCGCTACGCCGTCGCGGACCAGCTGGAGGCCCAGGCGCTCGAGGCCGAGCTCGACTCGGCGGCGCTTCGCCGTCGCATCGACCTCGAGGTGCGCAGCGCGCTCGCCGACCTCGCCAGCGCGAGCGCGGCGGTCGACCAAACCGAAGTGCAGAGAAGGGTGGCGGCGCAGAACGCCGAGGAAGTCCGCGAGCGCTTCGTGAACGGACTCGCCACCGCGCTCGAGCAGGCCGACGCGACGGTTGCCGCTTTCGCGGCCGACGCCGACGCGGTGCGCGCGCGGCTGGCCCGCGCCCTCGCGACACTCTCGCTGCGTCGAGCGCTCGGCGACGGCCCGTTGGGGCCGGAAGAGCCATCACCGCAGGCGATCGAGGAGACGCGATGAGTTCTTCCCAGCCCCCACCCAGATCCTTCGCTGCGCTCAGGATGACAGCGGGACCGCTCGTGAAATCTCATCCTGAGCGCAGCGAAGGATCTGGGCGGGGGCGCATTTGGTTCGCGCTGCCATTCATCGCGATCCTCGCCGCCTGCGGCGGCGGCGCCGATGAGCAGCAGGCCGGCGCCGCGCGGCGCAAGGTCGAGTTTCCGGTCGAGGTCCAGCCGGTCGAGGCGCGGCGCGTCGAGTACACGGTGACCGCGGTCGGCTCGGTCGAGGCGTTCGAGACGGTGCCCGTCACCGCGCGCGTCCCGGGCGTGGTCGAGCGGGTGCTCTTCAGCGAAGGCGACACGGTGACCACCGCGCAGGCGCTGGCCGAGATCGAGCCCCAGCGCTTCGAGCTCGCGGTGGCGTCGGCGCAGGCCGCGCTCGAGCGCGCCGAGGCCGAGCTGCGCGAGGCCCAGGCCGGGCTCGCGCGGCGCGAGAGCGTCAACGCCAAGAACCCGGACCTGGTGAAGGCCGAGGAGGTCGACACCTTCCGCACCCAGGTGCAGGTCGAGACCGCCGACGTGCACGAGAAGAAGGCCCCGCTCGACCTCGCCCAGCTCAACCTGCGCGACGCCTTCGTCCGCGCGCCGGTCGCTGGCATCATCCAGACGCGCACCGTCCAGACCGGCCAGTACGTCCAGCCGGGCAGCGTGCTCGCGACGCTGGTGCGGCGCGAGCCGCTGCTGCTGCGCTTCCAGGTGCCGGAGCAGGAGGCGGCGCCGTTGCGCACGGGCCAGAAGGCGCGCTTCACCGTCCGCGGCACGCAGCACAGCTACGACGCCGAGATCACCACGTCGCGCGGTGCCGCCGACGAGAGCTCGCGCATGGTCGACGTCACCGCCCAGGTCGACGATCCGGCGCGCGGCGAGCTGCGGCCCGGCGCCTTCGCCGAGGTCATGGTGCCGGTCGGCGCGAGCGCCGCGGCGCCGGTCATCCCGCAGACCGCGGTGCGCCCGAGCGAGCGCGGCTTCCTGGCGTTCGTGGTCGAGGGCGACAAGGCCCGCGAGCGCGTGCTCGAGCTCGGCCTGCGCACCGCCGACGGCCTGGTCGAGGTGCGCTCGCGGCCTCGAGGCCGGCGAGCAGCTGGTCGTGCGCGGCGCCGAGGCGCTGCGAGGACGGCGCCAAGGTGCGAGGTCGGCGCCGGCAAGCGCCGCGGCGCCGACGGCGCCAGCGAGCGAGCGATGAACATCACCGAAGTCTGCATCAAGAAGCCGGTCTTCGCCTGGATGCTGATGGCGGCGCACCGTCGTCTTCGGCGTGCGTCGCCGCGCACGCGCATCGGCATCAGCCAGTTCCCCGACGTCGACTTCCCGACCATCACCGTCAGCGTCACCTGGGAGGGCGCCGCGCCCGAGGTGATCGAGAACGACGTCGTCGAGCCGCTCGAGGAGGCGCTGGTCCAGGTCGAGGGCGTCCGCTCGATCACCTCGACCTCGCGCCAGGGCAGCGCCTCGATCACCGTCGAGCTCGACCTCGCGCGCGACGTCGACCTCGCGCTGCAGGACGTGCAGACCAAGGTCGCGCAGGCGCAGCGGCGCCTGCCGCGCGACATCGACCCGCCGGTCATCTCGAAGACCAACCCCGAGGACCAGCCGATCATGTGGGTCGGCCTCTCGGGGCCGTTCTCCGCGCAGATGCTCGCCGACTACGCGCGCTACCGCGTCAAGGAGAAGCTGCAGACCGTCCCGGGCGTGGGCGAGATCACGCTCGGCGGCTACCTCGAGCGCAACGTCCGCATCTGGCTCGACGCGGCAGCAGCTCGACGAGCAAGGGCCTCACCGTCGCCGACGTCATCGCGCGCGCTGCAGCGCGAGCACGTCGAGCTGCCCGCCGGCCGCATCGAGGCCGAGGGCCGCGAGATCAACGTGCGCGTGCTCGGCGAGGCGCTCGACCTCGACGACGCTGCGCCGCATCGTCGTCGGCGAGCGCGGCCGGCGCGCCGGTCTACCTCGAGGACGTCGCGCTGGTCGAGGACGGCTTCGAGGACGTGCGCCGCATCGCGCGCGTCAACGGCGAGCCGGCGCAGGGCCTCGGCATCCGCAAGCAGCGCGGCGCCAACGCGGTGGCGGTGGCGCAGCGGCGTGCGCGCCGAGCTCGACGAGATCCGCAAGACGCTGCCCGAGGGCATGGAGCTCGGCATCAACTTCGACTCCACGCGCTTCATCGAGGAGTCGGTCCACGAGATCCAGTTCGAGCTGCTGCTCGTCGGTGCTCCTCACCGCGCTCGTCTGCTGGATGTTCCTCGGCTCGCTCTCGAGCACGCTCAACGTGGTGCTGGCGATCCCGATGTCGCTGCTCGGCACGGTCGCCGTCATCTACTTCCTCGGCTTCACGCTCAACACCTTCACGCTGCTCGGCGCTGTCGCTCGCGGTCGGCATCGTGGTCGACGACGCGATCATGGTGCTGGAGAACATCTTCCGCCACGCCGAGATGGGCAAGGACCGCGGTGCGCGCGGCGCGCGAGGGCACGCGCGAGATCACCTTCGCGGCGCTCGCCGCGACGCTCGCGGTCGTCGCGATCTTCCTGCCGGTCGTCTTCATGAAGGGCATCATCGGCAAGTTCTTCCTCCAGTTCGGCGTCACGCTCTGCGTGGCGGTGCTGCTCTCCTACGTCGAGGCGATCACGCTCGCGCCCGCGCGCTGCGCGCAGCTCCTCGACCACCGTCGCGCGAGCGCCGCAGCCGGATCGGCCGCTGCGGTCGACCGCGGCTTCGACGCGCTCGAGCGCGGCTACGCGCGCGTGCTCGCGCTGCGGCCTGCGGCGCCCGCTGGCGGTGCTCGTCGCGCGGCGGCGCTGGTCTTCGTGCGGTCGTCGCTCTTGCGTTCAGAGCCTGCCCGAGCGAGTTCGTGCCGTCGCAGGATCAGAGCCGCCTGCATGGTGCGCCTGCAGACCGCGGTCGGCTCCGAGCCTCGAGGAGACCGACGCGCTGTTCAAGCAGGCCGAGGCGTTCGTCAGCGCGCGGCCCGAGGTCGAGCGCGGCTTCGCCGTCGTCGGCGGCTTCGGCGGCGGCGGCGTCAACACCGGCATCGCTGTTCGTCACGCTGGTGCCGCCCGACGAGCGCAAGCTGACGCAGGCGGAGTTCATGCGGCGTGCTGCGCAAGGAGCTCAACGCGATCCCGGGCCTGCGCGCCGTCGTGCAGGACCTCTCGCAGCAGGGCTTCACCGCCCAGCGCGGCTTCCCGGTCGAGTTCTCGGTGCGCGGGCCGGACTGGGACAAGCTGGTCGAGGTCAGCCAGGACGTGCATGCGCGAAGCTCGCGCGCGAGCGGCACTGGTGGTCGACCTCGACACCGACTACCAGCTCGGCATGCCGGAGCTGCGCATCGTGCCCGACCGCGCCCGCGCCGCCGACCTCGGCGTCTCGGTCGAGGACGTCGCGCACGCACGTCAACGCGCTGGTCGGCGGCGTGCGCGTCGGCAAGTACAGCGCCGGCGGCCGCCGCGTCGACGTCCGCCTGCGGCTGCTCGCCGACCAGCGCTCGCGGCCCGAGGACCTCGCGCAGCTGCAGCTGCGCACCGCGACGGCGAGCTCGTGCCGCTCTCGTCGCTGGTCACGCACGAGGAGCGGCCGGCGCTGCAGGCGATCACCCGCCGCGACCGCGAGCGCGCCATCACCATCTTCGCCAACGTCGCGCCCGGGCACGCTCGCAGGACGAGGCGCTCGCGCTACGTCGAGCAGCTCGCGCAAGGACCTGCCGGTCGGCTACCGCGCTGGTGCTCGGCGGCGCGAGCGTCGCGTTCCGCGAGTCGATGGCGAGCCTCGCTCTTCGCGCTGGTCGCTCGGCATCATCGTCGCGTACATGGTGCTGGCCTCGCAGTTCAACTCGTTCCTCCACCCGGTCACGGTGCTCACGATCCTGCCGCTCTCGGTCGCCGGCGCGGCGTTCGCGCTGCTGGCTCGCCGGCAAGACGCTCAACATCTTCAGCATGATCGGCATGCTGCTGCTGATGGGCATCGTCAAGAAGAACTCGATCATCCTCGTCGACTACGCCAACCAGCTGCGCGAGGACGGCACCGACGCCTACGAGGCGCATGCTGCGCGCCGGCCCGGTGCGCCTGCGGCCGATCCTGATGACCTCGATCGCCACGATGATGGCCGCGGTCCCGCCGGCGCTCGGGCTCGGCCCCGGCGCGGAGACCCGCGCCCCGATGGCGATCGCGGTGATCGGCGGCCTGATCGGTCTCGACCGCTCCTGTCGCTCCTGGTCGTGCCGGCCTTCTACGTCGTCGCCGACCGGCTCAAGAACCGGCTGGCGGACGCCCGCGCTCGCCGGCGGGCGGAGCCGGCGGCCGAGCTTCGCTAGTTCGCGGAGGGGGCGTCGGGAGACGGCGGCACGTCGACCGGGAACTCGACGTCGATGAAGTTGCGGTTCTGGCCGGCGACGGCGACGTAGCTGCGCCACGGGCACGACAGCTTCGGGTCCGTCGGCACCTCGAAGCAACGGTTGAGGTTTTGCATCACGGTCGCTACGAACGGCTGGTCGGTCATCGAAGCGATGAACACCCAGTAGTGACCGTTGATGGCGCGGCCGTCGAGGATCTTGACCGTCACCTCGACGTTGCTGGGCGTGAAGAAGGCGAAGGCGCCCGATTCCACCGACATCGGCATCGCTACGACTCCAAGCTCCGACGCCTCGCCTGGCCGCGCGATCGACACGTGGAAGCCATCGCGCAGCTGCAACGACGGGCTCGGCGAGTGGATCTCGATCCGTGTCTCGACGAGCTTGAACGGGGTGTAGCCGTCGGTGATCACCCACACGTCGTAGATACCGGCAGGCACTAGGCCGAGATCCCACACGCGCGTCGTGCGTGGGTACGTCGAGGCGGGCTGCGCAGACGACGACGGGCAGGCGAATGAGTCGAGGTCGAAGATGATGGTGCCCGGACCGACGCGTGGCGGATTCCAGTTGTAGTAGGGGCACCCGAAGAGGATCGGGCCCTCCTCGCCGCTCACCACCAGTCGCACGGGGCCGGCGCTGGTTGGATAGAAGGGATCGGGCTCGATCGTGATGGTGTCGAAGAGGATGTCACCAGTATTGAAGAGCGGCGGCTCCTCGGCATGGAGCTGCGCTCCGGTCATCAGACCCGAGGCGAGACCCCAGGCGATCAGAGCTAGTTTTC
Source organism: Thermoanaerobaculia bacterium (assembly GCA_963821905.1). Taxonomy (GTDB): domain Bacteria; phylum Acidobacteriota; class Thermoanaerobaculia; order Multivoradales; family JAGPDF01; genus CAWGFP01. The sequence continues at coordinate 414,603 of CAWGFP010000009.1, read as the reverse complement.
GCTTCATTGAACGTCCTCCTCGGCCAGCGGACCGACTCGCGTCAGTATAAGAGCGCACCCAACCACGGGTGGCCGCCGCTCGTCCCAACGCAACACCGGCCGGCATGGTAGAACAGGGGCGTGCGCGAGGTCACCCTGCTGGCGATCGCCTTCCTTGCAGGGCTGCTGCTCCTCGAGCGTCTGCTGCCGCTGCGGGCGAGGCACACCGCCCTGGCCCTGCGAGTCGGCGTCAACCTGGCGCTCGCGGCCATCGCCTACGCGACCTCCGGGCTCCTGGTTACGCCGCTCGCCCTGCGTCTCGCGGGACTGACCGCCGGCCATCAGATCGGCCTTCTGCCGAGGCTCGCTTTGCCGGCCGCGGCAACGACCGGGCTGGCGATACTGGCGCTGGATCTGTCCTTCTACTACTGGCACCGCCTCAATCACCGCCTGCCGCTGCTGTGGCGGTTTCACAACGTGCATCACGTCGATCGCGATCTCGACGTCACCACCGCGCTGCGCTTTCACTTCGGCGAGATCGTGATGTCGACGCTCTTTCGCAGCCTGCAAGTCACACTGCTAGGCGTCGGACCGGCGGCTTACATAACGTACGAGGCGCTGCTGCAGTGCGCCAACCTTTTCCATCACAGCAACCTGCGCCTGCCGATCCGCTTCGAGCGGGCGCTCAACCTGATATTCGTCACACCGCGCATGCACGGCATCCATCATTCCGAGATCGAGGGCGAGGCGAACTCGAACTACTCGGTGGTCTTCTCGTTCTGGGATCGCCTCCATCGCAGCCTTTGCCTCGGCGTGCCGCAAGCCGAAGTCACCGTCGGCGTGCCGGCGTACAGCGAGCCGCGAGACCAGCGGCTGCTCGGCACTCTCAGCCTGCCCTTCCGCTCCCAGCGCGACTACTGGCGCCGGCCCGACGGCACACGCCCCGAACGGCGAGCCGCGGCGCCGGCCGGCCGGTTGGCGGAATAGCCGGACGAAAGAAAACGCCCCGCCGGATTAGGCGGGGCGCATGGGCTGGGCGAGACGCGGCGTGTTAGCGCTCGCGCCAGTTGCGGTTGCGGTCGACGCGGTCGGAACGGTCGTCGCGATCGTAGCGACGCTCGCCGCGGTAGCGCTCGTCACGGTAGCGGCGATCGTTGAAGCGCCGGTCGTTGGAGCGGCTGTCGTAGCGGCTGCCGTAGCGACCGTCGTAGGTGCGATAGCCGTACGTCCCGTAGTTGCGCGGCGCGCGATAGCCCTGCCAGCCGTACTGGGTCCAGTTCGGAGACCAGGAGGAATACGGCCAATAGCCGCCGGGATGCACGTTGTAGGCGCTGAAATAGCCGTGCAGCGCCGGACACGACGGATGGTGGTAGCCGTAGCCGCCGTGGTCGTAGCAATTGGCGTGGTGGCCGCCGTGGTAGTGGATCGGGCCTGCCACGCGGTAATAGAACGGCTGGGCTTCCCAGGCCCGCCCATACACCGGGTAAGGGTGTCCGTAGCCGTACGCCGGCTGGCCGACGACCAGCGAGACGACACCGGGGCCGACCGGGATCGTGGCACCGATCGAGAACCCGACATGGCCGGCGCTCGCCGGCGCCGCCGCGCCGAACGCAGCGATCGCCGCGAGGGCGAGAGCAAGGACGGTTGGGAGTTGGCGTTGAATCATCTGCGTGACTCCTTTCATCACGCCAATGCGGGATAACACGATCCGTGCCAGAGCCGGCGAGGGTGCCGCGCCTGGATTTCTGCGCGGCGCGGGTGCCTTCGCCACGTGATCCGTCCACTCCATGCGACATCGCCTGGCGAGATTGTCGCCCGCTGCGGGCGGCAGCGCGGACCCGTCAGCTCGCGCCGCCGCTCACCCACTCGGCGAGCGCCGGATACTCCTTGAGCAGCGTCGCTTGGCTGAGCCCGTGCTTCTTGGCCAGCTTGGTGAGCACGCGCACCGTCTTGAGGCCGCTCTTGGCAAGCAAGACGCGGGCGCCGGCATGGAACTTCGCGCCGCAGGCGAGAGCCGTGGCGTCGACCTTGCTGGCAGATGGGCAGACGGCGAGCGAAGGCAGCCCAGCCGCGGAGAGATCGTCATACACCTGCTGGATCTCGAGCAGGCGGACTTCTTCGTGGCTGGCGAAGGCCTGGAGCGCGACCGCGTGCGCCGTGAGCTCCGCGATCCAAGGCTCGGCACCGCGCAGGTTCTCCTCCTCGACGAAAATGCGCGCGGTCTCGGTCTGCAACACGACGTCCGCCAACTGCAGGCTCGCCGCTTCCTCCGCGGTTCCCCGCACCGGCATGCCTTCCGCCGTCCAGGGCAGCGGGCCGCCGAGCAGCCGCTTCCAGAGCGCCACCGAGTGTTCGTCACCCCAGGCCGGCGCGGCGAGGGCGCGCGGACCAGCGCGCTCGGGTAATCCGTAGGGCTTCGCCAGACCCGCCGACGCCCAATCCTCGGGGCTCAGCACGTAACCCTGGAAGTCATAGCCCCGGGTGCCCCACCGGCTGTAGTCGTAGGCCAGAGTCTGGAGCCGGACCTGAAGGTGCGCGGCACGGTCGAGCGCGCCCGGGGTGTAGCGCACCGAGCACGGCTCGCCGTGCAGAGTGAGGAGGCTGTGCTGATTGATCTCCGCCGCGGGCGCCGCGGGCGGCACGGCGAGCAGCGCGACGAGGAGCGGCAAGCGGCGCAAGGAGGGCATGTCCGGAGTATAGCGGCGTGCCCTGAAGATCGTAGCGACCGGGAGACCCAGATGATCTACGACCTTTCGCCGCGCGTCGATTCTTCGACTCCTGTGTGGCCGGGCGACACTCCGTACTCGTGCACGCTGGCCTGGGCAATCGCCAACGGCGCCTCGGTCAATGTGACCACGCTGCACACGACGCCCCACGTCGGCGCACACGTGGATGCGCCGTTTCACTTCGATTCCCAAGGCGCCACCGCCGCCGAGCTGCCGCTCGAGCCGTTTCTCGGCCGCTGCGTGGTGGTCGAGGTGCCGCGCGGCCCGCTGGTGCTGCCCGAGCACCTCGCCGGAATCGATGTCGCGCGGGCTGAGAGGGTGCTCATCCGCACCGGTTCGATGGGTGATGGTTCGGTCTTTCCGGAGGACTTCATGGCCCTGGCGTCGGCGACCGCCGAGATGCTGGCCGGCCACGGCGTGCTGCTGGCCGGCCTCGATTCGCCGTCGATGGACCCCTTCACGTCGAAGACGCTCGAGGCTCACAAGGCGCTCTGGCGCGGCGAGGTGGCGATCCTCGAGGGATTGCGCCTCGACGGCGTGCCGCCGGGCGAGTACGAGCTCATCGCGCTGCCTCTACCCTTCGCCGGCGCCTGCGCCTCGCCGGTGCGGGCGGTGCTGCGAACGCTGCGGCCGGCCGCGCAGCCCTCGAGGAAGTAAGATCGCCGAATGCGCGGCTTCCGCATCTCCAGCCATGGCGGCCCCGAAGCGCTGGAGTGGGCCGAGCTGCCCGACCCCCGCCCGGGCGCCGGCGAGGCGCTGGTCGCGGTGCGCGCCTGTGCCCTCAACCACCTCGACCTCTGGGTGCGCAACGGCGTCGAGGGCGTGCGCTATCCGTTGCCGCTGGTGCCGGGCAGCGAGATCGCCGGCGACGTGATCGAGATCGGCGAGCCGCGGTGCGCGGCTTCAGCCGGGCGACGCGGTCCTGGTGGCGCCCGGCGTCTCGTGCGGCATCTGCGAACGCTGTCTGGCGGGCGAGGACCCTCTCTGCCGCGAGTACGGCATCCTCGGCGAGAACACCGCGACGGCGGCTACGCCGAGCGCGTCGCGGTGCCGGGCCGCAACCTGCTGCCGCTGCCGCGCGGGCTCGCCTTCTCCGAGGCGGCCGCCGTGCCGCTCGCCTTCCTGACCGCCTGGCACATGCTCGTCGACGCGCGCCGGCTGCGGCCGCACGAGACGTCCTGGTTCACGCCGCCGGCTCGGGGGTCTCCTCCGCCGCGATCCAGATCGCGCGGCTGCTCGGCGCCGGGCGCATCCTCGCCACCGCCGGCGAGCGCCGCCAAGCTCGAGCGCGCGCGAGCGCTCGGCGCCACCGACACCATCGACTACCGCGGGAGGACTTCGCCGTTCGCACCCGCGAGATCGTCGGCCGCGAGCGGCGTCGACGTGGTGCTCGACCACGTCGGCGGCGAGGTCTTCGAGAAGAGCCTCAAGGCTGCTCGCCCGCGGCGGCCGCATCGTGCTCTGCGGCGCCACCGCCGAGCACCGCGCGCAGATCAACCTGCGCGCGGTCTTCTTCAAGAGCCTGTCGATCCTCGGCTCGACCATGGGCAGCCTGCGCGAGCTCAAGCGCCTCCTCCACCACTTCGAGCGCGGCGAGCTGCGGCCGGTGGTGGCGGCGACCTTCCCCTGAGCGAGCTGGCGAGCGCCCACCAGGCCCTGGCGCGGCGCGAGCAGTTCGGCAAGATCGTGCTGACGGTGGGCCGGGAGGATACGTAATGGACAGTCAGACGTTCGTCGCCGGCTTGGTCGACGAGATGCAGCGCCTCTTCGCCCGGCTCGGCGAGCACGAAACGCTGGAGGCGGAGTCGGCGGCGCGAGTCGACGTGGTGACGCTGCTCCAGCTGGCGCTCAAGAGCGAGCTCGAGGCGAGCGAGCTCGCCGGCTTCTGGATGCCCATCGACCCCCGAGGTCGACGCCAAGATGGTCCTCGCCCAGCAGTGCGGCGACGAGATGAAGCACTACCGGCTGATCAGCGCAGCGCCTCGCCGAGCTGGGCGAGGACCTGTCGAGCTTCGATCCGCTGGCCGACGGCCACAGCCCGCTCTACCAGTACCTGCGCGGCCTGCGCACCACGGTCGAGCGCATCGCCGCCGGGCCCTTCGCCAGCGAGGCGATCGCCGAGGTGCGCAACGCGCAGTTCATCGACTTCTGCCGCTCGGTCGGCGACGAGCGCGACGGCGCGGCTCTACGACGAGGTCATCCAGCCCGAGGAGGTCCACCACCACCGCGTCGGCCGCGGCGTGCCTCGAGAAGTACGCGCACCACCCCCGAGCTCCAGGAGCTCGCCGCCGCCGCCGCGCGCAACACCCTGGCCATCGCCGACGAGCTCCGCAACCTGGCCGAGCAAGACCACCGGCGCTCCACAACATCCCGGTCTCTTGAGCCTGACGGACAAACGCCATGACCGAGATCTCGACCATCGCCGTGCTCGGCGCGCGGCACCATGGGCCGCGGCATCGCCCACGTCGCCGCCCTCGCCGGCTACACCACCCGTCTCTACGACACCAGTCGCCGAGCGCCCTGCAGAAGGCCGAGGCGCACGATCCACAAGAACCTCGACAAGGGCGTCGAGCTGGGCAAGGTCGACGGCCGAGGTCGCCGGCCGCCGCGCAAGGCAGCGCCTGCAGCTTGCCACGACGACCTGGCCGAGCGCCGTGCGCGGGCGCCGGACCTGGTGATCGAGGCGGTGCCCGAGTACGATGGCGCTCAAGATCGAGACCTTCCGCGCGGTCGTCGCTCCACTGCGCCGGCCGACGCCCTCTTCGCCTCCAACACCTCGGCCCTCTCGATCACCGAGATGGCCGCGGCGACCGACCGGCCCGACGCGCTTCGCCGGCATGCACTTCTTCAATCCGGTCCACGTCATGAAGCTGCTCGAGCTGGTGCGCGGCCTCGAGACTGCGCAGGAGACGCTCGACGCACCTTGCGCGAGGTGGGCGAGCGCATGGGCAAGGAGGTGGTGGTGGTCGCGAGTCGCCCGGCTTCGTGACCTCGCGCATCAACGCGCTGATCGGCAACGAGGCGTTCCGCATGCTCGAGGAGGGCGTCGCGTCGCGCGGAGGACATCGACAAGGCGCTCAAGCTCGGCCTCAACCACCCGATGGGGCCGTTCGAGATGGCTGGACCTGGTCGGGCTCGACGTGCGGCTGTCGATCCTCGAGTACCTGCATGCCACGCTCGGCGAGACCTTCCGGCCGACGACTCTCATGCGCCAGTACGTCAAGGCCGGCCGCCTCGGCCGCAAGGCGGGGCGCGGCGTCTACGAGTACGACTCCACCGGCAAGCGGACCTCGACATGAGCGGCGGTGACCTCGACGGCCGCGTCGCGCTGGTGACCGGCGCCTCCAGCGGACTCGGCTTCGCGGCGGCGCGGGCGCTCGTGCGGCGCGGCGCGCGCGTGGCGATCGCCAGCCGCGGCGGCGAAAAGCTCGCTGCGGCGCTGCGTGAGCTGGCCGGCGAAGGCGAGGCGCGCGCCTACGAATGCGACATCCGATCCGCCGAGGCGATTCGCGCCTGCGTCGCCGCCGCGGCTTCGGAGCTGGGTCCGATCGACATCCTGGTCGCCAACGGCGGCGGCCCGCCGTCGAAGCCCGCCGAGCAGCTCGAGGACGCCGACGTCGAGGCCGCATTGCCGTTGGTCTTCCTCTTCGTGCCGCGCCTGGTGCGCTTGGTGCTTCCCGGCATGCGCGAGCGCGCCTGGGGACGCATCGTGGCGATCAACTCGGTCTCGGCCCGCCAGCCGATCCCCAACCTCGCCCTCTCCAACATCTTCCGCCCGGCCGTTCTGGGCTATCTCAAGACGCTGTCGCAGGAAGTTGCAGCCGAAGGTGTCACGGTCAACGCCGTCCTCCCCGGCTACACCTTGACCGAGCGACAGGCGGAGCTTGCGAAAGCGGCGAGCGAGCGAACCGGCAAGGCCCGCGAGGAGATCGTCGCAGGCTGGATCGGCAACACTCCAGCCGGCCGGATGGCGAAGCCGGAGGAGATCGGCGAGGTCATCGCGTTTCTCTGCTCGCCCGCGGCTTCCTATCTCACCGGGCAGGCGTTGGCGGTCGACGGCGGATACGTGAAGGGTCTCCTCTGAGCCTCTCCACGGGCACCCGGCTGGGGCCGTTCGAAGTTCTCTCGCCGCTCGGCGCCGGTGGGATGGGCGAGGTCTACCGGGCGCGCGACAGCCGCCTCCAGCGCGAGGTGGCGATCAAGGTCCTGCCCGAGCAGCTCGCCTCCGATCCCGAGCGATTGGCCCGCTTCACCCGCGAGGCGCAGACGCTCGCGGCGCTGAACCACGCCAACATCGCGCAGGTGCACGGCCTCGAAGAGTCGGGCGACATCCACGCCCTGATCATGGAGCTCGTCGAGGGCGAGGACCTCGCCCAGCGCATCGCCCGCGGCCCTCTGCCGCTCGACGAGGCACTGCCGATCGCACGCCAGATCGCCGACGCCCTCGAGGCCGCGCACGACAGCGGCATCGTCCACCGCGACCTCAAACCGGCCAACATCCGCATCCGCCCCGACGGCACGGTCAAGGTGCTCGACTTCGGACTCGCCAAGGCGCTCGAGCCGACCTCGACAGCGACCGGCCCGGCCGCGCTCATGAACTCGCCGACCCTCACCCAGCAAGCCACTCAGCTCGGCGTCATCCTCGGCAGCGCCGGTTACATGGCGCCCGAGCAGGCGCGCGGGCGCCCGGTCGACCGACGCGCCGACATCTGGGCGTTCGGAGTGGTGCTCTACGAGATGCTGACCGGCCGGCGCGCGTTCGAGGGCGAAGAGATCACCGACGTGCTCGCCTCGGTGCTCAAGAGCGACCCCGACCTCGGATCCATTCCTGCCGACACGCCGGCCTCGGTGCGCCGCCTCCTGCGCCGCTGTCTGGTGAAGGACCCTCGCCAGCGTCTGAGCTCGATCCGCGACGCGCGGCTCGAGCTCGACGAGCTGGAGCCGGCGAGCGGTGGCGTAGCTCCGTCCCTAGCCAGCGTGTCAGCGTCGGCGCCCCCGCGAGTCGCCCGGCTGGCGCCGTTTCTTGCCGTTGCCCTGGTCTCGGTCCTCGCCACCGCCGCCGTCGCCTGGATGATGATGCGCTCATCGCCGCCCCCGGCCGACGCCTCGGTGCTCTCCCGACTTTCGATCACCGCTCCGCCCGGGAAGACGCTCTTCGCCGATACCTCCGGCATTTCGCTCTCCCCCGACGGGCGGAAGATCGCTTTCCTGGTCGGCACCATCGTCGGCGCGCAGAACGAGCTCTGGGTGCGCTCTCTGGATTCGACGACCGCGCAGCGCATCGAGAGCGGCGACGAAGTCCAGTTCACCTTCTGGTCGCCCGACAGCCGGCGCCTTGGGTTCTTCACCACCGGTCATCTCAAGACGGTGGCGGCGGAGGGCGGGCGCGCTCAGATCCTCGCCGCGACCGAGGGAGGCCGGGGCGCGGACTGGAACCGCGCCGACCAGATCCTGTACGCGCCGGCGCCCGAGGGTCCGCTCATGAGGATCTCCGCCAACGGCGGCGATCCCGTTGCGGTGACCACCCTCGACACCGCGCGCGGCGAGTCGTCGCATCGCTTCCCGGCCTTCCTGCCCGACGGCGACCATTTCCTGTTCGCCGCCTTGCCGGCGCGTGGCGGCAAGTTCGAGATCTACGCCAGCTCGCTGTCGGAGCCCGCCAAGCGGACGCGGATCGGCGCGATGGAGAGCGCGCCGCGCTGGATCAACACCGGGTGGCTCTTGTTCGCACGGCGCGGCATCCTCGCCGTGCAGCGCTTCGACCCCGACGCGACTGCAACTGACCGGCGAGGCGCTCGGTCTGGGCGACGAGCCCAACGCGGTCTTCGATCCGGCGGTGAGCGTCACTGCGGCACATTCCGCCGCCGCCTCGAACACCGGGCTGCTCGCCTACTACACGAACGGTTGGAGCAATACGCGGGCGGTCCTACTGGACGCCACCGGCCGGGAGACCGGGTTCGTGCCCGTTCCCCCCGGCCAATACACCAACGTCCGCGTTTCCCACGACGGCACGCAGGCGATCCTGGTGCGGTCGGTTTCGCCGACCGAGTCCACCCTCTGGCAAGTCGACTTGGCGCGCGGCAACGCCCTGCCGGTATCGACCGGCGGCGGCCGCAACGAGTCGCCGGTGTGGTCGCCGGACGACAGCCGTTTCGTCTTCTCCTCCGATCGGGACGGCCCGCAGAATATCTACATGAAGCAGGCCGGGGACTCGTCGCCAGAGACCCCCTTCTACCGCTCGGCAGCGCTGTTCAAGAACGCCGACGGTTGGTCGCCGGATGGCCGCTGGATCACACTCCAGCATCTCGATGCGGGAAGCCGGCAGAACATCTGGCTGCTGCCGGCGTCGGGAGAAGGGAAAGCGGAGCTCTACGCGCAGGGACCCACGCGCGAGCTCAACGGCGACGCCGTCACCGGACGGCAAGTGGCTTGCCTACGCCGCCGGGGACACCGGCCGCCTCGAGGTCTATGTCCAGGCGTTCCCGAAACCGGGTCGCCGCGTGCAGGTCTCGCGCGGCGGCGGACTCTGGAGCTGGTGGTCCTCCGACGGCCGCCAGCTCCTGTACATGTCCGAAGAACAGCCGGCGACGATCTGGGTAGCCGACGTCGTCGTGAGCTCCGGACAGGATGCACTGCCCCGGGTCGGCGAGCCGCGCAAGCTCGCCACCTTGCCCTACGGCACTCTGGCGGCCGACGCCCTGCCCGATCGCAAGTCCTTCCTCGCCCTGGTGCCCGAGAATGGCGCCCCCGGCACGATCACCGTCGTGCAGAACTGGCCGGCGGCGTTGCGCCAGAATCCGTGAGCGTGGGTGCGGGCACGTCCAGCAATACTTTGCCTTGCAAAGTACTTGACAAATAGAGTCGAGCGCACATAGCGTACCCGCCGTGAGTCAGCCCGCGCGTCCCGCGCCCCTCGCCGAGCACGCCTCGGAAAACCTGCGCTACATCCGCCGGGCCATCGAGCGCTCGGCCTCCTTCACCGCCGTGCCGGGCTGGGGTGGCGCGGCGATGGGCCTGACGGCGCTGTTCGCGGCGCCGCTGGCGGCGGCGCAGCCTACCTCGCGCGGTTGGCTCGCCGTCTGGCTCGCGGACGCCGTCGCAGCCTTCGCTATCGGCGCCCTCGCGATGACCCGCAAAGCCGCGCGCGCCGGTCAGCCGCTGGCCTCGCAGCCCGCGCGGCGGTTCGCGCTCGCGCTGCTCCCCGCGTTCGCCGCCGGGGCGGTGCTCACCGCTGCGCTCGTCGCCGCGGGCCGCTTCGATCTCCTCCCGGGGGTGTGGCTGCTCCTCTACGGCGCCGGGGTGACGAGCGGCGGTGCTCACTCGGTGCCGGCGATCCCGGCGCTCGGCGTCGCCTTCATGGGACTGGGAGTAGCGGCCTTCGCTTTCCCCGGTTGGCATGATGCGCTCCTCGCCCTGGGGTTCGGTGGACTGCACCTCGCCTTCGGCATCTACATCGGCAGGCGCCACGGTGGCTAGAACCAAACCCTCCCCGACGCGTGCCCGCAGGGCGTCCAGCGCCTCGCCCGCCGCACGGCCCGCCGCGGCGCTCGAGCTCGACCGCCTGATCCACGAGCGCGTCCGGCTAGGCATCGTCAGCGCGCTGGCCGGCAGCGACCGCCTGAGCTTCAACGACCTCAAGAGCGCGCTCGAAACCACCGACGGCAACCTCTCGGTGCACGCCCGCAAGCTGGAAGACGCCGGCTACGTCGCGTGCGACAAGGGCTTCGTCGGACGGGTGCCGAAGACCGAGTATCGATTGACCGACGCCGGACGGCGGGCGCTCGAGCGCTACTTGCGGCACATGGAGGCCCTGATCGCCGCTGCGCGCGGCTGACGTTACGTTCTCGGCAATACAAAGTACTTTACAGGAGAGAGAAACGTGCCCGCTCCCGCCTTCAACTTCCCCACCCTGCCAGCGCCGCTATCGATGCTGGCGTTTCTCGCCACCGCCGGCTTGGGGCTGACGATCGCCATCGCCGCCGTGCTTGCGCTCGCCACCGGCCGCCGGCCCTGGGCCTGGCGTCTCTTCGCGGCGGGCAGCGCACTGGCCGCGGCCTATCTCGCCGCGCTCCTCGGCTTTGCGCTGTTCAGTCCGGAAGTCACCCTGCCGCGCGGCGCCGAGAAATACTTCTGCGAGATCGACTGCCACCTCGCGTACTCGGTCATCGGCGTCGAACGCTCGCCGGCGCTAGCAGCATCGCCCCCCAATACAGCTGGGGGCACAGCCGCGCAGGGCGAGTTCTGGCTGATCCGCCTGCGCGCGCGATTCGACGCCGCAACGATCTCGGCGCCTCGTGCCCGCGATCTGCCGCTGCAGCCAAATCCGCGCCGAGTCGAGGTGGTCGACAGCCAGGGCGGTCGCCACCTGCCGATTCCGCTCGCCGGCCGCGCGCTGCCCGCTGGTCCGCCGGTGAGCGACCTCACGACGTCGCTACGGCCCGGGGAGAGCTACGAGGCCCTCTTTCTCTTCGACCTGCCGCGCGACGCGGAGGCGCCACGCCTCCTTCTCAGCGAGGCGATTCCAGAAGCCCGTCTGCTGATCGACAACGAAACGTCCCTTCTGCACCGCCGCTCCTATTTTTCGCTAGCGCCGTAGGGAGCTCGCCGCGAAGCGCGTCGCTTTCGCGCTAATCTCGGCCCGTGAGGGAGGCCGTTCGTCACCGGGTGCACATCGGCGATCCGGTTCATCACCGGGTCGAGGTGGAGAGCGAGTTTCCGCCCGGTTCGCCGGCCGAGGTGTTCATGCCGGTGTGGACGCCCGGCTCCTATCTCATTCGCGAGTATTCGCGGCACGTCGAAGCCGTCGCCGCCTCGACTCTCGGCGGCGAGACGCTGGCGCTGAGCAAGACGGCCAAGAACCGCTGGCGCGTCGCTGTGCCCCCAGCCGTATTGGGGGACGACGCGGCGCAGGGCTTTCGGCTGCGCTACCGTCTCTACTGCCACGAGCTCACCGTGCGCACCAACTTCGTCGACGCGGAGTTCGCCCTGCTCCAAGGCGCCGCGACGTTTCTCGCCGGCGTCGGGGACTTGGCTCGGCCGCACCTCGTGCGCATCGAGATCCCGGCGGCGTGGCGGCAGGTCCGCTGCTCGCTGCCGCAGCAAGACGGCGGCTACGTGGCGGCGAGCTACGACGATCTGGTGGACGCACCGGTCTACGCCGGAAATGCCGAGGCGCACGAATTCGCCGTCGCCGGATGCGGCCACCTGGTGGTCTGCGAGGGCGCCGACCGGACATGGGACGGCGAGGGCGCGGTGCGTGACTGTGCGCGGATCGTCGGCGCTCTCCACGCCTTGTGGGGGTTCTTGCCCTACGAGCGCTACCTGCTGCTCAACGTCCTCGCCCCAGGAGGGCGCGGCGGACTCGAGCACCGCGACTGCTCGGTGCTGCTCGCCGACCGTTTCAAGGTGCGCACCCGCAGGGGTTACCTCGACTGGCTCGGGCTGGTGGCGCACGAGATGTTTCATGCCTGGAACGTTAAACGGCTGCGGCCCTTGGCGCTCGGGCCGTTCGACTACGAAAGGGAAGTGCACACCCATTCGCTGTGGGTCGCCGAAGGCATCACCTCGTACTACGACGACCTGCTGGTGCACCGCGCCGGCTTGTCGACGCGCAAGGAGTACCTCACCGCGTTGAGCAAGCACCTCGCCGATCTCCACAACGCTCCCGGGCGCGCCGTCCAGCCACTCGCCGACGCCTCCTTCGACGCCTGGATCAAGTACTACCGCCAGGACGAGAACACACCCAACAGCGCGGTGAGCTACTACGTCAAAGGAGCGGTGGCGGCTTTCCTGCTCGACGCCAGGATCCGCGTCGAAACCGCCGGCGCCGCCAGCCTCGACACCGTGATGCGTCTCGCGTACGACCGCTGGAGCGCCGAGCGAGGCTTCGACGAGGGCGATTTCCGCGCTGCGGCCGAGGAGGTAGCGGGCGCCGACCTGGACGAGTTTTTCCGCCAGACGATCGACAGCGCGGAGGAGCTGGACCTTTCAGCCGCGCTCGCCGCCCTCGGGCTGCGCCAGCGCGCCAAGCCGTCGCGGGACGAAGATTCCCCGCGCGCTTTTCTCGGGGTCAAGACCAAGCTCGATGACGGTCGGCTCTTGGTTCAGGAAGTGCGCCGGGACACACCGGCTTGGAATGCCGGAATCGCGCCCGGCGACGAGATCGTCGCAATCGCCGGCTACAGGGTAGCGCCATCCCAATGGGAGGACCGCCTGCAGGCGTTCCACGCCGGCGAAACCTCGACCCTGACCATCGCCCGCCGCGAGCGCCTGGCCGAGCTGCCGGTGACGTTCGGCGCCGCGCCGGAGGATCGCTGGCGGTTGGAACCTGATCCGGCGGCCGATCCGGAGGCGAAGGGGCGGTTGGAGAAGTGGCTTTCGGGTTGATCCGCACCAGCGCGGTCCGGCTCTCGTAGTCATCCTGAGCGTAGCGAAGGATCTGAACCACCCGTGCATCGCGCGGGCACTGCGGTCGATGATCGAGAGTGGTCCAGATCCTTCGCTGCGCTCAGGATGACACTAGATCTAGCGAGATGCCCCTCAGACCGCGGCGCGCCGTAATCTCAGACTGTTCGCCACCACGGTCACCGACGACAGCGCCATGGCCAGCGCCGCCAGCATCGGATGGAGCTCGCGCAACGGCGCCGGCAGCCAGGTGATGAAGTGGAAGGCGCCGGCGGCGGCGGGAATCAACGCCACGTTGTAGAAGAAAGCCCAGAAGAGGTTCTGGCGCACCACCCGCATCACCGCCCGCGACAAGCGAAGCGCCTGCGGCACGGCCCGCAAGTCGGGCCGCAGCAGCGTCACGTCCGCGGACTCGATCGCCACGTCGGTACCGCTCGACATCGCCAGACCGACATCGGCCCGGGCGAGCGCCGGGGCGTCGTTGACACCGTCACCGACCATCGCCACCGGGCCCCACTCCCGCCGCAGGCGCTCGATCGCCTCCGCCTTCTCGGCGGGCAGGACTCTCGCCACCACCTCGCCGTCGATGCCCGCCTCGCGGGCGATGGCCCACGCTGTGGCCTCGTTGTCGCCGGTCAGCATCGCGACCCGCAGGCCGGCGGCCCGCAGCGCCGCGACCGCTTCGCGCGAGCCCTCCCGCAGCCGGTCGGCGACCGCCAGCAGCCCCGCCACCCGGCCGTCGACGGCGACCCAGAGAACGGTCTTGCCGTCGGCTTCGAGCCGCTGATCCGCCGCCTCGAGCTCGCTCGTCGGGATCGACCATTCGGCGAGCAGCGCCGGGGTACCGATCACCACGCCGCGTCCGGCGACGACTCCCACCACGCCGCGGCCCGGCACCGCCCGGAAGTCGTCGATCGGCTGGAGAGCCAGTCCCTTGGCGCGCGCCGCTCGCACCACGGCGCGGGCGAGTGGATGCTCGCTGCGCTCCTCGAGCGAGGCGGCGAGACCCAAGACTTCATCAGCGGCCCAGCCGTCGGCAGCCACCATGTCCGTGAGCTCCGGCTTTCCTTCGGTCAGCGTGCCGGTCTTGTCCAGGGCGACGACGTCGAGGCGCTCGGCGCGCTCGAGCGCCGCCGCTTCGCGAAACAGGATGCCGAGCTCGGCGCCGCGGCCGCTGCCGACCATGATCGCGGTCGGCGTGGCGAGACCCAGGGCGCAAGGGCAGGCGATGACCAGCACGGCGACCAGCCGAACCAGCGCGGCCGTCACGTCGCCGGCCAACAGCCACCAGGCGAGGAACGTCAGCGCGGCGGCGCCGATTACCATCGGCACGAACACGCCGGAGACGCGATCCGCGAGGCGTTGGATGGGGGCCCGGCTCCCTTGCGCGGACTCCACCAGCCGCACGATCTGCTGCAGCGCCGTGTCGCGGCCGACCCGCGTCGCGCGAACGCGCAGGAAGCCTTCGCCGTTGAGCGACCCGGAAACGACCAACGACCCAGGCGTCTTCTCCACCGGCAGGCTTTCGCCCGTCAGCAGGCTCTCGTCGACTGCTGAGCCGCCCTCGATCACCTCTCCGTCGACCGGAATGCGCTCCGCCGGCCGGATGCGGAGAACATCGCCCACCGCCACCGAAGCAACCTGTATCGCCACTTCCTGACCGTCGCGCTCGACCGTGGCCAACTCGGGTGCCAACGCCAGCAGCCGCTCGATCGCCGCGCCGGTGCGGCCTTTGGCGCGAGCCTCGAGCAGCTTGCCGAGCTTGATCAAGGTGAGGATGACCGCCGCGGTCTCGTAGTAGACGTGGTGACCCAGGGCGTGCGATCCCGAGAGGAGCGCGGCGGTGACCGCGACGCTGTAGAGGAAGGCGACGCTCGAGCCGAGCGCCACCAGGACGTCCATGTTGGCCGAGCGATTGCGCAGCGCGCTCCAGGCGCCGCGATAGAAGCTGGACCCGACGACGACCTGCACCGGCAGCGCCAGGGCAAGAAAGAGCACATTCACCCACGGCGCCTGTGCCCACGCGCCCAACAGCCCGAAATCGCGGGCCATGGAGAGAACAAAAAGCGGCGCGGTGAACACCGCTCCGAGCCAGAAGACGCGCGATTGCCGCAGGTTCTCGGCCGCGCGTGCCGCCGACACCGCTTGTTCGATCGGCAGCTCGGGGCTCGACTCGACCACGCCGTAGCCGGCGCCCTCGACGGCGCGCACCAGGTCCTCGTGGCGGGCCTGGCCGGCGTCGTACTCGACCGTCGCCCGCTCGGTCGCCAGGTTCACGCTCGCCGCCACCACCCCCGGCACCTTGCGGGTCAGGGCGCGCTCGATGGTCTTGGCGCAGTTGGCGCAGGTCATGCCGCTGATCGCGAGATCCTCGCGTACCGGCGCGGCAGTCTCGGCCACCGTCACGCCTCCTCGGCGGGATAGTCGATGTCGCGCAACACGCCGGCGATCTGGCCGATCGTCGCCGGCGCCTCGAAGTCGATGGTGATCTTCTGCGTACCCACGTCCGCCTGGACCCGGCGCACACCCTGGACTTCGCCGAGCTCGCGCTCGATCGTCCGCACGCAGTGATCGCAGGAAATGTTCGGAGAAGTCAGGGTGATGGATGGCATGGCGTTCTCCTTCAGCCGCGGCCCTGGGCCGCGATGACGTCGACGATCTCACCGATGACCCGCTCACGCTCGGCGGCGTCCTTGCCCGACAGCACGCGGGTGGCGCAGGAGCGCAGGTGCCCCTCGAGCACCATCGCCCTCACCTTCTCCAGCCCGCGCTCGGCGGCTTGGATCTGGTGAACGACGTCGATGCAGTAGGCGTCGTCCTCGACCATCTTGGCGATGCCCCGTACGTGGCCCTCGATCGAGCGCAGGCGGGTGAGGATTCTGGGGTCGGTCGCGTGTTCCATATCCGGGCTCCTATCCCCGCCCCGGGGGGAGGGGTCATGACGCATAACAGACACCGGCGAGGGCCTATTCCCCCTCGGCTGGGCAGACAAGGAATACAGCTTCACCGACTGGCACCTCGTTCGCGCTCATGCGCCGGCTCGGCCTGGACACCGCCGCGGCAGTCGTCCTGGACGCACTCCGATCTAAGCTACGGACCGATGGTGGCGACTGCGACACTGGGCCTCGCCAACGGCATCGAGATTCCGCGCCTGGGCTTCGGCGTCTATCGCGTCGGGCGTGGCGATCCCACCCGGCGGGCGGTGGGCGAGGCGCTACGCGTCGGCTATCGCCACATCGACACCGCCGCGGCCTACGGTAACGAGCGCGGCGTCGGCGAGGCGGTGCGCGACAGCGGGCTGCCACGGTCGGCGGTCTTCGTCACAACCAAGCTATGGAACGACGACCAGGGCTTCGACGCCGCCCGCCGCGGGTTCGACGCCAGCTTGGAACGCCTCGGCTTCGAGACCGTCGACCTCTATCTGCTGCACTGGCCCGTGCCGGGCAAGCGGCTCGACTCCTGGCGCGCCCTCGAGGGTCTTTATCGCGAGGGCCGCGCGCGCGCGATTGGAGTCAGCAACTTCATGGTGCATCACCTCGAGGAGTTGCTGCAACACTGCGAGATCCCGCCGGCGGTCAACCAACTCGAGATCAGCCCGTTCCTCCAGCAGCGGCAGGTGCGCGCCTACTGCACGGCGCACGGCATCGCCGTGGAGGCCTACAGCCCGCTGACCAAAGGACAGCGCCTGCGCCATCCGGCCATCGTCGACATTGCCCGGCGAGTCGGCAAATCGCCGGCGCAAGTCCTGCTGCGCTGGGCCTGGCAGCACGACCTGATCGTGCTGCCGAAATCGACCCACCCCGAGCGGATCGCCGAGAACGCCGCGTTGGACTTCGCGCTCGACCCCGCGGCCATGGCGGCGCTCGACGGTCTCGAAGAGGGACTCGTGACCGGCTGGGACCCGCGCGCCGAGCCTTGAGCCCTACCGCCGACGGAAGAACGGCGTGCAGAAGACGCTGGCGCAGTGGGCGACCTTGAGGGCGCCGATGGCGGCGTCGTAGAAGCTGATGATCGGCAGGCCGTCGACGCCGATCGTGATCGAGGAATACTGCCCGCCGCTCCCGACGGGGCTGGGAAGTTCGTCGCTGCCGACGCACGCCGCGTCGTTGCAGCGCAAGACCCTGAGATAGGAGTCCCCGTAGCTCGTGATCGGTGAACCGTCGGCGCCGATCGTGAGCGCCAGGTCGGGGCTGAGGTCGAGGAGGCCGCTCAATGTTTCGTCCCCGCCGAAACAGTTGGGATCGTTGCAGTGCGCGAGAGCGATCCAGTTGGTTCCGACGGCCTCCACTTTGTAGCCGATGGTCGGCAGGCCGTCGGCTCCGACCGTGATCGCAGTGCCTCCGGCGAGCGGGCCGAATGAATTGAGGGCGAAGGACGTAGAAGCCGAGCAGTTAAACTCGGTGCAGCGCACCATTCGCAGCGTGCCCGAATCAACGTAGCTGATGATCGGGTGGCCGTCCGAGCTGATCGCGATCGAGGTCGCGCCGGTGGCCACACCCGAGAGGTCGAGCGTAGTGATCAGGGCCGGCGTGGCACACGCCACGTCATTGCAGTGCGCGGCCACGAGTGCGCCGGCGCTGACATCCAGGTAGCTGATGATCGGCAGGCCATCGATGCCGATCGCGATGGAGGTGTAATAGCCGACAGTACTGGCGGGATCGTGCACAAAGCTGATCGTCTCGTCCTGCCCGGAGCAGGCCACGTCATTGCAGTGCGCTACTTTGAGAGCTCGACGATCAATTCCGTTTTCGAAATCGACCGTGGCATCGTAGTAGCTGGTGATGGGCAGACCATCCGAGCCGATGGTGATCGAGCTGAACCCGCCGAGATTCCCGTCGTTATCGACAGTGGTGATCGTCGCTGGCCCAGCACAAGCCACGTCGTTGCAATGGGCGACTTTCAGCGCCTCGACGGTGATGTCGGCGTAGCTGATGATCGGCAGGCCGTCGACGCCGATGGTGATCGAGGTGTATTGACCGACGTCTCCCACGTTGTCCACCGTGGTAATGGTGTTGCCAACCGGCGGCGCCAACCAGTTGGAGCCCTGCGCCGGGTGCCAGGTGGCGGTGCCGCGCGCCGATTTGCCGAGAGCCGCCGCCAGCTGCTTGCGCGTGACCGGATTGTCGGGACAGAAATTCGCACCGCCGTCGCAGGAAGTCAGGATCCCGTCGCGGTCGAGCTGCTCGATCCAGCGGCAGGAGTCATCACCCGCCGGGACATCGGAGAACTTCGCGCTCCCGCAGACGGGAGGGACATAGGCCTCGTCGGTCAGGTTCCTCAGGCTGGGGGCCTCGAACGAAGACCTCGACGGCGGCGCCGGAACCGACGCCAGCTCGAGCACGGTTCCCTCGTTTCGCCGCGGCGGCGCTTCGCCAGCCGGTGTCGTCGCTGTGGGCGTGACTCGGAAGAGCGCCGGCTGCGACCACCGCGGCTCTCCGCCTTGTCGTGTGCGGGCCGCCACCGCCCAGGCGTAGCGGCCAGGCGCCAGTCCTTCGCGCAGCTCCGGAGTCCACGATGAAACCCCGGCGGGAAGCTCGATTCGCAGAATCGGCTCTTCCCGCGCCGGCGCGCCCGCGCGACCGTTCGACTCGTACACCACGACTTCGTAGCCGGTGGCGCCGTCGATTGCCGCCCAGCTGAACGTCGGGCACGAAGTGCCCACTTCGCCTTCCTGGCCGCGGCCGCCGGGAGAGATGAGGATGGGAGCGCTCGTCGGGCCACCGAGCGGATCCGCGAACGTATTCTCCTGTGCCGCCAGAGCTCCTGCACCCAGCGCGCCCGCGAGCACCATGCCATGAACGACAGCGATCAGCGTGCGAGAATCCATTGCAGTGCCACCCCTTTCTTCTCTAGCGCCGCCGGAAGAAGGCCGTGCAGTACACGCTCGCGCAGTGCGCGACCAGGAGGGCGCCGCCGGCTTCGTTGTAAAAGCTCATGATCGGCAGGCCATCGACGCCGATCGTGATGGAGGAATACCGGCCGACTGCCAATCCTTTTAAGATCTCGCCATTCCCCGAACACGCAAGGTCGTTGCAGTGCAGGACCTGGAGGAAGGTATCCGCGAAGCTCATGATCGGGAGGCCGTCGGCGCCAATCGTGATGGAAAGGTCGGTGCCCACTCCGAGGTAGTTGCTGAGCGTCTCGTCCTGTCCGGAGCAGAAGAGGTCATTGCAGTGCGCGAGGGCGACCCAGGTCGATCCTGCAGCTCACGGCCCGGTAGCCGACGACCGGGAAACCGTCGGCACCGACTGCGATGGCAGTGCCTCCGGCCAGCGGGCTCAGAAAGTTGAGAGTGTTGGACGTCGACATCGAGCAGTTGGCTGGGCTGCAGCGCGCGACTTTGAGGCTGCCCGAATCGACATAGCTGATCATCGGGAGGCCATCGCTGCCGATCACGACCGAGGTCGTCGCGAGCTCCACGCCCGAAGGGTCCAGTGTGTTGATCGTGGCCGGCGTCGTGCACGTTACGTTGTTGCAGTGCGCGACCATGAGAGCACCGGCGGTGGCGTCCAAGTAGCTGATGACCGGCATACCGTCGGCGCCGATCGCGATGGAGGTGTAATAGCCGACAGTACTGGCGGGATCGTGCACAAAGCTGATCGTCTCGTCCTGCCCGGAGCAGGCCACGTCATTGCAGTGCGCTACTTTGGAGAGCTCGACGATCAATTCCGTTTTCGAAATCGACCGTGGCGTCGTAGTAGCTGATGATGGGCAGACCATCCGAGCCGATGGCGATCGAGCTGAACCCGCCGAGATTCCCGTCGTTATCGACAGTGGTGATCGTCGCTGGCTCAGCACAAGCCACGTCGTTGCAATGGGCGACTTTCAGCGCCTCGACGGTGATGTCGGCGTAACTGATGATCGGCAGGCCATCGACGCCGATCGTGATGGAGGTGTACTGACCGACGTCTCCTACGTCGTCCAGAGTGGTTACGGTGTTGCCGACCGGCGGCGCAGCCAATTCGATCCCTGCGCTGGATGCCAGGTCGCCGTGCCGCGCGCCGTCTTGCCGAGGGCCATCGCCAGCTGCTTGCGCGTGACCGGATTGTCGGGGCAGAAGCTCGTGCCACCATCACATGAACTCATGATGCCGTCGCGATCCAGCTGCTCGATCCAGCGACAGAACGGACTGCCGGCCGGGACGTCGGCGAACTTCCCGCTGCCGCAGAGGGGTGGACTGTAGGCCTCGTCGCCGACGTGCTTCCGGTTGCTGTCAGGCGACGACCAAACCTGCGCTGACGAGGACGGAGAGCCGGTGAGCACGAGCTGTGCGGCTTCGCGGCGTCGGGAGCCGCCGGAGTACGAGGCGGCCTCGCGGCCACTTCGAAGAGCCCGGGCTGAGACCAGCGCGGCTCGCCTTCTACAATTAGCGCTGCCACGGCCCAGCCGTAGCGGCCCGGCGGCAGACATTCCCTGAGCGCTGGGGTCCACGAGGTCGCCCCGTCGGGGAATGCCTTGCGCAGACGCGGCGCCGCGGACGACGCCGGGATCTCCTCTGGCGGCCTCGCCTCGTAGATCCTCAACTCGTACCCCGTCGCCTCGGCGACCAGCGTCCAACTGAACGTCGGACATCCGGTCGCGACCCGACCATCCTCGTCACTGCCATCGGGGGAAATCAGCGCAGGACTGCGACGTTGCGCGAGTGCCGCAACCGCCATCATGCTCCAGAGCGCCAAGCCGCTCGCCGCGGTATGCCTCATTCGCCTGTTCATGTCAGGGCTCCCATCATCGGAAATCGCTACCTTCGCCGGAAATACGGCACGCAGAGCACGTTCGAGCAGTGGGCGACCTTGAGGTCGCCGTTGGTGGCGTCGTAGTAGCTGATCAGGCCGAGGCCGTCGGCGCCGATCGTGATCGAGGTGTACTGGCCCACGTTGCCGGCGCTGTCGAGCGTCGTGATCGTGGCGCTGGTGCAGGTCGGCGTTGCGCAGTGGGCGACCTTGAGGTCGCCGTTGGTGGCGTCGTAGTAGCTGATGAGGCCGAGGCCGTCGGCGCCGATCGTGATCGAGGTGTAGCTGCCCACGTCGCCGGCGCTGTCGAGCGTCGCTCGACGTGGCGCTGGTGCAGGCGGCGTTCGTGCAGTGGGCGACCTTGAGGTCGCCGTTGTGACGTCGTAGTAGCTGATCAGGCCGAGGCCGTCGGCGCCGATCGTGATCGAGGTGTACCGCCCGACGTCGCCTGCGCTGTCGAGCGTCGTGATCGTGGCGCTGGTGCAGGCGGCGTTCGAGCAATGGGCGACCTTGAGGTCGCAGTTGCGTGCCGTCGTAGTAGCTGATCAGCCCGAGGCCGTCGGCGCCGATCGTGATCGATTGAGCTTGTAAATGTCCGATCGCACTGTCGAGCGTCGTGATCGTCGCGGCGGTGCAGTGGGGTTGCAGCAATGGGCGACCTTGAGGTTGCCGCTGGTGGCGTCGAAGTAGCTGATCAGGCCGAGGCCGTCGGCGCCGATCGTGATGGAGGTGTACTGGCCCACGTCGCCGTCGGTGTCGAGCGGCGTGATCGCGGCGACAGTCGTGCACTCGATGTTGGCGCAGTGGGCGACTTTGAGGTCCTTGTTCGAGGCGTCGTAGTAGCTGATCAGCCCGAAACCGTCGGCGCCGATGGTGATCGAGGTGTAGTAGGCGAAGAGAGCGGTGAACTCGATCGGCGTGATCGTGGCTTCCGTGCAGTCGATGTTCGAGCAATGGGCGACCTTGAGGGCGCCGATGGTGTCGTAGTAGCTGATCAGCCCGAGGCCGTCGCGGCCGATCGTGATCGAGGTGTGCTGACCCACGTCATTTCCGAAATTGCTCCCGATGTCGACCGAATGAAGGCCCGCCGGCGCCGGTGGCAGGCTTGAGACGGCGCCGTCACCTTGCTCGGCGCGCCAGGAATCGGTGCCGCGCATGGCGCGCTCGAGCAACCCGGCGATCTGGCCGCGGGTGACCGGCTGGTCGGGGCAAAAGCGTTGTCCGAAGATCCCGTTGTCCTCGCACGGCTGCGCGATCTCGTCCGCGGCGAGCTGCTCGATCCACGCGCAGTTGGGGTTGGCCCCGGTGACGTCGGAGAAGATCGTGCCGTTGCAGCTCGGCGGCGAGAAGGCCGCGCCGGTGAGCGGGCGCGGGCGCTGCGGGGCGGAGGTGAAAAGACGCTCGCCCGCGGTGGTCTGGAATTCCACGATCGCGGGTGAGCTCTGGTGCAGGCTGACGGGGTGCGCGGGCTTGGGCGCCACGGGTTGCGGCGCGGCCGGCGCGTGCGCGCGCACCTCGAAGAGGCGCGGCTCCGACCACTCGGTCCACCCCGCCGCCGCGTTGGCTCGGACCACCCACGCGTAGCGGCCGGGCGGCAGGCATTCCTCGAGGGACGGCGTCCAGGAGAGAAAGGCTCCCTCGATGCGCTTGTGCAGGAGAGGGGCGTCGCTCGCGATGCCGCCCTCCAGCACGCGATACGCTGCCACTTCGTACTCCTGACGGCCTTCGACTTCGCTCCAGCTGAAGGTCGGACAGCCGTCGCGCACGGCGAGCGCGCGATCGGCGGCACCCGGCGAGCCGGCGATCGGCGGCGTGGCCGCCGGCGCGGCCGCCGCCCCGCCGCAGAGCATGGTGCTGAGCGCTAGCAGAAGACCTCGCGTGAGGCGTCTCACTGGGCTCATGACTGGGCTCTCCCGTTCTGTCGTGGCGGGCTGGGGGTGTGGCGCAGCAAGAGGGTCAGCGCCGCCGCCAACGTGAGCGCCGCGATCGGGATCCACTTCAGCACCGATAGTGGCGCCAGGAGGAGCAGCGTGGCGGTGATGAGATAGATCCCCGCCAGGTGGCGGTAGATGGGATCGGGCAGGTGGCGGTTGAACATCGCTCGGCTCCTTTTCGAGAGGTTCATGCGAACCGGAATAGCCGCGGCGGGTTCAGTGGTCAAGGGTGCTCCGGATAAGTTCTGGATCACTTCACAAACCGCTCTGTCCCGGAGCCTTACGGCTCGAGGTGGCGGAGGAGTACACTGCCCGGCAGGGCCTCACTGTGAAACCTCCCGAGCCTGCGAGCACCCACTCGCCGCAGGGACGGCTGCCCGCCGTTCGCTTCGGGCCTTTCGAGGCCGACCTCGAGTCGCGCGAGCTGCGGCGGGACGGCCGGCGAATCAGGCTGCCGGGCAAGGCGTTCGAAGTCCTTATCGCCCTTTTGCGCACGCCCGGCGGCTTCGTAACGCGCGAGGAGCTCGAGCGCGACCTTTGGCCTGAAGGCACCTACGTCGACTTCGAACACGGGCTGAACAGCTTGGTGCGGAAGCTGCGCGAGGCGCTGGGCGACGACGCCCACGCGGCGCGCTACGTCGAGACCGTCCCTCGCCACGGCTACCGCTTCATCGCGCCGGTGGCGGTCGTCGCCGCTCCACCGGCTCCGATAGCGGTAGTGGCGGAAGCTCCGGCACGCGCGACACACGACGCACGGAAGCGCGGCCTGGCTCTGGCGGCCATCGTGCTGGCGCTCGGCGTCCTCGCCGCCTGGTGGCCCCGCATCGACCGGGCGCTGGAGCGCTCCGACCCCACGATCCGCTCACTGGCCGTCCTGCCGCTCCGCGATCTTTCCGCTGCCAGCGACCACGAGTACTTCGCCGACGGCATGACCGAGGCGCTGATCACCGAGCTGTCCCGCCTGCCGGACCTGAAGGTGATCTCGCGCACCTCGGCCATGACGTACAAGGCCAGCCCGACAACGCTTCCCGAGATCGCGCGCCGGCTCGGCGTCGACGCCGTGGTCGAAGGGTCGGTCGCGCTCGAGAAGGACCGCGTGCGCATCAGCGCGCAGCTGGTCGACGCCCGCGCCGACCGCCATCTCTGGGCGGAGAACTACGAGCGCTCGCTCGACGAAACCTGGGCCCTGCAGGCCGAGCTTGCTAGCGACATCGCCAGGCAGGTGCAGTCCCGGCTGACGCCGCAGCAGGCGGCGCGCTGGCAGTCTCCCCGGCCTGTCGAGCGCCCGGCGTACGACGCCTACCTGCGCGGCCGATACTTCTGGAACCAGCGCACGCGCGAGGGTTTCGCCAAAGCGATCTCGAGCTTCGAGGAGGCAGTGACGGCCGATCCCGGTTACGCCCTCGCCCACGCCGGCCTCGCCGATACCTATGGCCTGATGGCGATCCAAGGCTACGACTTGGTGCCGCCGCACGAGGCGATGCCGCGGGCACGCCAGGCGGCGAGCCGCGCGCTGGAGCTCGACGGCTCGCTCGCCGAACCCCACGCTTCGATCGCCTGGGTGAGCTTCAACTACGACTGGGACTTCGCCGGCGCCGAGCGCGAGTTCCGCCGCGCCATCGCGCTCAATCCCGGCTACGCCACCGCCCACCAGTGGTACGCCAACCTGCTCTGCATCCTCGGCCGCTTCGACGAAGCCGCGGTCGAGATCGGCCGTGCCCTGGAGCTCGACCCGCTGTCGCGAGTCATCAACAACGAAGCGGGCTGGCCGCTCGGCTACCTCGGCCGCCACGAGGAGGCGATCGCCCAGTACCGCCGCGCGATGCAGCTCGATCCGCTCTATCCGACGCCACACCTGGCGACCGGCCTGGAGTACGAGGACATGGGGCGCTACGAGGACGCCATCGCGGAGTACCGCACGTTCGAGCGGCTGAGCGGCGAGGGCCCGACCGCCGCCGCCTACATCGCGCACGCCGAGGCGCGCCGCGGCCGGCCCGACGAGGCGCGGCGCATGCTGCGCCAGCTCGAAGCGGTCGACCGCACCGGCTACGTCTCGCCCTACGAGTACGCCCTGGTGCATGCCGGCCTGGGCGACCGGGACGCGATGTTCGCGGCGCTCGCCAAGGCGCTCGAGGAGCGCTCTGACTTCCTGCTCTACCTGGGTGTCGACTCGGCTTGGCGCGAGTATCGCTCCGACCCGCGCTTCGCTGCGTTGCTGGCGCGCATCGGCTTGCCCGCCGGCACGGCTCGGCCCCTTGCGCCTTGATTCAGAACGGGGACTTGAGAGCTTCGTTGACCACCTTCTCGTCCACCACCAGGCGGTACGTCTCGCCCTCTTTCTTCACTTCCGGGCGCACGAAGGGATCGAACTCGAAGGGCTTGATGACCCGGCCCCAGACCGCCTTGAGCGCGCGGGCGCCGATGCGGCTGGACTTCGCGGCCTCGTCGGCGACCCGCTTGCGCGGCGCCGTCGGTGATCTCGAGGTCGATGCCGTACTTCTCGAAGAAGTTCTGCGACAGCTCGAAACACCGAGTCCTCGGGGCTCGAGGAAGATGCGCTGCAGCATGCGCGCGTTCAGGTCCTCGAGGATGATGGCGTTGTCGAAGCGCGACAGGAACTGCGGCTGCATGCCGTACTCGAAGAGGTCCTCGGGCCGGAAGTGGTGGCGCAGGGTGAAGAACTCGCGGATCTGCACCTTGCCGTTGTCGTAGACCGTCGTCGGTGGGCAGCTTGACGCGCGTCGCCGGCGAGGTGACGCGGCGGTAGACCAGGTCGTAGAGACCCTCGAAGGCGCCGGCGCAGAGGAAGAGCATCTTGCCGGTGTCGACGTCGATCACCGTGCGCTGCGGAGCATCCCCGTCCTTGATACGGTGATGCGGATAGCAGCACCCGCTCGCCCTCGATCAGGGTCAGCAGGGCCTGCTGGATGTTGATGCCGGTGACGTAGGGCTTGCCGCCCACCATCGCCGAGATCTTGTCGATCTCGTCGAGGCACACCGTGGCGCGCTCCATCGCCGCGCCCGATCTGCTCCGGCGTGGCGCTCGGGGCCGAGGATCTGCCGCGCCCGCTCCTCGAGGCGCGCGAACAAGCGGTGGGTGTCGACCACGCCCTCCTCGGTCGCCAGGGTGTGGGCGTTGAGGATGATGACCACGCGGAGTCTCGAGAAGGCCTCGGTCTCGTCGTAGAGCCGCTCGACCGCGCGCATGATCGTCGTCTTGCCGGTGCCGGAGTTGCCGATCAGGAGCAGGTTGCCGAACTTCTCGCCCTGGAGGTGCTTGAAGATCGCCACCGAGACGTAGCGCAGCGTCTCCTCCTGGCCGATCAGGTCGCGCTGGAGGAACCGATTGATTTCCGAGGGCTTCATGGACAGTGTTCCCCGCCCGAAAACGGGGGCCGCGATCATAACAGCGGCCTCGGAAGGCGGTTCCTCGGCTAAAGCGAGCGCTTCGCGCAGGTTGGGCATGCCTCTCCTACGGACGAGCGCCCGCCACCGTCTAGGGCCTAGTTGCTAGCCGCCGGCGCGGGAGCTCGGTCGGGCGACAACCCCAATCAGCGCGAACACCACCGCCAGCGCCAGGTAGCTCGGCCTGAACGGTTGGCCCTTGGCGGCATCCGCCACGAGGGCGATGAGAAACAGCACGCTGCCAGTGAAGAATCCGATGGGAACGATCAGGCGAGAGCTCATGGTGCCTCCTAGGTCGACGTCTTGGTCTGACAGAGAAAGCGGCGGCGGCCGGAAAAACCTTTCAGCCGCCGGGATGGCGCTAGGTGCCGGCGGGGGGCGCGGCGAGCTTGTCCAGTCGCTCCTTGAACGCGGCGATGGTGCGGTCGGGACGCTGGCCCTGCGGCAGGGCCTCGGCCTCCGCGATCGCCTGCTGCAGCGCCTTCTGGGCCGCCGCGGTGTCGCCCTTGGCCTCGTAGATGTCGGCGCGCACCCGCCAAACCTGGAGACGACGGGGGCCATACGCCTTGGCGAGCGCACGATCGGACGCGGCGAGCGCTTTGTCGTAGTCCTTCATCGCCTTGTACGCCGCAGCCAGCCGGGCCGGAGGGTTGTAATCGTTGGGCAGATCGCGCTCCGACGCTTCGAGCATCGGCACCGCGCGCTGGGGTTCGCCGATCTCGAGATAAGCCGTGAGCCGATGGGAGTCGAAAACGGCGCGTGCGTCGGGATTCGGCGCTTGCGCGGCCGCTTGCTCGAGCAACTTCACCCAGTCGGCGGCGAGTGCCTTCTTGCCGGCTTCGTCGCCGGCCTCATCGCGGGCGGAGATGAGCGAGATGTAGAGCCCAGAACGGTCGTCAGCGGCGACTTTCACCCGCGGGTCGGCGAGCGCCGCGCGGCCGTTCTTCTCGGCCTCGGCGAGGAGCCGTGCCCGGTCGGGAACGTCCTTATCGAGCTCCACCGCGCAGTCGATACCCATCGCCGACACGCTCACCGCCGACGGGGTGCCGGCGACGCGCGGGAAGTAGCGCAGCGATGCCTCGGAGCACTCGCGATCCTTCTCGGTCTTGATCAAGGCGAAGACATAGGCGTCGAGGACGCGCGAGAACTCCTTCCAGCCCCGCGGCGCCTCTCCGAGCAAATTGCCGTAGGCGGTCGCCGCTTCGGAGTACTTCGCTTCGGCGTAGAGCTTGTCAGCGTCAGCGAGCGCCTTAGCCCGCGGGTCGCTAGCCGGCTTCCAGGCGGCGCGTCCGGCGTCGAGCAGCGTCACCATCTGCTCCACCGTGCCGCCGCCGGTCCAGCGCACCAGCATCGTCTCGTTGCGGGGGTCGACGATGTAGAAGGACGGCCAAGCGCCGACCGGGTACTTCTGCAGCACCGGTGCGTTGACTGCTTTCTCGGTATCGATGGCCAGCCAGACGAACTGCCCGGCTCGGCTCGTGAGGGCCTTGTCGGTGAAGACATAGGCCTTCATCGAGCGGCAGGTGTGTCACCAGGGGGCCCAGGCTTCGATGAAGATCGGCACCTGGCGCTGGCGCGCCTGGGCGAGCGCTGCCGGATAGTCGTCCTCGATGAACGGCAGGACGCCGCGGCTCTCGCCCACGCCCGCCAGGGCGGGTGATGCCAGAACGCAGGTCAAGAGGGCCGCAGCCGCCGCTACCTTCATCGCGATTACCCTAACACGCTCAAACGCCGAGCTCCGCGGTGGCCAGGAAGCGCGGCGGCACGCGGTGGCGAGTCTGCTGCTCGTAGGCGGAGGCGACGCGCAGCAGCATCGGCTCCGCCCAGGCGGTCGAGAAAAACGAAATGCCGACCGGCAGGCCGAAGATGTAGCCCGCCGGCACCGTGATGTGCGGATACCCCGCCACCGCCGCCGCGGTCGAGAAGCCGCCGCTGTAGTGGTCGCCGTTCAAGAGGTCGATCGGCCACGACGGCCCGCCGGTGGAGGCGATGAGCGCGTCGAGCTTGCGCTCGCGCAGCACCTGGTCGATGCCCTTCTCGCGCGACAGCAGTTGATTGTTGGCGAGCGCCTTCTTGTACTCCTTGTCGGCGAGCGTGCCCTTCTTCTGGGCGCGCTCGAAGATCTCCTGGCCGAAGTAGCGCAGCTCCTGCTCGCGGTGCGCCTCGTTCCAGGCGATCAGCTCCTGCAGCGTCCGCGCTCCGGCCGCCACGGCCCGCGCCGCGAGGTAACGGTCGAGCCCGTCCTTGAACTCGTAGAGCAGCACCTCGAACTCGCTGTCGTCGTACTTGCCGGCTTCGGCAGCTCGACGTCGACGACCTCGGCCCCCAGCTCGCTTCAGGCCGGCGAGGGCCTCGGTCATCACCTTGGCGACGCCCTCGTGGCTGCCGAACTGGTTGCGCGCCGCCCCCAGCCGCAGGCCGCGCAGGCCGCCGGTGGCGAGGAACTGGGTGTAGTCGGCCTTGGCGCGCCCGCGCGACACGGATGGTCGGCGTGTCCGTGGCATCCTCGCCGGCCATCGCCGCGAGCAGGATCGCCGCGTCGCGCACGGTGCGGGCCATCGGGCCGGCGGTGTCCTGGCTGTGCGGCGATGGGGATGATGCCGGCGCGGCTGACCAGGCCGACCGTCGGCTTGATGCCGACGATGCCGTTGGCGGTCGACGGGGCAGACGATCGAGCCGTCGGTCTCGGTGCCGACGGCGACCGCGCGCGAGGTTGGCGGCGACCGCGGCGCCCGAGCCGGAGCTCGAGCCGCAGGGGTTGCGGTCGAGGGCGTAGGGGTTTTTGGTCTGCCCGCCGCGGCCGCTCCAGCCGCTGGAGGAACGTGGTCGAGCGGAAGTTCGCCCACTCGCTGAGGTTGGTCTTGCCGAGGATGACCGCGCCGGCCTCGCGCAGGCGCGCGACGAGGAACGCGTCGCGCCGCGGGTTTCGCAGCGCCGACCAGAGCCAGCGAGCCGGCGGTGGTCTCCATCTTGTCGGCGGTGTCGATGTTGTCCTTGAGCAGGACCGGCATGCCGTGCAGCGGCGCCGCGCGGCCCTCGCTCGCGCGCTCCGCGTCGAGCGCCTCGGCGATCGCGAGCGCGTCGGGGTTGATCTCGATGATCGAGTTGAGGCGCGGACCCGAGCGATCGATCGCGCTCGATGCGCTCGAGGTACGCCTCGGCGATCAAGCGCGCCGAGGTTTCCCCCGTCGCCATCTTCACCTGCAGATCGTCGATCGTCGCTTCATCGAGCGTGAACGGCGCCGTCGGCCGCCCGTCCGCCGCCTGCGCGGCCTGCGCGGCCAGCCGGTCGCCCGGCGCGACCCCCACCGCCGCCGCGGCGCCGCCCAAAGCCGCCAGCTTCAGAAGCTCGCGGCGCGCCAGACCCTGCTTAGGCTCTCTCGCCATCCCTCGCCCGCCTTTCGCTTTGGTGACGGCGAGAGTATAGAGCGACCGGCGATATCGGGATCAGGCCGCGACCGTTACAGCCATGGCGGCGCGTTGGTCGCGCCGCCTGCGTTCCAACCCCAGCAGACGACTGCTCCGTCGACCGTCAAGGCGCAGGTGTGCAAGCTGCCCGCGGTGACGCCGACATACGACCCCCAAGGCGGGTTGGACCGGCCATCGGCGGCCGAGCCCCAGCAGGCGATGAGCCCGTCGGTCTTGACACCGCAAGTGTGTACGGCGCCGGCGGAGATGGTCGAGAAGGTACCCGGCGGAGGCGTCGCTTGCCCGGAGTCGTTCCAGCCCCAGCACGCCACCGTGTGGTCGGGCCGGAGACCGCATGTGTGAGCTCCGCCCGACGTCACTTCCGTAAAGAGTCCCGGAGGCGCGGCGGTCTGGCCGAAGTTGTTGTACCCCCAGCACGCCACGCCGCCGTCGGTCGTCACGCCGCAGGTATGAGCGTTGCCGGCCGAGATCGACCGGAATGTGGCCTGCGGCACGCCCAGCCGGCCTCCTTCGCTCTCGCCCCAGCACGAGACTTCACCGCCGAGCTCGATCCCGCAGACGTGAAAGGCGCCGGCGGAAACCGAGACGTACGCCGTTTGGGGCGGCGTCGTGCGACCCGACCGGTTCTCGCCCCAGCACTGGACTTGTCCGATCTCGTTCACGCCGCAGCCGTAGTCCAGGCCGGCCGAGATCGTGTTGAACACGACCCCTGGTGGCGTCGCCGAACCCTGATAATCCCGCCCCCAACACACGGTGCGGCCGGCGGCCGTCAGGGCACAGACGTTGTAGTCCCCCGAATCGATCTCCCGCACTCCCCGGCGTTGCATGGCCTTCTCGAGCAGCCGCGCCATCTGGGCGCGTGTCACCGGGCTCGAGGGGCAGAACTTCCCGCCGCCGCATCCGGCGGTGACGCCATCGCGGTAGAGGCGCTCGATCCATGCGCAATCCGGACTGGTAGCCGGAACGTCCGCGAACACCTCCTCGCCCGCCTTGCAGAGCTCCGGAACGAAGATCACCTCGCCGGCGGTGCGGCGCATCTCGGGGTCGCGGTGTGGCGAGCCGGCAGGCGCGGTGGCCCGCGCCTGCCCGGCGGAAGAGCGGCGCTCGGCGGCGAGCCATTCTTCGAGCAGCGCCCGCGCCGCACGGCGGACCTCCGGGCTCTCAGCCGGCTCGCGCACCTCGAAGAATCGCGGTGCCGACCACGCGCTCGGGCCGCCGGCAGTCTCGGCGCGCACCACCCAGGCATACCGACCCGGCTCGAGGCACTCGTCGAGAGAAGGCGTCCAGGACGACGCCGCAGCGTCGACGCGGGCAGTGAACGTGGGAGGTTCAGCGGGATCCGCTGCCGCGCCTTCTCGCAAAGCGAAAACGGCGATCTCGTAACCGCGACCGCCGCCGATTTCCGCCCAGCTCATCGTCGGGCAGCGATCCGCGATCGGCCGCGTGCGATCGAGCCCGCCCGGAGAGACCGTCGCCGGCGCTGTCGGCGATTGGTTCGCGAGCGCCACCATCGGAGACATCGCACCCGCGATCAGCGCAACAAATTGTGCGACTCGAAGTCGAATGCCGAGCATCCTGCTCTCCTCTGACCGTTCGAGGGGCCGAACCACCCGGCCCTATCGTGGTTAGCGACAGAGGCCCGCGGATACTTTCAGCGGATGGTCTCAGCGGCGGGCAGCCGATGTGGCGTTCGGCGGAGGCGGCGAGGCGTTCGCCTCGGCCTGCGCGGCGACCCATCCGAACCCGGCCCGGCGAGCCTCGTCGGCGAGCGCGCGCAGCGCGCGGCCGCCTCGCTCGGGATCGACCTCGGCAAGAAGCTGGTCGTGCGCCAGCCGGGCGCGGAAGGCGGTGAGCCGGTAGCCCCGCCGCGCGCCGTCGGCGGCGATCGATCCCAAATCATCCAACGCGGCGCGTCCCTCACCGCGGGCAGCTCGCAGCCGCGCCGCGTCCACGCCCACGGCGAGCCGGTGAAGCGGACTCGTCCCGCGCTGGGCCGCCGCACTCGGCGGATCGAGCGCCGCCGCCGCCTCGACCAGCCTGCCCTGCTCGATCAAGGCGCGGCAGAGGACCGTCGCGCCGCTCGGCAGGCGCGGCGAGAGCGCCGACCACCGGCCGCCGCTCGAGGCGGCCGTTCGCGCGGCAGCTTCGGCCCCGGCCGCGTTGCCGCCGGCCAGCAGGGCCTCGGCCAGCGCCATCCGGGTCTGCGCGGCTTCCCATGTCTGGCCGCGCTCATCGAGGGCCGACGCCGCTTCCGCGAGAGTGGCCCCGGCCGCATCGACCTCGCCCAGCTGCAGTTGCGCGTAGCCGAGAAGCCGCTGAAAAGCCAACGCGTTCAGATCCGAGCCGGCGGCGCGGTCGGCGGCCATGCCCTCACTGGCCACCCGGACGGCGACCGCCGGATCGCTCTCGATCTCCACCACGACGAGCAGCTGGTTCACCTCCGACAGCCACGTCGGATGAGCGGCGACCGCCGTGCCCGCCCGTTCGATGACCTGCCGGCTCTCCGCGCCGCGGCCGAGAAAGAAGTCGATCAGCGCCACGCGCGCGCCCTGAACCGGTTCGATGATATTGCCCTGCTCGCGGCTCAGGCTCTGGGCCTCGGCGAAGGCTGCGCGGGCAGCGTGCCATCCGGCGCGGCCCTCCTCGACGAAACCGAGCAGCGTCAAGGCGTAGCGTCGAGCCGCGGGCAAGTCCGACATGCGCGGTGACGCGATCGCCCCGCGCAGCAGCTCCGCCGCGCCGCCGGGATCGCCGTTGCCGAAACGCGTGAAACCGAGCATCGCCGTGGCGCGCGCCGCGTTCACCCGGTCGCCACCTTCTTCGAACAACCGCCGCGACTCCTCCAGCGCTTTCTCGCCGCGCGCACCGTCGCCCCGTGACGCCGCGTTCACTCCTTCCACCCAGCGCGCGTGGCCGGCGACCAGCGTCGCGCCGACCGCCTCGCTCTTGGCCAGGGTGGCGGCGAGCGCCCGTTCGACCTGCGCGGTGTCGGTCGAGATGCGCGCTTCCTGCAGATCGATCCGCGGGTCGTCGCGCACCGGAGGGGGCAGTTCGCGCAGCTCGGCCAGCGTCGCCAGCGCCTCCGCAGCCTTGCCGCCGGCGTGCAGGGCTCGGGTCAGCTCGAGGCCCCACTCGAGATTCTCCGGATCGAGCTCGCGCAGCGCGCGATAGGCGCGAGTCGCGCTATCCCAATCCTGGAGGACGAACCGCACACGCGCCTCGATTTCCAGGCGAACTCGTCCCGGCGCCGGCGGCGCCAGCCGGAGGGCGGCGCGTGCGTTCTCCTCGGCTTGTTTCTGATAGCCCTGGATCGCCAGCACCAGCGCCAGCTCGAGGTGAGCCGGGGCGAATCCCGGCTCCGCCGCGATCGCGCTCTCGAGCAGCGGTGCCGCGCGCCCGTAGTCGTACCGGCGGCGATGCGCCACGCCCTCGGCGTAGAAGCGCGCTGCTTCGGGTGACGTCGGGCGGCGCGCGCGCAGACCCTCGGCGTCCTCGCTGGACAAGGGCAAACCGAGACGCGAGCGTAAGCCCAGACCGGCGCGGCCGACGAGATCGAGAATCGCCTCCCGCGTGCCGGTCTCGGCCACCTCGGCGACCATCTCGCCGCTGCGGCAGTCTTGCACCCGCACGTCGACCCTCAACGGACCGTCGGGCGTTGCCGGCGCGAGATACGAGCCCAGCACCACCCAGTCGCTGCCTGTCTTGCGCCGCAGGCCGAGCAGCGTTTCGACACCGTAGCCATCGGATGCGGAGAGCCCGAGCTCGTAGACCGCCTGTGAAACCTGCTCGCCCGAAATGACGCGCAGGGCATCGGTCGCCGCCAGCTCCGTGCGCAGCATTTCGCCCAGGGTGGGCGAGATCCAATCCGCCGCGCCGTCGCCGGAGAGGTTCTTGAATGGCAGGATGGCGACCCCGCGCCGCGCCGAGGCGTCCGTGGGGTCGAGCCTGAAAGTCCAGGTGCGACGGCCCCCCGAGCCCAGCCCGATCAGCGTCAATGCCGCGCCGGCGAAGAGCGTCACGGTGGCGATCACGAGCACCGCAGCCACCGTGCGATGGCGGCGTACGAACTTGGTGGCTCTATACCGCCATGTGCCGCGCCGGGCCCGCACCGGGTAGCCACCGAGGTGGCGCCGCAGATCGTCCGCCAGATCCGTGACCGAGGCGTAGCGGGTCGCGAGATCCTTGCGCAACGCCTTGAGCACGATCGCGTCGAGGTCGCCGCGCAAGCGGCGGCACAACCTCTCGGGCGTTCCCTCGCGCACCGCGCTGGCAGCATCCGCACCGTCCTCCTCGCTCTGCTTGACCACCGTCGATGGCCGCTGCGGGTCAGTCTCGCAGACGGCGCGCTCGATCTCTCGCGCGCTGCGGTTGACCAGCCGGTACGGCCGGCGACCGGTAACCAACTCGTAGAGCACCACACCCAGCGAATAAACGTCGCTGGCCGGTCCGACCGGCTCGCCACGCACCTGCTCGGGGCTGGCGTACTCCGGGGTCATGATCGGCGCCGCTGTGAGTGCCAGGTCGCGGTCGTCCGCACCCTCGACGGCCTCGAGCAGCTTGGCGACTCCGAAATCGAGCAACTTCGGGCTGCCGTCGAGCGTCACCAGGATGTTCGAGGGTTTGAGATCGCGGTGCAACACTTGACGCTGGTGGGCGTATTCGACCGCCGCGCAGATCTCGAGGAAAAGCTCCAGACGGGCGCTGGTCGTCAGGTGCCGCTCGTCGGCCCACTCGAGCAGCGTCGCGCCCTCCACGTACTCCATGGCCAGGAAGGGAGTGCCGTCCTCGGCGGTACCGCCGTCGTGCAGGCGGGCGATACCGGCGTGCTCCAGGCCGGCAAGGATGTCGCGCTCCCGGCGAAAGCGCGTGCGCAGGAGCTCCGCGTCGAGCCAGGGGTGCATGACCTTCAGGGCGGCCGCCTTCGGGTAGTCGCTGTGGCGCGCCAGGTACACCACACCCATGCCGCCGCGGCCGATCTCGCGCTCGATCAGCCAGGGTCCGACGCGACGCGCCCGGGGAACGGGAGGTGCGAAATCGGGCGGCTCAGCCTCGGTGTACGGCTGTTCGAGAAACGAGTCGGCGCCACCGGCGGCTTCGAGCAGCGTCTCCACTTCGCGGCGCAGGTCGGGATCGCCGGCGCACAATTCGTCGAGCAGCGCGGCGCGATCGCTTCTCGGGCGGTCGGCGACCTGATCGAAGACCCGGCTGACGCGCTGCCAGATCTCTGGATTCACGGCTGGCCGGAGAGTTCCCGGTAGAGAAAGGCCTTCGCCAGGCGCCACTGGCGCCACACCGTCACCGGGGCCACACCGAGTGTCTCAGCGCACTCCTCCACCGACATGCCGGCGAAGAATCGCAACTCGACCAGGCGAGCCTGCTGGGCGTCGAGGCGCTCCAGGCGCTCGAGAGCCTCGTCGAGGGCGAGTACGTCGACGCTCTCCGGCTGGACCGCCGCCTCCTCCGCCACACCGGTGAGATCGACCCGCACCGCCTTCCCGCCGCGTTTGTGACGCTGCCGGGTGCGCGCGTGATCGACCGCGACGCGGCGCATCGCCTGTGCCGCGGCGGCGAAGAAATGCTGGCGGCTCTGCCAATCGCAGCGCCGGTCGACGAGGCGGAGAAACGCCTCGTGAACGAGTGCCGTTGGCTGCAGGGTGTGATCCGATCGCTCGCCGCGCATCTGGCGCACCGCGATCTGTTTCAGGCCGCGGTACACCACCGGCAGGAGCCGGTCGAGCGCCGAAGAATCCCCCGCTTGCCAGGCGCGGAGGAGCGCCGTTACCTCGCCGGGAGCTTGTCCCGACGAACCTTCGCTGTCGGACACGTCATCAGATTAGCACCGCCAGCTCACCGTCCCGCCGTGTGCCGTAGCGCCGCTTGACCTCGGCGTAAGCGGTCCCCTGGCCTTCGTACCAGCGCAGCCGCACCTTGGTCTTGATCAGCTGGCTCGAGGCTTTTCGCCGTAGAGATCGAGCCCGGGGGTGTCGAAATAGAGCGAGTCCACCAGTTCTCGTGGTGTGGATGCTCCGGCCTGCAGACTCCGACGAGAAACGCCGTCAGGGAATGCACGGCGCCCTCCTCCACTGCCAGCTTGAGCTCGTGCTCGAGCTCGCTCAACTTCGCTGTTGGTTTCAAACCGGGCAGAGCATATCGCTTGCCCGGCCGTCGCAGACCGCCGCGCCGTGGCTCAGCGCAGGGCTGAGATGCGCTGAAGAACCGCCGCGACCGTCCGGTCGCAGCGCCACCCGGCAAAGCCGAAGAGCGCAGCGGAGCTCTCTCCCAAGCTGCGATCCAGGTCGGCGCGCAACCGGGCCTTCGCCCGGTGTAAGCGCACTTTGACCACCTCTTCGGAGATCTCCAACGTATCGGCAGTCTCGGCGGTCGAGAGCCCTTCGACCTCGCGCAGCAGGAACACCGCCCGGTAGGACGACGGCATGGCGCCGACGACGCTTTCCAGGACGGCCCGCAGCTCGCCGGAGGCCGTCATGCGCTCCGGATCGCCGAGCTCGGAAGCCGGCAGCGACTGCTCGGCCTCCGGCGCCAGGACCACGAAGCGCCGGCCGCGCTTGATGCGGGAGAGCGCCTCGTGGACGGCGATGCGAGCCAGCCAGGTCGAAAGACGCGCTTCGCCGCGAAACGACGGCAGGTGCTCGAAGGCCCGCACCCAGGCGTCCTGCAGCACGTCCTCGGCCTCGGCGGCGTCGACCAGGCCTCGCACGACGCGGAAGAGCCGCTGGTTGTAGCGCCGCATGAGCAACTCGAACAGCTCGCGCTCGCCGCCCAGTACGCGGGCGGCGATCTGCTCGTCGGTCAATTCGTGGTTGGTGACCGGGCTGACGTCAGGTCTCATGGCTCTCGTACAGAGTCGCGAACTGCTGAAAGGTTACACCTCGTCGAGCTTCGCCGCGAGCCGTAACGTCTTACCGCATCGGGACTCGATACGGGTAGGAGGAAACAAACCCATGATCCCGCTGCAAACCCTAGCCGCAACCGATCCGCGTTACGAGCTCGACAGTGCCTGGTGGGCGCTGCGCATCGGCCTCGGGGCCACCGCCTTCCTCGCCGGGCTCGACAAGTTCTTCGGCATCCTGACCGACTGGCCTCCCCACGCCGCCACCCTCGCGGAGACCTGGACCAACGCCTCGCTCGTCGACACCATGTGCGCCAAGAAGGGGCAGGAGGCCGACGCGCACACCCGCGACTGCGCCATCAAGTGCGCGTCGAGCGGTTACGGCATCTTCACGGCCGACGGCCGCTATCTCAAGCTCGACGACAAGGGCCACGAGCTAGCTCTTGACGCTCTCAAGGCAAGCGAGCAAGAGGACCACTTGCGGGTCGACGTGCAAGGAAAGCTCGAGGACGGAACGATCATCGTCGAGACGCTGGCCCTGGCTCGCGCTGAGTGAAGCGGGGGCGCCGGCCCCAGCTAGGTTGCGGCAACGGCGCCTGCCGGTTCACCGGCCGCGGCGGCTCGGCGCGGCAGTCGACACGCCACCGTCAGGCCCCCGCCAACGCGCGCCATCAGTCGCAGCTCGCCACCGTGCGCCTCGACGATTTCGCGGCAGAGCGCCAGGCCGAGGCCGCTGCCTCCCGGCTTGGTGGAGTGGAACGGCAGGAGCGCGCGCGACAGCGCCTCGGCGTCCATCCCCGAGCCGCGGTCGCGGATCTCGAGGGTGACGAAGGCGTCGTCGGCCGCTGCAGCCACCACGATCTCGTCCGGCGGGCTGCCCGCCTCGCGCGCGTTCTTCAGCAGGTTGATCAGCGCCTGTCGCATCTGCCCAGGATCGAGCGCCAGGATGAGCGAGGGGAACTCGGGCGCCAGCTCGAAGGGCTCGAACCGCGACAGGTGGAGCAGGAAGCTCTTCAGCTCGATCGCCTCGAGCTGCGGCTCGGGCAGGCGGGCGAAGCGGCCGTAGCCGTCGATGAAGCCCTGCAGCGCCGCGCCAGCGTCGTCGATCTCGACCAGCAGGGACCCCGCGCGATCGACTTCGCCCAACTCGGCGAGGCTCTTTGCCGAACGCACCATTGAGCGGATCGCCGCCAGATGGCTACGCACCTCGTGACCGACCACGCGGATCGCCTTCTTCCAGCCGGCGGCCTCCTGGCGGCGGAGCTCGACGGTCAGCCGGCGCACCATCACCAGCCGTTGGCGCCGGCCGTCGAGCTCGAAGGCGCGGTGCGCGACCTGGAAAGTCTCCTGCTCACTCTCGCCGGTGAGCGTCACCAAGGCGTCGCCCTCGGAGAGCAGCGGCGCGCGCAGCGCCTCCGGCATCGCCTCGACCAGCTCTCTCCAGGAGTGTCCCTCCAGCCATCGGCCGCCCCGCACCAGCCGGCGGGCCGCTCGATTGCCGTAGGCCACCCTCTCGGCGGCGCCGACCAGAACAATGGCAGCCGGCGAAGCCTCGAGCGCTCCTTGCAGCAGCAGTTCGCGCTGCCTCAAGTCGCCGCGTTCGCGCGACAGCGCGTCGGCGAGCTGGTTGAAGGCGCGGACCAAGTCGCTGACCACGTCCTCGTCGCTCGCCGCGAGCCGCAGGCTGAAATCGCCATCGCGCAGGCCCTCGACGCCGTCGGCGAGCGCGGTCGTGAGGCGCGCCCACCGTCGAGTGAAGCGCGCCGCGCTCCAGGCTGCCGCCGGCACTGCGGCGAGCAGCGCGAGGCCGCCGATGGCGAGTGGGCTCAAACCGATCATCGCGCCGGCGGTCGCCGCCAAGGCGCCCGCCAACACCGGCAGGGCGATCAGCAGGAGCAGCCGTCCGGCCAGGCTCCGCCGGCGCACGTTCTCAGCTCCTTGGCCGGCGCTCGAGCACGATGCCCAGACGCTCCATCCGGCGGTAGAGCGCCTGGCGGCTCAAGCCCAGGTTGTCGGCGGCGCGCGACACCACACCGCCGGCTTCGATCAGCACGGCTTCGATGCGTTGGCGCTCGGCCGCTTCATCGCCGACCGCCGGCGGGGCGGCCCGCGGAGCCGCGGCGCCGAAACCGAGGTCGGCCACCTCGACCTCCGGGCCGTGACCGAGGAGAACAGCGCGCTGCATGCGGTTGCGCAACTCGCGCACGTTGCCCGGCCAATCGTGCTCCAGCAGGGCGCGCCGTGCAGCGGTGCCGAGTCGCAGCGGCGCGCGGCCCGGGCCGGTCGCTTCGGCGATGAATTGCTCGGCGAGCGGCACCACGTCCTCGAGGCGCCGGCGCAGCGGCGGCACGTCGACCTCGATCACCGCCAGGCGGTAGTAGAGATCTTCGCGGAACGAGCCCGCCAGGATCGCCTGGCGCAGGTCGACATTGGTCGCCGCGACGATGCGCACGTCGACCGAGCGCGTCTGTGAGCTGCCCAGGCGCTGCAGCTCGCCGGTCTGCAGGACGCGCAGCAGCTTCGCCTGGCCGGCGGGGGCCAGGTTGCCGATCTCGTCCATCAACAGCGTGCCGCCGTTGGCGGACTCGAAACGGCCCAGCCGGCCGCGCGCCGGAGCGCCGGTGTAGGCGCCGGGCTCGGCCCCGAACAGCTCGGCCTCGAGCAGCGTCTCGGGCAGGGCGCCGACGTCGAGGCGCACGAACGGCCGCGCCCGGCGCGGCGAGTTCGCGTGCAGGATCTCGGCGAGCTTCTCCTTGCCGGTGCCGCTCTCGCCGACGATCAACACCGGCACGTCGGCTTCCGCCACCCGCGCCACCAGCGACACCACGTCGTGCATGGCGGCGCTCTGGTAGACCATGCCGCGCAGGTCGTAGCGGCCGGAGACATCCACCGCGGGCCGCCCGGCCGGGGCCGGCGCCGCACCGGCGGCCCCTGGGGGCACAGCCGCCAGCGCCCGTTCGAGCGAGGCCAGCAAACGGGCGTCGTCCCACGGCTTTTCGACGTAGTCCGCCGCGCCCGCGCGCACCAACTCGACCGCCTGATCGACATGCGACCAGGCGGTGAGCACCAGGACGGGCAGATCGGCGCGCCGCGCCCGCAGGGCGTGGAACAGCGCCATGCCCTCGTCACCGCTGGTCGTGCCGGGCGTGAAGTTCATGTCCTGCAGGACGGCGTCGAAGCCGCCGGCGTCGAGACAGGCGAGCGCCGCCTCGGGACCGCGCGCAACCACCGAGCTCGAGCCGTGCAGCTCGAGCAGGACCGAGAGCGCCCGCGCCACCCGGTCCTGATCCTCGACGATCAGAATGCGCGCCATTGCCGAGGGCGACGGTAGCCGCTCACGCGCCGCGTGGCAAGCGGGGCGCCGGACTAGACGCTGCGTGTGGCCAGCGCCGGCGACAGCCGCGAGGCCCGCCGCGCCGGGATCACCGTCGCCGCCACGCCCACCACCCAGAGGAGCAGCACGCCGGCGATCGTCAGCCCGGGGCCAAGCTTGCTGCCCGCGAATTGACTGACCAGCACGACGTTGAGCGCGAACGCCCCCGCCAGCCCGAGCCCGATGCCGATCGCCGACACCAGTGAGTTCTCGATCAGGAAATAGCGCAGGATCTCCGCCCGGCTGGCGCCGAGTGCGCGCCGGGTACCGATCTGCTTGGTGCGCTGGCTGACCGAGTACGACGTGGTGCCGAAGATGCCGAGCGCGGTCACCGCCAGCAGCAGGCCGGCGATCACCATCAGGACGCGCATGATGAAGAGGTTGAGACCGTAGCCGCCGCCCTTGACCGACGCCATGGTCCTCAGGTCGACCAAGCGCTCGCTCTGCAGGCCGAGCAGCACGTCGTCGACGCGGCCCATGGCGCGCTCCAGCTCGCCGGGCCTGGCACGCACCACGTAGCTGATGAACGAGGCGGGCGGCGGACCCGCCGGATAGATGACGATGCGGCTCTCCATCGGGCCGCCGCCGTAAGGCGTCACCATCTGTTTGACCACCCCGACGATGACGTCCGGGTACTCGGGGTTGCCGCTGTCGATCATCTTTCCGATCGGCGACTGACCGGGAAACACCGCGTCGGCGAAGTCGCGGGTGACCAGGCAGTTGAGGATCTGCGGGCCGTTCTGCAGCGGCAGGTCGGTGTCGGCGAGCGCGCGGCCCTCGACCAGCTCGAGCCCGAGCGTCGAAAGCACGTGATCGTCGGCGTAGTAGACCGGCGCCCGCACCTTGTCACTGTCCTTGCCGCCGAGCTGCTTGAACATGCCCGAGCTGCCGCCGCCCTGCAGCGGGATCGGCCCCATACCCGAGGCGTCGGCGATCTCGGGCATGGCGCGCAGCGCCTCGAGGTCGCGGCGAACGATCTCACGCCGCGCGCCGTCGTCGTCGAAGGCGCCACCCCAGGGCCGCATGTTGACGGTCAGCAAGTTCGCCTCGTCGATGCCGCTCGGCCGGCCGATGCGCTGGCGTTGCTCCTGGATCATCGCCAGGCAGTTCAGCACCACTGCGGTGGTGACGGCGATCTCCAGCACAAGCAGGCCGACCTTGACGCTGTTGCGGGACATCGCCCGCAGGATGGGTCCGATCTCCATGACGGCCTCCTCACTGCACCTTGAGCTGCAGCGCCGGCGGAATCCGACAAGCCCGCCACGCGGGATAGATACCGGACAGCAGCCCGGCGACCAGGGCCAGAGCGAGCGCGACGAGCAGACTGTAGAGGTCGGCGCCGAACAGGCCGGCGCGGACGAAGCCGGCCGGCAGCCAGCGGTTGATCAGCGCCAGCGCACCCGCCGCCAGCAGCGTGCCGGTGATGCCGCCGGCGACGCCGACCAGCTCGCACTCGAGCAGGCGCTGCAGGAAGACCGCCGACCGCGGCGCACCGAGCGCGCGATGGATGCCGAGGACGCCCGACTTGGAGAGGAACTTGGCGAGCAGCAGCGATGTGAGGTTGAAGCAGCACACGATCAGGAAGAGGAGTGAGATCACCACCAGGCCGACGGTCGCCGGCGGCACCACGGCGCGCACCTCCATCCATTCCATCAGCGGAGTAACCCGGTTGTTGAGCGGCCGCGGGAAGCGGCCGAGCTGCTTCTGCTCCGCCGCGTAGTCGTCGACGAAGCTCGCATAGTCGGCGCGCTGCGCCGGGTCGAGCTCCACCCAGTACTGGATCCAGGTGGTTTCGGAGGCGTCGTAGAAGGCGTTCGGGTCGTCGGAGTCGATGGTGCCGAACGAGTCGGCGTCGCCGCTGCGCACCAGCCCGACTGCTTCGTCGCGGATTAGATCGAAGGGGAGGAAGAGCTCGCGCGTTGCTCCCATGGCATTGTTGATGACGTCGAAGTACTGCGGCGTCGGCTCCCAGTGATCCATCACGCCGACGACGGTGAACTCGACCTCGCCCAGCCGCAGCCGCCGGCCGACGCTGTCCTCGCCTCCGAAAAGCTTGCGGTTGCCGGCGTCCGACAGCACCACGACGCGCTCGCGTGACTCGTCGGCTGCCTTGTTCCAGCCCGCGCCGTGCTTGAACGGCACGTCGAACATCGGGAAGAAGTCGGCGTGAACCAGCTGGGTGACGCCGCGAAACGGCTTGAGCGCCGGGTCGGCTGGAAAAACGAAGATGGTGGCCGAAGCGACGCCGCTCTCGTGCCGCGGAATGTCGGAGCGCATCAGGCCGCGCATGTCGCGGTAGGTCATGTGCTTCGGCGGGTCGCCCGGCAGCACGTTGAAGAACTCGCTGCCGGTCTCCCAGCTCTCCACCCGGACATTGAACAGGCGGTCGCTCTTGTGCGGAATCGGGTTCTGGGCGAAGACGTGGTAGATCGAGATCAGCGCCGTCGGCACCGCGATGCCGAGCGCCATGGCGCCGATGGTGAGCGCGGTCATCGCCGGCGTCGCCAGCGCGCTCTTCGCCGCCAGCCGCAAGTAGTAGGTCAGCATCGGCGCCGCCCTCAGTTGGCCGACCGCGACTGGCGCGGCGCCAGGTTGGGCATCTCCTCGCGCACGTCGATCAGGTGGCCGTCGAGAATGTGGATCTGGCGCGCGGCGTGCGCGGCGCAGCCCGGGTCGTGGGTGACCATGATGATGGTCGTGCCGCTGTCGTTGACCTCGTGCAGCAGGTTCATGATCTCGTTGGCGGTCGCCGAATCGAGGTTGCCGGTGGGCTCATCGGCCAGGATGAGGCGCGGGTCGCCGGCCAGCGCGCGGGCGATCGCCACCCGCTGCTGCTGGCCGCCGGAGAGCTGCGACGGCAGGTGGTGGAGCCGCGCACCGAGGCCGACGCGTCCGATCGCCCTTTCGATCCGCTGCCGGCGCTCGGCGGCCGTAAAACCGCGGTAGCGCAGCGGCACGTCGACGTTGTCGTAGACGTCGAGGTCGGGAATCAGGTTGAAGCTCTGGAAAATGAAACCCACCTTCTCGTTGCGCACCCGCGCCTGGTCGCGGTCGGAAAGCCGCGAGACATCGGTGCCATCGAGCTCGTAGGTGCCGGCGTCGAAGCTGTCCAGCAAACCGGTGACATTGAGGAAGGTGGTCTTTCCCGAGCCCGACGGACCGCTCACCGCGACGAACTCGCCATCGTCGATCGTGAGCGTGATGCCATGCAGGGCGCGGGTCTCGACCAGCTCGGTGCGGTAGCTCTTGCTGACGTCGGTCATCTTGAGGGTGGGCATCGGATCTCCGCGAAGGTGTCAGGGACGAAGCAAAACGGTGGCCGCGTTCTCGAACGCGGCGGTATCGGACAACACGATCTGGTCGCCCTCGGCGAGGCCGTCGACCACTTCGACTTCGGTGACGCTCACCGTTCCGAGGGTGACGGTGCGTCGCCGCGCCAGGCCGTCGGCGACCACGTAGACGACCTTGCCGCCGCCCGCCTCGACGAAGGGACCGCGCGGCACCTTGAGCACGCCGGAACGGCGATCGAGCAGCAGGCGGGCGCTCAGCCGCTGGTTCTGGCGCAGGCCCGGCGGCACTCCGCCGTCGAAGGCGATGCGGCCCTGGACCTGGGCGTTGCGCACTTCCGGCGCGACGCTGGTGAGCTTGCCCGCGACCTCGCCGGTGTCGAGGCGCACCAGGGCGGGTACGCCCGGCGCCACGTCATCGGCGTAGGACTCGGGGATCGCCACCTCGACTTCGAGATCGGAGAGATCGACGATGCCGACGATCGCCTGGCCGCGCACCACCGCATCGGCGTTCTCGACGCTCACGGTCGCCACCTGGCCGGCGAACGGCGCCCTGAGTGTGAGGTCGAGTTGCTGGCGCTCGACGTCGCGGACCACCAACTCCTGCCGCGCCAGCCGCGCGCGGGAGTCGCGGATCTGGAAATCGAACATGTCCTT
Organism: Thermoanaerobaculia bacterium; assembly: GCA_963821905.1. Taxonomy (GTDB): domain Bacteria; phylum Acidobacteriota; class Thermoanaerobaculia; order Multivoradales; family JAGPDF01; genus CAWGFP01. The sequence continues at coordinate 370,829 of CAWGFP010000009.1, read as the reverse complement.
CTCATTGGCCAGGCGCTGGCGCGCCTGCTCGAGCTCGAGCCGCCGCACCGTGGCCTCGTCCCTGGCTCTCGCCAGGTCGACCTGGTTGAGCAGGCCGAGCTCCGCCAGCCTTTCAGCGCGCTCGACTTCGCGGTCGGCGGCCGTGGCACGGACCTCGCCCAGCGCCACCTGTTGCTGGTTGGCGAGATCCTGCTGTCGCAGCTCGAGCTCGATTCGGCCGAGGTCGGAGCGCAGGCTGTCCGCCGACGCGCCCTCCTGCTGCAGGCGGTTGTCGATCTCCGGACTCGAGACGACCGCCAGGATGTCGCCCGCGGCGACCGTCTGCCCTTCCTTCACCCGCAGGGCCGCGATACCCGACGCCGGGCTGAACAGCGTCGGCCGCGAGGCCGCGACCACCCGGCCCTGCGCCGCCACGTCGTGCACCAGGTCGCCGCGCGTCACCGTGCCGAGCCGCAGCCGCGAAAGCTCGGCGGTCGAATCGGCGCTCCACCAGCGGCGGATGAAAGGCAGCGCCAGGAGAAAGAGAACCGCCAGCGCGCCGGCGCCGGCGATCACATAGCGGCGCCAGCGCGGCGGCTTGGGCGCGAGCGGCGTGTCCATCGCGGACGTGCCGCGGATCGGCGTGACCATACCCGGCCATAGAGCAAGGCCGACGCCAAGCCTCTCCGGATTGGGGTAGAACGACAAACTACTGATTCAAAAGCACTTCAGCCGGAGCGCTCGTGAGTCGACAGCTTCCGAGCGGACAGCTGTCCGCGCGTGCCGCGACAGGTGTCCGGGCCGCTCGACTCGCGAACGAGGCCGATCCCGTCGCAGCAGTACGATGTGTTAGCATCTGATGCATGCGCACCACGCTGGATCTCGATGAGGACGTCCTGTTGGCCGTCAAGGAACGCGCGCGGCGCGAGCGCCGAACCGCCGGCGAAGTAATCTCGGACCTCGCGCGCCAAGCACTGACTTCCCGCCGCGCGGACGAGGTCCGCGAGCCGGCAGGCTTCTACTCGTTCGAACCGTTTCCGTCGCGTGGGCCGGTGGTAACCAACACGAGAATCGACGAGCTGCGCGAAGACGAGTGAGAGCCCTCCTCGACGTCAACGTGCTGGTCGCGCTGTTCGACGCCGATCACCTCGACCACCCGCGAGCGCGCTCCTGGCTCGAATCCGAGATCCAACACGGATGGGCGTCCTGCGCGATCACCCAGAACGGTTTTCTGCGCGTGCTCAGCCAGCCTCGCTATCCCAGTCCGGTGCCGGTCGCCGAGGCGGCGGCGCGACTGGCCCGGGCCACGACGGGCGAGCACCATGCATTCTGGCCCTGTGAAACGAGTTTGCTGGATACGGGGCGGGTGGATTGCAGCCGCATCCACGGCCCGCGGCAAGTCACCGACGTCTATCTGCTGGCTCTCGCGGTGGCGAATCGCGGCCGCTTCGTCACCTTCGATCACGGCATCCCGCTGCAGGCGGTGGCGAGGGCCAACGCCAGCCACCTCGTGCGGCTCTAGGCCGACGAGCTCGGCCGTGCACCGAAATAGCCGGTGATCGAGGAGAACTCGCCGACGTCACCGGTCGTGTCGATCGGTGTCACGATGCGAGGGCTGCAAGCGAGGTTGGAGCAGTGATTGACCTTGAGGTCGTCGGTGACCGTGTCGTAGTAACTGATCAACCCCAGGCCGTCGACGCCGATCGTGATGGACGGACGACCCGCGCCGTTGGCCTGAACGGTGTTGTCGTTGAACCTCGGCGTCTGGTTCGCCACCGTGCCGTCCCCGAGCTCGGGCCGCCACGAGTCGGTGCCGCGTATGACGCGCTCGAGCGCGCGGGCGAGCTGTTTGCGGGTCACAGGACTGTCCGGGCAGTACTTGCCCCCGGCACAGCCGCCAAGGATGCCGTCGAGCGCGGCCTGTTTGATCCATGGGCAGTAGGGATCGCCCGCCAGGACATCCGCGAACTCCGAGCCCGAGCAAGTCGGCGGTACCCAAGCGGAGCCGAACACGGCGCGCGGCGCGGCGGGCGCCGAAGCCGACAATGGAGCGGCAGCCGACATGGAGACAGCCGTCACCGTTGGCTGCGATCGCGGCGTCAACTCGCGCCTCCCCGCGCTCGGAATTTCCGGGCGGCGAGACTCCGGGACCTCACCCTCGACCCGGAACAGGCCGGGTTCGGACCACGAGGGCGCAGTACCGTCCGCGACGACCGCCCAGCCGTAGCGGCCCGGCGGGAGGCACTCGTCGAGATTCGGAGTCCACGCCGTGGCGCCGGCGGGAAACTCGCGGCGAAGAATCGGCTCGCCGCGCTGGGGCTCCGCTTCGCTGAGACCGAGCACTTCGTACACGGCAAGCTCATATCTTCGAGCGCTGGGGACCAGTGTCCAACTGAATCCCGGACATCCCCCGCCGATACGAGCCTCGCCAGCCACCTTCACTGGAGAGATCAGCGCCGGCATCGCCCAAGCCGGGTCGGTCGCCGCGCCGACCGAGCCACGCAGGCCGACCAGCAAATCCAGAAGCGCGAAGAACAATGCGCAGATCCAGCGCGTTCGCAAGGCGCATCCCTCCGTCGACAAACGGTTCAGCCACTCGGTGAGTTCTAGGAGAACGCTACCCGGGCCTCGCCGGCCGATCCGCATGCGCGGCGGGTGAAAGTGGGGTGGATTCGGGATGTTCGGAGCGCGTCGGCGACCGGCGCCCGAACGCCCTACCGTCAGTTGAAGGCCGGACAGCCATTGGCCACCCAGGGAATGAGAGCCCGTGAGTCCGCTGTGCTATCCTTTCCCTGCCGCGGCGACCGCAGGCGGCGCCGCAACCTCCCTAGAAAGTGAGCTTTACCGTGCAACAGAGAGAAGACGTACGCAATATCGCCATCATCGCCCACGTCGACCACGGCAAGACGACGCTGGTCGACGCCATGCTCTGGCAGAGCGGCATCTTCCGCGCCAACGAGGAGGTCGCCGAGCGGGTGATGGACTCGATCGACCTCGAGCGCGAGAAGGGCATCACCATCATGGCCAAGAACACGTCCGTCCACTATCAAGGACGCGAAGATCAACATCGTCGACACGCCCGGCCACGCCGACTTCGGCGGCGAGGTCGAGCGCACGCTGAAGATGGTCGACGGCGTCCTGCTGCTGGTCGACGCCTCCGAAGGCCCGCTGCCGCAGACCCGCTTCGTGCTGCGCAAGGCGCTCGAGCTCGGGCTGCCGCCGATCGTGGTGATCAACAAGATCGACCGCCCGGACGCCCGGCCGCCGGAGGTGCTCGACGAGGTCTACGACCTCTTCATCGACCTCGACGCCGCGGAAGACCAGCTCGACTTCCCGGTGCTCTACACAACGCCAGCAAGGGCACTTCGCTACAGCGGCCCCGGACGGCGAAGAACTGACGCTGGCGCCGCTCTTCGAGGCGATCCTGCGCAACCGTGCCGGCGCCGCGCTTCGACCCGAGATGCCGCTGCAGCTGCTGATCACCACCTCGACTACGACGACTACGTCGGCCGGCTGGCGATCGGGCGCATCTTCAACGGCTCGCCGAAGAAAGGCAGGAGTCATCGCTCTCTGCCGACTGCGACGGCGAGACCCACGCAGCGCAAGGTCACCATGCTCTACGGCTACGAGGGCCTCAAGCGCGTCGAGATCGCCGAGGCCGGCCCGGGCGACATCGTCGCCGTCGCCGGCCTCGAGGAGGTCGAGCATCGGCGAGACCATCTCCGATCGTCGAGAAGCCCAAGCCGCTGCCGCCGATCCACGTCGACGAGCCGACGATCGCGATGGTGTTCGTCGATCAACACTTCGCCGTTCGCGGGCCGCGACGGCAAGCACGTCACCTCGCGCAAGCTCAAGGAGCGGCTGGAGAAGGAGATCGCTGACCAACGTCTCGATCCGCGTCGAGCCCACCGACTCGCCGGACGCGTTCAAGGTCTCGGGCCGCGGCGAGCTGCAGCTCGCGATCCTCATCGAGATGATGCGCCGCGAGGGCTACGAGCTGTCGGTCGGCAAGCCCGAGGTCATCACCCGCACCGTCGACGGCAAGCTCCACGAGCCGATGGAGCTGCTGGTCATCGACTGCCCCGAGGAGTTACATCGGCGTCGTCACCCAGAAGCTCGGCGGCCGCCGCGGCCGGATGATGAAGATGGTCAACCACGGCACCGGCCGGGTGCGGCATGGAGTTCCGCATCCCGTCGCGCGGCCTGATCGGCTTCCGCAGCCGAGTTCCTCACCGACACCCGCGGCACCGGCATCATGAACCACCTGTTCGACGGCTGGGAGCCCTGGCAGGGCGACATCGCGCACCGCGCCGAACGGCGCCCTGGTCGCCGACCGCTCCGGCCGCACCACCGCCTACGCCATCGAAGACCTGCAGCCGCGCGGCGTGCTGTTCGTCGCGCCCGGCGAGGAGGTCTACGAGGGCATGATCGTCGGCGAGAACGCGCGCGACAACGACCTCGACGTCAACATCACCAAGGAGAAGAAGCTCACCAACATGCGCGCCTCGGGCTCCGACGACACCGTCCACCTGGTGCCGCCGCGGCTCATGAACCTCGAGCAGGCGCTGGAGTTCATCGAGCGAGGACGAGCTGGTCGAGGTCACGCCGAAGGCGGTCCGGCTGCGCAAGCGGATCCTGCAGGCGAACCGGCGGAAGTAGACTCGAAGTGCGTTAGATCGGCGGGCTAAAGACTCGGGCAGCTCGAAAAATCCGTGTTGAAGAACGTGCCGGCCGGCTGGCCCTCGGGATTGACGTGCTCCCAGGTCGCCCCGGTCACGGTGTCGTGCACCGTGAGCGTGAAAAGCACGTTGGTGGCGCCGCTGCCGAGAATCCACCAGTGTCCGTTGATGGCGCAGCCGTCGAGGACCTTGATCAAGACCTCCCAGTTGTCGGGCTGGAAGAACCAGAGCAGAGCCGAGTCCTCGCTGGTTTCGTTCACCGGCCGTCCGATGCCGACGCCGAGGGTGTCCGTCTCCCATTCCACGCGCACCTCGAAACGGCCGCGAATGGTGGCAAAGTCCGGCGGGGCGGCACTCACCGAAAAACCGAGGATGCCAACGAGGTAGGGCGGGATGCCCGGCGTCAACTCCACGATGGTGTGATTGCCGGCGGCCAGCTTGCCGAGCTGGAACTCGAACGTGAAGAGCTCCTCGACAGAGGGACAGTTGACGTCAGTAAACACCTCCACCGCATGGAGTGCGATCTCGGTGGAATCCGGAGTGAACCAAGCCAGGGTCAGCGCGTGTCCGCAGAGCGCCCCATTGACGTTGGCGGTCACGCGCAGCGTGATGTCGTCGGAGATGGTCGGCGCCGCGGGGACGATCTCGACGCTGTGGAAGTTGATCGCGCCGGCGGCGGGGGGCGCGATGATCGCTCCCAGCCCCACCGCCAACACACAGTAATACGTTCCGATCCGCCTCATGCAACGGCCAAACGTGCAGAATCCGTGCCTCGGATCTGTCGCCGGGTCGTTTGGCCCCCTACCGTCACATGCCGGCTGCCGCCACGACGTCGTTCGAGTTCATGTCGAAGGTGATCATGAAGCCGTTGGTGCCCTTGAACTCGAAGGCCTTGGGGCCGACGCGGTAGGCCTCGACCTCGTTCGGCATCATCACGAAGCCGTCGTTGCGCGGCGCGCCCCAGTACCGCAGGTTCTTGATCACGACCGGCTCGTTGGCGTTCATGCCGGCGAAGGGCTTCAGCCGGACCTCGGCCGTCTTGCCGCCGTCGAGCAGCGCCACCGCGCCGGTCCGTCGTGCTTCCACGTGTCGATGTCGCCCTCGGCCGTGGTGAACGAGTTCCACTTCACCGGGAAGACGTGGCCGGCGATCTGCCGATGGCCTCGCGCTGCGCCGGCGTCAGCGCCTTGTCGAAGTAGAGCGACGCCCAGTCCATCTGGCCCTTCGAGAAGTCGCCGCCGAGGTCGCCGGCGATCCAGAACTTGGCGCCGTCGAGCTTGGCCGCGCCGTAGTGGCCCTTGTTGACCTTGTAGGCGTTGTTGAACTTGCAGAAGTGCTCGGCTGCGCCGGCGTGCGCGTGGTGACCGGCCGGCTCGGCGTTGAAGTAGCACTGGCAGAACATCGGGCAGCTGCAGGCCTCGATGGTGGTGGCGTTGATCGCCCACTCCGGCGTCGCCGGCTTCGCCCCGGCGAAAGCGATCACAGCCACGAAGAGACAGGCGGCGCAGACGACGGCGACGGGCAGGTAGCGCGTGAGTTTCCTGGTCATGACGTCCTCCTTTGAAGAGCCCAAGGCCCCAGTGACCGTTCCTGGCGCGGAAAGCGTGCCTTCATACTCCCTCCATAATGAGAAAGCGTCAACCGGGGTCGATCAACGACTTCCGGGCCTGCGATAATCGCACCCGACATTCGGGCGTCGAAGCCCCCGAAGGCCCCGGATCCAACCAGCAAGGGAGGCCGTCTTGAAGCAAAACGCGTGCTGTACCGCGCTCGTGTTCGTCGCCGTCGCAGCCTCGGCCGCCGCACCGCCGTCGAGCCGCACGGCGCCCGTCAAGGAGACGGTGCAGGGCGTCGAGATCGTCGACCCCTACCGCTGGCTCGAGGGCGATCTGAGCGATCCCAAGAGCATGGGAAAGGTGACACCGGAAGTCGGTGAGTGGACCGACGGCCAGAACGCCTACACCCGTTCGGTGCTGGACGGCCTGCCGGGCCGCAAGGCCCTGGAGGAGAAGCTGCGGCCGTTGATGGAGGTGGGAACCGTCACCGCGCCGGCGGCGCGCGGCGGGCGTTACTTCTACAGCAAGCGCGAGGGCAACCAGAACCAGCCGGTGGTCTACGTGCGCGACGGCGTGCACGGCACGCCGCGGGCGGTGATCGATCCGGCGAAGCTGGACGCGTCCGGGCTCACCACCGTGTCCTGGTTCGACCCCAGCGAGAACGGCAAGCTCCTCGCTTACGGCACCTACCGGGCCGGCGACGAGAACACCACGCTCCACCTGCTCGAAGTCGACAGCGGCAAGGTGCTGCCGCTCGAGATCCCGAACAAGGTGCAGGCGGTGGGCTGGCTGCCGGACGGTTCAGGCTACTTCTACCGCAACCTGCTGGATCCCAAGAATCCCTACTCCGGCCAGGTGAAGCTCCATCGCTTCGGCACCGAGGTCGCGAGCGACGCCCTGTTCTTGCGTCAGTTCACGCCCGAAGAAAACGCCAAGCTCGCCACGAGCTACGGTCCTTACGGCGTCCTGAGCCGCGACGGCAAGTGGCTTTCGCTCCTCTACTACACCGGCGCGAGCAGCAACGACCTGTGGGTCGTCGACCTGACTCGCTATGCCAAGGACGGCACGATCGAGAAGCTGCCGATCCTGCTCGGCGAGGACGCGCAGAGCTTGGGGCCGGTGCAGGGCGACGTCATGTACATGCAGACCACGCTCGGCGCCCCGAACGGCAAGGTGGTCGCGGTGCCGCTGCGCAACCCGGGGCGCGAGAACTGGCGCGAGATCGTGCCCGAGCGCCAGGACGCGGTGATCTCCAACGTCTCGCTGGCCAAGGACGGGCTGGTGATCGATACGCTCGAGAAGGCCTCGAGCCGGCTGCAGTTGGTGTCCTTCGACGGCAAGCCGATGGGCGAGCTGCGACTGCCGGGCATCGGCTCGGCGGGCGTGTCGACCGACGAGACCTCGAGCGAGGCTTTCGTGACCTTCACCAGCTACAACTATCCGAGCTCGGTCTTCCGCGTCGATCTCCAGAAGCCCGGCGCCGAGCCGGAGCTGTGGGAGCAGCCCGCGGTGCCGGTCGACCCGAAGTCGGTCGAGGTGAAGCAGGAGTGGTACACCTCGAAAGACGGCACCAAGGTCTCGATGTTCGTCGTCCACAAGAAGGGACTGAAGCTCGACGGCCAGAACCCGACCATCCTCTACGGCTACGGCGGCTTCACCTCGTCGATGACGCCCAACTTCAGCGCCTCTCTGTTCCAGTGGTACGACGCCGGCGGCGTCTACGCGGTGGCCAACCTGCGCGGCGGCGGCGAGTACGGCGAGACCTGGCACCAGGGCGGCATGCTGGACAAGAAGCAGAACACCTTCGACGACTTCATCGCCGCCGCCGGGCACCTCGCGACGGCGGGATATGCCAACCCGAAGAAGCTCGCCATCTACGGCGGCTCGAACGGCGGGCTGCTGACCGGCGCGACGCTGGTGCAGCGTCCGGACCTCTGCGCCGCGGCGATCGTCGCGGTGCCGCTGCTCGACATGTTGCGCTACCAGTCCTTCCTGATGGCCCGCTTCTGGGTTCCGGAGTACGGCTCGGCCGAGAACCCCGACCAGTTCAAGTTCCTCTACGACTACTCTCCGTACCACCACGTCAAGCCGGGGACGCGCTACCCGGCGGTCCTGCTGACCGCCGGCGAAAACGATGCCCGAGTGCATCCCATGCACGCGCGCAAGATGACCGCCGCGCTGCAGGCGATCGCCGCCGGCGTCGAGGACGCGAAGCCGGTTCTACTGTGGGTGGATCGAGAAGCGGGTCACGGCCAGGGCAAGCCGCTCAACCTGCGTATCCGAGATCTCGCCGACCAGCGCATCTTCATGATGTGGCAGCTCGGAATGCTCGACGGCGCCGCGCCGGGCGCGGGTCACTGACCAGGGAGTCAGCTGCAGGGCAGCGCGTCGGTCGCTTGCACGGTATCGACCGGATGGTGATCCGCGTTGGTGCGCACGAAGGTGTGCCCGGTCACGGTGTCGGTCACGGTGAGGGTCAAGCCGACGTCGGTGGCGGCCGAGTAGAAGACCCAGAACCTGTCGTTGACCGCACAGCCGTTGAGCATCTTGACCACCAGCTCGGGGTTCTCGGCCGAGAAGAACCAGAACAGGCCGCCACGGCCGACGCCTTTCTCGGCCAGACTGATGGCTCGGGCTGCGCCCGAAACACCACCCCCTGAAGTCGTGCTGAAGTCGACCTTCACCTCGAATCGCCGATCCCCCAGCTGATCGTCAATGCAGAGCGTGGTGTCGTCGGGGGCGCAGGAGTTGGGGCCGGAAGGGCCGCACTGCAAGGTCAGCGAATAGGCGCCCAAGCCCAGCGTCTTGAGATGGGACGCGGCGATGTACCACTCCCCAGGGTTGTCACCGATGGTGTACTCGAGGTGGGCGTCATAGCCGGCGCCGCCGTCGTTGTCGAACGCACGTGTCTGTATCGTGGGCAGCGGATCGAGAAGAGACACGTACGAATCCATGACACCGGAAGTCATGTCGATCTCTACGTTCTGGCCAACGGTGCCCACAAACTTGTAATAGTCGGCGTAGATCCCGTCGCCAAGAGCGCAATCCGATGCGTCGATCACACCCGCCTTGGTTTCGAAACAGGCGATCGTTGAATGCTCGCAGGAGCCGCTCGCCACGCGGTTGATCTGCGGCTGAGCACCGACCGGCTGGATACCAAGAAACAGAGCCGCCGCCATGGCCCAAGCCTTCATCGGAGCTCCCTCCCGGTACAGGTCGGCATCAGCTGCAGGGCAGCGCGGCGGTCGCCTGCACGGTATCGACAGGATGATGATCCGGGTTGGTGCGCAGGAAGGTGTGCCCGGTTTTGGTGTCGGTCACCGTAAGGGTCAATCCGACGTCGGTGGCGGCCGCGTAGAAAACCCAGAAGCTGTCGTTGATCGCACAGCCGTCGAGCACCTTGATCAGCAATTCCGGATTGTCCGCCGAGAAGAACCAGAACAGGCCACCCCGGCGGATCCCCATGTCATCGAGTTGGATGGCGTGGGCTGCGCCCAAGGCACCGCCGCCCGATGTCGTGCTGAAGTCGATCTCGACCTTGAACCGGCGATCACCCAGCCGATCATCGATGCAGAGCGTGTCGGAGTCGGGGAAGCAGGTGTTGGGGTCGGAGGGGCCGCACTGCAAGGTCAGAGAGTAGACGCCCTCGGGCTCCCATCCATAATGGTTTGCGAGCACGCGAAGGTGCCAATCCCCTGGGTTGTCGCCGATGGTGTACTCCAAGTGGGCCTGGCCGCTGCCGCCGTTCTCGGCGAATGCGCGTGTGCGTGTCGTATCGGAAACTACCAAGGCGAAGTAGTCCAGGGCGCTCGAGGTCATGTCGATGATCAGCTTCTGGCCAACGCTGCCCTGAAACTCGTACCAGTCGAGGTAGCCACCGCCGCCCTGGTCGCAGTCCGATTGGTCGATCACACCGTTTACGGTTTGACCGCAGGCGATGACGGCGACCTCGCACGCCCCGCCCGCCACACGCTTCATCTGCCCTTCGAAGACGTTCTGCTGAGCGACTACCGGTTGGATGCCAAGAAGCAGAGTCGCCCCTGCGCACAGAGCCTTCACTGTCATTTCCCTCCAAGCGCCGTGCACCATGGGCCGCAGGAAGAACTCTAGGGCGGTGATTCCAACAGGGTCAATCTCTTTGGTACCGGCCGCGCCGTCACACATCCCGCGTTTCCTGGGCCTGGTACCCCTTGGCCAGGTCGCCCTCGCCCGCCTGCTGGCGCCACATCGCGTAGTAGAGGCCGCGCCGGGCCAGCAACTCGTCGTGGCGCCCCTCTTCGACGATGCGACCGCGCTCGAGCACGTAAATGCGGTCGGCGTGATCGAGCGTCGAGAGCCGATGCGCAATGAGCACTGTGATCTGCGCCCGCCGGCGCTCGATCGTCTGGATGGTGGCCGTTACCTGCTCCTCGGTGAGCGCGTCGAGAGCGGACGTCGCCTCGTCGAAGATCAGTAGCCGCGGCTGGCGCAGGAGCGCCCGGGCGATCGCCAACCGCTGGCGTTCACCGCCGGAGAGCTTGACTCCGCTCTCGCCGATCACCGTGTCCAATCCGCGCGGCGCGCGCTCGAGCCAGGCATCGAGCTCGGCCATGTCGAGCGCCGCGCGCAGCTCCTCGTCGCTCGCCTCCGGCTTGACGAACAACAGGTTCTCGCGCACCGTGCCGGCGAAGAGCTGGGTTTCCTGGGTCACGAAGCCGAACTGGCGACGCATCGGATTCATGCGCAGCTCGGAATAGTCGATGCCGTTGAACAGAATGCGCCCGCTCGCAGGCCGGTAGAGCCCGACCAGCAGCTTGACCAGGGTCGACTTTCCTGAGCCCGACGGCCCGGCGAAAGCAATGGTGTCCCCCAGCCCGGCGCTGAACGACACCCCCTCCACCGCCGGGCCGGCCGCCTCGCGATGGCGAAAACCGACGTTCTCGAAACGAATGCTCTCGAGCGGGCCGATCTCGACCGGTGACTCCGGGCGCTCTTCGATCGGGCGCTCGAGCAGCGCCTCGAAGTTGCCCAACGAGGCCTCGACCTCGCGGTAGGCGAGTATGACGCTGCCCAGGTCCTGGAGCGGCGCGAACACCGCGCTCGAGATGAACTGCATCGAGATCAGCTCGCCGGTCGACAGCACGTCGCGGAAGATCAGCCAGAGCAGCGCGAAGAGGATGGAGTGCTTGAGCACGTTGAGGGTGGTGCCCTGCAGAAAACCGAGGGTTCGCACCCGCCGGACCTTCGCCATCTCGAGCTCGAATATGCGCTGCGTGGTCGCCTGAATTCGCCGCGCCTCCTGAAACGTCAAGCCGAGGCTCTTCACGAGCTCTACGTTGCGCAGCGACTCGGTGATCGCGCCGCTCATCTGCGCGGTCTCGCGCACGATGCCGCGCTGCAGACTCTTGATCCGGCGGCTGAGCAGCCCGGTCAGGCCGCCGAGCACCGCCACTCCGACGACGAAGACCGGGATGAGGAGCCAGTGGCGGGTGAACGCGTACCAGAGCAGAAAACCGGTGCCGACGAGGGTCGAGAAAGCGACGTTGACCGTCTGCGTGAGGAAGCGCTCGGTGTCGGTGCGAACCTTGGTCAACACCCCGACGACTTCGCCCGAGCGCAGGCTTTCGAGGTCCTCGTACTCGAGCCGCAGGGTCTGGCGCACGCCGTCGTTGAAGATCTGCACCCCGAACTTCTGGGTCACCAGGCGCACCACGTAGTCCTGCACGGCGCGGGTGAAGCGCGCCGCCAGGGCCACCGCGACGGCCAGGCCGAGGAGTCCCGAAACCTCGCGGATGCGTTGCTCTGCGGGCCCGGCGTTGGGCAGCGTCACCCGGTCGACGATGCGGCCGAAGATCACCGGGTCGATCATCGCCAGCACCTGCGCCGCTGTCGCCAGCCCAAAGGCCAGCAACAGCAGCCCACGATGCGGCCGCAAGTAACGCCAGAGAAGCTTCATCGCACAGCGGCGCTGCGAGTCTCGTGCCTGAGGCAGGCAACGCCGCCTGTGGCTACTGCAGGTAACCGAGGCTGCGTAACCGCTCCTGCTCCTCCGGTGAAAGCCCTGCCGCGTTTTCCTCCTTGGGCAATCGCGCCGCTTCGGTCTTCCGCCGCCAGGCGGCGAGCTCGTCGCGAAGTCGCGCCACGATGTCGGGATGTTTTGTCGCCAGGTCCTGGCGGTCCAGCGGATCCAGCGCCGCGTCGTAGAGCTCGTACTCCGGCCCGCCGCGCGGCCGCACGGTGTTGTGGATCAGCTTCCAGTCGCCGTCGACGATCGCGAAGCTCTCGGTGTCGAGCGGGGGCGGAGCGCCGACGGGCTCGAGGGTAATGTGCTTCTCGGTGAATGCCGGACGCGGCCGCCACGCACCGCCTGCGCCGCCGGCAAGCGCCAGAAAGCTGCGCCCCTGAGCCTCCGTGGGAGTCTCCAACCCCACTGCCTCGAGGATGGTCGGCATGACGTCGATGGTCTCGACGATCTCGCCGACCGTCTTGCCGGCCGGCACCGAACCCGGCCGCCAGAGAATGAGCGGCACGTTGCTGAGCTCGCCGTAGGCGGTCTGGCCATGGAAGGTGCGGCCATGCTCGAGGAACTCCTCGCCGTGATCGCCGACCAGCACCAGCAGCGTCCGGCGATCGAGGCCGAGCTCGACCAGCCGCTCGCGCAGCCGTCCGAGCTCGACGTCCATGGCGCGGATCGAGCCGTCGTACCAGCCGCGGTCATAGTCGACATAGGCGTCGGCGTCGAACCCGGCCTTTTCGAGCTCCGCACGGTTCGGCATGCCGAAAGCCTTGAGCAGGGGCTCCTCGATCACCTTGCGCACCTCCTTGTTCTCGCGCTCGTGGCGCTCCTTGCCCGCGAGGTCGTTCCACATCGCGTTGTAGGGCGGCGCGGGCTCGTAGGGGTCGTGCGGATCGCTGACATGAAGAAAAACGAAAAAGGGCACGTCGCGATGGCCGTCGAGCCAGGGTAATAGCCGATCGACGTAGATGCGGGCCGTCTTCGAGGAATCGCGGTCGGGCAGCGACATGTCCTCGTGCAGCACCTCGAAGCCCTGGTGCAGATTGGTGAACTGGCCGGTGAAAAGGATCGACGACATCGAGAGCGTCGCGTAGCCGGCGCCGCGGAAAATCTCCGCCAAAGTGGTGGCCGCGGCCGGCAACCGCATGCTGAAATCGGTCACTCCGTGAGTCGTGGGATAGAGCGAGGTCAGCAGCGACGGCGTCGCCACCTTCGTCCAGGTGGCCTGCGAGATGCAGCGATCGAACCGAGTGCCCTCCTGCGCCAGGCGCGCGATCTGCGGGCTGGTGTCGCGGGCGTAGCCGTAAGCGCTCAGGTGATCGCGGCGCAGAGTGTCGGTCCACACCACGATCACGCCCTGCGGCCGCTCGCCGGCCGGCGCCGCGCCGACGCCGGCGGTATGGACGTCCTCATCGGCGGCACGCCGGGTGCGGACCACGGGAGCGCCCCAGAACCCGATGGCGCCTTTGCCGCCGTCGAGCGACAGACGCAGAGTCACCGCCTTGCCGGCGTAAGAAGCGAGATCGACCTCCACCGGCTCCCAGCGGTGAGGCGTGGTGACCGTGCGCCGCAGGAGCGTTTCGCCCTCCGCCGTCGCAGTACTCCCAGCGACGTCGACGCGGAACTCCACCGGTCCGTCGTCGACCGTGCCGATCGCCAGATCGAGAAACGCGCGCTCGCCGATGTCGAGATCGAACCGCAACGCTTCTGGGACTCGCGCCACGAGAGTCTCGCGATAGATCTGGGACAGACCCTGCCAGCCGAGACCCGAAGGGATGCTTGCCAGGTGCTCACGGCGCAGGATCAGGCGCACCGACTCGATGGCGATCTCCGCTCCGCTGGCGTCAGTCGGGCGCAACAAGAGGTGACGGAAGCCGCTCGCCGACACCGGGCGCAGCGGCCGCACGGTGAGCGTCTGCATTTCGCCGCCCGGCGCCAGCTTGGCGGTCATGTCCCACGGCCAATCTTTGGCCTCGGCGGCGACCTCGGCAAGATCGACCTTTTCTCCTCGGCGACTATCGAGCGCGATGGAGCCGCCGCGCGAGGCGCGCAGCTTGACCTCGACGGCATGCACGGTGTCGAGATTACCCTCGGCGCCGCTCCAGCCGTAGTCGAGCAGGGGAAACTCGGTGGTCGAGCGGGCGGTGAGCAAACCGTCGCGAATCTCGAAGCGGCCGACGCCCGGCCCTGCCCGCCAGCCGCGCGTCGCCGCGAATTCGGCCGGAGCCGGCTGCGGCGCGGGCCCGTCGAAGCGCCACTCCAGACGGACCGGGACGACCACCTCCTGGCGATCGACCACATTGTCCGCCTGATAGAGATCCACCAGACGCAGGCTCGAGATCGCCGGGGACGCTTCGTCGCGGCGGCACGCGACGAAACCCATCGCCAGCAGCGACACCAGCGCGACGACCGCCCGCACGGCGATGGGCTCGCTCAGCGCCGGGCCGGGGCGATGCACGGCACGCCGGTGATGGGTGGCGGCACCCCACCCGGCCGCCCGCCGGTCTTGTCGGCGAGCTGCGGCGTCGTGTCGGGCACCTCGATCAGACGCAGGTTGCGGCCCTCGAGGCGCAGGTTCTCCGGACAACGCGACACGGCGCCGCCGAGCCACAGCGCGGAGTCCTCGGCCACTTGGCGGGGCGGCGCCCGGTGTTCATCCGGTTCCAGGGACACGGTGGGGTTCTGGGCGAGCACGGCGGAGAGTGCGAGTCCGGCTGCGATCAGCATGGCGAGGACCTCCGTACCGACTTAGTTTACTCCTGGCCCGCCAGCCGAATCCCCGGCCATCGCCTGGCGGAAGAACTCTGCAATCTCGGTATTGATTTCGCCGTCCGTCCCGTGGCCCACGCCCGGGTAGGTCTTGAACGTCACGCGGGCACCGGCCTCGGCGTAGCGCGCCTGGCAGAACGCCCAGCGATCCGGCTGCATGATCTTACCGATGGCGGCGTGGACCACGTCGCGTTCGAACTCGCTGTAGCCGTCGTCGAAGGCGACCGCATCGTTGTCGTCGTCGGCACCCATGTAGATGAACTGCGGCACAGCCTTCCAATCGTCGGCGCGAAACGGCTCGCCCGCGATCGCGGCGAAATCGGCGATCCCGAGCGGATACTCGAGCGCGCGCCCCCCGGCCTCCGCCAGGGGCAACATGAGGATGCCATTGATCCCGCCGCTCGCGACCGCCTGCACGCGGGTCGGATGCAGCATCGTGAAACGGTTGGCGAAGGTGCCCGAGGCGGAAAACCCGGTGAGCAGCATCTTCTCGCGCGTCGCCATCCCCGCCGCGGCGAGCCGCTCACGCGCGTCGTCGACCATCGCCAGGAGCTGCAGGTCGAGTCGGTGCCCCGGACCCGTGGAGAGGAGCATCGTGTCGCGGTCGAGGGCGTGGGTGTAGACCTGCCAGCGCTCCGCAGGGCGCGGGAAGACCGGCACCAGCAGCGGTAACTCGAGCCGCTCGGCGACGAAGGCGCCAATGGCGTGCTCGCTCGTCTTCCACGCCGCTCCGAAGTGCACACCGAGATCGTCGGCCACCGCGCCGGTGTTGTTGGGCTCGACCAGCAGGTAGTTGATGCCGGGCGGCATCGCCGCGGGCATCCGCAACAGATACGGGAACTGGAATCCTCGGGCCGGATCGGCCGCGACGACCAGAGTCACGCCGGGTCGCGCCATCGAAGCGGACGGCGGTGCGCTCGGAGTGTGGGCGCAGCCCAGGAGACCATTTCCGAGGGCGACGGCGGCGGCGCTCGCCAGGAGAGAACCAGTTCGCGAAATCACGCGGCGCAGTGTAGCCCAGCGTCCCCACGAGCCGTGGCTCGGTTCGTTTCCTCGCGCCGCGACTGGCGGTGCGGCGATTCGGAACGAATCGGCGCACCGAGAACCGAAGGAGCAAGCGAGGAAACGAACCGAGCCACGGCGGAGCCCGAAGCAAGCCAACCGCGGGGCATAGAATCCGACGCCTCATGAATCCCTGGCGCGGCCTTGGTCGGCTGCCGAGGTCCCTGTGGGTGCTGTTCGCGGTGACTCTAATCAACCGCGCCGGCACCATGATCATGCCGTTCCTGGTGCTCTACCTGACACGCGAGCGCGGCGTGCCAGGGACGCGGGCCGGGCTGGTGTTGGCGGCCTATGGAATCGGTGCGCTGGTCGTGGCGCCACTGGCAGGACGGCTCGCCGATCGCTGGGGGCCGGAGCGCGTCATGGAGTTGTCGCTCGTGACCGGTGGCTTGCTCGCCATCGCGCTCCCCCACGTCCAAGGGTTCTGGCCTTTCTGCGCCTGCGTGCTCCTGTGGGCCATGGTCGCCGAGGCGTTCCGTCCGGCCATGATGTCGGCATCCTCCGGCGCGGTGGGCCCGGAGGACCGACGCGCGGCCTTCTCGATGATCCGATTGGCGATCAACCTCGGGATGAGCGTCGGACCGGCGGTCGCCGGGTTCCTGGTCGAGGTCTCTTTCGCCTGGCTGTTCTGGATCGACGGCATCAGCTCGATCGCCGCCGGCCTGGTGCTCGCGGTGACCTGGCGGGCCGGGCGCAGGCAGCACACCGCGGCGCCGGACGCGGCCCCGCTCGAGGGTGGCGAAGCCCTCGCGCCGTGGCGCAACGTGGTGTTTCTCACCTTCCTCCTGGCGACTTTGCCGGTGGTCATGGTGTTCTTCCAGATCAACGGCGCGTTCGCGCTCGATCTGGTGCGCAACATCGGGCTTCGCGAGTCGACCTACGGTTTCCTCTTCACCCTCAACACGTTGATCATCATCCTGCTCGAGGTGCCGCTCAACCTGCGCATGTCGGCTTGGTCCCACCACGCCTCGCTCGCCCTCGGCTCGCTGCTCATCGGGCTCGGCTTCGGCGCGCTGGCCTATGCGCGCCAACCCTGGGGCATCGTCGCCTCGGTCGTGGTGTGGACGTTCGGCGAGATGATCACGCTGCCCGCGATGAGCGCTTGCGCCGCGGATCTCGCCCCGCCGGCAAGGCGCGGCGAGTACATGGGGCTGTTCCAGTTCGCTTTCGCCGCCGCGTTCCTGCTCGGGCCGTGGGCGGGTGTGGCACTGCTCGACAACGCCGGGCCGCGCGTTCTCTGGGGCGCGGCCCTGGCGTCGGCGACGATCTCCGCGCTGGTGTTTCTTCGCCTGCGCTTCTCCGAAACCAGCGCCGCCGCTCCCGAGGTCGTCGTATGACCGGCTTCGACCGGCTGCGGAAACAGCTCGAGGACGGCCGCTCGCGCGGGTTTCACACCGGCGCGCTGGTCTACGTGTCCCGCCGCGGCGAGAACCTGCTCGACCTGGCGTGGGGTGAGATCCGGCCGGGCGAGGCGATGCCGGCCGACGCCTTGGCACTCTGGCTCTCCTCCACCAAGCCGGTGACCGCGATCGCAATCGCTCAACTGTGGGAGAGAGGCGCACTGCGCATCGACGATCCGGTCGCTCGCCACGTGCCGGAGTTCGCGGCCAGCGGCAAGGAAGGCATCACGATCCGCCACCTCCTCACCCACACCGGCGGCATCCGCATGCTCGACGTCGGCTGGCCGCAGAAGTCGTGGGAGGAGATAGTCGCCGGCATCTGCGCGACACGCATCGAGCCGCGCTGGGTCCCGGGAGAGAAGGCCGGCTACCACCTGCAGTCTTCCTGGTTCGTGCTTGCCGAGGTCGTGCGCCGCCTCGACGGCCGGCCGTTCGAACGCTACGTGCGCGAGGCGATCTTCGAGCCGCTCGGCATGGTGGACTCGTGGATCGGCATGCCCGCCGAGCGCTATCGCGCCTACGGCCCGCGTCTCGCGCCGATGTTCGACACGGAAAACGATCCGGCGCGCGATCTGGGTTGGCTCGCCGAGCGCGGGCTCACCACCTGCTCGCCAGGCTCGAATGGTTGCGGACCGATGCGGGAGTTGGGCTGGCTCTATGAAACGCTTCTCAACGGCGGCGAGCGGCGCGGCGCGCGCATCCTGACGCCCCAGACCGTCGAAGCGCTCACCGCACGCCAACGCACCGGGCTGCTCGATCAGACCTTCCGCAAGGTCATGGATTGGGGGCTGGGCTTCATCCCCAACCCTGCTATCTACGGCGATCCGGACGTTCCGTACGCCTACGGCCGCCACGCGAGCCGGCGCGCCTACGGGCATTCGGGCCGGCGGTCGTCGACCGCGTTCGCGGACCCGGAGCACGGGCTGGTGGTGGCGCTGATGGTCAACGGACTGCCGGGCGATGTCGATCACGCGGAAAGATTTCGCGGCTTGCTCGAGGCGATCTACGAAGACCTGGAGCTCGCCACAGACAGCCCATTGTCATCCTGAGCGCCGCGAAGGATCTGGGCGGGGGCGTGGTGCGGCCTCCCTTCCCCCAGATCCTTCGCTTCGCTCAGGATGACAGCCGAGTCGGTGCCTCTGGGCGGAACGGCTCACTCCGCCCGCAGCCGCACGCTCCCGCTCTGCGCCGTCAGCGACAACTGGCCGTTGCCCGCGGCGCCCGCGGCGCCGTCGAGGATCAGCCGCGATCCCACTTCACGCTCGTTACCGGCGAAATCGCTTTTCACGCTGCCGCCCGAGGACTCCAGGTGGAACCTCGGCTGGGCTCCGCGCGGCCAGGCCACCTCGATGTCGCCGTAGGTGGTCTCGATGCGATGCTCGGCGCTCAGGGCTTTGCCGGAGAGCCCGGAGATCGACGCCGTGCCGCTCTGGATGCGCACCGTCACCGCGTCGCGCACTCTGCTGAGCACCACGCCGCCGTAGCTCGTCTCGACGTCGATCGGGCCGCCGATGTCCTGCGCCGAGACTTCGGACGATGAGCCCGCGACACGCAGCGCGCCGCCGACCTGCGAAGCGCGCACCGTGCCGTAGGAGCTGCGCACGGTCACCGCGCCGGCGATCGCGGCGAGCGTCACGCCGCCGCTGGTCGAAGCGGCGCTGACGTTGCCCTTGGCGTTGTCGACCAGGACGTCACCGTAGCTGGTCTCGACCTCGACGTGCCCGGCGGCGCGGCGCACGGTGACGTTGCCCGAGGTCGATTCGACCCGCACCTGCGGGCCGGTGCCGTCGATCGCCACGTCGCCGTACGAAGAGCGCACGTCGAGCGTCGAGGCTGCATTGCGCACCTTCACCGTGCCGGAGGACGAGCCGACCCGAAGAGGGCCGCCGGCGGTGTCGACCGCGACGTCGCCGTACTTCGAATCGATGTCCGCGCGTCCGCTGACCCGCAGAACGGCGACGTTGCCGCTTCCGGCCTGCAGATCCAGCATGCCGCCGAGATCGGCAGCCTCGACGTCGCCGTAGGAGCTCTCGATGTGGGCGTCGCCCTCGATGCGCTTGGCGCGCACCGAGCCGCTGGTGCCGGTCACCGTCAGCGGGCCCTTCACCGCCTCGACCGAAATGTCGCCGTAGCGATCGTCGATCGAGATCGGCCCGCCGAGGCCGGCCGCGGTGACGTTGCCCGACTGGTTGACGACCTTGAGAGCCCCCTTGGTGTCGCGCACCACGATGTCGCCGTAGGCGTTGCTGACGTCGAGCGGCGTGCCCACCGGAACGCGGAGATGGATCTTGACCGAGTACGAGACGCGGGCAGGTCCGATCCAGCCCTTGGGCGGTTCGGGCAGCACAGGCCGCAGGCGCACGTAACCCGCCAGCTCCTCGCTCTCGATGCGAAACTCCTTGTCCACCCGATCCATCCAGGCATCGCTCGACGACCAGTACTCGACGGTGGCGACGAGCGAGCCGCGATCGCCGGTTACGGCTTCGATCGTCACGTCGCCGGCGGCGTTGACCAACGCGACCGTGCGCGCGTTGACCGCGAACTCCAAGCTCACCTGTTTGGTGCGTGCCGCTTCGCCGAAGCCCAGGCCGCCGAACCAGCCACGCTCGGCGGGCGGAGTGGGTGGCGTGGGCGGCGTCGCCGGCGTGGGCGGTGTCGGCGGTGTCACCGGCGTCGGCGGGGTCGGTGGAACCGCGGGCGCCGGAGCCGGGGTCGGTGTGGGCGGACGGCGGCGCGGCGGCTGGGGCGGAGGCGGCGGCTCCGGCGTCTGCGCGACGACAGCGAACGGAGTCAAGGGAGCCGTTGGCGCCATCGCGGGACGCGGCGCGCGCGGCGGCCCTGGCGGAAGCGGAGTTCGAGAGGCCCGCGGAGCAACCGCCGGCACGCCCGGAACCGGCGGAATCGCCGGGGGTGCGACCACGGGCGCGGCGAAAGCCGGCGGTGCAGGTGGCGCTGGAGGGGGCGGCGGCGCCGGCATGTGCCAGCTTCCGTGCGAGCTCCACGACCACCTATGGCCGGGCGCCGGTTCCGGCGTTGCCGCGACCGGTGCCTCGGACGCCGGCTCCGCGGCTACGGCGGGCTCCGTAGCGGCCGGCGTTTCGTCGGGCGGCGGGGGCGTCTCCTGCGCCACCGCAAAGCTCGACAGTACGATCGCGGCCGAGACGAGGATCAGGGAAGGACGGATCAAAGGACACCTCCGGAGGCGCCGCTCACGACTTCGCGCAGGATCTCGGTCTTTTCGACGTAACTGGCGAGGAGCACGGAACGGGCCTTGGCTTGATAGGGGTTTTCGTCGAGGTAGGACTTCACCTCGGCGATGGTGGAATCGAGATAGCGCAGACGGTCGCGGTAGGCGAGCAGGCGCTGCGCGTCCTTCGCCGGCAGAGCCGGGTCGCCGGCGCGCTCGAGCATCGGCAGAGCCGCCTCTTCGAGCCGGGCGATGGCGCGCGCGTGCTGGCGTTCGGCGTCCTCGGCTTCGTCGAGGGCGCGCGACGCGAGAATCGAGCCGCTGGTCGCCACCGGGCCGGCGCCGCGGCGCTGGAGCTCGAAGAGAAAGCCGCCTGCGAGCGCCATCACGACCGCCGCGGCGGCGATCGCGATCGAGAACCGGCGGCTGCCGCGCGAGCGAGGGTCGACGCCGGCGAGCGCGTCCTC
Organism: Thermoanaerobaculia bacterium; assembly: GCA_963821905.1. GTDB lineage: Bacteria > Acidobacteriota > Thermoanaerobaculia > Multivoradales > JAGPDF01 > CAWGFP01. The sequence goes on along the minus strand of CAWGFP010000009.1, from coordinate 349,735 downwards.
GATTCGCGATCGAGAGCGAGCGACGGCTCGGGCGGCGACTGCCGCCAGTCGGCGGCGAGTCTCCCGAGCTCGGCGAAGCCCGCGAGCCTGGCGGCGCAGCGCGGGCAAACGGCGCCATGCTCGGCCGCCTTTCGGCGCTCGGCCGGATCGTCGGAGACCACCCAGAGCTCGAACTCGGCGCAACTCATGCGCGCACCTCCACTTCGGGTACCAGCGAGCGCCGCAGAAGGTCGCGGGCCCGGAAGAGCTGCGACTTCGAAGCGCCGGTCGTGATCTCCAGCAGCTCGGCGACTTCGTCGTGCCGGAAGCCCTCGACGTCGTGGAGCAGGAAAACCAGCCGGGCGCGCGGCGGCAGCTTGGCGACGGCGCGCTCGAGGTCCATCCACTCGGCGCGCACCGCGCGCGGCCCGGCGGGCGGCAAATCGTCGGGCAGTTCCTCTTCCCGCCAGCGGCCGCGATGGCGCAAGCGGTCGACGCAGCGGTTGGTCAGCGTGCGGTGCAGCCAGGCGGCGGTGGCGTCCTCGCCGATCTCGCGCGGGTCGGGCCCAGCGCGGTGGAGGGAGAGAAACGCGTCCTGCACGGCGTCCTCGGCCTCTTCCCGGTTCTGCAGCATTCTCCACGCGGTTCCGTACATGCGGCGTCCCAGGAGACGGTAGAGCTCCGCGATCGAGTGTCCTTCATGGTCGCTCATGCGGCGCCGCTGGGCGTCTCCTCCGGCCTATTCAACGTCCGGTCCGGGCGAAAGGTTGGAACCGGCGGCCCGCCGCGCCTCCAGCTCCTCGAGGGTGCGCGGCCAGTCGCTCTTGAGGAGCTGGGAGAGTACGCGGTCGGCGAGCAGCCGCCCGCCGGTCTGGCAGGTGACACAGTAATTCGCCTCGTTCTCGGCGTAGAGAATGCGTTGCACCGGCGAGCCGCACACCGGACAGGGCTCGCGGTAGCGTCCGTGCACCGCCATGCCGTCGCGGAAGGCGGTGACCTTCTCGGGAAAATCGCCGCCGCGCTCGGCGCGCAGGCGCTCGGTCCACTCGTTCAGGATGGCGCGCGAAGCCTCGTAGAGCCGCGCCACCTCCCCCTCATCGAGGTTCGAGGTGCGCTGGAAGGGCGACAGCCGCGCACGGTGCAGGATCTCGTCCGAGTAGGCGTTGCCGATGCCGGAGAAGAGCTGAGGATCGGTGAGCGCCCGCTTCAGGGTGTGGACCTCGCGGCGCAATCGCTCGGCAAACTCCGCGAGCCCGCTCTCCAGCACCTCGAGACCGCCGCGATCGTGCGCGCGCAGGGCCGCCTCGCCCTCGACGACGTGGAGCGAAGCACGTTTCTTCGAGCCCGCCTCCGTCCATGCGAGACTGCCGTTCTCGAAGTCGAACGCCGCGAGTCCTCGCGGCCGGGCCACCGGAGCCTGCGGCTTGCGCCAGTGCAGGCGGCCGGCGATCATCAGATGGAGGACGAGGAAGAGCCCGCCCTCCAAACCCAGCACGATACGCTTGCCCAGCCGGCGCACGCTCTCGACCCGGCGGCCCTCGGCGGCCTGGAGCGGCGGGACGACCGAGCGCAGCAGGAAGGGGCTCACTAGCCGGATACGCTCGAGCCGGCGGCCGAGAATTCGCTCTTCGAGCGCTTCGACGTAGACCACGATGTCCGGCAGCTCCGGCACGGCGCGGCCATGCTACCCCGGGGCTCACGGGCGGCCCGCCGATCCGGCGGGGAGGCTCGGGGGACGGACGCCACAACCCGGGAGCCCATCGCACGTACTTTGCATTGACGATGAAGGCGCCCATGATGCCCATGACCATGTTTCGATCTTTCGCCATGGCCGGAGCCCTCGTAATGCTGGGCTCCGGGCCGCTCGCCGGCGCCACTTCGCCCTGGATTCGCAACCCGCAGTCGGCGGTTCGCCTGGTCACGCCGTACGCGTCGGCGTCGCGAATCGGGGACGTGCGGCTGGGCGTGGAGTTCAGCCTTCCGCCGGGCTGGCACGCCTACTGGCGCAATCCGGGCTCGGCGGGCTTCCCGCCCGGCTTCAGCTCGAGATCTTCCGAGCTGCGGATCGTCGAGACGCGCTGGCCGGCGCCGTCTCGCTTCGATCTGCCCGGCGACCTGGTCGCCTTCGGATACGCGGGGGAGGTGCTCTATCCGCTGCGTGGACGGCTGGAGTCCACCGCCGACTCCGTTCGACTGGTGGTGAACGCCGACTACCTCGTGTGCGAAGTCGATTGCGTGCCCTATCGCTACGACCTGACGCTCGACCAGCCCCTGGCGGACGTCTCGACCTCGGACCCGGAAGGCGAGGCCGTGCTCGCGGCGTGGGAGGCGAGAGTGCCGGCGCCGATCACCGCCGTGCCGGGATTCCTCGCCGAGGGCGCGATCTCGTGGGAGGACGAGGTGCACGGCGTCATGGCACTGACATTTCCCAGCGCGCAGGGCGAGCCGGCGCTCTTCCTCGAGAGTCATGACCTTCTCGAGCTGGGGCTCCCGGCGCGCGACGCGAAGTCGTCGGTGGCCTTCACCGTGCCGGTGACGCGCAAGGACATCCGCCGCGGGCTGCCTTTGGCGAGCGATTTCGGCTGGACGCTGGTCGGACTCCAGGGCGGCGCACCGCCCAACGTCGAGGGCCGCACCAGCGTCGCGGTGCGGGACAGCGGCACGGTGGATTGGCGCTGGCTCGCCGCGGGCGCGGTTCTGATCGCCCTATCGGTGGCGTGGTTCCTCCGCCGCCGCCCGGCTGCCGCGGACAATCTGTAAAATTACCGAGTAGTGGACGAAAGGAGAAACTCAGCATGAAGATGAACCGTACGCTCGCCGTATTGACCCTCACCGCCGCCGCGACACTGGCGCCGGCCGCCGCCCACGCCGACGCCGTCGTCGGCCGTCCGGCGCCGACCTTCTCGCTCGCCGATCTCGACGGCAAGACCTACAAGCTCGAGGACCTGAAGGGCAAGGTCGTGGTGCTCGAGTGGATGAACCCCAACTGCCCGTTCTCGCGCCGCCACAGCGACGCCAAGACGATGGCCTCGACCGCCTCGCGCCACGGCGACGTGGTGTGGCTGGCGATCAACAGCACCGCCAAGAACCACCCCGACTACCTCGACCCCACGGCCTACAAGGCATTCCTGACCAAGCACGACATCAAGTACCCCGTGCTCTACGACACCGCGGGTGACGTGGGCCACGCCTACGGCGCCGACACGACTCCCGACATGTTCGTGATCGACGAGCGCGGCACGCTGATCTACGCCGGCGCCATCGACGACGACCCACGGGGCAGCAAGGCCGCGAGCGCTTCCAACTACGTCGAAGCCGCCCTGACCCAGCACGCTGCCGGCCAGCCGATCGCCAACGCGACCAACAAGTCGTACGGCTGCAGCGTCAAGTACAACTGATCGGCGCCGCCTGGCGCTTGCGGTAGCCGCCTCCGCCCACTCCCTCATCCCGAGCGAAGCCGAGGGAGCTGGGCCGGGGCATTCCGCGAAGGCTACCGCTTGAATTCCTCGTAGCCAAAGCCGGCATCACGAGGGTCCGCAGCTGCCAGGCTACGGACTTAGCGAGGTTCGGCACTCGCGCTCGAAACGAACTCGAGGAGGATCATCACGCGTGCGTCCGGCGAATCCACCTCGGAGTAGGAGACCGAGAGAAGATCTCCCTCGGCGAACTCAACGGTGGCTTCCTCGCTGCAGTCGAGGACAGGGTAGTTGACCCTGCACCTGAGCGCGGTGTCTTTGCCGTTGCGGCGAACCGTCGCCACCGCCAGCCCCTTAGCCGCCGGCTGCCCGCGAAGCTTCATCTGGAGGCTTCGAACCACACCGGCCGGCACCAGGAGTTGGGCGTTGACTTCGTTTTGGAGGATCTGATTGCCGTTCGGCGGAAAGAACCCGCCGTTCGAGTCCGGAAAGTTGCCGAGGAGCAAGAAAGAAGGCGGTCCGGGAATGCCAGCCTCTCCACGCGGACCGCGTGGCCCCGTATCGCCAGTGTCACCCTTCGGCCCGCTCACTCCGGCGGGGCCCGAGGGCCCCATCGCTCCGGTCTCACCCTGCAGTCCTGGCGGCCCGGCAACGCCCTGTGGACCAACGGCACCGGCAGCCCCCGTCGCACCGACTTCACCTTGCAGCCCTTGAGGTCCCGGCGGCCCGGCGGGCCCTGTCGCGCCGACATCGCCCTGCAATCCGTGGGCTCCTGAGGGTCCGATCGGCCCGGCTTCTCCCTGCGGTCCAATGGCGCCCGTGGGCCCGGTCACTCCGGTCTCACCTTGCGGTCCGGGTGGCCCGGCAACGCCCTGCGGACCGACAGCCCCGGCAGGCCCGGTCTCCCCGACTTCACCCTGCAACCCCTGAGGTCCTGACGGCCCGATCGGTCCGACCTCTCCCTGAGGACCGATGACCCCGGGTACGCCCTGTGGACCGACGGCGCCTGCAGGCCCCGTCGCACCGACTTCACCCTGCAGCCCCTGAGGTCCCAACGGTCCGATCGGTCCCACTTCTCCCTGAGGACCGATGACCCCGGGTACGCCCTGTGGACCGATGGCGCCCGCAGGCCCCGTCGCACCGACTTCACCTTGTAGCCCCTGAGGTCCTAACGGCCCGACCGGTCCGGGTTCTCCCTGAGGTCCGATCGCGCCAGGCACACCCTGGGGACCGATGGCGCCTACAGGTCCAGTCGCACCGACTTCACCCTGCAGCCCTTGAGGTCCTATCGGTCCCATCGTTCCGGGTTCGCCCTGCGGGCCGATCGCGCCGGGTACACCCTGGGGACCAGTGGCGCCTGCAGAACCAGTCGCACCGGTCTCACCCTTTGGGCCCTCAAGGCCTGGCGGTCCCATGGCTCCAGCCGCGCCGGCCGCGCCTGGAGGCCCTGTTTCTCCGACCGCCCCGGGTATGCCCTGTGGCCCGGTGTTGCCTGTCGGCCCCGGGGGCCCGGTCGCGCCTATCGCGCCAGCCGGACCTGTGTCCCCCGAAGGTCCTTGCGTTCCCGGCGTGCCGGTCGCACCCTCCGGTCCTTGTGGTCCTTGGGGCCCTCGCGCACCCAACGGCCCTTGCGGTCCCTGCGGCCCAGGAGGCCCCACCGGCCCCTCCGGCCCGGGCACACCGGTGTTGGAAATGAGGATCCCGTTCTGGTCCGGCGTCGAACTGATCTCAATCCCTTCCCCTCCGAGGAGGTCTAACGGACCCTGCAGCGAATTCAGGGCGAGCACGCCGGTGTTGGCAATCAGGATGTCGTCGTTTCCCGGTTGGTTACTGACCTCGATCCCTTCCAGTCCGAGCAGCAGGATCTGACCCTGCAAATTGTTCAGGGAGCGCACCATGGCCCCATCCGCGATGATGGGCACTGGCCTGAGTAGATACCCGCGCACGTCGATAGTGAATGTCTGAACGCCGCCAACGGCTTCGACCCTGAGCGTGCCACCAGGCCCGAGGGCGAGTATCTGCTGCGCTGCAACAATCCGTGTCGCGGTCGCGACGAGGGCGGCTTGTGCCCCGGACTCCTGGGAAGGACCCGCAATCGTCACGGCTCCACCTTCGGACGGTCCCGCTTCCAGGGTGAGGTCGGCGAGGACTCCCCATGTCGACTGCGGGAGGTGGCACGGGGTCACGATCTTGAAGACGCGCGACTCCGTGCCGCCCGCGGGCGGCGTGAGAACGGCCTTTACCGCACGACAGCGGGGAATCGCGACGAGTGGCGATTCGGCCGGGGACAATTCCTCGGTGGTCGATTGCTCGTCCTGCGCGAGAAGAGGCGGAGTTGTCAGCAGCAGCACCGCACAAACCAGCGAGGTGCCGCCGGCCGCCGCAAACCGGAAGAGTTTCATTGTGTCTCGATCGTACGAATGTTCGCGCCCTCCGGAATGGGACCTTAGTCCAAAGAATCTGGTGTGGCGTTTCCATACCGCCGCAACCTCTCCTCGATCCAGCTCTGGATACTGCGCGTGTCCAGACGATTGTTGTTGTTGTGCCGTCGGCAGTCTCGGCCGCCATCGCTCACGTTGGCGACGAGGACTTCCCCATCCGCTGCGCCAGGACCGGGATTCAGAAAAATGCCGCCACCGGAGTCCCCGGAACAAACGTAACTCGGTATGGACCAGAGCGCCCACGTCTCGTCGACGACTCGTCTCAACGTCGAGGTCCTGATGCGGCGCGTCCCGTCCCACTGCACTGTGCCCGGCGGGGCAGTCCTACGCGGCGTCGTGGTGCCATAGCCCACGATGGTCGTTGGCGCTCCTTCGGACTTGTCGAGAGTCCCGGGTTCGGTGAGGCGCGCCGGTTTGATGCCGGGCGGAGCGTGTGCGAGGAAAACCAGCCCGACGTCGGCGATGCCTGGCTCGAGCGGGGCAACCAGGATCTCGTCGGTCGGATCGCATTGAGGTGGCGGAGGACAATGGGGCATCGACGGGTGCGTCGCGTGCCCGACGACCGGGATCCAGGTCTTCGGGTCTTCCGCATCGGACGGACTGAAGCTCGCAAACATCCGCAGCGAGGGCGGCATCGAGCCGAGCGCCGTTGCCGGAGCCGTAAAGTGACCTGCCGTCACCATCACGCGATCACGAATCAGTGTGCCGCTGGCGAACCCGCGCAGCTCAACCGGTTTGCCGGCATCATCGACGCGCCAGACCATGACCGCTCCGACGTTGGGATACCTGTTTTCGTGGTCAATGGTCGCCTGAGCCGAGATGGTCAACGATCCCGGCCCCAGGGCGATGGTGCCGGCTATCGCGGTCGCAATCGTCCGAGTCGCGTACCTCAACGTCTGTACCTCATGGTCTTTTGACTCCCCGCCTATGCAGGTCCAGAAGCACTCCGGCGTCAACCAGGTCCTCGGGTCGGCCGGATTGGCGCTTTAAGCGCACCAAATGTTCGAGACAGGCAACTCTGACCGCGACCCCACCGAGGGAACGGATCACTGACTCGGCCCAGAGCTCCGAAAACGGCACGACCTGTCGCGGCTTCAAGTCGACCTCACGCCCATCGGCATCGAACGTTCTCAGTACCACCACCTCCGAGAGTCCGAGCGGAATGGTCGGAAAGAAACCACGCAGGGTCAACGCTCGCATCACCACTCGCTCGTTTTCCACCTCGGCGTCGACCGCAACGTCCAAGTCGCCCACCTTTCGAACGAGGCCATGGATGCTCGCGGCAACGCTACCGACGACCACGTAGCGGGCCTGGCTCGCTTCGAGCTGAGCAAGCACGGGTGCGAACTCGGCGGCGTCCCACACGCGGCCCATGACTTGGAGGTTCTCTAGTCCTCGAATTCTTCGCCTGTTCGAGGAGCACCCGGGACTTGCTGGTCGAGGGACTCTCGATAGCGCAAGCATCCACGGAGAAACTGCGGCCAGTCAGGAACGGCCGGCAGTGGGTCGGTCCTCTCGGGCAGAAGTGCCCAGAGCGCCGGGTGATGCCAACAGAGCTCCGGTCCTGTGCTGTCGCGGTGGCGACGGATGCCATCGCGGAGTCGCTTGACCTCTTCGATCAGTTGTTCGCGCGACAGTCTGCTCGAGATCCTCGTCCATAGTGGCTCCTCGAGGCTTCAACGATGACGCGGTGGGTACTCCAGGTGCACGGTGTCGGGCGTTGCTTCGAGCACTCGGAACGCCAGCGGGTGTCGTGCGAGGTGGGCGATCACGGCTACGGAGGGGCGCCGACCTGCAGCTGCCGCTGGTATTCCGCCTCATCGAAATGCCCCTTCGACTCTGCGATGAGGCCGTTCGCATCCAGCGTCCATTCCTCGTAGCCGGTAATCCGAACGGACTTGCCAGTGCCTCCAGGTCCGGTGTTCGTGCCGGTCCATAGCCAATGGAAAACAGGACGGCCGCGCTCCTCGCGCATCTCCGTCATCTTCACCACCATGTCGGGGAACGCCGCCATATACGCCTGCGCGGTTGCCGTGATCGCAGCACGCCCTACGGATGGCGGGCCGGCGTTGACCGTGAGGGATCCGTCCTCTGCATAAAACGAGGCCAACCGAGCGGAGTCCTGGCTGCTCCAGGCCTCGGCATAGCGAGCGCCAAACGTCGAAAGGTCCTTCATCGGCGCCTGGAAGCCGATGCGCACCGCTCGGCCCTCAGCTTCACCGCGATCTATTGTCTTGCCCTGGGCGTCGAGCGCTTCGTACTGGATCGTGGACGTGAAACTCATCCCGTCGCCAGCGAGGGTGATCCTTTCCACGAGGACACCGCGACCAGCCGGTAGCCAGCCGCCGCCCAGCGAGAGCGCTTCGAAGTTCGCCGGCGGCGCCGTCCCAAAGATACTCGTAACGCGCCTCGAATTCCTTCACGCCTACGCTTCTCCAGACACCATACGCAGGAGGAACGGGTGGAGCGCCGTCGTAGTTGGAGGATTCCGTCAGCGTGCCACCAGCATTGAACACGTACATGAACTCGAGGTTCGTGATGGTGGCGAATGCGCCGGTCTTGAACTGCACCCCGGAACGCCAGGCTCCCACGAGCGGCTCCTGCCGCACCGAGCGGCCGGTGGTACAGGCGCCTCCTATGAGAGCAAGCACCGCCAGAGCCCAACTCGCGTTTCGCGCGCTCAACCGCTTACGCCCCGGGCGGCTGGTAGCGGACCTGTCCGGCCCGGCGCAGGGCATCCAGCGTTTCGTCGACGGTGAGTAGAACCGTGGTCTCGAAGGAGCTCAGCGCCCCGCCCGCCGAGATGGCGAGCGCGACGGCAGCCATGGACACGTTATCGGGAGCTTCCCAGAGGGTATAGCCGTCGTGCGTTCCGAATGCGTACCAGAACCCGTGAAGCTTGCCCCCGACGGACTCGACGTAAGACCGGGCTGCCAACCGCCGGTCCTCCGGCTTGCCGATTAGCCTGGCCCAGGTCTCAGGCGTGTAGCTGAACTTCGTCAAGTAGAGCGGCATCTTTTTCTCCCTCGTTGTACACGTCTTTCGACTCGGAATCCACGTGGGATGATACGCCCATGGTGCGACCGGCCTCGCACCAGCCTCCCACTACCGCCGACTCAGCGCTAACCACAGCGCGCAGACGCCGAGAGCAAGGCAGAGGGGCGAGTACAGCAACGTATCCCAGTACGCGAACTGGGTGCCCTTCACCGTCTTGAAGAACCCGACCAGCCGGAAATCTCCGATAGCTCGAGCCACGAACACCAGGCCGAGCACCGCGCACGCGAGGACGACAAACCGCGAGTGCGAGAGCGACAAGAGCAGCCCAGCTCTCGCCGCGACGACGAAAGCCGCCGCGAAGAGTGCGGCCGCCACGGCAAGCGTCGCTCCCCTGCCCGGAACGAAAGCGGGCTTACCTCCGATCTCAGGCACTCCGGCGCCGCCGACCGGCGCTCGCCCGAACGCCCAGGACACGTGGAGCAATGCGAGCACAACGAACGTCAGCGCCAGAGCTACTCCGATGGCTGTCCTCACGGGTTAGGAAGTACCGCGTTCACTGTTGCCAGGACGCTCCCATGGTTCAAGGGAACCGGGGACCACCCGGAAGAGCGGATGGGGCTGGGGACCGCGGCTCGGAATGCGGCCAGCGAGCTCGGGCCTGCGCTTGGCGAGCTTCGTCCGCAGATGCTCTGCCTCGAAGCGGAGTTGGCCCTCTGTGGTGGCGATTTGCGAATACCGCTGAGGGGTGGAGATGAGGGACTCGTTGAAGCGGTAGCCACGGGCGGTGGCTTCGGCATGAACGGGTCGGAGATAAGCCGCGATCGCTGTTATTGGATCCGGGCAAGCCAGAAAACGCTCGAGCTGGGGATGATGGCGGTAGCCGCGTGTTCGTCCCAGGAGGACGCGCTGCGCGAGGAGGGCTTCGCGCCAGACAGCGACGAGTCCTTGTGGATCGAGGTACTTAGGATGAAGCGTCCAGAGTCTCACTGGTAGCCATTCGCGGCTGGGAGAAACAACGCTGCGAGAAGATAGACGGCTCCCAGGGCCAACGCTAGTCCCAAGATGACGGAGGCTGGCCTTGGCAGCCACCGACTGACCGAGCGTGTGTATTCGGCGTAGCTGTCGCCGAATTGTGCGCGGAGGTGAGGTTCTTCGTAGACCAGAACAAAGATGTGGAAGAAAGCCAAGAACAGCATTGCCAGGAGGATGATTGAAGCCGAACCCACGTAGAGTCCGGCGCCCGCTATGACGGCAGCGGCGCCGAGATACATCGGATTTCTGACAAAGCGGTAGGGGCCCGAGGCAACAAAGCGCCTCGGTGGGTCGAACGGGGCGGGCGTGCCTCGTCCACGAGTGGCGAAAACAGCGACGCAGCTGAATGCGACGAAGGTGCCCACGATGGCGAGGGCGATCCCAAGCGGGGCAAGTGAGTCACCAGGCTGGAACGGGATTCGCGAGTCATAGCGTCTTACAGCGGTAGCGAGCCAGCCCCACAGCGCGACAAAGCCGACCGCGTAGAGGATGCCTCGGATGGCAGCAAAGGCTCTAGGGAGAGCTTCGCGATCCACTGGCGGCGTCATGGGCACCTACGCTGCGTCGATAGAACCTTGAATCAACGGCCATCACGGGGAATGCTTCAGGAAGGTTCTCCCTGGCAATCTCGAGGAAGCCGTTCTTCTCGTAGAACCGGTGCGCCGCGACGAACTTGGCTGTGGTCCCGAGAATCACCTCGGTCAGACCTCTCACTGCTGCCCAGCCGAACAGGACGTCCAGGAGCTCCTGCGCGACACCGCGATCTCGCCCGCGATGCGCCTTCGCTACGAACATCTTCCGCAACGCGCCCTGGCGATTGCCGATATCGAGCAAGCCGATGGAGCCAACGACGGTTCCAGCGGAAAGTGCAACCCAGAAGCTGCCGCTACCCCTCTGGTAGAAGCCCGCGATGTCGAGCAGATCGGGCTGCTCCTCGAGCGTGATCGGGATCCCGAACTCGTCCCGCTGTATCGGAAGAATGAGTGCTGCGACACCTGTCGCGTCCTCCGGGCGGTACCTGCGGACGATTGTCTCGATGGCGTTATGATGCCGCCTACGGATCATGAACTGAGCGGCAATGAGCGGCAACAGGGCAAGCCCTGTTGTCCGCTCGAGCGAATTGTTAGACGGCGGGCCGAACCCGCTGCGCCACTAGACCGATAGCGAGCCACCAAACCACCCCTCCACGAACGCCGAAAATGTCGGCGACATGAACTTGAACTCACCGCTTATCGGATAGTACGCCCAGATTCCGGGGTGCCCGGCACGGTAGCCGATGAGGATCCCGTCCACGCCAGGCCTGGCCACACCAAGAAACTGTTCAGCTTCGACTAGCTCAATGTCAGAGGCGGGCAGGATGAACATCAACTGCGACGAATGATCATAGAGGCCTGAGACAGCCCACGCAGACTTGAAGTAGTCACCGCAACTGAAATGAGTTTCGAGCGCTGAGCGGTTCACGGTGCTTCACCGCCGTCTAACGGATTCCGAGTTCAGGGGCGCGCCAGCACGATAACGCCGAGCGAAGCGAGCCACCAATGCGCGTGGCGCTTCCCGTGCAACGAGGTGTTAGGCGTCGCCGAGCGACATTGCCCCTGCCGCCAAGTGACGACGACCTCGCCACCCGTGAACACCGCGGCGTCACGACCACCACTTGTGGATACGTCGTGAAGGTCAGCCCCTACCTCGTAGGGCCGACCACGAACGCAGAAGCGCCGGGTGTTTGGAAACACCTGTTCAGCAACATTCCACGCGAAGAGTTGGGATGCGTGCGGACCATGCCACGCCTGGCTTTGGTACAACAAGTTCGATGACTGCGAGGAGACCGGTTGTTCAAGGACCTCCATTTCCCACCCGAGTCCAACGTTCGACAGATGAAGCTGTAGCCCGTCTCCCATGTCGCGGCTCACCTCCGCTCGCGGGTCGGTTAGCTGGATGGTCACAGAGTTGTCGGAGGATCGGCTCGTGGATGCGCAAGCCGCAGCGGAGACCAGCAGCACCAGAATGCCCAGGCGGATTCGCATTTCCTTCTGCACGACGGCTGAGGGACGCCTAACGGATCATGAGCTCAGCGGCAGACGCGCGTAGCGCGGCTGTCCGCTGGAGTGAAGTGTTAGGCGGCGCGCCAGAAATGCTGAGAAGGGTTGGCACGATCGCGTGTTATTGCTGTGGGCCATCTTCATCGACGTAGCCCCCAGAAAGGTCGGGCTCCAAATCCGCGTCCAGATTGGAAACCAGAGCAGTTCGTATCTTGAAGACAGTATCGCCGGTATCCCAGCCATGGCTCTGGCGCATGCCGTTGGCAATGTGGTGGACAAGGTCTGCAAGTAGCTGACCCCACGCGTCGCACTCCTCAACCTCGGAGTTCTTGGCGTCCTGCCACATGCCGAGGAAAAGAGATACGTGAAGGTCGTCGTTCGCGATCCAGGCGCGAACCATCTCCGTGGCTCGAGGATCAGACTCAACCTCAAAAGGTCTCATCAACTCGCGCATGAACGCATCATCCTGGCTATCAGTAGTTTGATGCAGAGGGACCGTAGATTCTGCCGCGATGCCTAGCTTGCCAATTACCTCTCAACCACAAAACCTGCATCGCCGGATGATACTCCTGCCTCTATCTGCCTAAAGGATCTGACCTTACAGCCTTCGGGCGCTCGCCCGCGGAGGTTGATAATCCTCTAAGTAGCGGAGTCGGGTGTTGATAATCCTCTAACTCAGGGGGTAGCCCACTTCCCCGCCACGAGGGTTGGGAGGTCCAGACTTCCTAGTACGGCCCGCCCATCTCGGTGACCAACGGCCGAGTCTTGGTCCCCAGCCCCACGCCGTCTCCGAGCGGCAGGATGAGAGAAACGAGCTGCGGGTGGATCATGAAGTAGGGATTGAACGCGCCGATCGCTCGCGCGTCGGCGTCCTCGGGCTCGTCCTCGGGTGGGTCGGCGATCTTGCCCTTCCAGAGGAGGTTGTCGATCACGACCAGGCCGCCGACGCGCAGGAGCGGGAGGGAGAGATCGAGGTAGCGGCGGTACTCGGTCTTGAGGGCGTCGATGTAGACCAGGTCGAAGGGGGCGCGCAGGCGCGGCAGGATCTCGAGGGCTTTGCCTTCGACGAGCTCGGCACGCGCGGCGACGCCGGCTCGGTCGAGGTAGGCGCGAGTGCGGGCGAGTCGTTCGGGATCGGGGTCGATGGTGGTGACGTGGCCGTGCTCGGAGCCGCGGAGCAGGCAGAGGGTGCCGTAGCCGATGGCGGTGCCGATCTCGAGCATGCGGTCGGCTTGGAGGCCGCGGGCGAGGATCTCCAGGAGGCGGCCGACTTCAGGGTCGGAGCTCGGGATGCCGCCCTCTGTGCTCGCCTCCTCCATCTCGCGACGCAAGGCGTCGCGCGGCGGGAGGATCCGCTCGAGGTAGGCGGCCTGCGCCGGGTGGAGGATGGCGTCGGCGCGGTCTTTCATCGGCGGGTCAGCCGGAGTAGGAATAAGTGGCGGAGCAATCCGGACCTTCCCAGACGGTGACCTCGACCAGATGGGCTCGAGGCAGCCGCTCCCGCAGCCCGGCATGGAACCATTCGGCGATTCGCTCGGTCGTCGGGCTCACCGTGTCGAAGGGTGGCACGAGGTTGATGTCTCGGTGGTCGAGCTGGCTCGCGAGGGTGTCCAGCGCGCTCTTCACCGCCACGAAGTCATAGGCCATGCCCTCGGCGCCGAGCTCGCGAGCCGCGAGGGCGACTTCCACCGTCCAGCTGTGGCCGTGATTGGTCTCCGGGGCGCCCTTGTACGAGGTCAGGTGATGGGCGGCCTCGAAGCGGGATCTGACGCGAAGCGTGTAGCGTGGCATCGGGCGGCGATTGTACTCTGGCGGCATGATTCGAATGCGCCCGGTCGCGCTTTCCGCGTGGTTGCTTCCGTTGGTTCTCCTCTCAGCGCCGGCCGAAGCGCAGGTGCCGCATCCCAAGGGCCAACTCGTCGAGGGAATCGCCGCGGCCGCCGATCCTTCGCAGACCTACACCCTCTATCTGCCGAGTGCCTACGACCCGGCGCGAAAGTGGCCCGTGCTGCTGGTGCTCGATCCACGCGGCCGCTCGGTGGTGGCGGCGGAGCTTTTTCGCGAAGCCGCCGAGCGCTACGGCTGGATCCTCATCTCCTCGAACGACACCCGCAGCGACGGTGGCTGGGAGCCGAATCGCAAGGCTCTCAGCGCGCTCTGGCCGGAGGCGAACCAGCGCTACGCGAGCGACCCCAAGAGGCTCTACGCCGCGGGCTTCTCCGGCACCGTTCTAGTGGCCTGGAACCTCGGATTCAGCACCAACGGCCTCGCCGGCGTGATCGCAGCCTGCGGGCGGCACGAAGCGAGAACCCAGCCGGTCACCTGGGCGCAGTACAGCGCCACCGGCACGGCGGACTTCAACTACCTGCCGACGCTCGCCATGGAGGACGAGCTCGACCGCGCGCAGGCCACGCACCGGCTGGCGGTCTTCGATGGTCCGCATGCCTGGATGCCGAAGGAGATGGCGACCGCGGCGGTCGAGTGGCTCGAAGCGCTGGCGATGAAGCAGGGACTGCGCACCAAAGACCCGGCGCTCGCGCAGGAGCTCTACTCGCGCGACCTGGCGCGGGCCAAGAGCGAGCTCGACGCCGGCGACCTGCGCACCGCGCTCACCGCCTACCGTTCGATCGCCGACACCTACGCCAGCCTTCTCGATGCCTCGGAAGCCGCCAAACTGGCCGGGACTCTCGCTGCCTCGAAGGCCTCCCAAGAGCTCGAGCGCGCCGAGAAGACGGCGCGGCGCTACGAGGAAGGGCAACTGATCCGCGCCCAACAAGCGCTGGGCGCCTGGCAAACCGCCGAAATCGCCCCGCCGGCGCCCGCGCTCTCAACCAGTCTCGGTGTACGCGGTCTGCTGAAGCAGTCGGCGCAGAGCGACTCCATCGGCCTGGCCGCGCGGCGCGTGCTCGCGGCGATCGGAGTCCAGGTCGGCTTCTACATGCCGCGCGAGCTGGTCGAGAAGAAACGCTTCAAGGAAGCGGCGACGCTCTACGAAGTGGCGACGGAGATCCGGCCCGGCGATCCCGTTGCGCTCTACAACCTGGCCTGCGCGCAGGCGCTGGCCGGGGACCGCAAACGCGCGCTCGCCTCTCTTGACCGCAGCGTTAAAGCCGGCTGGAATGATGCCGCGCAGATGGAGAAGGACCCCGATCTCGAGAGCTTGCGCCAGGAGAAGGCTTTCGCGGACCTGCTGGCCCAGGTCAGGAAAGCAGGATGAGCGCACGAACCGTCCGTTGCGCGTTTTCCGTGGCGCTGTGCCTCGTCCTCGGCCGCGCGGGGTATGGTCAACCCTTCGCCAAAGGCGAGCTTCTCGAGGGCATCGTCACCGCTGCCGATCCCTCGCAGACCTACACGCTCTACCTGCCGCACGCCTACGACCCGGCGCGCACCTGGCCGCTCCTCCTGGTGTTCGACCCGCGCGGCGAGTCGGTCTCGGCGGCCAGCCGGTTCCGCGACGCCGCCGAACGCTTCGGCTGGATCCTCATCTCCACCAACGGCACCCGCAGCGACGAGAGCGCCGAGCCCAACCTCAAGGCGCTGGCGGCGATCTGGCCGGAGGCTCATCAACGGGTGCGCAGCGACCCTCGCCGCATCTATCTGGCGGGCTACTCCGGAACGGTCGTGCTGTCGTGGCTCCTCGCGTTCGATCGGCCGGAGATCGCCGGCGTGATCGCCAGTTGCGGCCGGCTGCCGTCGACGCTCGCCGGCAAGACGCCGCGGTTCGCGCAGTTCAGCGCCACCGGCCTGCGGGACTTCAATCACCTGCCGACGATGCAGCTCGACGCCGAGATCGCCAGGGGTGGCGCGGCGCATCGCCTGCGCACCTTCGACGGCGGGCATGAATGGCTGCCGGCGGATCTGGCGGAGGAGGCCGTCGGCTGGCTCGAAGTCGTGGCCATGCGGCAAGAGCTCCGCGCCAAGGACGAGACTCTGGTCGCCACGCTCGCGGCGAGCGACCTCGAGAAAGCGCGCGCCGCGCGACAGTCGGGACGGTTGCTCGAAGCGCTGGAGATCTACCGCTCGATCGGCGACACGTACGCGGGTCTGTTCGACACTTCGGCGGTGGGGCGCGAAAGGTCGGCGCTCGAATCCTCCCCCGAGCTCGCCAAGGCGCGCGCGGGGCACGAAGCCGCCGCGAAGTACGAGACCGACCGTCGCGAGCGAGCATTCGGTACCCTCCTCGACTGGCGGGCCGGAGTCGGCGAAACCGGTTTCGACGAACCCGAGCTCATCGACCTCGAGGGCGACGGGATGCCGGCCGGGGGCAGCGCGGTCACCTCGAGCGCCGGCTTGATCGTGAAGCTCGATGTCTCCGGTCTGCGCCGCGACGGTCGCGCCGAGACTCCGCGCGGCGAAGCGGCGCAGCGTGTTCTGGCGAGCATCTACGCCCAGACCTCGTTCTATCTGTCGCGCGATTTCGAGGCCCAGGGAAACTGGGAAGCGGTGGCGACTCTGCTCGAGACCGCCCGCGCGGTTCGCGACGACAATCCGGAGCTCCACTACCGGCTGGCCAGCGCGCGAGCGAAGAACGGCCAGAAGAAGAAGGCTCTCGCGGCGCTCGAGGGCGCCCTCGAAGCCGGCTACACCGACGCGAACCGCCTGGCCAACGATCCGGAGTTCGCGAGTCTGCGACAGGACAAGAAGTTCCAGGCGCTGCTGCAGAAGCTCAAGGCTCCGCCGTCGCCGTGAAGCCAGGAGTCAGTGCAGCAGCTGCTCCAGGCGCGCCACCACCATTTCGAGCGCCACCCGGTTCTCGCCGCCCTCGGGCACGATGATGTCGGCCCAGCGCTTCGAGGGCTCGACGAACTCGAGGTGCATGGGGCGCACGGTCTCGATGTACTGGCGCATGACGTCGTCCACGGTGCGGCCGCGATCGCGCAAGTCGCGCTGCAAGCGGCGGATGAGGCGCACGTCGGCGTCGGTGTCGACGAAGATCTTGAAGTCGAGCTGCTGGCGCAGCCGCGGCTCGACGAAGAGCAGAATCCCCTCGACGAGAATCACCGGCCGCGGCTCGACGCGCTGGGTCTCGTCGGTGCGCCGGTGGCGCACGAAGTCGTAGACCGGCACTTCGACCGCGCGACCCGCCTTGAGCGCGGCGATGTGCTCGGCGAGAAGGTCGTTGTCGAGCGCGTGCGGATGATCGAAGTTGTGCTGCAGCAGATCATGGTCGCCGCCCCATTCGACGTCCTTGTAGTAGCTGTCCTGCGAAATGAAGCCGATGCGCGAGCGCCCGACGGCCTCGAGGATCGAGAGCGCCACCGTGGTCTTGCCCGACCCCGTGCCGCCGGCCACCCCGAGGGCCACCGGAGCGGTCATGCGCACAACCTGAGACTCATGGGTTCGATTCTAGCGGACGGCTGGCGGGATTCGGCCGGCCCCAAATTGAGCCGCCAGCACTCCCATTGTCATCCTGAGCGCAGCGAAGGATCTGGGGGCGGGGAGGCGACGCGACAGCCACCCCCGCCCAGATCCTTCGCTGCGCTCAGGATGACAATCGACCGGTCAGGGAGCCAATCGCCGCGGCAGCTCGGCGAGGGAATCGATCTCCCAATCCGGCTTTGGGCCTTCGCGGTCGTTGTTGCGCACCCACACCGTGCGCACGCCCGCGGCGCGGCCGCCGGCGACGTCGCTGCGGCGGCGGTCGCCGACCATGAGCGCGCGAGCGGGCTCGACTTCGAGCTTGGCAAGGGCCGCGCGCAGCATGACCGGCGACGGTTTGCGGCTGCCGGAGTCGTAGCTCCAATGGAAGGACACGATCCGGCGATCCAGCCGGAAGCGGCGCAGCGCCTGGCGGTAGAAGGCGCCCGGCAGCGGCACGTTCGAGACGACCGCCAGCCGGCGGCCGCCGGAGTCGAGCTCCGCCAGGGCCTGGGCCACGCCGTCGATCGGCAGGAGCGTCTCACCGTACGGAGCGAACCAGGAGCCGAGGAGGCGCGAGGCCCGCAGGGTCGTGCCGGTCGCCTTGCGTAGCCGGCGCAGGTGCGGCTCGAAGCGCGCCTCGTGCCCGGTCTCGTAGCGGCGCTGATACTCCCGGCGCCAAGGCGCGAAGAGCAACTCCTCGAGCGCCTCCACCGTCACCTTGCCGCCGGAATCGCGTATCGCCTGCGCCATCGCCTCGCGGCCGCGGTAGTCGAGCTTGCCGACCGGCATGCCCTGAGCGTTGCCCATCTCGAGCAGCACGCCGCCCATGTCGAGGAGCACCGCCTCGATGCGTTCCCCGATCATCGTTGGCAGCGTCCGCAGAAGTAGGTCGAGCGCCCGCTCATGACGCGCCGGCGAATCGGTGCGCCGCAACGCGGGCAGCTTTCGCCCTCGCGGTCGTAGACCTGGAGCGAGACCTGGTAGTAGCCCTCCTCGCCGAGGCCATTGGTGAAATCGTTGAGCGTCGTGCCGCCTTCTTCGATGGCGTTCTCGAGAACTCTCACGATCGACTCGGCGAGCGCGTCCCAGCGCGCCGCTGCGATCCGGCCGACCGAGCGCTCGGGATGGATGGCGGCGCGGTGGAGCGATTCACTGGCGTAGATGTTGCCCACGCCGACCACGATACGCCCGTCCATGAGAAACGATTTGACCGGTCCACGGCGCCCCTGCGCAAGCCGTGCGAGGGTCTCGCCGGAGAACCCATTGCCGAGCGGCTCCACTCCGAGCTGAGCGAAATGCGGATCGCGCTCCAAGCGTTGAGTCGCCAATGCGAGCAACAATCCGAAACGGCGGGGATCGCGAAAGCGCAGCTTCTCCTTGCCGTCGAGCAGGAATGACGCGTGCTCGTGCGCCTCGGGATCCGTCTTCGCCGGCGCCAGAGTCAGCCGGCCGCTCATCCCGAGATGCACGACCAGCGTCGACTCTCCGGTGAGATCGAGCAACAAGTACTTCGAGCGCCGCCGCAGCTGCAGGATCTGCTGTCCCGCCGCCCGCCGGCGAAGAGTCGCCAACCGCACCGGCTCGCGCAGTGGCAGGCCGCTCCCTTCGACGGAGCGAATGCGCCGTCCGACCAGGCGTGGCTCCAGGCTGCGGCGCAGGACTTCGACCTCGGGCAGCTCCGGCATCGCGGCGATTCTACGCAGGACCGAGGCGGCCTTCGGTGTCTCGTGTTTCGACTCCGGGCTCGGACGAACCCAGCGACACCGCGCCGGCGGCCGACGGCGGGAAGGACAGCCCGCCGGACTCGGCGGGAGCCAACGAAACCTGACCGGCCGCGGCATCGGCGAGCGAGAGCTGGCCCGGCGAGGCACCGGCCGCACGCGACTGGATCTTGGCGATCGCCTGGCGGACGGCGCGCTGCTGCTCGCGCGACCCGGCTACCGCTCTCAGGAGTATCACCGCTGCGGCCGAACCCATCTCCCCCAGAGTCTCGACCGCCGCCAGCCGAAGCTCCTCCGAATCCGCGTTCAGCGCTTCGATCAGCGCTTCTTCGCTCCCCGGTGGCCTCCCTCGCCCCAGAGCGCGAGCCGCCGCGGCCGGAATCCGATAGCTGTCGCGACGCAGCAGATCGAACAGCTGCGCCCCAGCTCGCCGGTCGCTGTGGTCACCCAGGACGGCCACGCAAGCGAGAACGGTTTCGAGCCTGCCGCCCTGTAACGACGCCGCGAGCACGGGTTCCAGCTGTCCCATCTCGAACCGCGAGCCCAACGCCGCGATCGCCGCCGCGGAGCATTCGTCGGCGATCTCCCCGTCGGCGGCGAGCTGGCTCAGCACCGGGAGACCCTCGTCGCCCAGCGCCTGAGCGGCCCGCAGCCGGATCTCGGGAACGGCATCGCCGAGCGCGGCGCGCAGCGCCGGCTGCGTGCGCTCGTCCGCCGGGTACTCCCTCACCAACGTCAGGAGGTTCTGCAGCCGCACCGGTGCGGACTCGGAGCGCACGTGCGCCGCCAACGCTCCCGCCACATCCAGTGGCCCGAAAAGACGCTGTGCGATCCGAAGGAGGAGCGCGAGAAAACTCTTGAGCGGAGCTTCCAGCCGCTGCTCGTCGCACGACACACGCAGCTCGCCCCGCGCGATGTAGAGATTCGACTGTCGATTCACCGCGAAGAGGTCGCGGCGGGTCGCGGCGTCCAAACGGGCATAGAGCTCGGCGGGCTCCCCGCCGATGAAGAACTGATCGTCGAAGGCCAGGTCGCCGAGCTCCAGCTCGACCGCCCCCTGACGTTTCATCACCACCGTCGAGCGGCTCTCCGGGAAGAGCCTCGGGCCCGTTGCCGGAGCGCCCTCGACGGTCACCCGGATCTCGGTCGAAAGCTCCGCACCGCGCAACTCGGCGAATTGAACCCGAAGGGTGTCCGAGGACGCCTTGAGCGTCCGCGTCAGGATCGCACCGGACGTGATCGTTCGCAGACCGCAGGCCTCGGCAGCCGCCCGCCACATCGTCACCGTGGGTCGAGATCCCCACCCTTCCTCACGGAAGAGTCGGAGCAGCTTCTCGAACACGCTCATGATTCAGACCAGCCGAACCACCGGCTCCTGGCCCATCAACTCCCTGCCCGTCAGCAGGTCGCGCACGGTCGCGACCAGCCAGCGGTCGGCGTTGACGCCGAAGGCGATCTCCAGACGCGGGCGGCGGTCGCGCGGCGCGTGCGGAGGATCCAGAGTGCCCAGGGTTGGGTTCGAAGCGTTGAGCGGCACGACGACTTGCGACTCGCCGTCCGCGCCGCCGACCTTGTGCAGGTCGCCGGCGGCGTCCCACACGAAGCGGCGGTCGCCGTCGGCGCGGGAGACCTCGCAGATCAGCAGCTTGAAGATGGTCTCCGGCTCGCCGAGCGCGCAGGTCGGCACCACCTGGCGCTTCCAGAGGTCGGGAGCGGTTGGAAAGCGCGTGCCGCGCGGCACGATGACCGTGTACTCGGGCTGCCCGGTCTTCGCGTCGTGGGTCACGAACGCGTAGTCGTGGACGATGAAGTCGAGCGCCGCGATCCGCCCACCCGCGAAGCACGCGGCGCCGTGCGCTACCGCCTCGAACGGCTGCCAGGCGCGCAGCCGGTGGCGCTCGAAGCGCTCCTCGATCAGGGCGAAGAAGCCGGGCAGAAGCGTCGAGCCGCCGACCAGCAGCACGTCGTCGACATCGCTCGTCTTCAGCTTCGCCTGCTCCAGGACGTCGTCGATCGAGCTGGTGAGGGCGCGATAGAAGCCGTTCTCGTCGAGGATCTGGCGCAACCGCGCCCGGCTCAAGCGCACCGGATCGCTCGGCGCACGCAGCGGCCCCGGGGGATCGACCAGGAACGGCTCGTCGTCGCCGAAGAAGACCGCCTCCTTGACGCGGCACGCCTCGGCCAGCATCAGCCGGCGCCAGAGGCGCGTCATCTCGTCGTCGGAGTCGCGCCCGAGATCGTGGCCCAGCCGCCTGCAGACCTCCTCCAGCACCCAGCCGTCGACCGCGTTGCCGCCCATCTGCCGGCCGCGCTTGGCGAGCACCGTGGCCTTGCCGGCCAGGGCCTGCGCCGGCGGGAGGCGCACCAGCACCACGTGCATGGTGCCGCCGCCGACGTCGACGACGAGCACTGTGCGCTCCTGGGTCAGGCTCAGGCCGTAGCCGAGCGCCGCCGCCACCGGCTCGTCGAGGAAGCGCACGCGGTCGACGCCGAGGCGCCGCAGAATCGCTTGCACCTCGGCGCGGTAGGTCTCGAAGGCTGCCACCGGCGCGGTCACGACCAGCTCGCGGACGCGCTTGCCGGTCGCCAGCTTGACCTCCCGCAGGAGCTCGCGCAGGAAACGCTGCGCCGCCTGACGCGCGCTCACCGGCTCGTTGCCGACGCGCGCCACCGGGCGCAGCGGCTCGCTCATCAATCCCGGCTTGAAAGCCGGCACGAAGGTCGGCCGCACCGACACCTGATTGCGCTCCAGGGCCGGCCGACCGATCCACGCGCGCCGCCCCAGGAACATCGCGCGCTCGAGGAGCGGCCACGAGCCCAACCGGTCCACCAGGCCGGGGTGGTCGATCAGATCCACCGCTGACGGCACCAGTCGCGGCGCCTCCAGGGCGTCGCCCGCACCGGGATGCCGGCAGACGGCCGCCAGCTCGACCAGCCGAGGCTGGCCCGACTCGTCGTCCCAGCGCGCGAGCGCGGTGTTCGTGGTGCCCAGGTCGAGGGCCAGACTGCGCATTGTCGAGGCGGCAGGATATCCCGGCATCTCGAAGTGGGGACTTGACACGGTCGGTCGTAATGGCGTAAATAAGGCGTATGTCCGCCACCGCCACGCTTCCCCTCTTCCCTCCCGCCCCCCCGGTCGGCCGCCCCGACCCCGATGCCGAGGCCATCCGCAGCCGCGCCGGCGTCGAGTACTTCGAGCTGCCGATCCGGGAGATCCTGAACCGCTGCGACTCGGCGCGCATGCCGTTCGTGTGGACGATCAATCCGTACCGCGGCTGCGAGTTCGCGTGCACCTACTGCTACGCCCGCTACACCCACGGCTTCTTCGACCTCGAGGGTTGGCAAGACTTCGAGACCAAGATCTTCGTCAAGCAGGAAGCGGCGGAGAAACTGATCAAGCGGCTGCGGCGAGCGGCGCTCCAGGGTGAACCGATCGCCATCGGCACGGCGACCGACCCCTACCAGCCCGCCGAGAAGCACCACGGCGTGACGCGTTCGCTGCTCGAGGTCTTCGATCATGTCGAGGGGCTCGATCTCTCGATCACAACGAAGTCGCCGCTCATCCTGCGCGACCTCGATTTGCTGACCCGGCTCGACCGCAAGCATTCGCTCGAGATTCACATGACCGTAACCACCACGGATCCGGCGCTGGCGCGGCGTATCGAGCAGCACGCTCCCGATCCGCGGGCCCGGCTGCGGGCGGTCAAGCGGCTCACCGACGAGGGCATCGCGGTGCGCATCAACTGCATGCCGCTCATGCCCGGCCTCAACGACTCCGAGGATTCCCTTCGCGCCCTCTTCGCCGCCGCGGGCGCCGCCGGGGCGCACGACGTGAGCGCCAATCCGCTCTTTCTCAAGCCGGCCGCGCGGGCCAGGTTCTGGCCCTGGCTGGAAGAGGAGTTCCCCCAGCTCATGCCGCTCTACCGCCGGCTCTACGGGAAACGCGACTACTTGAGCGACGACCAGCGCAACCAGGCGCTCCGGAGTTTTCGCTGGTTGAAGCTGGAGAGCGGCTTCCCGCGGCCGCAGGCGGGACGCGGCTAGGAAGGGGCCTAGCGGCGAGCGGCGCGGGCGGCCGGCGCCGGGCGGCCGGCGAGCTCGGCGATGAGCTCGTAGATCGCGGCTTCGGCCTCGCCGCTCTCGCCCTTGATGCGCAGCTCGGTCTCGAGCACCCGCGCCGGTAAGCGCATGAGCGTCGAGGCGTCGAACCGGGACGCGGCGAGATAGACGCGGTGGAGCCGGAACGGGTGCAGGCCGGCGATCGGGCTCTTGGCTCCGCCCGGCAGATCCTTCTGCAGCTCCGGCGCGATGCGCGCCTTGAAGTTGTTGTAGTTCGCCTCGCCGCCCTTTACCTTGGCCAGGGGCAGCAAGCCGCCAACCGCGGTGAGCTGGCGGCAAAACCCGGCAAGCACGGTGAAGAACTGGAGCCGTACGGCGAGCGGATCCTCCGCGGCGCGCAGCATTCGACTCAGGCGCTCCAGAGCCACGCCGCCGCGTCCTTCCGCGATCGCGTCGAGCAGTTTCCAGATGTCCTCCTGGCCGCGATCCTCGACCGCTTCCTCTACCAGCTCGGTCTGGATGGTGGAACCGCCCGAGAGATCGGCGAGCTTGCGGTACTCGGCGGCGAAGCGCGCGGTCGAGTCGGCCGCGGCCGAGTCCGTGCCGCGGCCGCCGCCGAGGCGCAGCGTGCGCCGCGCCAGCTCATCTCGCGCGCCCGAGGACATGCGGGTGCCGGTCTGGCGTTCGAGCTCGGCGGCGAGCGCGCCGAGGCCCTCGTGGGTGCCGTCCTTGGCGGTCTCGACGCGGCCGGCGTCGAGCACCGCGCCGCGCTCTTCGAGCGCCTTCACCACTGGATGATCGTCGGCCGCGCTCTCCTCGGCCAGCACCAGCGCGTGGCCGCGCGGCAGTCCGCCTTCGACGATCGCGCCGAGCTCGGCGAGATCCCCCTCGGCGTATCCGGCCATACCCGCACCGCGAGCCGCGGCGAGAAGCTCCGCGAGACCGGAGCGCATCTCCTCGGCCTCGCGCTTGCCGCGGCCACGCGGCTTGCCGCGCCGCAACGCCCGACCACCTTCGAGAGCCCAGGCCGGCAGCGCGGCCATCGCCTCCTCGGGCTGGTCCTCGAGTGGATCGACGCCGAAAAGCCGCAGCGCCTGGAGCAGCCGCGAGGCCGCGGCGCGCGCCCGGGGCGATAGGTCGCCCTCGCCCACCGGGAGACCGTCGGCAGCCTCGTCGAGCAGATCCGCGGCCGCCGCGCGGTCGGCGAGGACCGCGGTGGCGACCGCGAGCAACACCTTGGCCGGGGTGAACAGCGAATAGGTCCGCAGATCCTCCAGGATGGGAGTCAGTCGCTGCGGCCGCCGATGGCTCTCGACGGAGCATCCTGCCGCTTCGGCGAGCGCCGCGGCGACGCGCTGCGCCATCGGCTCGGCGAGCACCAGGTCGCCACGCACGAGGACCACTGGCGGCGGATCGCGCTCGACGATCCGGCGGAGCAGATTCTCGGCGGTACTGGTCACGCGGAAATAAGCGGAGTGGCGCCGGTCAGGCGCCTTCTTTGGTCTCGGGCACCGTGAACTCGCCGCTCGGCACGTCGTCGTAGCCGCCCCAGGCAGGCACGTCGCGCACCCCCATCTGCTCGGCCGAGAGGTGCTCTTCCTGGAAATCGAGCTCGACCGAGTTCCACGCGCCGCACGACGGGCAGCGATCGGTCCACTCGGCGTGGTTGGCGTGACACAGGCGGCAGCTGTAGCCCGCCTCGAGAACGCCGAGTTGGCGGATGCAGGCGAAGTAGCTCTCGACCGCACGGCGCATCTCGCCGCGTCGCTCGTGCAGCCGGCCGAGAAGGAGATGGTAGGTCGGCGACGAGGCAATGCGGTCCTCGACGCTGGCGAGGAGCTTCATCGCCTCCTCGTGCATCTCGAGCCGGTAGTAGAGCCGGCCGAGGAAGAAGCGCGGCAGAGTGTCGGTCTGGGCAGTGGCGATGATGCCGCGCAGGAGCTCGATCGCCTGCACCGGTTCGCCGGCCTCGATGAAGTAGTCCTCGATCCGCTGCAGGAACACCGGGCTGCCGGTGGCGTCGTAGCCGCGCCGCCATTCGGCGAGCGCGCCCTTGGGATTGTCGCGCAGCAGCTCCGCTTCACCGAGCATGATCGCCGCCGGAATGAAGCGGCGCTCGCGCTCCAGGACCTGCCGAAAGACCGCCGCCGCTTCCTCGGCCTTCTCCTGCTCGAGCAGCGCCACGCCGCGCTGATACATCAGACCGAGCGCTACCCCGCCCTCGCTTTCGAGCCCGGAGGTGTTGCCGGCTTCGCGCAGCTGTTGCTCGATCTGATCCTGGAACCGCGAGGCTTCGGCGAAATCGGAGGCGGCGAGGGCGGCGTTGCGGCGATGGCGGAGGACCGCTAGGCCCTGTCCGGGGAAATCGCGCAACACCCGCGAGCGGATCTCGGCGGCGACGTCGGGCTGCGCCAGGGCGTCGTAGTCGTCGGCCAATTGATAGAGCAGCGTGGCGCTCTGCGGATAGAGCACCGAGGCGCGGCGATGCACGTCGACCGCTTCCTTGGCGCGCCCGAGCTTGCGCAGGGCCTCGCCCTGCCGCAGCAAGACTGAAAAATTCTCGGGCTGGTTGGCGGCCACCGCCTCCAGCTCGCTCGAGGCCTTGCTCCATTGGCCGTCGGCCATTGCGTCGACCGCGCGGCGGTAGGCGGCGTCGATCGACTGCTCTTCGCGGCGCGCCTTGCGCTCGCGCCTCGCCGCGAGGTCGCGGCGCAGGTGCTGCGCCAGAAGTACGGTGCCGGTGGGCAGGAACCCGGCGAGGAAGACCGCCAGGACCACGATCCAGATCGGGACCGTGGTCGTGGGATTGACGCGGAACTCGGTGTAGAGGACGTCGCGGTTGAGCTGGGTCAGGTACGACGCCGCGACCATCAGCAACAGCGCGAGCAGCAGGCCGAGGTAGGTGCGGACGCGCATCGATCGTTCGCTCGGGATCGGGCCGCCTGGCGGCGGCGCCCGGCTCAGTCCTCCAGAAGTCCCTTCTCTTGCAGTTCCTGACAGTCGATGCAGTAGCGCGCCCACGGAACCGCCTGCAGCCGCGGCATGGCGATGATCTCGTTGCAGTGGACACAGGAGCCGTAGGTGCCGTTGTCGAAGCGCTTGAGGGCGTCCTGCACCTGCAGGAGCAGCTGCCTTTCGCCGTCCGAAAGCGAGAACATGAGCTCGCGGTGATAAGCGTTGTTGGCGCGATCGACGATGTCCTCGGTGCCGTCTTCACTGGTTTCCTGACCCACCTTGAGGTCGCGCTTGTACATCGCCATGATGTCTTGCTGCTTGAGTTCCAACTTTTCGCGCAGCGCGTCGAAGCCGTCGTCCCGCTTTTCGCTCCTTCTGGGCTTCACCGCTCGCTGAGTCTTCGCCACTCTGTGTCTCCTATTTGCAGTACCGCCCCGGTGAGTGGAGCCTCCCGGGGCGAGATCTCCTACAACGGCTGGCGATGATAGTTGATTCCCGAGGCGATGCACAGAGCCCGAAAAATTTGCTCGTAGACGACCAGCCGGGCGAGCTCGTGGGGCAGAGTCAGCGGCCCCAACGACCACCGCCAGCGGGCCGTGGCGAGCACCGTTTCTGGGTCCAATCCGAGGTCCGAGCCGAGGACGAATGCGATCGCGTGCGGCCACTCGTCGCGCCAGCGTCCCAGCCGCGCCGCCAGCTCCTCCGAGGAAACGCCCTCGCCGCGCCGGTCGAGCGCCACCAGCCAGCACGGATCGGGCAGCGCGGCTCGCAACGCCTGGCCCTCGAGACGCAGCCGTTCGCGTGGATCGCCGGCGTCCTTGCTCTTGATCGCCAGCTCACGGATCTTCCAAGAACGCTCGATGCGGCCGCGGTAATCCGTGCAGAGCTCGTCCCAGCGGTCGCGGCGATGCCGGCCCGCCCAGGCGACGATGAGCTCGCGGGCCAAGAGGGGGTTAGTGGCGGCTCAGCCGACCGCGCCCGTCTCTTCGTCGGCCTCGCCGAGCACGTACTCGTCGAGCTCCGCAACGTAAGCGAGCGATTGAAGGTCGCGCATGCGATCGAGGAAGACGACCGCGTTGAGATGGTCGAACTCGTGCTGAACGACCCGCGCCTCGAGACCCTCGGCGCGGTAGGAAACCGGCTTGCCGTCGCGATCCAGACCGCGCACCCTCACTGCCGGGTGTCGCGGCACCAAGCCCCGCAAGTCGGGAATCGAGAGGCATCCTTCCCACTCGTAGACCAGCTCTCCCGGCTCGGGCTCGACCATGGGGTTGATCAGCACCCGCGGTCCGCTCGACTCGAGCTCGTAGACGAAGAGCTGGAGGTCCAGGCCGAGCTGGGTGGCGGCGAGCCCGATGCCCTCGGCGGCGCGCATGGTTTCGAACATGTCGTCGATCAGAACGCCGAAATCCGGCGAGCCGAGCCGGGCCGGGTCGACGCGCGCCGCCGGGGTGCGCAACGCCGGATGCCCGAGGCGAACGATGGTGTGAACGGCCATTCAGGGAGCTCCGGACCGAAATTGTATACCCCGGCCCGGGAGACGGCCGGGAGGCGCGAGTCAGTTTGCTATCCTCCGGGGTCCCATGGCGGCGCGAAACTGGGAAGAAGACGAGCGTAGGAATCGGCGCAAACGGCTGGTGCGAGGCTTGGTAGTCGGCGCCGCCGCGGTGGGCGTGCCGGCGCTCGCCAACTACCTGATTCAACGGCGCGCCGGACGTCCGGGCGTCCCCACCTGGGGCCGCAGCCACCGCTACTCCTGGCGCTACGGCGAGGTCGTCTTTCAGCGCATCGGCGACGGCCCGGCCATGCTCCTGGTGCATTCGATCGGACCCGGGCATGACGGCACTCAATGGCGGCGGGCGGCCGAGCTGCTGGCCGAGCGCCATACCGTCTACGTGCTGGATCTGTTGGGTTTCGGCCGCTCGGACAAACCGCGCATCGCCTATGACGGCGAGCTATACATCCAGCTGCTGTCCGACTTCTTGGCCGACGTGGTGCGCGAGCGGGCGGTGATCGCCGCGGCCGGACTGCCGGCGGCCTACGCCGTACAGCTCGGCGTCGACGAGCCGGAGTCGCTATCGGCGCTCGCCCTGGTCACGCCGCTCGGCATCGAGCTTCACGGCGAGGAGCCCGATCTCAAGGACGCGATCGTCCACCGCGCACTGCGGCTGCCGGTGGTCGGCACTTCGGCGCTCAACGTCTATACCAGCCGCTCGGGAGTCGCCCACCACCTGCGCGAGCTCTACGGCTCCGAGGACCTGGTCGACGCCGGATTGATCGACCATCACTACCGCTCCAGCCACCAGCCGGGCGCCCACGGGCCCCTCGCGGCCTACGTCGCGGGCTACCTCAACCACAGCGTCGAGCCCGTCCTGCCGCGGCTGTCGGCGCCGACCTGGATAGCCTGGGGGCGGCGGGCCAAGAGCCCGGAAGTCGAATCCGCGGATCTCTGGCTCCACCATCTGCCGCAGGGCGAGCTCGAAGTATTCGAGCCGGCCGGCAACCTGCCCCACGCCGAGGTGCCGACGGTGTTCACCAAGAAGCTCGAGGGCTTCCTGGCCGGCCTCGGCTAGCCGCGATTCCGCCGACTCGCCAATGACCGCGAAGCGCTTCCCGGACGTTCCCGGCGGCTATCCGTTTCCCGCCCTCGAGCACGGGGTGCTCGAGAAATGGAAGCGCGAGCAGACCTTCGCCAAGACTCTCGAGCGCACCGCCAACGGCGAGCGCTTCGTCTTCTACGAGGGTCCGCCCACCGCCAACAACGTGCCGCACGTCGGCCACGTGGTGACGCGGGTGGTCAAGGATCTCTTCCCGCGCTTTCAGACCATGCGCGGCCGCCACGTGCGGCGCAAGGCGGGCTGGGACACCCACGGCCTGCCGGTCGAGATCGAGGTCGAGAAGCGCCTCGGCTTCACCGGCAAGCAGCAGATCGAGGCCTACGGCATCGCCGCCTTCAACAAGGCCTGTCTGGAGAGCGTCCACACCTACGAAGAGAAGTGGCGGGCCATGTCGGAGCGGGTGGGCTACTGGATCGACATGGACGACGCCTACCTCACCTACACCAACCAGTACATCGAGTCGGTGTGGTGGGCGCTCAAGGAGCTGTGGAACAAGAACCTCCTGGTCGAGAGCTACAAGATCCAACCCTACTGCGCCCGCTGCGGCACCACGCTCTCCTCGCACGAGGTGGCGCAGAACTACAAGGAAGCCGACGACCCCTCGATATGGACGATCTTCCGCCTGCGCCCAGGCGCTCATGCCAAGACCGAGGACGGCGTGGAGAAGGACCTCTCCGCCGTCGGCCTCGTCGGCTGGACGACGACGCCCTGGACCACGCTCGCCAATGCGGCGGTCGCGGTGCATGCGCGGATGCGCTACAAACTGATCGAGCACGCCGGCGCCCCGGGCCAGCAGTTGATCATCGGCGAGGGCCTGGAGACGCCGGTGCCGGTCGATGTCGACGACCCGGCCGACGGCGGCAAGCGAAAGCGCCTCGACCTGCGCTCGAGCCCGGCGCTCGCCACCTTCACCGGCGAGGCGCTCGAGGGCCTGCTCTACGACCGCCTGTTCGAGTTCTTCGAGCCCGGGACGACGGGCCGGGTCGTGCTCGGCGACTACGTCACCGCGAGCGAGGGCACCGGTCTCGTCCACACCGCGCCGCCCTTCGGTGAGGACGACTACCAGACCGGTGTGCGCTACGGGCTGCCGCTCATGCTCACCGTCGACGCCGAGGGCAAGCTGGTCGCCGGCGCCGGCCCCTTCGCGGGATTGTGGTTCAAGGACGCCGATCCGAAGATCGTCGCCGACCTCAAGTCACGCGGCCTGATGCTCCACGCCGACCGCTACAAGCACAACTACCCGTTCTGCTGGCGCTGCGACAAGCCGCTGCTCTACTACGCCACCAAGAGCTGGTTCGTGAAGGTGACCGCCGAGCGCGACAAGCTCGTGCGCTACAACCGTGAGCGCATCGCCTGGCACCCGGCTCATATCGGCGAGGGCCGATTCGGGAACTGGCTCGAGAACGTGGTGGACTGGGCGCTCTCGCGCAAGCGCTATTGGGGTACGCCGCTGCCGGTCTGGAAGTGCGATCTCTGCCCGACGATCGAGGTGATCGGCTCGTACGACGAGCTGTTCGCGAACTCCGGTCGCGAGCGCCCCGCCGACCTCTACGACCGCACGCAGTTCGATCCCCATCGCCCGTTCATCGACGACATCACCTGGGACTGTTACGGTTGCCGCAAGGAAGGCCGCAACGGCAAGTTCCGGCGGGTCGACGACGTCATCGACGCCTGGTTCGATTCCGGCGCGATGCCCTTCGCCCAACACCACTATCCCTTCGAGAACCAGGCGCTGCTCGTTCCCAACGGCGCGGCGACCGAGTTCCCGGCCGACTTCATCGCCGAGGCGGTCGACCAGACGCGCGGCTGGTTCTACACCCTGCACGTTCTCGGCACGTTGCTCTTCGACGACGTCGCCTACCGCAACTGCGTCGTCATGGGCCACGTCAACGACGACCACGGCCGCAAGATGTCGAAACGGCTGGGCAACGTGGTGGAGCCGATGGGCGTCATCGAAGAGACCGGCGCCGATGCGCTGCGCTGGTACTTCTGCGTCAACGATCCCGAGCAGCCGTCGCGGTTCTCGGCGCGCCTGGTGCGCGAGGCGGCGCAGACCTTCATGATCCCGCTCTGGAACGCGTTGTCGTTCTTCACCATCTACGCCAATATCGACGGCTGGCATCCCGGACGGGCCGCGGAAGTCCCGCTCGCCGAGCGGCCGGATCTCGATCGCTGGATCCTCTTGCGGCTGGATGCCCTGGTCGACGACGTCAATGCGCTTCTCGACGGCTACTCCATCGCTCCGGCGGCTCGCCGCATCGAGGACTTCGTCGACGAGCTCACCAATTGGTACATCCGCCGGTCGCGGGGACGCTTCTGGGAGTCGAGCGCTTCGGAAAAGAGCTCAGGTAAGGAAAAAGAAGCCGCCTATCAGACCCTCCACACGGTGCTCTCGACGCTGGCGCGCCTGCTGGCTCCTTTCACGCCGTTCTTCGCCGAGACGCTGCACGGCCAGCTTCAGCGCTCGCAGGGCCTCGGCGAGGAGAGCGTTCACCTGGAGGCCTACCCGGCTTCGGTCGGCTGGCTGGATCAGCTTTCCGACAGCGACAGAAGCGAGGCCTTGCGCCTGGTCTCGGCGATGTCCATCGGCCGCCGAATCGTCGGCCTCGGTCGCGCTGCCCGCAACCTCCACAACCTGAAGACGCGCCAGCCACTCGCCTCGGTGACGTTGGTGTCGGCTACGCAGTCGCACGGCGACGTCGAGAGGGTGCGCGACTTGCTGCTCGACGAGCTCAACGCCAAGGACATCCGCTGGGCCGAGCGCCGCGCGGATTTCGTCCGTCACGAGGTCAAGCCGATCTTCCCGGTCCTGGGCAAACGCCTGGGCAAGAAGATGCCGGCGCTCAAGGCGGCCCTCGAAGCGGCCGACGGCGACGAGCTGGCCGAGGCGCTCGAGCGCGATGGCAGGATCGCGGTCATGGTCGACGGCGAGCTGGTCGAGCTGGCGCCGAACGAGGTGCAAGTCCGGCTGATCGAGAAAGAGGGCCTGGCGACCGCCGGCGACCGCGATCTCCTGGTGGTGCTCGACACCAGCCTCACAGCCGGAGCTGGTCGCCGAGGGCCGGGCGCGCGAGGTGGTGCATCGCATCCAGGCGGCTCGCAAGGACGCGGCGCTCGACTACGCCGACCGCATCCGGGTGCGCTACGCGGCCTCGCCCGAGATCGAAGCGGCCATCGCCGCGCATCGAGACTGGATTGCCGGTGAGACGCTGGCGGTGGAGATCGCGCCGGGAGAGGGCGAGTTGACGAGCGCGCCGCTGGACGAGCACGCGTTCAACTTCGCCATCACGCGAGTCAAATAGCAAGACGGGAGACCGACCATGGCAGGCATCTTCAAGGCCTACGACGTTCGCGGCATTTACGGCAAGGATCTCGACGAGACGATCGCGCGCAAGGTCGGGCGCGTCTTCCGGGCGGTGCTCGATGAAAGCGATTTCGCGCATGGCGGCGAGCGGGTGGTGGTGTCGCGCGACATGCGCCCTTCGTCCGTGCCGCTTTCCGCGGCGCTCGTCGATGGCCTCACGGACTCGGGACTCGACGTCATCGATATCGGACTCGCCTCGACGCCGATGAACTACTTCGCGATCGGCCACCTGCGCACCGCCGGCGGCGTGCAGGTCACCGCCTCGCACAATCCGGCGCAGTACAACGGCCTGAAGTTCAGCAAGCACGAGGCCCGGCCGGTCTCCGGCGACCAGGGCATCCCGCTCATCGAGCGCCTGGTGGCCAGCGGCGACGCCCCCACCGCCTCGCGGCGCGGCGAAGTCAGCACCGCCGAGGTCAGCGCGGCCTACCGCGACCGGCTGCTGTCTCATCTCGACCGTCCCGCGAACGCCCGCCGCCTCAAGGTGGTGGTGGATGCCGCCAACGGCATGGCGGTCCTCGACCGCCCGATCTTCGAGGCCCTGGGAGTGGACCTGATCCCGCTCTACTTCGAGCTCGACGGCACCTTCCCCAACCACGAGGCCAATCCGCTCAAGCTCGAGAACCTGCGCGACCTGCAGGCCAAGGTGCGCGAGACCGGCGCCGACCTGGGCGTCTCCTGCGACGGCGACTTCGACCGCGCCGCCTTCGTCGACGAGACCGGGCGAGCCGCTGGGCTCGGATCTCGCTACCGCCCTCATCGCCGGCGAGCTGCTCTCGCGCGAGCCCGGCAAGCACGTGCTCTACGACCTGCGCTCGTCGCGGGTCACCGCCGAGTGGATCCGCGAAAAGGGCGGCATCCCGGTGCGCGAGCGCGTCGGCCACTCCTTCATGAAAGCGACCCTGCGCCGGGTCGGCAGGCATCATGGGCGGCGAGCTCGCCGGCCACTACTACTTCCGCGACATGTACCACGCCGATTCCGCCATGCTGGCGGTGATCGAGATCCTCGACCTCCTCTGGCACACCGGCAAGCCGATGTCGCAGGTGGTGGCGCCGCTCAACCGCTACGCCAAGAGCCCGGAGATCAACTTCGAGGTCGAGGACAAGGAGGGCATGATGCGCGCCCTCGCCTCGCGCTACTCCGACGGCGAGATCGACCACCTCGACGGCGTCACCGTGCAGTATCCCGGACTGGTGGTTCAACGTCCGGCCGTCGAACACCGAGCCGCTGCTGCGGCTGGTGGTCGAGGCGAAGACGTCCGAGGATCTCGACAAGCGAGTGCGCGAGCTGATCGGGCAGCTCGGCGAGCCGGTTTCACACTAGGCTTCGGGCTAGCGCACTCCTCAAGCGGTCGTCGCCGACTCCTTGCCTCTTCCGCCAAGGCCGAGCCAGATGAAAGGCTGCGGTCAGTCTTCCACGCACCAGACACTGGTGAAATGCAGAGCAAACGCCTTGACTCACTCTCCACAGTCCGTCGCGTCCGCCCAGAATCTCAGGAGCGCCATCATCGTTGATGTAGCTGTGCTGCACAGGGTCGTCGCCAGCACTCTGCCATAGTTCCCCGACATATCGCCCGTCGCCCAGCGCCTGACGCGGAATTCCACGCCAAGCAATTCTGCGAACGGTGTCCGCCCTGCGTAGGCTGAACCAACCGGTCCGACCCATCCCGTGACGCCGTCGAATGGTTGGGCCCGGGCCCGAGTCTGCCGCAATGTAGACCGAGCGGAGCTCATCGACCAGGAATCGAGATCGGCGGGTGCAGATCTCCCACAACGACGCCATGTGGTATCCGGCGCCGCAAGCGCCGAGTGCACTCGGCGCCATCGATGCGTATCCATCGTTCAGATAGTAGCGCCGATGTGTCGACTTGCCCACGTCTGCGACGCCGCGGTCACGAACTCCGAGGCGTCGTGACCGTCCAGCAGGTCGGCGTTCACATCCCAGGCCGTGGTGCCCCGCATGGCGCGCTCGAGAAGCGAGCAAGCTGGCCGCGCGTAACCGGCTGATCGGGGCAGAAGTTGGTGCCGCCGTTGCCGTCGTCGCCGCAGCCCTCCGAGATGCCGTCGGCGACCAACTGCTCGATCCACGGGCAGAGCGGACTATCCACGTCGACGTCGGGGAAGGTGGCGTCGCACGCTCCTGGATCGTAGTCCGCCGCGCCGTGAACCTGCCCCACGGGTTTTGCGGCGGCGTCCGCCACAGAGCTACCAAGCTCCACACCAGCGCGATCCCGAAATCCATGCCCGCAACGCTTTCCACTGACATCACGTATCTCCCGAGAGCAGGATCAATCCTCGATACACCACACGCGTACCTGTTCGAAGCAATTGCTTGCGATCCCGTCCCACGCTCCGCTCCGCCTCGTCACGCTGTCCGAGTTCGCTCGTCATCAAGTAAGCCCCAAAGTCGGGGTAGATGGCGCATGTGTGCCGTATTCGAAGTTCTCCGACGACGTCCAGCCGGCGCAATTGCCCACACCAGGAAGATTGGTGACGTCCGAAACAGTACCGGTTCGCATCCAACCCAAGATATTCACCGGTGCTCCGTTCCCTGAGTCGGCTTGTGATAAGCAAGCTCTCCGACCAGGTAGACCAGCTCCGTTGGATCTGAGAATCTCGGAGAGCGAAGCCATGTGATATCCGGTGTCACAAGCATCGAGCGCGTGCTCGCCGTCATGGGTAGCCGACGGTGAGGTAGTAACGCCGGTGGGCTGACGCCCAGGTCTGCCGAAGCCGCCGTCACATCCCAGGTCTTTTCGCGCCCCGCATCGCGCGCTCCAGAAAGCGCGCCATCTGGCCGCGCGTCACCGGCTGGTCGGGGCAGAAGTTAGTGCCGCCGTTGCCGTCATCACCGCAGCCCTCGGAGATGCCGTCGGCGACCAGCTGCTCGATCCACGGGCAAGCGGGCTCGTCACGTCGACATCCGGAAACGTGCTGTCGCACGGTCCCGGGTCATAGAATGCTTGCCCATCACATCTGACCGTTCCAGTGAGCCAGCCATTGCGTACTTTAGCGCTCGCTGACGCGTGAGCAATAATGTCATATAGACGGTGCTCAGCGATCGTCTTGTCATGCTTCGTCTCAGTCCTGAACACACCACACTCGGAGATGTATGCTCGCAGTCGATCAATTGAACCGTCCATGGAAAGCCTTGATCCAACTGCGCCATCGTCGTTACTAGGGTGACTACAACCAGCGCAGCAGCCGTCCCAGACTGGGCCGCTGTCGACTGCCAGCCCGTTGCAATTCAAGACGTTCGAGCCTGCTCCATCCCGAGCGTACCCAGCTGAATTCGTCCGTTGGCGCTCCCGATCCCATATCCGAGAACACCATAGCGCGACCGACGACGCAACGTAGACAGCCGGTAGGGTCGTGCAATTCCCACGTCGTGGCTATGTGAATCCCGTCTCACACGCCGTCAGCACCTCAGAACCGTCGAAGACGTCACTTCGTGAGGTATAGCCCCGACGAGAATCGCCCAGCTTTGCGAGGCCGCGATCACGAACTCCGAAGAGCATCGTGGCCGTTCTAACAAGTCGGCATTCATCATCGCCAAGCTGTAGTGCCCCGCATGGCGCGCTCCAGAAAGCGCGCCAGTCTGCCCGCGCGTCACCGGCTGGTCGGGACAAAAGTTGGTCCCGCCGTTGCCGTCGTCGCCGCAGCCTTCGGAGATGCCGTCGGCGACGAGTTGCTCGATCCACGCACACAGCGGACTCGCCGCGTCGACGTCCGGGAAGGTGGCGTCGCAACTTCCCGGGTCGAAGTCCGCCGTACCGTGGATTTGCCCCACAGGAGGCGAGGCAGCCTGCAAGGCCGCGCTCGTGGCGCACACACAAACCCACATCCACGTCTGCCGTCGTGTCATCGTCAACACGCCCCCTCGCCGTGTCGTTCGCCCGCCCTTAGTCCGAATGGCACACGCACGATCTGTCCGGTGTGGAATTCCGTCACCAGCATGGCGCCGCCGGAGGGGTCGAGCACCATACCGCTCGGCGACACCAGGTCCGTGGCAGCACCGCCGGCGCGCTGCCGCGCGGGCGTAATGCGCAGACGTCCCGGTGCTTGCGGCTGGCGAGGAAGGCGGTCGAGAACTCGAGCACATAGTGTTCTAGCCCCCGCCAGCCTTCGCCACCGGCAGCATGTCGGTCACCGTGGTGCGCTGGCCGATGAAGGGCTTGTCGGTGTGGGTGTTGATCCCGACACGTCGCACGCCGGCGTTGCCGGTTGCGAACGGGAAACCCGAGAGAAAGCTCACCAGCACCACGTCGGCGCTCAAGGCACGCACGCTGGTCGGTACCACCTGACTCACCGGCGGACCGAAAGGCAGGGGATTCGGTAGCGGCGGGAAAACGCCACTAGTTTGGCGCGGCCGCTAGCGCCGTCGACGCGCCAAATACCGTCGAGACCTGCGTCGGCGACGAAGAAGACGTCGTCTACGTGATCGAGCGCGAAGGGATTCCAGTTGCGCACCCCGCCCACCGGCGCTCCGGCAGGAAATCAGGCAGGTTCGTCAGCATGCTCACCGTCACGTGATCGCCGTCTGCGTTGCTCAGCACTACAGCCGAACCGAGCGCGAGCGTCCGGTGATCGGCAGCGCCGAGCGCGAACGACTCGCCGATCTCCTGGATCGGGGCGCTGAATTGAAACTCGAGCAGCGCCGTTAGAGCGGCGAGACCCGCCGGTCGGATTGGCGTTCACAGTCGGCTGTGGGCCGGCGACGGTCGAGTCGCCGCCTCCGATGACGACCCACACCGTGTCCTCGCCCTCGATCGACACGCCACTCGGACCGCTCGGCGTTCCCTCGGCACGATGCCTGAGGCAGAGCCGTGACCAAACGGTGGACGCCTCCCGTCGCATCGACATAGGTCACCGCACCGCTATTCGGTCCAACTCCTGATTCGGCGACCAACACGCCGGCCTCTGGCGCTGCCACCAGTTTGACTGGGCATGGAGGCCACTTGCGAAGACTTCGGCGGCCGGCGTTGGCGCCGCCGCAAATAAACAAAGTCCGGCGGCGATGAGGCCTACTTCGATCCGCATTCTCGACATTTTCGACGTCTCCTTTGGAGTCACCGCGATCCTGAACTCCGCGCCCAGCGCCCGTCCCGACGACGACGGATGTTTCGCGGAAGAATCCCGCCCCCGTCGCGCTATACTTCTGCGCGAGCCACTCGATGACCGTTTCACGAGAACAGACGCTGGCGGCGCGCCGCTGGCGTATCTGGCGATTCGCCGAGTTCCGGCTCGACGAGCGCGAGCGTCGTCTCGAGCGCGCCGGCCACCCGGTCGCGCTGCCGCCGAAGCAATTCGATCTCCTGGTTCTCTTTCTCTCCAACGCCGGCCAACTGGTGCGCAAGGAAGACCTGATCGCGGCCCTCTGGCCGGGCGTCTTCGTCGAGGACGGCACGCCGCTTCGCCATGTCTCCGCCC
Organism: Thermoanaerobaculia bacterium; assembly: GCA_963821905.1. Lineage (GTDB taxonomy): Bacteria > Acidobacteriota > Thermoanaerobaculia > Multivoradales > JAGPDF01 > CAWGFP01. Next base: position 312,323 of record CAWGFP010000009.1, on the reverse strand, counting down.
TGCGCAAGGCGCTCGGCGCGGCGTTCTTCGAGACCTTGCCCAAAGCCGGCTACCGCTGGCAGGTCGCAACCACGTGCGAGGAGCGCGGCGACGCGGCGAGCCGCCTGCAGCTGACGCCCTGTGCCGCATCGTCGTCTGGGCGTGCGCGAGCTGACCTTTCCAGCCGGTGAGATCTCGGTGGGGCGCGATCCGCACTGCCAGGTGCACGTCGACTCACCGCTTCTCTCGCGGCGGCACGCCCGCATCGAGGTCGGCGCAGGCCGCGCCACGGTCGAGGACCTGGGAAGCAAGAACGGCACGCAGCTCAACGGCAGCGCGCTCGATGCCGTCGTCGAGCTGCGCGAGGGCGACGAGGTGCGTGCCGGCAGCGCCGTGCTGTCGTTTCACTGGCTCGCGAGCTCGCGGCTCGCGGAAACCGTCAGCGCCAGCCGGCTCCGACGCTCCTCCACTCGGCGCGCCGGATGAGGCATGCGCCGGGCACCAGGGTAGGGCCCTTCGAGCTCACCGGCTTCGTCGGCGCCGGCGGTATGGGCGAGGTGTATCGGCGCTCGATCCGCGGCTCGGACGGGAGGTGGCGATCAAGCTTCTACCGGCCGCGCTGGCCCAGGACGATGAGCGTCTCGACCGCTTTCGCACCGAGGCCCAGGCCGCAGGACGGCTGAACCATCCCAACATCCTGACCGTCTACGAAGTCGGCGTCACCGACGGCGCCGTGCCGTATCTCGCGTGCGAGTTGCTCTCCGGCTCGCCGTTGCGAGCTCCGCTGACCGGCGGCCGGCTGCCCCTCGCCAAGGTGTTCGACTACGGCAGCCAGATCGCGCGTGGCCTCGCCGCGGCCCATCAGGCCGGCATCGTGCACCGCGACCTCAAACCGGAAAATCTCTTCGTCACCGACGATGGACGCATCAAGATCCTCGATTTCGGTCTCGCCAAGCTGCTCGAGCCCGGCGACGGGCGTACCGGTCTGGCTGTAACCCCGCTCGAGACCTCGCCGGGCCGAGTACTGGGCACCGCCGCCTACATGTCTCCCGAGCAGACCCGTGGCGAGCCGCTCGACGGGCGCAGCGACATTTTCGCGCTCGGCGCGATCCTCTACGAAATGGCGACCGGCGAGCGCGCATTTCGCGGCGGGTCGGCGGTCGAGGTGATGAGCGGCATTCTGCGCGACGATCCGTTCGAATCTTCCGTCCGCGCAGCTCGCGCACCCGATTCACTACAGCGGGTCGTGCGCCGGTGCTCTGGAAAAGAACGTCGCCGAGCGTTTCCAATCAGCCCGCGACGTCGGGTTCGTGCTCGATCAGCTCTCCACGGCGAGGCCGACGACATCGCGCCGCGCGGTCCCCGGCCTCCGATGGTGGTCGGCCGCCGCCGCCGTCGCGCTGGGCGGACTCGCGGTCGCCCTTTGGGCTCGAGACGGCCGTACAGCAGAGCCCTCTCCCGCGCTCGCCAGTGTCCCGGCCAGTGCCGCCTCGCCTCCGCAGTCGCTCCTCGCCCAACCCTTCGACGCCGGCTTCGAAGTCGACTATTCCACTTCGATCGCCTACGGAGCCGATGGGCTGCCATTGATCGTCTATTTCGACAGCACGCACCAGCGGCTGCGGGTTGCCCACTGCCTCGACGCGGCCTGCAAGTGGGCACGGTCTCGACACCCGATCCGACTCCCAACGTCGGCTATTGGTCGTCGATTGCCATCGGAGCCGATGGCCTGGCAGTGATCAGCTACATGGGCGGGCGAGGCGACGAAAGCTCGCACCTCAAAGTGGCGCACTGCGCGAACGCCGATTGCAGCACCGCGACCATCTCGGTGCTCGATGACGGCATCGATACCGGATATCTCAGCTCGATCGCAATCGGCACCGACTGCTTGCCGCTGATCAGTTACTTCGAACGCTCACGCCGAGATCTGCGAGTCGCCCATTGTTCCGATCCCGACTGCTCCAACGCTTCCTTCGTGCGCGTCGATACCCAGGGCGCAGTCGGGTTGGACACCTCGATCGTGATCGGGAGCGACGGCCTCGGGCTCATCACCTATTTCGACGAGACCGGCGGCGACCTGCGGGCGGCGCATTGCGTCGACGTCTTGTGCTCGCAAGCGACTGTCGCCACCGTGGACGCCGAGGGCTTGGTCGGGCATCACAGCTCCGTCGCCATCGGCAGGGACGGCCTGCCCTTGGTGAGCTACTTGGATTTCAGCGGTTTCACCGGCGACCTGAAAGTGGCTCACTGCCAGGACGTCGCGTGCACAACGGCCGAGTTGACTTCGCTCGACCGTGCGGGCAACGTCGGTCACTACACTTCGATCGCCATCGGCGCCGACGGCCTGGGGCTGATCATGTATCTAGACCTCGATAACCACGATGTGAAAGTCGCGCACTGCGCCGACGTCGCGTGCAGCTCGGCGACCATCGCCCGGCTCGGTGTCGCCGGCCCGGCCGTCAGCGGCTAGCTGGAAATCGGCAAGGACGGCCTGCCCCTCATCAGCTACTGGACTCGGGGCACGTCCGGTCTGAGCGTGCTGCGCTGCACCGATCCGCAGTGCAGACCACTGCCGGTCGGGTGAACGCGATCGGTCGCGCCTGCGGCCAGCCCGCTAGCGCCAGGGCGCCAGGGCCGCGCCCAGCTCCGCCGGATCCTTCCCCGCTCGCATGCTATCGAGGGCCTTCTCGAGCGTGGCGAGAGCGGTGCGATTGGCGGCGAAATCCGGACTCTCCTCGGCCAGGCTCCTGCGAATCGCGAGGGCGTCTTCGAGCGTCCTGGCTGCGGGCCCGCGCTGGTTGCGTTCCAGCTCCATGGCTCCGAGCGTCGTCAGTCCGCTGGCCAGCACGTCGCGCCAGCGCGCATTTTGCGGATCAAGAGCGCTCAGGGCCCGCCAGCGCTCGATGGCGATCGAGATCTCCGCGATTGCTTCATCGATACGCCCCAACCTGGCGAGCACCGTGCCCACCTGGAACCGCGATTCCGCGGCGTCTTCGAGCGCGCGGGCGTCCTGCGGTTCCTCGGCCAGCAGGGCTTCGCGCAGATCCTTCGCCTGCAGGTGCTGGTCGAGCCCCTCGGGAACGCGGTCGAGGGCGAGGAAGTCCACGCCCAGCCGGCTGAGATCGGTGCCCAGATCGCGGCGGATCTCGGCATCGTCCGGACTCGGGCGGCCAGCCGCCGGTCGACCTCGAGCGAAGCCTCGTGGTGCCCGAGGGCTCGCGACCAGTCGCCGGTCTCCGCCCCGGCATCTCCGAGGCGCTGCTCGACGACGCCGACTTGCCGGATTGCGAGCGTCGATTCGGCGTCCGCGGCCGCGGCAGCTCGCGCCACCACGAGCGCCTGCCCGTAGGGCGTCGAGGCGCCCGCCACATCGCCGATCTCCCAGAGGTCGTCGCCCACCGCCACCAGGGCCTGAGCCAGCTCGAGACGCATCGCGGTCGACGGCTCCGCGGCTACCGCGCGCTCGTAAGGAGCGAGCGCCTCGCGATGACGCGCCAGCGCCTCGGCCGGTCGCGCCGCGGGCGGCCAGCACAGAGCCGATGCGCATCAAGAGCCTGGCCTCGCTGCGTCTCGGGGTCATCGGGCGCACCGTCGCCGCGGCTTTCGCGGCGCAGCTCGAGGGCGCGCTCGAAGCTCGCCAGCGCGTCGCCGGTGCGGCCCTCGCTCGGCCAGCCCGGCATGCCCTGGATCTCGCCGATGCGCTCGTAGGCCGCCGCGAGCTCCTGCTGCAGGGTGGCATCGTCTTGCGCTTCGCGCGCCAGGTCGTCCAGGTAGCGCAGGGCGTTTTCGACCAGCAACCGGCGCGCGCTCATCGCTCCCGCCACGTTGTCGAGCGCGGTGTGGACCTCGAACAGCAGGACGTTCGCCAGCCGCCGCACGTCGGCAAAGCGCTGTTCCGCGCGCTGCCGCTCGCGGTGCGCGACCCGGGCTTGCCAAACCGCGGCGGCGGTGGTGGCGAGCAGCACCAGCACGGCGAGCCCGGAGGCCAGCACGGCGGTGCGATGGCGGCCGATGAACTTTACCGCCCGGTAGCCGACGGTGTCCGCTCGCGCGCGCACCGGAAATCCCTCGAGATACCGCCGCAAGTCTTCGCTCAGCTGTTCCGCCGAGGCATAGCGGCGCCCCGGGTCCTCGTGCAGCGCCTGGCGAGCGATGTTGTCGAGGTCGACTTCGAGACTACCCGGCCGCGTGCCCGAGCGCCCCGGCTGGTGGCCGGTGAGCAGCCCGTAGAGGACGACGCCCAGCGAGTAGACGTCGGAGACCGTGGTGACCGGTTCGCCGCGCAGCTGCTCCGGGCTGGCGTACTCGGGCGTCAGCGGCGCGGTCGATGCGCGGTCGGTCGGCGCCGGCGTCGGCGCGCGGATCGAGCAGCTTGGCGATGCCGAAATCGAGCAGCTTCGGCACGCCCGCGGCCGTCGACCAGGATGTTGCGCGGCTTGAGGTCGCGATGGACGACGAGGTTCCGGTGCGGCGTGCTGCGACCGCGTCGCAGACCTCGAGGAACAGCCGCAGGCGTCGCTCGACGCCGAGGCCGCGTGCTCGTCGCAGTAGCCGATCGATGCGGCTCGCCCTCGACGTACTCCATGACGAAGTACGGCAGGCCGTCGTCGGTCGATGCCGCCGTCGAGCAGCCGCGCGATGTTGGGATGGTCGAGCGCGGCGAGGATCTGGCGCTCGTCGCGGAAGCGGCGCACGATGCTCGTCGGTGTCCATGCCGCGTTGGATCACCTTGATCGCCACCGCGCTGGTCGAACTCGTCGTCGGCGCGCTCGGCGAGGTAGACGGTGCCCATGCCGCCGCGGCCGAGCTCGCGCACGACGCGATAGGGACCGATGCGATCCGGAGCGGCCTCGTCGTCGAGCGGCGGCAGCGGGGCCGACTCGAACCGCTCACCGGCCGCCGCGTGGGCGGCCAACAGAGCTTCGAGCTCGGCGCGCAGGACTGCGTCACCGCCGCAAGCCTGATCCAGGTAGCTCTCGCGCCGGTCGAGGGGACGCTCGATGGCCTCCTGAAACAGCGGCTTCAAAGCCCGCCAGCGCTAGGCGTTCATCTCCCCGCGGCCCCGAGCGAGGCGCTCGCTTGCTCACAGTTCGCGACCTGGCGCGCGATCTGGTCGGGCAAGCTGCTCTCCTCACCGGTCGTCAAGCCGCGGTCTCGGGCTTCCGTCCAGAAGGCCAGGCCCTGGCCGAAATGATCCTTCGCCTCGCGATAGTGGTCGATGCGCTCGTCGACGCCCAGCTTCGCCTCGGCTCCCAACGCCGCGTGAACGTAGCCCAGCCCCGTGTGCGTGTTGGCAACCAGCGCGCGCGTAATCAGGCTCGACGGGTCTTTGCTCTCTACATCCTCGAGCAGCTGGAGCGCGCGCTCCAATAACGGGGCGGCGCCCCGCGGATCTCCATGCTGCGCCATGAGCGTGCCGATGCGCTGGTATACGGACGCCAGATCGGACCGCGCCTGCATGTTCGCGGGATCCTCTGCTGACAACGATTCGACGAGTGGCAGCGCCAGGCGATACTGCTCGAGCGCGCCCGAGGAGTCCGCCGATCGTTCGCTGGCCTGGCCGATGCTGACGTGACTGACGACCACATTGCGGCGCCTCCGGACGCTCGTCGGCTCGGCCCGCAGCAGGCCTTCGTCGAGGGTCAGCGACTTCCGGTACATGAGCAACGCGGACGGGATGTCGGGCACGACACCCGGGACTGCGTTGCCGCCCTCGAGTACTTCGCCCAGCCGGCTGTACGTCGTGGACAGTTCCTCCTCGCGCCTCCGGCTCCGCTCGGTCCCGCCAACGGCTCGAGCACCGCGATCGCCTGTCGCAGGCGTTCGAGGCTCTCGACCGTTTTCCCACTCGCGCCCAACAGATAGCCGTGCCTCCCGTAGCTCCGCCCGAGACGCACGCGCTGCGCCTTGCTCAGGTCAGAGACGGCCAGGGACTCCTCGATGGCGGCGGATTGACGCGCCTGCTCCGCGCCGCCCGCGGGGTCCCCCGAATAGAGCAGCACGATGGCCAGCTTCAAGCCGGTCGCCGAGAGCTCGCGCTGAAGCTCCGCTTCGTCGACCCCGCCGGCAACGAGCTTGGCCCGAATCGTCTGCGCCTTGCGGTAGGTCGTCAAGGCGCCCTGAAGGTCGCCGAGACTCGGCGTCGCCGGCAGCCCCTGCACATCGCCCACCCGGTCATAGGCGTTGGCGAGCTCGCGTTGCAGAGACGCGTCGTCGCTCGCTTCGCGCGCCAGACTGTCGAGATACTCGAGCGCTCCGGTCACCAAAAGCTGCCGCGCCGGCGTCGAACCCGGTAGCGCGACGATGGCGTCGTGCATCTCGAACATGACCGTGTGGGCCAGTTTGCGCACGTCGTTGAAGCGCGCTTCGGCGCGCGTCGACTGAGTGCGCGCGACGCGCGCCTGCCACAGCGCCACGCCAGTCGTGGCGATCAACGCCAGCGCCGCGGCGCAAGTGGCCAGCACCCCAACGCGATGCCGACGGACGAACTTACCCGCCCGATAGCCGACCGAATCTGCTCGCGCGCGGACCGGGAAGCCCTCCAGGTGCCGCCGGATGTCCTCGGCGAGCTGTTCAACCGACGGGTAGCGACGGGCGGGATCCTTGTGCAGAGCCTTGAGCACGATGTTGTCGAGGTCGCCCGAAAGACTCCTACGGAGCGCCACGCCGCGCGCCACCGGAGCCGCCTTTCCCGCCGCGGTCGAGGGCCGCTCTGGCACGGTCTCGTTGACCACCCGCAGCACGTCTTGGGGAGTGCGGGTCGTGAAGCGATATGGCAACTGGCCGGTGAGCAGCCGGTAAAGCACCACGCCTAGCGAGTAGACGTCCGAGACCGTGGTCATGGTCTCGCCCCGCACCTGCTCCGGGCTGGCGTACTCCGGAGTCAGCGCACGGTCCACCGCTGTCAGGTCCATCGTGCCCGGTCCCGTTTGCGGATCGAGCAGCTTGGCGATGCCGAAGTCCAGGAGCTTGGGCGCGCCATCCGCGGTAATCAGGATGTTGGTCGGCTTCAGGTCCCGGTGCACCACCAGGTTCTGGTGCGCGTGCTGCACGGCGGAGCAAACCCGTCGAAAGAGCTCCAGCCGCTCGTCGAGGCCGAGCCCTCGCGCCTCGCAGTAGGCGTCGAGCGGCTGGCCGTCGACGTACTCCATGACGAAGTACGGCAAGCCGTCCTCGGTCGTCCCACCCTCGAGGAGACGGGCGATGCTGGGATGATGGAGCGAGGCGAGGATCAAGCGCTCGTTGCGGAAGCGGCGAACGATGACCTCGGAGTCCATCCCACGTTTGATGACCTTCACCGCCACCGGTTGCTCGAGCTCGTCGCCCTCGCGCACGCCGAGATACACCGTGCCCATGCCGCCGCGACCGAGCTCGCGCAGCACCCGATAAGGCCCCACCCGGACCGGCGGCGCCTCGTCGGACAGCCCGGCAACCGGCGGGGTTTCGAAGCGGTCCCCCACCTCGGCGTGAGCCGCGAGCAAGGCCGCGACCTCGGCGCGCAACGCCGGATCGTCCACGCAGGCCTTTTCGAGACAGGCGCGACGTGCTTCCGGGTCGTGCCCGAGTGCTTCCTGGAAGAGACGCTTGGCCTCCCGCCAGCGCTCGGGCTCCATGGTCACGCGCCACCGAGCTCGCGCTGCAGCCAGGCGCGCGCCGCCGCCCACTCGCGCCCGACCGTCGCCGGCGAGACTCCGAGGACCTCGGCGGTCTCGTCCACCGTGAAACCGGCGAAGAAACGCAGCTCGACCAGCCGGGCGAGGTCGGGATCGACCTGTTCGAGCGCGACGACCGCGGCGTCGACGGCCAGGACCTCCTCGTCGACGTGCACCGGCGCGTCGTGCCCGTCGAGAAGTTGAAGCGGCTTGGCGCCGCCGCGCTTCTCGGCTCCGCGGCGCCGAGCCTCATCCACCAGGATGCGGCGCATCGCCTGCGCCGCGACGGCAAAGAACTGCGACCGGCTTTGCCACTGCGCGCGACTTTGATCCACCAGCCGGAGGTAGGCCTCGTGCACCAGCGCGGTGGTCTGGAGAGTCTGCCCGGGCGATTCGCGCCGCCGGGCCCGCGAGGCGATCTGGCGCAGCTCTCGGTAGACCAGCGGCAACAAGCGGTCGAGCGCCGATTTGTCGCCAGAGCTCCAGGCGAGGAGCAGTTCCGTTACCGGACCCGCCTCCGGCGCGGCGGGCGTGTCGGGATCCACGGGGCGAATTGTATGACGTGAGCGATTCCGGCCGCGGATTGCGCGCTCAAGAACAGACGACCTCTTTGCTGGAGGAACAGGAATGCCCACCCGCTCGACGCTGGCCCTCGGACTAACCCTGGCAACCCTCGCCGAACTTGGCGTCGCTCATGCGGCGACGCCCGCGCAGGCATCTTGGACTTGCGCGCCCAGTGGACCATGGCTGTGTCTCGGTGAAGGGCGCTACCGCGTCGAAGCCGAGGCGGCAGGTCAGCCCGCCGCGCTCGGCGGCGATATCGGCTATTTCGGCGCCGGCGAAGACGACATTCGCCTCGTGCTGAGCTACGAGGACGGCGGCCTCGGCGAGGCCAGGTTGCTGGCCCAGTCGTTCGCCAGCCACGCGATCACCCTGCGGGTGACCGACCTCGCTTCGGGAGAGGCGCGGGAGATCGAGCTGCCCGGACCGGGAACGAGCTCGCTTGCGCTGCCCGCCGTCGCACGCGTCACGGTGACCCTGGATCGCGCGCGTTCGGTCAGCGCCCTGGTGCCTGCAACCGGCGGCGCGGTGACCGCGGTGGGCGCCGACGGCACGGTGTTCAAGCTCACGATTCCCAAAAAGGCGCTGCTGAGCCCCGAGACCATCACGCTGACGCCCGTCAAATCCGTCGCCGGCCTGCCCTTCAAGGGCGGATTCGTCGCGGCCGTGCACTTGGAACCCGCAGGACTCCGGTTGTTCAACCTCGCCACCCTGACGATCCAGCCGCCCAAGCCAGTGGCCCGCAACGTCGAGACCACCTTCGGCTATCGCGGCACCGGCCAGGAGCTCTTCCTCTACCCACCCGTTCTCGGGTCCGGGCTGGCGATGAAGATCCTCCATTTCAGTGGCTACGGTGTCGCCAAGGGCACGACGGCCGAGCAGTCCAAGCAACAACTGCGTCTGCCGACCCGCGCCGAGGATCGCTTCAGCCAGAAGCTCCAGGCGCTGGTAGCGAAACGCCGACGGGGGGCGAAGGCCGCCACCTCCGGAGCTGCCGCGACGCCGCCCGACTTTGCCCAGCTCTTCCGGGACTTCCATACCAGGGAGATCAAGCCCAAGCTGCCGATCCTGCGCACCAACTGCGAGCAGGGCAAAGCCATCGCCAGCACCGCCCTCAACTGGGCACGGAGCGTGGAGTTGATGGGCTACGGCGGCGACTACGCGGCGGAGATCGCCGAGATCCAGGACGCACTCCTCGACGGCCTGGTCAACTGCTACGACGAGGCGCACCGCAAGTGCGTGAACAACAACGACCCTTCACAAGTAACGGCGTTGCTGAGCTATGCCCGCTCGCTCTCACTGCTCGGCGGCGAGGACCGCATCGACCTCGACAAGATCGAGAGATGCGTGCGCTTCGAGCTGCAATTCGAGTCGGTGATCGATGTCGACCAGGGCCCGCCTGGATCGTGCGTGCTGCACAGCCGGCACCATCACGTGCGCGCCAGGGTGCCGCTGAGAATGGGAGAGCTCTTCGCGATCAAGGGCTCAGCGCCGCTCGACTACCTCGACGCTTTCGGCACCGGCTCTTGCGACGACTGCTCGCTGTCGGTCGCCGGCCGCGTCGGCAGTGAGTTCACGGTCGAGTCGCTGTCCGTCGATTTCAACCTCATCGAGGGCGCTCCGCCGGTGCCGCCACGCATCACCTTGACCTACGCTCCGGGCCTGCCGCTGACCACCACGAAGGAGGAATGTCCGGGCACTGCCACGTTCCTGCACGACGATCCGTTGTGGGCGGCCGAGTATGGACTCCTGCACGCGGCGGAATACGCCGGCGTGGCTCCGGGCGGCGGGCAGATTCCGAACTTGCTGTACTTCGCTAAACAGTGGAAGTTCGTCGGCTCGGCCGCGAGCTGGGCGGAAAAGGACTACGACTTCCCGCAGTCGTTCCCCGACCTGAACATCGAGGAGGACACCTTCCTTCTCCTCCGCCACACCCCGGAATGAACCCGATGAGTGGTCATGGCCTTTCGACACCGCGCTGCTCGTCGCCCCGTCACCGTTGCCGGTGGCTCGCCGCGACCGTCCTCACGCTCGCCGTTGGCGGCGTCGCCGACCTGCGGGCCGCCCCCTGCGGACCCTTCACGGATGTCTCCCATGACAACGAGTTCTGCCCGGCGATCCTCGAGCTGTACTACATCGGAGTCACCGCTGGCACGTCGCCGACCAGCTTCGGCCCGACGCTCCCCGTCACGCGTCAGGTGCTCGCGGCCCTACTGGCGCGCAGCGCCAGCGGCGCCGGTCGTGCGCAGGGCAGCCGCAGAGCGGCTCTCGATCAGTTTTGGACGACGAAGGTCGCACTCGATTTCAGCGTAGGCTTCCTCGGCAGCAACAACCTCTTCCCACGGCGATGCAAGGCCGACGGGGCAGACATCTGGGTCACCCATCCTGCCGACGGCAGGGTCTCGCGTGTGCGCGCGAGCGACAACAGGGTCCTGGAAGCATGGACGGGAGCGAGCGCCGCAGAAGGCGTGCTCCATGCGCAGGGCTTGGTCTTCGTGACCGGGTCCACGAATCCGGGAAGTCTCTACGTATTCGATCCTGGTGAAGCGCCAGGGACAGTCATCGCCATTCCCCTCACCAGCCCGCTCGGGGCGAATCCGAACGCCATTGCCTTCGATGGCAACTTCATCTGGACGGCCAACCTGGATGGCACGGTCTCGCGAGTGGTCCCGGCCTCCACATTCCCCTGGTCCTCGGCGACCATCGCCGGCTACGGGACTCCCTACGGAATCCTGTACGACGGCGCCCATGTTTGGATCACGGACACCGCGGGTGGCAGGCTCCTGAAGCTCAACTCGCACGCCATCGAACAGATCGTCCCGGTGGGGGCGAACCCCTCTCACCCAATCTTCGACGGCACCAACATCTGGGTCCCCAACTTCGGCTCCAACACCGTTACGGTGGTGAGGGCCTCGACTGGGGCCGTGTTGGCCACGCTCACGGACAACGGCTTGGCCGGGCCCCGGTCCGCGGCGTTCGACGGCCAGCGGATCCTGATCGTCAACGAAGTTGGCGAGAGCGTATCGACTTGGCGGGCTGCCGACCTGGCCCCTCTTGGATCCGTGCCGACCGGAGGCTCGTCGGCGCCCTACGGAGCGTGCAGCGACGGGGTCAACTTCTGGGTCACGCTCCAGGCCTACCATGAGCTCGCCCGCTTCTGACCGGGCGGCAGGAGGACACGTGCCCCGATTCCACATCAGAAGGCCAACCCTGCGGTGCTTCGGCGTGACCGCGACCGCCCTCGCACTCGCCGTTGGCGCCGTCGCCGACCTGCGGGCAGCCAACTGTGGACCGTTCACCGATGTCACCGATGACAACGAGTTCTGCGCCTCGATCCTCGAGCTGTACTACCTTGGCGTCACCGCCGGCACATCACCGACCACCTTCGGCCCGTCGCTGCCGGTGACCCGGCAGGTGCTCGCCGCCCTGCTGGCCCGCGCCGCCTCCGGCGCCAGCGCGCCGACTAGCAGTCGCCGAGCGGCTCTCGGCCAGTTCTGGACGACGACGAAGGGCGCGGCCGCCACAATTGGGTTGACCTCCGTTGGCGGTGGCTCGATTCCAGTGTTGTGCAGGGCCGATGGTACGGATATCTGGGTGAGCGGTCCCGGCACTGCTACGGTCTCTCGCGTGCGAGCAAGCGACGGCAGACTCCTGGAGACCTGGACAGGCGCTGGGGGCGCCTATGACGTGCTCCCGGCGCTGGGCTTGATCTTCGTCACGGGGCGGACGACTCCCGGGGCACTCTACGCGTTCGCCCCAAGTCAGCCAGCTGGAGCTGTCGTCACGGTCAGCACCACGGTCGGAGGCGATGCCCAGGGCATCGCCTTCGACGGCGAGTACATCTGGACGGCAAACGGCGACGGATCCGTCTCGCGGGTGACGCCAGGCCCGAGCTTGCCGTGGCCAACGGTGACCATTAACGGGTACGGCAAGCCCGTCGGAATCCTCTACGACGGTGCCTACATCTGGGTCACGGACTACACGGGTGGCAGGATCCTTAGACTCAACACTTTCTTCATCGAGCAGATCGTGCCGGTGGGTGCGGCTCCCATGTATGCGACTTTCGACGGCACCAATATCTGGGTCCCCAACAACGGTTCCAATTCGGTCACGGTCATCCGCGCGTCGACCGGCGCGGTGCTCACGACCTTGACCGGCAACGGATTGAACAATCCCGGTTCCGCAGCTTTTGATGGTCAGCGCGTCCTGGTGACCAACGGGTCGGGCGACAGCGTATCGCTCTGGCGAGCCGCTGATCTGACCCCTCTTGGATCAACTTCGACCGGAGCTGATACGGAACCTCTCGGAGCTTGTAGCGACGGAATCAACTTTTGGATCGCGCTCGACGCGGCGGGCGCACTGGCGCGGTTCTAACCGAGTCGCCCTCAGTCGCGGCTCCGGCCGCCCCCGAGCACGCCGGCGCGCATCAGGTAGTAGAGCAACGTCAGCAAAGTCGAAACCGCCGCCGCCACGTAGGTGAGCGCTGCCGCGTTGAGCACCTTGTCGATGCCCTCGCGCTCCTGCGGCGAGACGATGCCCATCTCGACCGCCAGGCGCTTGGCGCGCGCCGAGGCGTCGAACTCGACCGGCAGGGTGACGATCTGGAAGACCAGGACAAGCGAGAAGAGCGCAACCCCGACCATGAACAGTTTCATCGCGCCCATCATCAAGCCGGCGATCATGACGATGTAGCCGAGAGTGGAGCCGATGTTTGCCGTCGGCACGAGAAGCGAGCGCAGCCAGAGCGGCCCGTACTTTTGCGCGTGCTGGATGGCGTGGCCGGCCTCGTGGCAGGCGACGCCGATGGCGGCGATGGAGGCGGAGCCGTAAACCGGCTCCGACAGAGCTAGCGTCTTGTTGGCGGGATTGTAGTGATCGGAGAGCATGCCGTGGTGCGGCACGATCTTCACGTCGCTGATGCCCGCTCCGTCGAGCAGACGCTGGGCCGCTTGCGCGCCGGTCAATCCGGTCGCCGCGCGCACCTTCCCGTACTTGTTGAAAGCCGACTTGGTGCGCCAACTTGCCCACAGCGAAAGCGCCAGCGCGGGCGCGAGAAAGACGAAATACATGGGATCTAAGCCGAGCATTCCTTACACCTCCGCTGGCTTCCAACATATCACCGCGATCGCGCATTCCCGGTGCTAAAGTCGGCCGCCATGGCTGCGCCCTCTCCTCGCGTCGCGCTGGTCACCGGCGGCAGCCGCGGCATCGGTCGGGCCATCGTCGAGGCGCTGCTGCGCGACGGCTGGAGCGTTTACTTCTGTGGCCGCACCCAGCGCTCGGTGGCCGAGGCGGAGAAGGAGCTGCGCGCCGAGTTCGGCAACAGTGTCGCCGGCCGGGTGACGGACGTGCGCCAGGAGGCGGAGGTGCGCGAGCTGGTCGACTGGGTGGTTGGCCGGAGCGGTCGCATCGACTGCCTGATCAACAACGCCGGCATCGGTATCTTCGCGCCGGTGCACGAGCTCTCCGGGGACGCCTGGCGCGACGTCCTCGAGACCAACCTGTCGGGCGCGTTCTACGCCATGCGCGCTGCCGCTCCGGCGATGCGCAAGCAGAAGAGCGGCTGGATCTTCAACATCGCCTCTCTCGCCGGCAAGAATCCTTTCGCTTCCGGTTCTGCGTACAACGCCAGCAAGTTCGGACTCGTGGGCCTCTCGGAAGCGGCGATGCTCGACCTGCGCCACGACGGCATCCGGGTCGCCGCCATCCTGCCGGGCAGCGTCGACACCGACTTCGGCAGCGGCCGCCACAATCCCGACCGCGAGTGGATGCTGGCGCCGGAGGACATCGCGCGAGTGGTGGTCGACCTGCTGCGCTTTCCCGAACGCGCGCTGCCGAGCCTGATCGAGATTCGCCCCAGCCAGCCGCCGCGACGGTAGCCGCGCGGCCGTCCTTCGCGTAGGGACGCTGGGCTTAGAGAAGCTGCTGCATCTGGCTGCCCGCGAGCACGATCGGTCCCCGCGGCTGCGCCGACCCAGTCTTCGGTTCGAGCGTCACCAGGACCGCGCGCGTCCCACGCGGCATGGTCTCTGACGACAACTCGACCGGCGCGCCGGGACCGGCGTCGAAAGTGCCGCCGCTCACCATGCCGGCGTCCGCCTCCCACCACAACTGATACGCCTGACCGGCGGGCGCCGGAGTGAGGCCGTGCACGGCGAGATACCAGTGCTGGTGATCGGCCGCCACGAAAAGCATGCCGCGCGCCGTCGGTACCGGCCCGGCTGGCGCCGACGGCCGCAGGGCGCAGGCCAGGACGCCGGGCGCCGTCATCATGCCGACGTTTTGACGCAACGAAGTCAACTGGCTCTGCATCGCCTCGAGCTCGGCCCGGCGCTCACCGAGCTGGCGCACTTGCGCTTGCAGGCGGGCGGCTTCGCCACGCTGCTCCTCGAGCTGCATGAAGAGCCAGCCCGCCAGGCCGAGGCAGGCAATCGCCAGGGTGGCGGCGAGCGCTGTCGGCCATCGCGAGCGCCGGGCGACGATCTCCGGCGGCGCTGGCGGCCGCGGAATTGCCGCCGGGCGAGCCCCGGACGGCGTGCGCCGGGCCTGACCCGAAACCGCCATGGTTTCCTCGCCGGCCACGGTGGAGAGCAGGCGAGCGCGCAGCGCCCGCGGCGGCGCCGGAGCGTCGAGCGCGTACGGCAGCAAGCCCACGGTCTCGAGGTGGAGCCGCACTCGCGCCTCCGACGACTCGTCGCCGGGCAACGTCACCTCCCCGACCTCGTCGGGGCCGAGCAGTCCCGCCGCGCCCCAGGCGCGCAGAACGTCGCGGTCTTCGGCGTCCATCTCGCTCACAGGAGCTCCCGAACTTCGGTACGCAGCGCGGCACGCAGCTTCTTCATCGCCAACAGCGTCCTCGTCTTCACCGTGCCCAGCGGTATGCCGGTCCGCTCGGCGATCTCGGTCTGCGTCAGGCCCTCGTAGAAAGCCAGCTCCAGGACCTCTCGCTGCTCGGCGGGCAGCTCTCCCAGCTCACCGCGCAGACGCTCACGACGCTCTCGAAAGAGTACGTCGGCCGGGCCGCTCGAGGATGCATTCGCGGGCGCCACGGCGCGCAGCCTCTCGCCGGCCCGCTCGCCGGCCTGGCGGCTGCGAAGGCGATCGATGGCCCGGCTGCGGGCCAGCAGGACCAGCCAGGTCGAAACCGACGAGCGTGCCGCGTCGTACGAGCGGATGCGGTTCCACACCTGCAGGAAGGTCTCCTGCACCACCTCTTCGGCTTCGCCTGCGGCCCCCAGGATTCGGGTGGCAAGCGCCAGGACCAGCGCGGAGTAGCGGTCGTAAAGCTCCCCCAGAGCCTCCTGGTCGCGGCTGGCGATGCGACGTGCCAGCGCGAGGTCTTCGGCAGCCCGAGAACCCGCCGTTCCGAGCCCATCCGGGCCAGGAAAGTTCGCGGAGGGAGGCGTATCCATGCTTTCGAAGACCGTCGGAAAGGATGGCTAGGATAGCATGCGCGATCGCGGTCGCCGCCGGAAAGCAGCCGGCCCGGCCCCGCAGCAATTGGAGATGGCATGAGCGAAACCCCACAGGCGCGCCAGCCGGCGATCCGTGTGTTGATGATGCCCAAGGATACGAATGCCATGGGCACCATCTTTGGCGGCATCATCCTGTCCTACATCGACCAGGCGGGAGCGGTGCCGGTCCACCAGGTGGTGGCGGGCCGCATCGTCACCGTGGCGTTGCGCGAGGTGGTGTTCCACGAGCCGGTCTTCGTCGGCGACCTGGTCAGCTTCTACGCCGAGGTCACCAAGGTCGGCAAGACTTCCGTCACCGTCCACGTGACGGTCGAGGCCGAGCGGCCCGGGCCGACTTCGCGGCGAGTGAAGGTCACCGAGGCCGACGTGGTCTACGTCCACGTCGATGCCCAGAACCGTCCGCTGACCATTCCGCGTACCGTTCCGGAGGCGCGATGAACGAAGTCCGCCGACCGGAGCGCGGCGCCGGCCATATCGAGGTCATCACCGGCGGCATGTTCTCCGGCAAGAGCGAGGAGCTCGTGCGCCGCCTGCGCCGCGCGGTCATCGGCCGCCAGCGGGTGCAGGTGTTCAAGCCGATCACCGACGTGCGCCACGAGCCGGGCCGCCTGGTGACGCGCGACCAGCGCGAGCTCGACGCCAGCTCGGTGCGCGACAGCTCCGAGCTGCGCTCGCAGCTCGAGCTCGGCGTCGAGGTGGTGGGCATCGATGAGGCGCAGTTTTTCGACGAGGCTCTGTCCGAGCTGGTGTCCGAGCTCGCCGACCGGGGTATTCGCGTGGTCGTCGCCGGTCTCGACCAGGACTACCTGCGACGACCCTTCGGGCCGATGCCGAGAATCCTGGCCCTCGCCGAATACGTCGACAAGATGCACGCCGTCTGCGTGCGCTGCGGCGCACCGGCGCATTACAGCCAGCGCATCTCGGGTGGCGGCGAGCAGGTCCAGGTCGGCGACACCGACTCCTACGAGGCGCGCTGCCGACGATGCTACGTGCCCTTCCAGCCGCGCGTCGACGGAACAATGGCGGCAATGGCGGCAACGGAAAGTGAGCAAGGGCAAGCGCATCTGGAGCTACGAGGAGGCGCTCGCCCACTTCCCCGTGGTGCGCGATCTCACCCGCCAGGCGGTGCAGCAGGTCGAGGCGCTGTTCAATCGGGTGCAGAGCCGCGAGGAGATGGAAGAGCACCGCGACGAGATCGAGACCTCCTACCAGAACATCGTCGCCGCCTGGGCCGACGAGGTGGTGTCGCTGGGCTGCGTGGTGAAGGGAATGTGGCTCGTCGACTGGGACAGCGGCGACGGCTACTACTGCTGGAAGTATCCCGAGGAAACCATCGGCCACTTCCACACCTACGAAGACGGCTTCGCTGGCCGGATCCCGATCACCTAGCTCTGGCTGACCTCGGCGAAACGACGCTGGAGCTGTTCCAGCGTCAGCCCGGCCAAGCCGGGCGCCACCACGTCGGCGCCCTCGAGTCGCTCCGCCGGGTAGGTGTGCGCCACTCCGAGGGTCGTGAAACCGGCGCCGTGCGCGGCGCGCAGGCCAGCCGGGCTATCCTCGATCGCCAGCACTTCGTGCGGATGGAAGAGCCGCTCGGGTAGCGGCGGCTGCGAGTTGAGCTCTTCGAGCGCGCGCCGGTAGCCCTCGGGGTCCGGCTTGCCCTCGGCGACGTCCTCGGCAGTGACCAGCGCCTTGAAGTGCCCGCGCAGGCCCTCCTGGCGCAACGCCTGATCGATCTCGTCTCGCAACGCCCCGGACACCAAGGCGAGAGTCAGTCCCGAGGCCGCCGCCGAACGCACCAGCTCGGCCGCGCCCGCGAAGAAGGGATAGCCGTCGCGATGGATGGCCTCTTGATAGAACGCGGCCTTGCGGGCGATGAGCCGCATCACTCGAGCCGGATCGGCCTTCTCCCCGGCCTCCTCGAGCACCGCCGCGAAACACCCCCGGTCGTCGAAGCCCAGGAACTTCTCGTAGTAGGCGTCCGCGGGCAGCGCGATGCCCTCGGGCTCGAGGGCGCGCTGGAACATGCGCAGATGGATGGGCTCGTCATCCACCAGGACGCCGTTGAAGTCGAACACCAGGGCCCGCAGCACGGCCGCGATCATAGCGGCGGGAATAAACACCGGGAAACCCCGGTTTGACAGCGCCGGGCCCGGCCCCCTATCCTGGAGCCCTAGGAGAACTCATGGAACCCACGACCCAGACTCCCACACCCCCCGTCGCCCCGCCCCTCGGGCCGGTGCTCCATCTGACCGCCAAGGCGGTCGAGATGATCCGCCACACCCGCCAGCAAGAGGGGCTCGACGACGAGAGCGGCCTGCGGGTCGCGGTGATGGGCGGCGGCTGCAGCGGTTTCCAGTACGCGCTCGACTTCGAGCGTGAAGCGCGGGAAACCGACACGGTCCTCGAGTTCGACGGCCTCAAGGTCTACGTCGATCCGGTGAGCGGACGCTACCTCAAGGGTACGACGATCGATTACGTGCTGGGCATGCAGGGCGCGGGCTTCAAGTTCATCAACCCGAACGCCTCAGGCAGTTGCGGCTGCGGCTCTAGCTTCGCGGTCTAACGCCCAGGAGTTGATGTTGAGGACGGCCGGGGCAACCCGGCCGTTTTCGTTTGCGGCTAGTCGCGCGTTCTCGCCGCCGCTCGCGAGCCCGTCGACCTCGACCTCGAAAGTTGCCGCGTCCCAGCCGCGCTTGTGCACCATCGCCATCCCGATGTCGCCATTCGAGGGCGATGAGATGGCGCTGGTGACCGTGCCGACCTCACGATCTTCCAGCCACAGAGACGCGCCGGCGTTCACTCCCGGCGCCTCGAAGGCAAGCCTGAATAGCCTGTGATTGACCCCACCCCGGTAGTGAATCCGGGCCACGATCTCCTGCCCGAGGTAGCATCCCTTGCTGTAGCTAACCGCCCCGTCCTCCCCCACTTCTTGTGGAAAATTCGCCGCTCCGAAGTCCTGTCCGAATTTCGCGATCCCTGCCTCGACGCGAATCATCTCGAGAGCGCTCCGGCCGGCGGGGCGCAGGCCTCGAGCGGCGCCGGCTTCGACGAGGCTCTCGGCGAGCGGGCGTCCCAGCGAGGCGGAGCACCAGACGGTGAACGCGTCGATGCCCAGTCTTGCCTGCCGCACCAGCTGCACTTCACTCCCCGCCAGCATCAGCTTGCGGTGCGACCACGGCGTTTCCGGCAAGGGCTCGGATACGAGGCCGGCGAGCAGCTCGCGCGACCCTGGACCAGCCAGGGTCCACAGCGCGAGATCGTCGAGCGGCTTGACCTCGACGCGGTCGGCGATGATGTATTTCTCGAGCTGGGCGCGGATCGAATCGCCGGCCGGCGTTGGAAGCTCGAGCCAGAGGCGATCCTCGAGCGCCAGCACCGCGGCGTCGGCGAGGATCTTTCCCTGGCGATCGGTGAAGTAACCGTACGCTCCTTCTCCCGCGAGGAGCGGCTTGACGTCGCAAGTCACCAGCCCGTTGAGGAACCGGTGGCGATCCGCACCCATCAGCTCGAGCCGGGCGACGTCCGAGCGGTCGATGAGCCCGCAGCCTTCGCGCAAGGCGCGATACTCGTCGGCGGCCGTGCCGTAGTCCGACGGAACCTCGACGCCGTCGACGATCTGCCATTCCGCCTTCCACTGACGATGCAGCTTGTGAAGAGGCAAATGACGAGCGGCAGGGGCAAGCGATTCGGTCATCGGGTCGAGTCTACCTGTTGAAAGCCGTCGACCCGCCCACTAGCATGCGTGGGTGACTCGCCAGCTCTTCGATGTCGAACTGCAGGACGGCAAGCACCTCGTCGGAACGCTCGACCTTCCGGCGGGGAGCGGCCCGGCCCCGGCGATCGTCTGCGCGCACGGTTTCAAGGGTTTCATGGAGTACGGCTTCCTGCCCTATCTCGCCGAGTTGCTCGCGGCCCGCGGTTTCGTCGTCGCACGCTTCAACTTTTCGAGCGCCGGCATGCAGCCCGGCGACGAGCGGGTCACCGACACCGAGGCCTTCAAGCACGGCCTGATTAGCAAGGACCGGCGCGAGCTCGCGCTGGTGCTCGAAGCGCTCGCGGCGGGCAAGATCGCGCCGGGGCGGGTGGACGCGACGCGCGTCGGGCTGCTCGGCCACAGCCGGGGCGGCGGCACCTCGGTGGTGGTGGCGGGAAGCCCCGACTGGCGCGACCGGATCGGCGCGTTGGTGACCTGGGCGGCGATCTCGACCTACGCGCGGGTTCCCGAATCCGAGCAGCAGATCTGGCGCGACCGCGGCGAGTATCCCATCCTCAACGCCCGCACCGGCCAACTCCTCGGACTCGGCGTCGATGTGCTCGAAGACCTCATCGCTCACCGAGCCGAGCTCGACATCCTGGCGGCCGCAGGGCGCCGCACCGCACCCTGGCTCATCCTGCACGGCGATCAGGACGACACCGTGCCGGTCGAAGAAGCGCGCATGCTCCACGCCGCCGCCGCCGATCCCAAGGAGCTGTGCATCGTCCGCGGCGGCGACCACGGCATCGGCGGCCGCCATCCCTTCCAGGGGCCGCGTCCCACGGTGATCGAAGCGATGAACGCCACGCAGTCGTGGTTTCGCCGCCATCTGGCGGGCGGCGCGCTAGACGACTGACCGTTTCAGCTTTCGAGACCCCGCAACGACGCGACTTCGAAGCCGTCGCCGCGCTGCTCGAGCACGACCTCGACACGCACCAGCTGCGAGGTCTCGGGGTCGAGCGGACGGCGCACCGGCAGGGTTCCCACGCAGCGCGCCTTGCCAGGCTCGCCGGGTACAGGATCGCGCCGCGCCTGGCGCAGGAATTCGATGAGGTCGGATTCGTCGAGCAGAGCCGCCTCGAGATTTCGGCGGATCGACTCGGAAATGGTCAGTTGCAGGCTCATGCCGGGCTCCTCTAAGCGAAGATCGCGTGACACGACGGCGCGGCATGAAGGTCGGCCACCACCCAGTCGGCGCCGGCGGCGGCGAGCGCCGAAGCGCTGGTGCGCCCGGTGGCGACAGCCAGCGCCCGGACGCCGTGCGCTCGCGCGCATGCCACGTCGAGCAGACTGTCACCGATGATCATGGTTTCATCGGCGCCAAACGCCTCGCCGTAGTGGCGAGCGGCGCGCTCCAGTGCCCGCGGCGGGAAATCGGAGCGATCGGCACCGTCCTCGCCGAATGCGCCCACCGGAAAGAAGCGGTTGAGATCGAAATGCCCGAGCTTGATTCGAGCCCCGGCCTCCCAGTTGCCGGTGAGCAGACCCAGGGCCACTCGTCCTTCGAGCCGGGCGAGGGTTTCGACGACCCCTGGCAGGATGCGCATGCGCTCGAACGCCAAGCCCGCTTGCAGTCGCGCCAGGTAGGTCTCGCGCACGCGCGGTAGCGCGGCGACGACGTCGGCGATCGAGAAGCCCTGCGCGGTCATCAGGTCGAGGACGATGCGCGGATCCGGCTTGCCGGCGAAGTCGTAGCCGTCGAGATCGCCGGCGGTGCCGAAGACCTCCTCCAGCGCCGCCGCGAAGAGCGGGCGTACCTGCCGGCCGCAGTCGACCAGCGTACCGTCGATGTCGAAGAGCACCAGTCGCATCGCTTGCGATCCTACCGCCGGACGAGGACCAACGCGCGCCGCGCGATGGCGCCGAGGCCGTGCGCCTGCGCCTCTTCGGCCAGGGCTCGCACGGCCTCGTGGCCACCCGACAGCGCGCCGGATTCCGCCGCCACCAGCCTGGCCTCGTAGGCGAGCGCCAGGAGGCCCAGCCCGCGCGCTTCGGTCTCGACACTCCGCAGTCTCTCGCCGGCTTGCCGGCGGTCGCCGCCGGCGGCTGCAACCCGCGCTTCGGCCAGTATCACGGCAAGGCGCGTGGCGGGACTCTGGCTGCGCTGCGCGAGCGAGCCGGCGGCCTCCGCTGCCGCGCGCGCCCGCGGCAGGTCGTTGCTCTCGACCTGCGCGCGCGCCAGCCAGGCCCCAGCGAGCGCCTCGGCGTCGGGCGAGCGCAGCGAGCGCAGCGCGTCCCGTGCCGCCAGGAGCTCTTGCGCCGCCGCCGCCGGGTCGCCTTCCTCGCGGCGCAGCCAGCCGAGCTGGGCGCGGGTCTCGGCAGCCGCGGTGCGCTCGCCGATTTCTTCGCGCAGCGCCAGCGCTTCCTCGGCGGCTCGCCGTCCGCCCGCAGTGTCGCCGCCCTGGGCCAGGGTCTCCGCCAGGCCGGCGAGTGACGAAGCGGTGCAGCTCTTGTTGCCGATCTCGCGGCAGCCGGATAGAGCCGCGTCGAACTGCTGGCGGGCCGCCGCAGGCTCATTCTGGTCGAGCAGCACCCGGCCGAGCTGGTAGAGCGACGCCATTTCACCGATCCGCTGCCCCGTCTCGCGGCGCAGGCGGAGCGCCTCCTCGTGCTGCCGGCGCGCCTCGGCGAGCTCGCCTTGCCGGTGCAGCACGACGCCGATGTTGGACACTGCGTAGGCGACCCCGCTGGGATCGGCCAGCTCACGCCGGATCACCAGGGATTCCTCGAGCTTGCGCTTGGCACCCGCCAGATCCCCCTCCTGCGACAACACCGCGGCGATATTGTTGAGCGCCGAAGCCTCGCCGAGTCGGTCGCCGGTCTCGCGCGAGATCGAAAGGGTCTCTTCATAGAGCTCGCGCGCCCGCGCCGGATCGCCCTGGTTCTTCAATACCACGGCGGTGTTGTTGAGCACCCTCGCGACACCTGACAGATCGCCCACTTGCCGATAGATGGCCAACGCCTCGGTGAAACGGCTGCTCGCGCCGGAAAGGTCACCGCGGTCGTACAGCGCTCCGGCCAGCGCCGAGAGGGCGTGCGCCTCCCCGGCGCGGTCCCCGGCCTCGGCGAACAGGCGCTGCGCCTCGAGACAGGCGCGCTCGGCGCGCGCCGGGTCGCCGAGGTTGCGCGATGC
Organism: Thermoanaerobaculia bacterium; assembly: GCA_963821905.1. Taxonomy (GTDB): domain Bacteria; phylum Acidobacteriota; class Thermoanaerobaculia; order Multivoradales; family JAGPDF01; genus CAWGFP01. The sequence goes on along the minus strand of CAWGFP010000009.1, from coordinate 289,769 downwards.
CCAGCCTTCGGCGACGCGGGCCTGCGCCACCAGCAAACGCGCACCCGTGCGCGTGCCGCCCTCGGCGGCGCGGGCCGCGGTTTCCTGCTGCAGCTTGTAGTCCGAGAGCGAAGCCGCGGCCGTGGAGGCTGCGAGATGGATGCGCGGATCGTCGTTGGACGGCGGCGGCAGCACGCGCAGGCTGGCGATCGTGCGCAGGGCTTCCTTGCCCTGAGCCGCCGAGGTTTGCACCGCGGCCAGACGAAGACCGTACTCCAGGCTGTCCGGATAGAGGCGCCGGAGCTCGCCGTAGATCTCGGCCGCGCGGCCCCAGTCGCGCGACGCCTCGCGGTAACGGCCCTCGACCGCCAGACGGTCCTCGCGCCCTAGCTCCGCCGATAGCTCGAAGGCCTGGCGGGAAGCCACCAGCGCCTTCTCGCCGTAGCCCAGAGCGCTCCAGGCTTCGGCGAGCGCGGCGTGGGCCAGTGGACTCTCCGGGTCGGCGGTGACCGCGCGCTCGAGCAGGTCGCGCGCCTGCAGCGGCTCGAAGCTGCGCAGCTTCACGACACCCTCCGCGTAGAGCCGCGTGGCTTCCGGGCTGAATCGGTCCCAGAAGCTGCGTCCGCGAGGTGGCTTCAGTCCCAGGCGGTCACGCAGCGCGCGGCCTACCCGCTGCACCAGCTCGAAGAGCTCCGCTTCGGTGCCGGCCTCGCCGAGCGAAGCGACGGTGACGCCGGCGGTGGCGTCCTGCAGGCGCAAGTCCAAACGGAGCCGGCCGCCCGACTGCGGCCCGAGGGCGGTGTACGACCCGAGCACGACGTAGTCGGCGCCGAGCACGGCGCGAACTCCGTCGAGCGTCTCGCGGGTCAGCGTTTCGCTATCGGTGAGCCCGAGCTCGATCTTGGCCCGTGCCACGTTCTCGCCCGGCACCGCGCGCAGTCCCTCGCCCGTCGAAAGCTCGGTGGCGAGCATCTCGGCGAGCGCGGTCGAGAGCCACGCCGCGTCCTCGCGCCCCGCAACGTTGCGGAATCCGAGCACGGCGACGGCGCGCCGCGGAGCCACCGGCTCGAGCTCGGCGCGCTGGGCGCGGATGCGCATGACCGCGCTTCCCGCCGCCAGGGCCAGCAAGGCGACGAGAATTCCGGCCAGGTACTTTTGACGCCGAGCCTTCGCCCCGCCAGGCGGGGCGACGATCGGCATCGGAGCAGTATCGACCGCCGGTCGTGCGGCCGGAGCGGCGGGAAGCGGCGCGGCGGGAGGCGGCGCACTCGGCGCGACCGGTGGCCCGGCAAGCGAATCGATCGCCTGGGCGGCGTTGGCGAAGCGCTCCTCCGGCAGCCGCGCCAGGCAACGCAGGATCATCGCCTCCCATCGCTGGTCGAGATCGGGCACGAAGCTGCGCGGCGAGGCCGGCGCCTCGGTCAGGCGTCGAACCGCGGTCGAGATCGCGGTGTCGCCGACGAACGGCAGGTGGCCGGTGACCATCTCGTACACCACCAAGCCGAAGGCGTAGATGTCCGCCGCGGCGGTGACCTCCTGTCCCTCGAGCTGCTCCGGCGCCATGTAGGCCGGCGTGCCGATGACGCCGCCGGTCTGCGTCAGGCGGGCGGCTTCGTCCTGGCCGGCGCGGGCGATCCCGAAATCCGCCACCACGGCGCGCAGGCCTCCGGGCTCGGCCGTGTCCGGCACCAGGAAGACGTTCTCGCTCTTGAAGTCGCGATGGACGATGCCGGCCCGATGGGCGGCGTCGACGGCCGCCGCCATCTTGGCGCAGGATGGGCAGTGCTTCCACCGGGGAGAAGCGGCCACTGCGTTCGAGGCGCGCGGACAAGGTCTCGCCGCGCAGCAGCTCCATGGTGAGGAAGGCGATGCGCCGCTCACCGGACTCGTGGTAGCCGACATCGAAGATCCGGCAGACGTTGGGGTGGGTCACCCGACGCGCCATCTGGATCTCGCGTTTGAGCCGCTCGAGAGCCGTGTCGTCGTCGCTCGACCGCGGTCGGATGGTCTTGAGCGCGACTTCGACACGCAGTTCCTGGTCCTCGGCCTGGTAGACCTCGCCCATGCCGCCCTGCGCCAGGAATGCGCGCACGCGATAGCGGCCGCCCACCAGGTCACCGGCCTTGAAGGTCGAGACGGGGGCGGCGGGCGCTTTCACTGCGTGCCTCGCAACCGCGACCGGCGGCAAGCGCGCCGTCGCCGGCGGGGCTGTGCCCCCAGCCGTATTGGGGGTCATCGTCGCCTTGCCGCCGCGCCGATAGCGTGCGCCGCAGTGGGGGCAGACGACCGTGGCGTCCGCGGCCAGCGTTTCGGTCGGCGGGACCGGGAAGGACTCACCGCATTTCACGCAGCGCAGGTTCACCGTGGCCTCGAGCCACGCGGAGGGCTGAATCTCGGCAGCGCGTCGTCCATCACGAAGGGGAAACTGCCGGGATCCTATCGCGCCGCCGGGCGGCGCGCGGCTCAGGGCTCGCGGGTGAGGCCGACGCCGCGCTTGAACGCGAACCAGGCGTTGCGCAGCCGCCAGAATCGGCTGGCCTCCATCGCCGCGATGCGGGCGCGCAGGGCCTCGGCGTCGAGCTCGAGACGGCGAATGGCCAGGGCTTTGGTCTCGTTCTCGTGAAGCCGCAAGGCTTGCGTCATGTCGAGCTCGCCCTGGACGGACCGGCGCAGGGCCTGCGAGACCGTACCGCCGTAAAGCGTGCCGCGCACGCCGTCGTAGGTCTCCGCCTCGACGACGAGGTAACTCGAGCCGAGCCGGGTCGGCGCCGGAAGCGGGGCCGTGAACCGCCAGCCGGACTCCAGACCCGACCCACCCATCAACTGCGCGACGTCCGGACGGTGGGCGAACTCGCGCAGCTCGCCCAGGAGCCGACCGTCGACCCAGCCGCGAACCACCGCGACTCGTCCGTTGCCGGCGGCTTGGGCGGCCCAGCCGGAGATCGAGAGCTGCTCTCCGCCGGCGATCGCGGCGCGCTCGAGAAATCCCCCGGGACCAGGATCGAAGCGCAGCCGTGGCCGATCCGCCGCCGGGTCGAGCGACACCAAGAAGAGATCCTGATAGTGGCCGAGCGCACGCGGCAGGCGGATGCACACCGCCTGCGGCGCCAGCGTCGCCACCGCTCGGCGCACGAACGATTCGCTCACCCAGGTCGAGCCGTAGGCCTCGGGATCGAGCGAACGGCTTTCCGAGGAGGGCGCAAAGAGCAAGCCGCCGGACGGCATCGCGTGCCCGGCGGGGAGGAGCGATTCGTCGTGCACCGAGAAAGCGAGCAACCCCTTGGGTGTGAGCACGCTCAAGAGCCGCTCGAGCCAGCCGCGAAACGTCGCCTCCGGCAGATGGGTGAAGAGCGAGGTGACGAAGACCAGGTCGAAGCGCTGCTCCGACGCGAAATCCGCCGGATCAGGCGCGGACTGCAGCCCGTGGACACCGAACGTCGCCCGTTGAAACTGAACCGCCTGCGGGTAGATGTCGCTCACCCAGAGCCGCTCGGGCGGCATCTCGCGAACCAGGAACCGGGTCACCCGGCCGTAGCCGCTCGCGAAATCGAGCATCGCACCGAGCTTGTCGAGCCCGCCGGCGTGCCAGCCGGCGAGCTGCCGGACCGCCGACGCCACCGAGGCGCCATCCCGGAAGTACGCCGCCAGTGCCGCGTCCTCGTCGCCCTCGTGCATCTGGCGAGCGAAGAGCAGCATTTCGTCCTCGGCATCGATCGAGCGATCCACCGGCTGATCGCGCAGCAGCAGATCGACGACGGGATGGCGCTGGTCGGCTGCGAAGGCGAGCGTCACGGCGCGGAAGGATCGCAGGATTCTTCGCGCCGGACAAGGCGCTCGGACGCGACGACGATCGCCACCACCAGGGTGGGCAGCAAATGCAGACCGAAGCGCGGGAACGTGGCGTAGATCGAGAAAGCTGGGTCGATGGGAGCCGAGAAGTAGATATAGAGGTAGAACCCGAGTTGAGCCAGCAGCAGCGCCGCCGGTCCGCGCACCTCGCGCACCACGAATAGCAGGGGCAGCGCCAGCAGCAGGAGCAGGAACCCGTACCAGCGGCCCGCGACCAGCATCTCGGCGAGCGGCCTCGCCATCATCCGCCAGCGCTCGGGCGCGAAAGTACCGGTGTTGAAGGGCTGAAAAAGGTCGTGGATCCGGCAGCCGATCCACCAGGTCAGGATCACCACCGCGGGAAACGCCGCGCAACGCGCCCATGCCGGCACATCGATGCGACGCTCCGCGAGCAGCCGGCGACCGAGCGCGACGGCGACGAGGAAAGCTGCCAGCGGCACGCCCTCGATTTTTCCCGCCGCCGCCAGCGCTGCAGCAAGGGCGAGGCGCGCATCCGAGCGCGGCGACGGCTGTCCGGTCAGCGCCGGCCAAGCCACCAGCGGCGCCAGGGCGATCAGCCAATCAGCGGAGCCGGCCAGGGAGAGCGAGATCGCGACGGTCGCGAGCAAGAGGGCAAGGAACACGGTCGCCAGCCGGCGTGGACGGGGGCCGACTCCACTGCGCCCGAGCGCGTCGCGCGCGGCGAGCACGATCAAGGCGCAGAAGAGCGGCGACCACGCCATCATCGCCGGCTCGCGAAAACCGCGGCCGAGGAGCGCGGTCACCGCGTACAGTTCCGGCAGCAGGTTGGGGTAGTCGGGATGCACTGGCCAGTTCGAGGGCCGCGCCAGAAACGCCCAATCGATGCCGCGGGCCAGCGCGAAGCGCTTACCCTTCACGCCCCAATGGAAAACGAAATCCGGAAATACCGCCCACAGGCGCACCGCGGCGACCGCGAAGAACGCAATCGCCGCTCCTGCCACTGCTTCCGCCCAGCCGAAGGGTGGCTCGGGTGGCGCCGCAGTCGGCCGCCACCGGCGGCCGGCCAGGACCGAGATCGCCGCGCCGGCGAAAAGGAGTGGCACTGACCAGCGCAATTGAACCAGTTGCAGGACTCCGAGCCAGAGGTGCAAGGCCACCCAGCCACCGCACAGCACGACCACGGCGCGAGCCGACGGCGAGTCGTTGGCGTCCAACAGCCAGGCACGCAGGCCCCAGCCGAAGGCAACCGACAGAGCGATCGCAGCGAAGAAGGCGAACACGCTCATCCCGGCAACCGGTAGAGAGCGCCGCCGGCCAGCGTCGCGACCCGCGTCCATCCGGCGGGAACCGCGCCTTCGCCCAGTATCAGCAACCAAGTGACGCCCGATGTCGCGGGATCGTCGGCCGGCACGACATCACAGCGTGGCAGGAAGTACGCCGCCCACAGCGGCGGGAAGAGCTGGTCCTCGCCGGTCCAGGCGCTCTTGAAGCCCACCTGGCATTGCCGTGCGGGCAGCAACGGGTCGGCAGCCTGTACGAGGGCGCGCACCGATTCGGGAGGCGGAGTCCCCCACGCCCAGAGATGAGGCAGCTTGGTGTGCGCGCTCCTGGGCGCCGAGAGCCGCGCGACCTGGGCACGCAACTGGACCGCCAAGGTCAACGCCGCGGCAACCGCCACCGCGCCGAGTGTGCCGTCGCGCAACGCACGCGGGCGCACCCAGGACGGCGGCGCCCAGGCGAGGAACAGGAGGCCGGCCAGCGAGAGGGCGGCGATCGCCTGACCGGCGCGCAGCAAGGGCGGCCGGTACGTCAGCGTCACCGCCGACACCCTCTGCGGAGCGACGACCCCGAGGAACGCTCCGTTCAGCCTGAGCACTCTGAGCGACTTGTCGCCCGAGCGCGCGGTCCAACCGTCCGGCCCGGGGATCGAGGTGGCTAGCAGCTTCGCTCCGAGCGGCGGCAATCGCAGCTCGATGTCCCCGCGCGCGAAGCGCTCCACCGCGATCTGCCCAACCCGAAGGCGTGGCGGCAGCGCCCAATCGCCGAGATCCTCGCGATAGACAGCGACCCGTGTCGGGTCGGTCATCGCCTCGAGCCAGGTCTCGATGCCGTTGCGGGAGATCTGATCCACCTCCGCGGCGGTGAAGAAGCGCGGCAGCGCCTCGGTGTCGCGATAGAGGCGAGTGGCGCTACCCGGCTCCGCGGGCAACGGCGCGGCGCCCGGCGGCGGCGGCAGGTAGATGTTGGAGACCAGCACGCGCACGCCCAGAAACCTCCGCAGCGGATGATTCACCCGCCGCACGGGACTGAAGTACTCACTTGTAGTCGGCGAGAAGCCGAAAGCCGTGCGCAGAACGGTCAGGTAGTCCTCGGGCAGCAGCGGGTTGTGGGCGCGCGGCTCGGCGATCTCGTAGAACGGCAGCACCGACGGGTAGGCGAGGAAGTCCTGCCCCATGGCGCGATACTCGGCGCCCGCTTCGCGCCGCAAGGTCTCGACCTCCGGCGTGCGCGGAAAGAAAAGCGCCGGATCTCCGACCGGCAACATCCAACGCGCCCAGGTCATCTGGTCGGCGAGCACCGCAGCGCACAGCAAGAGGCCCCGCATCCAGCGCCGAGTGACCAGCGCCGCGGCGCCCAGGAGCACCCACGGCGCCACGATTTCCAGGCGCGGCGCCACCGCGACGCTCGCCGCACACGCCAGCGCGCCGGCCACGAGAAGCGTAGCGCGGCGCCGGCGACCGAGGGCTTCGAGCCCGAGGCCGCCGGCGATCGTCATCGCCAGGACCGCGACCGGCAGGAAGCGGGCGTACTCCGGCACGCGGAGCGGCGGGAAGGCGAACCACAGCCGGACCAGCGGCTGGAAGTCAAAGGCGAGGAGCATCGACACCAGCGCGAAGCCGAAAAACGGCAGGGCCCAGCGTCTTCGCTTGGTGATCAAGACGAGCGCACACCCCAAGAAGGCGGCGAGGCCGGCGTACGAGCTCACCGAAATCGTCCATATCGTGGGGCTGTCACGGCCGCCGGAATAGGGCCGGCCGAAGGCAACCGGGCTCAGCAGTGCGAGAAAGCGCCGGGCTGTGGAGCCGCCGAACCAGGGCCGCGGCGAATCGGCGATCTCACCCGCCGCGCTCGGCGCGACGCCGCGAGTCAGATGCTCGGCGGCGCGCTGGCTCCTCGGCAGCAGGTGCAGGAAGGGCAGGACCACGGGTGCCGACAATCCGGCGCCCAGAGTCGCCGCCACCACCAGGCGGGCGAGGGCGCGCCAACGCTGGCGACGCGCGAAGCACAGCGCGACGATCACGCTGAGCGCGCCCGCCGCAGCCGCGACCTCGTGCTGGCCGGAGAGCAAGAGCCCGGTGAACGCGAACGCCGTGCCGAGCATCGCGGCGCGGCGTGCCCGCAGCACCGGCCAGACGAAGCCGCCCCGTGGCCGTGCCACGGCGAGCGCGCCGGCGACGCACCACGGCGCCCAGGCCGCCGCCGCGGAGTGCGGGAAAACCGACCAGGCCATGACCGCGCCGGAGAGCGCGAAGCCGGCGCCAACCGCGAAGGCCGTCCAGCGCCGCATCCCGAGGCCGCGCGCCAGCACCCAGGCGCCCTGCAACGCGACCAGGACCTTGAGCGCCAGCGTCGCGAGCAGGAAGTGTTGAATCGGCAACAGACGAGCCGCGACCGCGATCGGCGACAACACCGCCGCTTGTGGATTGGCCCACAGCGAGCTGCCGCCGTCGATGCGATCCGACCAGAACGGCCAGCGGTGCTCGCGAAACGCGCGGCGGACATCGAGCTCCCAGGGCAGGAACTGGAACACCGCGTCGTTGAGCTCGCGCGCATGACCCTGCAGCGGACCGGCGTCTACGGTGCCCGGCACTTGTCCCGCCAGCGCCTGAGTCGGAGCGAGCAACGAGCTCCCGGACACCCATGGCCAGAGCAGGATCCAGGGCAAGAGCAACCCGGCCGCGATCACCTCGACCCGCAGCCGCACCTGGAGCAGATGGGCGAGAAGCCAGAGCCCTGCCTGCGCGGCCAGCATCGCGACGAGGAGCCGCAGCATCAACCAGGGATCGAGATGCATGCGGGCGGAACTGTATCGAAGCTACCTCCCCCTCGTCCCGAGCGAGAGCGAGGGACCCGGGCGGGGGGTGGGCCAGCGCACGTCGCGCCCCCGCCCCGATCCCTCGACTACGCTCGGGATGAGGGAGCGAGTTGGGCCGCGGAGAACTACCGCCAGACCGGCGGCTTCTTGGTGGCGAGAAAGGTATCGATGCCGCGCTTGCAGTCGTCGGTGGCGCGCGCGGCGGCATTGACCTCGGCGGCGCGGTCCATCGCCTCCCCGAGCGGCAGGCCGACGATGTCGAGCATCAATCGCTTGGATAGCGCGATCGACTGCGAGCTGGCCTTGGCGAGCACCGACTCGACCCAGGCGAGGCCCTCGCTCTCCAGCGACTCGCGGGCGACGCGGTTGATCAAGCCGAGCTCGAGCGCGCGCTCGGCGCTCACGAAGTCGGGATCGAGCAGCAGCTCGCGCGCGTCGCGGCCGCGCACGCGCAGCGGCAGAAAGGTCGCCACCAGCGCGGCGACGAAGCCGATGCGCACCTCGCTGTACATGAAGCGTGCATCGGGCGCGGCGACGACGAAGTCATGGGCCGTCGCCAGGCCGCAGCCGCCCGCGACGCAGGCGCCGTGCACCAGGGCGACGGTGAGCGCGTCCTGGCGCAGCACGGCGGCGAAGAGATCGCGCAGGCGCCGCGAGTCGGCGAGATTGTCCTCGGGCCCCGCCTCGCGCAACGCCCGCAGGTGTTCGAGATCCGCACCGGCCGAGAAGTTCTTGCCCGCCGCGTCGAGCACGATGGCGCGCACGCCCTCGCTGCGCCAATCACGGCGGTAGGCGGCGGTGATGGCATCGATCATTGTCGGCGACAGCGCGTTCGCGCGCTGCGGATCGTCGAGCGTCAAGCGCACTAGATCGCCCTCGCGGCGCAGGCGCAGGCACTCGCCGCTCACCGCCGCGGCACCAGCTCGTCGGGAACTTCGAGCTCGAGAGCGAGCAACGCCTGACCGTGGGTTTTGCCCTGCGCGTCGGTGATCAGGCTCGCCGTGCCGCCGCCGCCGAGGGAGTCGTGGAGCAGGAAATTGAGCGCCCGCAGGTGCGGCACTTCGAAGCGCTCGACTCGGCCGCGGCAAACGCCACGAAAGTGCTCCTTGACCCGCTCCGCCGTGACCTCGCGGCGCAGGATCTCGTAGAGCGGTGCGCTGTCGGCGATCAGACCGACGTTCGAGGCTTCGCCCTTGTCGCCCGAGCGGGCGTGCGCCACGCGTTCGAGCGCAACTTTCAACGTTTCACCCATTGAAAGCCGTGACCGATCAGGATGGCCAGCGCTCCGGCGACGGCCAACGCAGTCACCGCAAGCAGCGCGGAGCGCGGCTGCGCCAGCGGCGAGACATCGAACGCCGGCACCACGCCGCGCAGCCCGAGATCCAGCTCCTCGCCGTACCGCAGGACCAATCGCGACCACATCGCGGCGCCGAAGGCGAGCAGCAGCAGGCAGCGGCCCGCCGCACCCAACCGCCCCAGCGCGCGCTGAAGCCTCGCCGCAGGAGGAGCGCGTAGAGCATCGCCAGCCCGAGTCCCCAGAGCGCGAAGATCGGCCGGTCGGCGAAACCGCTGGCCAGGAAGCCGAGCAGAAGAACCGGCAGCACGACCGCGAGCAGCACCGCGTACCAGAGCCACTGGGTCATCGCTCTTCCACCGTCACCTCGATACGGCCCTCGACTTCGCGCCGGTCGAGGAGCGCCGGCCAGTAGGCCACGACCTCCTGAGCTCGCGGACGGCCACCTGCGAAGCCGGTCACGCCGGGCGGTCCAGCGGTGACGAGCGGCGCGATCTCCTTGCCGAAACGATCGACCTTGGCGCGATCCGTCGAACGCACGCCGAGGCGCAGAACGACCTCCGGCGGATCGGTAGCGGGCGGGAAGATGCCCGGCAGGCAATCGCCCGCGCCGAGCACTTCGACCGAGCGCTCCTCGGGAGCGAATCTTGCGCCGGCGCGCTCCAGCCGCTTCCACACGATTTCGGCCGAAAGCCTCGCCTTCTCGATGGCACGCGGCGCCGAGAGCGTGACCTGCCCGGTCGCCTTGTAGCCGTCGAGGTACGAAGCAGAGACCTTGAGAAACGGCGTCTTGGCTCGACCCTGGATGCCATGGACCCGCACCCGAGAGGGCCCTTCCTGCTCCAGCCGGATGCTGGTGAAGTCGGCCACCACGTCGGGAGTGATGTATTCCGACGGATTGCCCATCTCGTAGACCAGCTGTTCGGCGACGGTGTCGACGCTCACCAGTCCGCCGGTGCCGGGGTGCTTGGTGATCGTGAAGCTGCCGTCTTCGCGGCATTCGGCGATCGGATAGCCGACGTTCCAGAGCTCCGGCACTTCCCAGAAGCGGGTGAAATTGCCGCCCGTGGCCTGCGCGCCGCACTCGAGGATGTGCCCGGCGATGGTTCCGGCGGCGAGCCGGTCCCAGTCGTCCTCCGCCCATCCGAACTCGTGCACCAGCGGCCCGAGGGCGAGCGCGGTGTCCGTGATGCGCCCGCAGAGGACGATCTGCGCGCCGAGGTCGAGCGCCCGCGCCACCGGCCGCGCGCCGAGATAGGCGTTCGCCGAGGTCATGGCGTCCAGATGCGGCTCGAGCGGCTCGCCGCTGTCCATGTTCTTCATGGCGTGACCGGCAGCGCACCAGCTCGCCGAGACGCGGCAGCACGTCATCTCCCTCGACCACGCCGATGCGGAGCCCTTCGACGCCGAGCTCCTTGGCCACCGCGAACACCTGCTCGCGGCAGGCGCGCGGGTTGAGGCCGCCGGCGTTGGCGATCACCCGCACGTTGCGCTCGCGCAGCTCGGGCAGGGCGCGGCGGATGAAGTCGATGAAGTCGGTGGCGTACCCGGTAGCCGGGTTCTTGAGCTTCTGGCGCATCATGATCGACAGCGTGACCTCGGCGAGGTAGTCCATGCCGAGGTAGTCGATCGGACCGCCGCGCAGCAGCTCGAGGGGCGCGTCGACGTTGTCGCCCCAGAAGCCCTGCCCGTTGGCGATGCGAACCGTCCTCATGCGCCGCCGAAGGTTAACACGCAGTTTCGTGCACTCAACCTCCGGCGAGGTGTGGTGCGGTTGGTTCCCTCGCGCCGCGACTGGGCGTTAGACGGTTCGGGACGAAGCGTCTAACGGAGACCCGAGGGAGCAAGCGAGGGAACCAACCGCACCACACCGGATTGGCCACGGCGTTTCCCGTATGGCACGATGCGCCGCGATGTCTTCTCTGACCAAACGCCGCGCCGCGTGGGTCCTGGTCTGGATCGCGATCGCAACGCCGTTCCTCATCTACGCGCTCAACATCCCACGTTTCGGCGAGCTGCAGCGCAACGATTACTGGGGCGACTTCCGCCAGCTGCTCGACGGCGACGAGCTCACCCACTCGCCCCTGCGCTGGCTGCGAGCACGCTCGAACGAGCACCGCATCGCACTGCCGCTCCTGCTGTGGACCGCGAATATCGAGTTGACGCGCGGCGACAACCGCGTGCTCTCAACACTTTCGCTATTCCTTCTGATGGCGACCTTCGCCTGCCTGTGGACCCTCGTGCCCTCCGGAGTACGCGGCTCGCCATGCCAGCGCTGGGGTTCGGACTTCCGCTCGCCGCGCTCATCGCCACTCCGGTTGCGGCGCATTGCTGGGTGATGGGTTTCTCGGGCAACCAGTGGTATTTCGCCAACCTCTCCGCCGCGGCAGGCATCGCCTGCTTCGCGCGCCTGCGCCCCGAGGGCTCGCTACGGCCGCTGCTGTTCGCCGCGCTCGCGACCTTGCCAGGCGCCTTCGCGCACTCGACCCACCTCGCTCTCTGGCCGGCCCTGCTGCTCGGCGCGCTGCTGATGCCCGTGCCGCGCTGGACGACGATCGTCTGCGGCGCTCTGGCGACCGCATTCGTCGGGTTGTTCCTCTGGGGTTACGCCGTGCCGCAGGCTCATCCCACTCCCGGCGGCGAGCCCGGCTCGCTGCTCGGTTTCCTCGCCGCATACATGAGCCTGCGCGCTTCGGCGGATCACGCGGTGGCGCAGCTCTGGGGCGCCGTAGGGCTGCTCCTCTTCGTGCTCGCCGTCATCGTCGTGCTGCGGCGGCCGCGCGCCCGCCGCGCCGTTCTGGTGCCGCTCCTTCTCGTTGCCTGCTACGCGCTCGGCAACGGCATCGGCACCTCGGTCGCGCGAGTCGGTTTCGGCGTGAACATGGCGTTCGCGTCGCGCTACGCATCCCTGCCGTCCCTTTTCTGGCTGGGGACGCTGGGCACGCTGGCGGTCGCGGCGTACGAGAGCCCGGATCGCCGCCGGCGCGCCTGGGCCCTCGGCGCGGCGGGAATCGTGATGGCGCTTTTTCTGGTGGCCACCAACCGCTCGGGTCTGCCGGTCTTTCGTCAGCACCTGAAGGGCGCCGAGCGCCAGCCGCTTGGCGCTCTCGCGATGCGTTGGAACGTATGGGACGTCGAGGCCCTGCGTCACATCAGTTTCAGCCCCGACCAAACGCGCCAGTCGACCGGGTTTTTCGCGGCCCGTCGCCACCGTCCTTACGACCGCACGGCGGAGTGGCCGCTCGGATCCCGCTGGAGTGGCGCCGCGCCCGATGAAGCCGCCGAGCCGGCGGGACGCTGGCGGACAGCGAAGCCGGTCGCGCCCGGCTTCTTCGCGGTCACCGGCCGCACCCGCACGCCGGCGCGGCCCGGAGACCGCATCGTCTTTCTCGACCATGAGGGCATCATGCGAGGTGGCGCGGTCTTCGTTCCGCGCCCGGAGGCCCCGCGGCCGCCGCTTCTGCGACGGCGGCCGGTTGGCCTGGAGTGGGAGGGCTACCTCGAGAGCCGCTGCCGGCGAGGCCTGCGCGCCTACCTGGAAACCGCCGCCGGCGCGAACCGCACGCTGGTGCCGCTAAACACGGCGGAGATCGCCAAGAGTTCCGTGGCAGCGCGCTGCGCCGCAGAGTGACGCGTCAAGTCTGCAAGACGCCGGTGCGGAACTCGGGCAGCTCCGGATTCTGCGCCGCGCAGGCGAGAGCGCGCGCAATCGCGGCGCGGGTCTGGGCCGGGTCGATGATGGCGTCCACCCAGAGGCGCGCCGCGGCGTAGCGCGGGTTCATGGCGTCGGCGTAGCGCTCCTGGATGTCGGCGAGGCGCGCCTTCTTCTCCTCCTCCGACACGTCGGCGCCGCGGTTCTTGAGCTGGATCGAGAGCAGCGTCTTGCGACGCCTGCTCGCCGCCCATGACCGCGATCGCGCCGACGGCCAGGCGAAGAGGAAGCGCGGCGCCGTAGGCCTTGCCGCACATCGCGTAGTTGCCGGCGCCGTAGCTGTTGCCGACGAAGAGCGTGATCTTCGGCACCACCGAGTTGGCCACCGCGTTCACCATCTTGGCGCCGTCCTTGATGATGCCGCCGCGCTCGGCGCGCGAGCCGACCATGAAGCCGGTGACGTCCTGGAGGAAGAGCAGCGGGATCCGCTTCTGGTTGCAGAGCTCGACGAAGCGCGCGCCCTTGTCGGCCGAGTCGCGAGTAGATGACGCCGCCGATCTGGAGCTCCTTGTCCTTCGGCTTCGAGTCCGGTCTTGCTGCGTCGACGATCGAGCGCTGGTTCGCCACGATGCCCACCGCCCAGCCGCTCGATCCAGCCGGTGCCGCAGACCAGCGTCTGGCCGTAGGTCTCCTTGTACTCGTCGAACTCGCGAGCCGTCGAGGAGCCGGGCCAGGAGCTCGTGCGTGTCGTACGGCCGCGAGCGGTCGATCGGCATGATGCCGTAGAGATCCTCGGCTCGGGATGGAGCGGCGGCGCGCGGCTCGCGGCGCGCGAACGGCGCGCGCCGCGCGCCGGCGCGCGAGCTGCGCGAACTGCGCGCGGATCTTCTCCAGGCAGCGCGGCCTCGTCGGGATGGCGATGGTCGACCACCCCGGAGATGTCGCACTGGCACCAGCGCGCCGCCCAACGCCTCGTTGTCGATGCGCTCGCCGATCGCCGCCTGCACCAGGTGGGAGCCGGCGAGGAAGATCGAGCCGGTGCCCTCGACGATGTGCGATCTCGTCGCTCATGATCGGCAGGTAGGCGCCGCCGGCGACGCACGAGCCCATGATCGCCGCCATCTGGAAGACGCCGCGCGGCGGAGAGCCGGGCGTTGTTGTAGAACATGCCGCCCGTAGTGCTCGCGGTCGGGGAAGATCTCGTCCTGGAGCGGCAGGAAGACGCCCGCCGAATCGACCAGGTAGACGATCGGCAGCCGGTTCTCGAGCGCGATCTCCTGGGCGCGCAGCACCTTCTTGATGCCCAGCGGGAACTTGGCGCCGGCCTTCACTGTCGCGTCGTCGGCGACGCACCACCACGTCGCGGCCGTGGATCGGCGCCGATGCCCAGCGACCACGCCGGCCGCCGGGCGCGCCGCCGCACTCGTCGTAGATGCCGTGCGCCGCCCACAGCCCGAGCTCGAGGAACGGCGCGCCCGGATCGCACAGCGCCGCGACGCGCTCGCGCGCCGTGAGCTTGCCCTGCTCGCGCTGCTTCTCCTGCGCCTTGGCACCGCCGCCCTCGCGCAGACGCGCCTCTTCTTCGCCAAGCCGCGCTACCTCGGCGCGCCAGTGCCGGGCGCGCTGCTCGAACTCAGCGCCGGCCGCCGGCGATTCGAGGACGGTCATACGTTCCGCCGCCTGGGTCTGACCATATGGCCGGATTCTACTCGCTGAGAATCGCGGAAGCGCCGATGCTAGGCTGCCCGCACTTCCTACCGTGCTCCGCAAGCTCGCCTTCGCCGCCGCCGCCACCCTTTTCTTTCTGCTGCTCGCCGAAGTCGCTCTGCGCCTGGCAGGAGTGGCCTCGACTCGCCGCGGCGCGGCCTGGTACGCGGGAGGGAATCATCCGCGCTTCCTCTTCGAGCCTGATCCTGCGGCCGGCTATCGCCTGCGCCCGGGATTCGCCGGCACCGAGATCGCTCGCAGCGGCGAGTTCCAGACCGCGGTGCGGATCGACCAGCGTGGCCTGCGGGCCGACGGGCAGGCCGCGGCGCCCGGCGCGGCGGTGGCGCTGGGCGACTCGATGACTTTCGGCGAAGGGGTGGCGGCGGAAGAAGCCTGGCCGGCCCAGCTCGCGGCGCGACTCGGCACCCCGGTTCTCAACGCCGGAGTGCCGGGCTACTCCAGCCGGCAGATGGTGGCCCGGCTCAGCGAGCTCGAGGGCGAGCTCCAGCCGCAGCTGGTGATCGCAGGCCTGGCGCCGCTTTGGGACATGCAGCGCTGCAGTAATCCCTTCGTCTATTCCGAGGGCTACATCGTAGCGTCGAGCTACGCTGGCCGCCTGCATCTGGTCGGCGAGGATCTTCTCCTCGAGCAAGTGCGGGGGCCCGTTCTGGGTCCGTTCTCGGTGACGTTGATGCGCCACTCCCATCTCGTGCGGCTGGCCCTGCCCGCCCTGCGCGGCGCCATCCTCGCCCGGCGCGAGACGGCGGGAACGCCCGCGCTTGCCGACTGGGAGCCGTGCCGCGACGCACTGGTCGCCGCGGCGGACGCCACTGTGCGCGCTGGACGAAGCTTCCTGGTGCTCCTCGCCGAGAGCCCGGAGGCGCAGTCGCGGGCGGCCGCGGATCTCGTTGCGGCGCAGCTGCGCGAGCGAGGGGTCGAGGTCCTGCGTCTCGACAACGCGCCAGGCGGCGCCGATCCGTCCCTGCGTTACCCTCGCGACCGGCACTGGAATCGTGCCGGCCACCAATGGGTCGCCAAGGCGCTGGAGCCCGAGATTCGAGCCCGGCTCAGCGACGGGCCGTCGCGTGCGCCGGCGCCGACCGGCGACGATAGAGCTCCATGAGGCCCCGCGGACGGGAGGTGAACACCGGCTCGAAGTCCTCGACCAACCGTTCGAGAAAAACTGCCTGTCCGGGCCAAGGCGTCGACGCCGCGCGGCCCCACAGCAGGACGTAGTCGACCCGGGCTCCCTGGCGCTCGTAGCCGCGCCAATCGATGCCGTCGAGGGCCGCCGTAACCACGCCCTCTTCCGGGACCACCCTGCGATAGGGATTGAGGCCCTGGCGGTAGATCACCGGGAAGTAGCCCTGGTCCGCCTGATACTCGGTGAGATCGACCAGCGGACGCTCGCACGCCAAATAGCCCACCGCATGCTCGAAGGGATGAATCTTGTAGCCCGAAAGCGACGGATCGGTGAGCCGCCACTCCTCGTCGACGAACGAAATCGGCAGCACCGCGCTCTCCGCGGCCAGCTCCGGCAGCACCGAGACGTACTCCTCGAGGTATTCATTCAGGCGCCGGTAAGCCATGGTGTGCAGCAGAATGAAGATGCCTGTCAGCGCGGCAACGGCGGCGGTCGTGATGCGGCGGCGCTGCACGTCCCAGGGTTCGGCGGCGAGCCACAGGATTGCGAAGAGCAGCGTCCACAGCGCGAGCCGCGGGCCCAGGTAGCCGCCGCCGGCGATTCCGTCGGGGAGCAGGAAGTAGAGCAACAGCAGGATCACGGCGGCCGCGAGGAGCTCGGTGCCGCGCCGCCAGGGCGTCGCCGCGCGGCGAGCCGCCAAGCGGAGAACGGCGAGGCTGGCGAGCAGACAGCCGAGTGCGATCGCCGGAGCGAGCTCGACGCGGTCGTAGGAAACCAGGATATGGAGGAAGACCAGCCGGCGCAGTCGATCGAGCAGCGACTGCCAGACCACTCCATGGTGAGACGGCCCAGTGACAAAGCTCGTTACCAGTACCAACGCCGGAAGTGCCGCTACGAAAACCCGGGCGGCATGCTCGCCAGCGCGGCGCCAGCGCGCAGCCAGCGGACCTTCCGTCGCCAAGCCCCGCCACGCTCCCGCGACGATCAGGCCGGTTGCCGCGGCACAAGAGGAGACCGCGTGGGTGGCGCTGGTGACGAGCAGGAGCGCCGCCACACCGGCGAAGCGCCAGCCGCGTAGCGGCCCTTGGGCGCGCAATCCCACGCCGAGCGCCGTGAGCGCCAGTGGCACACTCAAGCTGAAGTTGAGAAACCCCATGTGGAAGAGATGGTTCGCGCCGAGGGGCAGAGCCAGCATGGTGAGGAAGACCGCCTCGGTGCGCACCGCCGCCAAGGCGTAGGCGAGCGCCAGCACCATCGCCAAGAAGTATCCGGAGACCACCAACTTCTCCGCCACCCGCCAACTCGTTGCACGCGCCAGCGCCGCAAGCAGTGGATAAACGGCCCAGTTGGGCTCGGGGCGGGCGTTCAGCTGGTAGTAGTCGGCGACCACACCGACGCGGCCGCGCATCAGAGTCCCCAGTTGCGAAGCGATCTCGAGATGCACAGGTCCGTCCTGCGTCGGCAGGTAGGCCACCGTCCAGATCGAAGCCAACTGCAGGATCACGAGAAGGGCGAGCAGCCAGGGAGAGCCGTGCGCCGCTAGCGCACCGAGCCATGAGGGCTTCGGCGATGCGGCCTCACGATGCGACTCGTTATACTCCGGGGCTGCCGGTGTCACGAGATCGGGCCAGCGACGAATCCTGCGTCCTGCGTCTTCGCAGGCTCATCGAGAACCCTATTGAACGAAGCTTAGCGCCGTCTCCAGATGGTGTACAACCAAATTAACTGAGCCATGCGCCTGCGCCTGCTCGCTTTCGCCACCGCCGCCGACGCCCTGGGTGCCAACGAAACCGGTTTCGAGATCGGGGACGGCGCGACCGTCGGTGATCTGCGCGCGGCCCTGAACCACGCCCATCCCGGGCTGGAGCCGCTCTGGCCGCGCCTGGCGGTGGCGATCGACGGCGTGCTGGCGGCGGATTCGACGCCGCTGCACGAGGACGCCGAGGTAGCGCTGCTGCCGCCGGTCTCGGGCGGCTGAGCCGTGCCACCGCGCCTGCTCGACGCACCTCTCGAAGTCGTGGAGCTGCTGAAGGACATCGCCGCGCCCGGCCACGGCGCCACCGTCCTTTTCGTCGGCACGGTGCGCAACCAGCACGACGGCCGGGCGGTGCGCGGGATCGACTACACCGCCTACCGACCGATGGCCGAAGAGCGCCTGCGCCTGATCGAGCGCGAGCTCGCGGCGGCGCACGGGGCACGGGTGCGCATCGCCCACCGTCTAGGCGAGCTCGAGGTCGGCGAGCCCTCGGTGGCGATCGCGATTTCAGCGCCGCACCGAGCGGCCGCCTACGACGCCAACCGCGAAGCGCTGGAACGGATCAAGCGCGAGGTGCCGATCTGGAAGCGGGAGCTCTACGCCGACGGCGGCTCGAGCTGGCGCGAAGTCGAGCCGTTGCGCCGGGGCGGCTGACCGCTCAACGCGCCTCGGCGGCGAGCGCGCGCACGTCGATCGCCTGCAGCCAGGCGTGCCAGCCCAGATCGAGCAGCGGCCATGGACGGCCGAGCCGCCGCCGCAATTCCTCCCCGTCCACCGACCCCCCCGCGGCGATCCCCCCGAGGTAGCTGGTGAATGCCGGCCGCAGGCCGCCGCCCTCTCCCTCCTGCAGATAGCGCACCCAGAAAAAAGCCGCGTCGTAGCGTTCCTGGCGTCCGGCGGCGACGAACTCTTCCCAGGGCGAGTCGATCAGGGTCTCGACTCTAGGGATCTTTCCCGCGGCGAGCGCCCTTTGCAGCATGAGCGCCCCCGCGAGCGCGCCGCGCAGCTCGATGTGATCGGCCGCCGGTGTCGCCGAACCGGAGAGCGTCCCGGGCACCAGGGCCCCGCTAGCATCGGCGCGAGACTGAGCGAGATCCTCGGCGATCCCCTCGTCGAGCCACGGCGGCAGGGCCGGGCCCAGGGCTCGCCGGTTGAGCAGATGCACGAGCTCGTGGACCAGCGTGGCTCCGATCTCGTCGGCCGGCCGTTCGCCGGCATACAGCATGACCAGCCCGTGCACGGTGTGACCTGCGGAGGCGATCGCCGCGATGCGCTCGTCTTCCCGCGCCACTTGGCGGTAGTCCTCCTCGCGCGCGTAGAGCACGATCGTCTCGCGCGCATCGCCCACCGGGGAGAGGCCGTAGCGACGTCGATAGAGATCCTCCACCTGGCCGGCCAGGCCGTCGAGCCGGGCGACGAGCGCCGGATCCGTGACGTCGGTGACCGTGAGATAAGGACCCAGGCTGAGCTCGCGCCGCGGCTCGCGCAAGCGCGCGCTCGCCCGCGCCAGAAGATCCGGCGACGGCGGGCGGCCCGGCAGCGGCTGCGGCGGAACCAGCTCGGCGGGCTGGGCGGGAGCCGGCCGCGGGCGCGGAACGATGGTCGGCGAAGGCAGCGAGCGCGCAAGATCCGGCATCGACGCCGAGCTCGGCGCCGGCAGAGTCCCCAGCCAGGGCAGGCGCGGGCTCGGAGGATCGACCACTCGCAGCGGACGCTCGGGCGGCCGCGCCGGCGGCGGCAGCCGTTCGACCCACCAACCCACGCCGACCAGCAGCGCGAGGACGGCGGCGAACGCCACGAGGCGGGGAAGGAGTCGCAAGGGTGTGGCTCGTGGCTCAGTAACGCGGCACGCCGGGGTCGATCTCGAGACTCCAGGCGTCGAGCCCGCCACGCAGGCTCCACACTTTGTCGCGCCCCTGTGCGCGCAGCCACTGGGTCGCATACAGCGAGCGCGGGCCGAGATGGCAATACGCGACAACGGGTGTTTCCCGCCCCAGCTCGCCGAGCGCGTCGAGCTCCTCGGGCAGCTCGGACAGAGGCAGCAAGCGAGCGCCTTCGAGCCTCGCCATCTCCCACTCCTCGGGTGTGCGCACGTCGAGAAGCTCGAACGGCCGCCCCGCGGTGCGCCATGCGGCGAGCTCGCTCGGCGAGATTTCCCAGTCGTCGCCGGGCGCGCCGGCAACACCACAGAAATTTTCGTAGTCGATCAGATCGGTCAGCGTCGGCGCCTCGCTACAGGCCGGACAGGCGGGATTCTTCGCCAGTCGCAGCTCGTGAAAGCGCAGCCGCAGCGCGTCGAACACGGTCAGCCGTCCGATCGCCAGCTCGCCAACGCCGAGCACGCACTTGAGCGCCTCGCTCGCCTGCAGCGCTCCGATCACCCCGGGTAGCACGCCGAGCACTCCCGCCTCGGCGCAGTCGGGCACCAGTGCCGGCGGCGGCGGCTCGGGAAAGAGGCAGCGATAGCATGGACCGCGGGCGCCCCAGAAAACCGACACCTGGCCCTCGAAGCGAAAGATGGAGCCGTACACGTCGGGGCGGCCGGTGAGTACGCAGGCGTCGTTGACCAGGTAACGCGTCGGCAGGTTGTCCGAGCCGTCGAGCACCACGTCGTAGCTGCCAACGATATCGAGCGCGTTCGAGCGATCGAGCCGCAGGGCGTGAGGCTCGATCTCGAGCCGCGGGTGGGTGGCGCGCAGCCGCTCTGCCGCCGCCTCGAGCTTCGGCCGGCCGACGTCGGACTGCTGAAAGAGAACCTGGCGCTGGAGGTTGGATTCGGCCACGGTGTCGAAGTCCACCAGTCCGAGCGTGCCCACTCCGGCGGCGGCGAGATAGAGCGCCGCCGGCGATCCCAAACCACCGACACCGACGATCAGGATGCGTGCCTGACGCAGTCGCTCCTGGCCAGCCGCCCCGACTTCGGGCAGGCTTAGGTGGCGGGCGTAGCGCCGGCGCTCCCAGGCGTCGAGGCTCATAGACCTATGGTATACGCTGACCCGCGATGCCCATGGACGACTCCGTTCGCACCGGCGAGCACCGCGTTCCACCAGGACAATACGTGACCGACAAGTGGCCTGTGCTCACCTACGGCCGAACCCCCGTGCTGTCGCCGAAGGACTGGGGCCTGCGCATCTTCGGGCGCGTCGAAAAGCCCGTCGCGCTCTCCTGGGCGGCTTTTCAGGCCTTGCCGCGCGCCGAGGTCACGGCCGATTTTCACTGCGTCACTCGCTTCTCCACTCTCGACAACGGCTGGAGCGGCATCACCACCCGCGTCGTCTTGCGCCAGGCCCGTGTTCTCGACGACGCCGCTTTCGTGAGCATGCATTGCTACGGCGGCTACACGACGAACCTGCCGCTCGAGGACTTTCTCTCCGACAAGGCGCTGTTTGCCGACCGCTGGAACGGCGAGCCGCTGCCCGTCGATCATGGCGGTCCCGTGCGCCTCGTGGTGCCGCATCTCTACGCCTGGAAGAGCGCCAAGTGGGTGAGCGGAATCGAGCTCCTGAACGAGGACCGGCGCGGCTTCTGGGAGGAAAACGGCTACCACACGTACGGCGATCCGTGGACCGAGCAGCGGTTCAGCTCGCAGGAAACGCAGAACGCCGGACAGGTGAGACTGCGGGCCCGCGAGCTGGGGATTGTGCCGACGGAGGGCGACTGACTACCAGCCGCGCGCCTGGCGCAATCCCTTGATCTGCTCGACGTGCTTTTCGCCGTGGTTCGAGTAGAGGACCAGGAAGTCCTCGATCGTCATTTCACCCTTGTCGGGATGGATCGCAGGCCGCGCCCAGTCCTTTCTTCCGATCGAGCGCAGGAAATTGGCCCAGCGGCGGTGCAGGCCGCGCAGGATGGCGATCGAGGGCGACAGCACCGGCGACTTCGAATCCGGCAATTCGGCCCAGATCTCCTGGTGGTAGGTCTTGATCGTGGGTTTCTCTTCGGTCAATGCCAGGCGCATGCGGATGAAGGCGTTCATGTGCGAATCCGCCAGGTGGTGGACGACTTGCGCCGGCGTCCAGCCGCCATCGCGGTAGGGAGTCTGGAGCTGCTGGTCGTCGAGACCCTTCACGGCCTCCTGCAGATTCTTCGGCAAATTGCGAATGCGGGTGATGTGTTCGCGGCGCTCGAGTGCGGAAAGCATGCGGGCAATCTCCTATTTGCGGGTGATCAGGACCATCCCAACGATGCACAGCGCGATCCCGGCAAGGTTGGACATCGTCACGCGCTCGCGAAACAGAAGTAGGCCGACGGGCACCAGCAGCACCGCGAGCGCTGACCCGATGCTAATCGACAACAGGCCGACACTCCAACCGGCGCGGTACGCGAGGAGGATGGCGAGCTCCACGCCGACGATCGCGAGGCCCACCAGAACGCTCGCCCAAGGCACGCCGCGCAGCGAGGCGCCGAAGCTCTTCTGCGACGGTATCAACGGCAGCAGCGCCAAGGTGCCGATCAGCGCCACTCCGTAGTTGATCGCCAGCGAGGCCAGCGGGTGAAGATCCCGCGGCACCGAGCGCTGACC
This sequence comes from Thermoanaerobaculia bacterium, assembly GCA_963821905.1. Classification (GTDB taxonomy): domain Bacteria; phylum Acidobacteriota; class Thermoanaerobaculia; order Multivoradales; family JAGPDF01; genus CAWGFP01. The sequence goes on along the minus strand of CAWGFP010000009.1, from coordinate 267,809 downwards.
CACGTGGTAGAGGACGTTGGAAACCACCGCCAGAGCTGCCGCGAAGTAGAACATCACCTCTCTCCCGCCCGGCGCAGCTCGGGCTCAGCTGGTTCTCCATCCTCCACCGGCTGTGCCCCCAGCCGTATTGGGGGCTCGAGCCGCGCCTGCCTGGCCGGCGCTTCGAAGATCGTGATCACCACCACCGCCGCGACGATCACCGCCGCCGCGATCAACGTGCGCGCCGACACCGGCTCGCCGGCGAACGCCCAACCGAGGAACACCGCCACCACCGGGTTGACGAAGGCGTAGGTCGTGGCCATCGCCGGAGTGGTGCGCGCCAGCACGTAGACGTAGGCGGTGAAGCCGATCAACGAGCCGAAGGTCACCAGATAGGCCAGCGCCAGCCACGAGCGCAGTGTCACCTGTGCCAGATCGAGAGTCGCCCACTCACCGGTCAGCGAGCCGGCGACCAGGAGCAGGGCGCCGCCGCACAGCATCTCCATGCCGGTGGCGAGCAGCGGCGAGGCCGGGAGCTTGGCGGTCTTCGAGTAGAGCGAGCCGATCGCCCAGGCGAGCGAGGCGAGCACCAGGGCCAAGGCACCGAGCGGATCGACGCCGCGGCCACCCGCGAACTCGCCGCGGCCGACCAGGAGCGCGACACCCGACAGGCCCAAGCCGACGCCGAGCAGGAGACGGCCGCCCGGCTTCCGGCCACCCGGGCGCAGAGCATCGAGGACCACCATCCAGAGCGGCACCGTCGCCACCAGGAGCGCGGCAAGCCCGGACGGCACGCGCAGCTCGGCCCACACCACGCCGGCGTTGCCACCGAGCAAGAGGAAGCCGCCGACGATCGCCGTCGAGCGCCAATGAATGCCCTGCGGCCGGCCCGCTCCGCGAGCCCGGGCCCAGAGGTACAGGATTGCCCCGGCGACGACGAACCGCGCGCCGGCCATGAGGAACGGCGGCAGCGTGTCGATCGCGTAGCGAATCGCGAGATAGGTCGAACCCCAGACCAGGTAGAGCGCCGCGAAAGCGGCGAGCAGCATGCCGCGCTCACTACCCGCGGCGTTCCGCTGGAACCGTGCGAGCCGCTCAACCATGGCCCACCTCGAGCTCAGCTGGCAGCGGCGCGATCGGTAGCCGGTTGGACTCCTTGATCGTGTCGAGCACGATCGTGGTCTTGGTCGATCGCACTGACTCGATGGCGCCAAACCGCTCGCGCAACAGGCGGCCGAGCGCTTCCGGATCGGCGGCGCGCACCTTGGCTAGGTAGCAATCCTCGCCGGCGATGTGATGGACCTCGAGAACTTCGGGAAGCTCGGCGAGGCGAATACCGGTGTCGCCACTGCGCAGCCGCTCGTCCGAGCGGACGAATACGAAGGCGAGAAGGCCGAGCCCGAATGCGTGCGGATCGATCCTCGCCTCGCAGCCTCGAAGCACACCGCGCGACTCCAGCTTGCGCAGACGCTCGAGAACCGCCGAGGGCGCCATGCCCACCTGGCGGGCGATCTCGGCGTTCGACGTACGCGCATCTGCCTGAACAATCGTCAGTATTGTGCGGTCAATGTCGTCGATTGTTTCGTTATTTGCCATTATGGCCGAATAATAGGCCGCCCATCGAGTCCCGTCAATAGGTCCAGATTTCGGGCTCTTTTCGGGTCGATTCGGATAGGCTGCGCCGCAAATGCCGGCCAGAAACACCGCGAAAACGGCATCTCTCAGCGAGGTGCGCAGCGAGTTGCCGCTGCTGTCGGCCACTGCGGATAGCTGGGCCCGGTTGGCGGCGGAGAATCTGCCGGTCTTCCTCTCCGACCACGCGATCTGCGAGCAACAAGCGGCGCTGTCCGCCCTCGCGCTGGTGGGCTGGTACCCGGCCGATTCCGAGCTCGTCGAGACGATGTCGGCGCTCGCCGCCGAAGAGATCCAGCACATGCGCCGGGTGCTCCACCTCCTCCACCGCCGCGATTGGCGCCCGGCCAACCGGCGCACGAATCCCTGGGCCAAGGGACTGCGCGACGCCATCGAGACCGGCCGCGAGCCGATTCAGAAGGTGGATCGGCTCCTGGTCGGCGCTTTGATCGAAGCGCGCTCGTGCGAGCGTTTCACCGCGCTGTACGAAGCCACCGACGACGACGAGGTGCGCGCGTTGCTCGCCGAGCTCGGGCCGGCCGAGATGCGCCACTGGCAGCTCTTCCACCGCCTGGCGGGACGAGAGATCGACGAGGTGTCCCTGGCGACGCGTTTTCGGCGTTGGCTTCGGTTGGAGCGCGACCTGCACGCCCGGGGCGGCGTGCGGCCGACCGTACACGGCTGAAGGAGCCCGATCCATGCACCGATTCCTGCCATTGGTCGCGCTGCTCGTGCTGCAGGCGCCCCCGCTCGCCGCCGACTCCGAGGGCGAGTTGCAATCGCAGTGGCGCGGCAGCTGGGTGCTCACCCGGTCGGCGATGTTCTCGGAATGCACCGACCACTTCACCGATAACGAAGTCTCGGGCAACCGGGCGTCGGGGAACGCGCTCCGCTTCGAAGCCGGAGAGCCGGCTCAGGTGAGCGGCATCGACTGGACGATCACCGGGCTCAAGGTGCGCGTCGAGCTCGCCGAGCCCTACCGCGTGGCGTGGAGCGACGGCCCGTACACCCTCCACGAACAGCGCCGTTGCCGGGTCGAGCTCAAGTTTCCGCGCTCGGCGCGCCCCAACGCCGCGGCGGCCTCGCAGGCCATCGCCACCGTTCTCGAGCCGGTCGCTGGCCTCGACCAGGCACGCGCCCAGGCGGGCTGGAACCGCCGGCGAGTCGAGGCGCTGCCGGAGAACTGGGAGCAAACGCGAAGACACTACGAGGCCTGGAAGGCGAGCCAGGCCAACGCCGCGGTGGCGGCCCGCATCGACGAGCTGCTCGAGGATGCCGAGCGCATCGTCGAGCGCGCCGAAGACGAGCCCTCGTACGGGGCCGCCTTCATGCGCGGCATGCGCGAGCGGCGCTACGAGTCGTTCACCAGCTGCGCCTCGGCCCTCGACGCGACGTTCTACGTCCACGGCAAGGCGGAAGACAGCCGCGACGGCTGGGAGGACGGCCAGCGCCTGGCCTGGGACATCAACCTCGCCGCCGAGCTGCGCCAGTGTTTCGTCGCCGTTGCCGCTCCTTGAGCGCGAGGACGCGATGAGCGAGCTCGTCGATCTGCTCTCGCGCCTGGTAGCGATCGACTCGGTCAATCCGACCCTGGTGCCGTCCGGTGCGGGGGAGCGCGCCATCGCCGAGTTCGTCCTCGCCTGGCTGGATCACGCCGGGGCGGAGACCCACTGGCTGGAAACGGCCCCCGGCCGTCCGTCGGTCGTGGGTGTGTTCCGCGGCCGCGGCGAGGGCCGCAGCCTGATGCTCGACGGCCACATCGACACGGTCGGCCACGCCGGCATGGACGTGCCGCTCGAGCCGCGCATCGAAGGTGACCGTCTCTACGGGCGCGGCGCCTACGACATGAAGGGCGGCGTCGCCGCGATGCTGGTCGCAGCCGAACGCGCCGCCCGGGGCGGTCTCGCCGGCGACGTGCTGGTGGCCTGCGTCGCCGACGAGGAAGTGGCGAGCCTCGGCACAGCGGAGGTGGCGGCGGCCTTCACGGCCGACGCCGCGATCGTCACCGAGCCGACCCACCTCGACTTGGTGGTGGCGCACAAGGGCTTCGCCTGGTTCGAGGTCGAGACCGCGGGCCGCGCCGCCCATGGCTCGCGCCCCGACCACGGCATCGATGCCATCGCGCACATGGGGCGAGTGCTGGTCGAGATCGAGCGTCTGCAAGAGGAGCTGCGCGCGGGCCCGGCGCATCCGCTGCTGGGCACCGGATCGCTACACGCCTCGACCATCCAGGGCGGGGAGGGCTGGAGCACCTACCCCTCGCAGTGCCGGCTAGCCGTCGAATGGCGATCGCTGCCCGGCGAGGTGGCAGGCGCGGCCGAGGCGCGGCTGCAGCAGATCCTGACTCGCCTCGGCGATCGAGATTCGGCGTTCGCCGCCACCCTCACCGCCGGCCTGATGCGCCGGCCGCACGAGGTGGATCCCAGCGCGGCCATCGTGCGCGCGCTGGCAGCCTCGATCGCCGGCGAGACCGGCGCGCCGCCAAGACTCGCAGGCGTCTCCTACTGGACGGACTGTGCATTGCTCTCGGCGGCCGGCATTCCCACCGCGATGTTCGGCCCCACCGGGGACGGCGCCCACGCCGCCGTGGAGTGGGTGGACCTGCCGAGCGTCGAAACCGCCGCGCGAGTGCTCGAGCGCACCATCCGCGGTTTCTGCGCCTAGCCGGCGCTCCCCATCACGTCGTCAGCGGATTGCCCTGCGCGTCGCGGTCCATGCCGCCGGCGAGCAGCACGATGCCTTCGATGAAGCCCCAGATCGCGCCGAAGCCGCAGGTGATGATGGTGACGACGATCTGGAGGATGCCGATGCCAATGAAGCCGAGGTAAAAGCGCTGGATGCCGAGGCCCGGCAGCAGGATACCCAGCAGCCCGGCCGCGATGCGCGACTTGGCGCCGGGGAGCGGGCCCTGCGCGAGCTTGACGCCGCACTTGACGCAGATGAAGGCGGCGGGATCGGTCTCGGCGGCGCAGTTCTGACAGAACTTACGGCCGGTGAGCGGCACCGCGCCGCACGATAAGCAAACTATCGCCTTGGGGTCCACCGCTTTGCCGCAGTTGCGACAGTACATGGCCGACACTCCTCTCGTCACACACTACGCACTGCGCGCCCGGCGGTTTCGGGGGAACCTAACAGGCACGCAGTGTCATCCTGAGCGCAGCGAAGGATCTGGACCACGGAGGCTGAAGTGGTGCACGCGCCGCAGGTGGTCAAGATCCTTCGCTTCGCTCAGGATGACAATCGCACCGAGATCGCGGAACTCAATCTCCCCCGTTCGGCGCCTCGAGCTTCTGCACGATCTGCGTCACTTCCACTTCGGCGCGGCGGATCTTGCCGCGGCAGATCTCGAGCAGCTCGGTGGCGCGCTTGAGCTCGCTCGCCAGACCGTCGATGTCGGTTTCCTCGCTCTCGATGCGGTGCAGTATGGCCTCCAGCTCGACCAGCGCGGCGCTGAAGCTGGGACCTTCGGGCTCGCTCATGATTCCTCCACGATGCTCGAGATGCTGCCGTCGGCGAGTCTCGTCGAGAGACGCTCGCCGGGTCGCGCTTGGGCCGCCGCTCGCACCAGGCGGCCCTCGCAGCGCGTGATGCTATAGCCGCGCTCGAGCGTGCGCTGAGGGTCGAGCAGCCGTGCCCGCGCGGCCTGACCCTCGAGGCGCGCCGAGGCGAGGCGCACCGCCGCCGTGGCGAGGTCGGCGATGCGCCGCGTCGCGCTGGCCGGCAACGTCGTCGCCGCGGCGACTCGGCGGGTGGCCGCGGATGCGACACTGCGCCGCGTCGCGTCGAGCTGACTCCCGGCGCCCCGGAGCCTGGCGCGTCCCGTCGCCTGGAGCGTGCGGGCGAGCGCCGACACCTTCTCGGCGAGCCGCTCGATGCGAGCCGAGGATCGCCGCAGCCTCGTCGCCATGCCGGCTAGCGTTTCCCGCCGCCCAGCGAGCGGCAGGCGCGCGCCACGAACCAGAGCGCGGCGCAGCTCGGCCAGCCGCCGCTCCGCCGCCGCAACCCGCTCGACCAGGAACTCTGCCGCCTTGGTGGGAGTTTTGAAGGCGAGGTGCGCGGCCCGGTCCGCGACCGAGTCGTCGATCTCGTGACCGAGGCCCGTGAGCACCGGAAAGGGCGCCTGCGCGACGGCCAGTGCCACCGAGCGGCTGTCGAAAGCCTGCAGGTCGGCGCGCGAGCCGCCGCCGCGCACCAGCAGCGCGCAATCGACGCCGGCGCCGGCGAGCGCCCGCAGCGCCGTCGCGATCTCGCGTTCGGCGCCCGGGCCCTGCACCGCGGCGTGGATGAACACGACCCGGAAACCGAAGCCGCTCTCGCGCAGAGTCGCCAGGAAGTCCGCCGCGGCCGCGCTGCCCTCCGCGGTCACCAGTCCGAGCCGCAGCGGCAGATCGGCCAGGGCCAACGCCCGGTTGCGGCCGAGGTGGCCCTCCGCTTCGAGCCAGAGGAGCGTTTCTCGCCGGCGGCGAGCGAGCTCGCCCTCGGTGAAGACCGGATCGACCTCGCGCACCTGGAGGCGCAGGCGCCCTTGCGGCGGGTAGAAATCGAGATCGGCGCGGCAGCGGATTGCCAGGCCGTCCTGGAGCTGCTGGCCCGAGGCGGAGAGGACTCGGCGCACGCGCTCACCGTCGGTGCGCCAGAGCACCGCTTCGAGCTTGCCGACGATCTTGTCGCCGGGTCCCTTCTCCACCAGGTCGAAGTAGAGATGGCCGCCACGCAGCGCCGGGCGCTGGATCTCCCCCGCCACCCAGACCGAGCGAAAGGCCTCGCCGAGGAAGTCACGCACCTCGGCGCCGAGCGCCGAGACGGTGTAGGTCTCCTCGAAGAGCGGCAGGGTCACCGGTTCAGTGGTAGCTCTTGAGCTCCGAGGCGCGGCGAGCGGAATCGACTTCGCCCACTCGACCGCCTTGGTGTCGCCGCATGGTCAGCTTCTCGAGGAACTTGACCGCCTCCTTGCGGTCGAAGAACAACCGCATGATGAAGGTGTGGCCGGCGGGCGCGGTGAAGTAGGTGTAGTTCTTCGGGCCATTCGACAGATCGAAGCCGAGGTTGGTCTCGCCGTTGACGCCGACGCAGGCGAGCGCGATGGCGCGGTTGGCGAGCGCGAGCGCCTTCACCGCGTCCTCGAGTCGCCCAGTTCCTCGCGCGACAGCGGCGAGTGGTAGAGCGGGATCTTCGCGGCGTCCTCTTCGGCGAGCAGGTTGTAGGGCACGTCGTGCCGGTCCATCGCCTCCTTGGTCTCGCTTGGTGGTGACGAAGACGTCTTCGGTCCCGGTGACCTTGTAGGTGATGGCGAAGACTTCCTTCTCGAACTCCGAGAACGCCTCGGCGAGGATGCCTTCGTCCTCGACCGTAAAATAGGTCAGACGGGTATTGAGATTGCGCGCCATGGGGAGTCTCCTGGGGTGAGCTATAGGCGGAACCGTCGGTTTCCGCCCTGAAATCAACACGTCATGCTATCAGAGGAGGCTCCCGTTCCCAGCGCGGGCGCAGGATCAGCCCAAGGGCCAAGCCCGCCACGGCCCCCCCGAGGTGGGCGGCGTTGTCGATACCGGGGGTGCTGAATCCCAAGAAAACGTTGATTCCGGCCCACATCAGGAGCTGATAGAGAAGCTGCTTGGCCTGCGGCCGCAGGCGGTCGCGGCGACGCACCAGGACCCCCACCAGCGCCCCCAGTACCCCGAAGATGGCCCCCGAGGCCCCCACGGACATGCCGCCGCGCAGGAAAAAGAGGCTGGCGAGCGATCCCGCGAGCCCGGCAACGAGGTAGGTCATGGCCATCCGTCCCGAGCCCATCCAGGCCTCGAAAAGGCCACCGAGTTGGTAGAGCGCCCAGCCGTTGAGCAGCAGGTGGAGCAGCCCTCCGTGCAGGAACATCGCGGTCAGGAGCCTCCACCACTCCCCTTGCCAGACCAAGACCGGGACGTTGGCCCCGAGCCGCACCAGCGCACGCGGGTCGCTCGTCGCGCCGCTCATGAGCTCCAGCCCGAAGACGGCGACGATCGCCCCCAGCAGCAGCCAGGTGAGCGGAGCGACGCGGAAGGGCACGGTCAGCGCGCCGGCGTGCCGAGGTAGGCGTCGAGCGCGGCGCGATCGGCCTCGGTGAGATCGGCGTCCGGCAGGAGGTAGGTCCCGCCCGCAGCGGGCATCGGGATCTTGGCGCGGGTCAGGGCGCGTTCGAGGGCCGCGCAGTCGAGCCCGGTGAAGAGGGCCACGCCGTCGCACAAGCCGAGGATGTCGTTGGTGAGCTTGCTCTGAATCGCCAGCTCGACCTGCGCCGGACTCTCGAGCGCGGTCACTTCGTAGCCACCCTCGATGCGCCGCATACGCACCTTGCCGTCGAGGCTGAGCGTCTGAGGCGGCACGAACAGCTCGTCCTGGAGGCGGGTCTGCAGTCCCGCACCCTCGAGGTCGGCGATGAGCTGACCCTTGCCCAGGAGCTCGAGCTCCAGGTGGGCCCGGTGCGCGCCGCCCTCCGGCGTCAACACCAGGCGATTGCTCTTGAGCACCAGGGTGTGGCTGGGCGAGGAGAGGTCGACGGTGACCGGTCCCTGGGTGATCGGCTGCAGGTCCCCCACCAGGTTCTCGTAGCTACGGTTGAGCTTGCCGAACGAGAACTGCCTCCCTGGGCCGCCAGCGGCGTGGCCACCAGGGGGAGCACGAGGAGGAATCGGAGGCTACGCGCGGCGCTCTTCATTTCAAGGATAGTAGCCGCGGATCGTGCGCGCCTTCAACCCGGCAGCGCGAGCCTTGACCTCGACTTCGCGGATACTGCCCTTCCTGTGGCGGGCGTCGGGCGAGTAGGCGAGCAGGTACCGGCTGCGCAGCTCGCGCTCGATCTCCGCGTAGACGTCGGCCAGCTCCTCCGCCTTGCCGGATGAAGAAAGCACGGCCGCCGGTCTCCTGGGCGAGGTCGCCGAGCTTGCTTGCGCAGGCCGTGCCGAAGCCGCCGACAGTCGAGGCCGATGGCATAGATCGCCACGCCGCTGCGCCGCGCGTACTCCAGCGCGTCGCGGAAGGCGATCTAGCTCGCGGTGTCCTCGCCGTCCGACAGCAGCACCAGGGCGCGCTGGCCCGCGATGCCGCGGAAGTAGTAGAGGCGTGGACCATGGCGTCGTGGAGCGCGGTGTCGCCCGTCGGCCTGCAGGCCGCGCGAGCGCCGGGCCACCGCCTCGGCGTCGTCGGTGCGGCGGCATCAGCAACGTCGGCCGGTCGGAGAAGCTCGACGGCGAAGCACCGGTCGCGCGGCGTCACCACGGCGTTCGCAGGAACTCGGCCGCGGCGCGCCTGCGCCTGCGCCCAGCGACGGTCGCCATCGAGCCCGAGGTGTCGATCACCATGCCGACGGTGAGCGGCAGGTTCTCGACCAGCTCGAACTTGCGCGATCTTCTGCGGCCGCCCGTCCTCGAGGACCTCGAAGTCGGCCTCCGTCAGCCCGGCGACCGGGCTGGCTCGCGCGGTCGATCACCGTGACGTAGAGCTCGACCAGGTTGACGTCGACCTGCTCGAAGTACTCGGGCGTGCGTGAGGAAGCGCACGTCCTCGGCCCGGCTGGCCGTCGTCGAGCGTCGCCACCACGGTGACGTAGGCCACGTCGCCCCCTGGCGGCATGGCGAACTCCGCCTGCCAGGGCGGCGCCGTCACGGTGGTCGCCAGTCTGTCGTCCGCCGACCCGAACTCCACCTACTCGATCCGCCGGCCCTCGGGCACCACGACCTCGGCCTGCGCGCGCACGCCGCGGCGTCGCCGAGGCGCCGCGCTTGGGCGGTCGACGATGCAGACCGCGAGCGCGCCCCGCGGCTGGTTGAGGACGACCTCGTCGGCCGCCACCAGCTCGCCCTGGGCGTCGTACCCCTCGGCGCGCACCACCTGCTCGGTGGGGAATCGGGCAGGCGCATCTCGGCGCGGAACGGCGGCTTGGTCCGCGTGAGCTGCGCCGTGCCGTTGACCAGGAAGACGACCTTCTGGATGCGCTCGCCGGTGACCAGAGCCTCGGCGCGCCAGAGCCCGAGCACCACGTCGTCCTCGGGCGGCGGCAGGACCAGGCCGTCGCGGCCGGCGATGCGCTCGTGCTCGAGCTCGCCGGCGATCTCGGCGATCGCCGACTCCGGCACCGGAGGCTCGACCTGCGGCTGAGCGCGCCGGCACCGCGAAGCCCGGGCGAGGTCGCGCCTCGGCCGCCGCCACCTCGTCCTTGATCCGCAGCCGCACGACGTAGGAATGGCCCGGGCGCAGCGCGCGCTCGCCCGGCAAGCGCCACCGGCATGCCATCGCTCCGGCGGCTCGGACTCGAAGCGGATGCGGAACCCTCGAACGGCTGGCCGTCCTGCTCGAGCATCCCTCGACGCGTCAGCCGCAGACGCGGCTTCTCGCTTCCCGGTCGACGTGGCCGAGCAAGAGCCCGCTCCGGCAGGACGGCGAACAGTGCGCGACAGCGATGCGCTGCCCGCGCCCTGTCCGGGAAGCTGCACATTCCGAGAGCGCACGCCTTCGAGCGCCTCGGGCTGAGCCGCGCAGCGTGGTCTTCGCCGCCGCTCGCGCCCAGGCCGCGAGGTCCTTCGGCGCGCGCCAGGAGGCCGCTCGATCGGCTTCATCGGTGGGCCGCTTGTCGCGTGAAGCCCGAGAGCCCGCGCACGCCGGTCGCCTCGTCGACGCGCTGGCGTCTCCTTGCAGTTCTGGAGGTCGAAGCGCTTGCCGGAGACCAATAGCGCGGATCGGCGCGCAGCTCCTCCCACTGCATCAGCCAGTACTCCATCTCCGCGGTGTAGAGCACCCGCTTGGAGTCGGTGGGAGCCAGAGACGGAACGGTTGGCTGGCCACGGGCGGTAGAGCACCAGCGCTGCCGGCTTGCCGGCGCCGCGCGTAGCGTCCAGATCTCGAGCGGTCGAAACGCGACGCCGCAGTCGATCACCTTGCGCTCGCGCGGCGCGCCGTGCAGGAACAGGATCGCGGCCCGCGACGTCGGCCAGAGTGAGCGTCGTCTCGAAGACCAGCGCCTGGCGGCGGGCGATGCCCTCGGTCAGCTCGTTGGCCGGCGTGGACGGATCCGGGTCGGCGAGGAAGCGCTCGATCCAATCCGTTCGCGCCGCCTCGTCGAGCGACAGCAGCTCGAGCCGCTGCGCGGGAGTGAGCAGCCAGCCGGCGCCGTCCTGGATGAAGGAACGCTGGGCTTCGGGCCAGACGGTGGGATCGACGTTGCTCGGCGAATCGGATTGGGCCAGAACGGCGACCGCGCACAGCAATAGCGCGGCCCCGCAGGAGGACAGTCGTCGCGTGCATGGCGCCAAGATTAGCAAGTCGGGGTGCCATATACTCGAAAACGCTGACTGCGGTACGAAACCGCCGCAACGAGCCGATCCGGACCTGGCAGGCCGGCGACATCGTCCAGGGCTTCGCTCTCCTGACCAAGAAGGAGCTGCGCCAGGACCGCAACGGCAAGGACTTTCTCGACCTCGAGCTCGCGCGACGCCAGCGGCTCGCATCGCCGGCCAAGGTCTGGTCGGACAGCCCGGCGCTCCGCGGCGCCTTCGAGGCGCACCGTTTCGTCGCCTTCCGCGGCACGGGTCGAGAACTTCAACGAGGCCGCTGCAGCTCAACGTCGACGCAGTGCCGCGAGGCCACCGAGGACGACCGCAACTACGGCTTCGACGAATCGAAGCTCATCCCGTCCACCCGCGACGACATCGACGACCTCTGGCGCCGTCTCGAGCGCCTCTACCCGGACGCCAGTCGCCCGCGCGCCCCTGCGCCGCCTGGCCGAGGAGACCCTGGCAGTTCCACGGCGAGGCGCTGCGCGAGCACCCGGCCGCGAAGTCCATGCACCACGCCTACCGCGGCGGACTGCTCGAGCACGTGGTGTCGATGGCCGAGCTGGCGGAGATGATCTGCGGACACTATCCGCGAGCTCGATCGCGACCTGGTGCTGCTCGGAGTGCTCTTCCACGACCTCGGCAAGCTGCGTCGAGCTCGGCGCCATGCCGGCCAACGACTACACGCTGCGCGGGCCGGCTTGGTCGGCCACGTGGTCATCGGCCGCGACCTGCTGCGCGAGCGCTGCGCCGCGATCCCGGACTTCCCAGCCGATCTGCAGCTCCACCTCGAGCACCTGGTGCTGTCGCACCAGGGCCAGCACGAGTTCGGCTCGCCGGTCGAGCCCATGACCGCCGAGGCGCTCGCCCTGCACTTCATCGACGACCTGGATTCCAAGCTCAACCAGCTGCGCACCGCCGCCGAGCAGGGACCGGATGTGGTCTACAGTCGCGGGCTGGGCCGCTACATCTACGTCGGCCTGCGCCCCGAGCGGCCCGAACCGCCCGAAGCCGACCGACCAGCGCCGAAACCGCGCCCCAGGAAAGCGAGCCGGCGCCCTCGTTCCTGCCCTTCGCCACCATCGACGGCCAGTGAGCCGCCGCGCTCACCAGCGCATCTGGTAGAGCATCCAGTAGACGACGATCCCGGTCACCGAAACATAGAGCCAGATCGGCAGCGTCCAGCGCGCGATCCGCTTGTGGGCCGGATAGCGCGCCTTCAATGCGCGCGACAGCGTGATCAGCGCCAGCACCGGCACCGCGGCGGCGAGCACGGTGTGAGTGAGCAGGATCGAGAGATAGACAGTGCGCACCGTCCCGGTCCCCGGAAAGCGCACTGAGCCGACCTGGTAGTGGTAGATGAGGTAGCTGGTCAGAAAAAGAGCTGGAGGTGATCAACGCCGTGATCATGACGGCGCGATGGGCGGCGATGCGGCGCTGGCGAATCAGGACATAGCCGACGACTAGGAGTGTCGCCGAGAGGCCGTTGAGGATGGCGTTGAGCGCAGGAAGCGAGCGGACGTCGATCACGTTGGGACGTAGCCCCCTCCCAGATCCTTCGCTTCGCTCAGGATGACATTGGGATCATCCTCCCTCTCGCTGTCATCCTGAGCGCAGCGAAGGATCTGGGGGCGGGAGGGCGAGCTTACGACCCGCCCACCGCCGGCGTCTGCTCGCTCATCCACTTCTGGAACTGCTCGGCGTTGTGGACGTTGAGGAAGCCGCGCATGCGAAAGTGGCCCAGGCCGCAGAGCTGGGCGCAGCCGATCTCCCAGCATTCCTTCTTGCCGGCGCAGGCCGGGTATGCAGGGCTGGTCTTGACCGGGGTGAAGTGGAGAGGGATCTCGAGGCCCGGGATGGCATCCTGTTTGACGCGCATCACCGGCAGGCCGAAGCTGTGGATGACGTCCTTCGACGACAGGCGCACGATTACCGGCCGGTCCTGTTGGACGTGGAGCTGGTTGATGGTGGTGACGTCGTCGACAGCAGCAGGATCGTTCTTGTCGAGCCCGACCGGGTTGTTGCTGTTGACCAGCTTGACGTCGGTCTTCCCGAACACGCCGTCGGCGCCCGGGTAGTGCACGTTCCAGGCGAACTGTTCGGCGATCACGCGCACTTCGAGCGGATTGTCGGTCGCCGCCGGCAGCTTCACCCAGGTCGCCCAGGTGGGAAAAGCGAACAGCACGAGGAGCAGGACTTCGGCCGCGATGATCGCGATCTCGGAGCCCTTGGCGATGCCGCCCTTGGCGCCGTTGTAGATCGCCTGCGGCTGGCGGCCGGCGCGGAAGCGGACCAGGGTGTAGATGAAGAACGCGCCCCAGCCGATGAAGAGCACGAGCATCATCCAGTGCACCACCGCGGTCATGCGGTCGAGCGCCAGACCGTGCGCCGAAGCGTCCGGCGGAAAACCGAGCCACCGCACCATCGAGTCGATCACGAGCGCGCCCCTCCGTCGACGAGCCGCAGCCGCTCGCGTCGGCGGATGCGGCGATGAATGTCCCAAACCACTTTGCCCACGCCGGCGAAGACCAGGCCGACGCATCCCAACAGGAACAGAATGGCGCGGTTCATGCCCAGGAGCGCCTGCGAATCGCCGCCGCCCCAACACACCGGACAGGCCATGGCCAATGCCGGAAGCGCGGCGCAGACGAGCCAGGCGAGCACGATCCGCCGCATCATCTCCTCACCTCACCAGCGCGGCGAGCTTGCGCCGCACGCGCAGTCCGTACACCACCAGCGCCGCGCCGAGTACGAAAAAGATCGCCGCCATCCACCAATTCTGCCGCTCCACCGCCCAGGCGCCGACCCACGCCGACAGCAGCACCGACGCCGCGATGAAGAAGAGATGGAAGCCGCGTAGCGACATCGAACGCTCCTAACTCCCGTGGATCGCTGTCGAGCCGAGATGGCCTCCCACCGGGATGCTCATCAACACCACGAAGAAAACCACGGTGAGAATGAGCACGGCGTAGATGACCTTCTTCTCCGACAGCAGGTGCATGAAGTAACAAGCCACCAGCGTGCCCTTGGTGCAGGCGATGATCAGGGCCACGGCGAGTGCCGCCGACGGGCCGAGATGCAGCCGGCTGACCGCCACCGTGATCACGGTGAGCGCCGCCAGGGCGACGAACACCATGATGTAGACCCGCGTCTCGCGCTTGATCTCTTCGGGCGAATGTCCGCTCATCGGCGCTCTCCTACAGCAGGTAGAGGACGGGGAAGAGGAAGATCCACACCAGGTCGACGAAGTGCCAATACAGCCCGGCCACCTCGATGCGGTTCGCGAACCGCGCCGGATCGCGGTGGAAGAGCTTCACTCCCGGGCCCCAGAGGTAGCCGTTGACGATCATGCCGCCGATGACGTGCAGCCCGTGCAGCCCGGTGAGCGTGAAGTAGATCGCCAGGAACGTGCTGTTGGCGGGCAGGTGGCCGTGGTGGAACTTGTCCGAGTACTCGACGTACTTGATGCCCAGGAAGGCGAGGCCGCAGAGGAAGGTGATCCCCATCCACAGCCGGAACTTCTTGAGGTCGTGCAGCCGCGCCGCCGCCCAGGACATCACCATGGTCACCGACGAAGCGATGAGCACCATGGTGTTGACCGTAGCGAGCGGGACGTTGAGACCCTCCTCGACGCCGTGCGGCCAGTGCTCGGCGCTGGTGCGCAGCAGGATGTAGCTCGAGAAGAGCGCGCCGAAGAGCATCACTTCCGAGGCCAGGAAGAGCCAGACGCCGAGCTTGGCGTTGTAAACCCCGGTCTCGGGATGGTTGTCGGTGGTGTAGGGAATCTGCATGGTCGCCCCCTAGCCCCGCGCCGGCTCGCCTTGCGGCAGGAAGCCGGCCGGAGCCTCCGGCGGGCTGTATTCGTAGGGACCGCGCACCACCACCGGCGGATGCGCGAAGTTGCCGTGGGCGATCGGCGGCGAGGTGGTGGCCGCCCATTCGAGGGTGGTGGCCTCCCAGTGGTTGGCGGACACGGCCTTGCCGCGCTTGATGCTGAGGAAGAAGTTGATGATGAACGGGATCTGGGCCAGGAAGAGCAGCCAGGCCGAGACCGACATGAAGGTGTTCCACTGCAGGACGCCCTGGGCGTGGGCGTACTGCTGGCCGCCGTCGTAGAGCCGGCGCGAGACGCCCGCCATGCCCTGGATGAACATCGGCATGAAGACGCCGTTGATGAAGATGAAGCTCAGCCAGAAGTGGATCTTGCCCAGCATCTCGTTCATCTTCCGGCCGGTGATCTTGGGGAACCAGTAGTAGATGCCGGCGAACATCGCGAAGATCGTCCCCGGCGCCACCACGTAGTGGAAGTGGCCGATGACGTAGTAGGTGTCGTGCAGATGGATGTCGGTGGGCGCGAGACCGAGCGGCAGGCCGGTCAGGCCGCCGATGCCGAACATCGGCAGGAAGGCGAGCGCGAAGAGCATCGGCGTGTTGAAGCGGATCGAGCCGCCCCAGAGCGACAGGAAGAGCGCCGAAAGGATGACCACCGACGGGATCGAGATGATCATCGTGGTGGTCTGGAAGAACGCCGATGATCGCCGTGCCCATGCCGGTCATGAACATGTGGTGGGCCCAGACGACGAAGGACATGAAGCCGAGGAACACGGTGGCGCCGACCATCGCCTTGTAGCCCCACAGCGGCTTGCGGGTGTTGTTGGCGATCACCTCGGCGACGATGCCGATGGCCGGCAGGATGAGCACGTAGACCTCGGGGTGGGCGAGGAACCAGAAGAGGTGCTGCCAGAGCAGCGGGCTGCCGCCGCCGGAGTTGGCCAGCACCTGGCCGGTGACCACCAGGCCGCTCGGCAGGAAGAAGCTCGTGCCGGCCACGCGGTCCATGAGCTGCATGACCGCCGCCGCCTCGAGCGGCGGGAAGGCGAGCAGGAGCAGGAACGAGGTCACGAGCTGCGCCCAGACGAAGAACGGCAGGCGCATGAACGACAGCCCCTTGGCGCGCAGCTGGAAGATCGTGACGATGAAGTTCACCGAGCCGAGGAGCGACGACGTGATCAGGAACACCATGCCGAGCAACCACACGGTCTGCCCGGTGGTCGCGGTTACCGACAGTGGCGGGTACGACGTCCAGCCGGAGTTGGCGGCGCCGCCCGGGACGAAGAAGCTCGAGAACATCACCACGCCGCCGATGAAGTAGACCCAGTAGCTCGCCATGTTGAGCTTGGGGAACGCCATGTCGGGCGCGCCGATCTGGAGCGGCACGACGTAGTTGCCGAACGCGCCGACCGCCAGCGGCACGATGGCCAGGAACACCATGATCGTGCCGTGCATGGCGCCGAGCTGGTTGTAGAACTCCGGCAGCATGATGCCGCCCGGCGCGTTGGCCTCGCCGAGCCAACTTGCCGATCACCGGGATCGGCTTGCCCGGGAAAGCCAGCTGCCAGCGCATGAGCAGCATCAGGGTGAAGCCGAAGAGGAGGAAGCAAAGCGCAGTGAAGCCGTACTGCATGCCGATCACCTTGTGATCCTGCGAAAAGACGTACTTCCGCAGAAACCCCTCTTCGTGGTGATGCTCGGAGTGGCCGTGCGCGACGTGCTCGTCGCGCTCGAGAACGCTCATCAAGCCTCCTCGCCCGTGAGGGCTGGAATCAGATGATACGTGTCCATGACGGTGATGCGGAACGCGCCGGGAGTGTACGTCATGGCCACGGGCCCAAGCAAGATATGACGGCCCCGGTCCATCCTAACTCTCGCGCATCACGGCACGAAGATCCGACAGCAGGCGTCCGATGGCCTCCTCCTCGAAGGCCTCGTAGTAGCCGCGCACGCGGCCGACGCGATCGACCAGCACCAGCCGCGTCGAATGGACGATCGGCTCCTCCGGCGTACCCGAGGCCTCGACGGAGAGCTTGAAACCGTCATGGACCAGCGTCCGCACGGCGACCGGCTCGCCGGTGAGGAACAGCCAGCGGTCGTCGCGGATGCCGTGGTCGCCAGCGTAGGCGGCGAGCACGGGCGCGGTATCGAAGCCGGGATCGACGGTGAAGGACACCCGCCGCAGCAGATGCGGGTGTTGCACCAGGGTGGCGAGGCGGATCATCTGCTCGGTGATGCGCGGGCAGACGCCACCGCAGCGGGTGAAGACGAAGCCGGCGACGAAGGGCTCGCCGCGCAGACTGGCGAGCGTCACCTGCGAGCCGTCGCGGTTGGCGAGCGTGAACTCGGGGAGCTGGAAGAGCACCGGCGGCGCCTGCGAGCCGCTCGACCAGGTGCGCGTGCGCAACGCCGCCACCCCCACCGCGAGCAGCACGGCGACCAGGAATCCCCACAGCAGGACGCGGCGGAGGGGCACGCGGCTCAGCGCCCGAAGATGCGCGGCAAGGTCTTCGGGGTCATCCCAGCAGACGGTCGATCAGCATCACCGCGAGAAGGAGCGGCAGGTAGGCGACCGAGGCGAGCAACAACTTGCGCGCCGCGCGCGTCGGTGCGATCGCGCGCGAAGCCGACGCCCGCCGCGAAGTAGGCCAAACCGAGCAGGAGAGCGCCCGCCAGGTAGACGCCGCCCACCAGGCCGAGCGGCGCTGGCAGCAGGCTCACCGGCACCAGCGCGCCGCCGTAGAGCAGCGCCTGGAGCGCCGTGCGGCGGCCGCCGGGGTCGTTCACCGGCAGCATGGGGAAACCGCCGCGCCCGTAATCCTCGCGGTACATCCAGGCGATGGCGAGGAAATGCGGCAATTGCCAGAGAAAGAGAATCGCGAACAGCGCCCACGCGCCGGGCTCGAGGCGGTCACGCACCGCCGTCCACCCCATCATCGGTGGTACCGCGCCGGGGATCGCTCCCACCAGGGTCGAGAGCGAGCTCACCCGTTTCAACGGCGTGTAGGCAAACACGTAGAGCGCCACGGTAGACGCTCCGAGCAGCGCGGTGAGCAGGTTGACCGACAGGGCCAGCCAGGCCAAGCCGCCCACCACCAAACCCACGCCCCAGAGGAGGGCGGTGTCGGGATCGAGCCTGCCGGCGGGTAGCGGCCGCGACGCGGTGCGACGCATGCGGGCGTCGGTGTCACGCTCGACCACCTGATTGAGCGCTCCGGCGCCGGACGACACCAAAGCCGTGGCGAGCAGAGTGTGGACGAGGCGCAAAATGTCGAGCGGTCCGTCCTGCGCTGCGAGCAGGAACCCCGCCGCGGCGGTGACCGCCACCATGCCGGTGATGCGCGGCTTGGTGAGCTCCGCCAGGTCGGCGAAGCGCGTGTTCTCGGCGAGCGACGACGCCGCGCTCTTCACGCCACCGCCTCGCGCACCGCCGCGGGACTCTCCAGCGCGGCTTCTGCTTTCACTGCCCGGCGCAGCCGCCAGGCGCCGAGCGTCACCACCCAGCCCAGCGCCAGGAGCAGCGCGCCGGTCGCGACGTGCGCCGTGTTGGGCACCACGGCGCGCTGCGAGAGCACGACCACCGAGCCAAGGGTTACCTGTCCGCCCAGCACCACCACCCAGGCCAGCGCCGGCAGGCGGAGGAACGACGCCGCCTCGCGCGCCCGGAAGATACGCACCACCGCGTGGACTACCAACGCGGTGACGATCAGCGCTCCGACTCGATGGGCGTAGTGCGCCGCGATGCCGGCGCTCCAGTGTGTCGGCCACAGACCGCCGAACACCAAGGGGAAATCCGGGATCGCCAGACCCGCGCCGAGATGACGCATCACCGCGCCGAGCAGGATCTGGGCGTAGATCGCGCTGGTCGCGACTGCCGCCGCGCCGGCCACCGGTACGATCGCCGGCTCGGCCGCAGCGGGTGAGCGCCACGCGGACGAGGTGGCGAGCGCCAGCAGCACGGTCAAGCAGAGGAAAAGCTGAGCCAGTCCGGCGTGGGCAACCGACACCGCCGTGGGCAGAAAGAAGAGCACGGTGATGCCTCCGAGCACCGCCTGCGCCAGCACCGCTGCGACGGCGGTCCAGCCCAGCCGGCGGACCCAGCGTCGCGGCTCGCGCCGCTGCAGCGCGATCGCCAGGCCGAGCGTGGCGATCGCCACCGTGCCGGCGTACAGACGATGGCCGTGTTCGGCGCGCACGGTCTCGATCTCGTACCAGCGCGGCGGGTTGATGCCGCCGTAGGAGGTGGGCCAATCGGGCACCGAAAGACCCGCGTCCTTGCTCGTGACGTTGGCTCCGGCGGCGATCAGTCCGACCACCGCGCAGGCGAGCAGCACGGCGAAGCGATGAAGACCCGCGCCAGCGGAATACGGCGATGACGGCATCATTTTCAGTCTATCCTAGGCCGCCATGTCGGCCGGTCCCGGATTAGCGCGACGAACGCGGCGTACGACCGTCACGCTGCGCCGCGCCGCGCTGACGCTGCTCCTCGCTGGCGCCGCGGCCTGCGGAGAGCCGGCGATCACTTCGCACGGATCTCCGACACCCGCGCCCGGCGCCACTCCGGCGGCCGTCGAGCATCCCAGCATTCTCTTCGTGGTCTCCGACACCCTGCGTGCCGACGCTCTGGCGTGCTACGGCGGCGCGGCACGCACCCCCAACATCTGCGGCCTGGCCGAGCGCGGCGCGCTGTTCGAGCGGTCTTACAGCAACGGTCCGTGGACACTGCCCTCGGCGGTGGCGATGGCGAGCGGCAATCCTTCGAGCCAGTACGCCCTGCCGATGCGCGCCGGCTCCGAGCAGCCGATTCGCTTTCAGATCCCCGACGCCGAGGTCCTGCTCGCCGAGGCACTCGGCGAGCACGGCTACGACCGCATCAGCATGCTCGAGAATCCGCTCGCCGGCCAGTCGAACAATCGACAGGGATTCGCGCCGCGCCCGCCAGCCGGGCGCATGGCGGCGGAGATCGACCCTGGGCTGGGGTTCGACGATTCCATCCGCCGCAACCGCAAGCTCGTGCCGGCCCTGCGCTACCTGCGCGGCGCCGGCGAGCGGCCCTTCTTCCTCACCGTCTGGATCAACGATCCTCACGCCTATTACAGCCCGCCGCCCAAGTACCTGGCCGGCTTGCAGGAGGAAGCGCGCTCGCTCCCCCGCCCGCTCGCTTTCTACCTGCGCCTCGGCCACGCCAACCGGCCCGAGGCGGGCGAGCACAAGTTGCGCGACGTCCTGCCCAGCCTGTCGGCCGACGAGTTGCGGTTCCTCAAGAAGCTCTACCTGGCGGAGGTCGAGTCGGTCGACGAGCGGGTGGGCTACCTCTTGCGGGCGCTCGAGCTCGCGGGCCGCGCGAGCGACACCGTCGTGGTGTTCACCTCCGATCACGGCGAGGGCTTCGGCGAGCACGGCTCGTACCTGCACGGCGAGACCTTCTACGACGAGCTGCTGCACGTGCCGTTGTTGATCGCCGGGCCCGGCATCCGCGGTGGCCAGCGGATCGAGACCCCGGTTTCACACGTCGACCTCATGCCGACGCTCGCCGAGATCACCGACGTCGAATGTCTGGAGCGGCCGCTCGGCCGCAGTCTCACGCCGTTGCTGCGCGGCGAGCGCCCGGCCGAGCTGGTCGAGCGCGATCACTACATCGTGAGTCCGCTGCGCGACGAGGGCGTCGACGCGCTGATTCGCGGCCGCTACAAGCTGATCGCCGCGCACGAGGACCGCAAGCTCGAGCTCTACGACCTCATCGCCGACCCCGGCGAGACACAGAACCTCGCCGCCGGTCGTGAGGAGGTCGCCCACGACCTGCTGCGCGCCATGCGCTTGCTGCGCAAGACCAACGAGGAGCGCCACCTGGAGACCCTGGCGAGGGTCGGCGTGCCGTCGGAGGCCGACGACGAGGAAACGCTGCGGCAGTTGAAGGCGCTGGGCTACGTCGACTGAAAAAGAAAAGGGGCGGAGCACAGGCCCCGCCCCCGTTCACAGCTGAGCAGTTCTCGACTCAGGCCTTGGGCTTGAAGTCGAAGTTGGCGTCGGCCGCGGCACCGGCGCCGACGGTGACGTCCATGGTCTGGGTGCCGAGCTCCTCGTGCCAGGCCTCGATGGTGTAGCTGCCGGCCGGCAGGTTGGCGATCTCGAAGGTGCCGTCGTTCTTCGACACCGCGAAGAACGGATGGTCGAGGACGCCGACGTAGGAGGCCATCCACGGGTGCACGTCGCAGCGGAAGGGAATCATCACTTCAGCTTTGTCGAACACGTGCTCCATCTTCATGCCCTGGAACGGCTGGCCCTGGTTGAACTCGGCGTTCGCCGTCGGCCGGGCGTGGATGTTGTGCAGCGTCGAGTCGCTGTTGACGATCTCCATCTTCTGGCCGACCATCACGCCCTGGACGTGGGGGCTGTACTGGCAGCCCTTCTGGTCGATCTTGGCCGGCGTGGCGGGGGCCGGATGCGGACCTGCCGGGGCGCCCGTCTTGACGTAGACGAAGACGTTGCCGAGGTGACCGGCGCCGTCGCCGACGATCTTCTCGGTCATCGCGGGCGTCGTGTGCAGGCCGGCGCAGACCGGATCGGCGTCCATCTTGATCGCGGTGTCGGCGTCGCCGTTGGCGTAGCTGATGACGCCCTTGACGCTGCCGGTGCCACCCGCCGGGGCCGCCGGGGCGGGAGCCGAGGGCGCCGGGGCCGGAGCCGGAGCCTCAGCAGTCGGGGCGCTGCCGCCGCCGCCACAGGCCACCGTGAGAGCCGCCATGGTCAACAGGGCGGCGAGAGTCCAAGTTGTGTTCTTACGCATTCACATCCTCCTTAATCGTTCGCATGATGTCGAAGACTACCGTAAAACTCAGGGCGCCAGGCTCGGGCGCGGCGCCGACAGGCTCCAGATGTAGTCGCGCAGCGCCTGGGTCACCTTGTCGGGATCCTTCAGGTACGCGTCCATCTCGGCTTCCGACGCGAACTGGGCGAGAAGCGCCGAGCGCTGCGAGGCGAACATCGGCGCCTGTAGCGTCTGCGCCGAGAGCGGGCTCTGGTAGTGACCCTTGCCGTCCGAGGGGAAGAAAGACGGCATGCGGGTGCCGGGGCTCCAGCTCTGCGGATCCTTGATCCACGACGGCACCCAGTCATGGCGCAAACGGTCCCGCGACAAGAGCAGGGACGGCGCCAGATCGCCAGCCGCTCCGCCCGTCGCCGCCGCGGCCTCGGCGCCCGCCGGGTGGCACTTGGCGCACTGCAGCATGCCGAACACCACCTCGCCGACCACCACGTCGCGCGCGCTGCCCGCCGGCGGTTCGCTGCCGAAAGTGTCGGCGCGATCGCCGGCCGCGAAGTAGGAGACCAGCGTGTTGAGCTGCTGGTCGTTGAAACCGAAGGTCGGCATGCGCACCGACAGCCACGGCCGCAGGCTAACTCGCGAGGGATCGTGGAGGAACGAGAACAGCCAGTCGCTCTGCACCCGCGCGCCCTCGGCCGCGAGGTTCGGTGGCAGCAGGCCGGCGTCGGTGATCGACGTCTTGATCGCGTGGCCCTCGCCCTCGATCAGGTGGCAGCCCTGGCAGTTGAAGCGCGTCACCAGCTTGCGGCCCTCGGCCAGGTGGGCGTCGGACGGGCGCTGGGCGGCGCGGCGCGCGCTGACCATCGACTCCTTGGTGAAGCCGAGGACGTTGGTGAGCACCGCGTTGGCCTCGCGTTCGGAGAGCCCGAAGTCCGGCATCTTGTAGAGCTCGGCGTAGTCCTTGACCAGCTCCTTGCCGTGGTCCCAGACCCGCGGCCGCAGCAGCTTGGCGCGAATCCAGTCCGGCCGGGTGTGCGGCACGTCGTGGACGTGGCCGAAGTCGAAGAGGTGCACCGGCTTCGAGCCCTCCTCGGAGAGCTCGGTGCCGATCGGCTTGGATTCCTCGAAGCCCTCGATGTCGTGGCAGCCGTAGCAGCCGTACTTGGCGATCGTCGCTTCGCCGAGGTAGACGTCGCGCTCGGATTCCGACATCGCGGCCAGCTTGGCGGCGGCTCTGCTCGATGGTGTTGGTCGCCTGCAGGTAGGTGGTCACCAGCTCGTCGCGCACCGCGGCGTCGACCGCCGGCACCGCCAGGTTCTCGAACGCCGGGTCGCGGCTCGACATCAGGTAGGCGACGATGTCCGCCGCCTCCTGGTCGGTGAGCCGCAGGTTGGGCATGTTGGTGTCGGGGAAGTACTGCTTCGGGTTCTTCACCCAGGCGTAGAGCCAACCCGGCGAGACCTTGCTGCCGGTGCGGACGAGGTTGGGACCGTGCAGCCGGTTGATTTGCGGGAAGAACTCGTCGCGCTTGGCCTTGCCGTCGAGGACGTGGCAGCCGGCGCAGCCCACGGTCTCGAAGAGCTGCTTGCCGCTCGCCGAGTTGCCGGCCGGCGGCTCGGGATAGGCCGGCGTCTCCGACTTCGCCCACAGGTAGGACACCGATGGCGCGGATCTCCGCCCGCTGGCGCTTCGAGGTTGACGTCGCCCTTGATGTTCTCCTGGTAGAAGAAGTGCGGCATGAAGGTCGTGGGATGGAAGTCGCGCGGCGCCTCGATCCACTTGTAGGCCCAACCCGGGATTGGTCTTGCCGGCGATGCGCGTCAGCGACGGCCCGGCCTTGCGCAGATCCGCTGTAAGCCGGGAGATCCATCGTGTGGCAGCCGTTGCAGCCCAGTGGGTGATGAGCTCGCGGCCCGACGTCCTGCACCTTCGCCCTCGGGAGTCCAGACCGCGCCGGCGTGGCAGGTCACGCAGCCCGCGTAGGCCATGCCCGGAGGCAGGATCGGGTTGTCCAGGAACTGCTGCCTCTGCCAGCCGTAGGTCTTCTCCCACTGCGTCTTCTGTTCGGCATTGCCGGGCTGTGGCCGGCGCGCGAGAACTCGGTGCCGCGGTCGAGACCGCCGTGGCAGATGGTGCAGCCGAAGCTGGCGTAAGGGTGCGGCGAGGTGTCGCCAACGAACAGGTCGAGCCGCGGGTGGGTGCGCAGCGGCTCCTTCCACTCCTTCCTTGGTCGGATCGTCCTCGAACCCGGTGCGGCTCGCCGCGACGTGGCAGGTCATGCAGCGGTCGACGCGGTCGATCTTGGTGAAGTTGATGTTGTGGTAGAGCCCGGGCAGGATCACCTGCTCGACCTTGAGGGTCGGCGCGACGAAGTCCATCAGCGGGGCGTTGAGCAGGAAGTAGTCGATGTTCTTCGACAGCGTCGCGATGCGCTTCTCGGCCGTGTCGACGCCCTCCTGCAGCGCCTCGAGCTTGGCCTCGGACTCGGTGCGCTTGGCGCGTCGCGTCGCCAGCTCGGCGCTCACCGCCTCGCTCTGGGCGGTGAACTCCTCGAGCGTCTTCTTCTCTTCGCGCAGCTTCGCGGTCAGCTCCTCGACCTCGCGGCGAGTCTCCTCGACCCGCTTCGGCGCCGCGAGCTGCTCCGCCTCCTCGTAGTGGAAGCGGGCGGTGTCGAGCAGCGACTTCGTCTGGCGGAAATCGGCGTCGGCGGCGTAGACCTTGGCCGCGAATCCGCCGAGGTCCTTCTCCAGCTTGTCGATCTCCTGCTTGGCGGCGGTGAGCGCCTGCTCCTCGGCGGTGATGTCGGCCCGTAGCTGGGTGATCTCGTCCTGGTTGATGCGCTGGCGCTCCGCCTCCGCCTCCTTGGCCAGCTTCTGGCGCTCGAGGTCGCGGAACTCGGACTGGAACCGCTTCCACGGCTGCGGTAGTCGACGAACACCATCAGCACGGTGATCACGAACAGCGCCGCCGCCGACCAGGCGAACACCTGGTTCATCCGGCCGAAGTCGTAGTGCCGGTCGGGCGGCTTGGGCGGCGGGGCCGGGCTCATCGAGACCTCGTCAGACGTTGAAGAAGTACTCTTGGATGTGCACGAAGTACTTCAGGTTGAAAACCCAGCGGAAGAGCATCTTGATCGGCAGCGAGCAGCATGATGAGGAAGAGCGAGATGCCGATGTAGTAGCGCGCCGCGCCCATCTTCTCGAAGTACGGCTTCACCCACTTGGTCTTCGCCAGGGCGACCGGCAGGACGAACAAGTAGGCGAGCACCAGGACGATGCCGAAGCTCTCGCGCAGCAGCCAGTTCGACGGCAGGCCGGTCTTGAACAGCCCGATCCAGAAGTACTCCGAGAGGTCGACGTTGACCAGCGGCTCGACCTTGGCCGGGTCCCAGTACTCGTAGGGTCCGAAGAAGTTCCAGTTCGGGCCGCGCAGGAAGGTGCCGATGACGATCATCTGGCACCACAGCGAGAGGAAGCCGAAGAGGAAGAGCGCGATCTCGACCTTGCGCTGCTTGAAGGTGTAGTAGCCGTTGCCGCGCGGATTGGTGTCGATGTACGGAATCGCCATCAGGCCGACGATGATCAGGCCGGGCAGCACCACGCCGGCGATCCAAGGGTCGAAGTAGACCAGCATCTCCTGCAGGCCGAGGAAGTACCAGGGCGCCTTCGACGGGTTGGGCGCCAGCGCCGAGTTGGCCGGCTCCTCGAGCGGCGCTTTGAGGCCGATCGACCAGACCACCATGACCACGGTGAGGATCACCATGCAGATGAACTCGGAGAACACCAGGTCGGGCCAGGTGAAGATCTTGTCCTCGACCTCGGTGCGCTCGAAGGTTTCCTCGCCTTGCTCGAGCAGGCGGTCGTTCTCGGTCGCCTTGTGCATCGAGAGCCAGACGAAGAAACCGACCAGGAAGACCATCATCACGATCGGCACGTTGTCCGGCTTGGTGACCACGGCGCGGAAGTCGTAGTCGAGCATCGACACCAGGACGAAGACGGTCAGCGCGAGCAGCGCCACCACACCGCCGGCCTTCGTCCACAGCTTCTTGGAGCGCAGCATCAAGAAGAACAGGACGATCGACAACGGGAACGAAAACTGCGGCAACGACAGGAAGTTGATGACGTTCTTCAGCGCTTCCATCGGTCGTCCGCTCCCCCGCTCACATCGGACCCGAAATACCGCCGTCCTTGCGCACCCGCCAGAAGTGGACCGCGATCAGCCATGCCACCACCAGCGGGATGCCCACGCAATGCAGCACGTAGAAACGGATCAGCGTCGCGTTGCCGATGGTGCGGCCGCCGATCAAAGCGAAGCGCGCGTCGCTGCCGACGTGGATCAGCTTCGTGCCGCCCAGTTGCAGGAGGGCGGCGCCGGGACCTTCATGGCCTAAGAAAGGTGTCGCTCGGGCCATGTTCGAGCCGACGGTGATCGCCCAGATCGCCAACTGGTCCCAGGGCAGCAGGTAGCCGGTGAAGGAGAGCAGCAGGGTCAACACCAGCAGGATGACGCCGATGTTCCAGTTGAACTCGCGTGGCGGCTTGTAGGAGCCGGTCATGAAAACGCGGAACATGTGCAGCCAGACCGCGATCACCATGGCGTGGGCGCCCCAGCGATGCAGCTCGCGCATGATGCCGAACGCCGCCGCCTCGCGCAGATCGAGCATGTCGACGTAGGCGTACTCGACGGTCGGTCGGTAATAGAACATCAGCAGCAGGCCGGTGATGGTCTCGACCAGGAAGAGGAAGAAGGACGTGCCGCCCATGCACCAGGTGTAGCTCATCCGGATGCCGGACTTCTTGACCTTGATCGGGTGCAGGTGCAGCACCACGTTGCCCAGCATCGCCAGGGCGCGCTTGCGATTGTCGTCGGGGATGCCGACGCGGAAGATCGAGCGCCAGATCTGCGACTTGGTGATCGACTTGGAGAGCTTCTCGAGCATTCGTCAGCGGCTCAGGGACGGTTGCGGGGTTTGGCCGGCGCGCCGTCGCGGGCGCGCAGCTCGAGCACTCGGCCGTTCGCCGGCGGCTGCGCCTGGGTGATGGTCGGATGGGTCCAGCCGGCGAGCCAGCTCGAGCGCCGGGCGCTGCGCAGCAACACCACGCCCCGGGTCTTCTGGGCGCGCGGCTTGCCTCCTTCGCTCAATCCAAACACGGAGCCTCCCATCGAGCGGCCGCATGCGCGCGGCCGCTTCTCATCCCACTGCGATGAAGCTTTCGGGGTCGTCCCACTGCCCGCGCTCGAACTGGAACTTGCGCGCCTTGTCGATCACGATCTGGCCGTCGTCGGGATCGACGTGAATGGCGGCGCGCTCGAGCGGGCGCGGGGTGGGGCCTTCGAAGTTGATGCCCGTGCGGTAGTAGCCGGAGCCGTGGCATGGGCACTTGAACTTGTTCTGCGCTTCGAGCCAGTTCGGCGGGCAGCCGAGGTGGGTGCACACCGCGATGACCGCCACAACGCGGTCGCCGAGGTTGACCACCCAGACTCCGTTGGCTTCCTTGAAGCGCTCGTCGACGACGCCCTTGGGATAGTCCTCGGGACGGCCGACTTTGAAGGTGGTAGGAGGCTCGAAGAGCACGTTCGGCACCATGAATCGGCCGAAGGCGGTGACGCAGCCGCCGATCGCGGCGGTGAAACCCACCCAGCCCACCGCCGCCCAGGAGAAGAAGCCGCGCCGGCTGAGACCGCCGTCGGCTCCGGGAGCGGGGGCGGTACCTTTGACCGCCGCTGCCGCCACGGCCCGCTCAGCCGGTGGCGCCGCCATTACCGGATTGCCCGGCGGCTCGTGCGGCTTGGCCGCCGGCTTGGCAGCGGCCGGCTTGGCCGCGACCGGCTGCGCCGCGGCCGGCTGTGGCTGCGCGGCCGCGGGAGCGGCTGGCGCCGGCGCGGGGGCCGGCGGCTGGGGGCGTTCGGGGGCGTCTTCCGACATAGAAGATCGGCGCCTGCTGGCTACCCTCCCGTCATGCGATCAGAAGCAAGATCAAAGGTGCGCATTTTCTAACGGTTCCTTAGCGCCCTGTCAACCTCTCGTCGAGCGCCTGACGCGCGGCGATCGCCGATTGACGCACTTTGAGGCTCGGATCTTCTGTCGCGATGCGATCCAATGTCGGCCGCGCCGCCTCGCCCGCGACCGCCGCGAGAGCCGGCGCCGCCTGGATCATCGCCTCTTCCGCCTGCTGGTCGGTGATTCCCGGCACCTGCTTGATCAGACGGCGGTCGAGCATCTGCTCGAGCACCGCCCGTCCGGCGTCCGAGCCCAGGCGGGCGAGCGCCAGGGCGGCGTTCCACCGTACGTCGGCGACACCGTCGGCGAGCAGCGGCTCGAGCCTGGCGACCGCCGCGCGATCGCCGAGCGCGCCGAGAGCGTAGGCGGCAGTCTTGCGCACCCCGGCGTCCGAGTCCGCCAGCGCCTTCTCGAGCGCCGGCCGCGCCGCCGGATCGCCGATCGCGCCCAGAGACCACAAGGCGTAGATCCGCGTCTCGCCGTCGGCTTGGCTCGGCTCCGCCGCCTCGATCAGGAGCGGCAACGCCTCGCGATCGCGCGCCCGCCCGAGCACCAGCGCCAGGTAGCGCTTCGCCCGCGCCTCGCTCTGGGGGTCGGCGAACTGGCGGCGCACCTCGGCGAGCGAGGCGGGATCCTTGCTCAGCGCGTCGGGGTCGGCGGTTAGAACCTTGGAGAGCTCGTAAGCCGCCTGCCAGCGCCGATTGGGCCAGAACGACTTCAAGTCCTGGACGTAGTCGGAGACCCCCTGCCGCTCGTAGGCGATCCAGCCGAAGCCGATGAAGACGCCGACGCAGAGCAGCACCACGAGGAGCGGCACCACGATGAGGCCGAAGACGACGCGCAGCGGACCGGACTTGCGGACGCTGGATGGAGAGGGTTGTGTCGGTTCAGTCATTCAAGTAACTTGTTCGAGACCGTAGCACAGCTGTCCCGATCACGGCGCGGTTGACGTTGGTAGAGAGAAGGGGAGGGTAATGCGGACAACGTTACTGCGCGCATGGAAGATTGCGCTCGTTCTGGCGCTGCCGGCTGCCACGTCGGCGGCTGACATGCCGTCGGCAGCGGCGACGGGTGAACTACTGTTCACGCCGGCGGCTTGCGGCGCCGCCCCGTTCGCCGATGTCCTCGCCGGCGATCCCTACTGCGGCTGGATCCTCAGAGTGATTACCGACGGCATCGCCGGGCCCTGCACCGCGGGGCGCTACTGTCCTCACGCGCCGGTGACGCGCGCGCAGGCCGCGCAGCTCGTGGAGCGCGCCATCCGCGGCACACAGGACTGGGAACCAGGCACCGGCGCCCTGGTGCGGACGATCATCGTCACGCCCATACCGGGTGACGAGATGGCGAGCGGCCAACGGCTGCTCGACGCCCTCGCTGGCATCTCGGGGTCGAGCGCTTCGAACCCCTACCTGGTCTGGATCGAGGGCGGAGACTACGATCTCGGCAGCTCCCAGCTGGCGCCACCGGCGGGCGTCTCCCTGACCGCGCCGGCTCTCGGCGCAACCACCATCGAGACGGCGCGCAACGGCACCGGGTTCAAGACGAACGGCGGCACTTGGAGCCGCCTGATCCTGAGAAACAACGGACCTTCGAGTACGACCGTCGGCGTCGACGCCACCAACGCTTCGCTGAAGGACGTCATCGCCTACGCCAACGGCGGCGCGGCGACAGCGATTCGCACGAACGGCTCGATGGAGCGCACCCATGGCGTCGCCAGCGGCAACGCCACGGTGATCGCCATCGACACCACGGGCTCCGGGGGCGAGATGGTGGATTGCACCGGCTTCGCCAGCGGCGGCGCCGCCTCGTACGGGCTGCGAGTCGGCTCGGCCAATCTGAGAGTCGTCGGCGGGAGCTTCGAAGCCGGCAGCGGCGACCTCGTGAACTACGCGATTTACGTAAGCGGAGCGACGGCCGGAGCCGCTCCTCTCGAGCTGCGCGGATTGACCGCCCGCGCCACTGGCGACTCGGTGACCACCCCGGACGTCGTCGGCCTCAAGGTCGAAGACGGCGACGTGGTCGTCGATCACAGCCGGATCGAAGCGAACAACTCCAATGACAACGAATATGCGCTCGACTGCCGCGGAACCGCCGACAGCCGGATCGAGGTCCATCACAGCCGCCTGATCGGCCCGAGCGCCGCCGTCGAGGCCGACGACGCCGACTGCGTGGTGCGCATCGGCCACTCCCAGCTCAAGGGTGGAGCGGTGGTCGAAGGTGCCGGGGACGTTGCCTGCGTCGCCGCCTGGGGCGATAGTTTTTCTACGCCCGATATCAACGCCTGCTTCTGAGGATCGTGATGCGACCCGCACCCATCGCCGCCGGCTTCCTTGTCCTGCTCCTGGCGCCGCTTCGCGGCACGGCCGCCGGGCTCGGCACCGCGGTCGACGCTTTTTCCTTCGTGCCGCCGGCTTGTGTCGGCCGCTCCCTACACCGACGTGCCGGCGAATCATCCCCTCTGCGCCTGGATCGATCAGGCCAAGGACGACCATCTGAGTCTCGGCTGTGGCGGCGGCAACTACTGCCCGGACGCCCCGGTGACCAGGGCGCAGGCGGCGGCCCTGCTCGGGCGCGCCGTACGAGGCACCGCGAGCTGGTCGCCTTTCGACGGCGTCTTTCAGCAGGTGAAGATCGTCAGCCCGGTGCCTGGGGATGCCCCTGCCAGCGGCCTGCGACTTCTCGCCGCCCTTGCCCAGCTCGACGACGGCACCAACAACCGCCGTTACCTCCTCTGGCTCGAGCCGGGAGACTACGACCTCGGCAACGCCCAACTGGACATGCAACCGCATGTGGTCATTCAGGGCGCCGGTCGCGACCTGGTCGAGATCACGACTTCGAACGACAACTTCGGCGCCGTCGGCGCCACTCAGGGCGAGATGCGCTCCCTCACCTTCCGCAACAGCGGCAACACCTCCGGCGTGCACGGCGTCGACTTGAGCTCTTCCGGAACCCTGCGCGACGTCCTGGTGACCGTCACCGGCGGCGAGGCCTCTACGGCGGTGATCGGCGTCCGCACGGGCCGTTCTCTCGAGGACGTCCAGGTGAATGCTAGTGGCGGCGACCAGACGGTGGGCATCGAAGTCAGCGACGGCTTCGCGACCCTGACCCGCGTGCGCGCGACGGCGTCGGGAGCCGAACTGGCTTACGGCATCAAGGTCGCGAGCACGGCCGGAGACGTGGTAGTCCAGCACAGCACCGCCACCAGCCGGCTGTCGACGGGGCGCAGTTGGGCGATCTACGTCAGCAGCGTCGGCGCCAGCAATTCGGTCCTCTTGCGCGACGTCACGGCGCTCGGCGGTGGCAGCGCCGGCGATGCGCCGCTGGTCGTGGGCCTCTATGCTCTGGCGGGTCCGGTGATCGTCGAGGACAGCCGGCTCGAAGCCGAAAACAGCTCGAACGCCGGCTGGGGACTGGCCTGCCAGAGTGGTCCGGAGGGGGTCCGCGTCGAGGTCCACGACTCGCGCATCGTCGGACCGGACGCGACCGTCCACGCCACGGACGCCGATTGCACGGTGCTCATCGGTGGCTCCCAGCTCAAGGGAGCAGCGGTCGACGACGACGGCCTGGGCACGGTGACGTGCGTGGCGCTCTACGGCGACGGCTTCTCGTCGCCAGGCATCAATACCTGCTTCTAGAGGACGACGAATGCGAACTCGCACCCTGTCGGCCTGCCTTGTGGTCTCGATCTTCATGCCAGCGCTTGCCGGCGCGGCGCTCTTCGACCCGCCGGCGTGCGGCGCGGCGCCCTTCGCCGACGTGCTGGCGAGCCATCCGCTGTGCGCCTGGATCGCCCAGCTCAAGGCCGACGGAATCAGCACCGGCTGCGGCGGCGGCAACTACTGCCCGGACGCGCCGCTCACGCGCGGCCAGGCGGCACTGCTGATAGAGCGCGCCATGCGCGGCACCGCGAACTGGGAGCCGGCGCAGGGAATGTTCGCCCACACCCTGATCGTCAAACCGGTGGTCGGCGATCCGAGCGCCAGTGGCAGCAGGCTGATCGCAACCCTCAGCGGGATCGACGACGCTGCGAACGACAATCGCTACCTGGTCTGGATCGAGCCCGGCATCTACAACTTGAACATCCCGCTGAACCTCAAGAGCGACGTCGCGATCCAGGGCGCCGGGCGCACGAAGGTGGAGATCCACACCACCACCGGCAACCTCACCGGCGGCCACGGCGCGCACGATTCGTCGCTGCAGTCGCTGACCTTTTGGGTCCACGGCAGCAACCCGAGCATCACCGGGTTCGATCGAACGTCGGGCGGTCACCTCGAGGACGTCACGTTCCAGGTCAGCGGACCCTTTGCGGTGATCGGGCTCGAGGCCGACGGGGAGCTCGAGAACGTCTCCGTCGTCGCGACGGGCACGACGAGCGTGACGGCCATGCGGCTCGGCGACGGCTACTACAACTTGACCGATATCAGCGCCTATGCCACCAGCGTCAACGGCAGCTCCTTCGGGATCGACTTGGTGAGCACCGCCGGCGACGTCACCTGCCTGCGGTGCCGGGCCGAGACCGGGGCGGCCAACTCACAGAGCATGCCGATCCGGGTTTCGATGAACGAAGACAACACGTTCGAACTGCGCGACGCCGAGACCTATGCCGGCGCCGGCAGCGGCGACAACCCTCTGGCGACCGGCCTCAACGTGCTCTCCGGCACGGTGGTGGTCGAGAACAGCCGCCTGGAGGCCGACCCCGACGCCAGCGTGGCGGTCGGCGTCGAATGCCGCGATGCCGCCGACAACACGCTCGTCGAGGTCCACCATTCGCGTCTCATCGGCCCCGATGCGACCGTCCGCACACCCGCCAACGGCAATTGCCAGGTGCGCATCGGCGGCTCGCAGCTGAAGGGCGGCGCGGTCGACGACGACGGCAGCGGCACGATCGATTGCGTGGCGCTCTACGGCGACGGCTTCACTTCGCCGGGCATCAATAGCTGCTTCTAACCTTGACGTAGGGGCCCGCTAGGTACGTGGCAAGGCGAGAAAGCGCTCGACCTCTGCCGCGACACGCTCCGGATCCTCGAGCTGCGGGTAGTGGCCGAGATCGTCCATCCACACCAGCCGCGCACCGGGGGTCTCGCGCGCCAGGGCCTCGGCGATTGCCGGCACTGCGACCGGATCGCGGCGGCCCCACAGCATCAGGGCGGGTATGTCGAGCGCCTCGAGCGCGCCGATCCAGCGCTGGCGAAAACGGAGACGCTCGGCGTAGTAACCCATGATCCGCGGCAGCCGGTGCTGGCCGCCGCCGAGCTGAATGAGCGCGAACTGATCGTCGAGCTCGGCGTCCGAGAGCGCCCCGGGGCGGCCGAGAATCTTGCGCAGCTGCCATCGATACGCCGCCGGGCTGGCCAGCCGCGCGTAGAGCGGCCCGAGCCAGCGTCGCTTCAGCAAGCGCTGGGAAGCCGTCAACCGCGCCAGCTCCGCGTGCACGCTGCCGTTCATCAGAATCACGCGCTCGATCGAGAAGTGCAGCAATCCGGCGCGGCGCCGGGCCAGGAGCTCGGTGAGAACGCTCGTCCCCATGTCGTGCGCGAAAATGGCGCCGCGCTCCACCCCGAGCTCGACGAGCGCGCGCTCGACCACGTCGGCCTGCTCGAAAAGCGAGTAGCTGTAGTCCGCCGGCTTGACCGAGAAGCCGAAGCCCGGCAAGTCGATGGCGACGAGCCGGCGGCCGCCGCGCAGTCCCTCCCAGACGCGCACCCAGTCGTGCGACGAGGTCGGGAAGCCGTGGAGGAAGAGCAGCGTTTCGCCCTCGCCTTCGTCGACGACGAACACGTCGAGTTCGCCGAGCCGGAGAATGCGGCCGCGGGAACGCCAGCTCTCGAGGGCCGCCGAGAGCGCCATCCGCCAGAGACTCAGCGTTGCGCCGCGAGAAAGGTCGCGGCGTAGCGCGGGCCGGTCGCCGGCGTCTTCGTGCTTGAAGAAGACGAACGCCTCCTGCCAGGCGGCCGAGGCGACCTTGCTCGCCCAGGCCGCGAGGTCCTCGTCGGAGTAGACCTCGCGCCGCAGACGCAGGTATCCCCAGCCGGCGGTCTGGCGCAGCTCGCCTACCGGCGCCTCGTCGGTGTCGGCGTCACACCAGGCGCAGGCGCGCGCAGCCAGGACCTCGGCAGCGGCGCTCTCGTGCCACGAGGGATGGCGGAATTCGAAGGCCAGCCTGGTTTCGGGGCGCGCCGCCGCGACGTCGTCGAGAAAGCGCTCGAGCCGTTCGCGATCGAACTTCATGTTCGGAGGAAGCTGCACGAGAATCGGGCCGAGACGCTCGCCGAGCTCCTCGGCGGTGCGCAGGAAATAGGCGACGTCCTCGCCCGCCTCCTTCAGCCGCTTGATGTGGGTGATGCGCTGCGGCGCCTTGAGAATGAAGCGGAATTCGCCCTCGACCTGGTCGCTCCAGCCGCGCAGAACCTCGGGCTTCGGCATGCGGTAGAAGGTGTTGTTGATCTCGACCGCCGGGAAACGCGAGGCGTAGTAGCGCAGGAAATCCTTGGCCGGCAGGTCTTCGGGATAGAAGGAGCCCTTCCACTTGGGATAGCTCCACCCGCTGGTACCGGCCCAGATCCGCATGCTGGCTATACTGCCAGAATGCCAGCCAACGCCGGCTATTCGGGGACGCCGTTGCCGCGCAAGCTAGGCGTCGGCGAAGGCACCGTGATCGCGCTGGTCGACGCGCCCGCCGGGTTCGAGCGTCAGCTCGAGCCGCTCCCGGCCGGGGCGCGCACCTGCCGCACCGCGCGCGGCGGCGCCTGCGAGGTGATGCTGGTCTTCCTGCGCAGCTTCGAGGAGCTCGGCAGGGCGATCGCGCGCTTCACGCCGCGCCACGACATCCACTACCT
Organism: Thermoanaerobaculia bacterium; assembly: GCA_963821905.1. Taxonomy (GTDB): domain Bacteria; phylum Acidobacteriota; class Thermoanaerobaculia; order Multivoradales; family JAGPDF01; genus CAWGFP01. The sequence goes on along the minus strand of CAWGFP010000009.1, from coordinate 233,461 downwards.
CTGGCTTGCCTGGCAGAAGCAGACCGCGCGCTCCGCCGGTCCTCTGTCCGAGAACGATCTCCGCGACGCCGGCCTCGCGGCCGGCTGGGTGGACACCAAGGTCTGCGCGGTCGACGCCGAATGGTCGGGCCTGCGGTTCACCCGGCGCAAGAGCTGAGTCCGATCACAGCGAGAGGAAGTAGGCGTGAAGGCGCAGCTCCACGCTCGAGCCCAGGGTGTTGTAGAAGTACATCCTGTAGGAAGGAAACGCCGGCAGGATCTCGACCGTGGCGCCCTCGAATTCTCCTCGCTCGCCGGGCTTGATCTGAGCCTCGACGCGCTGCGCGAGCTGCGCAATGCCGCTCTCCTGCCAGAGCTCGAGGATGTCGGGGTCGTCGGGCACGAGTAGCACGCCCACCGTTCCCGGCGCCACCACGCGCGAGGTCGCCACTCCAGCCAGACTGATCCGCACCCGCCCGTAATCGCCGGTGGCCAGCCTCCCGCCGTCCGTGACTTCCCGCACCTGGTCGGGGCGAGATGGCAAGACGGTCACCTTGACCCGCCGGTAGTCCGTCACCAGGCGCAAAGGGTTCGTCACCGCGACGTTTCCGTCCACCTTCTGGACCGCAGGGAAGTTCACTACCGTGACGTCCTGTTGGCCCTGCGCGGTCAGAGGCCCAGCGGCGAGCGCGCATCCGACGGCGAGTCCGGCAAAGCGAGAGCGATTGCGCATAGACACCTCCGAGAAGTGGAGTGATCAACGGTCATACGGACAACAGCCGGTCGGCGCCTACTCCGCGCTTGTCATCCTGAGCGCAGCGAAGGATCTGGACCACGCAAGCTGAAATGGAGAGTCAGCCGCAGGTGGTCAAGATCCTTCGCTGCGCTCAGGATGACAACGGTACGTAGTGCCGCTTGATCAGGCCGCGGGCAGCGAATGACGGCGGAAGAAGGCCGCTACCGCGGGCAGGGCAGCGCGAGGGAACTCGTGCCCACCGGGATGAATCCAAGTCGCGAGCTCGAGTCCCTCCGGACCCGTTTCGGAGCGCAGCAACCCCTCGATCCGCGCCGTCCCCGGATCCGTCCCCAGTCGGGCGCGGGCGAGCGCGATCGACTTCTCCTGTCCTTCGCGCGGCGCCACGCGGTCCTTCTCCCCGATCACCATCAGCACCGAGCGCGGCGGCGCGTCGGCGATCAGGCGGCCACCCTGCGAGCCCGCCGAGCACAGCGCCGCGATGCGCATGCCGCGTTGGCTCCAAAGCAGATTCGCGAAGCGTCCGCCGTTGGACTGGCCGACGAGGTACACGCGGGTCGGGTCGAACCGATAGCTCTCGGTCAGCGTTTCGAGGGCGGCGTCGAAGAAGAGGACATCGCGATCGTCGAGCTCGCCCGGCATGCGTTGCCAGGAGGGCCGCTTGCCCTCGGGGTCGCGCATGGCTTTCTGTCCCGGCACTCCTTGGGGATAGACGACCATCGCCTCGGGCAGGACCTCGTGCAGCGGAATACTCGCCGCGGCGCCCTCGGCGCTGCCACCGCGGCCATGAAAGACGAACGCGACCGGTGACAGACCGCTCTCCGGCGATGGCCTCACCAGCGCCTGCCGCTCGATGCCGGCCGCGAGAATGCGGACCGTATCGAGTCCCTCCTCAACGCGCTTCGCGCTCACAGCCGGTCGAGCTCGCGCACCGTGCGGGCGTCCTCCGCATTCCCAGTGTTGAGCGTCGAGGCGGGCTCGAAGAGCAGCACTTCCACCTCCTCGTCGGCGCACGGCCGGTGCTCGATGCCGCGCGGCACCACGATCATCTCCCCCGCCTCGAGCCACACCTGGCGGTCGCGGAACTCCATGCGGAAGCGCCCGCGCACCACCAGGAAGAGCTCGTCCTCGTGCTCGTGGTGATGCCAGACGAACTCGCCCGCGAACTTCACCAGCTTGACCTGTTGACCGTTGAGATCCGCGATCACCTTCGGCGACCAGTGCTCGCCGAACCGCGACAGCTTCTCCGCCAGATTGATCTTGTCGACGTTCATCCCAGGCCCGCCTGATTCCTTTCCGGGATCTCGAGATCCTCACGCAGAGTCCGCGCCATCAGAAGGTCGCGCTGCGGGTCGCTGCCGACATGGAAGATGTGCTCCCCGACCTCGCGAAAGCCGTACTTCTCGTAGAAGCGGATCGCGCGGGCGTTGCGCTCCCAGACGCCCAGCCAGAGGACGTCCGCGCCCGCAGCGCGGGACCGGATGAGCGCCTCCCGCATCAGGACGAGGCCGAGCCCGGCTCCCTTGAGATCCGGATCGACATACAGGCGCCGCAGCTCCCATGGACTCGACGCGACCACCTCGGCGAGAGTCGCCTCGGCTCCCAGTTGGAGATATCCCGCGAGCGTTCCGGCTGCGTCGTGCGCCAGGACCGTGATCAGCGAGGCGTCCGCAATCTCCTCCCGCTGTCTCGCGTCGCCGAACGCTGTGGCGCAATACGCGTCCATGTCCTCGGGCCGGTTGTCGGGGGCGAAGGTGTCGCGAAAGCAGCGCTCGGCGAAGGCCGCGAGGGCCTCGGCATCCGCGGGCGCCGCATTGCGAAGCCGCCAGGCCGCGGCGCCGCTCATTTCTTCCTCGCCTTGGCGGCATGAGCCTGGAGCCAGTCGCGCACGGCGGGCGGAATGGGACGGCAGCCGCAGGCCGACTCGTGGTCGCGATGCCAGTGCGCGCGCTCCGCGAGCGTGGGTTTGACCGGCATCGGGTGGGCGCGATGCCAGCCGGCGTTGATCGTCGCGCGCTTCTTCGCGCCGGCCGCCGGGCCGGCACCTTCCTCTGCTTGCGCGAGTGCCTGCAGCTTGGCGAGCGTCGCTCCGTTGCGCGTCGTCACCGCGTCGCGTAGGGCTCGCGCGAGCTCCTCCGCCAAGCGGCTCTGCGCCATGCCGTTCGGACACCAGAGATACGCTGCCCGCTTCCCTACTTCGAGCACGTCAGGAGCCCAGTCCTCGGATTCCAACGCACGCAGACGCGGACGTTCGGCCGCGCTCGCCAGCACCGCGATGAAAAGCCGAGTCGGATCGCTCGCCTTCGGGGCTAGCGGGTTCTCGGCCGCAATGTCCGCGAGCTCGGCCGCCGAAAGCACGGTCACCCGGGACGTGATCCCCAATTTTGCGGAGATCGCCCGTTCGATACGTTCCGCCGGATCGCCCTTGGCGCCGCGCGGCACGGTAAAGACCACGTTGCCGCTGTTGAGCAACGTGCGGACGTCGGCGTAACCCAGATCCTCGACGAGCTTGCGCAGGTCGGCCATGGCGATGCGCTTGGCGTGCCCGACGTTGATGCCGCGCAAGAAGGGCGACGTGCCGCGTGCCGGGCGCGAGAGACGGGGCGCTCTTCATGGCCGCTTCGAAGCCTACCGCGCCCCTTCCCCGCCCGCCATAATGCCGCCGTGAACAGCGGCAATCTCGATCCTGTCCGCGAGCGCCGCAGCTTCGTGCTGCGCGCCCTCGGTCGCGGCTGGCGTAAGCGCTGCCCGCATTGCGGCGAGGGCGCGATCTTCGCCCGCTGGGCGCGCCACCTGCCATCCTGTTCGGCCTGCGGCCTGGTCTACGAGCGCAACCCCGGCGACACCTGGCTCTTCACCATCCTCGGCGATCGCCTGCCGGTGGCGCTGCTCATCGCGCTGGTCTACTTCGGAGTCTTCCGCGGCCACCGCGCGCTCGGCATCGCGTGCTTCGTCCTGGTGTTCGCGCTCTTCCTCTGGACCTCGCCCAACCGCTGGGGCGTCGGCATCGCGCTGCACTATCTCGGGCGGGTCTACTGGCCGGACGAGGCGGACCCGGTGCCGCCGCGGCGCTGAGCGTAAGATGACTGCGGACGATGCAGGACCCCACGGAGACCGGATGTCCCACTACTATCAGGACGACCAGCTGAAGCGCTTCCCGGAGATCTCGAAGGGCCACCCCGAGCTGGGCGCGAAGTTCTTCGAGTACTACGGCAAGGTGTTCGAGGACGGTGCGCTCACCCAGCGCGAGAAGGCGTTGATCGCCCTCGCCGTCGCGCACGCCGTGCAATGTCCCTACTGCATCGAGGCCTACACCACCGAGTCGCAGCGGCTGGGAGCCGACCTCGAGCAGATGACCGAGGCGCTCCACGTCGCGGTCGCCATTCGCGGAGGCGCGTCGCTGGTGCACGGGATGCAGATGCTCGACCAGGCCACCAAGGCGGGAATGTGACGATTGCCGCTCCCGCGGCCGACTCGGGGCCGCGGGCCACACGTTCGCTGCTCTCCCGGCACGATCCGCTCGCCGTCCCCGCCGAGCAGGTGCGCCTGCTGGAGGCGCTGCCGATCGTCGGGCAGGAGGGCGCGCCGCTTTCGTTCGCCGCCCATCTGCGCGCCTGCAATCTCGCGCCGCTGCGGCCCGCCCGGGCGGAGATCTTCCAGATCAACCTCGGCAAGTTGTGCAATATGACTTGCCGGCACTGCCATGTCGACGCCGGTCCCGACCGCCTGGCGGAGAACATGGACCGCTCCACCGCCGAGCTTTGCCTCGCGGCGCTCGACAAATCGGGCTGCCACACCGTCGACCTCACCGGCGGCGCCCCCGAGCTCAACCCGAGCTTCGAGTTCCTGGTCGAGGAGGCGGTGCGCCGCGGCCTGCACGTCATCGACCGCTGCAACCTCACCATCCTGCTGGTGCCGCGCTACACGCATCTCCCCGAGTGGCTCGCTGAGCGGGGCGTCGAGGTCGTCGCCTCGCTGCCGCAGCCACGCGCCAGCGGCACCGACGCGCAGCGTGGCGCCGGCACCTTCGAGAAGTCGATCGCCGCCCTGCGCCGGCTCAATGCCGCCGGCTACGGCGGGGACGACCCACGCCGGCGCCTGACGCTGGTGACCAATCCGGTCGGAGCCTTTCTCTCCGCCGACCAGGCGGCGCTCGAACGCGATTGGAAGCAGACGCTGCGGCGCGACCACGGAGTCACCTTCGACCGGCTCTTCGCCCTCAACAACATGCCGATCGCGCGCTATCTCGAATGGCTGCTGGCGTCAGGAAACCTCGAGCGCTACCTGGAACTGTTGCGCGATGCCTTCAACCCGGGCGCAGTGGACGGGCTGATGTGCCGCAACACCATCTCGGTCTCCTGGGACGGGCGCCTCTTCGACTGCGACTTCAACCAGATGCTCGACCTCGAGATGGCGATTCCCGGCGCCTGCCACGTGCGCGACTACGACCCAGTCGCGCTGGCGGAGCGCGAGATCGTAGTGGGCCGGCACTGCTTCGGCTGCACTGCCGGCGCAGGCAGCTCGTGCGGGGGCGCGACGACCTAGCTCAGTTCTCGCCGATACCCAGCTTCTCTCGCATCTTCTTCGACAGCGCCGCGGCGACCAATCGGTGCGATTCCGCCAGCAACTCTTCCAGCGTCTCCACCGGCACGCGGCTGCGGTCGGTGACGCTGACCCTGCCGCCGACCGAGAAGATCAGGTCCTTCCCCCACTTGATGTCCTCGGTAGCGCCGGGAAGCGAGCGGCAGAACGCCTGCAGCGGATCCCCGCCGCCGCGCTTTTTCTTCGTCGGCTGTTTGGTCATGGAAACCTCCTCGCGCCCGTTACGGCTGGATGGCCGGAGTAGCGAGTTTCAATCCGACGACGCCCGCCAGGATGAGCCCGACGCTGATCAAGCGCGCCGCGTTCGCGGGCTCTCCGAGCAGGACGATCCCGAGGATCACGGTGCCCATCGCTCCCACCCCGACCCACACGGCATAGGCGGTGCCCACCGGTAGCGTCTTCATCGCGATGCCGAGCAGCCAGAGGCTGATGATCATCGCGAACACCGTCCAGACGGTCGGCCACGGCCGCGAGAAGCCCTGCGTGTACTTCAATCCGATCGCCCAGCCGACCTCGAACAACCCCGCCAACACGAGAATGACCCAAGCCATGGCGCCTTCCTTTCCTCGCGATCAGATTACCGGATGCGAGCGCGGTCCCAGAAACTCGGGTCGCGCAGGCTGACCACGAAGAACCAGAACGAGCCGCCGGTGTCGATCGCTATTGCCAGCAACGCGAGCGCCGCAGTCGTCCTGTTGCCGAACGCGAAAAGCGTGGCCGCCACGACTAGCAGGCTGCCGACGCCGGGCAGGCCGGAGACGGGAACGTACGAATCGCGGGTCCCGCCGCGGAGACGGTGGAACGCATACCGCCCGGCGGAGCACCACAAGTTGTAGACCGCCAGCGCCAGCGCCAGAGTGATGAGCACGGCGCTCGGGCCGCGCTCGACGCCGCGCCACCCCGCCACCAGCGACGCCAGGGCGAGAGCGATGGGCGCCCAGCACACCGCAGTGCCCACGATGCGGCGCGACGTCACTTCGCCGGAGGAGCGGACCGGTATGGAATCGTCGCCGCCTTCAGAAGGCAGAGCAACGAAGCCAAGGTCCCGGCCATGCGGAACCAGTCCCAGAAGATCCAAGCGCGCGCGGTCCGGGTGATCTCTTCCGGGCTCATCCCTTCGCCGCCGCGAACGAAGAGCGGGATCACGCCTTTGGGAATGAAATAGACCACGGTCCAGACGAGCATCGCAATGAAGAGAACACCGGCAGCAGCGAGCCATTTCCGCCGCGCCACGGCGGGCCGGTTGGCGATGACCGCGATGATGACGAGGAGCGCGGTGGGTGCAGTGACTCTCTCCCAGAACCTGCCGACCGACGCGCCGGCGGCGGTGCCGTGAAAGTACGCGACCACCGACTGCGGAAGCGAGCCGCCCCAGTCGGGAATGAGAGACACGCGCTGATAAACCGACGCGCCCCACATCGTGGCGACCAAAAGAAGAGCGAGCCAAAGCGAAGCTTCGGCAAAGCGCTGCCGTCCTGACATGTTTGGATCCCCCCGGAGGCGGATTTTACAGCGGCGGCGGCTTCACGGGGCCACCCTCGGCCTTCCATTCCTCAATGCCACCTTCGAGGAAGCAGGCCTCGATACCTAGCTGCTCGAGCCGGGCGACGACGCCTTGGCTGACCTGCTGACCGAGGACGCAATACGCCACGACTGGGCGGCCGGCCGGAAGCTCGGCGGCCCAGGAATCGACCTCCTCCGGCAACCCCCTGACGGCACCGGGGATCGTGTCTGGGCTGTCGGCGAAGTGCTGTGGGCGGCGGACATCGAGCACGACCGGTGGCGAGGAACTGTTGAGCTGTTCCCGTAGAGCTGCCACAGAGATGGACTTGGGCATCGCGATCTCCTCGCTATCTTGAGGCGGCGCCAGCCGCCCGGCATGCCACTCGTCGCTACTGCAGCGGAATGTCGGAGTTGAAGGCGTCCGAGATGCACTTCCATTTGCCATCGACCTTCTTCCAGACTTCCAGGTACTTGCCGCGGTCGGTCACCGTCTTGCCCGCGGGATCGGTGAAGGTCAACGTGTAGCTACCGCTGGTGTAGCCGAAGTCTCCGCTCGCCGCGACGCCGACGCGCAGCGGCTGCCACCCGATGGTCACATTCGGCAGCGAGAGCAGGTTGCCCCACGAGGCGCGGATCGCCGCCTTGTCCCGCGCAGCGGGCTCGTTCGGTGCCAGGGTTTCGCCGTCGTCGGACATGTAGCTCACGATGGCGTCGAGGTCTTTCCGGCTGGCGGCGTCGGACCAGGCGAGATCGAGCGCCCGAAGCGTCTCCTCGTCCTTGCTCCGGGCTTGGCCTTGCGCCACCGTCGCGCTCACGGTCATCAGCAGAGCCAGCATCCACGTCGTCTTGCTCTTCATTGTCGCTCCCCCCGATAAGATTCGATGGAACGTGCCGACGCTACAACATCGGGGCAATCAACGCCCGCCGAGTGGCGGGTACATCGCCGCCGGGCGCTCGAAGACGATTTGCTCGACGTCGGGCCAAGGCAAGTACTCGGGGGCCTTACCACCGTCGATGAAGATCAGCAGGCCGGCATTCCCCTCGCCGAGGTCGCCTCTGCGCTCGAGCTGCAGCTCCTCGCCGCTGTGCAGGGTCACCATGGTGCGCTCTTCCCCGCTAGGGGCCACGATCGAGGCGACGAGCCCGAAGGGGATGGTGTAGTCGACGCCCTGAAATGGGGCGTCGAGCGTCTCCGTGGTCTCGCTCTCGTCGAGGTCGAAGACCAGGCGGCCGATGAGGCGGCGGCCGGCTCGGGTCGTGACGCTTCCCGACAGGGGACTGCCCGGCGGGAAGTCGCCGTAGGCCGGGCCGCTGTCGCCGGGGCTGAAGTCGAGGCGCTCGAAGGCGTCCCAGGAAACCAGGACGCGACCGTAGCGCCGGTCGTCGACGTACATCCCCAGGGTGCCGTAGCGACCTTCGCTGCTGCCGGAGAGCGCGAGCTCGCGCCCGTCGACGAGCGTCACCAGAAGGCTGTCGCCGGAGCGTCGAGCGATGGAGCGGATCGTGTCGAACCTCTGGCGAAGCTCGCCGAGACCGGCGCGGCCGATGAACTCGTCGGTGCCGACGCACTGTTGACGATTCCACTGGACGAAGCCGGTGAAGTCACCGTGCGGCGTGCGCACTGTGCCGTGCAGCCGTTCGGGGACGGCGCTCAGACGGGCGGTAGGCAGGAGCTCGATGGTGAGGATCTGCAGACTGTCGAGATCGACGACGCCTCGCTCGTCCCACACCCGCACGCCGTCGTCGAAATCGCTGGCCTCGAGACGGGCGAGGACGAACACGGTCCCGCTCTTGAGAGTTACCCGCACGTCGGCGCCCTGCGGCTCGATGCGCGTGATGTCGCCAAAGCGGGCCATGAAGAGCCGGCCAAGCTCCAGCGGGCGCTCCCGTTGAACGATCTCCAGCCCGAAGATCTCGAGCGGATTACTCTCCTTGGGCAGCCTCTCGGGCGGTATCTGCGTGGCCCAGGTGTTCTCGTCCTTGGCACCGTTGAAGTAGTCACCCCAGAACGCCTCCTGGGAGCCTCCCCACCGCAGGCGCCCCTCGTAGGTAACGCCGCCGACGGCAGTGATGCGGCCGTAGAGAAATCCCGGGGCCTCCGCCGGGGCCGCCGCGGGCGCGGTGGCGGGATTGATTGCGGGCGAGGGTGACTTCGCAGTCGAGCTCGCAGCCGTGGGCGCGGCCTCCTTCTGAAGGGTCCGGTAGCGGACCGCGACCGCCAGGAGGACGAACACGATGGCGACGACAACGCCCGCGATCGCGGCTCTCCTCATAGCCGGTGTTCGTGCCCTGCAGGATCGGTCATGTCGCGCCGCAGTGTACTTTGTGCTGCAAAGCTTGGCAAGTGAGGGACGGCGCCCCGACTACGCGGGGCCCGGATGGCCCTCAGGTTCGGCGGAGCACGAAGATGCCCAAGCCCAGCAAGACCAGGACGAGAATGCTCGAGGCCTCGGCATTCAGCGTGGGAATTTCGCTGCACGCCTGAATGCTGAACGCCGGCAAGGCCGTGGACTCATCCGCAAAGCGGGGGATCGGAGCCGAGCTGCTGGCCGTGGTCACCGTGCTGATCGGACCCAAGCCGCCTTGCACGTCGACCGTGGATACGAGGCTGGGCACGGGGCTCGGGTACGAGACCGTCACCGGGATGGAGACCGATTCAGCGACGAGAAACTGAGCCGCGGTGACCTCGTAGACGATCGTAGCCGTCCCTGCGGCGATGGAGACCGGGCCGCCGCCGGGAGGGTCGATGGCCGTGACGGTGAGCGCCGCGTTCGTGACCGATGCGGGAACGGACAGATCCACGCCGGTCGGGATGCCGGTGAACGTCGCGAAAAGCTGAGTTCCGCTGTCGGCGGTCCCCACGCCAGCGATCACCGGATCCGGAGTGAAGCCCGTCTCGGTATGGTAGATCGCCCCCGGTGTGCTTTGCCCCGTGCCACCCTGGACCTTAAGGTCGCTCGCATCCGATTCGGCGAAGTGCAAGTCGACGGTGGCCTGCGGATCTGTGCACAGGCTGAAGCTTCGCGGTGTCACCGAGAACGCCACCGGAGCAACGACGGACGCGACGGTGTGCTGCGGATTCTGAACGGGAATCGAGGGGATGCTGACGAAAGCGACCAACACGCTCGAGGGCGAGAACGGGACCGCGTTGGCGCGAATGTTGGTGATCCGGAACGTCCGCGACACGTTTCCACCTGGGGCGTCGGCGAACTGGACGCCCGCAAACGTGATGCTGTTAAAAGTGCTGACGGTTCCTTCGAACACGTTGACACCCAAGGCTTGCGCCCCGGGAGACGGTTCATCGACCAGCAAGAGCGCATCCGAGACACTGCCGCTCAGCAGCCGGTTGGTCACGTCGGTGTTGAGGATGACGGTGAGCGTGCCGACGATTCCCGTCTGGGGTGCGGTGCCGCCGCAGCTTAGAACGATATCGCCCACTTGCTCGGTCAGACCCTGCGGCCGAGCTAGCCGGGGAATCGCGACATTGACCGTGCACTGGTAGGGGGTTTGTGCCGCGACCGTCCTCGGGAAAGCGGTGATGACTAGCGACAAAGCGCAGGGTAGAAGAAACCACGAGCGACGGCTGTTCATCTTTCCTCCCAATGCCTGCAGTAAGCCAGCCTCGCCCCGAAAGCGAAACAAGAAGCCGCTCTCCTCGCGAGATAACCGCCCGAGGATAGCCGCGCAGTCAGGCTCGGTCAACGATATTCAGAGTTCAGGAGTTACCGCCACCTGGTACTGGAAGCGGCATAGAAATCTGCCGCGATGGCGAACGCGTCGGACGGTGTGGAGAAAACCGAGTACATGCGACGGTCGAGCTCGGCAAATGGGTCCCACTCGCTCGGGCCCTCTCCCGGTATCGCCTCCAGGATTGCTATCCGATCGGATTGCTCACGAGGGTAGGAAGAACCGAAATGAGCCATCGCCTCGGCGACGATGTTCGCGGCCTCGGGTAAGCCAATGGCTCGGAAACCCTCGAGGGCCTCCGGCGCGAGCACGCCCGTCGGGCTCATGAAGAACTGGTGAAGGCCACCGTTGCATACCTCGGACTGACACCAATGAGCGGCGAGGAGATGCTGCTGACTCGGCGAGAGAACCCGGAACTGCTCCAAGAAAACGTCTGGCCCGTCGTAGATGCTGACGCTGTCCCAGAGCGGCTCGATGGCCTGCCAATAGACGTCGCCCGGTTCGTTCACAGAGATTTCCGCACCTCACCGCGGCGTGGGAACAGGTTGTGGCCGAGGCAGATGAATCACGTGCCTGCGAAAATTGAGCACGGTGCCCGACATCGCATTGGTCACCACGAACGCAATGGGAAGCTCGGGCTCCGCATCCAAGACGACTCTGGCTTCGAATCCCCGCGAGCGCAGGAAATCCGCCGCGGCATTGGCGCTCGCCTCCGGCTGGTCGGTGACCAGGCCAATGCTCGCCGTGGCCGAGTCGAGCTTCTGCCGGACATCGGCGGGCGCCAGGTTGATGATGGTTCCGTCCCACATGATGGAACGAAGTATGCCGCTACTGTTGAATTGAAACCGCTCCCTCAAACCGAATTGACCTAGCAGGGCAACGAAGGCGTCCTTCGCTTCCGGAGAGGTCGCGGAGAAGATCCTCGACCCACGATCCGGGAACGGGAGCGGGTTCCTGTCGATGGCCAACAAGTAGCACCAAACGACGACGCCAATCAAGAGAACGACGGCTAATGCGATCAACCAGACAGGTACGAACACGTTCTCTCCCTCGCAACCCGGTTCGTCACCTACATGCCGTGCAGTCGCCGTACCCCGATCAGCAGGATCGCGATCGCCAGGATGGCCAGCGCGAGCGTCGACAACGTGGGGATCTCCACGATCGACACCGGCTCCAAGACGACGGTGACCGACGCGGTCGCCACGGCGCCGGCGCCGCCGTTGTCCGACGTCACAGCGCCGGTGGTGTTGGCTTGAACTCCAGTGGCCACCGCCAGGACGTCGATCGCGAACTGGCAGCCGCCCCCCGCGGCGAGTGTGGCCCCTACCAGGCCGACGGCGGTGTCGCCGGCGGTCGCGGTGATCGTGCCACCACCGCAGGCACCGGTCAGGCCATTCGGCGTGGCCACGACCAGACCGGCGGGCAAGGTGTCGGTGAAGCCCACGCCGGTCAGGGCGGTCGCCGCGTTCGGGTTGGTCAGCAGGAAGGTCAGTGTCGTCGTCGTGTTCACGACGACGCTCGCCGACCCGAACGCCTTGGCGATCGTCGGCGGCGACCCCGCAACTTCGAGGCTCGCCGAGGCGGACCCACCCGTCCCACCCTCGGTCGATGTCACGGTGCTCGTAGTGTTGACCTTGGCGCCGGCCGTCGTACCGGCGACGGTCAAGGTGATCGTGCACGAGCCGCCGGCGGCCAGGCTTCCGTTGACCAGACTGATGTTGCCGGTGCCGGCGACCGCGGTGACCGTGCCGATACACGTGCTCGACAGCCCGTTCGGAGTGGCCACTACGAGGCCCGCGGGCAGCGGATCAGTGAAGCTCACGGCGTTCAATGCCGTCCCCGGGTTCGGGTTGGTCAACGTGAACGTCAGTGTCGTCGTCCCGTTCAGCGCGATGCTCGCTGCCCCGAAAGCCTTGGCGATCAGCGGCGGCCCCACCACCGTGACACTCGCCGATGCGGTTCCGCCGACTCCACCCTCGATCGAGTTGACGGCGCTCGTGGTATTCAACTTGGCGCCGGCCGTCGTACCCGTAACAGCCACGGTGATCGTGCACGAGCTGCCGCCGGCCAGGCCGGCGTTCGCCAATACCACGCTGCCGGCACCGGCGACCGCGGTGATCGTGCCGCTGCACGTGCTCGCCAGCCCATTCGGAGTCGCCACCACGAGACCGGCTGGCAGCGGGTCGGTGAATCCCACGCCAGTAAGCGGCGGCGCCAGCGCCGGGTTGGGATTGGTGAGTGTGAACGTCAGCGTCGTCGTCCCGTTCACGACGATGCTCGGCGCTCCGAACGCCTTGGCGATCGTCGGCGGCGCCACCGTCGGCGCCTCGACGACGACTAGGAACGCCACGGCAACCCCGCCTGGCCCGCCCTCGGCCGAGGTGACAGGGCTCGTGGTGTTGGCCTTGAGGCCGCCCGCCGTGCCGGTGACGTCGACCGTGATCGTGCAGGAGGCGCCGGCAGCCAGGACTTCGTTGACCAGCCCGATGTTGCCGGTGCCGGCCACCGCCGTGATCGTGCCGCTACACGTGCCGCCCAGTCCGTTCGGAGTGGCCACCACGAGGCCGGCGGGCAGCGCGTCGGTGAAGCCCACGCCGGTCAGCGCGGTCCCGGCGTTCGGGTTGGTCAGCGTGAACGTCAGGGACGTCGTCCCGTTCACCAGGATGGCCAGCGTTCCGAAGGCCTTGTCGATCGTCGGCGGGCCCACTACCGTGACGTTCGCCGAGGCGGTTCCGCCCGTCCCGCCCTCGGTCGAGGTGACGGCGCTCGTGGTGTTGATCTTGGCGCCGACGGTCGTACCGGTGACGTTCACGGTGATCGTGCACGAGCCGTTGGCGGCAATGCCGGCATTGGCCAGCCCCACGGTGCCAGAGCCGGCGACCGCCGTGACGTCGCCGCCACAGCGTATTGGTCAGCGCGTTCGGGGTGGCCACCACGAGGCCAGCGGGCAGCGGGTCGGTGAAGCCCACGCCGCTCAGAGCGGTCCCGAGGTTGGGATTGGTCAGATTGAAGGTCAGCGACGTCGTTTGATTCAGGACGATGCTCGCTATCCCGAACGCTTTGGCGATCGCCGGCGGCGCCATGACCGTGAGGCTCGCCGATGCGGTCCCGCCTGTTCCACTCTCGGCCGAGGCGACGGCACTCGTGGTGTTGTTCTTGGCGCCGGGTGCCGTACCAGTGACGTTGACCGTGATCGAGCACGAGCCATTGCCGGGCAAGCCGCCGCTGGCCAAGGCCACGCTTCCCGAACCGGCGACCGCGGTGACCGTGCCGCCACACGTGCTCGCCAGGCCGTTCGGCGTGCTGACTACGAGCCCGCCGGGCAGCAGGTCGGTGAAGCTCACGCCGGTCAGGGCGGTCGTCGCGTTGGGATTGGTCAGATTGAACGTCAGCGTCGTCGTTCCGTTCACGGCGATGGTCGCCGCGCCGAACGCCTTGGCGATGGCCGGCGGCCCCACCACCGTGAGGCTGGCCGAGGCGGTACCGCCCGGCTCGGAGCCCTCGGTCGAGGTGACGGCGCTCGTGATGTTGTCCTTGATGCCGGCCGTCGTACCGGCGATGCTGACCGTGATCGTGCAGGAACCGTTGGCGGGAATGCCGCCGTCGGCCAGCCCGATGCTGCCGCTATCAGCGACCGCGGTGACCGTGCCGCCACAGGTGCTCGCCAGTCCGTTCGGGTTGCCCACCACGAGCCCGATGGGCAGCGCGTCGGTGAAGCCCACCCCGCTCAGCGCGGTCCCCGGGTTGGGATTGGTCAGCGTGAACGTCAGGGTCGTCGTCGCGTCCACCGCGATGCTCGCCACCCCGAACGCCTTGGCGATCGTCGGCGGCGCCACCGTTGGCGGCTCGACGACCACGAGGAACGCCAGGGCGTCCCCGCCCGCCCCGCTCTCGGTCGAGGTGACGGCGCCAGTGTCGTTGACCTTGAGACCGCTCGACGTGCCGACGACGTTCACCGTGATCGTGCACGAGCCGCCGGCGGCCAGGCCCCCGTCGATCAGCCCGATGCTGGCGGAGCCTTCGACCGCGCTGACTGTGCCGCCACACGTGGTCGCCAACCCGCTCGGCGTGGCCACCACGAGGCCGCCGGGCAAGGTGTCGGAGAAGGCCACGCCGGTCAGCGCAGTCCCTGCGTTCGGGTTGGTCAACGTGAACGTCAGCGTCGTCGTCCCGCCCACCAGGATGGCGGGCGTCCCGAAGGCCTTGGCGATCGTCGGCGGCATCGCGGTGAGCGTGACGACGTTGGTCGCGATGTTGTTGAGAATGCTGGGGTCCACCGCGGTACCCGGCGCGAAGAAGGCGGCCGTGTTCACCAGCGTACCGGTGGCAGCCGCGGAGACGGCGCAGGTCGCCGTGTAGGTCACGCTGCCGCCGACCGCCAGGTCGACCGTCGCATCGTTGATGTTGCCACTGCCGCTCGCGGCGCAGGTGTTGCCCGCGCTGCCCGCGCAGGTCCAGCTGCAGGTGAGCGACGCGGGGAAGGTATCGACGACGCGCGCATCGAATACCGTGTCGGGCCCCGCGTTGCTCGCGGTGATGGTGTACACCACGCTGCCGCCGGGGACGGCCGTCGCGACGCCGGCGAACTTGGTGATCGACAGGTCTACGTCCTGCGCAGTCAGGATCTCCCAGCCGAAATCCGCCGGCGGCGACCCGCCGAAATCGGCGATCATGCCGACCGGGTTGTCGGAGTCGAACGAACCGGCCGCCGTCGTGACGAAGTACTGGTCGGCGCTGGTGCCGAGCTCCGGGGGCGAGAAGATGCCCAGGGCTAGGTTGTCGAGCTGCGCGGCCGTCGCACCGGTCGTGCCGCCATTGTTGTCGAACGCGATGCCGGCCCAGATCGCCGAGCTTCGAAGGACGAACGTGCTGCTCGTCTTGATGGTGCCCACGACGCCGGCATGGAACACGGTCGGGTTGTACGTTCTCGCTTCGATGAGTGTGCCCGGTCCGCCACTCGGACCGTTGGGAAGGTAGAAACGCACCAACGGACGCGCCGAGACGTCGACGGCATTCAGGTTCGTGACGATGAAGCGAAAGCCGTTGATCGAGTAGGGCGGCGTGCCGACCAGATTGAGGTCGTCGGCAGCCAGGCGCGTGATCGTATTGAGGAACTGCTGCGTGGCGCCGCCCGCGGCGAACGACTGGTTGCGGAACGTCCCCAGGTTGGAATACACCGCGTCGGCGCTGGGGCCGGCGTACGCCCGAACCGAGAGGCCGAAGAGGAGCGCGAAAGCGAGCGCCCGAGCGACCTTCTTCTCAACTCCGACCGGAGTCGCCGCCGTGCTGAGCACCGTGCGCTGACGTCGCATCCAGTCTCCCACCAAAGGGTCGTGCTCCTCGGCCAAATCAGGACCGCCGCCAGATCCTGGACGTGTCGTGGAGCATAACCCCGGGGGAAGGGCACGTTCCCCCGTCAGCCTGAGACCAAAGTCCTACTCTTCGGAGGGATGAATCGAGCTGCCTGGCTTCAACCGCGCGCCCGGCTCGTTGCCGGCTTGAGAATCGCGGCCGGATCATCGCTGATGTAGAGCGGCGTCTCGACCCGCTGCTCGAAGAGCAGACGAATGACCTGGCCTCCCGAGACGTCCTGCTCCGCGCCACCGGCAGCGCCCGGTCGCCAAAGCATCGCGCACCCGCATATCGCAGCGTGCTCGCCCGCCTCCAAGACTCCCTCGTCGTAGCGCAGCTTGCGATTGAAACCGAGCGTACCGGTCGACTTCTGGCCATGTCTCTCGAGCAGGTTCTCCAGCTCCGGGGTTGCGTCGTTCAGGGGACCAGAGGTGTGATGCTCGTCCTTGTGCACTGCCACTTCCGCCGAGGCGGGACGTACGAGCGCCGTTCCGCTGCCGTCGCGCAGCAGGAAGTCCTGGCTGGCTGCTTGCTGGACGATGGTGTCCCAGCGGCCGCTGCGGCCGCTGCTACGCCACTCCTGGATGGTCAGTTCGTAGTGCGCGCAGCGGAGCCCCGAGAGCGGCGCGGTCAGTGGCTCTCCGAGATAATCGATCCGTCCCACGACCTTGACCACCGCGCCTTCGACCGCCGTGCCGATCTTCCCTCTCGGCACCTTGCCGAGCGCGCGCTTCACCCGCGCGTCGCGGTTGAAGAAGTGGTGGTAGGCGAGCGATCCTCCCACCAACGTGAACCCGATGAGGTCAACGTAGAGATTGTGCCTCATCGCTCAGCCGGCCGTCGTAAACGCGACCATGGCAAATCCGAGACCTAGACCACTGTGGGAGGCGTTCATGGACTCACCATACACCTGAGCAGGTCGCCTAGGTGTCAGACCGGAAAGTGATCGTCCCAGTCGGGCAGTCGAGTGCAAGGGAGAAGCGAAGCCTGGGACCGTCGAGCACTTCGACCGGAAGGGTCAAGGTCGAGCAGAGGGCCCGGAGTCGCTGCGAATCCGGAGAGGCGATCTGAAGACCAACCAGCCGGCAGCCCTCGGGTGAGGTGCTCGATGGGTGACGGGTTTCCGGCGACCAGACGATGAAGAACGGCGCCCCGGCAGGCTCGGCCGTGAGTCCGAGCGTCTGCCATCGCAGGATCTCGCCGGATGGCGTGGTGCGACTGCCGGCGTCCGGTTCGCTCAGTGCTGAAATCGCTTCGCGCGAGGGCGCCGCGCAGGGCAGGCGTGCTGGGAGCGGCGACGGCCCACCCAATGGGAACGGGCTTAGAGAGACCCACCAGGTCGTCCATGCCGATGTCTGCGCCCGCGACGCCGGGCTGGAGAGCGATGAACTCGAGGTAGGTGTGACCGCCCAGCGAAAGCAGCGCGTTGTGAGTGCCCCGCGGGTGCTTGCCACCGTAAACGGGCCGCACGCCGAGCGCCTTGGCGAGGTCGTCCACCGTGCGGTCGAGATCCGGAACTCCGATCAAGATGTGGTCGATGACGATCGAAGGTTGGGTCTCGGCGTGCACGGTCACTCCCAAGGCAAGCGTGATCCCGACAGCCGGGAGCAGCCTAGGCAAGAGGCAGCGCGACATAGAACTCGGCACCGCCCTCGGCCCTGCGCTCAGCCCACAACCGCCCGCCGTGCGAGGAGACCAGTGTGCGGCAGATCGAAAGACCCATCCCCAGACCGCCAGCCTTGGTGGTGTGGAACGGCTGAAACAGGGTCTCGACGTCGTCCGGCAAACCGACTCCGCAATCCAGCACGCCGATGCGTATCTCGTTCTGCGCGATGAACGTCGTGAGCGTGAGCTTGCGGTCTTCCGGTGGTTTCGATTCCATGGCGTCGCACGCGTTCACGATCAGGTTGAGCAGCACCTGCTGGAGTTGCACGCGATCGGTCATCGCCAGGGGGAGGTCACCGGTGGTGAGATTGGTGACCGACACGCCGCGCGCCACGAGATCGCTCCCGGTCAGCCGGAGCAGTTCTTCGAGACTCTCCTTCACACTCACCGGCTGGAGCGCGACCTCGCCGCGGCGCATCATGGTGCGTAGGCGCTCGATGATCTCTCCGGCGCGGCGGTCGTCGGTGACGATGTCCGCGAGGATGGCGCGCAGCTCGACGAGGTCGGGCGGGGCCTGCGACATGAAGCGCTGGCCCGCCTGCGCATTGCTGAGGATGCTGCTCAGCGGCTGCCTCAACTCGTGCGCGATGGAACCCGAGAGCGCGCTGAGGGCGGCCACGCGCGAGAGATGCGCCAGCTCCTCCCGCTGCAGCTGCGCCTCCACACCGGCCTGTTTCTGGCGCGTGATGTCCATCGACACGCCGAGAATACGGGGCGGCGCGTCCTTTTCGCCCTGGCTCGGGCTGCGGCCGCGCGCGGCGATCCAGCGCACCGAGCCGTCGGGCAGGACGATGCGAAACTCGGCCTCGTGAGAACCACCGGTGGCCAGCGCGTGCTGGATCGCGGCAGCACGCGCGGCGCGATCGTCGGGATGGACGCGTCCGGCCAGGGTGGCGTTGTCGATGGGTTCGTCCGGCTCGAAGCCCAAGAACCTTCGGCCTTCATCGGTCATCCAGACCCTGTCGTGCGCCATGTCCCAATCCCACAGCGCCAACTGCGCGCTCTCCGCCGCCAGACTCATGCGCTCTTCGCTGTCGCGCAGGGCCTCCTTCGACCGTCTTTCGTCATCGATCGCGACAGCGAGCAACATCAGAGGAGTGGCCGCCATCAGTAGGAACAACTGCAGGGCGAGTGCATTTTCGGAGGGCGTTTGCGTCAGGAACGGCCCGCGGCCCTGCATCGTGCCCCAGATCGCCAGCACCGTGATGCCGAGCATGGAAGCGCTGATGCCTCCCAGCCCGAAGCGGAGGGCCGCCCAGATGAGCAGGGGGACGGGTGCATAGAGGAGCGCGGGCGAAGTGTCCGGTCCCGCGGGCGACCGATCGAAGGCGAGGTATCCGACCGCGACGATGCCCAAGGCAAGGACACACGCTTCCAGAATGCGCCTCGGTGAGAGTTTGAACCGTTCTCTGAGTAGCTCGTGGACGCCAATCAGGATGACCGGCACCAGCACGATCGTCGTCACTCCATTCGAAATGCCGAGGTTGCGCCATTCGACCCAGTAGTGGGCTCCAAAATTGTTGGAGACGGTAAAGGCGGCCCCCCAGAAAGCAGTCCCGAAAGGAACGATGATGACCGCGATCAGCACGAAGAGGATGGCTTCACGAAGGCTGATGAGATGGAACCGGGACTTGATGAACACGCGAATCCCGGCCGCCGTCAAGACCGTCTTCACCGCATCGAAGGCCTCGCACTGCAGCGCATAGAGAGGCGGCCACTCAGCCTGCTGCGTGGCGAAGTAGTGGCTGCCAGCGGCCGCGAGCACATAGGCCCACCAGTGCCGGGTGGGGACGAGCAGCAGAATGGAAACCAGGATCGCGTGCGGAGGAAAGAACAGGGATACCTTGCTGTCGGGAAAACACAGCACCCAGGCAGTTCGCGTCGCCAGGTAGTAGCAAGCAGCACTGGCCAGAATCCCCAATACCGTGCGGAGAGAGAACCCGGCTCGCGCGTCAGGCCGGGTGCCGGCGTGGAACCCTGGTACGCCACTCGCTTCTGCTTGCAGCATCGCCTCCATCATAGTGGCGCGGGCCTTTCCGGCGTGGGTGAACGCTATCTCAGCGCCACGGCTCACCTGCCGGGTCACCGTCCGGGAAACAGGTAGGTCAAGGTCGGATCGGGCTCGTCGACCGAAGTCATCGCTTCATGAAAGCCATGACCGCAATACTTCGACAACACGGATTCCAAAGCGCCGAGGCTCGCCTGTTCCGCTGGTCCGCAAAGGATGTCGCCGGTGGTGAGAATCAAGGAAAGCGAATGGTTGGCGCCCTGAAAGGCTTGGCGAAAATACCGGTTCGAGTCACACGAGAACATGCCGACGATTTTGAGCTTCGTCGGACGATGCCGGAGCGCCTCGAGCACCGGAAGCAGCGGAAGGCGCAAGACAGAATTGACGGCCGTCGTGACGGCAGCCTGCTTGTCGAATCCCATTCCACCCCCCAGACGCGAGTGGCCCATGTAGAACACGATGTCGCTCTCGATGAGCTCACGATAGAACTGGTCCTTCACGGAGCGGCTAAGCCTGTCTTGCTCCAGATATCCAGAAACGAGGTTCATGTTTTCCTTGGCGTCGTCCGCCAGAGAACTGGTGAAGAGATTCACCTCAACTCGTCGACCTCCGAGCGTCCGCACCAGTCTGACCGCCGACGTCGAGCGCGAAACGAGCCAGAAGCCGCACGCAGAGAGGTGCCCGCGGCAGTGACTCGTCAAGACACGAGACATCGCGTCCGCATTCGCACGACCAAAGACTGTCCCTTCATGGTCGTCGATGCCGTAGAACATCGAGATGCGGAGCGTGCGACCGGTTTCGAGCGCCGCGAAGTCATCCGGACAGGAGGCGCCGGGTTGGGCGGCGAGTTTCTCGGCTTGCCTTTCGAGGTTCGCGAAAGCGTCGGCCGGCATGGCTTTGGCCGTGTCGGGCGACTTTGCGAAATGCGCTGGCGCTCGGAGGTCCGTGAATCTGTCGGCGGAGGCGAGGGACGCCATCGCCAGGACGATGACGCCCAGCGCAGCGAGCCAAAGCCGGCCGTGGCGCGTTCGCCCACCGCGGGCGACGAAACCCAGAAGAAAGAGCACCAACGACGGAACCACCACCCATACCAGCTCGCTGCCCAGGACCTGAAGCGACTGCGCGTTGAAGAACTCCACAACGCCAATCGGTGACACGGCGATCGGGCGCCAGGGAAAGAAGAAACGCTCGTTGCTGAATGGCGAGAAGAACGCCACGCCCAGTCCGCCATCAGTCAATGCGTCAAGGAAGCCATGCGACGCGGTACACAAGAAGAGATAGACGAACAACGGCCAGCGCCGGATCCGAGCGAACGGTACCGCTGCGAGCGCTAGCACCGCTGCGAAGGCCAGGGAATGCGTCAGACCACGATGCCCCAGCAGATCCCCATAGCGGATACCAAAGTGAAAGCCGATCGCATCCAGGTCCGGGACTACGCTGAACAACGCCCCGACGAGCCACCAGCGCTTATCCGGAGCTGCGTTTCTGAACCACGGTGCCAGGCCGAGCGCAGCAGCCGGGTGAGTTATTACGGTTGGCATTCAGAAGGGCTAGCAAGCCCGGTGGCTACCTTCTCGGCTCGTACCGCATCGCCACCGCCCCCGAGCCGAATTCCAGACGGCTCACGAGCTTCAAGTCGAGATACTTCGATAACCCCGCGAACAACGTCGGCCCATGTCCCGTTAGCCTGGGGTGCACGACGAACTCGTACTCATCGATCAATCCCAGCTCCGTCAAGGCCTGCGCGAGCTTCACGCCTCCCACAAACAAGCCCTTGCCCGACTCGCGCTTGAGCTGCTGAACCGCCGTCCCCAGATCCCCTCGCACGAGCTCAGCGTTCCAATCGACCTGGTCCAGGGTGCTCGACACCACGTACTTCCTGGCCGCGTCGATCGTCCGGGCGAAGGGCTCCGTCCAATCAGGCATCTCTCCCGTCCGCGGCGACCGAAACGCTGCCTCCATCATTTGATAAGTCACCCGGCCAAAAAGGAGCGCATCGGCCCGGTTGAGGTTCTCGACCGCGTGACGATGCAAGTCTTCGTCCGCGATCCCTGCCCGATGATCGCAGCACCCGTCCAATGTGACGTTGATGGAATACCGAAGGGGTCGCATTACGTGTCCTTGCCGCCTAGTGGATGTTTCACATCATCCATAGCGCCGCTTTACCTCGGCGATCGAACCGACGACAAGCTTTTCGAGCGTCGACCTATCGAGATCAGCAAGCTGCTTGAAGTACAGGCAAGACTTGCCCATCTTGTGCTTGCCAAGCTTGGACAGTAGGGATCTTTGCTCCTCTCCGTCAGGCCACACGTAGACCACCAGTTCTCGGCCACGGATGGCAAAGGCCGCCAAAGGAGCTTCCCCGGTTCGTCCACTCTCGTAGGTGTACCGGAAGGAGCCATAACCGACCATGCTGGGTCCCCACATTCTGGGTGACTGCCGGGTGATTTTCTTGAACAGAGCCATCAACTCCCGGCAGTCGGTGCGTTGCTGCGCGTTGGCTCTCGAGGCGATGTAGTCCTCGACGCTAGCGTCGGTGAACTTGGTTTTGTTTTCGGCCATAGAGATCGTCCGTGATTGCCGACCAACGATATCCGCCACGACGCCAGAAGCCTACTCTGC
This sequence comes from Thermoanaerobaculia bacterium, assembly GCA_963821905.1. GTDB lineage: Bacteria > Acidobacteriota > Thermoanaerobaculia > Multivoradales > JAGPDF01 > CAWGFP01. Next base: position 211,289 of record CAWGFP010000009.1, on the reverse strand, counting down.
TGTCTGGGGCCGCGTCGAACTAGCGGTCTTCTGAGCCTGGCGATCATTCCGCGGGCGGGAGAAGATCCCACGCACCTCGACCGGCACCCGACAGGCAATGACGGCCTTACGTGCCCATGCAAGAGCTTCGTCCATGTCCGCAGCTTCGAGTATCCAGAAGCCACCTATGTGCTCCTTGGTCTCGGTGTAGGGGCCGTCGGTGATGATCACTTCCCCGTTCGGCTGCATACGCAGTGACTTAGCCATGCTCGCTGGTTCCAGCCCACGGGCAAGAACCCGCGCTCCGGCAGCGTCCAACTCTTCGTTCAGCGCGTGGACATCGCGCACCTTCTCGGCATCTTCCAGCGACGGGTCGTAGCTGTCGGGGAGGTGGATCGCAACCAGAAATTGCGGCATGTCTCCTCCTGTCAATGGTCTTCCAGGCGGATTGCTTATTGGGCCTTCACCATAACGACGAACGGCAGGGCTGGAAATCGACAAGCGCGCCTCTTTCTTGGGGGTCAGCTCCCAGGGTCTCTGACGCTCTGCCGATGAGTCCGGCGCGCTCATCCGGTATCACGGGCATGGGACCGCGGACCGGACTGCGGGCACCACACCCGAGGGACTACGATGGACACCGCCGAGACGATGAGCCCGAACGACCCGACTCCCGACGCTTTCCCCCAGCCGCCGCACGACGGCGAGGAGGCCTTCACCGCCCTGGCGCAGCGCCACCGGCGCGAGCTGCTGGTGCACTGCTATCGCATGCTCGGCTCGCTGCACGACGCCGAGGACGCGGTGCAGGAGACGCTGCTGCGCGCCTGGCGCTACCGCGGCGGCGCCGAGCAGGGGGTGTCGCTGCGGCCCTGGCTGTACCGCGTCGCGACCAACGTCTGTCTCGACGCGATCGGGCGTGACGGCCGGCGCCAGGCGCTCGCCGCCAAGGCCGCCGCCGGGACGCTGGGCCGCGACGGCGGAGAGATCGAGGAGGTGAGCTGGCTCGAGCCGCTGCCCGACGCGCTGCTCGAGCCGGTGGCGCCGCGGCGCAGCGAGCCCGAGGCCACGCTCCTCGCCCGCGAGACCATCGAGCTGTCGTTCCTCACCGTCATCCAGCTGCTGACGCCGCAGCAGCGCGCGGCGCTCATCCTGCGCGACCTCCTGGGGTGGTCGGCGAAAGAGACCGCGGAGCTGCTCGAAATCTCCGTGGCGGCGGCCAACAGTGCCCTCCAGCGGGCGCGCGAGACGCTGCGCGAGCGCTTTCCGGCCCGCCGGCCGGAGTGGCCGCCGGAGGTCGACGCCACCGCCGCCGAGCGCGAGCTGGTCGAGCGCTACGTCGCGGCGGGCGAGCGAGGCGACCTCGGCGCCTTCGAGGCGCTGATCCGCGAGGACGCCACCTTCCGCATGCCGCCGGACCCGGAGATCTGGGTGGGACGCGAGGCGATTCTGCGCGGGTGGGCCGAGGGCGGATTTGGGTCGGAGAGCTTCGGGCAGCTGCGCTGCGTCACGACGCGCGCCAACCTGCAGCCGGCGGTGGCGTGCTACGTCCTGCACGCCGGCGACACCCAGTATCGCGCGATGGCGATCGACGTGCTGCGCATCGAGGAGGGCCGCATCGCCGAGATCGTCACCTTCGGGGTCGGCGTGTTCGCGTCGTTCGGGCTGCCCGCCACCCTGGTGAACGGCGGGGAGGGGGGAAAATGAACGCCCCCGCCTCAATCACCATCACGCCAGTCCGCGTTGCCGACCTGCTCGCCGAGGGCGCCCGGTCGTCGTTGGCGGCGACGTGGCGCTGTGGTTTGGCGAGCTCGACGAGCCGCACACCGAAGGCCAGCTGCGGGTGCGCGCGCTCGACCCCGAGCTGGTCTGGCTCGCGCACGAGCACGAGCCGTGGCGACCCGGCACCGTCTAAGGCATCACGCCGGCGCCGGCGCCGAACGGACTAAAAACTCCCTTGCTTGACAGCTCACTGGAACATCGGTGGCCCGAGCGTCGTGATGCCGTACTTCGTTGCGAGAGCGTCGATGAGATCAAAGGCGGGCAAGGCGCCCGGTGGCGTCGCAGCCGACAGCTCGACGAACAAATTGCAGAACATACCCGGCGTCGTCACGATGAGAAGCCGAGCGTCCGAGGTGGTGAAGTTCTGGTACGTGTGGACGACGCCGCGGCGCAGGTACACCGTATCGCCTGCGCGCACGGTATGCCGTTCTCCATCGAGCTCGAAAACGAGCTCTCCCTCGAGAACATAGAAGAGCTCGTCCTCGCGCGTGTGCACGTGGCGCGGTGGCCCCGACATCGGCGGGGCGACGAGATGGAAGAATGCCAGCGTTCCATCGGAGTCCTCTGCCGACACCTTCACGAGCGTCTCCTCGCCGACAACGTTCAGCGGCGCCGGCGTGCGCCCGTCGCGAGCTGCGACGATGCTTGACCGTACCGGCGCGGGGCGCGACGTTGGTCCTGCGGGCTCGGTTGTTCCAGCGGCTTTCATCATCATGGCTGCGTCTCCTTGTGATTGGTTGAGCGAGGTTTTGGCACGCGTGCACGGTCCTTTGCGGCCGAGATGACCGCCTCGAAGGCCGTCGCTGCGGCCTCGCGCGCTTCCAGGGCCGACAGCTTCCCGCGGTCGCGCAGCATCTGCCAGAAGGGAGCGCTGTAAATCGCCACACAGACGGCGATCAAGCGCCGGCCCTCTGCGGGCGAAAGGTCGCGGGTAACGGCGGCCAGACTCTGTCCGAAGGCGGCGCGGCCCTCAGCGGAACCGTGCGCCCGAGCGTCGGCCGTCGACGATGCGAATAGGGTAGCGCGCACAAACGTTTCGTGCTTCTCGAACACCGCGAATTGTGCGCGCACGGCAGGGACGATGTCCGCTTCGGTGGTGGGCCACCGGGTGCCGGTCTCATCGCGTATCCGCGCCCACAGTGCGGCTCCCAGTTGTCCGCGCGTCGGAAAATGCCGGTACACCGTACGCGCCGCGATCCCGGATCGGTCGGCGATTGCCTCGTGTGAAATCGTCGACGCCGGCTCCTCGCGCAGCATCCTCATCGCAGCGTCGAGAATGGCCTTACGGGTGGATTCTCGTTGTCGGTCGTGCGCCGACGGAAGTTGCGGGCTCGTCATGACAGTATACTGTCATCATGGCAGTGTTCTGTCAAGACCGACAGACTCGCGCACGGGCACGAGCCGTGGCGACCCCGGTTGGTCGGCGGTGGCGGCTAGGGCTGGATGGCAGCGCGCGCCTGCGCGAAAGTGCCCGGGAAGTACGCCACGTTGTGGAAGGCCTCGTGGGCGACCGCCTCCGCGACATACCGTGTCGCGGCGGCGTCGGGCCCGAACACAACGATTCGCGTGTTGTGGTCCTCCATCGGCAGCCGCCCGTCGTCCTTGGCGCGCTTCACCTCCCCCACGTCCTTCCCCTCGAGGACGAGGCTGCGCGGAATGTTGCGCGCCCCGGGCAGCGACCCAGCCCCGAAGTCGCCCGCCTCGCGCGCGTCGATGAGCACGGCCGTGCGGTCCTCGCCGAGCACGTGCTGGAGTCCCTCCGCCTCGATCTCGCAGACCCCGCCGAGCGCCCGCCACACGGGGATCCCGAGCTGGTAGCGGCGCACGTTCGCGTAGCCGGCCGCGAGCAGCTCCTCTGCCAGACGCTTGCTCTTCCCGCAGTAGGGCCCGTTGCAATAGAGCACGATCGGCGCCTTCTTATCACCGCCCAGCGCCCGGCCGATCTCCGCTACGTCCGACACGTAAGTCGACATCGGCACCCCCGGCTTGCCGGCGACATTGCGGGCGCCAGGGATGTGGCTGATGGCGTATTCGCGGAATGGCCGCGCGTCGAAGACGGTGCCGCTCCGCGTCGCCAGGATCTGCCGCAACTCCTCCGTGGATACTTCCGCTGTGCGTTGGTTCGGCTCTCCGAGCACGGCGTCCTGGATCGTAGTCGGCGCCTGCGCCCACGACGCCTGCGCGGCTAGAGCGGCGAGGAGAACGAGGGCTGGCACTACGGAAGGTCGAGTCGCCCTCCTCACGCGCTGTCCGATGCGGTTCATATGCCCTCCTCTACGCGGTCGAATCGCCCCGCGTCCGGCTATCTGATCATGAGCTCAGCGGCAGACGCGCAGCGCGGCTGCGCTGACCGAGGATGGATTCGATCTGCCGAAAATGATTGATGTCATGCCCGGCGAAGTACCTTGCGACGTCTCGCAGAGACTCGACAGCGATTCCTTCACATCAGCAGTGCTGTATCTTCCCGTACGAGCCCCACACGTCCTGATCAAACGCCTGAATTGCCGTGCCCGGTGAAGAAAGAATCAAGCGGATTCGGTAGGCGCCGACCAGTTCGTCGTCGGCCAGATGCGCCACAATTTCTCGAATGCTCCACTTCGATGGCTCCGGTCGTCGTCCGAGGTCTTCGCTAGAAAGACCTTCCACAAGCGATGTGAGTATTTCGGGGGCTTGGGCTTGGAGAAGAAGCGGATCTTCGCAGGTCACATAGCTGAGAATTCTCGCCCGATATTCACTTACCGTTTCGCAGCGACCCGGTGGCATTGACATCGGTACTCCCATTCGCAGGCGGCTCGGTAGGCACTGTTGGCAGCAAGAACTGCAAGTCCGTCAAATCGCCAGTCCAACGTCGCCTTCGAGCACCGATGTCTTCAGCTGCGGGCGCTCTCCGCTCTTCCACAGTGCAGCAGTGTGTAATACCCGATACCTGATGGGCCCCCCGTCCGGTCTTTCGCTGCGCGCAATGGGGCGCGGGATGCAGACAAACTCGGTGCGCATCTCATCGGCCGACAATTGGACCTTCGCATAACCGTGTCCTCCAAGATCGACGAACTCGAGGTGCGGAGCCAGATCCGGGTTGGACAGCGACCGTGCGCGCTTGCAGGTCGAAGCTCTTTGCATATTCGAGGCACGAACGGACGCCGTGCTTCAGCAGCATGTTGAAGGTCCAGTCCGGCTTCGCCCCCGCCTCCCTGTCAGCAAGAAACAGCGGTCGTAGCGGAGCGTCCTTCGGAAGATTGTGCTCATAGGCCTCCATGGCGCCGGGACTGACGAGTGACGCGCCAACGAAGCTCAAGCCGACCGGCTCGAACTTGCCGGGCGGAAGTTCCGCAGTCGCATATCCGGCCCAGAAGCTGTGGCGGTCGCCCGAGACGATGGCGAAGCCTGTGATCTTCGCGTCGCGCACGAGATGGTAGATCTCAGCGCGCTCTGCGTACGCTGTGCCGTAATCACCCCCGCCCAGGGCTGCGTAAGCGTGTTCGGGGGCCAGGACTCCTTGGTGAGACCCGCGGGCAGGTTCTGCGGGTCGGCGCGCCAATCGAGCGCGCCCTAGCGAATTGCCCCAGATCTTCCACGCCGCCGTCGAGCTCCTGAGCTTGTCCTTGAACCACGCCTTCTGCTCCGCCCCGAGAATCGTTTGCGGCGGCGCGCTCCGTTGCGGGTTGGGGACATGCGCATCGTTGAACCGGATTTCCGGAGGGGGATTGCCGCCGTTGAAGCCGCGCCCGCCGTCGAGAACCTGCATCGCAGACTCGGGAAACATTCCCGATGAACTCGTCGCCGCCGAGCTTTCCGAGAGACGGATCGCTGAAGGGATCCGCGCTCCGATAGCTGTGCTGGTCGGTGATGATCAGGTCCAGGTGCCGGCCGTACCGCAGCGCCCGGTAGGCCTTGAGGCTGTTGATCGCCGTCAGGTTGTTCGGTTCCACCCCCAGCCCATCGCTGTCGAACTCTTTGATGGGAACGTCTTTCACAGCGGGTGGATCGAAGCGCTCGAGCGACCCGCTCGGCGGCGCGACACGTGCGGGGAGATATTCGAACCAGGCCTGATTCGCCGCGACCTTGACGCTCTGGCCAGGCTGCTCGAACCGTCCCGCCTTGACGATGCTTTGCCAACCCTGCCACGAGAATTCGTGGTTGTCCCAGATGCAGACGAACGGCCAGCGCGCGCGAGCGTCCTGGAGGTCGGGATCGGCGAGATAGCCTTTGTAGATGGCCCGGTAGCCATCGACGGTCAGCGGGATGTGGAAGTTGCCGACCTTGTGGCCGTCCGGGATGCGCGCAACCTCATAGATCGTGCGGTCGTAGCGTGTCTTCACCTCGTCGGGATACTGGACCACCTCGTAGATGAAATCGCCCAGGTGCAGAACGAAATCGAGCTGTTCGGCGGCGGGAGCGCGTTCATCTTCGTAAATCATCCGGCGATAGGCGTTGAGCTTGCCCTCATTGATATCCTGACAGCTCACGAAGGCGAAGTTCACCGTGCGCGGATCGTTTGGCAACGGCGCAGTGATCGTGCGGCCGACCCGGCTGCCGTTTCCGTCGGTGTCGGTAAACCGATACCAGTAAGTGCGCGCCGGCTTGAGTCCGCCAATCAGAACGCGCGCGGTCCAGTCCGCGGCGCTCGAGACCGGTGCCTGCGCGTGCGCAATGACTCGGCGGAATGCCTCATCCTCGGCTACCTCGACGGTCAGGAGCTGGCGTGTGCCCTGGGCAAACGGACGCCTCGTCCACAGGATGACGCTGTGCGGATCGGGATCGCCCGAGGCGACCCCTTGGGGATAGAGATCACGCCGCTCATGCCAGTGGACACGCGAACCTCGAGCCGGTCCGACCCATGCGAGCGAAGCACCGATTGCTGCTGCAGCTTTGAGAAAGGATCGGCGGCTAATCTTCATCGTCTCACTCCGTCCGGGCTGCAGTTGGCGTCACCTCAGGATTCGGACGCGAACGCCCGCGAAGACAGGTACGTACTCTACGCCCGTAAGTTGCTTTGGCGTGAAACGCTTCGATCAGATGTGACGACCATGGGCCGAACGAAGTAGAGGTCCGGTGGCCGGACGGAACTAGCTGAGCCGGCTGATACTTCCAGGGCCGCCTTTTTCAGGTGGAGGGCGAATCAGCGCCCCATGCGCCGATGGTAGCTCTTCGACACGCGAGACATGAGGTCGGGGTCGTTACTCGTCGCGCCGGACTGGCTGAACTCCACCTCAATCCTTTCGTCGGCGCGTGTTCGGAGTGTGGCGGTGATCACGATGCCGCCGCGACTGCCGCGAATGACCCCGGCGCCGCGATCTTGCTCATCGATCGTGAGTCCTTGATCGCCCATCGCGCCCACCGCCGCCGACCACGATTGATCGAACCGCTGCTGGAGTGTTGGGCCGGTGCTGACGGCCGTGGGCGGGCCCGGGTAGTAGCAGCCGCCGAGCACGAGAGCAACGAGCAGGGAGGCCACTGAAAGTTTCATGCGGTCATTATAGTCCCGCACCTAGACTCGGAGGCGCGCACCCTTACAAGCCGACCGCCTTCGAGGTGCCGACCCGTGCGCGCGCTCGGCTGAGAAGAGGACAACAGACCGAAGAGCGCCAAGCGCAGCAAGGTTGCAAGTGACACGAGCTGCTCCGCGGCTCATGCCGTTGCTAGACGCCGTCGCCAACAGAATTCTCACTTCTCATCGAGGTCCACGCTGCTGACGGGCACGTCCCAGTGGGCGAGCAAGATCTCGAACCTTCTTTGCTCTTCGCGCTCGAACATTTCCTGGTCGGGGAAGAGTTGCTTGAGGATTTGTTCGTCGCCCGAGTCGTCATGCGCGGCCTGGACATTCTTCCACTCTATTCGGACGCGGTAATCCCACCTCCCGTCCTCGGTGGCGTGGTGGACAGGCGACTCCGCCGTCACCGCGAGCGCGTTTCCGAGCTCCAGCTGCTTCTTGAGAAGCGGGTAGTGATTCTTCTTGAACAGGCGCATGAATTCGTCGGCATACCCCCATTCAACCTTGTAGTAGTACTCGACGACGAAGGGCCTGTCCGCGGCTTTCGCCTGAGGGGCTTGGGCGTTCGCCGGCAGGTCGGTCGATTGCCACAAGATGAAAGCTAGCGCAACCACCAAGCCCGACAGGAGTGATCTACCCGAGTGGTTGAGACGTAGGTCCATAGACGGGCCCTTTCGCAGGTTGGATCGTGAATCCACAATCTACCTCTCGCCGGCTAACGGATCATGAGCTGAGCGGCAACAGGGCGAAGCCCTGTTGTCCGCTCGAACGAATTGTTAGGCGGCGCGCCGAGCAGCGCGCCCACGAACCGGTGCTACTGCTTAGGCCCGTCTTCATCAACGTAGGCCCCCGAATGTTCAGGCTCGTTGTCCGCGTCTAGACTAGAAACTAGTGCCGTCCGGATCTTGAAGACTGTCTCATCAGTATCCCACCCATGACTCTGCCGCATGCCGTTAGCAATGTGATGCACGAGATCTGAAAGGAGCTGACCCCAGGCATCGCACTCATCGACGTCGGATTCCTTGGCGTCCTGCCACATGCCCAAGAACAGCGAGACGTGGAGGTCGTTATTCGCAATCCAGGCGCGCACCATTTCTGTCGCTCGAGGATCAGACTCTACTTCAGGAGGTTTCATCAACTCGCGCATGTGCGCATAGTCCTCTGAGGCACCAGTAAAACGCTGAGAAAAATCGAGGCTCGCCGCGCCGCCTAACGGATTCGGAGTTCAGGGGCGCGCCGCTTTTGGCGCGTCCGCTGCAACGATGGGTTAGGCGACCAGCCACGGGCGTTGCGAGACGTTATTGGATGTAGCCAAGGGCCATTAGGAGCTTGGCGGTCTCGGCGTCTACCGGCCTAAGGGGCGGCTGGATCTGGTCCGGCTGCCGCACTGGGATGCTCTTCGCGTCGGAGAGCCGCTGCTTGAAATCGGGTGTGAAGTAGCGACCGCCGAAAGCGAGGAACAACCCGGCGGCTGTGGCGAGGATTCGTCTTCCGACCCTTGCCAGAAGCCGGCGGCGGCCGACGGGGCAATCGGCAGTGATCAGTGTGCCGTCGTGTCGCCGGAAGAGGAGACCACAGACGCGGCCTTCGGACGAGCGAAGCAGAGCCTCTGCTTCGGTGGTGGTGAGCGCAGAGAAGTTGTACACCTTGCGCGAACACAGGCTGCAGAAGCGGACCCGCTCGTCGCCAGCCATTGCTGCCCAGGAAGTCGGGCACGGGCGTGCGACTCTGATCTGGAGCACGGGAGGAACGGCGGTCAAGGTCGGTCTCCTGGTCGCCTAACGGATCATGAGTTGAGCGGCGACAGGGCGAAGCCCTGTTGTCCGCTCGAACGAATTGTTAGGCGTCACCTCGTCACCGCTTGATCTCTACTCGGACCAAGTGCAGCGGATCGTCACCCAGATTCTCTACAGCATGAGGGGCTTGAGGACCGAGCCACTCGACCTGCGGGAAGGGAAGAACCGGCGCGGTTCGGGAGTCGAAGAGAACTTTTCCGGCGGGGTCGTAGTCTACGTAGGTCGTTCCGGAGGTTACGTAGAGCACACTTGGCCAGCAGTGGGCGTGGACGGGCTCTTTGGTCTTCGGTGGTACCACGACATCTAGGACCCGCACATCCTCGTTCTCAAATAGAACCTTATGGTTTTCTGGTGCAGCGGCCAGGGCATCGAGTGCTGCGGGCCAAGGGCAGGTTGTCCCGGCGGGCTGAGCGGTCTCAGCTACGGCGGGCGGCGCAACCAGCGCAAATGGAAGCATCACGGCACCGAGCACGACGCTGTTTAGTCGAGGCATTCTTCCTCCGCGGTTGAATGCTCAAATCCTACCGAGTGACGCCTAACGGATTTCGAGTTCAGGGGCGCGCCAACACGATAGCGCCGAGCGCAGCGAGTAGAAAGCGGCCGTGGCGCGTCCCCTGGGATGAGTTGTTAGACGGCGGCTCACAAGCGCCTGCTGAGTATCTCTATGCCTTCTGACTGGCTCGTCTCGCGCGGCCTACCGGGCTGGAGGCGCCGGCTCGACTTGGCGCACCGCCGCGGACGTGAGGGCGATCGTTTCGACGAGAAAACCCAACATCCAAAAGATCGTCCGCACGATATTCAGACCGCTCATTGGCTATCCTCCATCGCACCGCCGCTTAACGGGTGGCGAGTCCGCAGCACCCGCGGGTTAGGCGGCGCGTTACAGCGGCGCGCATCAACTTCCGCGTGCGAGAGCAACCGTGCTGCGTGTCCGCTGCATGCCGTGGTTGGGCGGCAGCCCTCATTGCTTGTCAAGCCGGAAGAATCTCACTGCGTTGTTGTAAAAGATATCCCGCTTCTGCTCTTCCGTCAGGAAGCTGGCCGATTGGATTCCTTCGATCGCCATTCCAATTGCGTCGGGCCAAACCATTTGGTCGGATCCAAACATCAGGCGCTTTCCGAACCCGGAACGCACCAGGGCCCGCAAGTAATCGTGAAATTCCTCCCGCGGTCTGTTCCAATCGAGCACACCCAGATCGGCATACACCTGTGGATACATATGCATGATCGCGAGAGTGTCCTGCTGATACGGAAAACCGGCATGCATGAGATAGATTCGCAGCTTCGGATGACGGATCAGCACTTCCTCGAGCAGAGCCGGATTACCCAACGTATTACGAAATTTTGGACAGCACCTGTATGGAGTTCCCGCCGGTGCGAGACCAGTGTGGAGTCCGACCGGAATATCCAGTTCCTCAGCGAGTGACCAGATCGGCTCCATTCTCGTGTCGTTCGGGGCGATTCCTTCATACTGGAGCCCGAGTTCTCCCAAAGCGGATAAACGTCCGGCGGCATGTTCTCTGCGCAGGAACGCCAAGTCCACCTTGGATGGCTCGTCAAAGCCGTAAGAACCGATTATCTGGTCCGGTGAGGCGGCTTTCCAACGCAGTACTGCATCATAGTGATTACTCACAACCGCCTTGACGATGTTGTACTTTTTCATCTCGGCAAGCGTAGCTTGCATGTGAGCCTGTTCGGTCGTAGCGGTCATCGGTTGACCGCTGCGAGGGTTGGGTACCTTAAGAGCCCACCTCTCGTCCTCGGCATATGCGTGCACATGTACGTCAATGATCGGCAGACGGCTTTGCTCATTCCTTTGAGCGGGGACCTCCGGCGCGAATCCTGTAAGGAAGATAAAGCTAAGAATCTGTGCCTTCATCACTCCTCCGATGTTCTCTTACAACGAGCCGCCTAACGGGTGGCGCGTCAGCGGCGAGCGAAGAGCCGAAGGCGATGAGGGAGTCCGCTGCACGCGCGGGTTAGGCGGCGGGGCCCTAATGCTGCGTAATCCGTGATGAGTAGTGGTTGGCAACCAACCGCCAGCGCCCTTCCTGCTTTACCCATACCCTGGTAAACCGAGTGTCACGGGGAACAGCTTTGCCTTTGTCTTGCCCACTCATTGTTGAGAGGCCTGTTTCCACAGCAGTGTTTTCGTAGACGCGCACCTGAACCTCGTCGGTGACGATAGACTGAAACTTCAAATCACCAGACGTGAAATCCGAAATCACCTGCGCCTTGGTTCTCACTGTGCCGCTTGGTCCCACGCCGATAAAATCATCAGCGTAGATGCGGTCAAGGGCCACCGCATCAGCACCGATCTGCGCGCGAATGCGTTCAGTATCCAGTTGTTTTATGGCCTGCTCAACGCTGCTTCTTTGATCTCTGCTTGTGCTCTGCTCTTGCCCTAGGACGATACAGGTTGGTGTAAGGGCCAGGATGGCGATGACGAATGGCCGTCTCATCAGAACTCTCCTTCAAAGGATCTGTTGCCAGTCAGAGCCGCCTAACGGCTCCGGAGCTCACCGGCGCGCGGCGAAGCCGCGCGTCCGGTGCAGCGATTGGTTAGGCGGCGGTTCACTGCTGCTCCGCTTGGGGAGCCATCGGCACCTCGCTAACCGGAGCGTCGGCCACGATCCGCCACTGACCGTCGGCCTCGCGCCGCCAATAGGCCAAGTAGTTTCCCCGATCCTCGAAGGAGGCCATTCCGGGCGGCGCATCCGGTCCAGCCGCGAACGTGAGGACATACTTGCCCCGCTCCACGGCAATTGCGCCGCTGGCCTGCACGTCCTGAGTCTCCAAGGTGAAGGTCCACGCACCCCAGCGAACCGCCTGCTGCCAGTAACTCCGAATCGCCTCCCGACCCACAAGCGGCGGGTTGTTCGGGGGCATTTGCCACGCATCTTCCGCGAAGATCGAAACAAGGGAATCGATGTCGCCAGCTGCGTACCAAACGACCGCATTCGCATTGTGCTGCTCTATCACGCCGCGCACTCGATCAGCACTGTCTTCGGTCAACGGTGCATTCATGCTGCCTTCCCCTGATATTAGACACCCTAATCCCAGCGCCCAAAAAGGTCAAAGTGGTGCATAAGAAGGATGCAGTGCCTGATCAAGCCGCGTGTTTTCCGTCTCTTGGTAGGTATGACCGACATTATGAGGACACCTGCGGGTGGGACGCGGTTGCTGGACAGGGTGCGGGCCGCGGTGCGGTTGCGGCATTTCAGTTGGCGGACGGAAGAGGCGTATGTGGGGTGGGTGCGGCGGTTTGTGGTGTTTCATGGGAAGCGGCATCCGGGGGAGATGGGGGCCGCGGAGGTGGTGGGGTTTCTTACTCATCTGGCGGTCGAGCGGGAGGTGGCGGCGGCGACTCAGAATCAGGCTCGGGCGGCGTTATCGGGAGGTATTGAGGTCGCCACTCGCGGCGCTGGCGGGGATCGAGCCGGCGAAGCGGCTACGGCGGCTGCCGGTGGTGCTGACGCAGGCGGACGTCGGGGCGCTACTCGCCGAAATCGGAAGGCGGAGTGGGCGCCACGGTTTGATGGCAGGGCTCCTCTACGGCTCGGGCTTACGGCTTCTCGAATGCCTGCGGCTGCGGGTCAAAGATGTCGACTGCGGGCGCCGCGAGATCCGCGTGCGGGACGTCAAGGGCGGGCGCGAGCGGGTGACGATGGTGCCGGCGCGACTGGTCCTGCCGCTCCGGACGCAGCGCGCGGCGGTCGAAGCGCTGCATCGGCAGGACCTCGAGGCCGGGCTGAGCGGGGTTTGGCCGCCCGGCGCGCTGGCCCGGAAAAAGCCCGGGGCACCGTTCGAGCTCGGTTGGCAGTTTCTCTTCCCTGCTGACATGCCAGCACGCGAGCCGCGCTCCGGCTTGACGCGCCGCCACCACGCGGTGCATCGAGCGGTGCGGGCGAGCGGGATCGCGAAGCCGGCGACCTGCCACACGCTGCGGCACAGTTTCGCCACTCATCTGTTGGAGTCGGGTTACGACATTCGTACCGTGCAGGAGCTGCTCGGGCACCGCGATGTGCAGACGACCATGATCTACACCCACGTTCTCAACCGCGGCGGCCTCGGCGTGGGGAGCCCGCTCGACCGGCTTTGAAGCCGGCCCTCGCTACTTGTGGGCAGCCGGTTTTCGTTGGCTGGCTCGCCCGGCGGCTTCGGCCTTGGTCACGCGCTGCATCTTTCCCATTTCGGCAGGCTTGCCCGTGATGATGCCTTTGATGAGCTCGAAGAGAACCACCGGCTGGGGCTTGTTGAACTCCAGGAACCTCGCCGACTCGACGTCGACGCCGATGAGCACCATGCGCGGATCGTCCGGCGTGCCGTCGTGGTCGCCGCCTTCGTCTCCGAACCAGGCGCGCCAGTCGGGGCGATAGAGCTCACGGATCTTGCGCGGTCATCGGTCACCTTCGCCAGGCCGGAAACCGAGACCCATTCCCGGGTGCGGTCCTTGTAATAGGAGAGATTGACGTGCGGATCGTGCGCGAGGTCGGCGAGCTTCGCCGCTCCTTTGGCCGTGACGAACCACAGATCGGCCCCCTTGGCCGCGACTTGATTCGCCATCGGGCGCGATACCAGCCGGCCGTCGCGCCGCGGGTGGTGAACATCGCGGTGTCGATGTCCTCGATCATGCGGTAGAAGTCTTGCAGCTTCTTTTTCACCCGGTTCTCCCAGAAGTAAGGTCCCGCAGACCGCGGGTGCAACTTGCGTACCGAGCCGCGGATCAATCCTCCGGCTCGGGATCCCACTCGGCCGGCTCGAGCAGCTCGAGCGGCATGGTGAAGGCTTCCCATCCCTGTTCGCCGTTGGGTCCCGCGCGTTCGCACCAGATCTGGACGATGTTGGGCCGCTGCATGCACATGATCTCGAAGCGCTCGCCGATCAGGGCCAGGTAGTCGGGGCGTTCCCATTCATCGAGCTCCTCGAGCAAGCCCTCGGGGAGCGCGGTCAGGCGCACGCAGTCGTGGACGCGGAAGGCGCCGAGCTCCTCGACGAATTCCCAGTCCTCCTCTTCGTGCTCGTCGCAGAGTGGCGCCGCGGGCTCAGGATCGAAAGGGTGCGGAGCCGGATCTCCGGCGCTGACGCGGGCTCGGGCCTCGGCTTCGCACCATGGGCAATCGAAATGCTCTGCCGGCAGGTTCTTGTCCATGGCTCGCCTCACGCCTCGCGGCCGTCGTCGTCGAAGGCGCGCTCGACACAATCGGACCCAACGTAGACAACCTGCAAGCCGTCCTCGCCTCGGGCTCGGATGCGCCGAGCGATGGCCAGTTGTCCAGGGAGGGCGTGGGCGATGACTTCGAAGAGCTCGCCCACCATGCGGCCCAGCCGGCGCCGGACGGGGCGCGGCATCGCCTCGAGGGAGGGCGGCAGACGGAGGAGGCGCACCGCCTCGCCCACCGGGATCTCTCGCGGAGCCCGCTCCGCGGCGAGGGGCAGGCACGACTCGGAGAGCCAGGGCAGCCCGAGCGGCGAGGCGAAGGCGGCGGCGCGAAGATCGAGCGGCCAGGCGGCGAAACGATCGGCCGGCGCGGCGTGGGCGATCGGCTCTTGCCAGGGAAGCAGCGGCTGCGCGGCTTCGGGCATGGTCTCGAGCTCGGGCTGGGGGGCGGATGGGGCCATCGTCTTCTCCTCGGCAACGCGCGGTCGTCATTGACCGCGTCATTCCCTAGAGACGGATTTCCGCCGCTCGATCAGGCTCGTCGACCTTTGTGAGCCGATTCACGAAGTCCTTGCACGCTCGTCGGATCCTTGGGTATCGTTCCCGACGACCCCTTTCCGGGCCCATCGCAAATGGCGCAGACGTTTCATCGCTCCACCAACACGATCGCGCGCTTTTCGATCTTCGGCGCGGTGTTCCTGATCGCCGGCGCGGGCTGGGTGTTCGCCAAGCTCGACCGCTCGCCCTACAACACGCGCCAGGGCGTCGTGCTGGCCCAGCCGGTGCCGTTCTCGCACGACCACCATGTCGGGCAGATCGGCATCGACTGCCGCTACTGCCACGTGTCGGTCGAAACCTCGGCGGTGGCGAGCGTCCCCTCTCCTTCGGTGTGCATGAACTGCCACAAGGAGATCTGGAAGGACTCGCCGATGCTCGAGCCGGTGCGGACTGCCTTCGCCAAGGGCCGCCCGATCGCCTGGACCAAGGTCCATGATCTTCCGGACTACGTTTACTTCGATCATTCCATCCATGTCGCCAAGGGCGTCGGCTGCACCACCTGCCACGGGCAGGTCGACAAGATGCCGCTCATGTACCAGGCGGCGACGCTGCAGATGGAGTGGTGCTTGAGCTGTCACCGCAATCCGGAGAAGTTCCTGCGGCCGAAGAGCGAGGTCTTCAGCGTCTCCTGGACGCCGCCGGCGAATCAGGAAGAGCTGGGCAAGCAGCTCATGAGGGACCACAAGGTTCTCGACGCGCGGCATTTGATGAGTTGCTCGACGTGTCATCGATGAGGATGGGAACTTGAGAGAACGGTTCGATTGTCATCCTGAGCGAAGCGAAGGATCTGGGGGCTGGGAGGTTGCCGCCCCCACCCAGATCCTTCGCTTCGCTCAGGATGACAATGGGGACGGTTGCGGCTGTTGGGAGCGCGTGTGAAGAACGAAAGCGACGATAAGAGCTGCCACGCCGAGGCCGCCAAGCGGCCGGCTGAGGCCGCGGCGCTCGATCTGGCGACGCTGCGCGCCGAACTCGCGGAGCGCAAGGGGCCGGCCGTTCTGGCGCAGCCTCGACGAGCTCGCCGGGACGCCGCAGTTCGAGGAGCATGGTCCACCGCGAGTTCCCGCGCCACGCCGCGGAGTTGCTCGGACACCCCGGACGGCGTCAATCGCCGGCGCTTCCTGCAGCTTTCCTCAGCGTCGCTGGCGCTCGCCGGCCTGACCGGCTGCACGCGGCAGCCGCTCGAGAAGATCGTCCCCTACGTCAAGCAGCCGGAGCAGTTCGTGCCCGGCAAGCCGCTCTTCTACGCCACCGCGGTGACCTCGGCGGCTACGCCACGGGCGTCCTGGTCGAGAGCCACGATGGGCCGGCCGACCAAGATCGAGGGCAATCCCGAGCACGCGGCGAGCCTCGGCAGCGACCGACGCCTTCACCCAGGCGGCGATTCTCGACCTCTACGATCCCGACCGCTCGCAGACCGTCACGTCACCTCGGCAAGATCCGCACCTGGGGTGCGTTCTCGAAGTCGATCGCCCGCTCGCTCGTCGCGCAGCAAGCGGCTCCAGCGGCGCCGGGCTGCGGCTGCTGACCGGCAGCGTCACCTCGCCGACGCTCGGCGGCGCAAGATCCGCGCAGTTCCTGACCGCGTATCCCGCAGGCCCGCTGGCACCAGTGGGAAGCGGCGGGCGCGCGACACCGTCGCGCGCCGGCGCGCGACTCGCCTTCGGCGAGGTCGTCGAGACGCGCTACGACCTGTCGCGCGGCCGACGTCATCCTGGCGCTCGACTCCGACTTCCTCACCCAGGGCCCGGGCGCGGTGCGCTACGCGCGCGACTTCGCCGCGGCGCCGCCGCGTGCTGGGCGAGCAGCCACGTCATGAACCGCTTCTACGCCGTGGAGTCGACGCCGACCGCGACCGGCACGATGGCGGATCACCGCTGGCGCTCGCGCCCGTCGGAGATCGGGGCGCTTGGCGCTCGACCTCGCCGGCGCGCTCGGAGCGGCGGGCGGCACGGCCGCCGTCGCGGACGCACACGCGCGAATGGCTGGCGGCGGTCGCCGCCGACCTGCGCGCCCATCCCGGCGCGATCGCTGGTCGTGGTCGGCGACGAGCAGCGCACCCGGCGCTGCACGCGCTCGCCCACGCCATGAACGCCGCGCTCGGCAACTCCGGCACGACCGTGCTCTACAGCCGAGCCGGTCGAAGCCGAGCCCGTCGACCAGACGGCCTCGCTCCGAACCCTGGTCGCCGACATGAACGCCGGCAAGGTCGACCTGCTGGTGATGCTCGGCGTCAACCCGGTCTACGACGCGCCCGCCGATCTCGAGTTCGCGGCCGCTCTCCAGAAGGCGGGCCTGCGCGTCCACCTCGGCCTCTACGCCGACGAGACGGCGCGAGTACTGCCAGTGGCACCTGCCGCGAGGCCCACTACCTCGAGAGCTGGGGCGACGCGCGCTCCTGGACGGCACGGTCACCATCCAGCAGCCGCTCATCGAGCCGCTCTACGGCGGCAAGTCGGCGCTCGAGGTGCTGGCGGCGCTCGCCGGCGCCGAGTCGAGCGGCCACGGACCAGATGATCGCGCGCCTGGGAGGCGCAGGGCGTCGACGGCGCGGCCTGGCGCGGGCGCTGCACGACGGCATGGTCGCCGGCAGCGCGCTGCCGGCGCGCCGCGGCGGCCGTCGGAGCCGGCGCAGCGCGAGCCGCGCGCCGAGCGTTCGCCGATGCCGCGGCACGGCGCGCTCGAGCTCTGCTTCCGGCCCGATCCGACCGTCGACGACGGCCGCTGCGGCCAACAACGGCTGGCTGCAGGAGCTGCCCAAGCCCCTCACCAAGCTGATCTGGGACAACGCCATCCTGCTGTTCGCCGCGCACCGCCGAGCGGCTGGGCCTCGGCCCAGGAGCGACGTGGTCGAGCTCGCGCGCCGATGGCCGCAGCGCTCGAGGTGCCGGTCTGGGTGCTGCCGGGCCAGGCCGAGGACGCCGCCACGCTCCACCTCGGCTACGGGCGCCGCCGCGCCGGCCGGGTGGGCGACGGCGTGGGCGTCGACCGCAGCCGCTGCGCGCCTCGACGGCGCTCTGGCACGCCGGCGGCCTCGAGCTCGCCAAGCTGGGCCACAAGGCCGAGCTGGCCACCACCCAGATGCACCAGAACATCGCCGCTGGAGGGTAAAGAGGCCGAGCAGCCGCCACCTGTTGCGCGTCGTGCCGCTCGCCGCCTACGTCGCCAACCCGGAGCTCATCCACGAGATGGCGAGCACCGTGCTCGAGGAGTCCTCGCTCTATCCGCAGCTGCGAAGTACAAGGGCTACGCCTGGGGCATGGCGATCGATCTCAACGCCTGCACCGGCTGCAACGCCTGCGTCATCGCCTGCCAGTCGGAGAACAACATCCCGGTGGTCGGCAAGGAGCAGGTGCGAGCAAGGGCCGCGAGATGCACTGGATCCGCATCGACCGCTACTACCAGCGGCGACATCGACGCGCCCGCGGCCTACCACCAGCCGGTCGCTCTGCATGCACTGCGAGAACGCGCCCTGCGAGGTGGTCTGCCCGGTGGCCGCCACCACGCACTCGGCCGAAGGCCTCAACGACATGGTCTACAACCGCTGCGTCGGCACGCGCTACTGCTCGAACAACTGCCCCTACAAGGTGCGGCGCTTCAACTTCCTCAACTGGAACAAGCAAGCGCCTCAACGACGCCCAGGAGCACCCGGTGCTCGAGCTGATGCGCAACCCGGACGTCACGGTGCGCTGCCGCGGCGTGATGGAGAAGTGCACCTACTGCGTGCAGCGGATCAACCGAGGCCAAGATCGCCTCCGAGCGTCGAGGACCGCAAGGTCCGCGACGGCGAGATCAGACCGCCTGCCAGCAGGCCTGCCCGTCGCGACGCCATCGTCTTCGGCGACATCAACGACCCGCCGACGAGGTCGCGAAGTGGAAGGCCGAGCCGCGCAACTACGGCCTGCTCGACGGAGCTCAACACGCGGCCGCGCACCAGCTACCTGGCGCAGCATCCGCAACCCCAATCCGGATCTGGAAGCGGCGGCGCCGGCGGCGCGCCGAGCGCGCCATTCATGAGGGAAAAGGACCGTCATCCACGCCGCGATCGTCCCCGCGAAGCCGCCGGTCATCGCCGCCGGGCCACACCCCGGGCGTCGGTCACCGACAAGATCAGCCTCGGTCGTGCTCCAGACAGACGCCGCGCTGGTGGTACGTCGGCTTCGGCATCTCCTTCCTGATCGTGATGCTCTTCCTGCTACGCGGTCGGCGAAGCTGTTCTTCGACGGGCGTCGGCATCTGGGGCATCAACGTGCCGGTGGGCTGGGGCTTCGACATCATCAACTTCGTCTGGTGGATCGGCATCGGCCACGCCGGCACGCTGATCTCGGCGATCCTGCTCCTGCTGCGCCAGCACTGGCGCACCTCGATCAACCGCTTCGCCGAGGCGATGACGCTCTTCGCGGTGGCCTGCGCCGGCATGTACCCGCTGCTCCACATCGGCCGGCCGTGGCTCGCCTACTGGCTGCTGCCCTACCCCAACACGATGGGCCTGTGGCCGAACTTCCGCAGCCCGCTGATCTGGGACGTGTTCGCGGTCTCGACCTACGCCACGGTGTCGGCTGCTCTTCTGGTACGTCGGCCTGATCCCCGACCTCGCGACGCTGCGCGACCGCACGCGCAAGCCAAGTCGGCGCGCATGATCTACGGCATGCTGCGCCATGGGCTGGCGCGGCTCGGCGCGGCACTGGCACAACTACGAGACCGCCTACCTGCTGCTCGCCGGGCTGTCGACGCCGCTGGTGCTCTCGGTGCACACGGTGGTGTCCTTCGACTTCGCGGCCGGCATCATCCCGGGCTGGCACGCCACGATCTTCCCGCCCTACTTCGTCGCCGGCGCGATCTTCGCCGGCTTCGCCATGGTGCTGACGCTGGCGATCCCGCTGCGCTGCGGCGTTCGGGCTCCAGGACTTCATCACCGAGCGCCACGTCGCAGAACATGGCCAAGGTGATGCTCGCCACCGGCCTGATCGTCGCCTACGGCTACATCGTCGAGATCTTCATGGCCTGGTACAGCGGCAACCGGTACGAGGAGTTCATGGTCGCTCAACCGCATCCACGGGCCCTACAAGTGCCACTGGTATGCGCTGATCCTGTGCAACGTGCATCGTGCCGCAGGTGCTGTGGATGCGGAAGGTGCGCACCTCGCCGATCGGCGGTGTGGATCGTCGCCATGTTCGTCAACGTCGGCATGTGGCTCGAGCGCTTCGTCATCATCGTCGCCAGCCTGCACCGCGACTTCCTGCCCTCGTCGTGGGGCATCTACCACGGCCGACCAGTGGGACTGGTCGACCTTCATCGGCACCATCGGCCTGTTCCTGGCGCTGCTCTTCCTCTTCATCCGCTTCCTGCCGATGATCTCGATCTTCGAGATGCGCACCATGGTGCCCGAGGCGCAAGCTGCAAGGAGCCGGCGGCGGACCACGGAGTTCGCGCACAGCGCCGGTCGCTCCACGGGCTGTACGGCCTGATGGCCGAGTTCGACACCCCGGAGGAGCTGGTCGCGCGCCTGCGCAGGCGGCTCACGACGCCGGCTATCGCAAGATGGACGCCTACACGCCCTATCCGATCGAGGAGGTCTCGGAGGCGCTCGGCCACCACCACTCGAAGCTGCCGCTGATCGTGCTCGGCGGCGGCATCACCGGCTGCGTGGCCGGCTTCGGACTCGCCTACTGGTCATCGGTCATCGACTACCCGATGAACATCGGCGGCAAGCCGCTCAACTCCTGGCCGGCGTTCATCGTGCCGACCTTCGAGACGCACCATCCTGTTCGCGGCCGTTCGCGGCGGTGCTCGGCATGTTCGCGCTGAACGGCCTGCCGCAGCCCTACCACCCGGCTTTCAACGTGCCGCGCTTCGCGCGCGCCTCGCGCGACCGCTACTTCCTGCTGCATCGAGGCGCGCGACCCGAAGTTCGACCGCCGGACGACCCGGGAGTTCCTCCATGGTCTGAAGCCGAGGGAGGTGCAACGAAGTTGAGGATTGAGAGGTCGAGGTCCTTCGCTTCGCTCAGGACGATCACGGCGATCGCGCTGAGCGCGATCGCCGTGATCGGCTGCCGCCAGGACATGCACGACCAGGCGAAGATCGAAGCCCTACCAGGCCAGTCGCGATTCTTCGCCGACGGCCAGGGCTCGCGCCTGCCGGCCGCGGGCACGGTGGCGCGCGGCCACTTGCGCGAGAACGACGACCTACTTCACCGGCCTGACACCGGACGGCGAGATGCTGGCCGAGATCCCGGTGCCGGTCACCCGCCAGGTGCTGCAGCGCGGCCAGCGAGCGGTTCGACATCTTCTGCGCGCCCTGCCACGGCCGCCTCGGCGACGGTCAGGGCATGATCGTGCAGCGCGGCTACAAGCAGCCGACGTCGTTCCACGACCCGCGGCTGCGCAGGCCTCGCCGGCCGGCTACTTCTTCGACGTGATCACCAACGGCTTCGCGGTGATGCCCAGCTACGCCGCGCAGATCACCGCCCGAAGATCGCTGGGCGATCGTCGCCTACATCCGCGCGCTGCAGCTCTCGCAGAACGCGCGGCTTGCCGAGCTGCCCGCCGAAGACCAGCAAGCGGTCGCCGCGGGTGCCAGCGCGCCCGCGGCCTCGCCCGCGCAACCGCCGGCGACGGAAGGACACTGAGTGGAATCGTTCCTCGAACCCCTCCACGAGCCGAGCGCGGCGCCGCATCCGCAGGCGGCGGACTTCGAGCCGCCGGGCGAGATTGCCGCGCTGCGCAACCGCTCGTGGATCGTCGGCGGTATGGCGGCGGTCCTCTGCGTCATCGGGGTGCTCACCAGCCCGGGAGCAGTTCTACCGCTCCTACCTGGTCGGTTACCTGCTGTGGTCGGGCGTGGCGCTGGGCGCCTGCGCGCTGCTCATGCTCCACCACATGTCGCGCGGCGCCTGGGGGCTGATGGTGCGGCGCATCTGGGAAGCCGCGGCGCGCACCCTGCCGGTGATGGCGCTCCTCTTCATCCCGATCGTCTTCGGCATGGGCCAGCTCTACGAGTGGGCGCGGCCCGAGGCCGTGGCGCACAGCGACGATCCTGCAGCACAAGGCGGCGTAGCTGAATCGCAACGCCTTCATCCTGCGCACGGTGGTCTATTTCGCGATCTGGACCGTCCTCGCCTTCATGCTGGCGAGCCGCTCGCGGCGCCAGGACGAGGCCGGCGGCGCCGAGGCAACGGCGCTTTTCCGGCGCATGCAGACGATCGCCGGGCCCGGCATCGTGATCTACGTCCTGACCATGACGCTGGCCTCGGTCGACTGGCTGATGTCGCTCGACCCGCACTGGTTGTCGAGCCTCTACGGGCTCTACTTCGTGATCGGCCAGGGGCTCTCGGCGCTCGCCTTCACCGTGCTGGTGGCGGCCTGGCTCGCCAAGCGCGAGCCCATGGCCTCGCACCTGCAGCCACGCCACCTCCACGACTACGGCAAGCTGATGCTCGCTTTCGTGATGGTGTGGGCCTACTTCTCGTTCTCTCAGTTCCTGATCATCTGGTCGGGCAACATGCCGGAAGAGACGACCTTCTACCACCGGCGGCTCCACGGCGGCTGGCAGTACCTGTCGCTTGCGATCGTGATCTTCCACTTCGTGCTGCCCTTCCTGCTCCTCCTGTCGCGCGACATCAAGCGCTCCGGGAAGCGGATCGCGCCGGTGGCGCTGCTCATCCTGCTGGTGCGGGGACTGGACTGGTGGTGGCAGACGGCGCCGACGCTCTATCCCGAGCGCTTCCATCTGGGCTGGATGGACGTGGTGACGCCAATCGCCATCGGCGGCATCTGGCTGGGCTTCTTCTTCCACCAGCTCGCCAAGCAGCCGCTCATCCCGGTGGGCGACCCCTACATCGTCGAGGCGCTCGAGCATGAGTGAGCAACGGCCCCCTGATCCGGCGCACGGCGAGGCGGTGGGCATGGATCGCGAGATCCAGCTGCGGACTTTCACCTGGTTCGGCCTCGCCCTGGTGGCGATGACCCTGGTGGCGCTGTTCGCGATGTCCATCATGTTCAACTACCTCAACCGCCGCGCCCAAAGCCTCGACCCGGCGCCGTCGCCGCTCGAGGAAGCCAACCAGCGCCGGCAGCCACCTACGCCCAATCTCCAGGTGCGGCCGGAGGTCGACTTGGCCACGCTGCGCGCCCGCGAGAGCGAGCGCCTGCATGGCTACGGCTGGGTCGATCAGGGCCAGGGCATCGCGCACATTCCGATCGAGCGCGCCATGGAGATCCTCGCCGAGCGGGCAAACGCGCCGGTGGACGTGGCGCCCGCACCGGGTACGGCGCCCGCGCCCGCCGCAACGCCGGAGCCGGCTCCTCCGGCCCACGGTGAGGGGCACTGATGGCGACGCAAATGCCGATCGTGCGTGCCCGGCGCAGAACCGTATGCGCACTCCTGGCGGCGGCTGCCCTTTTCACCGTCCCGGTTCGTGCCGAAGACCCCAACTCGGCGGTCCTCCC
The DNA here is from genome assembly GCA_963821905.1 of Thermoanaerobaculia bacterium. GTDB lineage: Bacteria > Acidobacteriota > Thermoanaerobaculia > Multivoradales > JAGPDF01 > CAWGFP01. The sequence continues at coordinate 188,078 of CAWGFP010000009.1, read as the reverse complement.
CAAAGCCCTCGAGGGCGTCGGCTTCGATCAGCGGCTGGACCAGTCAGCTGCCGCTCGACGCCAAGTTCCGCGACCAGACCGGACGCGAGGTCGGCGCTGGGGAGTTACTTCGGCGAGCGGCCGGTGATCGCTCGCGCTCGTCTACTACGAGTGCCCGATGCTCTGCGGCTTGGTCCTCAACGGCCTGGTGAGCTCGATGAAAGCGCTCGAGTTCCTGCCCGGACGCGACTTCGAGCTGGTGGTGGTGACATTCGATCCCAAGGAAACGCCGGAGCTCGCGGCCGCGAAGCGCGCGCTCTTACGTCGAGCGCTATGCGCGTCCCGGCACCGAGGGCGGGATCCACTTCCTTACCGGTGACGAGGCCGCGATCGCGGCGCTCACCAAGGCGGCGGGTTTCCGCTACGCCTTCGACGAGCCGTCGCAGCAGTTCGCGCATCCGGCCGGCATCACCATCGCGACGCCCCAGGGCAAGATCGCGCGCTACCTGTTCGGCGCCGACTACGCGCCGCGCGACTTGCGGCTGGCCCTGGTCGAGGCCGGCGAAGGGCGCATCGGCACGATCACCGACCAGGTGCTCCTCTACTGCTTCCACTACGACCCGGCCGCGGGGCGCTACACCACCGCGGTCATGAATCTGATCCGCGCCGGGGGGCTCGCCACCGTGCTCTCGCTCGGGCTGTTCGTCACCGTCATGTGGCGCCGCGACAGGAGAGCCGACTAGCCCATGTGGAAGAACTTCCCCCTCTTCCCGCCCAGCGCCTCGACGCTCTCCGGAGACGTCGACGCGGTCTATTTCTTCGGGCTGGGGATCTCCGCCATCTTCTCGCTGCTGATCGCCGGCGCGATCCTGTACCTCGCCGTCCGCTTCCGCCGCCGCTCGCCCGACGAGTACGGCACGCCGGAGCGGGCGATCATCTGGATGGAGATCGCCTGGTCGGTGATTCCGCTGATCATCATGCTCGGCATGTTCGGCTGGGGCGCCAAGGTGTTCTTCGACCTCATGCGGCCGCCCGCCGACGCCACCGAGTACTACACGGTCGGCAAGCAGTGGATGTGGAAGTTCCAGCATCCGGCCGGCAACCGCGAGATCAACGAGCTCCACGTCCCGGTGGGCGCCGCCGATCAAGCTCACCATGACCTCCGAGGACGTCATCCACTCGTTCTTCGTGCCCGCCTTCCGCATCAAGGCGGACGTCATCCCGGGCCGCTACACCACGGTCTGGTTCCAGGCCACCAAGACCGGCACCTTCCCGCTCTTCTGCACCGAGTACTGCGGCGCCGAGCACTCGCGCATGATCGGCCAGGTGGTGGTGATGGAGCCGCGCGACTACGAGGCCTGGCTGCAGCACGGCGGAGCCGCGCAGACCGTGGCGGCCTCCGGCGGCGAGCTCTTCAACGCCCTGGCCTGCAACACCTGCCACCGCACCGACACCAGCGGCGCGGGCGCCGCAGCTCGCCGGCCTCTACGGCCGCGAGGTGCAGCATGGTCGACGGCGCCACCGTGATGGTCGACGACAACTACCTGCGGGAATCGATCCTCAACCCGGCGGCCAAGGTGGTGGCCGGCTATCAACCGGTGATGCCGACCTACCAGGGCCAGATCACCGAGGAACAGCTGCTGCAGCTCCTGAACTACATCAAGACCCTGGCGCCGGCGCAGCAGGCGGCTTTCAGGAGGCACGGAAGCCCGATGAGCGCCGAAGCGATCTCGCCGCCGCACCAACTACCTCAACGCCGAGTACGGCGTGCGCTCGTGGCTGTTCACCAAGGACCACAAGCGCATCGCCATGCTCTACCTCGTCTCGATCACCGTCTTCTTCGCGCTCGGCGGCCTGATGGCGGCGCTGGTCCGGCTCGAGCTCGCCACGCCGGCCGGCGACCTCTTGCAGCCCGACACCTACAACCGCGTCTTCACCATGCACGGCGTGCTGATGGTGTTCCTCTTCCTCATCCCGGGCATTCCGGCGGTGCTGGGCAACTTCCTCATCCCGATCATGATCGGCGCCAAGGACCTGGCGTTTCCCAAGATCAACCTGGCGAGCTGGTACATCTTCACCCTCGGCGGCATCTTCATCCTCTGGGCGCTGCTCAACGGCGGCGTCGACACCGGCTGGACCTTCTACACGCCCTACTCGCACGAGCTTCTCGAACACCCACGTCATCGCCACCGGGGTCGGGGTCTTCATCAACGGCTTCTCCTCGATCCTCACCGGGCTCAATTTCATCGTCACCATCCACCGCATGCGGGCGCCGGGCATGACCTGGTTCCGGCTGCCGCTCTTCGTCTGGGCGCACTACGCGACCAGCCTGATCATCAGGTGCTGGGCACGCCGGTGATCGCCATCACCGTGCTCCTGGTGGCGGCCGAGCGGCTCTTCCACCTCGGCATCTTCGATCCCGCCTGGGCGGCGATCCGGTGCTCTTCCAGCACCTCTTCTGGTTCTACTCGCACCCGGCGGTCTACATCATGGTCCTGCCGGCGATGGGCGTCGCCTCAGCGAGCTCGTTCGCCGCCTTCGCCCGCAAGCGCATCTTCGGCTACCGCTTCGTCGCCTTCTCGTCGCTCGCCATCGCGGTGCTCGGCTTCCTGGTCTGGGGCCACCATCTGTTCGTGGCCGGCATCTCGATCTACGCCGCGACGGTGTTCTCGGTGCTCTCGATGCTGGTGGCGGTGCCCTCGGCGATCAAGGTGTTCAACTGGACGGCGACGCTCTACGAGGGCTCGATCTCGTGGGAGACGCCGATGCTCTACGGGCTCGGCTTCATCGGGCTGTTCACCATCGGCGGCCTGACCGGCGTGATGCTGGCGACGCTGGGCATCGACGTCCACGTCCACGACACCTACTTCGTGGTGGCGCACTTCCACTACGTCATGGTCGGCGGCACGATCATGGGCTACCTCGGCGGCCTGCACTACTGGTGGCCGAAGATCTCGGGCAAGCTCTACCCGGTCTTCTGGTCGAAGCTCTCGGCGCTGATCGTCTTCGTCGGCTTCAACCTGACCTTCTTCCCGCAGTTCCTGCTCGGCTACCTCGGCATGCCGCGGCGCTATCACTCGTATCCGCCCGAGTGGCAGGTGCTCAACGTGATGTCCTCGGCGGGCGCGACCATCCTGGCGGTGGGCTACATGCTGCCGCTCTTCTATTTCGCCTGGTCGATGCGCTACGGCCGGCCGGCGCCGGCGACAACCCTTGGGGCGCCGTCGGCCTGGAGTGGGAGACGCCGTCGCCGCCGCCGACCGAGAACTTCCCGGAAACGCCGGTGGTGGTCGGCGAGGCCTACGACTACACTCAGCGCAACTATCGCTTCCCGCTGCGTGACCACCACGGGGGCGCCCATGTCTGAGCATCAGCCCGGGCTGGCGCATCACTTCGACAGCTACGAGCAGCAGCGCGAGTCGGCGTCGCTCGGGATGTGGGCGTTCATCGTCCAGGAGAGTGATGTTCTTCGGCGGCCTGTTCGTGACCTACATGGTCTATCGCTGGAGCTACCCCGACGCCTTCGCCGCCGGCAGCCACCATCTCGACGTCAAGCTCGGCGCCTTCAACACCGCGGTGCTGATCGGCTCTTCGCTGACCATGGCCCTCGCTGTGCGCGCCGCGCAGCTCGGCAAGAAAAAGCCGCTGGTCGCCTTCCTGCTCGCCACCATCCTGCTGGGCGGCGTCTTCCTCGGCGTCAAGGCGGTCGAGTACACACACAAGTGGCACGAGCACCACGTGCCCGGTCCGCACTTCGCCTTCGAATCGGTGGACACCCACGGCAATCGCGATCAATCCACGCAACGCGATGATCTTCTTCTCGCTCTACTTCGCGATGACCGGCCTGCACGCCCTCCACATGATCGTCGGCATCGGCATCCTGCTCTGGCTGGTCTACCACTCGGCGCGCGGCCGCTTCACGCCCGAGAACTACAACTACGTCGAGGGCACCGGGCTCTACTGGCACTTCGTGGACATCGTGTGGATCTTCCTCTTCCCGCTGCTCTACCTGATCGGCAGGCACTGATGAGCACCCACGTCTCCTCGATCCGCCTCTACGTGCTGATCTTCCTCGCCCTGATGGTGGGGACCGCGCTCACCGTCTGGGCGGCGTTCCAGGACCTCGGGGCGCTCAACAACGTGGTCATGCTGACCATCGCGGTGGTCAAGGCGACGCTGGTGATCATGTACTTCATGCACGTTCGCTACTCGACCCGCCTGACCACCATGACGGTCGTCGCCGGCGTCTTCTTCCTGCTCATCCTCTTCAGCCTGACCATGGCCGACTACGTCAGCCGGGGATGGCTGGAGGCGGCGGGCAAGTAGCGCTCCTCCGTCGCACCCGCTGCGGTAGGCTGCGGCGGTGAAATCCAACGAAACTCTCCTCGACCTCCTGCTCGAGCTGCAAACCCTCGATCGGGTGCCGCGCATGGGTTACCTGTTGCGCGGCGTCGCCGAGGCCGAAAGCGTCAGCGAGCATTCCTGGCATGTGGTGTTCATGGTCTGGACGCTCGCGCCGCGCTGCGAAGGGGTCAACCCGATGCGCGCGGTCGAGATGGCGCTGGTGCACGACCTCGCCGAGGTACGACTCGGCGACCTGCCGCGCACCGCGGCGCGTTACCTACCCGAAGGCGCCAAGAAAGCCTCCGAGGCGGCAGCGATCGCGGAAATCCTGGCGCCGCTACCCACTGCGGCGCGCGAGCTCTGGGCCGACTACGCGGCGGGTCAGAGCCCCGAGGCGAAGCTGGTCAAGGCGTGCGACAAGCTGCAGCTGATGATCAAGGTCGCGGTCTACGAGAGCTGGGGCGAAGGCCGGTTGAGCGAGTTCTGGGACAACTCGGACAACTTTCCCGATCCAGCGTTTCCGGCGGTGCGCGAGGTGCTCGACGAGCTTCGCAGGCGCCGTGGAGCCTGAGCGCTCATCTCCCGGTACGGCGCTTGCAGCGCACCGGAGAGGATGGCAACCCTTAAGGAGATACCGATGAAGAAGAGTAATGCGACCGCGACGATCCTGGGCGGCTTGGCGGCAGGGCTCGCCGGCGCCGCGTTGATGTACATCTTCGATCCCAATAGCGGCAAGCGCCGGCGCGCCATGGCGCGCGATCAGGTGATCGCCGCCAACCGCAAGACCCGCGAGGCGATCGCCGGTAAGGCGAAAGACTTGCGCAATAGCGCCGAGGGTTTGGCAACCCGGCTCCGGGAGGCGAACGGGGAGCCCGGGCTCTCCGAAGCTGAGATGTAGCTCAGCGCCCGACCGGAGTCACCGCCGGTCATCTAGACCGTCTCACTGAGTCGACAGATAGCGCAGCTCGACGGCGTGAACCTGCACGCCGTCGTTGGGCGTCGGGGACACTTGCATCAGCAGGCTGAACGGCATGCCGGGGCCCCACGGCTCGCCGCCTGGTACCCAGGGTTCGCCGCCTAGCAGGCAGGTGCCGAGCTGCGGACCGGCCGTGTTGCCGAGGGCGATTGAGCACGTGTCCCAAACCGGCCCGGTGGCCACGTTGCCTTGCACCTGCAACTCCTCCGCGGGCTCTATCGGAGTGTTGATCTCATAAGACACTGCAACTGTCACTGGCGTGGCGGCTACGAAGTCCGGTGGCAAGACGACGCGGGTACAAATGTCGTGGCCATGATCCTCGTTAGGCGCATCGGCGTCGAACTGAATCGTGACGCCGTATACGCTAGTTCTCAGGAATTGGGGCAGTGAGTCCACGCCGTTGACCCACGGCAAGTAGCCCCCGGGGGCCTCGCAATCGACGAAGGCCGTGATCGGAATGCTGAGGGCCCGCACCACAGGGAGCTCGCCGGCCCACGTATCGGTGCCCCGCATCGCCCGCACCAGGTAGATCGCCAGCTGCCCGCGAGTCACCGGATCCTCGGGACAGAACCGGCCGCTGGGTCCGGGAGTACAACCGGTCATGACGCCGTCGGTGGCGAGCTGCTCGACGAACTCGCACCGGGGGTCGAGGTTGTCGACGTCGCTGAACATCTCGCCGCCGACACAATTCGGCGGGTCATAGGCAGCGGTATCGGTGACGGGAGTCAGATCGTCCGCGACGCCCGTTGCGGGTAGCACGGAGTGAAGCAAGACGGCAGCGAGTAACAAGCGCGGAGCGGTGAGCATGGTAGGACTCCTCTCGGATGTAGCTCCAGGCGGGCCACGGTGGAATTGTAAGCCCGTCGCGCTGCGGGATGGATCAGCCTCCGACGGGAGTCACCGCGTCGACGTCGACCTCGCCGGTGCGGATGCGAACCACTCGCTCGACCGGCACCACGAAGATCTTCCCGTCACCGACCTCGCCGGTCCGGCGCCGCGCAGGATGGCGTCGATGGTGACCTCGACGAACGGATCCGAGACTCCGATCTCGAGCCGCACCTTCTCGACCAGCTCCATCTTGACCGTCGTGCCGCGATAGGTCTGCGACGCCTCGGTCTCGCCGCCGTGGCCCTGGACGCGCGAGATCGAGAGCCCGGTCACTTCGGCGCGGAAGAGCGCCTCGAGCACGTCGTTGAGCTTCTCCGGCCGGATGATGGCGGTGATGATCTTCATCGCGCCTCACCGCCGGCGACGCCGGCGCCGGGTTCGGCGGCAACAGGCGCGCGGCTTCGGGCTTGCTCTCCGGCAGCACCAGGATCGCCCCCTCGCCGCTCGAGTAGGCCTCCTCGCCGTGCAGCTCGATGTCGAGCCCGCGCCCCTGCAGTCGCGGCTCGGCGGCGAGCGCGCGTCACCCAGCCGATCAGCTTGAGCAGCGCGTAGGAGGCGCGCGGCGCTGTAGGCGAGCGTCGCCAGGACCGCGATCGCCTGCACGCCGAGCTGGCGCGCGTTGCCTTCGAGCAGGCCCGAGGATCCGCCCCAAGCCGCGGCGGCGAGGACGCCGGTGAGGAGCGCGCCGGTCATGCCGCCCAGTCCGTGCGCCGCGACCACGTCGAGCGAGTCGTCGAGCCGCGTCTTCGAGCGCCAGAGGATGCCGAAGTAGCTGGGCAGCGCGGCCACCGCGCCGAGCGCGATCGCCGCCATCGGTCCGATGAAGCCGGCGGCCGGCGTCACCGCCACGAGCCCCACCACGATGCCGGTCGCCGCGCCGACCGCGGTGATCCTGCCGGTGCGGCGCCAGTCGAGGAGCATCCAGACGGCGAGCGTCGCGGCGGGCGCCAGCAGCGTGTTGACGAAGGCCAGCGCAGCCGCCCCGTTGGCGGCCAGCGCGCTGCCGGCGTTGAAGCCGAACCAGCCGAACCAGAGGAGCGCCGCGCCCAGCAGGACGAAGGGGACGTTGTGCGGCAGGAGGGCCTGGCGGCCGTAGTCGCGCCGCGGGCCGAGCGCGAGCACGGCGACCAGCGCCGCAGCGGCGGCGTTGACGTGCACCACTGTGCCGCCGGCGTAGTCGAGGGCGCCCAGCTTGGAGAGCCAGCCGCCGCCCCAGACCCAGTGACAGACCGGGGCGTAGACAACGAGCGACCACAGCGTGATGAAGGCGACGTACGGCCCGAAACGCATGCGCTCGACGATGGCGCCGGAGATCAGGGCGGCGGTGATGATCGCGAAGCTCGCCTGGTAGGCCATGAACAGGAGGTGAGGAATCGAGCCCTTGGCGTCCATCCCGACGCCGGAGAGCAGAGCGTGCCCGAGACCGCCGACGAAGGCGTTGCCGTCGCCGAAGGCCAGGCTGTAGCCCGCCACCGCCCAGGCGAGCGTCACGACGCCGAGCGAGGCGAAGCTCATCATCATGGTGTTGAGGGCATTCTTGGAGCGCACCAGACCACCGTAGAAGAACGCCAGGCCGGGCGTCATGAGCAGGACCAATGCCGTCGCCACCAGCATCCAGGCGGTGTCCGCGCTTGCCATGCCTCGTCTCTCCTTAGTTCTCTCCTAATTTAAAGCTATTTGCGCTTCCCGTCAACTAATCCCCGTTCTATTTAAGACTAACCGGCAACGCACCGGCTTAGCTATGCTTCGCCCATGAATCCACCGACCCGTCGTGACGTCCTCGCCGGCACCGCCGCCTCCATGGCCATGCTTACCCTGCCCCGCTTCGGCGCGGGCGCCTCCCGGCCCGACCTCAGCGAGATCTACAAACAGATCGAGGCCCACCACGATGAGTCGGTGCGCCGGCTCCAGGACTGGATCCGCCAGCCCGCCATCGCCGCCGAGAACCGCGCGGTGAGCGAAGGCTGCGAGTTGATGATGAAGCTGCTGCGCGAGGCCGGCTTCCAGCGCGTCGAGCGGGTCGAGACCGGCGGCCAGCCGTCAGCCTTCGGCGTGCTCGACGCCGGCGCGCCGAAGAGCGTCGGCGTGTACTTCATGTACGACGTCAAGCAGGCGGACCCGGCGGAGTGGTCCTCGCCGCCCTGGGACGCGGCGCTGGTCGACAAGCCGGAATTCGGCAAGGTCATCATGGGCCGCGGAGCGGTCAACCAGAAGGGCCCCGAGTCGGCCCTCCTCGCGGCGCTGCATGCCATCCGCGCCGCGGGCCGCAAGCCGCCGGTGAACCTGGTGCTGATCGCCGAGGGCGAGGAGGAGATCGGCTCGCCGAACTTTGCCAACGCCGTGCGCTCGCCGCAGGTCGCGGCGGCGCTGCGCGGTTGCATGGGCGTCTTCATGCCCGGTGCCGGCCAGGATCCCAACGGCGTCACGACGGTGTCGCTCGGCGCCAAGGGCGTCGTCGAGCTGGAGCTCATCGCCAGCGGCGAGAAGTGGGGCCGCGGCCCGCGGGCGGATGTCCACTCGGGAAACCGGGCGCGTCTCGACAGCCCGGCCTTTCACCTGGTGCAGGCGCTGGCTACGCTGGTGACCAAGGACGGCGACCCGGCCATCGATGGTTTCGCCGACGCCGCGCGGCCGGCCTCGGCCACCGAGCGCGCCATGCTCGATGCCGCCGCGGCGCGCATCGACGAGGCGACCGCCAAGCGCTCGCTGTCGGCCGACCGCTGGATCCACGACCTCGGATGGCGCGACAGCCTCGAGAGCCTCTGTTTCTCGCCGACGGTCAACATCCAGGGCCTCGTCGGGGGCTACACCGGGCCCGGCGGCAAGACCATGCTGCCGCACCGCGCGGTCGCCAAGCTCGACTTGCGGCTGGTGCCGGACATGACCTTCGCCGGCGCCGTGGACGCGCTCAAGAAGCACCTCGCGGCGCGCGGCTTCGGCGACATCGAAGTCAATCCGAGCGGCGGCTACGACCCCACCAGCACCGCGGCGGACTCGGCGATGGTGCAGGCTCAGATGGAGGTCTATCGTCGCGCCGGCCTCGATCCCATCCTCTGGCCCCGCAACGCCGGTTCCTTCCCGGGCTACGTCTTTACCGGCGAGCCCCTGCGCCTGCCGACCGTCCACCACGGCCTCGGCCACGGCAGCGGCGCGCACGCTCCGAACGAGTACTTCGTCATCGAGTCTTCGAATCCCAAGGTGATGGGCTACGACGGCGCGGTGCGGTCGTACGTGGACTATCTGTACGAGCTGGCGAGCTAGGAGCTCGGCGCCACGGCGTCGGCCTCGATCTCGACCAGCATCGCGGGGTCGATCAGGGCCTTGACCTCGACCATCGTCGTGGTCGGAGGATGCTCGCCGAAAGCTTCACGGTGGGCGCGTCCGTACTCTTCCCAGCGCGAGATGTCGGTGACGAAGAGCCTGGTGCGGGTCACCGCGTCGAGCCCGACTCCGAGGCCGGCGAGCGCGCGGGCGATGATCTCGATGCAGCGGCGCGTCTGCTCGTAGGCGTCACCGGGAGCGTGCACACCGCCGCCCTCGGCGACCGGCGCCGTGCCGGTGACGAAGATCGCATCGCCGGCGCGGAGCGCGCGGCAGTACCCCACCCGGCTCTCCCACGGGGCGCCGGAGAACACACGCTGGAATTCAGCCATCCACCTGCTTTCAGTCGAGCTCGATGCCGAGCCGCGCCAACAGCCGTTGCAGCCGGCCGTAGAGCTTGTCGCCCAGCAGGTGGTGGGCGGTCTCGTTGACGCCGTGCAGCACCTTGCCGAGCTCGTGCGAGCCGCTCCAGTGCTTGCGAGCGTAGGGCTCGAGCTCGCCCCCGAAGGCTTGACCGAGGACCGCGGCGGCGAGCACCAAGTCGTCGAGGAATCCGCCGGCGCCGAGCAGCGCCTCCGGCAGCAGGTCGGTGGGCAGCACGAAGTAGGCGAGCGCACCGCCGATCATCGCCCGCGCCGGCGTCGGCACGTCCTTGTCGAGGGTCAGACGCACCAGCAGGATGAAGACGTCGGGCACCAGGATGAGCGCTTCGACCACCGCCTCGGAGTAACGCCCGCCGTGCTTCTCCACCGCGTGCAGCATCTTGTCGCGCAGGCGGTCGTAGAACGAGAAAAGACCCGGTCGCTCCGAGCGGCGGCTCGTGGGCGCGCAGAGTGAGCTCGAGATGCTCGTCGGCCGACTCCGGCGCCATGGCCTCGGCGGGATCCGGCCAGGCGGCTTCGGGATCGTGGCCCGGTTTGTGGGGGCCAGGGCCGGTGAGGTGAACCTGCTCGTCCTTCACCCTTCGTATTCTACAGACTGGAGCTCGCGGCGCGCGCCGGCCCTCACCAGTCCAAACCCAGGGCGCGGGCCAGGAAGACGGCTAGCTGCCGGCGGGTGACCGGGGCATCGGGACAAAAATCGGTCGGACTGCAACCCTCGCTGATATCGGCCGCCGCTAGAGCCTCGACGAACGCATACTCAGCAGCATTCGCCGGCACGTCGCCGAAACTCGGGTCGTCCGGCGGCTCGCTCACTTCGAGGTGGAAAGTGATGACCAACTGATAGAACCGCAGCTCGTCGCCGAAATAGCTGCGCGCCTGGGAGCCGTGGCCGAACTCGACGAGCAAATGGTAGGAGACTTCCTCGAGCAGGCCGTCGCCGTCCATCTGGGCGGTGTAGTCGACCCTGTGATTTGCACCCGCCGGGATGAAAGTGTCGTCTGGAATCAGCGGACCGGTGAGATTCGTCGCAACGACCGGACAGTCCCCGTTGCCGACACTGACGGTATCGTTCCAGGTGCGACACAGAGCCATTAGAACGTCCTCGTCGAGAACGTCGCTCGCGTCGCGGACGAAACCGGTAATCGAGGTGATCCGCGCCCCATTTGGCAGCTGGCTTTCGTCGAGCGGCGCGATCAGCGCTGCCCCGCCGTCAATCCCGGAGAGGGAATGAACGTAACCGGGCGAGCAGCACTGCTTCGCGTACTGGAAGAGGGTCGGGAAACGAGGATGGAAAGCGTTGAACGAAACGTGCAGCTTCTGCTGCCGGGGGCCGAACCCGGCGCGGCCATGGAGTTCACTCGGCGGGAGTGTCACCGACGCGGCGATGGCCAGAACGACGGCGAGCGACCGGGCTCTCATCGAACACCCCCTTAGCGCTGGGAGGACCCTACAGGCCGCACCGCTTCAGCACAAGCGGGCCTTTTCTCCGCCAGGGTCAGAGCACATAGGCCAGCGCGAAGCCGACCTGCGCCGCCATCATCATCAGGTACATGTGCTTCCAGGACGGGTGGTTCTCGGTCTCGGGTCAGCGACGTCGGGATCGCGCAGCAGCAGCCAGACGGTGTAGACGCCCCAGAGCGTCAGCAGGACGCCCGAGGCCGGCGAGCAGCACCGGGTTGCCGGTGAGGATCGCGTGCGCGGGGTTCTGCGGGTCGCGGCAGGTAGGCGCCGAGCGGCAGGAGCAGCCAGGGGAAGACGAAGAACGGCGCGATGATCCAGGCCGCCTTCGCGACGCCGTGGAGGATCGGCAGCGTCTTGCAGCCGCCGGCGCGGTCGCCCTCGATGTCGGCGAAGTCCTTGGTCGAGGCGGCGCCGATCAGGAAGAGCACGAAGATCGCCGCCGATGAACCAGGGCTCGCAGTGTGCCGATGCGCGCCACCATCGCCCAGCCGGCGACCTTGAGCAGGCAGCCGCGCGGGAATGGCGATGGTGAAGTTGGCCAGCATGCCGCGCGCCTTGGTGCGGCCCGAGCTCGGGCACCGAGTAGACCAAGCGTGAAGAGCAGCCCGGCGAGGTAGATGAAGAAGGTCTCGTGCTACGGCGAGCGGCGCCCGCGAGCTTCTCGCCCCAGGTGGTGTACGGGATAGACCACCACCAGCCAGGTGGGGACGATCGCCAGCGCGTAGTGACGATCCAGGTGAAGCCCCAGGCCTCGCGCGATCGACAGCTCGCCGGTGACCAGCGGCCGGTTCGGCTTGTTGACCCGGTCGATCTCGAGGTCGTAGATCTGGTTGATGGCGTTCGAGGCGGCGTTGAGGAAGCTCGCGCAGAGCGAGCCCAGCGCGACCGTGAGATCACCGACAGCGGTGAGCTCCGCGACGGGATCGGGGTTGTGCACCGAGCCGAAGGCGCAGATCGCGCCCGAGATGATGCCGAGCAGCGGCGGCAGCAGCGTGAACGGCCGCGCGAGCTGGGTGTAGAGCGCTCGAGCTTCTTCATCGGCTCACCTCCGAGTCGATTCAGAGCGGCAGCGGCGAGCAGCCGCGACCAGCGCGCCGACCAGGGTGTTGAGGAAGTTGACCGCCTCGTTGTCGAGCAGGCCGCGCTTCTCGAGCGTCGCGCCGACCACGCTCTCGAGCGTGGTGGCGACGAACGCGGCGACCGGCAGGATCGCACACGCCGAGCCGGCGAGCAGAGCCCGCCGCACACGCCGAGCGCCGGCGACCACGAGCGAGGCCGACGACGCCCGCCAGCGTGCCTTCGAGCGACACCGCGCCTTCGGTGCCGCGCGGCACCGGGCGGAAGGTGGTGATGAGAAAGGTGCGGCGGCCGAACGCCTTGCCGATCTCGCTCGAGGCGGTGTCGGCCGCGGCGGTCGCGAAGGCGCCGGCGAAGGCCAGGCGCGAAGAGCGCCGGCAGCGCCGGTCGTGGCGCCGCGAAGAGCGCCGCAGGCCGCGGCGGCACCGCGGTCTTGGCGAGCGCGTGCCGGGCGCCGCGCCGGCCGCCCTTCTCCTGCGCGATCCCGGCCGTCGCCTTGCGCTCGTAGCCGAGCTTGGTGCACGCGGTGCCGAGACGAAGAAGGCGAGGAGCAGCAGGTAGCCGTGCCAGTCGACGAACGCCCAGATCGCGTGCCGACCAGGAAGCCGGCGACCACGCCCGAGCGTTCACCGCCGCCGGCCGCGTAGGCCGGCGCGGCCAGCGCCGCGTTGACCGCGACGCCGATCGCCAGGCGCGCGGCAGGAGCGTCGGGGTCAGCGAACCGCTCCCAGCGCCCCCGGTGAGCGACAGGCCGAGCAGGAAGAGCGCCGGCGACCAGCGGCACGCCGATGTTGTCGTCGAGCCCCTGCGGCAGCGACTCGAGCAGCGCGGCGCAGCGCGGCGGTCGCCGAACGCGACCGCGAGCGCGAATCCGGGCGCGTAGCGCCCCGGCGCGGTCCACTGCAGCAGCACGCCGCGCGCCGAGTCCGCCGAAGAGCCAGTAGGCGAGCGTGCCCGCCCAGCTCTTCGCGCGGGTTCCACGGCAGCTTCGCGCGGCCGAGCGTCATGCCGACGAGCGAGGCCATGCCGTCGCCGAAGGCGAGGATGCCCCAGACCGCCGCCGCCACCTCCAGCCGGCGCCAGAAGAGCAGGACGAGGAGCAGCACCGCCACCGGATAGAGCAGATGCCGAGCGCAGTGCCCGCTGCCGCCTCGCCCTCGCGCCAGAGCCTGCGGCCGCCGATGCGCGGCAGGAGGAAGAGCGTTGAAGATCACCGCGCGCCGGCGGCGGCGAGCGCCGAGCCGAGCGGACCGAGATAGCGCATCGCGAAGGCGATGCCGCCCACGCCCATGTGGACGAGCTTGCGCAGCGACCTCGCCGCGGCGATGCAGGCGCGTTCCAGCGCGGCCACTTCCGGCGTCCCCTTGCAGCCAGGCGATGGTCTCGGCCGAGCCCGTCGGCGAGCGAGCGCGGGCGGTAGCCGAGCTCGCGCCTCGGCGCGCGTCGAGTCGTAGGCCCAGTCGTGGCGATAGATCTCGACCAGATCGGGCGTGAGCTTCGGCGTCGCCGCCGCGCAGCCGCGCGCCCAGCTTCATCGACCGCGCCGGCGCGCCTTGGCCAGCGCAGTCCGGCATGCGCCGCGTCGGGCACGCGGATGCCGGCCTGGCTCGCCGACCAGCCGTAGAACTCCGCCGAGGTGACGTTCTCGCCGCCGAGCACGTAGCGGCCGCCGGCCGGCGCCGCTCTCGAGGGCGCGCGCGATCGCCCCGCGGCCACGTCTTCGACGAAGACGTAGTTCCAGCGCCGCTCCGGCTTGCCGAGCAGCGCCGGCAGCCGCCTGTGCGCCGAGATCGAGGATGTGGCGCACGACGATGTTGCCCTCGGTCAGCTCGCCCGGGCCGTAGATCACGCCGGGATAGACCACGCGCAGCGGCGCGCCGGCGGCGATGGCGGCCCGGGCCGCGGCGGTCGGCGAGCGCCTTGGTGCGCTCGTAGTCGTTGATCCAGACGCGGTCGCACCGGCTCGGCGCGTCTCGTCGAGCATGCCGCCGCGGCCGCGTCTCGGTCGGCCCGAGGGCGATGAAGCTCGAGACGTAGAGCAGCCGCCCGACTGCCGGCGTCGGCTCGGCCGCGGCGAGCACGTTCTCGAGCCCGCCGACGTTGACGCGGTCGAACTCCGCGGCCGGCGCCACGATCTTGACCAGCGCCGCGGCGTGCACGACCGCGTCGCAGCCCGCCATGGCCGCGCCGAGGCTCGCGCGGTCGGTGACGTCGCCGGCGGCGAACTCGACGCCGGCGGGAAAGCGCTCGCGCGAGGCGCCCGGGCGCACCAGCAGACGCAGCTCATGCGCGGCGCGCCAGCTCGCGCGACCATGCGCGGCCGAGGAAGCCGGTGCCGCCGGTGACCAGGATCTTCATGACGATCCGTTCCGATGAGTGCGACCGCGTCGTGCCAGAGCGTCCGCAGCGCGCGCTCGAGAGCGTTCGCGCTCGGCCGCCAGCCGAGAGCGCGCAGCCGGCTGGCGTCGCCGCGGAGGAGCGGCATGTCCACCGGCCGCATGCGCTCCGGATCCTCCTCGACTGCGCACCTCGACGCCCGCGACCGCGCAGCAGGCGGTCGAGCGCCTCGGCGATCGACGGCAGGCCTCGGCCGCTGGCCACGTTGTAGACCTCGCCGGGCTCGCCGCGCTCGAGCAGCAGGCGGAACGCCGCGGCCGCCGTCGTCGACGTGGCACGAAGTCGCGCCGCGCCGTCGAGGTTACCCACCGCGCAGCACCGGCTCGGCGCCGCCGTCGGCGATCGCGCGCGAGCTGGTCGGCGAAAGTGGGCAGGGCGAAGTTCGGCGCCTGGCCCGGACCGACCAGGTTGAAAGTGCGCGCCACCACGCCCCCGGCGCGCGAGCGCGATGCGCTCGGCCGCGGCCTTGGTCAGCGCGTAGGGCGTGCGCGGCGCCAGCGGCCGGCTCTCGGCGATCGGCTGCTCGGCCTCGGGCACGACGCCGTAGACCTCGGCGCTCGAGGCGAGAAGCACCGGCCGCCCGGCCGCGGCCGCGCAGCAGGTTCTCGGTGCCCAGCAGACGTTGACGTCGAAGTAGTCGCGGCATCCGCTGCCAAGACTCGCCGACGTGCGAGAGCCCGGCGAGGTGGACGATGGCGTCCGGCCGCGCGGCCGGCGATCACGCGCGGCCGAGCGCCGGCACGTCCAGCAGGTCGGCCTCGTACGAGCTCGACGCCCTCGAGGTCAGGCCGGCTTGTCGAGATAGCGTGCCGGCGCACCTGGTGCCCGCGGCGCGAGCAGCTCGGCGAGCAGATGCGGGCCCGACGAAAGCCGCCGGCGCCGGTGACGAGGACGCGCATCGGCTCCAGCTCCGCGGCCGCTGCGCGCACGCGCGCTCGCGCCAGTAGTCGAGCAGGTCGCGCAGCGTCTGCTCGAACGGGATGCGCGGCTCCCAGCCGGTGTCGGCCTGGAACTTCGAGCTGTCGCCGATCAGCACCTCGACGTCCGACGGCCGCAGGCGCGCCGGGTCGGTCTCGACCTTGACCTCGACGCGCGCCGAGCGCGAGCAGCAGGTCGAGCATGGCGCGAATCGTGATGCCGCTGCCGCGTGGCGATGTTGTAGACCTCGCCCGGCTTGGCCTTGGTCGACCGCCAGCCAGTAGGCGCGCACCATGTCGCGCACGTCGGTGAAGTCGCGCACCGCGTCGAGGTTGCCGACGCGGATCACCGGCTCGCTGCAGCCCGGCCTCGATCGCGCGCCACCTGGCTGGCGAAGTTCGAGGTCACGAACACCTCGCCGCGGCGCGGGCCGGTGTGGTTGAAGCCGCGCGTGCGCATCGACCTTGATGCCGTAGCTCTGGAAGTACTGGTAGCCGAGGTAGTCCTGCGCCACCTTGGAGACCGCGTAGGGCGACAGCGGCCGCAGCGGGTTGGTCTCCTTGATCGGCACCTCGTCGGGCAGCACCAGGCCGTACTCCTCGCTCGAGCAGGCGATCTGGATCGCCGGATCGAGCCCCAGCGCGCGCACCGCCTCGAAGAGGTTGGTCTGGCCGATGACGTTGGTGGCCAGCGTCTCGCTGGGCGCGGTCCAGCTCGTCGGCACGAAGCTCTGCGCGGCGAGGTGGAAGATGTAGTCGGGGCGCGAGACCTCGAGCGCCCGGCGTGCACCGAGGTCGTAGTCGCGGAGGTCGGCCTCGACCAGCTCGACCTTGCCCTCGAGCTGCTCGATGTTCTCCATCCGGCTGCGCCAGCGGTGGGTGCCGAAGACCTCGACGTCCGGGCTGCTCGGCGAGCAGATATTCCGCCAGATGCGAGCCGGCGAAGCCGGTGATCCCGGTGATCAACGCTCTCTTCATGAAATCCCTCCTGCGTAGTTGCGTCTAGATACTCTGCCAGCCCGAATCGCCAAGGCTCGACCGGCCGTGCCGACGAGACTCTCGAAACGCCGCACGTCGAGCACCGAATAGGCCGGCCGCCGCGCCGGGCCGCGGAAACTCCGCGGTCGTCACCGGCGTCGATCGCGGGCGTCGCGTACCAGGGCGGCGGCGATCTCGCGCGCGAAGCTCGTACCAGGAGACGCGGCTCGCGTTGCAGTAGTGCACGACGCCGGTGGCGCCGGCCGCGACCAGATCGAGGAGCGCCCGGGCCAGGAAGCCGGTGTAGGTCGGGCCGCCCACCTGGTCGTCGACCACCCGCAGCGGCGCTTGCCGGCCGCGCATGCAGGCGCGCCATGGTGGCGACGAAGTTCGCGCCGCCCGGACCCGAACAGCCAGCTCGTGCGCACCACCAGGGCGCGCTCGTAGCGCCGAGCGCCTCGCGCTCGCCCCGAGCTTGCTCTCGCCGTAGACCGAGAGCGGCGCCGTCGCCGCATCCTCGCGGTACGGCGTCGCTGCGCCGGCCATCGAAGACGTAGTCGGTCGAGACGTGGACCAGCCGCGCTCCGGCCTCGCGCGCCAGCAGCGGCCACGGTCGCCGACCGCCGTGCCGTTGACCGCGAACGCCTCGCTCGCGCCGCGCTCTCGCAGTCGTCGACCTTGGTGAAGCGCGGCGCAATTGACCACCACGTCGGGCCGGAACGTCTTCGACCCAGTGACGCAGCCGCGCCGCGTCGGTGACGTCGGCCTGGGCGTGCGACAGCGCGAGCGCCGCGCCAGCCGCGCCCGCGCGCCGCGGCCACCACCGCCCGGCCGAGCATGCCGGTGCCGCCCAGGATCAGGCAGCGCATCGCCGAGCGGCCTAGGGAATCCCGACTTCGGAGTTGTCGCCGAGCATGAAGCGGTAGGCCTTGGGCTTGCTGTCGGTCTCGCACGATGCTTGACGTTGCGGCCGACCAGCGAGCCGTCGATGCGCAGCGGAATGTCGCGGATCTCGGCATCGGCCAGGACGATCGAGTTCTCGATCTCGCAGCGCTCGATCAGGCAGCGCTCGCCGATCGAGGTGTAGGGGCCGACGAAGGCGTTCTCGAGCCGCGCGCCGGCGCCGATCACCACCGGCCCGCGCACCAGCGAGTCGACGCAGCTCGACGCCCTTCGCCGAGCTGACACCCGCCCCTCGATCGCGCTGCGTGCCGCTCGAGCCGGCCGGCGCCGCGCCGCGTCCGGCATCGCTTCGAGCACGATGCGGTTGGCCTCCAGCATGTCCTCGAGCTTGCCGGTGTCCTTCCACCAGCCGCGCACGATGTGCGGGTGGACGTCGAGGCCGCGGTCGATCAGATCCTGGATGGCGTCGGTGATCTCGAGCTCGCCGCGCGCCGACGGCTTGATGCGGCGCACCGACTCGTGAGATCGAGGCGTCGAACATGTAGACGCCGACCAGCGCCAGGTCGCTCTTCGGCTCGCGCGGCTTCTCCACCAGTCGCTGGACCTTGCCCTCGGCGGTCAGCTCGGCGACGCCGAACTGCTGCGGATTGGGCACCTCGGGCGAGCAGGATCTCGGAGTTGCAGCCCAGGGCGCGGAACTCCTCGACCAGCGCGGTGATGCCGCCGGGCGATCAGGTTGTCGCCCAGGTACATGACGAACGGCTCGTCGCCGAGGAAGTCTCGGGCGATGTAGACCGCGTGCGCCAGGCCGAGCGGCGCCTCCTGCTGGATGTAGGTGACCCGGGCGCCGAAGCGCGAGCCGTCGCCCACCGCGGCGCGGATCTCCTCGCGGGTGTCGCCGACCACGATGCCGATCTCGGTGATGCCGGCCGCCACGATCGCCTCGATGGCGTAGAACAGCACCGGCTTGTTGGCCACCGGCACCAGCTGCTTGGCCGAGGTGTAGGTCAGCGGACGCAGGCGCGTGCCCTTGCCGCCGGAGAGAATCAAGGCCCTTCATCAGTCTGTACTCCGAGGCTCGCGACGCGCCGGTCAGGTCGAGGAAGGTGCCGACGTTCTTGAGGTCAGCGCGAAGCGGAAATCGCGGTCGGTGCGATCGAGCGAGCGGAACTCGCGCAACTCGAGCCGGAAGCCCCAGCACTGCGCGGTCCAGCTCGACCACGATAGCGCTGCTGCTGAAGCTCGCTGGTTTCGAGATCGTAGTTGATCTGCCCCAGCAGCTGCAGCCGCTGGCGGAAGCTGAGATCGGCCGAGAGCCCGCAACTGGTCGGACAGGCTGTCGCCGCTCTCCGCGTCGTAGCGCGTGAACCAGGTGACGCCGAGGGTCTTGCTGCGGCCCAGCCGACCGTGCCGGAGAGGGCGGTCGAGTCCAGCCCGTTGACCAGGGTGTTGTAGTTGGCCTGGGCGCGCAGGTTGGTGACGTCCGACGGCGCCCAGCGCAGCTGCGCGGACACCGGGCTCCAGGGATCGTCGAGTCCCTCGCTCGCGCTGCAGCGGCTGCTCGGAATCGAAGCTGTAGGCCTGGGCGAGCTCGAAGGAAAGGATCTCGCGTGCGCCCTGCGCGTCGTCGGCGCTCGGCTTGCCACAGCACGCGGTTGACCAGTGCCACGCGCGCCACGTTGGCTGGCTGGGCGATGTCGATCTCGTCGAACAGCGGCACGCGCTCGGCGTCGTCGAACTCGCCGAGATACGCGTACGTCCAGCGCGGCTCGATGACGTGCTTCCATTTGGCGGCCGGCGTCGCGTCGAAGATGCGGGACAACGACGGACCGACGATCTCGGCGCCGCGCGGTCGGAAAGACCCGGGTCAGCTCCTCGCCGCGAGAGCGCGCTGCCGGTCTCATTCGGTGGCTGTCGCCGTACCAGGTGGCGCGGCCGCCGCCGATGAGCGACATCGACAGCCAGGGGGCGGCGCGCAACGGCAGCGAGAGCTGCGGGAAAGACATCGGCGCGGCCGTAGCTGCCGTCGTAGCTCTCGGAGCGGTCGACCGTGAAGTAATGCGCCGAGGCCTGCAGCTCGAAGTAGAGCGGCGAGCCGCCGAGCCTGAGCGGGCGCACGCGATACTCGATCTCGGGCAGCTGGCGCTGGGTCGACGATGCTGTCCTCGGACGATGAAGGTCTGGCGGTCGTCGAGCAGGACGTTGAGCGACTGCGGTCCCCAGTTGCCGGAGAGGAAGGCCTGCGAGTACAAGGTGCGCAGCGTGGCCTGCGTTCGAAATCGCGCTCGAAATCGCGGAAGAACTTGAAGTCCGAATAGTCCCGGTACGAGACCACCGCCGCGCATGCCGAGCCGGCAGATGTCGCGCGACTCGTGATCGAAGCTCGACCTTCCAGCGCATTCTCGTCGAGCACCGGGTCGTAGATGACGTAGCCCCGCACCACGCCGCGCGTGTCCTCGGTCGGGCGGTAGCGGAACTCGTCGCCGACGCCGTAGTACTCCTGCGCCGTAGAGGTCGGCGAAGATCGTCGTGTCGTAGCTGCGGCCGAGGGTCTGGAAGTAGGCGAGGCCGATGTAGCTGCCGCGGCGCCCGGTTGTAGCCGATGTTGGGAATCAGCAGGCCGGAGGTGCGGTCGGACTTGACCGGCCAGAGCGATGTAGGGCATGTAGAACACCGGCACGCTCCTTGACCCGCATGCGTGGCGTTGCGCATGTGCGCGTAGCTCGACCTCCACCCGCGCGCTCGACACCTTGAAGCTCCAGGGCGGCGATTCGCCGGCGCACGAGGTGAAGATGCCGTCGACGACGGTGTAGACGTTGTCGCCGATCTTGGCGATCTCGACGCCGCGGAAGTAATAGTCCGGGTTGACGTAGGCCGATGGCGTTCTGGACCGATGCCGGTCTTGGTGTCGAGGTCGAAGCGCAGGCTGTCGCCGGACGAGCCGCCGCGGCCCCTGGTCGAGCACCACGCTGCCCTGGGCGATCACTTCTTTCTTCGCCAGGTCGACGCGAAACCGTTTCGGCCTTGACGGTCGATGTCCTGGTAGAGCAGCTCGACGCCGCCGCTCGCCACCGCCAGGTCCTCGCTCTCATAGTCGATGGCGCCCGCCGACCCCGACGCCTTGCCGCCGCCCTTTTCCTCCGGGAACTTCAGCTCGAAGGTGATGCGGTCGGCCGGCCGGTGCCGGCGGAGTCTGGCTCAGGTGGCGCCGGCAGTCCGGGCACCGTGGTCGTGGGGGGGACCGGATCGGAGGGCGGTGGTGGCTGCCGCCGGCGGTGACCGGCTCCTGCGCCCAGGAGGCGGCGCCGGCGAGGCGCCAGCGCGGCCGCGAAGAGCACCGCCCGCGCGAGTGGCTCAATCGATGCGCTCCACGATCATGGCGGTCGCCTCGCCGCCGCCGATGCAGATCGCCGCGCAGCCGCGGCGCAGTCCGCGCTCCTCGAGCGCCGAGAGCAGGGTCACCAGGATGCGGGCCCCGGAAGCGCCGATCGGGATGGCCGAGCGCCACCGCGCCGCCGCGCACGTTGACCCGCTCGGCGGAGATCGCCGAGGTCGCTGCATGCAGGCCAGCGCCACCACCGCGAAGGCCTCGTTGATCTCCCAGAGGTCGATGTCCGCTGGCCTTCGAGTCCGCGCGCGCTCGAGCACCCGGCGGACGGCCGCCACCGGCGCGGTGGTGAACCACTCGGGCTGCTGCGCGGCCGAGGAGTGCGCCACGATCCGGGCCGATCGGCCGCTTGCCCAGGCGCGGCGGCGTGCTCGGCGGTGGTCGAGCACCAGGGCCGCGGCGCCGTCGTTGATCTTGCTGGCGTTGCCGGCGGTGACCGTGCCGTCCTTCTCGAAGGCCGGCCGGAGGCCGCCGATGCGCGCGAGGTCCGACTTGAACGGCTCCTCGTCGCGGTCGACGAGCAGCGGCCCGCCCTTCTTCTGCGGCAGCTCGACGGCGACGATCTCGTCGCCGAGCGGCGCCGGACTCGGTGGCCGTCGCGCGCGCGGCGGTAGCTCTCGACGGCGAAGGCGTCCTGCTCCGCGCGCGAGATGCCGTACTCGCGGGCGCAGAGCTCGGCGCAGTTGCCCATGTGGAGGTCGTTGTAAGGGTCCCAGAGCCCGTCGTGGATCATCGAGTCGAGGAACTTGCCGTGGCCGAGGCGCAGGCCGTCGCGGGCGCCGGGCGCGAGGTAGGGCGCCTGGCTCATGCTCTCCATGCCGCCCGCGACCACCAGCTGGAAGTCGCCGCAGCGCAGGTCGTTGGCGGCGATCATCACGGCGCGCATGCCGGAGCCGCAGACCTTGCCGACGGTGAGCGCGCCGGTCGCCACGGGCAGCCGGCGCCGAGCGCCGCCTGGCGGGCCGGCGCCTGCCCGACCCCGGCGGTGAGCACGCAGCCCATGTTGACCTGCTCGACCTGTGCGGGCTCGAGGCCCGCCCGCTCGAGCGCCGCCGAATCGCCCGCGCGCCGAGCGCCGGGGCCGGGAGATCCTTGAGCGCCCCCTGGAAGGCGCCGATCGCGGTGCGAGCGCCGCTCAGAATGACGATGTCGCTCATGCTAACCCCTTGATTTACATACTACTCAGACGCACGCTCCGGAGGCTTTCGGCGTGCCGTGAAAGCCGCGCGATGCTAACACACGGGCATTGCTGAGGTTGACACCCCCCGGCCGGGCGGCAAGAGTACGCGGGTGCGTGTCCTCGGCATCGATTTCGGCGAAAAGCGGGTGGGGTTGGCGATCTCGGACGCCGACGGCAGGATCGCCACGCCGCTGGCGACGATTCAGCGCCGGAGCGACGAGGACGCGGTAAGCGAGATCGCCCGGATCGCCCTTCAGGAGGAAGTCAGCGCTCTGGTGGTCGGCGAGCCGCGCGGGCTCGACGGGCGCCTGGGCGATGCCACCTCGCGCACCGGCGCTTTCGCCGCCAAGTTGAGCCTGGCCACCGGCCTGCCCTGCGAGATGGTCGGCGAGGCGCTGACCTCGGTCGAGGCGGCCGAGCGGCTGCGGGAGGCGGGAGTTTCGCCGCGTCGGCGAAAGGAGCTCGTCGATGCGGTCGCCGCGCAGATCGTGCTGCAAGAGGCTCTCGACCGCCGCCGGGGGTCGAGGTGAAACGCCTCCTGCGCTGGCTGGCGGCGCTCGCGCTGCTCGGCGTCCTCGCCGGCGCCGCCGCGGCGGGTTGGGCGTGGCGCGAGCTGAACCGACCTTTCCAGGGTTTCCCGGGCGAGGAAACCTCGGTGCGGATCGCCTCCGGCTCGAGTGCGGGCGACATCCTCGCCCAACTGCAGGCCGCCGGAGTTCTGCAGCGCGCGTCTCTGGCTCGCCTCTACCTGGTCCGCGTTCTCGGCGACCCGCCGCTCCAGGCCGGTGAGTACTCCTTCCGCGGCCCGGCGAGCGCCCGCAACGTGCTGGCCAAGCTGGTGCGCGGCGATGTGGTGCTTCATTCGGCGACTGTGGTCGAAGGACTCACGCTCGAGGAGACCGCCGTCGCCCTCGCCGCTGCCGGCCTCGGCGAGCGCGACGCGTTTCTCTCCGCGATGCGCGACCCGCGGCCGATCGCCGACCTCGACGCGAAGGCCGGCGACCTCGAGGGCTATCTCTTCCCGGAGACGTATTCGTTCCGGCGCGGGACGAGCGAGGCCGAGGTGGTGGCGACGATGGTGCGGACCTTCCGCGATCGCTTTCGCTCCGAAGTCGAGCCGCTCCGACCGCCCGGCGAAACCGACGTGCGCGCCCTCGTCACCCTGGGGTCGATCGTCGAGAAGGAGGCGCAGCTCGACGAGGAGCGCGCGCGCATCGCCTCGGTCTACGTCAACCGCCTGCGTATCGGCATGGCTCTCTATGCGGATCCGACGATCATTTTCGCGCTCAAGCGGCGCGGCGTCTGGGACGGCAACCTGCGCCGCGCCGATCTCGCGCTCGACGATCCATACAACACCTACCGCTTCCCCGGCCTGCCCCCGGGGCCTATCTGCTCGCCTGGGCTGGCCAGCCTGCGCGCCGCGGCGGCGCCGGAAGAGGGAACTTTTCTCTACTTCGTGGGTCGAAACGACGGCAGCCACGTGTTCGCCGAGACGCTCGCCGAGCACAACCGCAACGTCGAGCGCTGGCAGAAACAGTATTGGCGCGAGCGCTGGGCGCGCGAGCGGGCGGCGAAGTCGGATTCCGATTGACACGCCTCCGGCCCTGAGATATCAAGGGCCAAAGCGAAGAAGGGGAAAGCATGCAAACCCGCGAACAGTTCGGCGGCTACGTACTCTTGAAAAAGCTCGCCGAGGATCCTTTGGGCGAAACCTTCCGCGCCGGCAAGGTCGGCAAGGCGGGACTGGAACGTGTCGCGCTGCTGCGCGTCTTCAACGGCTCGGGGCTCGACGGCGAGACTCTATGGCAGCGGGTATCCGGCCGCGCCGCGCTGCAGCAGGCGCTGCGTAATCCCAACCTGGGCGACGGCATCGACATGGGTCAGCTGCGCGGCACACCGTATGTCGCTTACGACTACGTCTCGGGCAAGAACCTTGGCGCGCTGCTCGCCCAGGCGACGCAGAAGCGCCAGCCGGTTCCGCTCGACCACGCTCTCCTGATCGGCGAGCGCATTGCGCTCGGGCTCTCCGTGGCGGCCGAGAGCCGGCTCGGCGACGAGCGCATCCTGCACGGCTTCCTGGTGCCGCACCTGGTCATGATCTCCAACGAGGGCGAGACGCGGTTGCTGGGGTTCGAAGTCGCCCCGCATCTGCGCGAAGTCGCGACCTCGGCCGGCGCACGCGAGCAATTCGCGCGCTTCATTTCGCCGGAAGCGCTCGGCGGCGGACCGGCGGCGAAGTCCGACGACGTCTACTCGCTCGGCGCCATCCTCTTCGAGATGCTCACCGGCAAGCGCCTGCCCCCGCCGGCGGCCAACGGGTACGCCTCCGCAATCGACGGCACCGTGATGGCCAGCGAAGGCACCGCGATTCCCGCCGACCTCGCCAACCTGCTGAAGAAAAGCCTCGCTCCAGCGGGCGAACGGCTGGCCGACGCCTCGACCTGGCACAAGGCGATCACCAAGCTGATGCTCGACGGGCACTACAACCCGACCACGTTCAACCTCGCGTTCTTCATGCACAACCTCTTCCGCGAGGACATCGAGCGCGAGACCCAGGAGCTGCAGGCGGAGAAGAACATCAAGGTGACGCCGCAAGCTCCGGCGCCCGCCGCTTCCAGCGCCGCACCCTCGGCGCCTCCGGCCGCGCCCCGCTTCGGCCTCCGCGACGAGGGGGCGCCGCCGCGCGAGACGACGTTTGCCGGCGCCGCTGCGGCGTCCTCGGGCTCGAACAAGGGCATGATCATCGGCATCGCTGCCGGCGCCGCGCTGGTCCTGGGCGGCGGGCTGTACTGGTTGCTCAACCGGCCGGCGGCGGCACCACCGCAGACCCAGGCAGCCGCGCCCGCCCAGCCGGCGGGGCTGACGCCCGAGGAGCTGCAGGCTCAGATCGACAAGCTGGTGTCGGAGAAGCTCGCCCAGATGCAAACCGCCACCAACACCACCAATACCCAGGCGGCGCAGGATGCCGCCAAGAAGGAAGAGCAGATCAGGGCCTTGCAGAAGCAGCTCGAGGACGCCCGCCGCGCTCCGGAGCGGCCCGCTCCGGCCCGGCCTTCGCCGCCGCCCGCGCCGGTCGAGCAACCGGCTGCGAGCACCGCTAGCGTTCCACCCGCCGCGCCGCCGCCGGTGATCACTCCCGCCACGCCAGCGGGCGGCTCAACCCCGCCGGCCGGCACGGGATCCTCGACCACCCCGACGACGCCGACGACGACCACCGCCGCGCCGCCGCCGGAGCCCGTCGAGACCGCGCCCGCGCCGGCGGCTCCCGAGCCCGCGGCCGTTCGCCGTGGCGACCTCGTCACTCCGGGCCCCGGAGTCGCGAAGCCGCAGCTGATCTCGCTGCCGAACCCGCGCTACCCCGAGATCGCCAAGCGCACCAATCGTCAAGCCACGGTCGTCGTGCCCATCCTGGTCGACGAGAACGGCGACGTGACCCAGGTGAAGCCCCCGACACAGAAGGCGGGATTCGGTTTCGACGAAGCGGCGATGGAGGCCGCCCGCCGCGCCAGCTTCCGTCCGGCCAGCAAGGGTGGCGTGCCGGTCAAGATGTGGATGGAGCTCTCGGTCCAGTTCCGCCAGTAGACGCTCCGCCAGCCGAGACAAGACAAGAAGGACCTCCGCAAGGAGGTCCTTTTCATTTCGACGGATGGCAAGTAGATCTCCCGGAAGGCCACGTCGGCGCGCCGGTTGCCGTCGATGTCGGTGGGATTGCCGCCGCCATCGATGAAGGTGAACGTGAACGTCACGCCGGGAATGAAGCTGGCACCGTTCGGCGCGATGGCGTTGAAGAAGGTAGCGGGCAGCCAGCCGGCATGGGTGATGTCGGCGAACGGCGTGCCAATCAGCGCCGGGTTTCCGAGCGCGAGGCCATCGACCAAGTCGGGGTCGCCGCCGCCGTCGGCCAGCTTGACCACATCGGGACCGTTGCACTGGAAGCCATCCCAGGCCGCCATCGAGACGTCGAGCTCGGGCTCCGTTACCGCGTTGGGCAGCAGCAGCACGACGGTCTGGGTCGCATTCCAGGACAACGCGCTGCCGTCGCTCTGATCGATCAGCTACGAGATGGTGTTCGGCGGACTCGCCCGGCGTGGGTCGTTCTCCACGAACTGGCCGGAAGCGGTCAGGTGGGTGCGATTGTTGGCGATGATCTGGTGCGGCGACACTCCATCCCAGGCGCCGCCAGCAAACAGCAGCTCGGCGCTCTCGATGGCCACGTGGCTTATGCCCGCGGCGCGCAGCCCGTCGTTCAGGGCCGCGAGGTGGGACGAAAAAGAAACGGGACCTCTTTCGAGGTCCCGCTTCCTTCAGCCGGACTGCGCGCTGCTTACAGGTCGGCCGCCTTGAGGCTCGCGGTGAGCTGCTGGATGATCGGCTTCATCACTTTGTCGAACATGCGGTCGTCGTCGACGCCGCCGCCGAAACCGCCGACGTGCACCTTGGAGGCCTTCTCCTCGGCGCGCCCTTCGTCGGCCCAGACGATCTCGCCGGTCGAGGTGTCGATCAGTCGCGCGTTCATCGCCGCGGTAAAGGTCTTCTTGCCGACGCTGACGCTCGGCAGGTTGCCAACCCAGGGCGTGTTGACGTTGGTGCCCTGCATGCCGTACTCGGTGACCGCGCCGGTCAACAGATAGTTGACGCCGAGCAGCTTGCCGACCTTGACGGCGGTCTTGGGATCGACGTCGCCGGAAAGCGTGAGACCCTTCTCTTCCATGAGGGCCGCGAGCTGCTCGCGCTCGACGACACGGAACTTGCCGCTCTTGACCAGCTCGGTCACGAAGACGTCTTGCGCCGCCGCTCCGCCCCCGGAGTACCACCACTGATTGTCAGCCTTGTTCTTGAACTCGAGTACCGCGACGCGCGGCTTGTCGCTTGCGGCTCGCAGCGCCGGAACGAAGGCGACGGCGAACAGAGCAGCGGCGACGGTGACGGAGACAGCACGCTTCATGACATTCCTCCTTGGTGGGGTCATCCCCGGGTTTGGGTGCATTCTACGACGAATTAAACGCCTTCCGCCCGTCTTTCGGGCCACGATCTGCATGGTAGCCTCGCCACCGTGCCCCTGACCTACGGACGCTATCTACAACTCGATTCCCTCCTCGGGCTGCAGAAACCCCTCTCGGACGGCCCGGAGCACGACGAGCACCTGTTCATCGTCATCCACCAGGTCTACGAGCTATGGTTCAAGCAGATCCTGCACGAACTCGCCCGGTTGCAGCAGACCCTCGAAGCAAACGACACGCCAGCGGTGCACGCGGGTTTCAAGCGCATTCTGACCATCCTCAAGACCCTCGTCGCCCAGGTGGACATCCTGGAAACGATGACACCGGTGTCCTTCACCTCGTTTCGCAGCCGCTTGGACGCCGCATCGGGCTTCGAATCCTGGCAGTTCCGGGAAGTCGAGTTCGTTCTCGGCCACCGGCGAGCCGACATGGTGCGCCATCACTCCGATACTCCGCACGGCGAACGGCTCGCCCAGCTGCTGCAGCGGCCCAGTCTCTACACCGCCTTTCTGCGCTATCTCGCCGGACTCGGGCACGCCATCCCGCCGGACTGTCTCGACCGGGATCCGACGCTGCCCCCGCCGGAGGACGATCGGGTGCAGGCAACGCTGATCGACATCTACCGCCACCACCCGCCGGCGCGCGAGGTTTGTGAGCGCATGGTGGATCTGGACGAGGGCTTTCAGGAATGGCGCTATCGCCACGTCAAGATGGTCGAGCGCACGATTGGCACCAAGGCGGGAACCGGCGGGTCGGCAGGCGCCGAGTACCTGCGCAAGACGCTCTTCCGCCCGCTGTTTCCGGACCTGTGGACGATCCGGGCCTCGCTCTGAGGCGATGATCGTCCTGCGGCGTGGCGCCAGCCTGGTGCTGGTGACGCAATCCGACCACGCCCATCTCGCCGCCGAGCTACTGTCACTCCGGCAGATCGACGGATTCCCCGCCCATCCCAGAAGGGAGGACATCCTCTTCGCGGCGCGCGAGCATGACAACGGCTGGCGAGAGGCCGACGCGGTGCCACGGCTGGATGAGGCTGGCCTGCCGCTCGATTTCCGTCAGGCCGCCCTCCCACTCCGTCAGGAAGTGTGGGAGCGCGGCATCGAGCGCCACACCTCGATGCGCCCGTACGCCGCTCGACTCATCGCCGAACACGCCCTTGCCCTGCACCAGGACCGTGCAGGTCCGGACTGGGAGCTCTTCCGCCAACGCCTGGCTGGGCTACGCGACGAACTGGATGCGACCCTGGGGGAGGATGCCAAGTCAGCGCCCGAGGACTACCGCTACCTGGCGTGGGCCGACGCGGCTGCCCTGGCGGCTGTGGGGGTCTGGCCAGAGTTCGACCTGGGGCTCGGCCGCGGCCAGCTCCGAGCCCCGGATCTTCACCTCGATCCCTTTCCTTTTGTTGGAGTTACGACATTTCCCTTGGCGTGCAGGGAGCTCCCGGACCGGCGGTTCGGAAGTCTCCTAGAGTTGGCGTCCACCTTGGTGGAAAGCCGCTGGTCGGAGCTACGGCTGCGCGCCCGGCCGTGGTAACCTTTTGTCATGTCCGAGAGCCTGGAAATGCAGGCGGCGGTTTCGGCTCCGCCTCTTCCGGAACCGGTTCGCGTTCTCGTCCCTTCGCCGCTCGGCCAGCTCGGAATCGAGCTGGTGGGCCAGGCGATTTCGGGGTTGGTGATCGCTCCGACGGCCAAGGACCGGAAGCTCTATACCCCCCTGGGCAAGATGAAGAAGGCCCAGATGGAGACGTTGGACGAGATCCTCGGCCGCTTGTCCGAGTATTTCGCCGGCGCGCGCCGCAACCTCGAGATCGAGCACGACCTCGGACCGTCGGGAGTCGACTCGTTCGCGCGTCGGGTGCTGAAGGAAACCGCCAAGATCCCTTATGGCAAGACCCGCACCTATCAGGCGATCGCCGATGCCGCCGGCCGTCCCGAGGCCTACCGTCAGGCGCTCTCCGTGCTGATGGCGAATCCGATCGCGGTCGTGATCCCTTGCCACCGCGTGGTGCCGAGCAAAGGCGACGGGGTTGGCAGCTACATCGGCGGCACGCGGCGCAAGCAGTGGCTGCTGCGTCTCGAAGAGCAAGTCGCCGCGCGCGGCTGATTCCTTCTACTCCCTGAAAAAAGAAAACCCCGCGAGCGGCGCGGGGTGTGTGAACGTCGCGAAATCGCGAAACGCGACTACTGATCTTCCAGCTCGATCGATACTTCGACTTCCTCTCCCGCCTCGGCGCCGAAACTCTCGGTCTCGCTCTGGCGGCCCGGTCGCACCACTTCGAGACGATGCGGGCCGGCCTCGACGATGAGACCGGAACGCAGCCGGGACAACTCTCCACCTGTGCCGATGAAGCGGCCGTCGAGGTAGACCGAGGCGTCGTCCGGTTCGACCTTGAGGATGAGCGTGCCGGGCACGCCGCGCACATCCCGCGGCCGCGAATCGTCGTCGATGCGCGGCGGAATCGTTTCGCCCGGGCGCTCGCGCCAGTATTCGTCTCCCGGCGGCGGAGCCTGCATCTGGCCCTGGTAGTACTCGCGCTCCTTCTCACGATCCTCTTGAATCCGGGCGTCGCGACGCTCGTGGGTCTTGGTCTGCAGGTCCTCGGGCAGCAGCGCCTCTCCCTGCTCCATGCGATCGTTGACGTCGATCACCGCGCCGGGATAGATCGTGTACTGGCGGGCGAGCGTGGTGAAGCCCGGCATGTAGAACACGACATC
Source organism: Thermoanaerobaculia bacterium (assembly GCA_963821905.1). GTDB lineage: Bacteria > Acidobacteriota > Thermoanaerobaculia > Multivoradales > JAGPDF01 > CAWGFP01. The sequence continues at coordinate 158,172 of CAWGFP010000009.1, read as the reverse complement.
GTAGGTCCCCTTCTCCAGCCAGAGGAAGGTCGGGAAGCCGTCGAAGTCGTCGGCGGTCCCCATCCGCTGGCCGTTGACGTAGACCTCGGCCCGCTCGGGAGAGAGGTCGGTGTCGAGCGCTCCCATCTCGGCGTAACCCCCTCCGCCGTAACCGCCGTAACCACCGTAACCTCCACCGTAGGCCACCGCGCCGTAGTAGGGGTAACCGTAGCCGCCCCAGCCCCAGTACCAGGGCGATCCCCAGTAGCCGTACCAACCCGAGTAGTACGGGGAGTAGTAGGGGTAATACGGGTAGTAGCCGCCGTAGTAGCCCCCGTGCCCATGGCCGTAGCCGCCACCGGTGTAGCGATGGTTCCGCGAATCGTTCTCGATCACCTGACGGCCGGAGCCGGAAGGACCCCGGTAGCTCGAGGAACCGCTCGATGACGGCGGCCGCGAGACTCCGCCCGAATGACCGCCGCTCGACGGCGGTCGCGAGACACTGCTGCGGGATCCGCCGCCCGACGAGGACGGCGGACGGGCGCTGCCGCGGCTGTGCTGGGCGAAGGCTTCGGACGTCCCGGCGGTGGTGGCCAGGACCATCGCGATCGCCAGAGGACGAAAACCTCGTCGCAGGCTGTCAAGGTTCGTGGACATGGGCGTCTCCTGTTTCTCCTGTTCGCTCGCGCCAACCTCTCCGAAGTCCCTGAATGTAATGGTACCGCAGGGTTTCTTGCCAGAGGCGCGGCAGCGTGATCGGAAGAAATTGCAAAGCCTGGGCCAAGATTTGGCGTCTCCGCTGGGGTCCTGACGGGGGCAGCGGGGGCGGGCCGCCGGGACCGAGGCCCAGGAACGGGCCGAGGTCGGGATGGCGGTCGATGAAACACCACCGCCGAATAGCCGGCCTTCTCCTGGCGGACGGCGAACCTGGCGAGATCCGTCGGGTGCAAGTGATCGACGACCGCGGCGGGTTCGTAAACCAGCCTCAACCCTCGTTTCCCAAGCCGGTAGCTGCACTCGATGTCTTCCCACGCCGGATATGGAAACTCTTCGTCGAAGGGCTCGGCCAGCAGCAGGTCGCGGGGCAGCGAGAGGTTCGAGGTGTAGAAAAAGTTGAACGGCACGTTCTCGGGGTCGTCGATCAGCGCGTAGCCGAACTGCAGTCCGTGCTCGTTGATGTAGTCGAGAAACCGGGTGCGCCGCATGCGCGGGTGCCATGCGGTGTAGCCGATCACCGCCAGAGCGTCACCTCGCCGCGCCGGCGATGGGCGGCAACATGGGTCTGCAGCCAGCCCGCGCGCGGCACGGTGTCGTCGCCGAGGAAAGCCACCAGGGCGCCGCGCGCCGCCCGCACACCGGCGTTGCGCGCCGCGGCCGGCCCGGACGCCGGCTGCGTCAGGACGCGACGGGGGTAGCGCGGGCGCCACGACGCCAGAAACGTCTTGGTGGCGCTCCTGCGAGCCGTCGTCGACCACCAGCACCTCGAACTCCGGGGCCGACGACTGCTGCTCGAGCGCCGCCAGGACCTCGGGCAGCACGTCCATGCGGTCGTGGGTGGGAATCACCACCGAGATGTCCGGCACGGAGCAACCTTACTGCAGTTTTTCGCTATCCTGCCCGCCATGTGCGCGCTCTTCCGGCTGGATCCCAAGCGACTGCGAGTCGCCCCGCGACGGTTTCGTCTCGCCGATTTCGAACCGCGATCGACGCCCGGCTTCAGGGGCGGCAAGGCGAAGGCGAGCGACCTCGCCGACGCCCTCACCGAGCGACTCGAGAGCCTCCAGGAGTTGTTTTACGCCGACGGCCGCCAGCGCTTGCTGATCGTGCTCCAGGGTCTCGACGCCAGCGGCAAAGGACGGCGTCATCCGGCACGTCTTCGAAGGGGTCAATCCGACCGGCGTTCGGGTAGCGAGCTTCAAGGCGCCGACCGGCGAGGAGTTGGCGCACGACTTCCTCTGGCGAGTTCACGCGCGCGTGCCGCGCTCGGCCGAAATGGTGATGTTCAATCGCAGCCACTACGAGGACGTGCTGGTGGTGCGGGTGCGCAAGCTGGCCGTCCCGAGAGGTTTGGCGGCCGCGCTTCCAGCAGATCAACGAGTTCGAGCGCCTGCTGGTGGAGTACGGGCACGACGATCCTCAAGTTCTTCCTCCACATCAGCCGCGACGAACAGGCCGAGCGCTTTCGCGAGCGCATCGCCGATCCCGAGAAGCGCTGGAAGTTTCGCCGCCGGTGACCTCGAGGATCGCGCACTGTGGCCGGAATATCAGGCGGCTTACGAAGAGGCGCTCGCCAGCACCTCCACCTCGTGGGCGCCCTGGTACGTCGTGCCCGCAGATCGCAAGTGGTATCGCGACCTGGCGATCGGATCGCTGGTGGTGCAGACGCTGGAGGCGATGCCGCTCGCCTGCCCTCCCGGCGAGCCCGGCATCGAGAACCTGAAGATCGAGTGAGCGCGTCGGCGCCGCGTCAGCCGAGGTCCATCAGATCGGCGAGCTTGCGCTCGACGATCGGCAAGTCGCGCGGCAGCCAGTCGCGGAAGCCCGGGCTCGCGAACAGCGCCTGGTCACCGGGATAGGTCGCCACCACCACCAGCGGGAAGCGCTCGAAAATCTCGCGGTCCTCACGGCGCCGGCGGGCCTGAACGCGCCGCCGCTTCTCGGCGGCTTGGTCGAGATGGCGTAGCAGGTAGGCCTGCACTCGTAGCTGCGCGAGAGTGCGCTCGTCGGTGAGGCGGGGCGAGCCGTCGAAGCCGGCGAGCCAGCGCCGTGCCCGGCGCCCGGCGCGGCTCAAGAAGTCGCGCGCACCGTAGCGGCGCCACTTCTCGCCCAACGAGGACTGGCGCGGAGTCGAGAGCCCGGCGGCGGTGTCGGCGATCAAGCCGGCGTACGGGTCGAGCGCCGTCAGGTCGCCGCCCGGGTTGTTCTCGGCAAGCAGGGTCTGGGTGCGCGACGTCAGGGTCAGCAGCACGGCCGGCATGAGCTTCTCCCACCAGCCATCCTGATAGTTCTTGTAGGCCGTCAGCCAGGCGTTGCGCTCGAACAGGAAACCGCGGTTGTAGAGCCCCAGCAGATCGCTGGTCGCGCTCGAGCGATGATGAACCACCGCGCCGGGCGCGAAGAGCACGCGCTCGCCACCTTGCCAGAGCCGCCAGCCGAGGTCGACATCCTCGTAATAGGCGAAGTAATCGGGATCGAAACCGCCGGCGTCGAGGAACGAGCGCCGGCGCAGCAGCATGTTGCCGCCGCAGCCAAAGAGCAGCTCGCTACCCGGAGGGGGCAGCGAGGCGTCGCCGAGTGGACGGCGAAACCCCTCCTGCAGGGCGTGGGCGTCGAAGGTCATGACACCGCGCGCAAAGTCCAGCCGCTCGCCGCTCCAGTCGACGATCAAGCCGGACACCGCCGCGACGTCGTCGGGGGCGCCGCGCATCGCCGTCACCAGCTCGCGCAGCCAATCGGCACGCGGCCGGGTATCGTTGTTGAGCAGCGCGACAGCATCGCCCTGGGCAAGCTCGACCAGGCGATTGTTACCGGCGCAGAAACCCAGGTTGGTTTCCGAGCGCACGCAGCGCACCTTGGGATGGTGGCGGGCGAGCCACTGGGCGGTGCCGTCGCTCGAACCGTTGTCGAGCACCAGGATCTCCCAGGGCAACCCCGGATCCGCTTGTCCGGCGAGCGCTTCGAGGCAGGTCTCGAGATGGACGCGGCCGTTCCACGACAAGATCGCGACAGAGACTTTTTCGACTTGCACGCCGCGCCTCAACGGGTACCGCAACCAGCGGCGGAGCCGAAACGACATCGGATCGGAGGGCGCGTGGGTGGCGAGCCCGTGGGCGAAATGCTCTTTGGTCGGGTCTCGGCGCGGCGCCGAGCAGAACTCCACCAGCGGCTCCAACACCCGCCGCCAGCGATAGGACTTCGCGAGCGTGGCGGCCGCCGCGGCGCGCGACTCGCCGTGTTCCACCGCCTCGGTCAGGGCGAGGCCGAGCGCCGCCGCATCGCCCGCCGGCACCACCCATCCCGCCGAGCGCTCGCTCAACAGGCGGCTGAGCGTGCCACCCTCGCTGGTCACCACCGGGCACCCCGCGGCGAGCGCGTCGAGAAAGCGGGTGCGCAATGAGAGCCTGGTCTCGAGCGTCGGGCGGTGCGTGGCGACCAGAGCGTCGACGTCGCGCAGCAGGTCGTAGCGGCGATCGGCGTCGACCCAGTCCAGCGCCACCACGCTCTCGCCCCACCAACCGCGCGCGCGGCACGACGCTTCGACTTCCTGCCACAGCCGCTGCGGCGTCGATTCGGCGTTGGGATTGCGAATCAAGAAGAGGCGCCAGTCGGGTGTCGCGACATGCGCCCAGGCGTCGAGCACCGTCCACGGGTCGTACCAGTCGTAGAGCCCGCCGAAAAGCACCCGGCGCTCACCCGGCCGCCGCGCGGGCAGCAGCGGCCGGTGTGGAGGCAATTCTTCGGGAACGCCAAACGGTACCGCGGCGATCAGCTGCGCCAGATCGGGATCGCGCTCTACACGCTGCGGATTGACCCTTCCCACCGCGGCCAGGAAACCGAGGTAGAAGAGCGCGCTGCTCCTCACGACGAGCAGAGGAAGAAGTCGCCGCGGGCCAGCTGCAAGAGCCACGAGCCGTGGTCGTTGCGATAGGGGTCGAGGCCGAGCGTGCTCGCGTAGTGGAGATTCTCGACCAGCCAAGGGTCGTAGAGGTCGATCGCCACCGGCAGGTCAGGGCATCTCGAGCACGACGTCGTTGGCCAGTTGCCCCTGCGCCACGACGGCGTCGCAGTCGGCGAGCAGCGCCGCCAGCCGGCCGCGCTCGCGCGACGCGCCACGCCTCCGGCCGGCAGATCCGGCACGTCTCGCGGGATCGCCGGGCGACAACAGAACCGTCTCGACGCCGAATGCCGGCAGACGGCGCGCCATCTCCAGATAGCGGATGCCGATTCCTGCCATGCGCGCCCGGATCGGCTCGCTCGACACCAGGCCGACCAGGCTCATCCGCCGCCGGGGCCGAAGCGGCGCTGCCACCAGGCGTGGGCGCGCCAGGCCCGCGTGCCCTCCATGGCGCGCACCAAAGCGAGCAGACGCGTGACTTCGCCGCGCAGCGCCGTCTCGTCGTCGTAGAGGCGTTGCAGATCCCGATCGCGGCGCGCCATCTCTTCGCGCAGGGCGCCGGCGTCGCGCTGGTGGGCGAAGCTCTCGTCGCCGAGACGCTCGATTTCCAGGCGCTGGCGCGCGCGGTCGCCGCGCAGCGCTTCGATCTCGCCGTTGAGGCGATGGAATCTCGCCTCCAGATCGAACCAATCCCGCGCGCAGCGCCTGGAGCTCCGCGGCGAGCGCCGCTTCGGTCTCGCGCGCCTCCCTGCGCCTCCGCCTGGGCCGCGGCGCGCGCCTCGCTCGCTTCGACTGCCTCGGCGCGGAGGCCGTCGACGACCGCGGCCAGCAGCGGCGGCGACAGCCGCGCGAGGTGCTTCTCGATGACCCGCGCCTTGATGGCGAGAAAGTCGGCGCGCTCGCGCGGCCGCTCGCCGAACACGTGGTGCGCTCCGCCGCGGAAGTGGCGGTACTCGCAGGTGACTCGCGCGAGGTGGTGGAAGCCGGCGAGTTGCCGAGAGACGAATGAGAAAGTCCCAGTCCTCGAAGAACGGCAGGCTCTCGTCGAAGGGCCCGACCGCGAGCGCCAGACCGGCGCTCGATGAGCAGGGTGTTGAACGGGATGTAGTTGTCGACCAGCAGGCGGTCGGGGTCGAAGTCGCGGCTGTACGGCAGGCGCCGCTCCGCCTCGCCGCCAGCCAGTCGTGCCGTCGAGCTCGTAGATCCCCACCGCGGCGTCGGTATAGGCCACCCGCACCTGGGCGGCACGGGTCAGGCCGGCCAGGGTCGCCAGATGCTCGCTCTCCGCCAGGTCGTCGTCGTCCAGGAAGGCCATGAAGTCGCCCGTGGCGGCGGCGATGCCGGCGTTCGCGGCCGCCGCGCGGCCGCGGGATTCGGGCAGCTCGACGCGCTCCACGTGCAGCCCGAGATCGGGCGGCAGCGTCGGCGGCTCGCCGCCGTCGTTGACCAGCACGACCTCGACGCGGCGGTAGCTGCCGCGATCGAGGCTGCGCAGCGCCTCGGCGAGAAGCTGCGGCCGGTCGCGAGTCCGAACCACCACCGACACCATCGGCCCGTCTTCCACGATCAGCTGTTCGGGCACGCCACCGAGATGGCCGACGAGCGCGCTCAGGCCGCGGGTGCGCAGATCCGCCAGCTCCAAGCGCCGGTACCCTTCGGCGGCTCGCGTCTCCGGCGCCAGAGAGAGGGCGCGGAAGCTGCGCAGACCGCGCGCCGCCGCCAGGTAGGGATGGCGCTCCTCCTGGCTGGCATAGCAGGCCATCGCCTGCTCGAGGACCGGCAGCTCGGCGCTGACGTCCACCAGCAAGTCGGGATACTGGGGATGGTTGACCTCGTAGAGCAGGAAGCCTGGAGACCCCACTTCTTGCAGCTCCTCGCCACGCAGCGGCGAGTAGACCGCGTGAACCGCCGCGAAGACCGCGCGGTGATCCGCGGTGACCTCGAGTGGCGACGGCACGAGCAGCAGGTCCGGCCGCTGAGTGCGCCCGGCGCGCCGCAGTCCCGCGGCGAGATCCGCGAGGTGGGACGCCAGGCGGCCATCCGGCAATCCCAGCATGTCGAGCCCGGTCACTCCGAGCACCGCCGCCGCCGCCCGCGCCTCGGCGAGCCGGCGCGCCGCGTAGGCGGCGCGCTCCTCGCCTCGCGCGTCACCCCCGCCGTCGCTGGCGAAGAGCACCCGCACCACGGCGCCCCCCGCCACGAGCTGCACCACCAACCCGCCGCAGCCAAGAACTTCGTCGTCGTAGTGCGGCGCCACGACGAGCACGCTGCGCGCGCTCACGCGCTCGCTGCGGCCAGGAGGCAGGGGCGGGGCGCTCATCGCTGGATGTATCCGAGGGCCTGCAGGCGCTTCACCGTCTCCGGATCCTCCTCGGCGTGTCGCTCCAGGGTGCCGCGGCGAGAGATCCAGAAGCGCAGCGCTGGACCCTCCGGCGTCTGGGGTGGCGGATCGGCCAACAGGCTGTTCAGCTCCACTTTTCCGCCACCATAGCGCCCCCCGGCACCCACGAGCAGAGTTACGGAACGATCGCTGGCGCCGTCCAGGCTAATCTCGGCGCTCACCAAGGCCCCGAAGTCCCCTTCGATCAGCGCGCCCTTCAGGATCGAGTCGCCGGTGAAGCGAAACCGCAGCTCCTCACCGTGCAGCTCGACCGCGTCGGATTCGCCCAGGAAATACGGCGCCCAGCGCTGGGGCGCTCGCTCGAGGCGGATCGTACCATCGAGGCGCGCGCCGGCCGGCAGCCCGGACACCATCAGCCGGGCCCCCGCGAGCTCGGCCTCGAGCCGGTGATGGATGAGCGGTTGCAGGGTGGCAAGGTCTTCGGAGTCCACTTGGAATAGGTTGCGGCGCTCGCCAGGGTCGGCGCCGAGATCGAAGAGCTCGGCCCGGCGAAGGCGTTCGAGGTCCTGGCGCCAGAGATGGGCCTGCAGCCCGTCCACCGGCGTGAACGGAGCCCGGGCATCGAAGAGCACGAGCTTGCGGCCCTCGACGATGGCGGCGGCTCGGCGCGGGCCGGTCGACAGGTGCTCGGCGATTACCGGCAACCGCGGCACGGCGCTCTCGCCGCGCCAGACGGCGAGCAGGTTCTCGCCCTGGTCGGCGGGAGTCGCCGCCTCACCGGCAGCGGCGAGCAGGGTCGGCACCAGATCGAGCAGCCGCACCGCCCCGGCCAGACGGCTGCCCGGTGCGATGCGGCCGTCCCAGCGCGCGATGAGCGGCACTCGGATCTGCTCCTCGTACAGGGTCTGGCCATGCTTCCAGCCGCCGTGATCGTGCAGCTCCTCGCCATGATCCGAGGTCAACACCACCAGCGTCTCGGCGAGCACCGCCGAGTCGATCCCGGCCAGGAGCTCGCCCACTCGTGCGTCGACATAGTGGATCTCGCTGTCGTAGAGGGCGATGACCTGGCGGACGTCGTTTTCCGGATCAGCGAGCGGTATCGAGCCGGCGTAGATGCCGTGCACGAACTCCCCACTGATCGGACCGCGATATTCCGGGAAGTAGGGCGAGCGGCCGCCGCCGGTCATCGGCGTCTCGTAGGGATCGTGCGGGTCGATGTAGTGCAGGTAGAGAAAGAACGGCTCGGCGCCGCGGGTGCGCAGCCATGGCCGTACGCGCCGATTCAGCTCGTCGGCGTGGAGGTTCATCGAATCGAGCGTGCCCGGTGGCCCGTAGAAGGTGTCGAAGCCGCGGTCGAAACCGTTCCCGGGATGCAGCGTCGGGTTGGCGATGTACCCCGCCGTGGCATAGCCGGCGGCGCGCAGGCGCTCGGCCAGCGTCGGGATCTCGGCCGGCAGGCCGAAGGATCCCTGCGCGCCGGAAACCAGCTCTCCCGGATAGCGCGAGGTCAGGTAGGAGGCCGCGGAGGGCAGCGTCCACGGCGCCTGGGCGTAGGCCTTCTCGAAGGTCATGCCGCGCGCCGCCAGGTGGCGCGCGATCTCCGGTGAAGTGTCGCGCGCGTAGCCGTACGGCGTCAGGTGATCGGCCCGCAGCGTGTCGACGACGATCAGGACCACGTTCGGGCGCGCTGCCGGCGCCCGCCGGCCGGAAATCCGCACGGTGCTCCAGGCAATGCGCGGTGAGGACTCCTCGCGCTCGACTCGCGGCAGGAACTCGAGCGTCACCTTGCGGCCGGCGAGATGGCTCAGATCGCAGCTCAGGTCGAGCCAACGCGAGCCATCCGAGCGGCCGGCAGTGAGGAGCTGCGAATCCTCGCCGGCGACGCGGCGAATCTCGAGCTCGAAGGCGCCCGGCGCACCCCCCTGCGCGACCGCTTGAGCACCGACGTGGAGGATGCCGTGCTCCGGAATCGTCCCCTCCCAGCTCCAACGCGCCAGCGACGTGAAAAAGGCGGGGCGCCGCTCCTGCTCGATCGTCACCGGCGTCTTCGCCGCCTGGGCCTGCGGCGGAATCAAGTCGATCGTCGCAGGCGGGATGGGCCCGCAACCTGCCGCGACGAGCAGCGGCAGGAGAAGGCGGAGAGTGCGTCTGGATCTCATCCGTGCCATTTCCATCCCAAGCCCAGCAGCAAGGACCCACAGACCGAGAGCACCGCGCCGAGGGTGATGCCCGCCGGGCGATAGCTCAGCGACAGCTCTCGCTCGCCGGCGGCTATCTCCATCTGCATCGAGGAACCTTCTCCTCGTTCGAGGGTGACTGCACGGCCGTCGACCCTGGCCACCCATCCGGCGTCCCAGCCCTCGGCGACGACCAGCCGCCCCGACCCTCCGGAAACGTCGATGTTCCAGCGGCTCGGCGCCGGACGCTCGAACCGCGGCGCCGGGATTTCACTCGACGCCCAGCGAACGCTGGGCAAGGCTCCCGGACGCTCGAAGACGCGCGCGTCGGCGCCGTCGTAGGCGAGACCCCAGGACGTTTCGCGCGCCTTGTCGCCCGGCGGCGTCATGACCCAGCGAACGCCGAGACGGTCGAGCCATGGGCTGCTCCAGGTCTCGACCGGCGTGAAGTACGCCGGATGATGAGTTCCCAACTCGCTCAGCACGTCCTCGTACGATTTCGGCTTCAAAGGATCGTCGCCACGCACGTCGTCGAGGCCATAAACCATGGCGGCGTTCGGACGCAGCACGTCGCCCGTCGCGACGACTCGCCCGGTCTGGCGACGCAGGAACTCGGTCGCGCCGGTCCGCGGATAGAGATCGCCGAGTCTCTGCGCCGGGTTGAAACCGCGATGCGCCGCCACCAGGTCGACGGCGAACAGCGGCGCCAGAGCCCACGCCCATCGCGTCCGAGAGGCGGGAGCGAGGGTGAGCGAAAGGACGTAGACCACCCAGAGAACCAACACCCACGACGCGAAGCGTAGCTCGGGCTCGAGTATCGCGTTCGCCGCCCACTGCGGCCAATACCGCAGAGCCGCGGCGAGCAACAGGACGAGACCGAAGCCGATGCCCCAGGCACCGGCGCGACCCCGGCCCGCCAGCCACGCGTCGACGCCGAATCCCGCCAGAACGGCCAGCGCCAGCTCGACACCGAAGAGCAGACGATGCTGGAGCGCCGATCCGAGCAGCGGAATCCGGTCGAGGACTTGGGTCAGGCCCGGCGTGTGGTACGCCGCGGCGGCCGAGAACACCAGCAGCGCGATCCAGGCGATGCGGCGGCGGTCGCCACTGCGGACGACCATGCCCGCCGCAGCGAGCGGCAAAGCCAACGCCCCCGCGTAGACCGCCGTCGCGAGATAGTTGAACGGTCCCCACCAGGTGCCCTGCGCGGGATTTCCGAACAGGTCGGGCAGCACGAGGCGCAGCGGTAGCGGCCAGAGCAACGACAAGGCAGGCTCGCCGCCGCCCAGCTCACCGGCCTGTTGCCAGCGCGAGCTGGCCAGAATCGCCACCGCCAGCGGCAGCAGCACGACCGCGCTGGCGAGGGCCGCCGCTCCCCAACCGGCCGCGAGCCGCCACCAATGGCGCCAGCTCTGCTCGCGGAGGGGGGCGCGCGCCAGCGAATAGATCGCCACCAGGAGCGCGGTGTGCAGGCTGGTCTCCGGATGTCCGGCGAGCAGCTGCAGAGCGGCCAGCAAGCCGAGCGTCGGCCATCCGGACTTGCCCTGCGCCAGCCGTTCCACCGCCCAGAAGATCCAGGGTACCAGGGCGAGCGCATTGGCCATCGGAAAGAGCAGGAAGCTGGTCAACATGCCGCTCAAAGGAAACACCGCCGCCGCGACGGCTGCCGCCGGCGGCGACCGACCCAGCTCGCGCGCCAACGCGTAGGCTCCCGCGCCGCCCACCAGAATTCGCGCGAAGGGCAGGAACAGAAATCCGATCTGGAGCGGCAGCGCGGCGAACAGCAAATGAAAGGGCGACAGTGGCGCGCTCTGTCCGTTGCCCCAGAACGTCATGCCGGAGAATTGATGTGGGTTCCAGAACGGCCACCGTCCCGCGCGCACTTCTTGGCGCAGGTACAGCAGCCAGGGATAGATCTGAAACGTGACGTCCTGCATCGCGGGATTCCCCGACACCGCGGGCACCGCGCCGGTCCACGGCGCGCGGTGTGCCAGATCGCCGGCGGGACTGGGAATGCCGTCGGGCTGTACCAGAGCGGCGCTCAGCAGGGCGATGGCGGCCAAGCCGCAGATCAGCACCGGGCGATGCCAGCCCCAGCGCCGCAGCGCGAGACCGCCGAGCGTGAGGCCCACGAGAAGAGGCAGAGCCGGATTCAGGCGCGGCCCCCAATACAGCTGGGGGCACGGCCCCGAGGTCGGCGCCGGCCAGGCGCGCAAATGGCTTCCATTGCGCGGATTCTAGACGTCACACGAGATCGTAGTCGCCCATGCGATAGCGAAATCGCCTCGCCTGAGCGCTCGGCTCGACGCCCCTCGCGGCGCGAATCCCGACGAAGACGGAAGATCCTTCGGCGCGAAGTCCCAGCGCTTCGAGCTGATCTCGCTCCGACGGCTCGCTGGGCGGCCAGAAAGACCACCGACGAAGCCCCATTGACCGCAAGTCGGCGGCGACGTCCGACAACGCGGCACGGCGATCGGCACCTTCCCGCAGCCACCACTCGGCGGCGAGCGCCAGCTCGTCATGGAAGGCGAACACCGCGAAGCCATCCGCGCCGTCCCGGCCGAAGCGGTAGAAGCGGTAATAGCGCTCCGGGCGAGCCCAGTAGCGCCAGTCGAGAAAGGCCACCGAACGGCGCACACTGTCGACGTTGGCCTCCTGCCAAAGGCGCTCGTCGCCCGGCTCACCGCGATCGGCGACGGCCGTGTGCGCGGCCGCGACCGCGGGCAAGTCGGGCAAATCACCGACCAGCGGCGTGATCTCGAGTAACGGCGCATAACCGAAGCTGCGCTCGCCGAGCCGGAAATGTCGCCCGCTGGGAAAGCCGAAAATCCACGGCGCGTCCGTGGCTGCGGGAAGATCGGAGAGCAGCTCGCGCCCGGCTGCAACCAGGGGCGGACGCAGACCGGCCCCCGCCGTGGTACCCATGAAGTCGACCAGCGTCCAGATGTCGACCTCACGGCCGTCGATGCGCGCCGGATAGGCCAGCGCGCCGGCGTGGGCCACGATCTCTCCGCCGCGTTCCGCCACCACGCTGCGCGACCGGCCGGGGAACTGGCGATACTTCCAGTGCCAGTAGCCGGCGCTCGGAAAGTGATCGAAGCTGGCTCGAAAAAGGGCAGCGAGAGCTTCGTCGTCCGCAGGCGTCGCCGGCCGCACCTGCGAGCTCGGGCGAGCAACACGCGATGGGCGCGGCGCCGTATAGGCATGGAAGGTGGTCGCGCCGCCTGAATCCTGCCAGCGGGCAACCGTGAGATTCGCCAGCGCCGGCGCCTGGCGCGCCAGATCGTCGAGTGCCACTTCCACCCGGCTCCCCTCGAGCCATGCGCCTGCGGCTGGCAGACACTGCCGCGACGGGGACGCCAGCCAGAGAGAGCGTTCGGCAGGCAGCTCGTTGGGCGCCGGTAGCGGCGGCAAAGACGCGGTCTGCAGCGGCTGGGGTCGCGAGCTCAGCCAGGCTCCCAATGGGCCGTAGTGGCGGCGGTAGAAGAGGCGGCGCGAAGCGGCGAAGCGCGCCGCGCTCCGCGGATCCCGCGGGTCGGCGGCATGGCCCCAGCGATGAGCCACGCGCGCCGCCGGCACGAGACCGAGCCGCAAGCCTGCTCGTCGCGCACGCCGCAGCCACTCGGTTTCCTCGAAGTAGAGAAAGTAGCTCTCGTCCCACGCTCCGAGGCGCCCGAGCACCGGTCGCCGGAAGGCGAGCAGCGCGCCAGAAAGATTGGCTACGGTGCAAGGCTCCGTCGCGCTCCACACGCGCAGCCAACGCTCGACTTCACTCCGCCAGAGCGCGGCATGCGCTCGCGGCGAGCGCGCGGCGCGCCAGCGGCGCCATTCAGCGGCCCAGGACTGCTCGTCGGCGGGCGGAAAGCGGAACTCGCCGAGCACGAATTGCGGGCCCGCGATGTCGAAGCGTTCCAGGCCGCCCAGCAACGCCGCGAGCGACCCCGGCTGCCACTCGAGATCGGGATTGCCGACCAACAGGACCTCCCCGTTGGCCTCGGCCAGGCCGGTGTTCAGGCCGGCGGCGTAGCCACGATTCTTGGCTCTGATCAGCCGATCGGCGCCCACACCCTCGAGGCGGCGGTTCTCCGCCTCGTCCTCGCTATGGTCGACGACCACGATCTCGACCGCCTGGCCCGCAGCCGCGGCCTCGCAGCGCAGGGTGCGGACAGCGGTGGCGAGCAGCGCCGCCGAGTGATGCGCGACGGTGACCCAGCTCAGCGTCGGTGGATTCATCGCCGTCGCGCCGGCGCGGCGACCCGGCTCACCGCGCCCGTTCGGCAGCCACCAGCTCGTCCGGCGGCGCGGGCCGCAACTCGGCAGCGCGGTCGACCTCCTGCCACTCGTGCTCGACCTCCATCAGGCCGGCGGTATAGCCGGTGCTCGCCGCGGCGAAGGCGCCACGCAGCAGACGACGATCGAAGATGTGCAGGCCCTCGCCATCGACCAGGAAGACGTAGATCGAGAATTCACCCTTGGTCAGCGGCAGGCGAGGCACGCGCAGGCGGACGCGGTACTCGTGCGCTCCGGTGAACGGCGGCAGACCGTCGCGCTGCGTCGCACAGGCGAAGATCTCGACTTCGTCGAGCCGGTTGACTCCGACACCGACGTGAAAGCGCTCGTCGGCGAGCTCGCTCTCCCAGGAGATCTCCAGCGTCCACGGATCACCCAGGCGGTACATGCCGGGCGCTCCCTCGGGCCCCAGGAGCCGCACGTCGCGCAGACGGGCCGGACCCTCGAGTGGGCGGCGGCTAGGCGGTGCTTCGGGCGCCGCCTTGGCGACCAGGAAGGTCTCGTAGGCACGCACCACGTCGAGCGCCGGGCCGGAGGCTTCGACCCGTCCCTTGCGCAGCCAGATCGCGGTCTGACAGAAGGACGAGACGTAGTACATGGCGTGCGAGCAGAAAAGCAGCGTCTTGCCCTGACCGACGAGCTCGAGCATCCGATCGACGCATTTCTTCTGGAAGTAACCGTCGCCCACCGAGAGCGCCTCGTCGATGATCAGGACGTCGGGATCGACCTGGGTGGCGATCGAGAATCCCAGGCGCATCACCATGCCGGTCGAATAGGCCTTGACCGGCTGTTCGATGAAATCGCCGAGCTCCGAGAACTCGATGATCGCCGGCAGCCGCTCGCGCAACTCGCGATCGTCGAGCCCCAGCAGGGCGGCGTTGAGAGCGATGTTGTCGCGGCCGCTGAACTCGGGATGAAAGCCGGAGCCGAGCTCGAGGATCGAGGCGATCTTGCCCCGCACCGCAGCGCGGCCGCTGCTGGGGACCGTGACGCCGGCGAGGATCTTGAGCAGCGTCGACTTGCCGGCGCCGTTCTCCCCGATCAGCCCCATGCTCTGGCCGGCGGGCAGTGCGAGGCTGACGTCCTGCAGAGCGTGATGCTCGCGGTGGCGCGGCCGCCGTCGAATCGCCTCCCAGAGGCGGTCGACCGGCCGGTCGTAGATACGATAGATCTTGCTGAGGCCCTCGGCCTCGACCGCTAGCTCGCTCATTTCGCTCGCCAGATCCTACCGCCTCCGCGGGACCGACCAAGAAAAAAGGCCGCCGGAGTGCCCTCCCGGCGGCCTCGCAGCTCAGTGAGCGGACAGCCTCAGTTTGAGGTCCCCACCACGTAGGTCGGATCCTTGGTGGCGTTGGAGACCATCAGGCCGGACGCGATCAAGCGGCCGTACTGGACCTTCATCTCGATGGTGAACGGCTCGGCGATATCCTTCACCGCGGCCGGGAAGCCCTTCGGGCTGATCAGCCGCATGACGCCCTCCGGAGAGCCGGTCAGAGTGCGGGCGAGCTCACGGCCATCACTAGAAGCGCGATAGATGATCTCGGCCTGCATCGGACCGGGGCCGGGATTGTAGATCCACAGCGTGGTGGTGAACGACGCGTTCTGCTTCAGACCGACCAGGGCCAGGCTCTTGCCGGCTTCTGCCGCGTCTTCCTCGGACAGCGCTCCGAACACGTTGCCGTAGATCTTCGACGGGTTGGAGTAGTCGTAGATCTCGCCCAGCACGCCGGCATACGGGCCCGCACCGCCGTTCTTGGTCTCGAACGAGATGTAGCCGTTGACGCCTTGGGCGTTCCATTCGGTCTTCAGGACGTCGTTGAGACGACGCGACTCATTGGGCTGCAGCCGGATGGTGGCGATCGACGACGGGTTGCTCGCCACACCGACCGGGATGAACTGCGCATCGACGATGAGCTCGTTCGGCGTGGGGTTGAACAGAACCGCGTCGGTCGACCACTTGTTGCCCCGCACGGTGTCGCCGCTGTAGGCGCCGAGCAGGAAGACCTTGTGCTTCTCGGTCTTGATCGCCGGAACGTACGCCTGGTCCTGCGATCCGATGCGCAGCTTCTTGGCGAACGGAAGCACCGGGCCGCCAGAGGTGGACTTCACCGTCAGACGATAGTTGTCGAGGTCCTCGATGCCCAGCTCGCGGATACTGAGGATCTGGAACAGGACCTGACCGTTCGAAGCCACGGTGAGCGGGAGCGGCGGCCGCAGCGGCGCGCCGGAGCTGTCGGAGAACTCCAGCTGAACGTTCGCCGGAGCGTCGAATGGGTTCGAGAAGCCGAAGGTCGAGAAGTTCTCGGCATCGACGTCCGCCAGCCCGACCAGGTTCTGAACCGCCGGGGTCGAAGCGGCCGAGGCATTCGAGACCTTGTCCACCTTCACCGCGGCGAAGGACTGGCCGAATTGCGTGCCGTCGGCGAGCTTGGTGTTGTTGGTGCCCGTGATCACTGGCACCACCGTGCCTTCCCAGGTGAAGTACAGGAAGCCGCCGCCCTCGGTGAGGCCGAAGAGGTTGAACAACGCGTCGGCCACGAACAGCGTGGCGTGCGGCGCCACCGTGAGAACCTTCTGCGGCGCCGGCGGCTCCGGACGTCCGCGCTTCTGGTAGGTGACGGTCAGCGAGAGCGGTCCATCACCCGGGTTATAGGCATAGAAATCACTGGTCTGCGCCAACGCTCCGGTGGAGCGCTGGAACCAGGTGAGGACGAGAGCGAAGTTGGACACCGGGGGGCCGGTAATGACCAGGATCCTATTGGTGTTCGAGCTCGCGCCGGCACCGTTCGCAGTCAACGAGACGGTGTAGGTACCCGGCGTGTTATAGCGATGAGTCGCGGATGCGTCGGTCGCAGTGCCGCCATCTCCAAAGTCCCAAGCTACGCCGTCGACCGTGCCGCTCGAGGTCGAGGTGAAAGTGATGTCCTGGCCGGTCTGACCTTGACAGGTTTCGAACCCGAACTCGTTGATGCACGTCGCCGAGGAAGTGAAGCTGGCCACCGGAGGGGGCGGACCATTCGGCACCACGACGACCTGGACTACCTTGCTCTTGACACACGAGCCGGGAATCTCCGTGCCCGTGCAGGTGCCGTCCTTGCTGGCCAGCATGGTGACGGAGTAGGTCCCCGGGGCGGCGAACGTATGCGAAACCGGGTTGCCGAACACCGCCGGGGCGCCCACACCGAACACCCAGGAGAAGGTGGTCGGCGAGCCCGTCGAGCTGCTGGCGTCGAAGTTCGTCGCCACGCCAGCCTTGACCGGCTGCGGGTTGTAGACGAAGTTCGGCGTAAAGCTGCTTCCGCCGCCGCCGCCACCACCGCCACCGCCGCCGGCTCCACCACCACCGCCGGCACCGCCACCACCGCCGCTCGAATTGATGTTCACCGTGCGAGAGCCCTGCGCCGGAAGACACGCGCTATTGCTCGCCGTGACCGATCTTGCTGCCGATCGACGACCACGACACCGTGATCTGGTTACTGTCGCTCGATCCCGAGCCGCCGCTGGTCGTCCACGTCCAACCGTTCGCGCTCGGAGTACAGTTGCTGGCCGAAGCCGGTGTAGGTATAGCGGGTGCCGACCAAGCCGCTGGTCGGCCCGCTGTGATCGAGATCGACAGGCGGTATCGCGGCGCCGATCTTCAACTGCTTGGGCAGATTCACGGTCTCTTGCTCGCTCGCGCCGCGTCGCACCCTGAGCTTGGGTGTGAAGGCCACCGAGATAGCCGAGGGATAGGTGTGCTGGAGGACCGGCGATGTATGACCGGTGTCTTCGAAAGTGCCGTCTCCGTTCCAGTCGTAGTCCCAGAACTCAGCGCCCGTGGAGGCGTCGCTGAAACCTACGGGCACGTCCTCCGGGTATTCGCACGCCGGCAGGAACTGGCACTCGAAGCCCGGATTGGTGAGCGTGAACTCGGCATGCAGAGGCGTGATCTGCGTGATCACGACCGGCAAGGTCGCGCTCGTGCGCTCAGCCTCCGCGCAGTTCCTCACCTTCACGCGCACGTTGTAGTTGCCGATCGCGGCGTAGCTGTGCGTTGGATTCGGCCCGTTGACGGGATGGTTCAGCCACGGGCCGAAGACGCCGCCGGAGTCGCCGAAGTCCCAGCTCCATTCGGTGGCGCCGTCCGCGTTGGCGTGAAAGGTCACCACGCCGGCGGAGAACGGATCGTTGGCGATGGGAAAGCCAGCACCGGGCAGGGGAACGAGACTGTTCACCGTCACCGAGGCGTTCTTCGAAGCGCTGCCGGCGAGGTTGGTCGCGGTAACGGTCACGGTATGGAGGCCCGGAGTCGTGCTCACGGGGGGGATCCACTCGCGCGGATTTCCGTTACCCGCCACGTCCACACCATCGAGCTTCCACGACAGGGTCACTATCGGCTGCCCGCCCACGTTGTTGGCGGTGAAGGTAAAGGGTTGGCAAACGAAACCCACCGGTGGAGAGGCCGTGAGGCTGCCGACGACCGGTGTCGGATCCAGAACCGTGACCGTCTTGGTCACCGGGGCGCTGGGGCCGATCGCGTTGGTCGAGATCAACGTCACGTCGTGGTTTCCGGGAGTCGAAAACGTCACGTCCTGAGGGTTTTCGTCAACCGAGCCATTCGGCGTGCCACCGGCGAAGTCCCAGTCGTAGGTCGTCGGGTTGCCCGAGGAAAGATCGGTGAAGTCGACCGGCGTGAACGGGATAGATCACGCTAGGTGACCAGGAAAAGTCCGCGTTGGGCGCTGACGGCCCGCCGAGCTTGTGCGCGTCGAGAATGCTGTTGGCCGCCCGGTAGAGGTGCCCGCCATAGACCTGGCCGATGCGCGGGCCGACCAGGGTGAAACCGGTCGGACAACCCATGTAGTACCAGCCCCAGTATCCGTCCGGGTGGATCTTCGGCGTCAACTCCGTCGGGCTGGTCGGATTCGTCACGTCGAAGATGTATTCGCGCTGGGGAGCGCAGCTGCCGTAGTCGTCGCCGCCGACGTAGAGGTAAGCCTTCCCCCCGTCCACCGAGGCCGTGACGTAGGGCATGAGCGTCGGCGACGCGAGCGTCGTCGTAAAGATCTCGGGCGCGCTGGTGCAGGAGCCGCCCGCGATGCAGCTCACATCGTGGATGCTCAGCTTCTTCCCCGTGCCGTCCATGCGGGCCAGATAGTAGGAGCTGCCCATCCGCCACATCGCGAGGCCTCGCGCCGGCGCGGCGAACTCGAGCGCCAGCGTGGGAACCGCGGGGTCCGACAAGCTCCAGATCTTGATCGAGCCACCGGCGAGCCACTTTCCGGTCGCCAGGAAGTTCCCGGTCCCGCCCATGGTCACCCACCCGGTGCCCACTGCCGTCACCTGGCCTTTGTCCACTCCCGAGCAGTGGCCGACGGGCACGTCGAGGCACTCGTCCATGCTGGCGGTCGCCGACATGTTGAAGCGAACCACCTTGCCCCCGTCGCCGAGCGCGTAGGCCCAGTCCGTTCCCGCGCTGCGCACGGCAAGAACCTGGCTCGTAAAGACTTTGGAGTGGTAGGCCACGTAGGCGCCCGCCGCACTCGGGGCGGCAATGACCCCGAAGCCCTGCGCCTCCATGCTCACCCCGGCGATCGAGCCGTTGCCGGCCGGGGCGTCGATGTGCTTAACGAACCAGTCTGCGTCGCCGACGTGCTCCCAACCCGGGAAGTTCCCACCGACCCTCCAGCCGTACATGTAGGACGCGGCTTGCGCCGGGCCGCTGCGGACGTCATGGACGGTGACACCTTGTCCGGTGGCGGTGAACATGATGCCGCCTTCGATGTCGAGGCCGTGATACTCGAGGGTATTGCCCTCCTTGGGATCCGAGTGCCCGGCGAACCAGGTCGAATCACCTAGGATCGCCGCGGGCTGGAGGGGACTATTGGTGTTCCAACGGGCGTTCCCGCCTGCCTCCGGACCCGGAACAGGGACGGCCGGGGTGTTCCCCGCCGCGAAAATCGGCGCGCTGACGCCGAGGAAAAACGCGGCGAGTGCGACGAACCGTGTCAATGAAGAAGAAGGGACCGGGCGCAAACGTACCTCAAAACTCATGCATCTTCCTCCACTTCGGGTCCGGCGACGAAATATCGCGAAACGTTAATATTTTACCACGAGGGTAACGCCGTTTTCGGGGCGGCCTCTCCGCGCTGACTCCCCGTGGGAGGCACCGCGCAAAGGTCCAGGGAGGAAAAGAAACGGGCGCCGCCCGGAGGCGGCGCCCGTGGAGCTGCAGTTTACAGACCGCCGCCGATGAAGGTGGTGATCGGGGTGTTGGCGTTGTCGAAGTGGACGGCGTCGAAGCCGACGCTGAACCGGCCCTCGGCATCCATCATCGCGGTCACCCAGGACTGCGCCGCGGTGTCACCGTAGATCGGCGTCACCTCGGTGTGCTGGAGGTTCAGGTAGATCCAGCCGAAGTCGAACGGCGTCAGAAGGTCTGCAGCCACGTCGACCCGCTGAGCCTCGTTCGGAATCAGGATTTCCTGTTCGCAGGTCGGATCGCCCGACGGGCAGTCGTCAGCCGTCACCGGCTGCTCTTGCTCGTCGAAAATCACGATCTGAGTCGCCTCGAGCGGATACCAGGCGGCCGGGCCCGGCAGGTTGCAGTTGTACGCCGAGTCGCTCTCGTCGGCTTCACGCCAGACCAGGTAGTCGGTCCCGCCGTCGAAACCACCGCCGTTGAGGAAGCGGGCACCGTGCGTCGTCGGCAGAGGCTCGCGGAGCATCGGCAGCGGTCGCGGCGTTGTAGCGACCGTAGAAAGTGTGGTCGCCCGGAATGAAGCCATTCACCGTGTCGCCCGGCGTGGCCGACTCGATGTGAACCAGCGTCTCGCCCTGGGCGAAGTTCTGGCCCGGGTTGACGTAGAAGTAGTCGCCCCAGAGAACGTTCTGGAAGGTGATGAACGGCTGGTAGAAGGCCCAATCCGAGGGGAAGAACAGGTTGCAGGCGTTCACGGTGTCGACCGTGACGTAGCCGCGCAGGATGTTGTCCTGGGTCTTCGAGCCGGCGCAGTTGCCGGTCGACGGCGACTGCGTTGCCCTGGAACCAAGCCTGCAAGTGGGCGCGGAAGCCAACGCTCACCTCGCCCGGGAGGTACGGCAGCGTGCCGCAGGAGGCGAAGTTGATGTCCTGCGAGAAAAGACCCTTCGGGCTGATCGTGTCGCCGGCCGTATCCTGACCCGACCGAAGCCGTGACCGGCAGGTTGCCGTTGACGAAGATGTCGCGCAGGCTGATGGTCTGGACGTCGTAGCCCGTCAGGTACACGTCGAAGTCGAGCGCCGGAACCGACTGGTCGGTCCACACCGTGACGTGCGCCAGAACGGCGGTCGCCGAAGCATTGTTGATCGAGAACAGCGTGTTGACGCCGTGCCGCGTTGGCAATGTCGACCTCGAAGTACGGCAGCAGCAGCGTCGCGGCGGGCACGTCATCGATTCGTGCCGATCACTGCGTAGGACGGGGCGCGCAAGGCCAACACGCCCAAAATCGTGAGACAGATACCCAGGTTCTTCATTTCAAATCCTCCGGAAAATTGACCGCTAGCGGTGCGTTCGAATGTCTAGCCAGCATAAACCAAATCGGCCGGCCGCGCATAGCCCTGCCGGAAAAGGGGTCGGTGCGTGGGGGGCGGAGGGGGTGGGAGGAGGCAAGAAACGGGCGCCGCCCGAAGACGGCGCCCGTGGAGCTGCGGTTTACTGAACCGGGATGAAGGTGGTGTTCGGGGTGTTGGCGTTGTCGAGCTGGATGGCGTCGAAGCCGACGCTGAACCGGCCCTCGGCATCCATCACCGCGGTCACCCAGCATCTGAGCCGCGGTGTCACCGTAGATCGGGATCGACCTCGGTGTGCTGCAGGTTGAGGTAGATCCAGCCGAAGTTGAACGGCGTCAGAAGGTCGGCCGCCACGTCGACCCGGTGCGCCTCGTTCGGGATCGACGATCTCCTGCTCGCAGGTCGGGTCGCCGGAGGGGCAGTCGTCGGCCGTCACCGGCTGCTCCTCCTCGTCGAAGATCACGATCTGGGTCGCCTCGAGCGGGTACCAGGACGGCGGGCCCGGCAGGTTGCAGGGTAGGCCGAGTCGCTCTCGTCGGCCTCGCGCCAGACCAGGAAGTCGGTGCCGCCGTCGAAGCCGCCGCCGTTGAGGAAGCGGGCAGCCATCGTGGTCGGCAGCGGCTCGCGGGAGTCGTCCGCGGCAGCCGCGTTGTAACGGCCGTAGAAGGTGTGGTCGCCCGGCACGAAGCAGGTCGGGCAGGCCTCGATGTGGACCAGCGTCTCGCCCTGGGCGAAGTTCTCGGCCGTCGGGTTGACGTAGAAGTAGTCGCCCCAGAGGACGTTCTGGTCGGTCACGAACGGAGCGTAGAACGCCCAGTCCGAGGGGAAGAACAGGTTGCAGGCGTTCACGGTGTCGACCGTGACGTAGCCGCGCAGGATGTTGTCGTCGGGCTGCTTGGAGCCGGCGCAGTTGCCGGTCGCCGGCGACGGGTTGCCCTGGAACCAGGCCTGCAGGTGGGCGCGGAACGAAGCGCTCACCTCGCCCGGGCGAGTACGGCAGCGTGGCGCAGGAGGCGAAGTTGATGTCCTGGGACGACCGGGCCCTGCGGGCTGATCGTGTCGTCCGCCCGGATCCTGACCGGCGGAAGCCGTGAGCGGCAGGTTGCCGTTGACGAAGATGTCGCGCAGGCTGATGGTCTGCGACGTCATAGCCGGTCAGGTACACGTCGAAGTCGAGGACCGGAACCGACTGGTCGGTCCAGACCGTGACGTGCGCCAGGACGGCGGTCGCCGAGGCGTTGTTGATCGAGAACAGCGTGTTGACGCCGTTGCCGCGTCGGCGATGTCCACCTCGAAGTACGGCAGCAGCAGGGTCGCGGCGGGCACGTCGTCGATCGTGCCGATCACCGCGAACGCCTGGCCGCCCAAGCCCAGCAGGCTCATCAGAGCGAGGCAAAGGCAAAGCTTTCTCATTTCAGACAATCTCCTTGAGTATCCGTCAAGATTTCGAACTGAAAAACCGGCACTGCAAACTCCACTCTCCGAGTAAATGCCATCACCTCCTGATTAAAGACACTCGATCTCAAAAGAGCCGCCGCAACCCCGCCCCGAACGGCTCGGACCTCGGCCGTTCAAACGTTGAATTCAGAAGCGCGATTTTCCTCCAGGCTCAGTTGTGCTCTCGTAACTTATGCTTCCGCACTATAGGCAGCCTCGGAGCGTTTGTCAACTGGGATAGCCTGTCAAGCCTACTTCCGGAGCCGCGGTCTTCCAACGCCGCCATGCGCCCCGTTCTGCGGACAATCGCTCCGGGGCGAACAAGGCGTGACGGCTCGCCCGCGAACTCCGCCACCAGCTCCTCGGCCGGGTCCTCGTCCAGGTTCACGATCTGGACATCGTAGCCCTGACAGCCGCTCACGTTCACCGCGACCTGCGGCGAAGTCTCTCGCCAGGAAGGAGCCGTCCCCCTTGCCGAGGAAGACCCAGACCTCGCTCTCGCCGGTGACGGCCGCCAGGTCCAGCTTGCCGTCGCCGTCGAGGTCGCCGCTGTCCAGGGCGGTCAGCCAGTCGCGGTTCTCCCCCACCGCCACGCCCTGGCGTTCCCAGGTGCCGTCGGCCCGGCCCAGCAAGAGGTCGATACCCGTCCACCAGGTCTCGGCCCTCGCGACTCAGGTAGCCGACGGCGAGGTCACCGCGGCCGTCGCCGTTGAAGTCCGCCGCGTCTACCGCCCCCACGTAGACTCTGGGCCGCAGCGTCCGGCGAGCGGCGCTCGGGACCAGCCGCCGCCCTCCGCCGCCGATCCGCAGTAGGTCTTCGTCGACCCAGGACGCTCGATCCGAGGACTATATCCAATTTACCGTCATTCGTGAAGTCCGCAACCGCAAGATCGTCACCGAAGAACCGCACGCCTCTGATCGGACTCGTCTCTGCGCACCCAGCTCCCGTCCCCCTGGTTGAGGTAGACGACGCTCCGTAGGCCGCGCCGGCCGCCCGGCGGACCGCTGCCGGGGGTGGCCGGCATGCGCGGCCCCTCGCCGAGGGAGATCAGGTCCGGGCGGCCATCCCGGTTCCAGTCGGCCGCTTCCACGGTGCGCGACGGAAAAAGCCGGCTCCCGTGCCTCGGCGGGCGACCTGCGAAATCGATGCCGCGGCCCCACTCCTCGAAGCCCCCTGAGCCGTCGGCCACCAGGACGATGAGGCCCCTGCAGGTGGACGGCCAGGGCGAGATCGAGCCGGCCGTCGCCGTTGAAGTCGGCCACCGCCACGTCGCCGTAGTCATAGGCGAGTCGCGGGAACCGGACCTCGGCCCAGCGCCGCCAGCCGCCCTTGCCGTCCCCCAGGAAGATGTTGGGCGACGCCGTGGCGCCTTGCGCGCCGGACCGTGGACGATGTCGGGATGACCGTCGCCGTTCATGTCGGCGACCTTGAAGCCGTTGCGCCACTGGCCGCTGGTCGGCAGCCCTCGCGCCGAAGGGCCTCGAAGTTGAGTCGGTCGACTGCGCCGGTCTCGTTGCGCGTAGCTCGCCGCGATCTTCGCGCGCGTCCTCGGCCGTCAGCTCCGGCTCTGGCCGGCGCGCGGGTTCTCATCCGGCCCGGCAGCTTGTAGATCTTGATCTGGATGCTGTCCTCGTCTTCGCTCGCGACGTCGAAGCCGCATGCCGTACCAGAGGCCGGACCCGGGTCTTCTCCGGCGTTCAGCCAGTGGTACCAGCCCTCGACCTTGGGGACCTCCTGCGAGAAAGTACTGCGCGCCCCTGCTCGTCGGTGAGCCACTTGCCATCGGGCGGCTCGAGCGGAGGGAGCGCGGGAATCGTCCGCGCCGCGGCGGCGGGTGGTTG
This sequence comes from Thermoanaerobaculia bacterium, assembly GCA_963821905.1. Lineage (GTDB taxonomy): Bacteria > Acidobacteriota > Thermoanaerobaculia > Multivoradales > JAGPDF01 > CAWGFP01. Next base: position 133,960 of record CAWGFP010000009.1, on the reverse strand, counting down.
CGCCGTCGCAGGCGGAGCTGTCGTCGCGCTAGCCGGCGGCGCCGCCACCTGCGAGCCGTGCGAACAGGCGAGGAGCAGGCCCAGCGCCGTCGCCGCGAGCAGGCACCACGGGGAAAGAGCGAGGATCGAGCGCTTCGACTTCAACATTGTCCAAGAACTCCTTGTCGCCGAGGATCTTGCGGAAAACCTCAAATTTCATCTGCGAAGGCCGGCTTTAAGCGGCGGAACAGCCAAAGACCGCAAAATAGTACCACGGCGACCGCGGCGACCAGCACGGCTACGCTTCCCCAATCCAAGCCGTCGCCACCCAACAAAGCTCGCCGGTAGAGCGCCACCAGCACGCTCAAAGGATTCCACCCAAGGATGCCGCGCAGCCGCTCCGGTACGAGCCGCAGCGGGTAGACGATCGGGGTACAGTAGAACCATATCGTCAGCGCCATTCCGAGCAGCTGCGCGACGTCGCGCAGCACCACGTGCAGGGCGGCGAGCAGGAACCCGAGGCCGAGGGTCAAACCGAGTTGCAGCACCACCGCCAGCAACAAGATGGGCAAGCCCGACAGGGTCAGGCTCCCGAGGGCCGTCAACACGCCCAGGAAAACGAGCAGCGCCATGGCCTCGTGGACCAGCGCGGTGAGCACGATGGATACGATCAGCAACTCCGCGGGAAAGCTGACCTTCTTGACCAAGTTGGCGTTGTCGGTGATCGCGGTGGCGGAGCGCATGACGCTCTCCTGCAGCGCCAACCAGGGCAGGAGGCCGCAAAAGAGGAAGATCGCGAAGTTCTCCGTGCGCTCGCCGGTCAACGGGACTCGCAGAACGGTCGAGAAGACGAAGTTGAAGAGCGCCAGCTGCCAGAGCGGCTGGAGCAAGGACCACACGACGCCGAGAACCGAGCCGGCATAGCGGCCGGCCAGATCGCGGCGGACCATCTCACGCAGCAGGAACCAGTTTCGGGTTGGGCGCATGAGGGCGGGCGATTATAGGGGTCGTTGGGGCATTGACTTCCTGCCGGCGCCCGCCTATGCTCACGGCGAGTATGCGTTTACATCATAGCTGCCCGCAAGGACTTTGACCGCGATGGCCATCCCGCAGAGAGTGCGCCAGGTCGAGCTCGTCGGTCGCAAGATCCGTCAGCTGCGCAAGGAGCACCATCTCACCCAGACCGACCTGGCGAAGCGCATCGGCATTCAGCAGTCGGATCTGTCGCGCATGGAAAAGGGTGAGTACCGCGTCAGCCTCGACACGCTGGTGCGGATCCTCGCCGAGCTCGGAATGAGCGTCGGCCAGTTCTTCGACGATGCCTCGCGTGAGAGCCTGTCGGCCCGCGACATGCGCTTCGTCAGCGAGCTGAATTCTCTCGCCCCCGAGGACCAACGTGAAGTCGAGGACTTCCTCGCCTTCAAACGACAACAGCGGGGTCCCCTGCTGGTCCCGGTCGAGAAAGACGAACTTGAGCACTGACTTGGGCCGGGGGGCCCGCTCCGTGGTCGACTACGACCAGGCGGCAGCGGCGGCGCGTCGCGCGGCCGAGGCCGGCGACTTCGCTCAGGCTCTGGCTCACTTCGACACCGCGAAGGCGATCGCCGATGATCTCGGTGACGTCCAGCGCGCCGAGCTCATCCTCGCCAAGCGAGCCTCGATCGCCATCGAGGTCGGCGGCGGCCAGGCCGAGGTATCGGGCCTCCGACTGCTGCTGGTCCGCAACGGTGACGCCGGCGTTTGCCGCTACGCCGCCTACAACCTGGCGCGCTGGTACGAGATCCAGAAGGAATTCGCCAAGGCGCTCTTCTACGCGCGTGTGGCCCGCGAGAAGGCGCTGCTGGCCGAGGAATCGGAGTGGATTGCGGCCAGCGACAACCAGCTGGGCAACGTGCTGCTGGCGCAGAGCAAAGCCAGCGAGGCGGCGGCGCACTACGAGTCGGCGCTCGACCTCATGTCCACCGAGCCCACACCGGCCCGCGCGCGCATCCTCGACAACCTCGGCTATTGCCGTGTACTGGCGGGCCGGCTCGATGAGGGATTCCGGCTGCTCTACGCCAGCCTGGGCATCCTGCGCCGCGCTGGCGCTGAGCGCTACGCGATTTCGACCCGGCTCGATCTTAGCTACGCGCACCTCGAAGCGCGCCGTTACCGGTCGGCGATACGGCACGGCGAAATCGGCCTCGCCCTGGCCCGCCGCCACGAGGATCCTGAATCGATCAAGAACGCCTATTACCTGCTCGGCGAGGCCGCCAACCTGGCTTCCGACGGCGCCACGGCGCGCGGCTACTTCACCCGCCTGCAGGAGGAGTTTTTTCCGGACCACGGCTACCTGCCGAGCTTTCTGCTCGCCGTCGACGTCCGCAAACTGGTCAACCTGCACGCCTGAGACATGCTCCGACGCTGGCTCACTCCACTCGCAGCTCTCGCCCTGGCGCTCTCCGGCGTGGCTCCGTCCACCGCCGGTGAGCAGGCGCTCGGCGCCGCGGGTGAGTTGTATCGCGTTCGCACCTCGATGGATCGTGGGCACAGCGTGCTGGCGTTGGAGATCCTCAAGCCCGGGGCTCGCCACGCCAACGTAGAAATTGTGCCGGGGACCGAGGACGAGGACGCCGAAAGCTACCCGACGTTGGTGTTCGAGGAAACGACCGGCGCGGCGGTCCTCCTCTGGCAGCGGATGGCGAGCGGTGCTTTTCCGGTACTCAACCTCACCAGCCGGGATGCCAACGGCTGGTCGCCGGTGATCGAGGTTCGAGGCAACCCGTTCGCCTTCAAGACCGCGCCGCAGCTGCTGGTCACCCGCGACGTCTCGAGCCTGGGCGAAGATGCTGGGCCGCTACACCGTACGGTCATTCACGTGGTGTGGGCGGAAGAGGACGGGGGCGGCAACTACACCACTTTCTACACCCCTCTGATCCTGGAAAACGGCACCTATGTCGGCTCCAACACCGTGTTCCGTGTCGCGAGCTTCGATCGCGGTGCCGCTTCCGCGGGAGAGGTCGCGCCGGGCTTGTTGCGCGCGCCGCGGCTACAGCCCGGGAGCGATGGCTCTGCGGTGAAGATCGTTTTCGCTGACGGCGACAAGGGCCGTATCACCAGCGTCGAAGTGCGGGTCTTGCCGCGCAGCCTGGTAGCCCTCGGCGACGGTGCGCGAGCGCACATCATCGGCGCCGACAAGAAGCTCGATCCCAAGACCTTGGCCAACCTGGCGGCGACCACGCGCGCTCAGATCTTGTCGGCCGACGGTGCCCTCGTGCCCTCGATTCTGCGCGCCCTGGGCGACGAAGCGAGCTCTTTCATCGAAGCTTGGAAGCCGGCCAACGGCGGACCGCGGGCCCTCGCGGACGGCGCCCGCGCGCACATCATCGGCGTCGGCTCCGACTTCGGTCGCGGCCTGCGCAGCATCGTCGCCGACCTGCCGGCGTCGGTGGTCGAGTTGCCTGCGACCGCGGGCGGAAATCACGCCTTCCGCTTCCTCCTCCACGCCACCCGGCCTTCGCCGGACGCCGGCGATGCGGAGCGTTACGCGCTCTTCGGATCGCGCGACGGTGCCGAAGCCACGGTGGCCTGGGCGCAGGGACCCACGCTCACCTACCGTGAGAGCGCGGGCGCAGGCTGGGGTCCCGAGCGGGTGTTGGCGCTCGACGGCGATTTCAACCTCGAATCCGCTCTGGCCATGCTCGCCGAGCGGACCGCGAGCCGCTGACGCGGCTCGCTCTTCAACTCCCAAGTACCGGAACGGGTTGATTGCGCCGCGCTAGCGGCGGGAGACGCTTGCACCACCCTGCGGCGGGCCTTCGGAGGCCATCACCGTCGGCGGTAGCGTCGGCGCGACTGGCTCGTGGCCGACTAGGGCGGACCGCAGCTCGTCGCGCTCGCTGCGGAACCGAGGCAGATCTGTGGTGGCGATCGGCTCGGCCTGCACCCCACCCAAATTCGTGGGGTTGATCCAGCCCCCGTTACGCTTCACCCGGTAGTCGAGATGGGGACCGCTGGCCAGCCCGGTCTGACCGACGTAACCAATCACATCGCCCTGACTCACCCGCGCGCCCGCCCGCGTGTTGAAGCGCGAGAGGTGGAGGTAGTTCGTCACATAGCCGCCGCTGTGGCGGACCTTGACGGTCTTGCCCCCGCCCCCGTCCCACCCCGCCGAGAGAATGACGCCGTTGGCGGTGACTCGCACCGGCGTGCCCACCGGAGCGCCGAAGTCGACTCCCCAGTGCGGACGGTAGGTCCGCAGAACCGGGTGGAAGCGGCGCTGTGAAAAGCCGGAGGTTACGCGGGAGTACTGCAGCGGAGACTTGAGAAAGGCCTTGCGCAGCGGCCGGCCTTCCTGGTCGTAGTAGCCGCCCTCGCCGTAGCGGTACGCCTCGAGCGTCTTGCCTCCGGCGTGATAGCGCAGCGCGAGGACGTTGCCCATTCCGTGCGGCTCGCCGTCCAGGAAGACCTCCTCGTAGAGCGTCTCGAAGCGGTCGCCGGGCTGCAGGTCGCGGTTGAAATCGAGGTCCCACTGCAGTACGTCGGCCATGCGATAGCCGACCGCCGGGTCGCCGCCGGCCTCGCGCAAGGCAGCCTCGAGTGACCCCCGCACCGTGCCTTCGATCCGCCTCGTCTGCACGCTCCGCTCGTAGGCGCGGAAACTGGCGTGCCAGGACTCCGCTTCCCGGGTGAGTCGCGCGTCGCCCTTGCCGCCGACGGCGTACATGAACTCGCGGACCCGGCCGTCGGGGCCGAGCACGGCCTGATAGCGGTCTCCCGGGCGAACGCGCCGCGGATCGACGTACCGGGCCAGCTCCTGGCTGGCGAGGTGAGACTCCTCCCCGGTCAAACCCAGGTCGGCGAACGCCTGCGCCAGGGTCTGGCCGGATCGAATCACACCCTCGACGCGATCCGCTTCGGCGACCGCCACGGCAACGCTGGGCGGTTCGCCGATCTCGGCGACGTCGGCAACGTCGATCGTGGGACTGGGAAGGGCCTGGAGATAACGGGTTTCGGAGAGGAGGGCTAGGGCAAATACGACGAGCGCCAGAGGCGTTGTGACACGCGTGGCAAACCAGAAAAAAACACTCCCACGCAGCTGCATCCGGCGCGACCCTCCGCGTTCGTTCGGCCAGAAACGAGTCCGGCGCTGATCAGTAGACGGGCGATGGTACCACGCACGGCGGACGCATAGCTACCTGTGAATTAGCACACAGGGCGCCCGGATGCCGCTTACTGCAGGGCTTGTGTCAGGACGCGATCGGGGTCCTCTGGCAGCGGCCCGCTGTAGGCGACGCGGCCGTTCACGTAGACCAGGAGCACCGGCAACGTGGTCACTGCGTTGCGCTTGGAGAAAGCGCCATCGCCGTCGAAGTAGACCGGCGCCTGGAGCGACTTGCCGCGCAGAAAGGCGTCGACCGCTCCCCGGTCCTCCTGGAAGTTGACCGTCGCCACACGCGCCTTGCCGCCCCATTTGGCGGCGATCGGGTTCACCCGCTCGACGATGTCTCGGCAGCGCGGCGACCACGATGCCCAGAACACCAGCACGGTGGCGCCGCGCTCGATGTCGGACTGCGTCAACTCACCGCCGTCGAGTCCCTGGAGCCGCGGGCCGTCTTGGGCAACGGCACCGACGGCCAGAGTGGCGGCCAGCAGCAGAATGGCGATCGAAGCGCGCATCAAGCCTCCTCGCCACGGCGCAAGATCAGAACCTTCATCAGGATCCTGGCGCGCAGCGATTCCGGAGCGGCCTGCCGGCAACAGCGCCGACGAACCAACTCCAGCAAACGGCGTTTGAACTCGGCCTCGCGCGCGCACTCGGGACAATCCACGCAGTGGGCGCGAAAGGAGACCAACAGCTCCTGACCGGAATCGTCATCGAACAGGTACACCGCTTGGCGAAAATGTCTACAGTCCATGACTCGAAAGCAACTGGGCAGTCCCCCTGTACCTGTTCAACCCCTTGCTCATCAACGCTTTGCCCGGCTGGGATATTCCGCGTCCGGGCTCGAGGCTTCGCCATCACGGCTGCGCATCTTGGCCGGCGCGCCGCCCCGCAGATAACCGTGCTCCCGCGCGTAGCGCAACATCTCGGCCTCCAGCAGCCGGCGGCCGCGATAGAGCCGGCTCATCACCGTGCCGACCGGGATCTCCAGGATGTCGCTGATCTCCTTGTAGGAGAACCCTTCCAAGTCGGCCAGCAGCACCACCATGCGGTAGTCCTGCGGCAGCTCGTCGATCGCCCGCTGAACGTCCTCGTCGAGGACGTTTTCGAGCAGCTCCTGCTCGGGGTTCGGGATCTGGCCCGAGGCGTTCTCCGAGATCTGGCTCTCGAACGATTCCTCGATATCCGCGAAGTCGCTCTGGGGGGGTTGCAACTGCGCCCGGCGATAGCTGTTGATGAAGGTGTTCTTCAGGATCTTGAACAGCCACGCCTTGAGGTTCGTCCCCTCTTCGAACTTGTCGTAGTACTTGTAGGCCTTGAGGTAGGTCTCCTGCACCAGGTCCTCGGCGTCCTGGGCGTTTCGCGTCATCCGGGAGGCGGTGTTGTAGAGGGCGTCCAGGTACGGCATGGCCGCCGCCTCGAAGTTGCGTTCTTCGGCCGAACGAGTCTCAGTGCTCACTTCCGACCTAGCATACGCAGGAAGCGTGCCGGTCGTCCAACCGCTGCCGGGAGCGGCAGCTCAGTGCAGGAGCGAGGCGGCGCGGGCCAGCTCGATGAAGGGACCCGGCCAGAGTCCGAGCAGCAGCGTCGCCGCGGCGCAGCCGATCACCGCGACGAGCAGGCCGCGCGACACCGCGGGCACCGGCGTGGCCGCGCCCGCGTCGTGCTGATACATGAACACCACGATGCGGAAGTAGTAGTAGAGCGAGATCGCGCTGGTCACCACGCCGATCACCGCCACCCAGGTCCAGCCGGCCTCGATCGCCGCCGCGAAGAGATAGAACTTGCCCACGAAGCCGCCGGTCGGCGGGATGCCGGTGAGGGCGAGCATGAAGAGCAGCATCATGGCAGCGAGAAATGGCGCGCGCCGCGCCAATCCTGCGTAGTCGGCGCAGGTTTCGCCGGCGTACTCACGGCGCTCGAGCAGGATGACGGTGCCGAAGGCGCCGAGCGTGATCAGGCTGTAGGCGAGCAGGTAGAAGAGCACCGACCACTGGCCGACGGCGTTGGCGGCGAGCACGCCGACCAACACGTAGCCGGCGTGGGCGACCGAGCTGTAGGCCAGCATCCGCTTGACGTTGTCCTGAGTGAGCGCCGCCAGGTTGCCCCAGATCATCGAGAGCGACGCCACCAGGGCGATCACCAGCTGCCAGTCGGCGCGCACCGCATCGAGACCTTGATACAGGATGCGCACCAGGATCGCGAACGAAGCTCCCTTCGAGGCCGCGGCCAGAAACGCGGTGACCGGCGTCGGCGCGCCGGTGTAGACGTCGGGCGCCCAGACGTGGAAGGGCGCCGCGGCGACCTTGAAGAGCAGCCCGGTCGCGAGCAGGATCCAGCCCAGGGGTACGAGCCAGCTGCCCTGGGCGACCGCCGCCGGCAGCGCCGCCGCCACTGCCTCGAGACGCAGGCTGCCGGTAGCGCCGTAGAGCAGCGAGATGCCGTAGAGCAGGATGCCGCTCGACAGCGCTCCGAGAACGAAGTACTTCAGCGCGGCCTCGTTCGACTTCCGTTCGGCCTTGAAGTAGCCGGCCAGCACGTAGCTCGACAGCGCCATCAGCTCGAGCGCGATCCAGATCGACAGCAGGCTGGTGCCGCCGACCATGAACAGCATGCCGGTAGTGGCGAGCAGCAGGAGCGCGAAGTACTCGCCGGGCCGATAGCCCGCTTCCTCGATGAATCGCACCGAGAGGAGCACGGTGATCGCGGTCGAAACCAACAACAGCAGTTTCCAGAAGAAGGCGAAGCCGTCGAGCACGAAGCTGCCGCCGAGGATCGACGGTGAGCCGGCGCCGGGGCCCTGCTGGATCCAGATCACCAGGCCCAGCGCCAGCCCGAGCCCGAGCAGCGAGAACACCGCCGACTCGCGCACTCCGGTGCCGCGGCCAACCGAGCTGAAGACCAACAGCAGGAGGCCGGCGGTGCCGAGGACGATCTCGGGGCCCAGCAGCAGGAACTCTTCGGGGCGCATGGCGTCCTACTCCTGCGCTCCGCTCGCTGTGCCCCCAGCAGTATTGGGGGCCGGCACGGCCGCCTGTGCCGGCTCCGCCGACTGCTGATAGCGCGCGTCGACCCGTGCGGCGACGTAGTCGACCGACTTCTCCATCACGTCGAACACCGGCTTGGGATAGAGGCCGATCCAGAAGCACAGAACCACGAGCGGCAGGAGGTACGCCAGCTCGCGGCGGTTGAGGTCGGAAAGCCCCTTGTTCTCGGGATTGTCGAGCGGGCCGAAGAAGACCCGCTGGTACATCCACAGCATGTAGGCGGCGCCCAGCACGATGCCGATCGCGGCGGCGATCGCCCACCACGGCTGGCGATGGAAGGCTCCCACCAGGATGGTGAACTCACCGACGAAGCCGTTCAGGCTGGGCAAGCCGATCGACGACATGGTGATGATGAGAAAGATCGTGGCGTAGAGCGGCATCTGCGCCGAGATACCGCCGTACTCGCTGATCATCCGGGTGTGGCGGCGCTCGTAGAGGATGCCGACCAGCAAGAAGAGGGCGCCGGTCGAGATGCCATGGTTGATCATCTGCAGCACTCCGCCCTTGAGGCCGGCGGGGTTGAGCGCGAAAAGACCGAGCATGACGAAGCCGAGGTGGCTCACCGACGAGTAGGCGACGAGCTTCTTCATGTCCTTCTGGGCCATCGCCACCAGGGCGCCGTAGAGAATCCCGATGATCGACAAGCCGGCCATCCAGGGCAGGAGCTCGACTGTCGCGTCGGGAAGGATGGGCAGGGAGAAGCGCACGAAACCGTAGGTGCCCATCTTCAACAGCACGCCGGCCAGGATCACCGAGCCCGCGGTCGGCGCCTCGACGTGGGCGTCGGGCAGCCAGGTGTGGAACGGGAACATCGGCACCTTGATGGCGAAGCCGACGAAGAAGGCGAGGAAGATCCAGAACTGCAGGTCGCCCGGAATCTGGGGACCGATCTTGTGGAACTGCTCGATGGCGAAGGTCGTCGGATTACCGAGGCCCGGCCAGCCGAGCATGCCGCCCGAGTTGTAGAAGTAGAGCGCCAGGATGCCGAGCAGCATGAGCACCGAGCCGAGCAAGGTGTAGAGGAAGAACTTGATCGCCGCGTAGAGCTTGCGCGGACCGCCCCAGATGCCGATCAGGAAGTACATCGGCACCAGCATGACTTCCCAGAAGACGTAGAAGAGGAAGAAGTCCATCGCCATGAAAACGCCCAGCATGCCGGTCTGCAGCAGCAGCAGGAAGAGGTAGTACTCCTTCTCACGGGTATGGATGGCGCTCCACGACGACAGGAAAGCGAGCACGCCCAGCAAGGTGGTCAACAGGACGAGGAGCAGCGCGATGCCGTCGACACCGAACTCGTAACGGACACCGATGGTTTCGATCCACGCCGCGCTCTCGCGAAACTGAAACAGCGGTCCCTGGCGGTCGAACGCGAACCACAGCGGCACCGAGAGCAGGAAGTCCGCGACCGCGACGCCGGTGGCGTAGCGGGCGATGGCCTTGGGATCGCGCATGAAGAAGATCGGCAGCGCGCCCAGGAGCGGCAGGTAGCACACCAGGCTGAGAATCGGTACGTCGCGAACCCAGTCGAACACGTTTCCCCCTCTACCGACCGCGCGCCACGATCCAGGCGCAGACCAGCGCGAAGACACCCATTGCCATGACCAGCGCGTATTGCGAGACGAACCCGATCTGCACCCGGCGGAACATGCGCGAGCCGCGGGTCGACAGCCAGCCGGAAAAATTCACCAGGCCGTCGACCACGTAGTGATCGAAGAGGCCCGAGGCCATGGACGACACCAGGGTGAGCCGAGCGCCGAGCCCGTTGACCAGGAAGCCGTCGATGAAACCGGCGTCGAAGCGATGCAACAGGGCGGCGAGCGACCAGGTGCCGCGCACGAAAGTCGCGTCATAGAGCTCGTCCACCCAGTACTTGTTCTGAAGAGTGCGCTGCACGGCCGGCGCGTTGGCCGCGAAGGCCTCCTCGGCTTGCAAGCCGCGATCGCCGCCCCACAGCCGGCGGGCAATCAGGATGCCGACGACCGCCACCGCCACCGAGACCAGGATCAATCCCCACTCGAGCATCATCGACGGATGCTGCGCGGCGTGGGTCGGCCTCGACAGGAAGCTTCGCGATCACCGGCTCCAGGAAGTGATGAATCCAGTTCAGGTGCTCGTTGCCCAGCGCCTTGCCCGGCAAACCCAGCCACCCGCGAGCCGATCGCGCCCACCGCCAGGACCATCAGCGGCACCGTCATCGACCGCCGGCGACTCGTGCAGGTGGTGCTCCTGCTCGTGCGTGCCGCGGAACTTGCCGAAGAAGGTCAGGTACACCACGCGGAACATGTAGAAGGCGGTCAAGCCCGCGGTGAGCAGGCCGACGCCCCACAGAGACCGTAGTGCCCGCCGCTCGAAGGCGCCGGCCAGGATCTCGTCCTTGGAGAAGAACCCGGCGAGCGGCGGGATGCCGGCGATGGCGAGCGTGCCGATCGAGGAAGGTGCGGTAGGTGGTCGGCAGGTGCTTCCTCAGACCGCCCATCTTCGCGCATGTCCTGCTCGCCGCGCATGGCGTGGATCACCGAGCCCGAACCGAGGAAGAGCAGCGCCTTGAAGAAGGCGTGCGTGCACGAGGTGGAAGATCGCCGCCGAGTAGGCGCCGACGCCCAGCCGCCAGGAACATGTAGCCGAGCTGCGACACCGTCGAGTAGGCGAGCACCTTCTTGATGTCGGTCTGCGCCAGCCCGATGGTCGCGGCGAAGAGCGCCGTCGCCGCGCCGATCACCGCCACGAAGAGCGAGACCCCGGGCGCGAGCTGGTAGATCGACGTTCGAGCGCACCACCATGTAGACGCCCGCCGTCACCATGGTGGCGGCGTGGATCAGCGCCGAGACCGGCGTCGGGCCGGCCATCGCGTCGGGCAGCCAGACGTAGAGCGGGATCTGCGCCGACTTGCCCATCGCGCCGACGAACAGGCACAGCGCGATGAACGCCGCCACCGACAAGCCCATCAAGTAGGGCTGGCTCGCGGCCGCAGGGTCGGCCACCACGCGCGAGATCACTTCGCTGTACTCGCAGGCTGCCGAAATTGGCGACGATGGCGAACAGGCCGACGATGAACGCGAAGTCACCGATGCGGTTGACGATGAACGCCTTGCGGCCGGCGTAGGGCGGGAACTCCTGGTCGTAGTAGAAGCCGATCAGCAGGTAGGAGCAGAGCCCGACTCCCTCCCAGCCGACGAAAGTGACCAGATAGTTGTTGCCGAGCACCAGCAGCAACATGGCGCCCATGAACAGGTTCAGGTAGGTGAAGTAGCGCTGGAACCCCGTCCTCGTGGCCCATGTAGCCGACCGAGTAGACGTGGATCCAGAAGCCGACGAAAGTCACCACGAAGAGCATCACCGCACGACAGCGGATCGAGCAGGAACCCCATGGAGACGCTCAAGTCGGCGACTCCGCGTACCCCGGCGAGAACGACCCGCCGGCACCCAGGTGAAGAGCTCGGTCTCGAAGGCCCGGCCGGCGGCGCGCTCAGCGCTGCCCAGATAGCCGGCGATCGCCGCGATGCCGAGCAGGCAAGACAGGCCCACCGTGCCGCAGGCGATCGCCGCCACCGCGCCCTTGCCAATACGCCGGCGCAGCACGACGCCGTTCAACAGCGCGCCGAGGAAGGGCAGCAGCGGGATCAGCCAGAGGTAGCGATGCAGGACCTAGCCCTCCATCTCGTTCGCGCTATCGAGCTGGGTCGTTTCGCGCAGGCGGAAGAGCGCGATCAGGATGCCCAGGCCCACCGCCGCTTCGCCCGCCGCCACCGTGATCGTGAACATCGCGAACACCTGCCCGGTCAGGTCCTGCAGTTGGTGCGAAAAGGCGACGAAGTTGAGGTTCACCGCGTTGAGCACCAGCTCGATCGACATCAGGACGGTGATCATGTTGCGCCGCGTCACGATGCCGAGCAGGCCGATCGAAAACAGGACGGCGCTCAGCAGCAGGTAGTGCGTGGTGGTGATCTCGAGCATCAGCGCCGCCTCCCGAGCACCACCGCGCCGATCATCGCCACCAGCAGGAAGAGCGAGGCGATCTCGAACGGCAACAGGTAGTCGCGGAAGAGCGTCCAGGCGACCGCCTGCGAGTTGCCCAGGGCTTGCGAACCGACCGAGACCAGCGCTCCGCTCTGCGGCCGGCCGGCACGCTGGCCGAGAGCCGCCACCCCGAGCAGGCCGGCGAAAAGAACGGCAACCACCGCGGCGATCGGCCAATGGCCGAGAAACAGCCGGTGCTCGCGCAGGCGATGGAGGTTGACCAGCATGATGACGAAGAGGAAGAGCACCATGATGCCGCCGCCGTAGACGAACACCTGCACGGCGGCCAGGAACTCGGCGTGGCGCAGCAGGAAGAGCGCCGCCACCGCCAGGAAGCAGGTGAGCAGCGCGATGGCGCCGTACATCGGATTGCGCAGCGTCACCACCAACGTGGCGCCGGCCACGGCGAGAGCCGCGAAAGCGTAGAAGAGCAGCGCGTCGCCGTGGGCGACCAGGAAGTCCACCTAGGCGATCTCCTTGTCGGTGTAGTCGGGACGCACCTTCCAGTCCTCGAGCTGGTGCATGTCGACATAGAGGTTCTGCCAGCGGTCGTAGGTGGCGAGCTCGTAGGTCTTGGTGGTCAGCCAGATCGACTTCGGCTCGGTCGGGCAGGCCTCCTCGCAGAGACCGCAGAACATGCAGCGCTGGACGTCGATGTCGAAGCGGTCGAGGACCTTCTCCTTCTTGCCGGTCGCAGCGTTGGCTTCCTGGTGCCAGTCGATGTAGATGATGTCGATCGGGCAATCGCGCGCGCACAGCGTGCACTTGATGCAGCGGTCGATGTCGAGCCGGAACATGCCACGGAAACGGTGGGCGGGCTCGAGCCGTTCCTCCGGATACTGCACCGTGACCTTCTTCTTCAGGATGTGCCTGAAGGTCAGACTCAGCCCAGCGAACAGATCGAGCAGCAGAAAATGGTCGAGGAATCGCTTGACGGCGCCCATACTCACCCCTTGGCCAGCCACAACTTCACCGCCGCGGCCAGAAACAGGTTGGCGAGCGCCAGCGGGATCATGAACTTCCAGCCCAGATCCATGAGCTGATCGAAGCGATAGCGCGGGAAGGTGCCGCGGAACCAGATGTAGACGAACAGGAAGACGAAGACCTTGAGCGAGAACCACAGCACTCCGGCGAGCCCGGCCGGCAGGAAGCCCAGGTGCAGCCAGGTGATCGCCGGGCTGGTGGCGTTCGGGAAGGGCGGCAGCCAGCCGCCCAGGAACAGCGTCGTCGCCACCGCCGAGATGACGATCATGTTGGCGTACTCGCCGAGGAAGAAGAGCGCGAAGCGCATGCCGCTGTACTCGGTGTGGAATCCCGCCACCAGCTCGGATTCCGCCTCGGGCAGGTCGAACGGGTTGCGGTTCGACTCCGCCACTCCGGCGACCATGTAGATGAAGAAGGCGATGAAGCCGAGCGGGAAGAACTTGAAGGCGAACCACATGTGCTGGTCGCGCTGCGCCTCGACGATGCCGACCAGCGACAGCGTGCCGGCGAGCAGCAGCGGCACGACCAGGGTCAGACCCTGCGGCACCTCGTAGGAGATCATCTGCGCCGCCGAGCGCAGGCCGCCGAGCAGCGAGAACTTGATGTTCGACGCCCAGCCGCCAAGGATCAGACCGTAGACGCCGATCGTCGCCATGGCGACGATGAACAGCAGGCCGACGTTGACGTCGGTGATGAAGAGGTCCGTGCCACCCGGCCCGCCCCCCGGCGGGCCGATCGGAATGACGGCGAAGATGATGAAGGCCGGGCCGACCACCAGGCAGGGGGCGAGGATGAAGGCCCACTTCACCGCCTGCGCGGGAAGCACGTCCTCCTTCACCAGCAGCTTCATGACGTCGGCGATGGGCTGCAGGAGTCCCCATGGCCCGACCCGGTTCGGCCCGACTCGGGCCTGCATGAAGCCCAGCACCTTGCGCTCAGCCAGGACCAGGTAGGTGATGAGCGGCAGCACGCCCAGGAAGAGCAGGACGGCGATTTTCACCGTCGGGATGAGGACGAAATCGCGGAGGACTTCCACTAGCGATTTCCCTCCCCCAGATCCTTCGCTTCGCTCAGGATGACAAAGCCAGCCGCCAGTGCCCCGTCAGTCATCCTGAGCGCAGCGAAGGATCTGGGCGGGGGCAGCATCGCGAACATCACCGGTCCACCTCGCCGAGTACGATGTCGGTCGTCCCGATCAGCGCCACCAGATCCGCGAGCAGGTACCCCTTGGTCAGCTCCGGCAGCGAGGCCAGATTGACGAACGACGGCGGCCGCACGTGGCAGCGGTAGGGATTGGTGGTGCCGTCGCCGACGATGTAGAAGCCGATCTCGCCCTTCGGACCTTCGATCCCGAAGTAGACCTCGCTGTCGGCGGCCGCCTTCATGACGCGCGGGCGCTTGGCCATCAGCGGCCCTTCGGGCAGCTTGTCGAGGCACTGGGCGACGATCTTGTTGGCCTCGCGCATCTCGGCCATGCGCACCAGGTAGCGGTCGTAGGTGTCGCCGTTCTTGCCCACCGGGATGTCGAACTCGACTTCGGGATAGGCCTCGTACGGGCATGGCCTTGCGCAGATCGAAGGCGACCCCGGAGCCGCGCAACATCGGTCCGGTCACGCCGTAGTCGATCGCCACTTCCGGCGGCAGCACGCCGATGCCCACGGTGCGCCGCTTCCAGATGCGGTTGTTGGTCAGCAGGCTCTCGTACTCGTCGACCTTCGTCCGGGAAGCCGCCGACGAACTGGCGGCAGCGATCCACCCACCCGGCCGGCAGGTCGTAGCGGCTGCCCGCCCGGCCGCATGCAGTTGAGCGTCAGCCGCGCGCCGCAATACTCCTCGAACAGGTCGAGGATCAGCTCGCGCTCGCGGAAGCAGTAGAAAAACGGCGTCATGGCGCCGATGTCGATGGCGTGCGTGGCCAGCCAAAGCAGATGCCACGAGATGCGCTGCAGCTCGCAGAGGATGGTGCGGATGTAGCGCGCCCGCGGCGGCGCCACCAGGCCGACCAGCTTCTCCACCGCGCCGACGTAGGCCAGGTTGTTGGTCGCCGCCGCCACGTAGTCCATGCGGTCGGTGTGCGGCACGTTCTGGAAGAAGGGATGGAGCTCGAAGAGCTTCTCGGTGCCGCGGTGGAGGTAGCCGATGATCGGATAGCAGTCGATGATGCGCTCGCCGTCGACCTTGAGCTTCAGGCGCAGCACGCCGTGCGTCGAGGGATGCTGCGGACCGAAGTTGAGGTCCATCTCCTGCAAGTCGAACAGGGTGTCGGGCCGCTCGTCGTTCATTCCGCGCGACCTTCGTTCTTGCCAGCCCCGTTTCGATTGTCATCCTGAGCGACAGCGAAGGATCTGGACCACTTACCTTGCTTCGACCACTCCACTTCATCGACGCGGAAGTGGTTCAGATCCTTCGCTTCGCTCAGGATGACAATCCGATAGGTCCGGCTCATGACTCCGGCGTCTCCTCGGCCGGGGCGTGGCGTCCTTCACCAGCCAGCCGGTGCCGGCCTTCGAGATCGGTCCGGTCCGTCGCCGTATTGCTCGGGATAGATCGCGGCGCCGGTGTCGATGCCCTCGACCGGGAAGTCCTTGCGCAGCGGATGGCCGTTGAAGCCCTCCCAGGTGAGGATGCGGGTCATGTCGGGATGGCCGGCGAAGCGCACGCCGAGCATGTCGAACACCTCGCGCTCCGGCCAGTTGGCCGCCCGGAACAGTCCAGCGAGCGTCGGCACGTCCTCGCCGTCGCCGGTGGAGACCTTGAGCCGGATGCGGCGGTGACTGGGGAATTGGTGCAGGTGATACACGACCTCGAAACGCGGCGTTTTCTTCGGGAAGTCGCTGCCGCAGATGTCGATCAGGTAGGTGAACCCGTGCTCGTGCTTGAGCGTCGCCGCGACCTCGGCGATGCGATCGCGCTCGACCGTGATGGTGAGGTCGCCCGCCAAGGTCCGCGCCGTGGCGATCGCCTCACCGTGGCGGGCGCGCAGTGCCGCGACCAGGGGATCGTTCGCCGAGTCGCTCCACGCCGGCAGCTACCGCGTCGCGTCTCCCAGATCGGCTTGGCGGCCTCGATGGCGGCCTTGGCGGCCGCGGCTTCGGCGGCCTTGGCGGCGGCTTCGGCCTTCGCTTTCGCCGCGGCGGCCGCCGCTTCCGGATCGAGTGGCGCCGCCGGAGGGGCCGGCGGCTTCGGCGGCGCCGGCTTGGCCGCCGGAGCGTCGGGCGGCGGCGATGGGGGTGCGGGCGGCTTGTCTTCGGGGTCGCTCATCGCACCGTTGTCCGGGATCTGGTTAGCGGCGGCTGGCGCCGACCGCGAGGCCGGCGTCGACGACCGGCTGGGGGTCGCCCACCCGCATGCGGTCGATCTTGCGCTGCAGGTGAAGGAGTCCCCAGAGGAGCGCCTCGGGGCGCGGTGGGCAGCCCGGAACGTAGACGTCGACCGGGATGACGCGGTCGACTCCCTGGGTGACGGCGTAGGTCCGGTACGGGCCCGCCGCAGGTGGCGCAGGCGCCCATGGCGATCGCCCACTTGGGCTCCGGCATCTGATCCCACAGGCTTCTTGACGATCGGCGCCATCTTCTCGGTGACCGTGCCGGCGACGATCATCAGGTCGCTCTGGCGCGGCGAGGCGCGGAAGACCTCGGCGCCGAAGCGCGACATGTCGTGCCGCGGGTCGAGCACCGCCATCATCTCGATGGCGCAGCAGGCGAGCCCGAACTGCATCGGCCAGATCGCCGAGCGCCGCGCCCAGTTGAAGACCTTCTCGTAGGTGGTGGTGAGGATGTTCGAATTCGGTTCCGTCCATCAGGCCCAATCCAGCGCGCCGCGGTTCCAGACGTAGACGTAGCCGACCACCAGGATGACGAGGAAAATGGTCATCTCGATGAAACCGAAGAGCGCCAGGCGGTCGAACATCACCGCCCAGGGGAAGAGGAAGATGGTCTCGACGTCGAAGATGACGAAGAGGACGGCGATCAGGTAGTAGCGGATCGAAAAGCGGTGGTCATGGGCCAGCGTCTCCGCCGGGTTGCCGCATTCGTAGGGCGATATGTCGGTGTTGCCCGAGCCGCCGTGGCGCAACAGGCGGGCAGCGAGCAGCGTCACGGCGAGGAATCCCGCCGCGAAGACGGTGAAAACGAGAATCGGAAGGTAGCTCAGCATGTGCCGCGCAATGCCCTCCCCTCGACGGGTGACAATCAGCAGAATGACTCGGGCGAGATTCTTATGTGCGCGGAGCGGAGTGTCAAGCAAGCTTGCCCGGGTGAAATAGCATGGCCCCGATGGCGCGCACAGCGAAGCAGCGACCGGCCAAAGACCGCGGCGCGACGGCCGGACCGCCCTCCGCTACGGCCTCTGCGGCGCCGTTTCTTCTGGCGCTGGCCCTCGTGGTCCTCACCTTCGTCGCCCATTGGCCGGCTCTGGGCGCCTCGTTCGTCTGGGACGACGACGTCTATCTCACCCAGAATCCGAGCCTCCGCGACGCCGCCGGGCTGCGCGACATCTGGTTTCGCATCGGCACGACCAAGATGTACGTGCCGGCCGTCTTCACCACGTTCTGGATCGAGCAACGGCTCTGGGACCTGCGCCCGCTCGGCTATCACGCCCTCAATATCGCGCTGCACGCCCTCGGCGCCCTGCTGCTGTGGCGACTGCTGCGGCGGCTCGGGCTGCCGGCGGCGTGGTGGGCGGCGGCGGCTTTCGCAGTCCATCCGGTGTTCGTGGAATCGGTGGCCTGGGTGACCGAGCTCAAGAACACGCAATCGAGCGTGTTCGCTCTGCTCTGCCTCCTCGCCTACTTCCGCTTCTCGCCTTTCGAGGAGGGCGCGCCGCGCCAGCGGCACTTCTACTGGCTGGCACTCGCCGCCTTCGCGGCGGCGCTGCTGAGCAAGCCGGTCGTCGTGGGGCTGCCGCTGGTCATCCTGGCGCTGGTCTGGTGGAAGCGCGGCCGCGTCGAACGCTCGGATCTCCTCGCGGTCGCGCCGATGCTGGCCATGAGCCTCGCCGCCGGGTTGGTGGCGATGCACGTCGAGCGCCTCTACGGCGGCGCCCGCGGCGCCGATTGGGAGCTGCCGCTCCTGGCCAGGGTATTGGTGGCCGGCCGGGCGCTGTGGTTCTACCTCGGGAAGCTGGTCTGGCCGTTCGACCTGCTGCCCATCTACCCCCGCTGGGCCGTGAGCACGGCGGCCTGGTGGCAGTTTCTCTTCCCGCTCGGCGCGCTCGTCGCGGCGGCCGCACTCTGGACCGGCAGGCAGCGCTGGGGGCGGGGCCCGGCGGCGGCGGTTGCGACGTTCTCCCTTCTGGTCGCGCCCCTGATCGGCATCTTCAACGTTTCCTATCACCTGCACTCCTACGTCGCCGACCATTTCCAGCACCACGCCGCACCGGCCCTCTTCGCCCTCTTCGCCGCCGGAGGGGCGCTTCTCCACGCCCGCCTGTCGGGCCGGAGCAGATGGCTGGTGCCAGCTGCGGGAGGCTTGCTGTTGGCGCTCCTGGCCGGTCTCTCGGTGCGGCACGCCCGAGCGTTTCACGACGAGGAGGCGCGCAGCCGCGCCACCCTGACGAAGAATCCGGACTCCTGGGTGGCCCTGAACAACCTGGGGGCGGCGCTCAATGCACGACGCGCCTACGCCGAGGCGGCGCCTTGGCTCGAGCGGGCGATCGCCAAGCGCTCGCCTTACCCCGAGGCGCACAACAATCTCGGCGTCGCTCTGGTCGGCCTCGGACGTCCTCAGGACGCGATCGCGCACTACCTCGAGGCACTGCGCGTCTTTCCCGACAACCCGCTGGCGCACAACAATCTCGGCACCGCCCTGGCGCAGACCGGGAAGATCGACGAAGCGATCGCCGAATACCGCATCGCGCTCCGATTGAATCCAGGATATGCGGAAGCGAGCGCCAATCTTGCCCAGCTCACCGACTCGGCAGAAGCGCACAACCGGCGCGGCAAGGAGCTGGCCACACAGGGCAAGATCGCGGAGGCCATCGCCGAGTTCGCCGCCGCGGTCCGACTGCGGCCGGCGGACGCGGACCTGCGCAACGATCTCGGCACCGCGCTGGCCTCGCGTGGCGACCTAGAGGGAGCGCTCCGCGAGTATGGCGAGGCCGTCCGCTTGGCACCCGGAAACGCTTCGGCGCGCGTCAACCTGGCCCGCGTCCTGCTTTCGAAGGGTCGCCCCGCGGATGCCCTACCGCACCTCCTCGCCGCGGTCCGGATTCGACCACGAGACGCCGGCGCGCACAGCGCTCTCGGCGTTGCCCTCGCTCAAACGGGACGCCTGGACGAAGCGATCGCTGCGTTCGGACGTGCAGTGGAGATCGATCCGGGGGACCGGGAAGCAGTGGAGAATCTCGAGCGGGCGCGCGCCGTGAGGCGAGCGAACGGCGCGCCCTAGTCTCTTACGCTGAGATAGATTCGCGGCCTCGATGGCAAGGAAAGCGTCGCGGAGGCCGAGGAGGCGAGATCAGGGCGGGACCGCGGCCCCAGCCGTGCCGCGGTCGATTCCGGCCTGGGCTATCGCTCTGGTGCTGCTCGTCGTCACCGTGGCGGTCTACGCTCCCGCCCTCCGGGGCGGCATGATCTGGGACGATGACGACCACATCACCGCACCGCATCTGCGCTCATTCGAAGGCCTGCGTCGCATCTGGGTCGAGCCCGGTGTAACACAGCAGTACTACCCGATCCTCCACACCGCGTTCTGGCTCGAGCATCGGCTGTGGGGCGACCAGGTCCTCTTCTACCACCTGGTCAACGTGCTCCTGCACTGGCTCTCCGCGTGTGTGTTGGCCTGGATACTGATGCGCCTGGGGGCCCCAGGGCCGTGGCTGGCTGCGGCTCTTTTCGCGCTCCATCCGGTCGCCGTCGAGTCCGTGGCGTGGATCACGGAGCAGAAGAACACCCTTTCCACGGTCCTCTATCTGCTCGCCGCCCTCCTCTTCCTGCGTTTCAGCGACTCCAGAAGACCACGGCACTACCTGGCGGCATCTGCTCTGTTCGTAGTCGCCATCTTGGCCAAGAGCAACACCGTGACGCTGCCCGTCGCATTGGCGTTGGTCTGCTGGTGGCGCTACGGCGCCGTTCGCTGGCGCCAGGACATCGTGCCGCTCACGCCGTGGGCCGTGGCGGGCGTCGCGATGGGGCTGACCACCGCCTGGCTGGAACGCGCCATGGTCGGCGCGTCGGGCTCGGAGTGGACGATGAGCCTCGCCGAGCGCATCCTGGTGGCAGGGCGCGCGTTGTGGTTCTACGCCGGCAAGCTGGTCTGGCCACATCCCCTAATGTTCATGTACCCGCGCTGGGAGCTCGATCCCGGCGCGGCCTGGCAGTACCTGTTTCCACTTGCCGCGGTCTTGGCGCTCGCGGCCTTGGCCGTCTGGCGGCGTCGTTGGCCTGCGACGGTGACCTGCGTCGCGATCTATCTCGTCGGCCTGTTTCCGGCCCTCGGCTTCTTCGACGTCTACGCTTTTCGCTACTCCTTCGTCGCGGATCACTTTCAATATCTGGCGTCTGTCGCGATGTTCCCGTTGTTGGCCACTCTCCTGCTGGGCGCCACCAGACATTTTTCGCCACGCATCCGCATCGCGGTCGCGCTCTCGGCGATCGGAGTGTTGAGCGGGCTGACCTGGCGACAGAGCCTTACCTATCGGGATGCACATACCCACTACCGGACGATCCTGGCCCTCAACCCCCGGAGCTGGATGGCCTACAACAACCTCGGCGCGCTGTTGCTGAACGATGGCGCCACCGACGAGGGGATCCGCCTGCTGCGCGAGGGCCTGCGCTACAAGGACGCTCCCGAGCTCAACCGGAATCTTGCCGACGGTTTGACGCAATCCGGCCAGCTCGTGGAGGCGGTCGCCCACTACGAGCGGACACTGACGCTCGATGCGTCCTCCGCAGTGACCGAGAACAGCCTGGGGGAGGTTCTCCGCCGGCTGGGCCGCGTGGAGGAGGCGCTACCGCATCTAGAGCGCGCGACGGCACTCGATCCCGAGTTCGCCGCGGCATTCAGCAATCTCGGCGCAACGCTCATCGACCTTGGGCGAGCTCCCGAAAGCATCGCGCCCCTCCAGCAGGCGGTGAGCAAGCAGCCGGATTTCGCCGCCGCGTTCGGGAACCTCGGCCTGGCCTGGGCGCTTCTGGAGAATTGGCCAGAAGCCAATCGCGCCTTCGAGACTTCTCTCGCCCTTCGCCCAGGATCGGCCTTGGTCGAAAGCAACTTCGCGGATGCGCTGTTGCGACAGGGCCGCGTTGCCGAGGCGGCGGAGCACTACCGGCGCGCGCTGCGCATCGACCCGCTTCTTGCCGAGGCCGAAAACGGGCTTGGGGCCGCCCTGGCCACGGGCGGCGAACTGGCCGCGGCCCGGTTGCATTTCGAGCGAGCTCTGGAGCTGCGGCCCGGCTATCGCAGCGCCCGGGAGAACCTCGATCGTTTGCTCGGCCGGCCGTCCAGCTAGGCCTTCGGGGCGGACGCTCCCCAACCACGCGGAAATAAAACGGGGGCCTTGCGGCCCCCGTGGCAAATCAACAGCAGTGGTGCGACTTAGAACGCGAACTTCAGACCGACGCGCACCGTGCGCGGAGCCTGGAACGCCAGCGGACGGAGGAAGAACGGATCCTCGGACGCGTGGGCGTTCTCCATCAGAGTCTCGTAGTCGTACGGAACGAGATCCTCGAAGTAGTAGGCGTTGGTGCCATCGCAAGCCGGATCGACGTCGCAGACGTCAACACGGAAGCGCTGGTTCTCGACCTGAGTCACCGCGTCCTCGTCGAACATGTTGATGACGTTGATGCTCGCCTCCAGCGTGTAGTTGCCGATGCGGAAGGGATGCGCGAGCAGCAGGTCGGTCTGGGTGATGTCGTCCAGACGGCCGTGAGTCTCGCGGCCGCGCGGGAAGAACTCGACGCCGTTGAACGAACCGACCTCGGAAATCGGGCCACCCTCGGCCCAACGGCTGTTGAGACCCAGGTTGGTGCCCCAGGGCATGCGATAGAGGAACTGCGCTTCGACCGCGTTCGGCCGGTCGGTGTTCAGCGGGCCCTCGACGAAGTTGGCGTTCTGGTCATAACCGTAGGCCAGACCGTCGAAATAACGGGCCACGTTCGGGTCGGTACGGCCGAACTCGTCAGAGCTCGCCAGACCCGAGTAGTTGCCCTCGAGGCTGCTGTAGGTGTACGAAGCACGCAACGACCAGTTGTCCGCAAAGCGGCGGTTCCAGGACAGCTCGATCGCCTCGTAGTCGCGGACCGCCTCGGCCTGCGGCGGGATCGGGCCGGCAGGATCGCCAGCCACGAGACCCTTGCCGGGGTTGCCCGTGATGTAGTGCTCTTCCGACGTACCGTCGGGGTTGTACACCAGGTAACCGATGTCTTCGATGGTATTGATCAGCTCCTTGTTGACGTAACGGACGCCAACAACGCTGTTGAGAGTGAGCTGATGATCCATGCCGATCTGGATCTCGCGGTTCTCCATGGGCTGCAGATCGGGGTCGATCGCCGTGCGCGGGTCGGTGGGTGCACGAAGGTCACGATTCGCGGACGGTCCCAGGCCAGGGCAGACGTTGTCAGTGATGTCGTTGGTGGAGATGTGGCAGGAGTCGTCGAGCGTTTCCCAGTCCAGCGTGTTCAGCGGATAGGCATAGCCGATCCACTGGTCGGCGCCGAAGGAGCCGCGCGGCATCTCGAGCTTGGTGATGTCGTAGTAGGTGCCGTAACTGCCGTACACCTTCCAGCGCTGGTCCGACAGGACGTCCCACGAGAAGCCGAAGCGAGGCGCGAGCTTGTCCTCGAAATCGAACTCGATGGCGTTCTCGGGCAACGACGCGTCGCGGGCGGCGCCGAAGTTGGGAACCTTCTCCTCCTCGGTGCGCACGCCGATGTTGATGCTCAGGTTCGGCAGCACCTGCCACGCATCCTGCAGGTACAGACCGAGGTTCTCGCTCTCGGCCGCGCCCACCGTGCCGAAACGGCGCACGTGGACGGAACCGTAGGTGCCGATGACGCCGAGGCCGAGGCGGTCCGGAAGACCCCAGCGGATCTCGTAGAGGTTGCCGTTCTCGAGGAAGCGGCCGACCTCGTTGGAAATGTTCTCGTACTGGACGCCACCCTTGAGGGCGTGAGCGCCGCCGCCGGTGAAGAACAGGTTGCCGTCGATGGAGGCCGACTCACGCTCCCACAGATCCTGCTCGACCGTCTCGAACGAGCCGGCCGGAACCGACGAGAAGCCCGTCGGACGGAAGCGTGGATCGCTTTGCGAAACCGGCATCACGCCGTTGCGGAAGAAGAAGCGGGCGAGCGCCGTCACGCCTTCGGTGGAGATGTCGGTCTTGTACAAGCCGACACGACCGCTGACGTAGAAGTTCGACGACGGAATGAAGTCCGCGTACGCCGAGTAGCTCTCACGCGGCGTGTCGGTGGTGATGCCGAGGTTGGTATCGGCCGGGGTGGAGCCGTCGCGGGCCGGAAGCACGCCATCGACTTCGGCCGGGCTCAGATTGCCCGACGCCTTGTAGAGGAACTTGGAGCCCACGTTGCCCTTGACGTTGGCGGCAAAGTAGTTGACCGTCGTGTCCTGGGTGAAGGTGTTGCTCACACCATCCGGGGTACGCTCGGTCTCGGTGATGGCCGGCATGTAGGCGAAGTAGAACCACGCCTTGTCGCGCACGATCGGGCCGCCCAGCGAGAGGCCCGGCTCGAGGCGGACTTCGTCGTCCTCTTGGAACTGGCGGTAGTTGCCCGGGGCGCTCTCGTACGCCGAGATGCGCTCGTCGCCGCCCCAGCTACGATCGGTCATGTAGGCGCCGATCGAGCCGTCGAAATCGTTGGTGCCGCTCTTGGTGACGACGTTGACCACGCCGCCCAGGGCGCCGCCGTACTCGGCCGCGTAACCCGCCGACTTGACCTGCACTTCTTCGATGAAGTCGGTGATCAGCGGCTGGCCGGAGGTGCCGTCCTGCGGGTGGGTGGTCTCGATGCCGTCGATCACGAACCGGTTCTCGGAACCCGACGCGCCGTCGACTGAGATTCCGCCGAGCATCGCCTCGTCCGAGGCGCCTGCCGCCTGGGTCACGACCGAGGTGAAGTCGCGGCCCTTCGGAATGAACGCGATCTGCTCGCGCGAAATCGAGGTCGTCGTGGCGCTCTGCGTGACGTCGATCTGCGCGCCCTCACCGGTGACGACGATGGTTTCCTCGAAGGAACCCACTTCGAGCGTCAGGTTGACGGTGAGGATCTGGCCGAGCGACAGGGCAATGCCCTTGGCCTCGGCCGGCTTGTAGCCCTCGAGCGAGGCCTTGACCGTGTAGACGCTCGAAGGCAGACGGGGGAAGCGATAGGTGCCACGTGCATCGGTGTTGGCGACCAACGTGCCGACGCCGTTAGCAGTCGCTTCGACGGTGACCCCAGGCAGAACGGAACCCTCGGCATCCTTGACGGTGCCGTCGATTCCGCCCGTCTGTTCCTGCGCCATGACCGGCAGCGCGACCAACAGCGCCGCCACCAGGACGAGGAAAAGAGTAAAGCGGTTGCGCATCTTCATTCTCCTACTCCCTCCTTGTTTGACCCCTTTTGGGATCCGTGGAGTATCGGTTGCTCGAAGCACAGGTGTCAAGACGCCGTCCCACGCCGGAGTCGTCTCGTCCACTCATTTGTGCTTCGCCTCACCCAGTGCAAAAGCACGGCTTGTGCCACCGCAACGACCCACGGGATGGCCTCGTAAGTGTTTGAAACGACTCTTATATGTTCGTTTAGCTTAGCGGCGATTTTGAAAACTTGTTCGAAGTGTTGAAGAGCGCTTCAAACGGTTGGATCAAGTCGCCCTGTCCCTTCGTCCCTCGCGCCTGGATGAGGACCCGAATGGACTCACCCATTCCCTCGCCGGCGAGCAGTTCCTGCGCCTCTGCCCGGTGTCCGGGGTCCCGGGCGAGGTCCTCAAAGAGTCCCGCCGCCGCGAGGTAGACGCCCTGGCGAAGAAACGCGATCGTGCGCAGGCCCGCCGCCTCACCGGTCCGGCGCAAGCGGCCGAAGTCGACGTGGGCCGTCAGGTCCTGCTCCCCCGGCGCGCGCAGGACGTCGCGATGGACGCGGTGTGCGCGGTAGGCCGCGACCGTTCCGTGGAGCCGAACCCGCGGGTCGAACAGCGCCGCCGTCTCGAAGCCATAGTCACAGGTTACGAGGATGCCCTCGGCAAGCGCCGCCGCGAGCTGGCGGTAGACGATCTCCCAGTCCAGCGAGATGTCGGCGATCTGACCCGGCACCAGGCTGACGGAGGATGCAGCCAGAAAAGCCTCGAGCCGCGGATCGGCGGGTGGGATCGGCTGCCAAGCCAATCGGCCGCTGGCGTCGACGGTCACGCCGAGCTCCTCGACGTCACCGTCCTCGCTACGCCGGAGGCGGTGCACCGGCAACGCGTCGAAGAGCTCGTAGGAGAAGATCAAACCCCGGACTCCGGGCAGTTGCCCGACGCCGCCGACGAACCTCACGCCATCGGCTAGTGGACGCTCGACGCGGTCACAGGCGAGAAAGCGCCGGCTGCCGGCGCCCGCCAGCGCGTCGAGCACGGCGCGGAGATGATCGCCGTTTCCCGGCCCGGCCTCGACGAAGTCGGCCGGGAACCCCAGCACCTCGTCCAGCCGCCGCAGCAGGCGCGCAGTGGTGCGGCCAAAGAGCGGCGAGCACGATGAGCCGGTAATGAAGTCGCCGTCGCGGCCGATCGAGAGGCGCGGCCGGCGGTAGAAGCCCTCCTCGCCGTAGAGGGCCTCCTGCATGAACTCGGCGAAAGAAAGCGGTCCTTCCGAGGCGATGCGGGCCCGCAGCCGGTCTTCGACGGTCACCGTTCGAGTCTAGCTCCGCTTGGCCGGCCGAAAATTTCGGCCGGTCATGCCACCTTGGGAGGGCCAGCGCAACGGAGACCTCCCAAGACCACGTGCTACAATCACCACGCAAATGCCTGAGCCGAAGCCACTTCCGACCACGGGCCGGCTGCTGGAGCTGGTGAGCTCGATGGCCGGACAGCCGGTCCTGGTGCTGGCCGACATGGTCGCCGACCGCTTCATCAGCGGTACGCCGAAGCGCATCAGCCGTGAAGCTCCGGTGCTGATCCTTCGCTTCCAAAGCGAGATCCTGACGCCTGGCGGCGGCGCCAACGCCGTGGCCAACATCGCAGCGCTCGGCGGCCGACCCCTTCCCTTGGGAATCGTCGGCGATGACGAGAGCGGCCGCCGGCTGCTCGACGAGCTGGTGGCGAGGCGGATCGACACCGCCGGCATCCTCATCCGCCGCGGCTATCGCACACCGACCAAGACGCGCATCCTGGGCGGCGGCAAGCATTCGATCAAGCAGCAGATCGTGCGCTACGACGTCGAGGAGCCGATCACCCTCGAGGACGCGGAGCGCGACCGGCTGCGGCGGTTTCTCGGCGGCTGGCGTGGACAGGCGCGTGCCGCCGTGGTCTCGGACTACGGCTACGGCTCGGTCGAGCCCGCCCTGGTCGGCGACCTGCGCGATGCGCTGGCGCCCGGAGCGGCGATCCTCGGCGACAGCCGATTCCGGCTCGCCGACTTTCGCGGCCTCGACGGCGCCACGCCCAATGAAGAAGAGGCCGAGGCCCTGATCGGAGGCGAGCTCGACGATGACGATTTCCGGCTCGAGCGCGGCGGCGTCGCGCTGCGCGAGCGCCTCGGCGCGCGCTTCCTCCTGGTGACGCGCGGCAGCCGCGGCATGTCGCTCTTCGCCGACGGCAGCGTGGCCCACCTGCCGGTGAGCGGCACCGATCAGGTGGCGGACGTCACCGGCGCCGGCGACACGGTGATCGGCACCTTCGCTCTGGCGCTCGCCGCCGGCGCCGAGCCGCTCGAGGCGGCGCTGCTCGCCAACTACGCCGGCGGCGTGGTGGTGATGAAGATGGGCACCGCGACGCTGTCGCCCATCGAGCTCGCGGCGGCGGTGCGCGCCGACCCGCGGCCGCTCGCGGAGCTGCGGTGGGCGAAGTCCTGACCCCCTCGGCGCTTGCGCCGCGGCTCGCGGCGCTGCGCTCCACGGGCAAGACGGTGGCGCTCGCCAACGGCCACTTCGATCTCGTGCACGTCGGTCACTTGCGCTACCTGCGCGACGCCAAGCGGCAGGCCGACCTCCTGGTGGTGGCGATCAACGACGACGATTCGGTCGCGAGACTCAAGGGCCGCGGCCGCCCGATCGTCCCTGCGGCGGAGCGCGCCGAGCTGCTCGCCGCGCTCGAGCCGGTGGACTTCGTGGTGATCTTCGACGGCGACTCGCCGGCCGCGCTGCTCGGCGAGCTGCGCCCCGACGTGCATTGCAAGGGGACCGACTACGGGTCGCCCGAGCGCGTACCGGAGTACGAAGCAGTGCGCTCGTACGGCGGGCGCACCGCCCTCGTCGGTGACCCCAAAGACCACGCCACCAGCGACCTCATTCGCAAGATCAAGGCGCTGCCGGAGAGATGACCGGACGGGAAGGACGGCCGCGCTACGGCATCGATGCGCCTGGCGTCATCGTGGCATTCCTGGTCGGTGGCGCATCAGGAGCCGCCGCCGCCGCACTGGAGCTGGCGCGCGGCGCCGGCACCACCTGGCGCCCGCTGCTCTACACGGCGGTCGCCACCGGCGCGGTCCTGGCGATCGAAGGCCTGTTGATGCTCGCCTACACCGTCTGGGGCAAGTATCGCCATCGTGATCGTCTCCTCGACCGGGTCCCCTGGCGCGGCGACGAGCGCGTGCTGGATGTCGGTACCGGCCGCGGTCTGCTGGCGATCGGCGCCGCCAAGCGGGCGCCTGAGGCGCGCGTCGTGGGGATCGACATCTGGAACGGCGCCGGCTGGCGCGACAACACCGCGGCGGCGGCGCGCTCGAATGCCGAGCTCGAGGGCGTGGCGACCCGGGTGGAAGTGCGCGACGGCGACGCGCGCGAGCTCGACTTCCCGGACCGCAGCTTCGACGTCGTGCTGTCGAATCTCTGCCTGCACAACATCGCCACCGCCGCCGACCGCGATCGCGCCTGCCGCGAGATCGCTCGTGTGCTGGCGCCGCGCGGCATCGCGCTGCTCTCCGACTTCCGCCACACCGACGACTACGCTCGCGCCCTGCGCGCGGCCGGGCTCGAGGTGGTGCGCGGCGCGCCGCACCTCTTCACCACCTTTCCGCCGCTCCGCGTGGTCACGGCGAAGCACTCCGCCGCCGACGCCTGAGAGATGCGCATCCTCCTGCTGCGCACCAGCGCTCTCGGCGACGTGGTGCATTGCCTGCCGGGTTTGCTCGCGCTGCGCCGCGCCTTGCCCGAGGCCCGCATCGGCTGGGTGGTCGAGGAGTCGATGGCGCCCCTGCTCGAGCGGCATCCGGCGCTCGACGACCTGCTCGTGGTGCGGCTGCGGCACTGGCGGCGGAGCTGGTCGAGCGCCGCCACGCTGCGCGAGGCGGTGGAGTTCGTGCGCCGCTTGTCGGGGTTCTCCGCCGACTTCGCCGTCGACCTCATGGGCAACCACAAGGCCGGCATTCTCGCCGCGCTCTCGGGCGCTCAACGTTCCTTGGGCGCCGCGCGCGCCCAGCGTCGCGAGCCGTCGAGCGCATTGTGGATCTCCGAGACAGCCGAGCCGCGCGGCGTGCACGCGGTCGACCGGGCGCTGTCGCTGCTCTCCCCTCTGGGTGTCGACGAGGCGCGGCCCGACTTCGGCGGCGACCTCCTGTTTCGCGACCTGCCTGCCCGCACCGCCGACTGGCTCGCCTCCCGGCGAAGGCCCTTCGTGCTGCTGCATCCGGGCGCGGCGTGGGCCAACAAGCGCTATCCGACCTCGGCCTGGGGCGAGAGCGCGGCGCGCCTGCGCGAGCTGCGCGGCGTCGACACCGTGGTGGCGGTAGCCCCGGGCGAAGACGAGCTGGCGGCGGCCATCGCAGGAGCGTCGGCGGGCGCCGCGACCGCGGTCGCCGCGCCCACTCTCGCCGACTTCGCAGCCCTCGCCCGCCAGGCCAGCCTGGTCATGGGCGGCGACACCGGACCGCTCCACCTGGCGCACGCGCTGCGCGCGCCGGTCCTCATGGTCATGGGTCCGACCGACCCGGCGCGGCACGGGCCCTACGGCGCTCCCGAGCGCGGCCTCGCGCATCGCCTGCCCTGCAGCTTCTGCTACAAGCGGTTCGACGAGCCCAAGGCCTGCCTGCTCGACATTCCGCCGCGCGAGGTCGCCGCGCGCGCCGCAGCTTTGCTGGTGGCCGGTTAGCGAAGCCCGCCTGTTGTAGACTTTTTCCATGCCTCCTGGAAAGACTCAAGGCCGCCTCGGCGAGCAGTTGGTGAAGGCCGGTTCGATCAACCCGGAACAGCTGGCCAAAGCGCTCGAAGTGCAAAAGCAGCAAGGCGGCAAGCTGGGCACCAATCTGGTGAAGCTCGGCTTTCTCGACGAGCCCACGCTGGTCGATGCGCTGTCCAAGCACTTCGGCGTGCCCGCGGTGGCGCTCGAGGGCATCAAGGTCGAGGAGTCGATCGTCAAGATCATCCCCGCCGACGTCGCCCGCAAGTACACCATCCTGCCGATCGCCAAGGCCGGGCCAGCGCGTCACCATCGCGATGATCGACCCGACCAACGTCTTCGCGATGGACGACATCAAGTTCATGACCGGCTACAACGTCGAGCCGGTGGTGGCCTCCGAGACCGGGCTGCGCGCCGCGATCGACAAGCTACTACGGCTCGACCCACGCCATCGAGCTCAAGAAGGTGATGGAGGAGGTCTCCGAGGATCGGGCGACCCGCCTCGAGGTGCTCGACGAGGAGGAGGACCTCGACCTGGCGAGCCTCGAGAGCAGTCGCCGAGGAAGCGCCGGTCGTCCGGCTGGTCAACATCGTGCTCACCGACGCGATCAAGCGCGGCGCCTCGGACATCCACATCGAGCCCTACGAGAAGGACTACCGCGTCCGCTACCGGATCGACGGCATCCTCTACGAGATGATGCAGCCGCCGCTGCAAGCTGCGCGAGGCGATCACCAGCCGGCTCAAGATCCTGGCCAAGCTCGACATCGCCGAGAAGCGCCTGCCGCAGGACGGCCGCATCAAGATCAAGACCAAGATCTCAGGGCAAGGTCAAGGACCTCGACTTCCGCGTCTCGGTGCTGCCGACGATCTTCGGCGAGAAGATCGTCATGCGGCTGCTCGACAAGGACAACCTGATGCTCGACATGACGCGGCTCGGCTTCGAG
The DNA here is from genome assembly GCA_963821905.1 of Thermoanaerobaculia bacterium. Classification (GTDB taxonomy): domain Bacteria; phylum Acidobacteriota; class Thermoanaerobaculia; order Multivoradales; family JAGPDF01; genus CAWGFP01. The sequence continues at coordinate 103,601 of CAWGFP010000009.1, read as the reverse complement.
GCGGAGTCGCTGCGCCGGTTCGAGCACGCGATCCTGAAGCCCTACGGCATGGTGCTGGTCACCGGCCCCACCGGCTCCGGCAAGACCAACACGCTCTACTCGGCGCTGTCAGCGCATCAACACCCCGGAGGTCAACATCATCACCGCCGAGGACCCGGTCGAGTTCAACCTCGCCGGGCATCAACCAGGTGCAGATGAAGGAGCAGATCGGCCTCAACTTCGCGGCCGCGCTGCGCTCCTTCCTGCGCCAGGACCCCAACATCATCCTGGTCGGCGAGATCCGCGACTTCGAGACCGCCGAGGTGGCGATCAAGGCCGCCATGACCGGCCACCTGGTGCTCTCGACGCTGCACACCAACGACGCCCCGTCGTCGATCAACCGCCTGATGAACATGGGCATCGAGCCGTTCCTGGTCGCCACCTCGGTGCACCTGATCGTCGCCCAGCGCCTGGTGCGCCGGATCTGCAGCTACTGCAAGGAGCCGCACCGAGGTGCCGCTCGGCGGCGCTGATCAACATCGGCTTCTCGGAGCAGCGAGGCGCGCACGCCTGAAGCTGTTCCAGCGGCCGCGGCTGCGAGCGCTGCATCAACACCGGCTACAAGGGCCGCGTCGGCGCTCTACGAGGTGATGGAGATCGACGACGAGATGCGCGAGCTGATCCTCTCCGGCGCCTCCGCCTTCGAGCTGCGCCAGAAGGCGATCGCAGAACGGCATGATCGACGCTGCGCGAGTCCGGCCTGCAGAAGATCCGCGACGGCGTGACCACCATGGACGAAGTGGTGCGCGAGTCGGTGGGCTGATCGCGCTCTAGCTGCGCGAATCCCACAGCACGTCGGCCGCGCCGCGCTTCCAGTTCTCCCAGCGCGCCGCGACGAACAAGAGATCCGACAGGCGATTCAAATAGGCGAGCGCGTGCTCGCCCACGGCTTCGGCGCGCGCCAGGCCGACCAACAGCCGCTCGGCCCGCCGGCAGACGGTGCGCGCCACGTGCAGTTGCGCCGCTCCCAGCGTCCCGCCGGGAAGGATGAAGTTCTCGAGCGGACGCAGGTCGGCTTGGAGACGGTCGATGTCGCGCTCGAGCGCCTCGACGTGGCGAGCTTCGATGCGCGGCACCGGCATCCGCGCCTTGTCCTCTTCCAGGATCGACAGATCCGAGCCGAGGTGGAAGAGCTCGTTCTGGATGCGCCGCAGCATCGCCGCGAGCGTCTCGTCGAGGCCGCTCGCGAGCGCCACTCCGAGCTGCGAGTTCAGCTCGTCGACCGTGCCGTAGGCGGCAATGCGGGGCGCGTCCTTCGGCAGCCGCTGGCCGCCGCCGAGGCCCGTCGAGCCGTCGTCGCCGGTGCGGGTGTAGACCTTGGTGATGCGCGGCACGGCGTCAATGATACGCAACGCCGGCCGGCTGCAGCTCGGGGTTGGGATTCTCGGTCAGGGTGAGGGCCATGATCCGCACGCCGCGCGCCCCGCGGACGCTCGGCAGTCGCAGCTCGGCGACCTGGTCGGCGATCTCGCAGCGGTATTGATAGAGGTAGCAGAAAGCGTAGGCCTCGTCGCCCCAGCGGGTGTGGTGGTGGGTGCCCACCCAGGCGACATCGCCGCACCGCCGCGGCCCGCCGGCGTCGCCGTAGAAACCCAGCCAGTCCTCGACCTCCCAGTCGACCCGCGCCGTGCCCAGCTCGAGCGTCACCCGGCGAGACTGCCCTGCCGCCGCGGCGAGGGCGTACAGCCGTCGGCCTTGGCCCGGTGGCAGCGCCAACACCTGGCCGCGGAAACGCAGCGCGTTGCGGTCGCCGGGCTGCGACGAGCCGAGGACGAAGCGCACTCCGTGCACCACCAGCTCACCGGGCAGGAGCTCGCCGGGCAGCGTGCGCCCGCGGCGATCGAAGGCCCCGTCGCGTCGCCTCTCGTCCCGGCTCACCACGTCGCAGTCGAAGGGCAGCTCGAGCGGTGTCGAGCGCGGCGGCGCCAGCTTGATTGGCGGCGGCCCGAGGCGGAGGGCCAATGCCCGCGGCTCATAGGCGCGCAGCGCCAGGCCGGCGCCGCGCGCCGTGAGTTCGCCGTTCGAGAGGGGCGCCAGCGGTCCCTCCGCGCCGTCGATTTCACGCGCCGCGGCGATGCGCTCGCCGTCGGCGAAGGCGACGCGGGCCGGCGCGCCGGCGACCTCCTGCAAGCGCACCACGATCTCGTCCGACTCCTCCGCCATCTTCATCGCCTTCACCGCCACCCCGGGCAGGGACGGCACGAGCAGGGAAAACTCGCGCCCCAGCTCGCCGGCGTGCGGCGCGGCGAGAAACGCGCGCAATGGCTGGTTCAACCGCGCCGCCCGCTGAGTCACCTGGCCCTCACGCCACGAGCCGCGGTGGGGCGCCAGCGCGTAGAGCAACCGGTGGTGGCCGAGATCCTGCCGTCCCTGCGGGCGAAAGCGCCGGCCGACGCGCGGCGTGTGCAACAACGTCAACCGTAGCGTCGCCGGGTCCGGCCGGTCCCAGCCGTGACGGCTATCGTTGAGGATGGCGAGGCCGGCGCCGTCGCTCGCTGAAGAGAGATCGGCCCACTGCTGCGCCGGCACCTCGTAGGCCCGCGGGTGATTGACCTCGCGCTCGATGGTCCCCAGGCCCAGATCGTAGGTCGCGGTGGGCTCGCGCAGGGCGGCAGGGAACGTCGCCTTGAGCAGCCGGCCACGGCTTCGCCAATCGATCTCGCAATCGACTTCCAGCCAATCGCCGCCGCTCGTCAACCGGTACCGAGTCACGAAACGGGATCCCGCGAGCACGCGCTCCGCGGCCAGGGTGACGCGCACCGGACCGCGCTCTTCGACTCTCAGTCGCGCGCCAGCGCCCAGACGATGCAGCGGTTCGGCCATGACATCGCGATAGTGGATCTCCCAGGCCGGAAAGCGCAGCGACGTGTCGCGCAAGAGCTCCCAGCGCGCGGGCGAACGCAACGTCTCGCGCGCCGCCAGTCGATCGAACAGGCTGGCGAGATCGCCGTTGGGATCGATGGCGGCGCGCAGGTTGGCGTTCTCGAGCTCGTTCTCCCGCGCGACCGCCACGCCATCGGCGGGAGCCTCCTCCCCCAGTTGCAGATCGAAGACCGCGACACCATGGGCGGCAACCCGCGCCTCGAAGAGAACGCGGGCCATCCCATCGGCGGCGGGCTCGACCTGGGCAGGCGAGATCTCGCCGCGTGGCCCGACGACGCGCGCCCGGCCGCCGTTGGCGAGAGCTTCCGCGGCCGGCAGCAGCAGCTCCACCAGGTCGTGGCGCGCTATCGACAGTGGATTGAACACCACCACCGCGCGGCCGACGACCCGGGTGTCGAGCCCCCGGCTCACCGCGCCGACCGCGGCGCGCAGGGTCTCGCCGAACTGGGAAAGCGAGAGCAGCTCGTCGTTCCATGAGTAGCGGTAGGCGGCTGGAATCGACGTGCCGGTCAGGTCGTCGTGGAACTGATGCCAGAGAAACCGCTGCCACGCTTCGCGCAGGCGGGCGCGCGGATAGGGCATGGCGCCGAGCCAGTCGGCCGCCACCGCGGCGCGCTCGGCGGCGTCGGCGAGCTGCTCGTTGCGACGGTTCCAACGCTTCATCGCCGCCTGCGAGCTGTAGCAGCCGGTGGCGTGAAGCGACAAGAGCAGCTCGCCCTGGGTGCGCGGCAGCGCGGCGAGCTCGGGGTCCGAGAGGGCCTCGAAGATCGCCCCCGCCGGGGCGCACTCGACACGCAACGTTCCGCCGCTCGACACCGCTTCGTCGAGCCGGCGCAGCGAGCGCCGGTCCGGCGCCCCTCCCGTATCGCCGATCCCGAAGTAGCGCAACACGCGGTGGACGCCGGCGCGCGCGTTCTCGGCCAGTTGGCGCAGCGCCTCGGGATCGCGCCGCGGATCGCCGGCGAGCGGCTCGCCGTAGCCGCCGGGATTCAGCGCGCACGGCAGACCGGCGCCGTCCGGGCCCAGCCAGACGCCGAGCGGAAACGGTATCGGCACCGCGGAGCGATCCTTGGAGAGCTTCTGGCTGGAGAACCCGATGGCCCCGCAATGGGCGGCGATCGATGGCCACGCCCAGCCGAAGCCGAAGCAGTCGGGCAAGAAGAGGTCGCGGACTTCGACGCCGAGCTCACGCCGAAACCACAGCCGCCCGAGCATGACCTGGCGGATCAACGACTCCGGCGACGGCAAGTTGACGTCCGCGGCGTCCCACATCGAGCCCACCGGGGCGAAGCGTCCGGCGCTCACCCAGCGGCGCAGCTCGGCGAACTCACGCGGGTAGTACTCCTGGATCAAGCGGTAGCGGAAAGCGCCGTCGAAGGAGACGACGTAGTGCGGGTGCTCGCGGAAGGCGGCGAAGTTCTCGCGCAGCGTCTTCGGCAGATGGCGGCGGATGGTGTCGCGAATCGTCCACCGCCACTGCGTGTCGAGATGCGAGATCGCGACCAGGTGGACGACGCCGCGCGGCTGTGTCCCCAGCTGTATTGGGGGCGCGGCCGCCGGCTCTAGGTCTTGATCTGCCGCCACTTGGCCAGCAAGACCAGCAGAAGCGGGATGACGTTGGTGTTGACGAGGTCCTTGAAGCTGGCTCCCCAGCGGAAGTATCCGAGCGAGGTGTAGTCGTCGCGCAGATCGAAGAGCTCCATGCCCAGCGCCACCAGGAAGCCCGGGAGAAGCGCCCACCAGGAGCGCAGCGGCCGCCTCAGCACCAGCAGCGCGAACAGCAGACAGGCGAAGCCGATGTAGATGTGCACCGCGTCTTTGGCGAGTGGCACGGCCTGCAGGAAGTGCAGCTTCATCAACTGGTAGCCGGAGGTTTTCATGCGCCGGGAGACGGCGGTGAAGCTACCACAGCGCGGCGCCTAGTCGAGGTAGCCGAGAGCCTTGAGCTCTTCGACCAGCGCCGCGTCCGCCGGCGAGGTCGCCGGCGCCGCGGCGGCCTGCTGGCCCCAGCTCGCGATCCCCCGGCGCGGATGATCGGCGGCGAAGCGCGGTTGAAAGAGCCCGGTGAGCGGCTGGCCGACGAAATCGTCGGCGACCGGCAAGCCCATGCCGTAGAGGATGGTCGGGGCGAGATCGTGGATGTGCGCCTCGCTGAGCTCGGCGCCCACTCGGACATCGGGCCCGGCCGCCACCAGGACGCCCGGCGTCGAGGCGGTGTGGGTGCCGGTGAGACGATGCACCGTGGCGCGCCCCGGCAGAACGTCGCCGTCCAGACGCAGCTCGGGCGTCGCCCCCGGGCGCAGTACCCGCAACACGAAATCGGCGCCCGCCCGCTCGTCGCGCGGCTTGGCGTCGCGCAGCGCGAAGACCGGCTCGCCGCCCGCCCAGCGCACGCGCTCGAGATCGCGCTCGAGGCGGGCGCGGATCTCGCCGCGGGCTTCCGGCGCGACACCGCCGCCCAGCTCGCGGCCGGCGAGCGCGAAGCGCAGCCGGCGCTCGGCGTGATGGCTCGGCGACTCGTAGGGATAGACCAGGCTGCGCGAGAAATCCACCGCTCCTTCGTTGCGGACGAGGTAGCCGAGGCGCTCGAGGATGGGATCGAGATCGAGGCTCAGCTGCACGCGCCCGTCGGGCGCCGCCCGGAAGCCGTGGTCCGAGACCAGCAGGACGTTGGCGTCGCGCGGCGCCGCGCTCAGCAGGCGCCCGAGAGCGCGGTCGATGGCGCCGTACACCCGGGTGACGTCGTCGGGGCCGAGCGTCGCCGGGTCTTCGCCGGGAAACGACGCCGGCTCGAACGCGTGCCAGCGGGAATGGCTCACCACGTCGGCGCTGCGGAAGTAGACCAGCGCCAGATCCCAACGCTCTGCGGCCGAACGGGCGAAGAGCTCGCTCATCAAGCGGTCGCGCCGCTCCGGCTCGCTCGAGAGATCGAAGCCCAGCGGCTCGCGCCGCGCCGCCTCTGCCGCGGCCTCGACCTCACCGGCCAGGTCAGCGGGTGAAAACCGCCGCGGCAGATCGAGCAGCACGCGATCGCTCACCACCACGCCGTCCACCTGCTCGGCGGGCCAGGTCGCCCACCAGCCGTAGACCGCGACCCGGCGATGGGCGCGACTCGCCATGTTCCACAGCGCCGGCACCTTGCGCAGCGCCGAGGAGACCGGCACGTCCCCTTGCGGAGTGGCGACCACGAAATCGGTGATGCCGTGGTCGCGCGGCCGCCGGCCTGTGGCGATGGTCGTCCAGATGACCGGCGAGGCGTTGTAGGCGGTGTGGAGCACGGCCCGCGAGCCGCGATTCGCCAATGCCCGCAGGTGCGGCAGCTCGCCGCGCTCCCACAACCGGTCGATCACCGTCCAGGTCGCGCCGTCGATGCCGATGACGATCCAGGGATGGCGCCGCGGCGCCTCGGGCCCGTCCCGGCCACGCACCCAGGCGGCGCCGGCCAGGGCGAGCAGGAGCGCGGCCGCAGCCAGCGCGACGTCGGCACGCGGAGCCCTGCGCATCACGGACAGGTGGCGAAGGCGGAAGTGTCCTGCAAGGGCCGGTAGGCCGTTCCACGCGGGTTGCGGTACACCTTCTGCGCGCCAGTCGCGGTATCGACCACCCGCAGCTCGACCCCGACGTCGGTGAGTCCGCCGGCGAACACCCAGTGACGCTGGTTGGTGCCGCAGCCGTCGAGCACTTTCACCACCAGCTCGACGTTGTCGTCATCGAAGAACCAGAAGTAGCCGGTGTCCCCGGTGAGACGCACGGCGCGCGCCTGGCCGGTCTGGCCGCCGGCGACCTGCCAGTTCGCGGTGACCCGGAAGCGCCCGCCGCCGAGACAGAGGGTGCGCTGGTTCTCCGCGCAGTTGCCGGGCGTGCCTCCGGCCGCCGCCCACGGGCAGCCCTGGCCGGCGTGGATGCAGTCGACCCGCCGCGCGCCGCCGTTGACGAGATAGAGCTCGCCCAGGTGATCCTCGGCGAAGGCGTACAGGCCGCCCTGTCCGCCGAGCCAGCACTGGGCCTCGGTGGCGATGGGGTTGGCGCGATCGAAGTTGGTGGTGCGCCACACCTGACCACAGTAGGCATCGCCGTAGAGATAGCGGCCGGCGAGCGCCGGCACGCGGGTGCCACGATAGCGGTAGCCGCCGACGATCGCCGCCCAGCCCCCCTGCGGCGGGCTGTTGTTGGAGTGACAGAGGATGGGGTCGAACTGTCCGCGAGGGGTCGGATAGGTGCAGTTCGACGGCGAGGACGGGCCGCAGAAGAGCGGCACGCTGCAACTCGAAGGAGAGGTCGCCGCCGTCGCGCAACCCTCGCGGCAGACCCAGCCGAAGTCGTAGGCCGGGAAGGGACCGCCGTCGTCGTGGGCGCGGAAGTTGATCTCCTCCCAGTTGCGCTGCCCGACGTCGCCGAGGAAGAGATCACCGTTGGCGCGGTCGAAGCTGAACCGAAACGGATTGCGCAGACCGTATGCCCAGATCTCGCCGCAGCCAGTGACGTCGGCCAGGGGATTGTCGGGCGGCACGCCGTAGGCGGTCTGCGCCACGTAGTTGTTGCCGCAGTCGGGCGGCGCACCGCCGCCGTCGACGTCCAGGCGCAGCACCTTGCCGAGCAACGCGTTCAGGTTCTGTCCGTTGGGGCCAGTGCTGTCGCAGCCGCCACCGCCATCGCCGATCGAAACGTAGAGATAGCCGTCCAGCGGCCCGAAGGCCAGCCAGCCGCCGTTGTGATTGCCGGCCTGCGAGTGCGGCACCACCAGCACCGTCGTCGGGGTCGAGCCGGCGCGATTGGGATCGCTGGGCGAGCGCTGCCAGCGCTCGATCACCACGTCACCGATCTGCGGCGATGCCGGCGGGCGGCCGGTGTAGTAGACGTAGAACGACCCGCTGGTGGCGTAGTCCGGCGCCACCGCCATGGCGAGCAGGCCACGCTCGCCGCCGCTCACCACGCGCGATGTGATGTTTAGGAACGGCTGCGGCAGGATCTGGCCGCCGTCCCAAACCAGGATTTGTCCTTCCTGGGTGACCACGAAACGGTGCGAGAGGCCGTCGGCGGGATCGACGAAAGCGATCGGCGTGACGCCCGCGGGCAGATCCTCTGGACCGATGATGGTCGACGTATTCGCGCCACCGCCGCCGGGTTGGCAGGTGGAGCAGCTTTGGGTGTAGCAGGCCGCCGCCCCGCTGGCAGCGCGCGCGGCGGCAAGCGCGGTAAAACCGAAGAGGGCGGCGGCAGCACGACCCGACATCCGCGCTCAGCTTACCAGCGCGCCCGCTGGACTCCCGAGACTCAGGCCGGCCGTTCGTCGAGCACCCGGATCGCCAGCATGATCGACTGGATGCCCTGGAACTGGAGGCGCCGCTGGAGCGTGAAGGCGGTCTCGTTGTGCAGCAGCTTGTGGTACCAGCGCTCCTCACGGAAGAGCAGCTTGCCGAGGAACACCACCGAGCGCGGGAACTCGCGCGCCACCTCGGCGCAGATCTCCTCCACCGCGGCGACCACCTCGGTACCGAGACCGGTACGGTAGTCGGCCTGCAAGCCGTGGACTCGGGCCCACGCCACGTAGCGGCGCAGATGCTCCTCGGTCTCGGCCTTGAGACGCTCGATCTCGTCGGCACCCTTGAAGACGCCGGAATCGATCACCGAGGCCGAGACGAAGATGAAGTTCCCGAAGAAGTTGGGGAACGAACGGTGGACCGACAGCAGTTGATGCAGGCCGAAGCCTGAGAAGGTGGTGACACAGATCACCGCAGTCGGCGCCTTGGGGTCGAGCGGCGGCGCGGGAGCCAGGGCGGTCTCGGCCGAGGGCGCGCGGGCGCTGCCCAGAATCGAGTCGAGCCGCTCGAGGCTGCGCTTCGCCCGCACGTAGTGTCGTCGCACCCAGCCACAGCCCGCCACCACCGCCAGGGTGACCACGAGCGTCACCCAGCCGCCGTGCGAGAACTTCTCGAACACCGTGACGCCCAAAATGCCGAGGCAGAGCACCAGGCCAGTCGCCTGAATGGCGAACTGGCGAAACCACTGTGGATGGCGCTTACGCTCGCTCCACCAGTGGCGCACCATGCCGAGCTCGGTGAGCGAAAAGGTGATGAACACGTTGATCGAGTACATGACCACCAGAGTGCCGATGTCGCCGCGCGTATAGGCGAGCGCAATCGCCGCCGCCACTCCCATCACCACCACGCCATTTTGCGCCACCAGCCGATCAGAGAGGTGCGCGAAGCGATGCGGTAGCCACGAATCGAGCGCCATGTTGGCCAGCACTCGCGGGCCGTCGAGGAAGCCAGCCTGTGCCGCCACCACCAAGAGCGCCGCCGCGGCGATCAGGCTGACGATGACGAAGCCCGCGCCCAGGGGCACGCCGCCCGGGCGCCAGCCCGCGAACAGGCCCTCGAAGAGCACCGCGTTCATGGTCTTGCCGGCTACCGGCCGGACACCGGTCAACAGATAGCCGAGCAGAATGCCGCCGGCCGTGAAGGCCAGCGAGGTCGCCATCAACGCCATCGTCCGCTTGCCGGTGCGCACGCGCGGTTCGCGCAGCGTCGCGACACCGTTGGACACCGCCTCGATGCCGGTGTAGGTGCCGCCGCCCAACGAGTAGGCACGGAGGAGGATGAGCAGCACCGGCCAGAGGCCGATCGTGGAGACCGAGGTGCGGAATTCGTTCGCCGCGCCGCGCGCCACGCCGGGCAGTCCGGCGCCGTGCGTCACCAACGTCCAGAGGATCATGAAGCCATGGGTGACGAGGAAGAGCAGGAAGACCGGAGCGAGGATCTTCACCGATTCCTTCACCCCCCGCAGATTCAGCACCAGGAGGAGAATCAGCGCGGCGAACTCGCCCACCAGCTTGTACGGTGCCGAGGAGGCCGGCAGAAAAGACCACAGCTGATCGCAGGCGCTCGCCACCGAGACGGTGATCGTCAGCACGTAGTCGACCAGAAGCGCGCAGCCCGACACCGCGCCGACCCGGCTCCCCAGCAGCTTGGTCGCCACCAGATAGCCGCCACCGCCGCCCGGGAAGTGCTCGATGACGTTGGAGTACGCCACCGAGATGACGGTGATGGTCACCGCGGTCATGGCGACCAGGAAGAGCGCCAGATAGGAATGCTCGCCGAGCGCCTTGTAGGCTTCCTCCGGACCATAGGCCGAAGACGACAGACCATCGGCGCCGAGTCCGACCCAGGCGAGGAAAGCCACCAGCGATACGGAATGCAAAATCTGCGGGTCCGCGACGTCACGCGGCGCACCGACCAGCAGGCGCCAGAGCCGGCGGCCGGATCGCTTTTCGGGAACGGGCTCCGCCATCCGTAAAGACTCGCGGCCCGTGCCAAAAGATCCGCCCAAGAAATGCGAAAGAGAATCTAAATCCTCTTCGCTGTGCTCCTCCTACGGGTGTTGACGGCGAAGTAGATCAGGAACACTCCGGTGGTAAGCGAGACGAGCCCTGGAAGCTCGAAACCCAACGCCGCGCAGCAGAACCACCGGCCACCGGATAGCTGAGCCGCGCCGCATCCGGCCAGATCGATCCCGGTGATGGCGGCTGCAGCACGTACCAGGAACCACATGGCCGCCAGTGTCGACGGGGGCGACGCAAGATCTGCGAAAGGGAAGCGAAAGAAGACCGGAAGATCGGGCTCGGCGCGGGGTCAGTCCTCGGGCTCCGCCACGAAGCGATAGCCTACCCAGGGCTCGGTGACCAGGTAGCGCGGGCTCGAAGGATCCGGCTCGAGCTTGCGCCGCAGCGAGCCGACGTGCACTCGCACCGTATCGTGGGTCGTGCCGGGCGCGCCGTCCCACACCTTGGCGATCAGCTGGCGCAGGGTCAGCGGCTTGCCTGCATTTCTGGCGAACAGCTCGAGCAGCGAGAACTCCGTGGGCGTGAGGCGGATCTCTCGGCCGCTCTCGACCACGCGGCGGCGTTCCAGGTCGATCCGTAGCGCGTGAAAGCAAAGCTCCCTCGGCTCGGCCTCGCCGCCACTGCGGCGCAGCTGCGCGCGCACACGAGCCAGCAGCTCGCCGAGCGAGAACGGCTTGCTGACGTAGTCGTCGGCGCCGAGGTCGAGGGCCCGTACTTTGTCGACGTCACCGGCCCGCACCGAGAGCACCACGATCGGCGTCCGACTCCACCGCCGTAGCGACTGGATCAGCATGAAACCGTCCACCCCCGGCATGGCGATGTCGGTCAGGACCAGGTCCGGTTGCAGCTCTCGCGCCATGCGCTCGCCCTGCTCGCCGTCGCCAGCGGTCGCCACGCCATAGCCTGCTACCCGCAGCTCCCGCGCCAGTGACTCGCGAATCTCGGGGTCGTCGTCGACGACCAGAATCGAGGGCGAGCTCACGGCGTCGCCTCGACGAGCGTCGTGGCGGGCAGCTGGACACGGGCGCGGATGCCGCGCGGAGAGCGCGGCGACAGCGTCACCGAGCCGCCGTGGGCGAGAGCAAAAGCGCGGGCGATCTCGAGTCCGAGCCCTCGCCGGGCCCCGCCCTCGGCGGCTGACATCGCGGCCTCGAGCCCGTGGCCTTCGTCGTTGACATCCAGACGAACCCGCCCGCGATCTTCCGGATCCACGGACGCCGCCAGTTCGATCGGCGCTCCCGGCGGCGAAGCGCGATGGGCGTTCTCGATCAGGTTGGTCAGTACCTCGACGATCAAGGACGGATCGACATCCAGGTCGGGGCACTCGGTCGCGACGCGCACCTCGATTCGGCGCGCCGGCGCCAGGTGCGCGAAGGGCTCGCGCGCGGCGCGGAACAGATCCGCCGCCGGACTCGGCTCGCGCCGCGGCTCGAAGAGGCCGGCTTCGAGGCGCGCCATCGCCAGCAGGCTCCCTATTCGCCGTTCCAGCCGGCCGGCGGCCAGGGCGAGCGATTCGATCGCTGCGGCGCCCTCGCTGTCGGACCCCAGACGACGCCGGATGGCCTCCACTTGCAGGCCGATCGCGGTGAGCGGCGTCGAGAGGTCGTGCGAGACGGCGCGCAGCAGCGCCGTCTTCATGGCGTCGCTTTCCTCGATACCGCGCAAGCGGGCGCGTTCGCCGAGCAGGCGCTCGCGCTCAACCGCCAGTCCGACCATCCGCGCCACCGCTTCCAAGGTCGCGCGCGGCGCTCCGGCGCCGTAGACCACTAGCGAACCCACCGGCCGCCCACCGACTTCCACCGGTATCCGCAGCTGCGGGAAGGGCGCCGGTGACTCGGCGATCAGCCGATGAGTCTCGAGGTCGGCCGGGGCCCCGACCCAGTCCACGCTCCCGGCTGTGTCGGGCACGAAGCCGCCACTCAGCACGCCGATGCGCCGCAGGGCGCGCGCCGTGGCGGCGTCGAGCCCACCGGGCGTGGACGCGGAGGCAAACAGATCGAGCGACAGCTCATAGAGCGCCGTGATCTCACGCCGCCGGCTCTCGGCTTCAGCGGCGACCGCCCGCTCACGGGCCACGAGCCGGCTGGCGAAGGTCGCAGCGGCGAGGAAAGCGCCCAGAGCCACCCAGTTTTCCACCTCGGCGATGTGGAAGGTGCCGGTGGGTGGCAGAAAGAAGAAGTTGAAACAGCCGCTCGCGGCGAGCGACGCGACGATACCGGCGCGCGATCCGCCCCACGCGGCGAGCAACAGCACGGCAACCAGGTACACGAAGCTGACCGTGATGGCGTTCACCTGCGCTGCTAGCGCCAGCACGGTGACCCCGGCGATCACCGCACAGACGACGAGCATCCGGCCCAGCAGGCGGCGGTAGGACATCGGCCGGGATCGATTGTAGCGCCGCCCGACGGTATGCCCTTCCGCTATGCTGGACGGCAACCGGAACCGGCCTAATGCATCCGACCGAGCCCCCAGGCGCGTGGCCGCTGGGAGTGCGCCCGCCAGCGCGCGAACGCGTCGGCCTCGACGCCGAGGCGATCGCGCGCTCGATTCACGACAATCTCTTCTACCAACTGGCGCGCTTTCCGCCGGTGGCGTCGAAAAACGACTACTACCTGGCCCTCGCCTACACGGTGCGCGACCGACTGCTTCACCGCTGGGTCGAGACGGTGATGCGCTATCGCGAGGCGCGCGCCCGCACCGTCTGTTATCTCTCGGCGGAGTTCCTGCTCGGTCCGCAGCTCGGCAACAACCTCCTGGCGTTGGGCATCGAGGAGGCAACCCGCGAGGCCTGCGTGGCGATGGGGCTCGACCTCGACGAGCTCTTGGCGCAGGAGGAGGAACCGGGGCTCGGCAACGGCGGACTCGGGAGACTAGCGGCGTGCTTCCTCGATTCGCTCGCCACACTGGGCATTCCCTCGATCGGCTACGGCATCCGATACGAGTTCGGCATCTTCGACCAGACCATCAAAGACGGTTGGCAGGCCGAGATCTCGGACACCTGGCTGCGCCTGGGCAACCCTTGGGAGATCGCACGGCCCGAGATCGCGTTCAACATCGGCTTCGGCGGACGCTGCGAGGGCTTCACCGACGCCGAAGGCGACTACCGCGTGCGCTGGGTGCCGGAGCAGATCGTGCGCGGCATCGCCTACGACACGCCGATCGCCGGTTACGGCGGCGCGACCACCAACTTCCTCCGTCTTTGGCGGGCCGAGGCGCGCGAGTCGTTCGACTTCCAGGCCTTCAACCACGGCGACTACCTCGGCGCGGTGGAAGAGAAGGTGGTGTCGGAGAACCTCACCAAGGTGCTCTACCCCAACGACTCCTTCGCCCAAGGCAAGGAACTGCGCCTGCGCCAGGAGTACTTCTTCGTCGCCTGCGCGCTGCGCGACATGATCCGCATCCACCTGCAGCGCGACGCCAGCCTCGACCGCTTCCACGAGAAGTACGCGGTGCAATTGAACGACACCCACCCCGCGCTCGCCGTCGCCGAGCTCATGCGGCTGCTGGTCGACGAGCACCTCTACGGCTGGGAGGAAGCCTGGGAGATCACTCGGGGGACCTTCGGCTACACCAACCACACACTGCTGCCCGAAGCCCTCGAGACCTGGGCGGTCGAGCTCTTCGGGACGCTCCTGCCCCGCCACCTCGAGATCGTCTACGAGATCAACCGCCGTTTCCTCGACGACGTGCGCCGGCGCTTTCCGGACGACCCCGGCCTCGCGGCGCGCGTCTCACTGATCGGCGAGGGAGACATGCGAACCGTGCGCATGGCGCATCTCGCGACGGTCGGCAGCCACCACGTCAACGGCGTCTCCCGGCTCCACTCCCAACTGCTCACCGAGAGCGTGCTCGCCGACTTCCACCGCGTCTTCCCCGAGCGCTTCACCAACATCACCAACGGCGTCACGCCGCGTCGCTTCCTGCAACTCGGCAACCCGGCGCTCTGCCGGCTGCTGCACGACACGATCGGCGACGCCTGGACCCGCGACCTCGAGCGCCTGCGCGACCTCGAGCCGCATGCCGGGGACGCCGCCTTCCGTGCTGCCTTCCGCCGCATCAAACTCGACAACAAGCGGGCCCTCGCCGCGCAGCTCAACGAGACGACCGGCCTCGTCGCCGATCCCGAGAGCCTCTTCGACGTCCAGGCCAAGCGCCTGCACGAATACAAGCGGCAACACCTCAACGCGCTCCACCTCATCCATCTCTACCTGACACTGATCGACGACTCGCAGCCGGAGACCGCGCCGCGCACCGTGATCTTCGCCGGCAAAGCGGCGCCGGGATACTTCCTCGCCCGCCGCATCATCAAGCTGGTCCACTCCATCGGCGACACCGTGCATCGCGATTCCCGTGTCGCCGGCCGGCTGCGGGTCGTCTTCTCACCCGATTTCAACGTCAAGAACGCCCAGCGCATCTACCCGGCCGCCGACCTCTCCGAGCAGATCTCGACCGCCGGCAAGGAAGCCTCCGGCACCGGCAACATGAAGTTCGCCCTCAACGGCGCCCTCACCATCGGCACCCTCGACGGCGCCAACGTCGAGATTTGCGAGGCGGTCGGCGCCGAGAACTTCTTCCTCTTCGGTCTCACCGCACCCGAGGTGGCGGACCGCAAGTCGCGCGGCTACGATCCCCGCGCCGCGGCTGCCACCGACCCGCGTCTCGCGCGCGTCCTCGACGAGCTCGCTTCGGGCCGCTTCTCCGGCGGTGACCGCGAGCTGTTCCGGCCCATTCTCGACGCCCTTTTCGACCGCGACGACTACATGGTCCTCGCCGATTTCCCGGCATACGCTGACTGCCAGGCCGCGGTCAGCCTTCTGTGGTCCGATCCGGACGAGTGGAGCCGGCGCGCCATCCTCAACGTGGCGCGAATGGGTTACTTCTCGTCGGACCGGTCGATTCGCGAGTACTGCGACGGGATCTGGAACGTCTGACCGTCAGCGCGCAGCAGCGCCGAGGGCGGCGCCCGCGATCAAGGCTTCTTCGCGCCCTGCCGGTCGACCCGGATCTGTTTGCCGGAACCCACCATCGCCACGAAGCGCATCTCGAGCACCGCACCGGGCGCCAGGAGCGCCGTGGTGCCGACCGCGGTCCACGCCGGTTTGTAACTGGGGAAAAACTCCGCGTGCACCTTGTGGAGAGTCTCGAACTCCTTCTGGAAACTCTCGCTGTCCTTGGCGCCGGTGTGAAACGACGTGAGCTCGACCACGTCGTCCATCGTCGCGCCGGCGGCGGCCAGCGTCTCCTTGGCGCGCTCGAACATCCGCCGCACCTGGGCCGCGTAGTCGCCGGGACCACCGGCAGGAATTCCGGACACGATAACCGTGTCGCCGACGCGAATCGCCGGCGCATAGCCCCATTCGTCGTACGCCCCATCGTGGCCCTTGGGGATCACCACCGTCTTGGTTTCGGCTCGTCCGGCGGCCAGGGCGCAACTCGCAGCGAGTAGAAAACAGATTCCCAGCATTCTCGGCTTCATGGCGTCTCCTCTAGGTCATTCCTTGACCTATGAGGATAGCCGGACGTCTGGCGGAACTGGTTTCTGAAGCCCGAGGCCTGCGCGAGCGCGAGTGGTTGCGGCAACGACAGTGGTCCAGATCCTTCGCTTGGCTCAGGATGACATTCGGGGCAGCTGCGGGCATCGGCTCAGGCGTCGTCCTCGACACTGCCGGCCAGCGTGCGGCGCCGGCTTTCGCGCCAAAGTTGGGAGCACAGCGCGTCGAGCTCACGTATGCGCTGGAACGCGCCCGCCAACTCCTCGCCCGAGAGCGTCTCACGCAGGACCGCATCCTGGCGCAGCCGCAACCGATCCAATTCGCCGCGAGCCGCCCAGTAGCGGGCCGCAAGCTCGCGGTCGGTGACACGACTGAGGCCGCCCTGTCGGCTCGGTAGCTCACATCTGCTGGTCATCCGCATTTCCCACCCTCCCGCGGCGCCGCGGCGAAGAAGCAGCGCCGTCGTGCGAATTCCAGATGCATACAACATGCCGCCCGCCGTTTCTCTCCATTCCGTCGTCCATTGCGGTAGGTTTCGCGCCGATGGACCCAGCGTCCGATCCACTCGCCACCCTCAACGCCGAGCAGCGCGCCGCCGCGACCTTCGACGCCGCACCGCGGGGCTCGCGGCCGCTGCTGGTCATCGCCGGCGCCGGGACCGGCAAGACGATGACCCTCGCCCACCGCGTCGCGCAGCTCATCCTCGCCGGCGCGGACCCAGGGCGGATCCTCTTACTGACATTCACCCGGCGCGCCGCCGCGGAGATGACGCGGCGCGCTGAAGGCCTGGTGAGCCACGTGCGCGGCGGGGCTTCCGGGCGCCTGCCGTGGGCTGGCACATTCCACTCGATCGCCAACCGGCTGCTGCGGCTGCACGGCTCCGCGCTCGGCCTCGAGCCCGAGTTCACCGTGCTCGACCGCGGCGACGCCGAGGACCTGATGGATCTCGAGCGCACGCAGCTCGATCTCGACCGCACCGCCAAGCGCTTTCCCAAGAAGGCGACCTGCCTGGCGATCTACTCGCGCAAGGTCAACAGCGGCGCCGCACTCGACGAAGTGCTGGCCAGGATTTCCCCTGGTGCGCGAACTGGGAGGTGCAGCTGCGCGGTCTCTTCAAGGCCTACGTGGTGGCGAAGCAGCGCCAGCAGGTGCTGGACTACGACGACCTGCTGCTCTACTGGTCGCTCCTGGTGAGCGAGCCGGATCTGGCGCGGGCGGTGAGCGAGCGCTTCGATCACATCCTGGTCGACGAGTACCAGGACACCAACGCGCTCCAGTCCCAGATCCTCCTGGCGCTGCGGCCCGACGGCGCCGGTCTCACCGTGGTGGGCGACGACGCCCAGTCGATCTACGGTTTTCGCGCCGCCGAGATCGGCAACATCACCGGCTTCCCCGACGCTTTCCCCGGCGGCGCCGAAGTGATTTCGCTCGATCGCAACTACCGCTCGACCCAGCCCATCCTCGACGCCGCCAACGCGGTGATCAACGAGAGCCAGGGACGCTTCCGCAAGGCGCTCGTGGCGGCGCGCGGCCAGGGGGCGCGGCCGCTTCTGGTCACCGTCGAGGACGAGGCGCGCCAGGCCGAGGTGGTCGCCGAGATGATCCTCGAGCGACGCGAGGAAGGGCTCCTGCTGCGCGACCAATCGGTTCTGGTGCGGGCGGCGTACCACAGCGACGCGCTCGAGATCGAGCTCGCCCGGCGCGACATTCCGTTCGTCAAGTACGGCGGCTTGAAGTTCCTCGAGGCCGCGCACGTCAAGGACGTGCTGGCAATCCTGCGCTGGGCCGAGAACCCGCGCGACGAGGTGGCGGGGTTTCGCATCCTGCAGCTCCTGCGCGGCGTCGGACCGGCCGGCGCGCGGCGGGCGGTCGCGCAACTCGCGGGAGAAGGCCTCGCGGCCTGGACTCCCCCCGGCGAAGCCGCCACCGAGTGGGAGAGCCTGCGGCAAACTGCTCACCGATCTGCGCCGCGCATCGGAATGGTCGGGACAGCTCCATCGCGTGCGGGAGTGGTACGCACCGGTGCTCGAGCGCACGCACGAGAACGCGCCGCTGCGCGAGGCCGACCTCGACCAGCTCGAGCTGATCGCGGCGAGCTTTCCGTCGCGCGAGCGCTTCCTCGCCGAGCTGGCGCTCGATCCGCCGGCGACGCTGGGCGACGAGGCAGGGCCACCGCACCTCGACGAGGACTGGCTGACGGTCTCGACCATCCACTCCGCCAAGGGGCAGGAGTGGCGCGCCGTCTTCGTGCTCAATGTGGTCGACGGCTGTATCCCATCCGACATGTCGGCGGGGAGCCGCGACGAGCTCGAGGAGGAGCGGCGCCTGCTCTACGTCGCGATGACCCGCGCCAAGGAGCACCTGGCGCTGGTGCAGCCGCAGCGCTTCTTCGTGCGCAGCCAGTCGCGCACCGGCGACCGCGCCATCCAGGCGCCCAACTCGCGCTTCCTACCGCCTCACGTCATCGAGCTCTTCGAACGCCAGGCGCGACTCCTCCCCAAGTCCGCCGACGGCGCCCCGGACCAGGGTCCGGCGAGAATCGACGCCGGGAAGAGAATGCGCGATCTGTGGGATTGAAGAGGAGCTACGTCGACGGAACGATGCCGGACCTGGCGCGGCGCTGGCTTTCACGCCAGAGCTGCTCGCAGAGCGCGTCGAGCTCGCGAATGCGCTGGAAGGCTCCGGCCAGCTCCTCGCCGCTCGGCTCGTCCGCGCGACCGCGGGCGGTGGCGCGCAAGCGGTCGAGCTCTCCCCGCGCCTCCCAATAGCGAGTTGCGAGGTCGCGATCCGGCAGCAGGCTCCACCGCGTCGAGTCGCCCATGTCCCTATGAACGCTAGATGTTAGCAAATGTTTCCCAATGGCGTCCGTGTGACGCTTCGGCGACATCGGCCGGCTTGATTCGCTAACTCGCGTGTTCGATGCGCTCGAAGGCCTTCTGCGCGCGCTCGGCCAGTCGCGGATCCCCGAGACGCTCGGCGCGCGCCGCAAAGCTCGCCGTGGGCCCCCGCCAGCGCAGCTCCTCGACGCCAGTGAAGAGCGGCGCTTCGGTGCGCAGGGTGGCGAGATCCTTGAACAGCAGCGCGAGGTCGCGCTGTCCCTGGAAGGTCTCCGGCGGAAATTCCTCCAGCGCGCCGTAGCGGGTGATCAGCCGGGCCGCGGTGGTGGGACCGATCCCCGGCAGGCCGGGGTATCCATCGGAGGAATCGCCGACCAGGGCGAGGTAGTCGGGAATGCGCTCCGGCGGGACCCCGAACTTTGCCCGCACGCCCTCGTCGCCACGGATCACGTTCGAGCGCCGGTCGACCTGTACCACACGGTCGCCACGCACACACTGCGCGAGGTCCTTGTCGGGCGTCCAGATGCAGACCTTCTCGACCTCCGGCTCGAGTGCGGCGAGGTGAGCGGCAGAGGCCAGGGCGTCGTCCGCCTCGAGCTCGACCATCGGCCACGTCGCAATGCCCATGTCCACCAGGGATTCCTCGAGCGGATGGAACTGGGCCAGCAGAGCGCGCTCGACGCCCGCTCCGGTCTTGTAGCCGGGCCACAGATCGTTGCGAAACGACTCGATCACGTGATCCGTCGCCACGCCGAGGTGGGTCGCTTCGCCTTCGATCATCTGCAGAATTGTGTGGAGCACGCGGCTGACCGCTCCGAACCGCGGATCCTTGCCTTTGCTGAAGCGCCGCAGGCCGTAGAAGTGGCGAAACAGCTCGTAGGTTCCGTCGACCAGATGAACGACCATGAGGCCGGCAGTATAGACACAGCGCCGCCAGCGAAGTGTCGATCGGGGGAGCCGCCATTCGTCGTTAGAGTGGAACCAGAAGGAGGCACGCGATGCGATTCATGGTACTCGTCAAAGCCACCCCGAAATCCGAGAGCGGTGCCCCGCCGGAGGAAAGGATGCTCACCGCGATGACCCATTACAACGAGGAACTCGTGCGGGCCGGCGTGCTGCTCGCGGGCGAGGGACTCCATCCGAGCTCGCGCGCTAAGCGGATCCACTTCGGCCAGGGCCAGAAAACGGTCGTCGACGGCCCCTTCACCGAGACCAAGGAGCTCCTCGCGGGCTTCTGGATCCTCCAGGTGCGGTCGTTCGACGAGGCCGTCGAATGGGTCAAGCGCATCCCCTTCGAGGGCGAAACGGAAGTGGAGATCCGGCAGATCGCCGAGCTCGAGGACTTCGGGCCCGAGCTCACTCCCGAGGCCCGCGCCCGCGAGGAGAGCCAGCGCCACCGGCTCGCCGAGGCCAGTGCGCGGCCGGATGTCGATCCGGCGAATCCCCGTTCGTCGTCATAGTGAGAGCGGGTCCCTAATAGAGCTGCGGACACAGTTGCCGGACCAGCCGACACAAGTCCGTCCAGCTCGAAACTTGAAAGATGGACGAAAGGAGAACTGACCATGGCACGTTACGTCGACGGTTTCGTCATTCCCATGCCCAGGAAGAAAGTCGCCGCCTACCGCCGCATCGCGCGCAAGGCGGGGGAGGTCTGGATGGAGCACGGCGCGCTCGAGTATCGCGAGTGCATCGTCGAGGACCCACGCGCCAAGGGCGCGCTGCCGTTTCCCCGCCTGGTGAAGGCGAAACCCGGCGAGACCGTGGCCTTCTCGTGGATCGTCTACAAGTCGCGCGCTCACCGGGACAAGGTGAACGCCAAGGTCATGAAGGACCCGCGGATCGCCAAGATGATGACCGATCCCATGCTCTTCGACATGAAGCGCATGACTTACGGCGGCTTCGACGTGGTGGTCGATTTCGCGCCCCGCGGGCGCTGACCCCAATACATCTGGGGCGCAGCCGCTCGGCCCATCGATCTGGAGGCCGATCGTGAAACATGACACGCTGCGCCGGCCATGAGCGTCGCGGCCCCGCGCGCAGCGAAGCCCCTCGACCGCTCGATCGTCGAGGGTCCCATTCCGCGCGCCGTCTGGCGCATTGCCTGGCCGACCATGGCGCAGAACCTGATCGGCGGGCTGCAGGGCGTGATCGACCACGCCCTGGTCGGCCATTTCGTCGGCTACACCGGCAACGCCGCGGTCGGCGTGGCGATCCAGATCTTCATCGTGGTGATCGTGTTCGTCATGTCGGTGTTCGGCGGCATGGGGGTGCTGGTGGCGCGTTTCGCCGGCGCCAACGATTCCGAGAGCGTCAACCGCACGGTCTACCAGGCGTTTCTCGCTGCCGCGGCCATGTGGGGTCTGCTGCTCGCTCCCATCGGCTGGGTGCTGGCGCCGACGCTGCTCGAGGTGGTCAACGCCGCGCCCGCGGTGCGCGCCGAGGCCCTGCCTTTCCTGCGCATGATGTTCGTCGGCAGCCTGGGAATGCTGATCTTCTTCATGATCAGCGGCGCGCTGCGCGCCGTGGGTGACGCCAAGACGCCGCTGCGGCTGGGCATTCTCCTCACCGCGCTCAACATCGGCTGCAACATCCTGTTCATCACCGGCGTCGGCCCGTTCCCGCGCCTCGGCACCATGGGCGCGGCGGTCGGCACCGCCGTCGCCGGCGCGGTGACCAGCGGCATCGCGCTCTACATGCTCTTCTCCGGCCGGCTGCCCATCGTCTGGCATCGCGGCATGAACCTGCGTCCGGACTGGACCATCGTGCGCTCGCTCTTTCGTTTCGGGCTACCCACCGGCCTCCAGGGAATCGCCATGAACGTGGCCGGCGTGCTGCTGCTGCGCTATATCGGCTCGCTCCCGCAGAGTGCCGAAGCCCAGGCCGCCTACGCGGTCGCCTACACGGAGCTCTTCGCCTTCATCACCTGGACCTCGGTCGGCTTGATGAGCGCCGCGGCGACGGTCGCCGGCCAGAACCTGGGCGCCGGCAAGCCCGAACGCTCGATTGCCGGCGTGCACGTCGCGGCCGGACTCGGCCTGTCGCTGGCGACGTTCTTCGGTCTGCTCTTCTTGCTGCTCCCGCGCACGCTGCTCGGGCTCTTCGGCATGGAAGATCCCACGGTGGTCGCGCTCGGCAGCCAGCTGCTGCGTTACCTGAGCGTCTCCGGCCTGTTCGTGACCGTCGCGCTGACCTACACCGGCGGCCTGCAAGGCACCGGCGACACCCGCTCGCCGCTCTATATCTCGATCGTCTCGCAGATCATCGTGCCGCTCGGCATCTGCACCGCCCTGCAGCTCACCGGCCGCCTCGCCCCGGCCGGCATCTGGATCGCGATCGTGCTCGGGCACATGACCCGCTGCGTCCTCAGCCTGCTCCGCTTCCGCCAGGGCCGCTGGCGAGGCATCGTCGTTCCGGCCTCCGCCGTCGCCGCCAAATAACAAACCGCGCCGGCGTTGACCGGCGCGGTTGACGAGCCGCGGCGTGAACTGCCGCCCGAATCAGGCGGTGACCAGATCCGGAACCGTTTCCTCGAGCCTCGCGTTCTCGGCCGCTTCGGCAGTGCGCGTCTTGGCGACCAGCATGTAGATCGACGGCACCACGAACAGGGTGAAGACCGTGCCGATGATCATGCCCGACACCAGCATGATGCCGATCGAGTTTCGCGCCCCGGCGCCGGGGCCGGTGGCGAAGACCAGCGGCAAGTGGCCGACCACGGTGGCGGCGGTGGTCATCAAGACCGGCCGCAGCCGGGTGCTGGCGGCCTCGATCACCGCGCGCAGCTTGTCGCGGCCCTGCTCCTGGAGGTGGTTGGCGAACTCGACGATCAGGATGCCGTTCTTGGCCACCAGTCCGACCAGGGTGATGAGGCCCACCTGGCTGTAGATGTTGAGCGACGTGAACCCCAGGAACGAGAACAGCAGCGCCCCGGAGAGCGCCAGCGGCACCGAGCCGGCGAGAATGATGAAGGGATCGCGGAAGCTCTCGAACTGCGCCGCCAGCACCAGGTAGATCAGGATCGCCGAGAGCAGGAAGGTGCCGAGGAAGCGCTTGCCCTCAGTGCGTAGCTGACGCGACTCGCCGGCGTAGTCGAGAGTGAAGCCCTGCGGCAGGATATTCGCTGGCTTCGGTTTCGAGATAGCTCAGCGCTTTGTCGAGCGGCACACCCGGCGGCACCACGCCCTGCATGCGCACCGCGTTCAGCTGCTGGAAACGCTTGAGCTCGCGCGGTTCGGTCGTGGTCTTGATGGTGGCGAAGGTCGACAGCGGCACCAGCTTGCCCTCGCCGCCGGTGACGTAGATGTCCTTGAGCTGTTCGGGGTTCAAGCGGTCGGCGCGCTGGATCTGCGGGATGACCTTGTAGCTGCGCCCCTGGATCGAGAAGCGATTGACGTAGTTTCCGCCCAGGAGGATCGAGAGATCGCGCCCCGCCTGGCTCATGTCGACGC
Organism: Thermoanaerobaculia bacterium; assembly: GCA_963821905.1. Lineage (GTDB taxonomy): Bacteria > Acidobacteriota > Thermoanaerobaculia > Multivoradales > JAGPDF01 > CAWGFP01. The sequence goes on along the minus strand of CAWGFP010000009.1, from coordinate 80,563 downwards.
CCAGCGAACGCACCTTGTCGCGGTCGAAAACCACCTCGGCCTGCGGCTGGTCGAACTTCAGATCGGCTATCGGCGTACATGAAAAGCCCGCTCTGGAAGGCCTTGCCCACCAGCTGTCCTGCGAACTCGGCCAATCGCGCCGGCTCGGCGGTCCCCGAGATCACCAGGTCGATCGGGAAGTCGCCGCCGCCCGGGAGCGGCGGCGGGGTGAGCGGAATGATGCGCACGCCGGGAATCTGCCCGAGCTTGGCCGACGCCTCCATCTGCAGTTGCGCCGAGCTCTTGTCGCGCTCGCTCCAGGGCTTGGTGACCATGCCGCCGAAGCCGACCGTCGGGAAACATGAGCTGGAACGTGGCGTGAGTTTCGGGGAACGACTCGAACACGCCCTGAACCTTCTCGGCGAACATCTTGGTCTGGTCGATGGTCGAGTTGGCGGCCGCCTGGATGATGGCGAACACCACGCCCTGGTCCTCGGCCGGCGCCAGCTCACGCTGCGAGAACATGAAGAACGGGAAGATCAGCGCCACCACCATCAGCCACAGGACGAGCACCACCGGACGGTACTTGAGCGTGTTGCCGAGCACCCGAGCGTAACGCCTGGCGCACGCTCTCGAACCGGCGGTTGACCACGCCCGCGAAGCCGCGGTCGGTGTCGCCGGCGCGCAGCAGCTTCGAGCCCATCATCGGCGACAGCGTCAGGGCGACGATGCCGGAAACGATCACCGCGCCGGCGAGCGTAAACGCGAACTCGCGGAAGAGCGAGCCGGTGAGGCCGCCCTGGATGGCGAGCGGGGTGTAGACCGCCGCCAGGGTGATGGTCATGGCGATGATCGGGCCCACCAGCTCGCGGGCGGCGTGCGAGCGCCGCCTCGAACGGCTTCTTGCCGAGGTGCAGGTGGCGCTCGACGTTCTCCACCATGACGATGGCGTCGTCGACCACGAGGCCGACCGAGAGCACGATGGCGAGCAGGGTGAGCAGGTTGATGGTGAAGCCGCCGACCATCATGATGAAGACGGCGCCGATCAGCGAGATCGGGATCGCCACCACCGGGATGATCACCGAGCGGATCGAGCCGAGGAACAGGAAGATCACCAGGATGACGATGAGCAGCGTCTCGGCAGAGTGTCTTCAACACCTCTTCGATGGCGTTGCGGATGTAGTCGCGTCGAGTCGTATGGGATACCGCCCGTCATGCCCGGCCGGCAGCTGCGCCTGGATTTCGGGCATGGCGTCGCGCACTCGCCGATCACCTCGAGCGCGTTGGCGGTGGGCAGCACCCAGATGCCCATGAAGGTGGCGCTCTCGCCGTTGAAGCGCACTTCCTGCTCGTAGTTCTCGGCGCCCAGCACGACGTCGGCGATCTCGCCGAGCCGCACCACGCCGCCTTCGCCCTCCTTCACCACCAGCTGGCGGAACTCCTCGGCGGTCTGCAGGTCGGTGTTGGCGACCAGGTTGACCGAAACCATCGAGCCCTTGGTGCGGCCGAGAGCCGAGAGATAGTTGTTCGCGGCCAGTGCGTCCTGGACGTCCGACGGCGAGATGCCGCGCGCCGCCATCATGTCGGGCTTCAGCCAGACGCGCATCGCGAAGGTGCGGCCGCCGAGGATGTCGGCGCGCTGCACACCGGAGATCGCCGATAGCTTCGGCTGCACGACCCGGGTGAGGTAGTCGGTGATCTGGTTCGGGTCGAGGTCGGGCGAAGAGAAGCCGAGGTAGACCGCCGCGAACTGGTTGTCGGCGGTCTCGAGCTCGATGATCGGCGCCTCGGCCTCGGGCGGCAGGTCGTTCCTCACCTGGGCCACCTTGGCCTGGATCTGGGTCAGCGCCGCGTTGGTGTCGTAGTTGAGCTTGAGGTGAACGGTGATCGTCGAAACACCCTGGGCGCTCGACGATTCCATGTAGTCGATGCCGTCCGAGCGAGGCGATGACGCGCTCGAGCGGCGTCGAGATGAAACCGCGCACCAGGTCGGCGTTGGCGCCGATGTAGGCGGTGGTGACCCGGATCACCGCGATGTCGCTACGCGGAAACTGCCGCACCGACAGCGAGCGGATCGACTGCAGATCCGGCGATCAGGATGACCAGGTTGACGACGATCGCCAGCACCGGCCGGCGGATGAAGAGATCGGTGAATTTCATCAGCTGTCCTCCGGCGTCGGGGTCGCGCTATTCGAAGGCTGGTCTCGTTGTTGACCTACCACCGCGGCGCCCGGGCGCAGCTTGAAGACGCCCGAAGTCACCACTTCCTCGCCCGGCTTGAGGCCGGAGATCACCGCCACCTGATCGCCGCGCGCCGCGCCGAGCTTGACCACCTGCTGGCGTACGCCGCGATAGGTCTTGCCGTCGGGACCGGTCACGTCCTCGACGACGAAGACCGAGTCGCCGTAGGGCGCGTAGTTGATCGCCGAGGCCGGCAGGGCGATCGCCTTCTCGCGCGGTGCCGAGCTCGACCTGGGCCTCGACGAACATACCCGGACGCAGCGGTTCCCTGCGCGTTGGCGAAGGTCGCCTGGACCTGGACGTTGCGCGTCGCCGGATCGACCACCGAATCGACGGCGGTGATCTTGCCGCTCGCCATGACCGCCAGGCCCTCCCCGGTCACCGCCACTTCGCGACCGACCACCACGGCGTTCAGCTGCTGTTGGGGCACCGTGAAGTTGACTAGGATCGGGATCGAGCGTCTGCAGCGGCACCACCGGGTCGCCGCCGTTGAGGTACTGGCCGAGGTTGACCTGGCGGATGCCGAGGGTGCCGGAGAACGGCGCGCGGATGCGCTTGCGCTCGATGGTGGCGCGGATCTCTCCCGCCCGGGCCGTGGCCTGCTGGGCCTCCGCTTGCAAGCGATCGAGCTCGGCCTGCGAGGTCACGCCCTTGGCGCGCAGCCCGCGCATGCGCTCGAGGTTGACCGTCGCCAGCTTGCTGCGCCGACTCGGCGGCGACGAGCTGGGCGCGCTCCTGGCTGGCGTCGAGCTGGACCAGGAGGTCGCCCTTTCGCACCGCGTCGCCGGACTCGAAGGCGATCTTCTCGACGATGCCCGGCAGGTCGGCGCTCACCGTCACGCCCTGCACCGCGACTCGACCGAGCCGACGGCGCGGAGCGTAGACGGCCACTCGACCTCCTCGGCGACCGCGGTCGTCACCGCTTCGGGCGGCAGCTGGAAGCGACGCGTTCTGGGCGATCGCCGCCCGCACCTGAATGAACTTCACGAATCCGATCGCGGCGATGAACAGCAGCATCGCCCCGACCACGATGAATATACGTTTCTTCATGGGATCTCCTCCTTACGGAGCCTTATCCTCGGTGGCAATCGTAGTTTCGACCGTTACGCCACGCTCGTCGAGCAGCGTGCCGGTGACGCGGGCCAGCGCGGTGCGCGCCCGGCGGTAGTCGGTCTGGCCGTCGATCTCGTCGAGCCGCGCGGCGCGAGAGATCGTTCTGGCGCGTCAGCACCAGGAAGTTGGTCGACATGCCGGCGCCGTAGCGCTCGCGCTCCGACTCGAGCTGCACCTCCGCCGCTTCGCGCGCCGCCTGGGCCGACTCGATGCGCTGGCCGGCGGTGTCGAGCGCCGCGATGGCGTCGAGCACCTCGGTGCGGATCAGTTTGCGCAGACGCGACAAGTCGGCTTCGGCCTGGCGCTCGGCGCTCCTGGCGATCTCGAGGTTGGCGCGCGCTTCGCGGTTGCCGAGCGGGAATCCGAAAGCCAGGCCGACCCGCGCTTCGTCGAAGTCGCCGTCGAACAGCGCGTCGAGCGCGTCGCCCTGCCCGCCCTCGAGCTCCGGCGGGACCTCGCTCGGCTGTCCGGGGAACGGCTGCGCTGCAGGGTTCTCGCGACCGGCGAGGCCGAAGCGCTGGTAGCCGAGCACCGCGTCGAGGGCCGGCTTCACCGCATCCTTGGCCAGAGCCGCTTCCGCATTGCGCCGGTCGAGCACCGCCTGCAGGGCGCGGAGCTCGGGGCGATTGGCCAGCGCGCGCTCCATCGCCGCCGCCGCGTCCGGCACGTCCACGGTGACATCGGCCGGATCGGCGGGGACGAGGCGGTCCGCCCACAGCGCCACGTCGGCCTCGGTGCCCTCCCCCAGGATGAGCAGCTTGAGCGTGTTCTCCGCGCGGGTGGCGCCCTGGCGGGCCTCGATCAACTCGCCACGCCGGCGCTCGACCTCGGCGCGCGGCTGGGCGATCTCCTTCTCCGGCGCCATGCCGCTCTCGATGCGCGCCTCGGTTTCGCTGAGCTGCTCGTCGGCGAGCCGCACCGCTTCCTCGCCGACCTCGACCTGGCGAAGCTGCGAGAGCAGCGTCCAATACGTCTGCTCGACCAGCGCCACGGTCTCGCTCACCTGCTCGCGCAGGCCGGCGTCGGCGAAGCCCAGGTCGGCCTCGGCGGCGCGAATGCGAAAGCGCGCCGGATCGATCGCGAGGTTGCGCAGCAGCGGCTGGCGGAACTCGACGCCGGCGTGCGAGCCGTACGCCGGCGAGAGCAGTCCGAAGACGCCGTCGGTCTCGTTGCGGTCGGTGCCGCCGTCGACCGTCACGGTGCCGCCGCTGCGCAACAGTTTGCTCAAGCTGCCATAGGCCTCGATGGTTTCGTTGGTGGGCGAGAGGCGCCCGGCCGCCGCGCCCGAGAACGCCGAGTTCACCGGCGGGTTGCTCTCCACCCAATCGGCCGCGAGGCCGAGCAAGGGATCGTAGGCGCCGTGCGCGCCGTCGACGGCCGCGGCGGCGGCCTGACGCGCCTCGCGGTCGATGATGATGCCGCTGTTGTTGTGCAGCGCCAGCGCGATCGCCTCTTCGAGCGTCAGCGAACGGTCCGCCGCGTTTGCCGCGCCGGCCAGCCCTGCCACGCCCGCGGCGATCGCGAACGCCGCCGCCCGTGTTGCCCGGGCTACCCTCATGCCTCACCTCCCTGCAGGTCGACTTTCTGGATGCGCGGATCGATGTCCTGCGCAAAGCGCGCCACCACCCGCACATCGAGGGCGGAAAGCACTCGGAGCTCACACGGATTCAATTCGAAGCCGGCGTCGCCCAACCGCCGCAGCTCACCGACCGGATCGGCGCCAAAGCGCCGCCTGAAGGCTTCATCTGTGACCAGCCTGCCGATTACCAACTCCACGTTGCGCTGACTCATGCCTACCACTCCTATAAGACGAACGACGCGGCCGCTTTTCGACTCCTCGGCCCGCGGCGGTGCCGGTCAGCTAACCCAATTTGCATGCCAGCCCACGGCGGAGCCCGCGGACGCGCCGGACCAACGCCCGCACGGGCTTGGGACGATCCGCGGAGCCCGGCTTGACGAGCTCACTGTCGAAATATCTACAGGTTGCGGATTCATCCGCGACACTTCCTCCGGCGCGGGCCGGGCAGGGCCACCGGACGCGCGGTCGTCCGGAGGCCCATACCTACGCTGGCCGTGCCCTACCGCGCCGCTACAGACGGTGCCTTGGCAGAGCCCTTGAAGTGGACCGGGGCAGGAGGAGGCTTCGATGTTCGCGACCCTGTCCACCTCGCTCGCGTTTCCCCGACCCCGGCGCTCGATACGCTTCGCCGCTCTCCTGGTGGCTTTCGCATGGCTGGCGCATCCGCTGGCGGCAGCGGAGGTCCACTTGACCACCGAGAACGATCTGCTGAGCGATCACCACACGCCCGACGACCTCTACACATTCTCGTTGGCCCTCGAAACCAGGCGCGGGCTGCACTCGATCTCGCTCCGAGAAAACGCCTTCACCGATCGCGCCGCCGGACTGCGCTTCGATGAGACCTATCTCAGCATCGGGCGCCCCCTGCCGATCGTGCGGGGCTGGAGCGCCACGCTCGAGGTCGGCGCGGTGCACGTCGGTCACGGCCTGTTCGGCGAGCAGGCTCAGAATCGCGTCCACCGCGCCATCGGCGGCGACCATGTCGACCTGCGCTACACCGATTCGGAGCTCTACGGTCGCCTCGCCCTGGCCGCACAACGGCCGGTCGGCCTGCGGCCCGGGCTCGAGCTCGCTCCCCTGGTGGAGATCGACAGCGCGCCCGGCTTTCGCTCGCTGGGGCTCGCGGCGGTGCGAGCCGATTGGAAACCGACCGCCACCGTCGCGGTGCACGCCATGCTCGGCGCGCGCTTCGCCGACGCTTCCTACGACCCGCTCGCGCCGCACCTGGCCCGCGCCGCCAGCGCCGCGCGTGTGGGAGTCACGGTCGCCGAGCGCTACTACCTATCGTGGAGCTACAACGACCACGGTGAACGCCGCGGTCACCTCACGATCGGTTACCGTCTCGGCGGACAAAGGAGCGGAGAAGCTACCGGCCGTTGAGCACCCCCGGGGTGCCCTCAACGAACGAAGGCGCCCAGCTCCTCCCACACTGCGGGCTCGCCCAGCAGATCGTTGTGGCCGGCGCCGTCGATGGGTACGAATCGCGCGCCGCCGAGCGCGGCGGCCACCGCCTCGCCGTGCGCAACCGGAATGATCGCGTCGGCCGAGCCGTGGATCACCAGCGCGGGAGCATCCACCGCGGAAGCCGCCGCGAGCGAGTCGTAGTCCTCGTGCAGCAACGCCGCGACCATGAAGGCCGGATAGTGCTGACGGGCCAGCGCCCGCAGGCCGGTCCACGGACTCATGAGCACCAGGCGGTCGATGTCCCCGCGGTGGCGGGCGGCAAGCTGCACCGCGACCGCCGAGCCCAAAGACCAGCCCGCCACGATCCGCCGCTGCGCGCCGCGCTCACGCTGGGCCCAGGCGAGGGCGGCCTCGGCGGCCGCCACGTTGGCGGGCTCCGACGGCGAGCCGGCGCTGTTTCCGTAGCCGGGGTAGTCCAGCGCGAGCAGATCGACGTTCAATCCCGCGAACTCGGCAAACAGGCCGGACTGACGCATGGTCTCGAGGTTTTCGCCATTGCCGTGGAAATAGAGAACCAGTGGACGCCCGGTACCGGCTTCCGACAGCCAGGCGACGACCAGCTCGCCGCGCGCCTCGAGGAGGACTTCGCGCAGCGGTGGCGGCGGAGGCGAGGGCACCGCCACGGGCGGAGCGGGATAGATCATCGAGCGCACGGGAGGACCGCAGCCGGCAAGCAGCAGGCAGATGGCGAGGCCGGCGCAAAGCTGGCGCACGGCATGCGGCTCAGAAGGTATAGACCTTGCCCTGCTCCAGGAACTCGATGTCCGGGTTGCGCAGCGCGCGGACTTCCTCGCGGATGCGCGGAATGCAGGGCGGCTTGAGATGGTGCAGCAGGATCGGCACCTTGCGCTGCAGCTTGCGCAGCTCCGCCTGCAGCGTCTGGGGCGTCAGGTGGAGCGAGACGTCGGCGATGTTCTGCAGCGCGTTGTCGAACGACACCTCGATGCAGATCGCCTTGAGATTGGGCGTCGCGTTGGCGACCTCCCACAGCCGCTGGGTCGGTCCGGTGTCGGACGACCACAGCACCGAGGCGCCGCCCTGCTCGACCAGGAAGCCGTGGGTCGCGACCACGTGGTCGACCGGGACCGGACAGAACGTTACGCCCTCGACGTGAATCGGCAATTCGTCGGTGAGCTCGTGAAAGCGCATCGCCGGCAGCAGGTGATTGGGCAGCCGCGTGAAGTCCGGCCAGGTGGCGTTGTTGAATAGATACTTGCGGATGGCGTAGATGGTTGCCGCCGAGGCGTGGATGTCGATCGCGTCGTCGCCCTTGCCGAAGACGTTCTCGATGAAGAAGGGCAGCGAGTTGACGTGGTCCATGTGCGAGTGCGAGAGCACGATCGAGCGCACCCCCACCTGGCGTTCGATCGGCAGCGTCTTCGACAGCGAGCCGGCGTCGAGCGCCGTCGTGCCGTTGAACAAGAGGCACGTCATCCGGCACTCTGGACTCTCGCCGCCGTAGCTGCCGAGGACCTGCATTTCCATGGCTTGGTCGAAAATCCTATCCTTGCCCGTCGTCGAGCGACAAGGAGCGGAGCAAACGCGCCCCGGCTTCGACCGTAAAGGCGCCGCGCGCGAACAGGCGCTCGAACGCCGCCACCACGTGCGGACAGAACTGCGCGCCGGCGCCGCGGGCGATCTCTCGCCGCCGCCGCTTCCGGCGCCAGGGCGCGGCGGTAGGGGCGGAGGTGGTCATGGCGTCGAAGGTGTCGGCGACCGCGATGATGCGCGGCACCGCCGGGATCTCGGCGCCCTCGAGGCCGTCGGGATAGCCCTTGCCGTCCAGCCGCTCGTGGTGGCTGCGCACGCCGGTGAGCACTCCCCGCAAGTCACGCGATGCGAGGCGACGATCTCCGCGCCGTCGACGGTATGGCGGCGCATCACCTCCATTTCGGCGGCGTCGAGCGGCGCCGGCTTGCGGAGAACCAGGTCGGGCACCGCGATCTTGCCGACGTCGTGGAGCGTCGCCGAAAGGTGGATGCGCTCGAGCTCCTCGAGCGGCAGGCCCATGTCCTCGGCGAGCAGCAGCGAGTAGCCGACCACGCGCCGCACGTGACCGCCGGTGTAGGGATCGCGCTTTTCGATCGCTTCGGCGAGCGCCGTCACGATCTCGACGAACTGGCGCTTCTGAGCGGCGTAGAGGCGGGCGTTCTCGAGCGCATTGGCGAGCGGCCCGGCGAAGAGCTGCATGCGGCGCAGGTCGCCGGCGGTAAAGCCTTGGCGCCCGACCGGGTTGAGTAGCTGCAGCACGCCGATGACGCGGCCGCGCGCCACCAGCGGCACGGCGAGGATCGCCTGGGTGGCGAACTGGGGCCCGAGTCGCCGCGCCAGCGAGGGTCGGCGGCAGACGTCGTTGATGCGCTCGGCCTGGCCGGTGCGGGCGACGCTGCCGACGATGCCCTCGCCGAGCGGCACGCGCAGATTGCGGATCTCGCTGCGCGGCGCGTTCCGCGCACGACGCGGAAGAAGAGCTCCTGCCGCTCCTCGTCGAGCTCCCAGATCGAGCTCGTCTCGGCGCGGCAGACCTCCTCGGCCTTGCGCAGCGCGATGTCGAGCACCCGCTGGAGATCGAGCGTGGCGGCCAGCTCCACGCCGATCTCCAGCAGCGTCTCGTACTCCGCCAGGCGGCGGTCGAGGTCCTCGCCTGCCAGCATGTGCCGGAAGTCTAGCTCAGGCGGCTAGACTGCAACGGACCAGGGCCGGCTGGCCCTGGTCCGTGCACTCTGGACGACCGCGCGCCCAAGGCGCGCGGTTGTCAGAAACTCCGGCCGATCCAGAAGAAGGACTGGAAGCCGTCCTCGGCGCCTTCGAACTTCCACTGCTGGGCGAAGTCCCAGTTCATTTCCAGGCCGAGGAAATCGAAGGTGAAGCCCCAGCCGTAGGCGGCACGGCCGTCCTGTAGCTCGTTGGTGTCTTCGTTGTAGAAGTCGAAATCGCGGCCCGAGTAGCTGAAGTACGCGGCGCCGACGTCGAGGAAGATGCGGCCGCGGATGCCGCGGATCTGCAGGAACGGCCCGCCCAGGAAGTCGAACAGCGGGAAACGGTACTCGAGGTTGGCGAAGAGCGCCCGGTCGCCGAGAAGTCGCGGAAGTCGAAGCCGCGCAGGGTGTCGAGGCCGCCGAAGTAGTACGGCTGCGGCGCGTTGCCGAAGCTGGCGCCGACGAACAGGCGCATCGCCAGGCTGGAGCGCTGGGAGACTTGGAAGTACTGGCGGCCGTCGAGGTCGACGGTCGCCGAGAGCACCGAGCCGGGGGCCGAGCCGTCGATCGCCAGCTGGTCCTTCTCGATGTCGGGGGCGTACGAGCCGTTCAACCGCCAGCGCCGTCCCGACACCGGGCCCCAGCCGGCATTGACGGTGGTATCGCCGACCAGGCTCATATTGACGTAGGGGAAGTTGTCCTCGCGCGGCACGATGACCGGCACCACCTCGCCGTTGATGTTGCCCTCGAAGCCCTGGTACTGGACGTCGCGCAGCATGTAACCGCCGGCCACTTCGAAGCGGTGGTAGAAGTCCATCGGATAGGTGAGCGAGGCCTGGCCGCCGGTCTCCGAGTACGCCGCCCGGCCACGCTCGATGGTGTCCTCGAACTCGTTGAAGCCGATGTAGTAGGTGCGGTGGTCGAAGACCCGCGCCCCCCAGTTCCAGCGCCGCTTCAAGCTGTAGTACGCCAGATCGTAGTTGGCGAAGCTCTCGATCGAGCTGAAGACCAGCATCATGCGGTGGTTGCCGAGGTAGTCGGTGAGCGAGATGAAGACGTCCGAGTAGAACGTCTGGTCGGTGTTGACGCCGACCGCTGCACCCGCGTCCTCGATGAACAGCTTGAAGCCGCCGTACGGCTCCTTGTTGGCGTCGTCGATAGTGGCGGTGATGTCGGGCTCGAAGACCGGCAGCTCGTCCGGGCTCCTCGGCGCGGCGGTGTCCTGGACCGCTTGGTCTTCAGGGACCGGTTCGCCGGCCGGCGGCGGCGGCGACGGCACCGTGGTCTGCGGACTGACCGTGGGATCGTAGCCGGGCGGCGCCGGCTGGCCGATCTGCAAGCCCGCGTCCATGGCTTTCTCGACCACCGCGGCGGCGGCCGCCTCGGCGGCTACCAGGACGCCGGGTATGGGCACGATCTCGTCCATGATGTGGAGGTCGAAGCGGCCCTTCCAGTAACCGGTGTACACCAGCCGGTCGCCTTCGCTGGAGGCCAGGACGGTGGGCATGAACGCGCCGGTCACCACGTTGGTGAACTGCGCAACTTCGCCGGTCGCGAGGTCGAGGCTGTAGATGTTGTCGGTGCCGTTGCGGTCGGAGGTGAAGTAGATCCGCTTGCCGTCGCGGCGAGAAGACCGCGTCGTTCTCGTCGCACTCGCCGCCGGTGAGCTGGTAGCGCTTGGCCGGGTCGGCGAGGTCGATGCGGAAGAGCTTGGCGTGGCCCGCCGACCACCGAGCGAGACGACGATCGACGTGCCGTCCGGCGAGTAGACCGGCGCGCCGTCGAAGACGTCGTCGTTGGTGAGGTTGCGTGATCTGCGCCGCTCTCGAGGTCGAGCGGCGAAGATGTCGAAGCGGCCGCCGCTGGTTGCCGGAGAAGGCGACCGTGCGGCCGTCCGGGCTACCAGGCCGGCGCGGTCTGCTGCTCGACCTCCATGTCGATGATCTCGCGCGACGCCGCCGTTGAGCACGTCGACCGAGCAGCAGGCTGCGCCCCCGCTCGCGCTTGGCGAAGACGCGCGAGCGTGTTGCCGTCGGGCGAGAAGGACGAGGTCGCGCCCCATCTTGCGGCCGAGCGCCAGCTCCTGGGCCACCAGGTACTGGTACTCGTTGGAGAAGCCCTTGGTCAGGTTGCGCGATCAGCTGCCGCTTGCTGGGCGTCGAAGAGCACCACGTCGACGTCGCCGCTCGGTGACGTGAAGGCCGCCACCAGGTCGCCCGAGGGCGACGCGGCGGGCGAGATGTCGCTGCTGCCGGCTCGCGCTCCTCGTCGGCGCGGAAGGGCCGGCCGAAGTCGCGACGGCTCGCCGGTCTCGCACCAGCTCGGGCAGGTACTTCCTGCGCAGCCAGCGCCGGAACTCGAGGTCGAAGTCCTCGGGCTCGATGCTGGAAGGCGCGCTCGACGCGCGCGGTCGACGCGGCCGCCGAGGGTGTTGCGGTACTCGTAGACGAAGTCGCGGAAGCCCTCCTTGCCCCAGCGCTCCTCGATGAAGTCGAACACCGCGTGGCCGAAGCGGTAGGCGAAGAAGCCGCCGAGACGTCGCGCCTGGGTGATCGGCGGGATGCGGTCGTTGACCACCGCGTCGCGCAGGAACATCTTGTCGCGCGCCGACTCGTCCTTGCGCCATGTAGCTCGCCATGCCCTCCATCAACCACTGCGGCGGCGCGGCCGGCGACGGCCGTCGCCAGGCTGCCCTGGAACAGCATGTGGTACTGGAAGATGTGGGTGAGCTCGTGGAGCGATGAGCTGCAGCAGCTCGGCGTCGGGCAGGTCGACCGGCAGCACCATGCGGTTGCGCGCCGGGCTGGCGAAGGCGCCGATGCCCTCGGGGATGAAGTTGAGGATGATGTTGTTCTGCTCGAACGCCGAGTGGGTGGCGTAGAAGATGAGCGGCGTCGGGTCCTTGATCTGGTAGTCGAACTCGCGCGAGAGCTGGTCGTAGGCGCTCTCGGCGAAGGACACCACCTTCTGCAGCAGCGGCTCCTCGTCGGCGTAGTAGTAGACGTCGAAGTGCGGCGAGTGGTAGATCTTCCAGTCGAACTCGCGGTACTGGATCTTGTTCTTGCCGAACTGCGCGGCGGCGGGCGACGTGCCGGCGACGGGCGGCGGCAAGAGCCAGCGACCGACGGCGAGACCACGGCGAGCAGCGCTCACGATCAGGACTCGGCAGCCGGCCCGAAGACGCGGCCGCTGCGCCTCCTGGGTCTCGTCCTTCGCGCGCCGGTGACTAGTCGGTGAACAGCACGCGGGTGGCCTCGACCTCTTTCTGCGCGAAGACGCCGACGATGCGGTCCTCGAGCGAGTAGCAGGTTCTCGAACATGCCCGCCAACGGATCGGCGCCTGCTCGCCCTCGAACTGCTTGAAGTCCTTGAAGTTGTCGCTGTACAGCGAGCTCGCCGGTGCTGGCCGTCGTAGACCTGCATCACGATGTCGTACTCGAAGCCGGTCTGCTCGACCAGCACCTGGCGGTAGTAGGTGCGGCCGTCGAAAGGCGAGACGTACTCCTCGGTGCGGTAGCCGCTGCGGTCCTGGATGTCGAAGTCGAGGCTGCCGGCGAGCGATCAGGTCGGCCTGCGTGCGCTCGCCCGAGGGCGCGCCAGAAGTCCTCGTTCTTGGACAGCAGTGCGAGGTCGAAGATCGGGGAAGTCGACCGGCCCCGAGATCCGACCCGCTTGAGGTCGGTCTCGCGCCTGATGAGCTTGTCGAGGTAGCGCTCGAACTCTTTCTGGATGTCGACGTCGTGACCCGACAACCGGCCCTCTCCCTCCTTCGAAACCACGATGAATGGAGCGATGCCGACCGTCTTGCGGCTCTGCATGTCGATGCGGGCCCGCACCGGCAGGTGAAGCGTCACCTCGGCCACTCCGGCGGCGAGCGGCGAGGCGGCGAGACCCATCAGGGCGAGCGCGAAAAGTCGTTTCATGGGCGCCATCCCGTTTCTCCTCATTAGCGCCAGGCGGCCGGCGGCGGCGGCGGTTGGACCGGCGGCTCAGGCGCGGGCGGTACTGGCGTGACCGGCGGCGTGACCGGTGGCGCCGCCGGCGGCGGTGTGGCCAGCGGCGGCGTAACCGGCAGCGGATCGTTCAGCCCCGGCAAGCCGAGAGCGGGCATCCCACCCTCCTGTTTGGGTGCGTCGCCGTCCTTCTTGGGCTTGAACGACTGATAGAACTCGACGAAGCGAGCGTAGTTGCGCTTGATCTCCTGGTCGCCAGGCGCCAGGTCGAGCGCCCTTCGGTAGCTCTTCAACGCTTCTTCGTAGTTCCCGGTGGCCTCGTAGGCGACGGCCACGTTGTTCCACACGCGGCCGTTGGAAGACTCCAGCTTTTCGGCTTGGCGAAAGCGAAACAGCGCCTCGTTCCAGAGGCCGCGCTGGGCCATCTGGGTTCCGAACGAGAGCTGGCTCTTGGCGCTCTCCTGGGGGGCCCCCGAGCTGCCGCATGCGGCGGACATGCCCATGGCGAGAGCTAGCGGTGCGAAGCGAAGGACCTTCATCATGCAGCGTCCTTTCCTGGGAATTCGCCACCCGGCAGGCGCGCCCCGTTGCGCCTCCGAGTCGTAGCATACATGACCAGTTTGTCCTCCCTCGTCCACTTTGGTTCGAGTGGCATGCAAGAAACGGCCCCCATTTTCCGTCTTAGAGAATCGATGACGAAACTTCCCTCGGACGACGCCCGCCGCGAGCTGCGTCTGGCCCTCAACGCGACCCCCGAGCTCTCTCGCGAGGCGGCCTGCCGCCTGGCGCGGGACCTCGAGATCTGGGCCTGGACGGAAAACCGCGAGCCCGACCCCTCGCTGGCGCGGGCCCTCGGAGTGCCGGCCTCGGCGCTGGCCCGGGGACTCGGTCTTCGAGAAACGGCGGGCCAGGCCGCGGCGCAGGAGCTCGCAGCGGCGGCCGCGCTGGGCGTGAGTGTGGTCGCCTTCGGCGAACCGGGCTACCCGGAGGCGCTCTACGATCTGCCGCTGCCGCCGCCGGTCCTCTTCGTGCGCGGCCGGCTCCCCGACAGCCCCGGCATCGGCGTCGTGGGCTCCCGGCGAATGAGCGCCTACGGCAGAGAAGTGGCGACGCTCTTTGCCCGCGAGCTGGCAGCATCCGGTCTCGGCGTCATTTCGGGTTTCGCCCACGGCATCGACGCCTGCGCCCATCGCGCCGCCATCGAGACCGCCGACGGGAGGACGGTCGCCGTCCTCGGCTGCGGTCACGGGGTCGACTATCCCCGAGGACACCGCCGCCTGGGCGAAGAGATCGAGCGCGCCGGCGCCCTGGTGACCGAGTTTCCCTGCGGACGCGAGCCCACCACCTGGAGCTTCCCGGTGCGCAATCGCATCATCGCCGCCCTCTCGCACGGCGTCCTGATCGTCGAAGCGGCGGCCAGATCGGGCTCGCTGGTCACGGCGCGCCTCGCCCTCGAGCTCGGCCGCGAAATCTACGCCGTGCCGGGCCGGGTCTTCGACGAGCGCGCCGTCGGGCCGAATACCCTCCTGCGGGATGGCGCGGCCCTGGTCCAACACCCCAACGACATCCTCGACGGCCTGCCGGCCGCGATCCGGGGCCGACTGCGACTGCATCGCGCCGACCATCCCGCCACCCATCCCCCAGATCTGCCCGGGCTCCAGGGCCGCCTCGTCGCCATGCTTCGCCCGGGTGACCTCCTGGCTCCCCGAGGACCTGGCGGTCACGCTGCGGGCCCCGCTCGACGAGGTCCTCGCCGTTCTGCTCGAGCTCGAGCTCCTGGGCCGGGTGCGTCGTCACCCGGGGCCGGCCTATGGGGGATGCGCGTGAGAGTGCCTGCCCGATCGCCGGGGTCGTTGCGCCGGGCGGCCCCCCTCGGGGCGACGGTGCCGCCGCAGCTCAAACCGGCCTAAGCCCCGCTCGCTCGTCGGCGCGGCTTGGCCAGCCGGAGGAACTCGTCATAGTCGCGAATATACTCATCCGGGTCGTACTCCTCCGAGGCGAAGACCAATAGAACCGCATCGGGTGAAAAGCCGAACTGCACGCCCCAAACGTGTGGCGCGAGGTGCACGCCCAACTCCGGGCGGTCCAAGCGCAGCTCCTCGCGGCGACTGCCGTCATCCACCAGCAGGGAGCATTCGCCCTTCACGCAGACCAGGAACTGGTGAAGCCGACGATGAGCATGAGCACCCCGGACTTCCCGGCTGGGCACATCGAAGATCGCAAAAACGCGCTTGGCGGCGAACGGAAGGTCCTTGGCCAGCTCCAATACGCCCAGGGTTCCGCGGAGATCGGATACCACTTTCACGGGCCGCTGCGTCACGCCCGCCACCACCCCCCGCCCGGCTCGCCCGCGCGCCCTCGGTCGCCCAGTCGCCGCCGGCGTGGCGACGTACCCGGTGATGCGCGCCGGGTTGCCGATGACGATGGCGTTGGGAGGCACATCGCGGGTGACCACTGCTCCTGCCCCCACCATGGCCCCTGACCGACCGTAACTCCGGGGAGCAGCGTGGCATTGGCGCCGATCGAGGCGCCTCGCTTGACACGCGTCCGCAGTGAGCTGCGCCGGCCGCTGCCGGCTGCGCGGCAAACGGTCGTTGGTGAACGTTACATTGGGGCCGACGAAGACGTCGTCCTCGAGCTCGACACCATCCCACAGCTGCACACCGCACTTGACGGTGACGCGGTCACCCATGATCACGTCGTTCTCGATGAAGACGTGATCGCAGATGTTGCAATCGGCCCGATGACCGCGCCGGGCAGCACGTGGGCGAAGGCCCAAATGCGCGTGCCGGCGCCGATCGTCGTCGATTCGACCAGGGCATGGGAGTGCCGGAAGTGGCCAGCAGCGGCGTGGTCGCGTGGGACCGGCGCCTTCTTCTTTCCTGGTCTCATGCTTGACGCTCCTTTCTGCCGAACGTGCGCCGAGCGGCGACCAGATACGTTGGGCGGCCCTTGGTGTTTTCGAACGTGCGCCAAAGGTACTCGCCGATGATACCCAGGCCAAGAGAATTGAGACCACCGAAGAACATCACGGCAAGAATTGTCGCGGTGTAACCCGGCACTTGAATGTTTCCGCGCCGCTTGAACCAGAGAATCACCAGAGCGAACACGACCGACAGCACGATGCCGGACAGACCGGCGATGCTCATCAGCCGCACCGGCAGGTCGGAAAACGCGAAAACGCTGTCCAAGAGATAGCGCAACCTTCGCTTGAAGGTCCACCCGCTGCGCCCGCTCCGCCGTGGACGGCGAACATAGGGCACCTCGCAACGGCGATAGCCCAGCCAGTAGAGCTGACCCACCAGGGTCGAGTTGTGCTCGGGCATCGCCAACAGGCTGTCGAGCACCAGGCGATTGCAGGCGAACACGTCGACGCCGGAACGGGCCATCTCGGGCTGCACCAGCGCCCGGTAGAGGCGCCAGAAAAACGACGAGCCCAAGCGAGTTGACCAGGGGTCCGACCGCGATGCGCGCGTTCCGACGACCAGGTCGCAGTCGCCGCCGAGCAGCCTGCTACGGAACTCCAGCATCAGCTCCGGCGGTTCCTGGAGGTCTGCTGCCATGACCCCGCAGTACTCGCCGCCCGCATGGGCAAGCCCGGCGGCAATGGCCGCCCAAGATCCGAAGTTCCGGCTCAGGACGACCAATTGAGAGGCAAATGAGGCTTCGGGCAGCGCCCCAGCGAGGATGTCCAGCGAGCGATCGGGGCTGCCGTCGATGACGAACACGGCCTCCAGCTCGCCGCTCATTTCACGATCCAGCGCCACCAGAGCTTCAAGCAATTCCGGCAGCGAGCTCTCGTTGCGATAGACCGGCACCACGATGGAGAACATCAGACGGCGTCCCAGAGGTTGCAGCAGGAGACCACGTGTGCCTGCTCCTCTTCGCTCAAGAAGGGGTGTACGGGCAGTGAAACGGCGTTGTCGACGAAGTCTCGCGCCCGCTGTAGCTCGCCGTAAACCTCGCACCCCCTCACTTCCCGCATGGCCTGCTGCTCGGGGATGAGACGGGGGTAGTGGATCGCGGTCTGTACCCCCGCTCGTCGAGGTAGCGCATGAACGCACGCCTCCGTCCCGGCGCCACCCGCAGCACGAAGAGGTGCCAAACGGATTGCGAGAACTCCGCCGTGCGAGGCAGTTGAAGAAGCGGGTGCCGGATCTCGGCGAGGTACCGCCCTGCCACTGCGCGGCGTCTTGCCGTCAGCTCGTCGAGACGCGGCAGCAGCGCCATGCGCAGCACGGCGGCGTGAAGCTCGTCGAGCCGGCTGTTGAGGCCTACACGGTCATGACTGTAAACGCTGCTCTGACCGTAGTTACGCAGCATCCTCGCCTGCTCGGCCAGCGGCGGCGTGGTTGCCAGCACGGCTCCACCGTCACCCAACGCCCCCAGGTTCTTGGTGGGATAGAAGCTCGTCGCGGAGACGGCGGCGGTGGCGCCGGCGGGCCGGCCGCGCCAGGTCGCACCGATCGATTGCGCGCAGTCCTCGACCATGCTCAGCTCGAACTCGCTCTGCAGGCTCGCCAAGCCGTCGAGATCGAGGGCTTGCCCGTACAAGTGGACCGGTAGAAACCCCTTCAGCCCACCAACCTCCCGCAACACCGAGCGGCATTGTTCGAGATCGATCAGACCGCACTCGTCGACGTCGCAAAAAACGGGCACCGCGCCCGCACGCACGATCGCCAACGAGGTGGCGAACGCGCTCAGCGGTGTGGTCAGCACGCGATCCCCGGCACCGACGCCGAGGCAACGCAGGGCAATCTCCAGCGCATCCAACCCGTTGCCCACGCCAACCGCGGCGCTTACCCCGAAGTACGCTGCCAGCTCGGCTTCGAACGCTTCGACCTCGCGACCCAGCACGTACCAGCCGCTCCCCCCGACCTTCTCCAGCGCGGAGAGCGCGTCGTTCCGGACCAATTCCCATTGCCGCCCGAACTCGTTCAGCCGCACTCGCATTACAGTCTCCCCGAACCGGCCCTGGAGGCCAGCGACCCTTCCCGACTGTGCTACTGTGCCGCGCCGCACGACCCCTCTGGGCCGAGCGGAAGGAATAAAAGCCTACCCCAGGCGGTTTCGAGCGACCCGTGGCCAAGAACCTCATCATCGTCGAGAGCCCCGCTAAGACGCGCACTCTCAAGAAGTTCCTCGGACGGCAGTATGCCGTCGAGGCCTCCGTGGGGCACATCCGCGACCTCGCCAAGAAGGATCTGGGGATCGGGCCGGACTACGAGCCGCACTACGTCACCCTGGCCGACAAGAAGGACGTCGTGAAGAAGCTCAAGGAGGCGGCGGCGAAAGCGGACATGGTCTATCTCGCGCCCGACCCGGACCGCGAGGGCGAGGCGATCGCCTGGCACATCGCGCGAGGTCCTGGGCAAGGACGCCAAGCAGATCGCGCCGCGTCACCTTCAACGAGATCACCAAGGCGGCGGTGCTCAAGGCGCTCGAGCATCCGGGCACGATCGACGTCGACCTGGTCGACGCGCAGCAGACGCGGCGAATCCTCGACCGCTTGATGGGCTTCCGGCTGTCGCCGCTCCTCTGGGACAAGGTGAAGCAGGGACTCTCCGCCGGGCGCGTGCAGTCGGTGGCGCTCAAGATGGTCTGCGAGCGGCAGGCCGAGATCGACGCGTTCCAGCCCGAGGAGTACTGGCTGCTCGGCGCGCGCCTCGAGGCCGAGAGCCCTCCGCCGTTCAACGCCCGCCTCTGGGCGGTCGACGGCAAGCGGCTCGATCACAAGGAAAGCAAGGTCGGCGACGCCGAGGCGGCGAAGAGCTCACCGAGGCGCTCGAGGCCGGGAGCTTCGTCGTCGCCACCGTCGAGAAGAAGGAATCGAAGCAGCGCCCGTCGCCGCCCTTCATCACCAGCCGCCTGCAGCAGGAGGCGGCGCGCCGGCTACGGCTTCTCGGTCAAGCGCACCATGGGTCTCGCGCAGGGCCTCTACGAAGGGCAAGCGAGATCGGCGACCGCGGCGCGATCGGTCTCATCACCTACATGCGCACCGACTCGACCCGCGTCGCCGACGAGGCGCTCGATCGCGGCGCGCGAGTACATCGCACGACCAAGTACGGCAGTCACGTGCTGCCCGAGAAGCGCGATCAGCTACCGCTCGAAGAAGGGCGCGCAGGACGCCCACGAGGCGATCCGCCCGACCTATCTTCGACCTGCCGCCCGAGGACGTCGGCGCCCGTACCTCCAGGCCGACGAGCTCAAGCTCTACAGGCTGATCTGGGATCGCTTCATCGCCTCCCAGATGCTGCCCGCGGTGTTCGACGTCACCCAGGCCGACATCGTGAACGGCGCACTACACTTCTCCGCGCCACCGGCAAGGTGATGAAGAGCCCCGGCTTCCTCGCCGTCTACGGCGTCGGCGAGACCGCCGCCGAGGAGGAGCCGGCGAAGGCCGAAGGCGAGGAGGAGGCGTCAGGGACTTCTGCCGCCGCTCACCGAGGGCGAAGAGCTGAAGCTCCTCGAGCTGCAGAGCGACCAGAAATTCACCCAGCCGCCGGCGCAGTACAGCGAAGCGACCCTGGTCAAGGCGCTCGAGGAGAACGGCATCGGCCGGCCCTCGACCTACGCCGCGATCCTCGTCGACGCTCGCCGAGCGCGACTACGCCGAGAAGATCGAGGGCGCGCTTCCGGCCGACGCCGCTCGGCAAGCTGGTCAACTCGCTGCTCCAGCAAGGCTTCAACGACATCATCAACGAGGGCTACACCGCCGGTCTCGAAGAGCAGCTCGACGAGATCGAGGACGGCAAGCTCGATTGGAAGCGGGCGCTTGCGCGACTTCGACGAGCAGTTCACCAAGGACCTGCGAGAACGCCGGCGAGGAGCTGCCCAACGTCAAGCGGGAGGGCGTGCCGACCGACGAGGTCTGCCCCACCTGCGGCGCGCCATTGGTCCTGCGCTTCGGCCGCTACGGCTCGTTCCTCGCGCTGCACCAGCTACCCCGAGTGCAACTACACCCGGATCCTCGAAGGCCGCGAGGCCTCGGCGAGCAGCGCGGCACGGAGCGCCGCCGAGGACAGTCCGCGCCCTGCGAGAAGTGCGGCGCGCCCGATGGCGCTCAAGCGCAGCCGCTTCGGCACCTTCCTCGGCTGCACCGGCTACCCGGAGTGCAAGAACATCCGCAAGATCGGCCCCAAGGCCGAGCCGCCCGAAGCCCACCGGCGTCGCCTGCCCGGAGTGCGGCCAGGGCGAGATGCACGAGAAGAAATCCCGACGCGGCAAGATCTTCTACTCCTGCAGCCGCTATCCGGACTGCAAGTTCGCGCTCTGGAACAAGCCGGTCCCGAAAGCCTGCCCGGCCTGCGGCGCCCCCTCCTGGTCGAGAAGACCACCAAGAAGAAGGGCACCCGCCTCCTCTGCCAGGCGGAGGGCTGCGGCTTCGAAGAGCCGGTCGAAGAAGGCGCCACCGCCTGACCCCCCCGCTGTCCCCGCCGGCCTAACCGCCGCCGGTCCCCGCCGTCTAACGCCGTATGAAGACTCCGATCCGGGCCGCGCTCGCTGGCGCGATGCTGCTGCTCTCTCGTCCCCTCCTCTCGTCCGAGCTACCTACGGTCGACGAGGTCGTCTCGCGCTACGTCGCGGCGCGCGGCGGCTACGACAAGCTCAAGGCGATCCGCACCCTGATCTACCGCGGTGTCTACCGCCGCGATGTCGCTCATGCGCCCATACCTCAAGCTGGTCGGCGACGCCGAAGCGCGCCAACCGAGAGCTCGAGCCGCGGCGTTTCTCGCCACCGGAGTTCGAGCGCACCCCGGTGCATCGGCTGCTCGAGCAGCTCAACGCCGCGCGCAGCGACACCGCGGCGGTGAGGTGGAGCTACCGCGACTTCCGCCGTGCCTACCCCGCGGTCGAGATCCGCGCCGGCATCGAGTTCATCGGCTTCGAGATGCTGGAGGCCGGCGATCTCGCCGCGGCGCGCGCGGAGGCGCGGCGCGCCCTGCAGCTCGATCCGAACCTGAAGCGGGCGGCGAGCTTGCTGCGCGAGCTAGGTGACGGCTGATCCGCCGCGCCGCTCGTGCACTGCGCGCCGCAGGGTCACCGAAAGCACGGCGAGGATTCCGGCAACGGTGTTGAAGAACACGTCGCGCAAGTCGTAGATCCGTCCCGGCACCAGTCCTTGGATGCCCTCGTCGATCCAGCCCGCAGCGGCGGTGATCAGAATCGCGAGCCAGCCTGCATGGCGCGAGCGCCGCTCGCGCAACGCCGCCTCCACCAGGCCGGCGAAAAGACCATACTCGAGGAAGTGGATGCGCTCTTCGTGGCGCTCGAGGCGCGTCAGCACGATGGCGTAGAGGACGCCGCAGAGGAGAACGGCGCCGAGCTCGCGCCAGCCCGGCCGCGAGCGCCAGACCCGCCAGGCGACGACCAGCGCCGACAGGGCGAAGAGCCCGAGCACGACGAAGCGCAGCACGCCACGGCCGCGCAGGGCGTCGACGATCGGCCGGGCGAAGAAGATGACGGTGTAGATCGAGGCCAGACAGACCGCAGCGGCGATCCACAGTCTCCGCTCGCGGGGCGACATGGCGCGAAACTCTACGCCAACGCCGCGATGTCGGGGCTCGCGGTCGGCGGATATGCTCGACGCGTGACGAGCCGAACGCAACGCTCGACTCTCCTCGCCACCCTGCTCGGGACCTCGGCGCTAGCCATCGCCTCCGCGCAAGGCGCTCCGGGCTGGCTACCCCACCCACCGCCTGCGGCTCCGGGCGCAGAGGCGCCGCGCCTGGCGGCCTCGAGCGAGGGACCGTTGTTGACCTGGCTCGACCGGTCCTGGGGCGGAGCCAAGGCGTTGAAGATGAGTCGCTTTCGACAGGGGCGTTGGTCTCCGTCCGTGACCATCACGAGCGGCACCGATCTGCTGGTCAACTGGGCGGACACGCCAGCCGTCGCCGAGGGCGGAGACGGCGCGCTCTACGCCGCCTGGCTGGTCAAAACCTCGAGTCACGACTACGGCGCGCAGGTGGCCCGTTCCCGGGATCGCGGCGCGAGCTGGAGCAAGCTCGGCTGGTTGCACCAGGACCGCGCCGGCGCCGAGCACGGCTTCGTCTCGATGTTGAAGCATCCGAACGGCGTGCGCGCCTTCTGGCTCGACGGCGCCAGTGCCGAAAAGGAGAACGGCGCGACCACGCTGCGAACCGCCCTGGTCGGCGCCACGGTGACGGAGGAGCGCGAAGTCGACGGCCGAGTCTGCGACTGCTGCTCGACCAGCGCCGTGCTCGGTCCGCGCGGCCCGATGGTCGTCTATCGAGATCGCAGCTCCGAGGAGATCCGAGACATCTCGATCGCTTCGGGGTCTGACTGGAGGAGCGCGTCTCTTTCGGCTGACGGCTGGAAGATTCTCGGTTGCCCGGTCAACGGTCCCGAGATCGCCACCGACAAGGTGCACACCGCGGTGGCGTGGTTCACCGCCGCCGAGAACTCGCCGCGGGTCTATGTCGCCTTCTCGAAAGACGGCGGTAAGAAATTCGGCAAGCTCGTGCAGGTGGACGGCGGCAAACCCTTGGGCCGGGTCGGTCTGGTTCTCGATGGCGACCACGCCATCGTTTCGTGGCTCGAGCACGCCGGCGAGTCGGCGGAGATCCGGGTGCGGCGTGTCGCGCCTAACGGCCGCGCGGGCGACCCCGTGCGTATTGCCACGGTGCCGGCGACGCGCGCCAGCGGGATGCCGCGTATCCTGCGCGACGGCGACCGGTTGCTGGTGGCGTGGACGGATGCGGGGACCGGCGAGGCTTCGGCGCTGCGCAGCGGCTCTATCCCGCTTTCCTCATTGCCGAAGTAAACGTTTTCGCTCTGTCATAATCCCCCGGTTCGCCGGCCCCAGCCGGCAGGAGTTCTCAACTCGTGACAGATCCCTCAGTGCAGCCCACTCCGGTGGATATCGACCCGGACGAAACGCGGGAATGGAAGGACGCCCTCGAGGCGGTCATCGAGCGCGACGGACCGAAGCGCGCCCATTTCCTGATCGAATCGATGATCGACAAGGCGCGCCGCTCGGGCGCCTATCTGCCCTACAACGCCACCACCGCCTACATCAACACCATTCCTCCCCATCAGGAGGAGCCGCGGCCCGGCGACCCGGCGCTCGAGCGCCGGATCAAGAGCCTGGTGCGCTGGAACGCGCTGGCCATGGTGGTGAAGGCCAACAAGAGCAACCTGGGTCTGGGTGGTCACATCGCGACCTTCCAGTCGGCGGCCACTCTTTACGAGGTCGGCTTCGATCACTTCTTCCACGCTCCCTCGGCCGAGCACGGCGGCGACCTGCTCTACTTCCAGGGGCACAGCTCTCCGGGCATTTACGCTCGTGCTTTTCTCGAGGGCCGGATCACCGAGGAGCAGTTGCTCAACTTCCGCCAGGAGACCGGCGGCAAGGGTCTGTCCTCGTATCCCCATCCCTGGTTGATGGAGGACTTCTGGCAGTTCGCCACCGTTTCGATGGGACTGGGTCCCATCCAGGCCATCTACCAGGCGCGCTTCCTGAAGTACCTCGAGGCGCGCGGCCTCGCCAAGACCGCCAACCGCAAGGTCTGGGCGTTTCTCGGTGATGGCGAAACCGACGAGCCCGAGGCACTCGGCGCCATCTCACTGGCGGCGCGCGAGTCCCTCGACAATCTGATCTTCGTCGTCAACTGCAATCTGCAGCGGCTCGACGGTCCGGTGCGCGGCAACGGCAAGATCATCCAGGAGCTCGAGGCCAACTTCCGCGGCGCCGGCTGGAACGTCTTCAAGGTCATCTGGGGCTCGAACTGGGATCCGCTGATCAAGCGGGACAAGGAGCTCGGCGGCCTGCTCAAGCAACGCATGGAGGAGGCGGTCGACGGCGACTACCAGGCGTACGTCTCCGAGGGCGGCGCCTTCGTGCGCGAACACTTCTTCGGCAAGTACCCGCAGCTCAAGGAGCTGGTGGCGAATCTCTCCGACGACGATCTCTGGCGCCTGAAGCGCGGCGGCCACGACCCGGACAAGGTCTACGCCGCCTACGCCGCGGCGGTGAAGCAGGTCGGCCGGCCCACCGTCATCCTGGCCAAGACGGTCAAGGGCTACGGCATGGGCGAGGCCGGTGAGGGCCAGAACATCACCCACCAGCAGAAAAAAGTGGGCGATACGGCGCTGCGCCAGTTCCGCGACCGCTTCAACATCCCGATCTCCGACGAGGACCTCGAGGGCCTGCCGTTCTACAAGCCGGCCGACGATTCGCCGGAGATGAAATACCTGCACGAGCGTCGCAAGCGCCTGGGCGGCTACCTGCCATCCCGCAAGACCGACGCGCGCCTGCTGCGCACGCCCGAGCTCGAAGCGTTCAAGCCGCTCCTCGAAGCCTCGGGCGAGCGCGAGCTCTCGACCACGATGGCGTTCGTGCGGCTCCTCGGCATCCTCACCCGCGACAAGCAGATCGTCGAGCGGTTGGTGCCGATCGTCGCCGACGAAGCGCGTACCTTCGGCATGGAGGGGATGTTCCGCCAGCTCGGCATCTACTCGCCGTGGGGACAGCTCTACACCCCCGAGGACGCCGATCAGCTCGCCTGGTACCGCGAGGCGAAAAACGGCCAGATCCTGCAGGAGGGCATCACCGAGGCGGGCGCCATGTCGTCCTGGATGGCTGCCGGCACCTCCTACGCCAACAGCGGGCTCTACATGATCCCGTTCTTCATCTTCTATTCGATGTTCGGCTTCCAGCGCATCGGCGATCTGATCTGGGCGGCCGGCGACATGCAGGCCAACGGCTTCCTGCTCGGCGCCACGTCTGGCCGCACGACGCTGAACGGCGAGGGTCTCCAGCACCAGGACGGATCGAGCCATCTCGCCGCGGCCGGGGTGCCCAACTGCGTCGCCTACGACCCGACCTACGCCTACGAGCTGGCGGTGATCATGCACGACGGCCTGCGCCGCATGTACCAGCAGGGCGAGCGCGTCTTCTACTACATCACCGTGCTCAACGAGAACTATCTGCAGCCGGCGATGCCGGAGGGCGTCGAGGAAGGGATTCGCAAGGGCCTCTATCGCCTGCGCACCGCCGCCGAGCCGCAGGGCAAGAAGAGCGCGCCGCGCGTGCGGCTCCTGGGCTCGGGCGCCATCTTGCGAGAAGTCGTCGCCGCTGCCGATCTGCTGCGCGACGACTTCGGCGTCGAAGCCGAAGTGTGGAGCGCGCCCAGCTTCACCGAGCTGCGGCGCGATGGCGTCACCACCGACCGCTGGAATCGCCTCCATCCCACCGAGACGCCGAAGTCCTCCTACGTCGAGAGCTGCCTCGGGCTCGACGCCGGTGTGGTCGTCGCCTCGACCGACTACGTGCGCGCCTACCCGGATCTCATCCGGCCCTGGGTGCGCGGGCGCTACGTCACCCTCGGCACCGACGGCTACGGCAGAAGCGACAGCCGCGCCGCGCTGCGCCGTTTCTTCGAGGTCGACCGCCAGCACGTCGTGGTGGCCGCCCTCGACGGTCTGGCACGCGAAGGCAAGATCGATTCCAAGGTGGTGGCTGAAGCCATCGCCAAGTACGGCCTGGCGCAGGACGCGCCGGCGCCCTGGACGGTCTGAGCGATGGCCCGCACCGAAACGATCGCGGTTCCCGACATCGGCAACTTCGACAAGGTGGACGTCATCGAGGTGCTGGTCGCGCCGGGCGACACGGTCGCCGTTGAGCAATCGCTCATCTCGCTCGAGAGCGACAAGGCGACCATGGACGTTCCGTCGCCCTTCGCCGGCAAGGTGAAAGAGATCAAGGTGAAGGCGGGCGACAAGGTCGGGAAGGGGGATGCGATCGCGGTGGTGGAGGTGGAGGAGACCGCTGCGGCGACAACACCGGCGCCAACGTCTCCACCCGCTCCTGCCTCTCCCGCAACGCCGCCTCCTGCCCCCGTCGCGACGGAGCCAGCGCCTGCGCGTGCCCCCAAGCCTTCCGCGTCCACAACAACTATCGACGAAGCCTCCTTCGCCAGCGCCTACGCCTCACCCGCCATCCGCCGCTTCGCGCGCGAGCTCGGGGTCGATCTCGGCAAGGTCAAGGGCAGCGGCCGTAACGGGCGCATCGTGCAGGCCGACGTGCAGGCGTTCGTCAAGTCGGCGCTCTCGCGGCCGCAAGCGGCGGGTGGCTTCGCGCTGCCGGAGATGCCGGCGATCGACTTCTCGAAGTTCGGCGCCATCGAGCGGCAGCCACTGGGGCGGATCAAGAAGCTGACCGGCCAGAACACCCATCGCTCGTGGGTGACCGTGCCGCACGTCACCCAGTTCGACGACGGCCGACATCACCGATCTCGAGGCGTTTCGCAAGGAGCATTCGGCGGCGGCTCAGGAGCAGGGTGTCAAGCTCACCCTGCTCGCCTTCCTGCTCAAGGCGTCCGCCTCGGTGCTGCGCGACCACCCGCACTTCGCATCCTCACTCGAGCCGGGTGGCGAGACGCTGGTGCTGAAGCAGTACGTCCACATCGGTATCGCCGTCGACACGCCGGAAGGTCTGGTGGTGCCGGTGGTGCGCAACGTCGACCAGAAGGGTCTCCTCCAGATCGCCAAGGAGATCGGCGATCTCAGCCAGCGGGCCCGCGACAAGAAGATGAAGCTCGACGAGATGCAGGGCGGCGTGTTCACCATCTCGAGCCTCGGCGGCATCGGCGGGACCGCCTTCACGCCGATCGTCAACGCACCCGAAGTGGCGATCCTCGGCGTTTCGCGCTCGGCCATGGAGCCGGTGTGGTCGAACGGCATGTTCCAGGCGCGGCTGATGCTGCCGCTCGCTCTCTCCTACGACCACCGGGTCATCGACGGCGCCCAGGCGGCGCGCTTCATAGTCGACCTCGCGGCCCGGCTCGCCGACGTGCGGACCCTGGCGCTCTGATGCCAGGCCGCGTCGAAGTTCGCATCCCCGATCTCGGCGGGGCGCAGGACGTCGAGGTCGTCGACCTCCTCGTCGCGCCCGGTGCGACCGTGGCGAAAGAAGACGGTCTGGTCACGCTGTCGAGCGAGAAAGCGACCATGGACGTGCCGTCGCCGGGCGCGGGCAAGGTGGTCGAGATCACCGTTGCGAAGGGACAGAAGGTCAAGGAAGGGGATGTCATCGCGGTCTTGGAGGGTGCGGCAGAGGCGCCGAAGACGGAAGCTCCTCCTGCGACCGACCTCACCCCCGGCCCCTCTCCTAAAGGAGAGGGGAGAAAGGAGACGGCAAGTCCGACTGAGCTCCCCTCCCCTTCAGGGGAGGGGCCGGGGGAGAGGTCGGCGGCGCCACCGCCAGCGCCCGGCGGAAACTACGACTGCGACCTCCTCGTCCTCGGCTCCGGCCCCGGCGGCTACACCGCTGCCTTCCGCGCCGCGGACCTCGGCCTGAAGGTCGTGCTCGTCGAGCGCTACCCGACTCTCGGCGGCGTGTGCCTCAACGTCGGCTGCATTCCGTCGAAGGCTTTGCTGCACGTCGCCAAGGTGATCGACGACGCGCGCGCGCTCGCCGCCCACGGCGTCGCCTTCGGCGAGCCGCAGATCGACCTCGACAAGATTCGCGCCTGGAAAGCCGACGTCGTCGGCCGGCGCACGCAGGGCCTCGCCGGGCTGGCCAAACAGCGCAAGATCGAGGTCGTGCACGGTACCGGCACGCTGACCGATGCGCACACGGTGGAGATCGTCGCCGACGACGGCGGCAAGCGCAGCGTGCACTTCGCGCAGGCGGTTCTCGCGGTCGGCTCACGAGTGGTCGAGATTCCCGGCATTCCCTACGACGACCCGCGTGTTCTCGACTCGACCCGCGCGCTCGAGCTGAAATCGGTGCCCGGCCGGCTGCTGGTGATCGGCGGCGGGATCATCGGGCTCGAGATGGCGACCTTTTTTCGCGCCCTCGGCTCGCGCATCACGGTGGTCGAGATGATGGACGGCCTCATCCCGGGCTGCGATCGCGATCTCGTGCGGCCGCTGCAGAAGAAGATCGAGCCGCGGTACGAGGCGATCCACCTCAAGACCAAGGTGGCGCGGATCGAAGCGCAGCCCGGTGGCCTGCGCGCTACGTTCGAGGGCGACAAGGCGCCGGAGCCGCAAACTTACGACGCCGTCCTGGTGGCCGTCGGGCGGCGCCCCAACGGCGACCGCATTGGCGCCCAGGCAGGCGGGCGTCGCGGTCGACGAGCGCGGCTTCGTGAAAGTCGACCGCCAGCAGCGCACCAACGTGGCGCACATCTTCGCCATCGGCGATCTCACCGGCAACCCGATGCTCGCTCACAAGGCCGAGCACGAGGGCAAGGTGGCGGCCGAGGTGGCGGCCGGGAAGAAGAGCGCCATGGACGCGCGGGTCATTCCGTCGGTCGCCTACACCGATCCCGAAGTCGCCTGGGTCGGGCTCACCGAGACCGACGCCAAGGCGCGCGGCGTCGCGGTCGAGCGCGCCGCCTTCCCCTGGACGGCCAACGCCCGCGCCGACACGCTGATGAGCCCCGAGGGCACCACCAAGCTGCTCTTCGACCCCGAGACCCATCGCCTGGTCGGGGCCGGCATCACCGGCGCCAACGCCGGCGATCTCATCGCCGAGCTGGCGCTCGCCATCGAGATGGGCTGCGAGGCCGCCGACCTCGCGCTCACCGTGCATCCCCACCCGACGCTCTCCGAAACGGTGATGAAGGCAGCCGAGGTCCACGACGGCTCGATCACCGACCTGCTGCCTTCCCGGCGCAAGAAGTAGCCCTCCGGGGTCTCCGCCCTTCATCCAGCCGCCGGGCGGCTCCGTAGTTGCGAGCAAGGACGGCCTGCCTCCGCCGCGGAGCGGGGCGAAGTAACTCGCAACCAGGGAAAGGAGCCCAGCAATGCAGAAGCAAACCATGCGGCGTCTGCTCGCCGCCACCGGAGCCATGATCGCGTTCGTCTCGAGTCCCGTTGGGGCCTCGAGCCACCGCGAGGCACCCGGCATCACCGAGACGCCCAAAGTCGACGGCACCGATTTCTACATGTTCTCGAGCTACGAATCCGGGCGTTCCGGCTACGTGACGCTGCTCGCCAACTACCAGCCGCTACAGGCGCCGTACGGCGGACCCAACTTCTTCGCCATGGATGACGATGCCTTCTACCGCATCCTGATCGACAACACCGGCGACGGCGTCGAGGACGTCACCTTCCAGTTCAAGTTCAACAACACCAACCGCAACATCTCGCTGCCGGTGGGCGGCGAAACCGTGGCCATCCCGCTCATCAACGCCGGCCAGTTGACCGAGGACGCGGTCAACCGCGATCCACTGCTCAACCGGGTGGAGAGCTACACCGTTCGCGCACTGCGCGGACCGCTCACCCATCCGACGTCGGTCGACTTCTTCCGCGTCGCGGGCTCGAACAGCAAGCGCTTCTCCAAGCCGGCCGACAACATCGGCAACAAGTCGATTCCCGACTACGCCAACTACGCCCGCCAGTTCATCTACGACTTCGAGTGGGAGGGCTGCGCGAATCCCGGCCGGGTCTTCGTCGGCCAGCGCAAGGAGGGCTTCGCGGTCAACCTCGGCGAGGTCTTCGACTTGGTCAACATCGCCAATCCGCTCGGCCCGCGTGACGTCGAGCCCAACGTGCTCGACGACGCCAACGTCACCACCATCGCGCTCGAAGTGCCCGCCGCCTGCTTGACCGGCAGCGGTCCGGTGATCGGCGGCTGGACGACGGCCTCGATCGGCAACAAGCAGGTGTCGCGCCTCGGCATGCCGCTGGTCAACGAAGTGGTGATCGGGCTCAAGGACAAGGACGCCTTCAACGCCTCGCAGCCGAAGGGCGACGCGAAGCTCGCCACCTATGTCACCAACCCCACCCTGCCGGAGCTGCTCGAGATTCTCTTCGGCGCCGCCGGCGTGCGGGCCCCCAACAACTTCCCCCGCACCGACCTGGTGGCCGCCTTCGCCACCGGCGTGCAGGGACTCAACTTCCTCTCCGACGGCGCGCCGCACGAGATGCAGCGTCTCAACACCTCGATCGCGGCGACCTCGGCGGGAGGGCAGAACAACCTCGGCGTGCTGGGCGGCGACAACGCCGGCTTCCCCAACGGCCGCCGTCCGGGTGACGACGTGGTGGACATCGAGCTGCGCGTGGCGATGGGTGTGCTCTGCCATGCGTTCCCCGGCGTCTTCTGCAACCCGGCCGACGCGCAGTCCGGCAACCTGCCCTTCACCGATGGCACGCTGCAGGACGCCAGCCAGTTCGACGCTGTGTTCCCGTACTTGAAGTCGCCGATTCCCGGCTCACCCAACTGACGCGAACCGCGCGGCGGCGGCATCCCGCCGGCCGCCGCGCGGGCTCTCTCGAGTCGACATGAACCGTCACCTGACCCCCCTTCTGGCCCTGGCGCTCGCCTCCTCCCCGCTCGCCGCGCACGACTTCTGGATCGAGCCCTCGACGTTCGAGAGCGCCGTCGGCACCGAGATCGCTGTGCGCCTGCGCGTCGGAGAGGCGCTCGTAGGGGATCCATTGCCACGCCTGGGCCGGCAGATTCTCGACTTTTCCGTCCGCGACGGACAGCGCCGCATCGAGCTCCCCGGCCAGGACGGCGCCGAGCCCGCCGGCCGCTGGCGTCCGGAGACGCCTGGCCTGCATACCGTCGTGTATGCGAGCCGCGGCAGCTACGTCGAGCTGCAACCCGAGATCTTCTCCGACTACCTGCGTGAAGAGGGGCTTGATGCGGCGGCAGCAGAGCGCCGGCGACGTGGCGAGGAAGATCTGCCGGTGCGCGAGCGCTTCGCACGCTACGCCAAAGCGCTGGTGGCGGTCGGCTCCGCCGACGGAGGCGATCGGGACCTCGGCCTCGAGCTCGAGCTGGTCGCCGAACGCAATCCCTACACTCTCGCCGCCGGCGCGGAGCTGCCCGTGCGCCTTCTGTTTCGTGGCCAGCCGTTGGCCGGCGCCCAAGTCGTGGCGCGCTCACAGGTCCGCCGCGAGCAGCCCGAGATCTCGCGCACCGATCGACTTGGCCGCGCAGTGCTCCATCTCGACACCAGCGGGCCCTGGCTCGTCAAAGCCGTGCACATGGTGCGCGCCGAGAACGACCCGCTCGCCGAATGGTCCAGCCTATGGGCATCCTTGACCTTCGCTCTCCCCGGGCGATAGCGTGGCCACGCTCGCGCCGGAGCCCGCGCCTCACACCTTCAACAGTCGCGCGCGAGCCGTACGATCCCGTGACTTCGAGCGAACGCGACGATTCGGAACTGGCGCAGGATCTGCTGCTCATCGGCCAGGTGGCCGCCGGCGATCGCGACGCGTTCGCCCGGCTCTACGATCGCCACTCGTCGCTCGCTCTCGGACTCCTGACTCGCATGATCGGTGACCGCGCCACCGCCGAGGAGATCCTGCAGGAGACGTTTCTCCAGGTCTGGCAGCAGGCGCGGCGCTTCTCGCCCGAGCTCGGCCGGCCGCGCGCCTGGATCCTCATGATGGCGCGCTCGCGCGCCCTCGACCGCCTGCGCTCGTCGGGCGCGCGCCTCCGGCGCGAGGACGTCGTGATGCGCGAATCGCCGCAGGACGAGCATCCGGTCGGCACCGCCGGACTCGAGGCGAGCGAGCGCCGCCGCTCGGTGCGCGCCGCGCTCGAACAGCTTCCCGCCGAGCAGCGTCAGGCGCTGGAGCTGGCGTTTTTCGAGGGTCTCACCCACACCCAGATCGCCGACCGGCTGACCACGCCCCTCGGCACCGTGAAATCGCGCATCCTGCTCGGGATGGGCAAACTACGCCAGTCGCTGGCGACGTACTCTTGACCATGAACGCCCCGCACGATCCGCGCTTCGAAGAGCTGCTGCCGGCTTACGCCATCGGCGCGCTCGACGGCGAGGACCTGCGCGCGCTGGAGGCGCATCTGCCGGGCTGCGCGCGCTGCCGCGAGGCGCTGCGCGGCTGGCAGCTCGAGACCGAGGCGCTGGCGCTCGCCGCAGGGCCGATCGAGCCCGCCGAGACCACGCGGGCGCGGCTCCTGCGGGCGATCGACGGCGAAGCGGCGCGATCCGCGTCCACCCCGCTGCCGGCGGCCGGCCGTTCGCCTTTGCGCGCCGCCGGCTGGTGGGTGGCGGCGGCGGGGCTCGCTCTCGCGGTGTGGGCCGGCGCCGAGCAGCGGGCCCTGCGCGAGCAGGTCACCCGCTTGCGCGGTGAAAACGCCGCCGTCGCCGCGCGGCTCGACCAGGTGTCGAGCGAGCTCGACGCCAGTCGCGGCGAGCTCGCCCGCCTCCGTCTCGCCTCCGAGATCCTCTCGACTCCGGACCTGCGGCCGGTCGTCCTCGCCGGCCTCACCGACGCGCCTTCGGCGGTCGGCCACAGCTTCGTCAACCCGGGCGAACGCCGGGCGCTGTTCAACGCCTACAAACTGCCGCCGGCGCCGGCGGGCAAGACCTACCAGCTCTGGTTCATCGCCGACGGCAAGCCGGTTTCCGCCGGCACCTTCGACGTCGACGCCCAGGGCCACGCTCAACTGGTGGTCGAATCCGTCGCGCCGCCCGAGAACATTCAGGCTTGGGCGGTGACTGTCGAACCGGCCGGGGGCGTGCCGCAGCCCACCGGCGCGATGGTGCTCAAGGGTTGAGCCCGCGCAGGTAGTCCGCTATCGCGGCGTACTCTCTCGCTTCGCCGCGCTCGAGGCTCAGGTAGTACTCGGCCCAGCCGAGCGGCGTGGCCTGCCAGGCGGTGTCCTTCACCTCGCGCTGGGCGCCGGCGCGGACGAGCACCTGAACCGCCTCGAGGCAGCCCGACGAGACCGCGTGGTGAAGCGGCGTGCCGTGGGAGTAGAGATTCGTCGAGGGCTGATCGAGGTCGACGCCCAGGGCGAGCGCGCGGCGCAGTGCTTCCGGCTTCCCCTTGAGCGCCGCAAGCACGAAGGCGAACTGCCTCTCGGTGGCGCTCGCTCGAGGCGCCAATCGATCGACGTCGGCCCACCGGCCGAGGCACAGTGCCGTCGCGAAGGTGAGCTTGGCGCCGCGGGCGAGGAGGTGTTCGGCGGCTTCGAAGTTGCCGTTGATCAGCGCGTTCTCGGGATTGCGGTCGGGATCGGCGCCGGCATCGAGCAGGACGTCGATGAGCGCGATCTGCACCCCGGCGCGCCTCGCCACCCAGGACCAGGAAACCAGGCGGAGAGCGTGATCGACCTGCTCTTTCAAGCTGGGGGCGCCGGTACGACGGACCGCGGCGATGATACGCGCCGCCACCTCGGCGATATTCGCCGGCAGCCGGTCGTTGCGCACCGGATCCTCGGCCACGAACCAGAGCAGATACGGCGCGCGGAAGAAGTCGTCGAGCGCCCCGCCAACCTGCGCGCGAAGCCATTCGCCCGGTTGCTCGAGCCGAGCGCCGGCGAGCTCTGGATGCTCGGCCAACAGGCGATCGAGCTCGGCGACGTCGCCCCGATCCACGGCATCGACTGCGAGGCGGAAGAGATCGTCGAGGTTCGTTCTCATCCGGCCAGGATCATAGCGGCGTAGGATGCCGACGTGGCCGGTTTCGCCAACCGTGCGGTTCTACTCACCGGCGCCTCTTCCGGCATCGGCCACGCCCTGGCTCGACAGCTGGCGAGCGAGAAGGCGCGGCTGGCGCTGGTGGCGCGCGATCGCGAGAAGCTCGAACTGGTGCGCGACGAGTGCGAGCGCCTGGGCGGCGAGGCGGTTGTGGTGCCGGGCGATGTCGGCGTGCAGGCGGACTGCGCGCGCATCGTCGAGCGCAGCGCCGAGGCGCTCGGTGGTCTCGACGTTCTCCTGCTCAACGCCGGCGTCACCATGTGGGCGCGGGTCGAGGAGCTCGCCGACCACTCGGTGTTCGAGCAGTTGATGCGCGTCAACTACCTCGGCGCGGTCTGGCTCACCGGCGCGTCCCTGTCCCACCTGCGCGCCAGCCGGGGCCAGATCGTGGTGGTCTCGAGTCTCACCGGACTCACCGGCGTGCCGACCCGCAGCGGATACGCGGCCTCCAAGCATGCGCTCCACGGCTTCTTCGATTCGCTCCGCATCGAGCTGAGGGGGAGTGGCGTCGACGTGACGCTGGTCTGCCCCGACTTCGTCAAGAGCGAAATTCACCGCCGGGCGATCGGCGCCGACGGCCGTCCCCTGGGTCGGTCCCCTATGCGCGAAGCGAAGATCATGAGCGCCGAAGAGTGCGCCCGCCGCATCCTGCGTGCCGCGCGCAAGCGGCAGCGGCTGGCCATCCTGTCGCTGCGCGGCCGACTCGGGCGCTGGGTTCAACTGGTCGCGCCGGGCTGGATCGACCGCGTCGCGGCCCGGGCCATCCGGCGCGGCCACTGATCACCGGCTGATCCCGGCGTACAAAAAGCGGCGCAACTTACCGAACCAAGAGTGCGTATGGGGCTTGCGAAAGGAGCCGCCATGTTCCTGCGTACGTCTCGTCGTCTCTGCGCGGCCTTCAGTCTGGCCGCGCTGGCTGTTTCCGTCTCCCCCATCGCCGTCGCTCAGAACGACGCGGACCCGGTCGAGGGCAAGTGGTTGGGGAGCGGCGGCACGCCCGAGGAGACCGTCGAGATCGGTCTCGAGTTCGTGCGCAACGCCCAGGGAAAGCTCGGCATGAGGATCACCCAGCCGGGGGCCAACTACTTCGCCCTGGATTTCGGGGCCCCCGTCCGTCGTGAGGGCAACAAGGTGGTGGTCGAAGCGATGGGCTTCGATCTGACGCTCGAAAACGGCGTCCTCTCGGGCACGATCGGCGATCCGCGCTCTACCGCCACCTTGCGGCGCGCCGAGCAGCTGCCGGTCGAGCCAGCGATCCCCGAGCTCCCTGCCGGCCCCGGGCCCAAATGGGAGACGCCTCTTGGCGCCGCGATCTTCGCCGCGCCCGCGGTCCACGACGGCTTCGCCTACGTCGGCACCGTCGGTGGAATCTTCCAAGCCGTGCGAGCCTCTGACGGCGCGCTGGCGTGGACCTTCAATGCCGGCCGCCCGATCTTCGGCGAGGCTCTGGCAACGGCCGATGCTGTTTACTTCGCCTGCGACGACGGCGGCCTCTACAAGCTCGACCGGGCCAAGGGCACCCTCATCTGGCGCTACGATCTCGGCGACGGCGCGGTGTCGCGCGTGCTGCCCCACCCGGTGGTCTACGACTACGACTATTGGAGCCCGCGGCCGGTGCTCGCGGACGGTGTGCTCTACATCGGCTCCGGCGACGGGGCTTTCCACGCCGTCGACGCCGCGAGCGGCCAGCGCAAGTGGCGCGTCGCCGCCGGCAAGAAGGTGCGCAACGGCGCGCTCGTCGACGGCCAGCGGGTGGTCTTCGGAGCCGACGACGGCCACGTCTATGCGCTCGATCGCACGACCGGCAAGGAGCTCTGGCAGCGCGACCTCAAGGCGCCGGTCGACACCGAGCCGGTGGCGCTGGACGGCAAGATCGTGGTCGGCAATCGTGGCCCCGGCATCTACGCCCTCGCCGCCGACACGGGCGAGATCGTCTGGCGCTCGCCCTTCTGGGGATCGTGGGTCGAATCGACCCCGGTGATCGAGAACGGCACGGTCTACATCGGCTCCTCCGATCTCACCCGCGTCAGCGCCATCGACGGCAAGAACGGCAAGGTCTTGTGGCGCACCAACGTCTTCGGATGGTCGTGGGGCGATCCGCTGCTTACCGCAGAGCGCATCTACGTCGGCATTGGAGGAGTCGAGCCGTACTTCCAGCGCCACATCGCAGGAGTAGCGGCACTGGACAAGAAAACCGGCAAGCTGCTCTGGCGCTGGCCGTACGCCAAGCCGCCAGGGCGCCTTCATATGGGGTTTCGCCAGCACGCCGGTGCGGGCCGGCGACCTCATGTTGCTGGCCGGGCTCGACGGCTCGCTCTACGCGTTCCCGCTCAGCTAGGCACGGATCTGGCTTCCTCCAAGTCCCGGAGGAGGGACGGAGGAGCCAATGAGGCGCAAACACGCCCCGAGATGGGTGATTGCCGCCGGTTTTTGCTGCCTGGCGGCCTGCCGGCGACCGTCCCAGGCGCCACCAGCCCAGCGGTCCGAGCGGGAGCCGGCTTCGCGTGCTGCGACGCGATCGGCGCCCGAGGTCCGCATGCGCGGCGTGCATTTCGTGGTCGACCCCGAGATCCGTCTCGAGGTGCGCCGCCTCGACGGCCGGCTCGAGCGCACCCGGGACCGCGAGTCGGCGTTCTTCGACCGGCCGGAGACGTTTCGCATCATCGTCGGCTCCGGCGAAGTCGCGATCTCCACCGCCAGCATGGCCGCGATCCTCAACCACTTCACCTTCCGTGACGAGGACGCGCCGCTCAAGAACCTCGAGCTCTCGATTCACGACGGCAAGCTGCGGCAGAAAGGCTCGCTGCGCAAAGGCGGTGTGCGGGTTCCCTTCGAGATGGAGGGCGAGCTGTCGCTGCGCGATGACGGCAAGCTGCGGCTGCATCCCACTTCGATCAAGGCGGCGGGGGTCGGCGTCACCCATCTGCTCGAGGCGCTCGACGTCGAGCTGGTGGAGGTGATCAAAGTGCGAGCCGACCGCGGCGTGGCGATCGACGGCGACGATCTGCTGCTCTCGCCGAGCGGCCTGCTTCCACCGCCGGGCGTGGTCGGACGCCTCTCGGGGGTCCGCCTCGAAGGCGACCACATCGTGCTCGTTTTCGGCGGCGGCTCGGACGGCGGGGAGAAGGATCGCGAAGGGCGTGAGAACTTCATGCAATTCCAGGGCGGCGAGCTGCGCTTCGGCAAGCTGACGATGCGGCGCACCGACCTGCGCATCGTCGACAGCGATCCGCGGGATCCTTTCCTTTTCGACCTGCCGCACTACGCTCGTCAGTTGGTCGCCGGCTATTCGAGAACCACGCCCGATCTCGGTCTCGTGGCGGTGATGCCCGATGCCGACCAGATCGAGGCGTCGCCGTCGCCGCCATCGCCAGCCGGCGGCGTTTGATACGATTTCACCCGGCATGAAGATCAAACGGGCCGAGAAATACGGCTTCTGCGCCGGGGTGCGCATCGCCGACCGCAAGGTGAAGAAGTTCGCCCAGCTCGGCGAGCGCGACGGCCACCTGCTCGGCCAGGTGGTTCACAACGAGCGGGTGGTCGAGGAGATGGCCCAGCTCGGCGTCGCATACGGTGCACGGCATGGACGAGGTGCCGGGCGGCACCATCATCTTCTCCGCCCACGGCGTGCCGCCGTCCTTCCACGACCAGGCACGGGCCCGCGGCCTCAACATCCTCGACACCACCTGCCCGTTCGTCTACGACATCCACGACGAGGCCCACGCCGCGCTCGGCGAGGGCGCGCATCTGGTCTTCATCGGCGATCCCGAGCACCGCGAGGTGATCGGCTACACCAACGACCTCGATCCCGAGCGCTACCACGTCCTCACCTCGGTCGCCGAAGCGGAGGCGATCGACTGGAGCCGCTATCCGAGCGTCAAGATCCTCTACCAGACGACGCTCAACGCCGACGATTTCGAGGACGTCGTGCGCGCACATCGAGACCGCGGGTCACATCGCGGCGCGCCGACACCATCTGCTACGCCACCAAGGAGAACCAGGACGCGGCGCGGCTGCTGGCCAGCGATCCGGAGGTCGGCTTGATCCTGGTGATCGGCGGCAAGAAGAGCGCCAATACCCACCACCTGTGGGAGATCTGCGCCCGCGATGAAGCCCAGCTACCTGATCCAGGGCCCCGCCGACATCGCTCCGCCAATGGCTCGAGGGTGTCGAAGCCGTCGGCATCACCGCCGGCGCGTCGACACCGGACTACGTGATCGAGGAAGTCGAAGAGGCGATCGCGCAAGCTCACCGAGCAAGTGGCGACGACGTAGACGCAACGAGCGATCCTGAGCGCCGCCGCGACCACCACCGCGCTTCTCGAGCGCCTGCGCGAGCGAGCCCGGGCCGCGCCGGCGACCATCGTCCTTCCCGAATCCACCGACGCACGGGTCATCGAAGCCGCGGCGAGAGCCACCGCCGAGAAACTCTTCACTCCACTCTTCCTCGCACCCCAGCCCTTCGCCGACCCCCGGCTCGCCGCCAGCCGCGACCAGGTCGCGGCCGACCTGGAATCCCGCGGCATGGCGCCGGAGCGCGTCCGGGCGGTGCTCGGGGACCCGCTCCACGTCGCCGGCTTGATGGTTCGCGCCGGGCTCGCCGACGGCGCGGTGATGGGCGCGGTGGCGACCACCGCCGACACCCTGCGCGCCGCGCTTGCGCACGCTGGGTCCGCGGCCCGGCCTGCGCACCGTCTCCTCCTGCTTCCTCATGGCGCTGCCCGACGGCCGCGGGTTGATCTATGCCGACTGCGGCGTGGTGCCCGACCCCGATCCCCAGCAGCTCGCCGACATCGCCGCAGGCCGCCGCCGCAGACCTGCCGCGCGCTCCTCGACGAGGAGCCGCGCGTGGCGCTGCTTTCCTTCTCCACCCTCGGCAGCGCCGAGCATCCGCGGGTCGACAAGGTGCGCGCCGCGCTCGCCGAGCTGCGCCGGCGTGGCGTCGACTTCGCGGTCGACGGCGAGCTGCAAGCCGACGCCGCGCTGGTCCCGGAGGTCGCGGCGCGCAAAGCGCCCGCGAGCCCGGTGGCCGGTCGCGCCAACGTGCTGGTCTTCCCCGACCTCGACGCGGGTAACATCGCCTACAAGCTCACCGAGCGCCTCGCGGGAGCGCGCGCCGTGGGCCCGCTGCTGCAGGGGCTGCGCAAACCGCTGCACGACCTGTCGCGCGGCTGCTCGGTGGACGACGTCCTGGACGCTGGCTGCGTGGCCGCGCTGCAGGCGCGGGAGGAGGGTGCGAGGTGAAAGTCCTGCTCATCGGATCGGCGGCGGCCGCGAGCACGCCCTGGCTGGAAGCTCCGGCAGAGCCCGCTGCTGCGACAGAGCTCTACTGCGCCCCGGGCAACCCGGGGATCGACGAGCGTGGCCGACCGGGTGCCGATCGCGGTCGAGGAGATCGCCCGGCTCGCCGACTTCGCCAGCGAGATGAAGATCGACCTCACGGTGGTGGGGCCCGAGCTGCCGCTGGCCCTGGGCATCGCCGACGAGTTCGCGCTCCGCGGTCTGAAGATCTTCGGGCCGACGCGCGCCGCCGCGGAGATCGAGGGCAGCAAGGTCTTCGCCAAGGAGTTCATGGCCCGCCACGGCATCCCGACGGCGCCGTTCGAGATCGCCGCCGACGAGGCCGCGGCGCGCCGCGCTGCCAAGGGTTTCGGTTTCCCGGTGGTGCTCAAGGCCGACGGTCTGGCCGCGGGCAAAGGCGTGTTCATCGTGCGCGGCGCCCAGGAGCTCGACGCCGCGCTGCAAGCGTTCTTCACCGACCGCCGTTTCGGCACCAGCGCCGACCGTGTCGTCGTCGAGCGCTGTGAGGACGGCGAGGAGGTCTCGTTCATGGCGCTGTGCGACGGCGAACGACTGCTGCCACTCGCCACCGCCAAGGACTACAAGAGGCTGGGCGACAGCGACAGCGGGCCCAACACCGGCGGCATGGGCGCTCACAGCCCGGCGGGCGCCTTGACGGCCGAGGAGACGACGTGGGTGCTCGAGCACGTCATGCGGCCGACGGTGGCGGGACTCGGCGCAGGAGAACCGCCGCTTCATCGGCGTGCTCTACGCCGGCCTGATGATCACCGAACGGGGCCCGGTGGTGCTCGAGTTCAACGCCCGGCTCGGCGATCCCGAGACCCAGCCCCTTCTCATGCGCCTCGAGGACGATCTCCTCGAAGTCCTTGCCGCCGGCGCCGCCGGGGCCTTCGGCTCGAGCTCACAACTGCGCTTCCGCCGGGAAGTCGCCGCCTGCATCGTGCTCGCCAGTCAGGGCTATCCCGACCAGCCGGTCAAGGGCGAAGCCATCAGCGGTCTCGACCGTGCCGCAGCGATCCCCGGCGTGGAGATCTTCCACGCCGGCACAGCCCATGATGAGTCCGGCGTCATCGTCACCTCGGGCGGCCGCGTCATCGACGCCTGCGCCACCGGCGCCACGCTGCGCGACGCATTGCGCGCCGCCTACGCCGCGGCGGCGGAAATCGACTGGCCGAGCAAGGTGTATCGCAAGGACATCGGGAAACGGGTGCTGGAGCGCGTGGCGGACGAGGCGTAGCGCTCCTGCCTCAGAAGTTGATGTATTCCAGCTCCAGCTTCTGCGCCGCATCTCGTCGCGCGACGCGCAAGCTCGGCTGCGTCAGCTGCAAGCGCATGTAGGCGAGGAAAACCGTGGTGAACATGCCGAGCCGGGCGTAGACACCCTGCAGCAGGCCGCGCTTCTTTTCCTTCACCACGTGCTCGAGTCCGTGCAGGATCAAGGTCTCTGCGCGCCAGCCCAGACGCTCGCATGCCCAGTTGAGCGCCGTCTCGATGCAGAAGCCGTCGACAAAGCGCTCGGGAATCGCCTCGAAGACTTCACGACGCAGACAGCGGATACCCGAAAGCCGCGGGCCGTAGCGCGTGTAGATGGCGTCGAGGGTGGGACCGCGGTGGCGCCCGCCAATCGACATCGCGGCGCGGCCGGAGACCACCGGCTCGAGGAGCGCTTCGATGTCCGTTCGCCCGAGGTGGAGGATGTCGCCGTCGACGAAGAGCAGGAGCGGGGCCGCGGTGTGGGCCATGCCGGCTGCCATGGCGGTCGCCTTGCCGCGATTCTGCTTGAGGTGGATCGCCTTGACCCCTTCGCGACGCGCGATCTCGACCGTCGCATCGGTCGAGCCGTCCGACACCACCAGCACTTCGTCGAGCGACGGAATCGAGCGCAGCGTCGCCAAGACGTGCGCCAGCGTCGCCTCCTCGTTGAACACCGGAACGATGGCGGCGATGCGGGCGCGCGGGGAGGCGGACGCGGTCATCGGTTTCCTAGGACCACCGCGCCGGGGGCGGCAAGTGCGCGGCGCCGTCGTGAAGTGTGCCGTCGGCGAGGATGCGAGCGTCGCCGGCCATTTCCCAGCTCCGGATGCGCCCGCCCTCCACCTCGCCACGAACTTCGATGCGGAAACCGCCCGCGGTCAGCACCTCTAGAGGCAAGGTCGCTTGTCCGAGATGAACTCCCACCGCCGCGCCGGCCAGAACGCCGCTGCCACAGGCCAGCGTCTCGGCCTCGACGCCACGCTCGAAGCTGCGGATCTCCATGTGGTCCGGTCGCGGGTAGCGGATGAAGTTCACGTTGGCGCCCGCAGGAGCGAAGGCCGGATGGTGGCGAAGCGCGGCACCCAGCGTCGCCACCGGCACGCTAGCCATGCCATGCGGCCAGAGGATCACGAAGTGCGGGACTCCCACCACTTGGTAATAACCCTCCCATACTTCGCCCAGTGCCTCGACTCGGTGCGCCGCCGGAGGCTCGGCCGGCGGAGCGAACTCGAGAGCGATCCGCTCGCCCGAGGCCGCGCGTGCCGCAATCGGGCCGGCGCCGGTCAAAACCTGCACTTCGTCGCCGACCCAGCCCAACTCCATGGCCAGGCGGGCTGCACACCGTGTGCCATTTATACACAATGCGGCGCCCAAACCGTCGGCGTTCCAGTACTCCATGCGGACGGCTGGACCCTCGCGGCGCAGCGTGAACAGGCCGTCGGCACCGATCGAGAGCCCGCGCCGGCACCATGCGGCGATGCTCCCCGAGTCCGGATTGCGTTCCGGCTCGACCAGGGCCAGGAAGTCGTTGCCACTGCCAGAAACCTTGTAGTAACGGGTCATCGCACGATGCCTTCCACAGCGTCGCCGGGCTCGCCCTGGTTGCCGGAACGGTCAACGGCGGCCACCCGGTAACGGTAGGTATTGCCAGGTACCAACCCGGTGTCGAGATATTCGAGCTCGGTGACCGGGCCGGCGTTCACTTGATGGAACTCGCCGCCAGGATCCTGGCGGAAGACGACGTAGCTGGCGGTGTCCTCGGCGGTCGCGGCATTCCAACGCAGACGCACCTGGGTGCCCTCGGGCAGGGCGACCAGCCCGGCAGGCGGCGCCGGTGCGAAACGGTCCTCATAGCTGACCTCGCTCTCGGCCGAGAGCGCCGACAGCACGAGAGGGGTCTCCGAGGCCACTGCCGCCACCGTGTAGACATACCGTTCGCCGAAGCGCGCGCCGTTGTCGAGATAGCGTACCTCGGTGGCGGACAACTGATGCAAGGCATCGCCGTAGCCGCGGGCCTGCGCCAGCCGGCGGTAGACGCGATAGGCCAGCGGCGGCGGAGTCGTGGCGGTCCACGAAACCTCGATGCCGTCGGCGCGAGGCGTGGTCGCGAGACCTTCGGGAGGCGGCGGGGGCGAGGCCGCCACCGTGGTCACCAGGTTCGAAAAGGCTGACGGCGCATCGTCGGCGCCGATCGTCTTGATGGCGAGGGTCGTGGCTTGCCGTCCGCTCGCCGCCTCGGGCACCGGTAGCCGCACCTGCAACTGGTCACCGACCACGGCGCTCTCGAGCTCGGCGCCACGCAGGGTCCGCACCAGTTGGACCGACGCTTCGAACTCTCGCGGGTCGGGCGGCAACGGCTGCGCGCCTTCGGCCAGCGGCCGCGCGAACGACCACACCTCGAGCGCGTCCAGCCCGGGAAGGCTCAACCCCGCGACCGTCGTCTTGGGGTACGCGGCGCGCAAGATCCACTCGTTGCCCTGTTGGAGGACGGTGAGGTCCTGGGCAGCGGCGGGGTTGTGGCGCAACGGCGGCAGCGGGTCGCCTTGCTTGCCGCAGGCGACCGCGCCAGCGAGGACGAGAGTTGCGAACGCGGCGCGGAGATGAACGGCTGGACGAAGCGGCATGACCCTCCCTCAGAGGACGTAACGGCTCAGATCGACGTTCTCGACGATGCCGACGAGCGCCTTGCGCACGTAGCCGGCATCGACCGTGAGCTCGACGCCCGCCATGTCGGGAGCGGCGAACGAGACCTCGTCGAGCACCCGCTCGAGGAGCGTCGCCAGACGGCGGGCGCCGATGTTCTCGGTGCGCGAGTTGACCTCGACCGCGAGCCGCGCCAGCTCGGCGACGGCGTCGGGCGAAAAGCGCAGGGTCACGCCCTCGGTCGAGAGGAGCGCCGCGTACTGCTTGGTGAGCGCGGTCTCCGGCTCGGTCAGGATGCGCACGAAGTCGTGCTCCGTCAGAGCCTCGAGCTCGACGCGGATCGGGAACCGGCCCTGGAGCTCGGGCAGCAGGTCCGAGGGCTTGGCGACGTGGAAGGCGCCGGCGGCGACGAACAGGATGTGATCGGTCTTGACCGGGCCGTATTTGGTGGTCACCGTGGTGCCCTCGACCACCGGCAGCAGATCGCGCTGCACGCCCTCGCGCGACACGTCGGGGCCGCCCGCGGCGCGCTCGCGCCCGGCCACCTTGTCGATCTCGTCGAGAAAGATGATGCCCGCCTGCTCGGCGCGACCGCGCGCCTCGCGCGCCACCTGGTGGCGGTCGATGAGCTTGTCGGCTTCCTCGCGATGCAGCGCCTCGCGCGCCTCGG
Organism: Thermoanaerobaculia bacterium; assembly: GCA_963821905.1. Classification (GTDB taxonomy): domain Bacteria; phylum Acidobacteriota; class Thermoanaerobaculia; order Multivoradales; family JAGPDF01; genus CAWGFP01. The sequence continues at coordinate 37,236 of CAWGFP010000009.1, read as the reverse complement.
CGACCGTCATGCGCTGCTTGCGCCGGCGGCCGAACATCCCCGGCATCATGTCGCGCAGATTGATACCGACCTCTTCGACGCCCTGGGGAGTGAACATCTCGAAGCTCGGCATCGAGGCGTCTTCGACCTCGATCTCGACCGAGCGGGAGTCGAGGGCGCCGGCGCGCAGGCGATCGCGGAACTTCTCGCGCGTCGCAACCGGGTCCTCTTCCCCGCCCGGCGTGATGCCCGGCGGCGGGCCCGGAACGAGCAACTGAAGCAGGCGCTCCTCGGCCGCGAGCCGCGGCGGTCTGCTCGACCTGGCCGCGCTTCTCCTCGCGCACCATTCCGACGGCGATCTCGACCAGGTCGCGGATCATCGACTCGACGTCGCGCCCGACGTAACCGACCTCGGTGAACTTGGAGGCCTCGACCTTGAGAAAGGGCGCCTGCGCCAGCTTGGCGAGGCGGCGCGCGATCTCGGTCTTGCCCACCCCGGTGGGGCCGATCATCAGGATGTTCTTGGGCAGGATCTCTTCCGCCACCTCGGGCGGCAGCTGCTGGCGGCGCCAGCGGTTGCGCAGCGCCACCGCCACCGAGCGCTTGGCGGCGCTCTGGCCGACCACGAACTTGTCGAGCTCGGCGACGATCTGGCGCGGCGCCAGGTCCTCGAGCCTCCAGCCCACCGTCTCGGCGACCGGCATCAGACTTCCTCGAGGGTCAGACGGTCGTTGGTGAAGACGCAGATCTCGGACGCGACGCGCATCGCCTCGCGGGCGATCGTCGGCGCGTCGAGCGCGGTGTGCCGCACCAGCGCCCGCGCCGCGGCGAGCGCGAAAGCGCCACCCGAGCCGACCGCGAGAAGACCGTCCTCGTCGGGCTGCAGGAGATCGCCGTTGCCCGAGACCAGGAAGCTCTTCTCACGGTCGGCGACGATCATCAGCGCCTGCAGCTGGCGCAGCGCGCGGTCGGTGCGCCAGTCCTTGGCCAGCTCGACCACGGCGCGCTCGAGATTGCCCGAGAACTCCTCGAGCTTGGCCTCGAAGCGGGTAAAGAGCGCCAGCCCGTCGGCGCCACCGCCGGCGAAACCGATCAGCACCTTGCCCTTGCCGGTCCGCTTCACCTTGTTGGCGCCGGCCTTGACGATCTGGTTGTTCATCGTCACCTGGCCATCGGCGGCCATGCAGACGCGGCCGTCGCGGCGAACCAGGAGAACGGTGGTGGAGTGGGTCGTCATGCGCGCCGCCGCGGCTTCAGCGGCATACCTCCGCGCCGGTTCCTTTCACCTGCAGCAGGCGATAGGGACCGTCACCGACCGAACTGGGATCGAAGTCCCTGCCCTGCTCGTCGGCGATGTGCCGCAGATGACTCTCGTAGGCGTCGCGAGACACTTCCTTCGCCTCCACCACACCTTCGGCGACGGCGCGCTGCCCGCGCGAGGTCTTGGGGAAGACGATCTCGCCGTCGTTGACCTTGACTCGTAGCGTGCGCCCGGCAACCTCCGGGTTGCCCGCCTCGAGCTCGAGCCAGCAGCCCGCCATCTCGCACACGTCCTTCACCGTGCCCTCGATGCGCACGGCGCGGCCGACGTAGGTGTCCGGTTGGTCGAGGATCGCCGCCACGGGAGTGGGCTCGGCAATCGTCACCCCTTTGCCGAGGCTTTGCGACATGCAGGCCTGCTGGCCGGCATCCGCCAGGGCGGTGAGCAGGACCGCGGTCGTGATCGAAATCATTTCGTTCGTTTGCCTCCCCCACACGAAACGCCGTGGGAGTGGGATTCTATCCGGCCAGCCGATCAGGCCGGGCGCGGGGGCGCGACAGAGTCGCCGGAGCCACCCGTGAAGCGCCCGCGGTAGCTCGAGGGCGCGACGCCGAAGCGGCGCTCGAAGGCGCGGCGGAAAGCGTCGGCGCTCTTGAAACCGACCGAGGCGGCGACCGCTTCGATGGTCACTCCCGGCGAGCCGAGGCGGCGGCGGGCCTCGCCCAGCCGCAGGTCTTCGACGAAGGCGGCCGGGGTGGTCTTGAAGACGGAGCGAAAGCGGCGGTTGAACTGGCGCGGGCAGAGGCAGGCGCGCTCGGCGAGGGCCTCGACCGAGAGGTCCTCGCGCAGGTGGCCGCGAATCCAGGGCCCCATCTCGCTCAGGCGGTCGCGCGACTCGATCTGGAATTGGAGGGGCTCGGAATACTGCTCCTGCCCGCCCGGCCGCTTGAGGTAGACCACCAGCTCGCGCGCCACGCTCAACGCCGCCTCGGCTCCGTGGTCGGCCTCGATGAGCGATAGCGCCAGGTCGATGCCGGCAGTCACTCCCGCCGAAGTGTAGAAGCGGCCGTCTTGCACGTAGAGCGCGTTGGGATCGACACGCAGTTGCGGAAACCGCTCGGCGACGTCGCGCGCGAAGCGCCAGTGGGTGGTCACCCGCCGCCCGTCGAGCAGGCCCGTGGCGGCAAGGCCGTAAATGCCCGTGCACACCGAGGCGACGCGGCGGATGCGTGGCGCCCGTCGCTTGATCCAAGCAGCCGCGCGGGCGTTGGTGCGCGCCTCGCGCAGGCCGCAGCCGCCGGGGACGATGAGCGTGTCGATGCGCGTCTTGGAATCGACCGCGCTGGGACGAAAGCGCACTCCCGACTCGGACTGGAAGGGCCGGCCTGTGACGCTGAGGATCGCCACTTCGTAGGCCCGGCGCAATTCGCCGTCGTGCTCGACGTAGGCGCAGGCGAAGGCTTCGCTCGGGCCCACCAGGTCGAGCGCGGTGACGCCGTCGTAACCGAGAAAGGCGATGCGCCGCGGTTTCATCGTCGTCATCCTGCCACCGGGACCCCGCGAGCGCAATGACTTTCTGCGTCCGCAATTGTCGGATGTATGTCATTGCGGACATCAGGGCAACTGCTTAGTGTCAACCGCGTATGAAGACACAACTCACTCCCGGAGGTGCCATCGTGCGCTCGTACCGCTGTGCCCCCAGCCCTATTGGGGGTCTCCTCTTCGCGCTCTCTCTGCTGGCGCTGTCGCCGCTCGCTGCCGTGGCGGCCGACGATCCACGCTCCTCACTCCTGGTCTCGGCCGAATGGCTGAAAACCCATCTCGCGGATCCCGAGCTCGTGCTGCTCCACGTCGGCGATCGCAAGGAATACGACGCCGGGCACATTCCCGGCGCGCGTTACGTCTCGCTCGGCGACATCTCGGTCTCCGACCACAGTGGCAAGGGCCTGATGCTCGAGATGCCGCCGGCCGAGGACCTGCGGGCGCGACTGCAGAAGCTGGGCATCTCCAACAGCTCCCGCGTGGTCGTCTACTACGGCAATGATTGGGTGTCCCCGACGACTCGCGTCCTCTTCACTCTCGACTACGCGGGACTCGGCGAGCGCGCGTCACTGCTCGACGGCGGGCAACCGGCCTGGGTGAAGGCCGGGCATCCGGTCGAGACCACGGTGCCTGCCGAAAAGCAGGGTGAGCTGTCAGCCCTCTCGACGCGGCCGCTCGTCGTCGACGCGGCGTTCGTGCGTGAGCATCGCGGCAAGGCGGGCTATGCCCTGGTCGACGGCCGTTCGGCGTCCTTCTACGACGGCGTCGAGACCGGCGGCGCCCACGGCCAGGAGCACAAGACCGGCCACATCGCCGGCGCCGGCAGCTTCCCGTTCACCGAGATCGCCGGCGACGATCTGGTGCTCCGGCCGGCCACGGAATTGGCCGCCCTCTTCACCAAGGCGGGCGTGAAGCCCGGCGACACGGTCATCGGCTATTGCCACATCGGCCAGCAGGCGACCGCCATGCTCTTCGCCGCCCGCTCGCTGGGTCACAAAGTGGTGCTCTACGACGGCTCCTTCGAGGACTGGTCGCGTCAGAGCGACGCTCCGGTCGAGGCCTCGGCGCCCAAGGCCAAGTCGTGAAGCCCGAGCGCCCCTACGCCGATCCCTATCTCGCCGGCGTCGGCCTCGGCCTCGTGCTGCTCGCGGCCTTCGTCGTCGCCGGCCGGGGGCTGGGTGCTTCGGGGGCCTTTTCGAGCGCTGCCGCCGGGGTGGTGTCGGCGGTCAACGTCGACGCCGCCTCGGCGAGCCCGCTCTTTTCGCGTTACCTCGCCGGTCCGGGACCGTGGCGGGAGTGGTTGCTCTACGAGCTCGCCGGCGTCGTAGTCGGCGGATTTCTTTCCGCCTGGCTCGCCGGCCGCTGGCGGCGCGAAGTGGAGCGCGGGCCGCGCATCTCGCGCCGCGGCCGATTGACGGCGGCGCTCGCCGGCGGCGCGGCGATGGGCGCGGGCGCGGTGCTGGCGCGCGGCTGCACCAGCGGCCAGGCGTTGACCGGCGGCGCCCTCCTGGCCGTCGGCAGCTGGATCTTCATGCTCGCCGCTTTCGCGGCGGCGTACCTCGTGGCGCCCGTGCTGCGGCGGGTGTGGCAATGACCGCGCCGCTCCTGCCCGATGACGTTGGCTTCGGCACCGCGGCGCTTCTTGCCGCCGGCATCGGTGTCGCATTCGGCTGGACCCTCGAGCGCGCCGGACTGGGCAGCGCACGCAAACTGGTCGGCCAGTTCTACGGCCGCGACCTCACGGTCTTCAAGGTCATGTTCTCTGCCATCGTCACGACGATGCTCGGCGTCTACTGGCTGGCGCGCTTCGGCGCGCTGGACATGTCGCGCGTCTTCGTTCCGGAGACTTTTCTCGGCCCGCAGCTTGCCGGCGGCCTGATCTTCGGCGCCGGGTTCGCGCTCGCCGGTCTCTGCCCCGGCACCTCGTGCGTGGCCGCCGCGAGCGGTCGCGGCGACGGTCTGGCGGTGTTCGGCGGCATGTTCGCAGGCGTCCTCGGCGCCGGCTTCCTGGTCACCCGGCTCGCCGCCTTCTACCAGAGCGGCGCCCGTGGGGCTTGGACACTCCCCCAGCTCCTCCACCTTCCCCAAGGCGTCATCCTCGCCGCCATCGTCGCTATCGCTCTCGCCGGCTTCGCCGTCGCCGAAAAGCTCGAGCGCCGATTCACACTTGGGGTCAGGTCTTGAAATGACAGTTATTTCAAGACCTGACCCCAAGCGTTGGGTGCGGCGAGGGTTGGCGGGGGCGGCCATCCTGGCGGCGGGATTGGCCGTCGTGGCCGGGGATCCCGTACCGTCCTCGGTGACCCCGGGAGCTGGGACGGCGGCGGATGAGATTGCCGCGTTGGACTTGGCGGTTTGGATCCGCGACCGGCGGCCGGGGCTCGAAGTCGTCGATCTGCGTGGCGTCGACGCGTACGCAACGGATCACCTCCCTGGCGCGCAACTGCCGCTCGAGGAATGGCTGGCCACACGCGAGCAGGAGACGATGGTCGTCTACAGCCAATCCAGCGCCGCCGAAGCCCGGGAGCGGTCGCGCGCTGCGGGACTGCGACCGGTCCTCGCGCTGCGCGGTGGCTACGAAGCATGGGTCGCCGAGGTGCTCAATCCCAGCCTGCCACTCGACGCTTCACCGGCGGAAGCCGAGGAGTTTCGCCGCGTCGCCGAACTCAGCCGCTACTTCGGCGGCCAGCCCCGGCGCGGCGAGACCAAACCCGTGGACTCCGGATCATGGATTCGCCGCGGTTGCTGAGCGAGGGCGACCGCGCTTTTTTCGCGCGGCTGCGCCGGCGCGAGTTCGCGCGGCTCGACGCGCAGGGACTGGCGTACCTCGACTACACCGGCAGCGCGCTCTACGGCGAGTCGCAGCTCGCCGCGCAGCACGAGCTCCTGCGCAGCTCCTGTTTCGGCAATCCACATTCGGAGCATCGGCCTTCTCGTCTGGCGACCGAGACCATCGAGCGGGCTCGACTCGCCGTGCTGCGCTTTCTCGACGTCGACGAGTCCACCCACGCGGTCTGCTTCACCGCCAACACCAGCGCCGCGATCAAGCTGGTCGCCGAGAGCTACCCCTTCTCCTCGCGCACCCGCCTCCTGCTGGCCGCCGACAATCACAATTCGGTCAATGGCGTGCGCGAGTACGCGCGGCGCGCCGGCGCCGACGTGGAATACCTGGCACTCGACGCCGAGCTGCGGCTCGCCGATCCCGAACCGGCGATCGATCGCGGCGGTCCCGGTCTCGTCGCTTTCCCGGCGCAGTCGAACTTCTCGGGCGTGCGACATCCGCTCGCTCTCGTCGAGCGCGCCAAGGCGCGCGGCTTCGACGTCCTGCTCGACATCGCGGCGCTGGTCGCGAGCCACCGCTTCAGCTTGCGCGACTGCCCGGCCGATTTCGCGGCGCTCTCCTTCTACAAGCTCTTCGGCTTTCCCACCGGCCTCGGCGCGCTGGTCGCGCGGCGGGAGGCGCTGACTCGGCTGCGGCGGCCCTGGTTCGCCGGCGGCACGGTCAACTGGGCCGCCGTCGATCCCGATGACCACGTCCTGCGCGATGGGCCGGCGGGGTTCGAGGACGGCACGCCGAACTTCCTCGGCATCGCCGCGCTCGATTTCGGGTTTGCATTGCTCGAGGAAGCCGGCATGCGGCGAATCCAGGCGCACGTCGGCAGCCTGACCGCAGGCTTCCTCGACAAGCTCGCTGCGCTGCGCCATCCCGGAGGCGAGCCCATGGTCGTCATCCACGGCCCTGCGGACATGGAGAGCCGCGGCGGCACGGTCGCCTTCAACCTCCTCGATGAAGACGGTGGCACGGTGCCCTACTGGCTGGTCGAAGAGAGCGCGCGCGACGCCGGGATCGCCGTGCGCGGCGGCTGCTTCTGCAACCCCGGAGCCGCCCAGCGCGCCCTCGGGTTGGCCACCGCTGACACCACGCGTTGCCTCGCGGCCATCGGCGAGAGCTTCACCCCGGAGCTGTTCGCCGAATGTCTCGGGCAACCGGTGGGCGCGGTGCGCGCCTCGCTGGGTCTGGCCAACAACGACGCCGACTGCGCCCGCGCGCTGGCTCTGATCGAAGCCGTGTCGGGCTACGGCGAGGCGGCGGCGCGGACCGCGCCCACGAAGTCGTCGGCCGCGTCGGGAGTGAGGACGAAGCGTTCCTCGCCGGCCTCGAGGAGTACGGCGTTGCGAAAGTCGCTGGCGTAGAGCTCGAGCTCTCCCAAGCGCCGGGATTCGAAGCCGCCACTGCCGGCGGCAATACCGCCCAGCGTCGCGAGGCGTTCGAGATCCGAAGCTTCCTCGGGGGAGAGCCGGCGCACTCGGGACGCAGCGAGCGCCAGGGTCCTCCGGCTCCAACGCATGCGGATCTCGAGCGCGCCCGCCTCCAGCTCCAGCCACAGGGTCTCGTGGTCGCTCGCCGCGCGCCAGGCGAACGCCGGCACCGCGAGCGCGAGGAGCGCGATCACGCCGGGCGCGACGCGGCCGGTGGAGAATGCCAGCGCTGCTGCCGCGAGGAGAAAGCCGGCGAGAGCCGCCAGGAGTGCCCGCAACCGTCGCCGGCCGCGCAGCACGGCGCCGCCGGCGGTGCATGCGAAGCGCGCCAACTAGCGGCTCCGGGCGCGCGGATGGCCGTCGCGATAGACGGCCAGCAACCGCTCGACTTCCAAATGGGTGTAGCGCTGGGTGGTGGCGAGCGAGCTGTGGCCGAGCAGCTCCTGGATGGCGCGCAGGTCGGCGCCGCCCTCCAGCAAGTGCGTGGCGAAGGTGTGGCGCAGGGTGTGCGGATGCACCCCGGCGGCCAGCGCCGCCGCCTCGACGTAGCGGTCGAGCAGACGGCGCACCGAACGGTCGGTGAGCCGCCCGCCACGATGGTTGACGAACACCGGCTCGCCTCCCGGTCCGAGCGCGCCCTCGCCGTCGCGCACCGCCGCCCACGATTCGAGCCAGGTTCGCAGGGCCTGGGCCGCCGGCCGGCCGAACGGCACCATGCGCTCCTTGCCGCCCTTGCCGAGCACGCGCAGCACGCGCCCTTCGAGATCGAGATCGTCCCAGTCGAGGCTCACCAGCTCGCCCACTCGCAGGCCGGTGGCATACAGCAGCTCCAGCCAGGCGCGGTCGCGGCGTCCGAGAGGCTCGTCGGCGGCGGGCGCCTCGAGCAGGGCCTCGACCTCCCCCGGCCGCAGGTGCCGCGGCAATTTACGCGGGAACTTCGGCATGCGCACGGTGCTCGCCGGGTTGTCCTCGCGCACCCCCTCGCGGCAGGCAAAGCGCAGGAGCCCGCGAACGGCCGACAGCGCCCTGCCCTGACTGCGCCGTCCGACCTCGGCGCGGCTGAGAGCGGCGAGGAAGCTGCGCACCGCCAGGGCGTCGACGTCTTGCGGCCGCACGTCCTTCGGCTCGCGGTTGAGAAACTCGCAGGCCAGGAAGTCGAGAAAACGCTCGAGGTCGGCGCGGTAGGCGCGCGCGGTGTGCACCGAGACATTGCGCTCCGCCACCAGGTGCTCGAGATAGCGCTCGATCAGGTTGCGCACGGCCTCAGCCCGAGTGCGCGGCGGCAAGCGGCGCCGGCGCGAAGACCGCTGGATCGAAGGGCAGCCAGTGGCGCGCCGCCCAGTCGCCGAGGTCGCGCTGGGCCCGCACCGCGTAGGCAGCGCGCTTGTCGTCCTTGCGCGGCTCCGGAACCAGCTCGGGGAACAGCCCGTAGTTGACGTTGGCCGGCTGGAAGTGCCGCGGATCCGACTCCGTGAGATGTCGCGCCAGAGAGCCCAGCGCGGTGGTCTCGGGCAGCGGATCGAAGGCGGCGGCGCTGCGCTCGAGAACCAGGTAGAGCGCCACCGCCAGCCCGGTCGCCGCCGACTCGAGGTAGCCCTCGACACCGGTGATCTGGCCGGCGAGCCGCAGGCGCGGCTCGCTCTTCAGGCGATACAGACGATCGAGATGGAGCGGCGAATTGACGAAGGTATTGCGGTGCACCTGCCCGAGGCGCACGAACTCGGCGCGTTCCAAGCCGGGGATGGTGCGGAAGACGCGCTGTTGATCGGGCCACTTCATGCGCGACTGGAAACCGACCAGGTTGTACTGGCTCTGCGCCAGATCCTCCTGCCGCAACTGCACCACCGCCCACGGCCGCCGGCCGTCCGGGCCGCGCAGACCGACCGGCTTCATCGGTCCGTAGCGCAGGGTGTCGACGCCGCGCCGCGCCATCTCCTCGATCGGCAGGCAGCCCTCGAAGAACAGCGCGCTCTCGAAATCGTGGAGCGGCAGGATCTCGGCCTCGACGATCGCGCGGTGAAACGCCTCGTAGCCGGCCCGGTCGAAGGGTGCGTTGAGGTAGTCCTCGCCCTTGCCCCAACGCGAGGCGCGGAAGAGGCGGGTGAGGTCGAGGCTCTCGCCCTCGAGGATGGGCGCGATGGAGTCGTAGAAGTAGAGCGCGTCCCCGACCCTCTCGCGCAGCGGCGCCGCGAGCGCCTCCGAGGTGAGCGGTCCGGTCGCCAGCACCACGTCGCCCGCGGGAAGCTCGCTCACCTCTTCGCGCCGCATCTCGACCAGGGGATGCTCCTCCAGGCTCTGCGTAATGGCGCGCGCGAAGGCGTGACGGTCCACGGCGAGCGCCGAGCCAGCGGGTACCGCGGCCCGCCGCGCCGAGGCGATGACCAGCGAGCCGAGCGCTTCCATCTCACGCTTCAACAAACCGGCGGCGTGATGAGGGTCGTCGCTGCGCAGCGAGTTCGAGCACACCAGCTCGGCAAGATCGCCGCCCTGGTGGGCCGGCGTCGAGCGCACCGGCCGCATCTCGTGGAGCACCACCGGCACGCCGCGCTCCGCCAGTTGATACGCGCATTCGCTGCCGGCGAGACCGCCGCCGACCACGTGTACAGGTTGGCTCACGAATGGATTATAGGCGCCGTTCCAGCGGCCTCACGTCGCCGAGACAGCGGGATCGCCGTGAAAGACCCAGGCGAGGAACACCAGCCAGGGGTAGGCGACGAGCGCGGTCTCGAAGGGAAAGTGGGTCATCGCCACCACCAACATCGCGGCGAGACCCCCGAAAACCGCCGCCCGGTCGGGTGGAGCGCGACGATAGGCGGCGCGCGCCAGGAGGACCAGCCCCAGGCCAAGCACGGCGAGCCCCGGCCAGCCGAGCTCGGCGCCCACCTCCAGCGCGTCGTTGTGGGCATTGCCGAATGTGTTCTCGACACCGAACGCGGTGAAGGAGCGGCCGCGCTCGAGCAGCGCCTCCTTGGCGACGGTGTACTCGCGGCGGTACCCGCCGAAGCCGACTCCGGAGAGTGGATGCTGACCCAGCATCCATCCCCCGGCGGACCAGGCGTCCAACCGGTAGGTGAGGAGCGAGTTCCAGTCGCCGCGCGTCACGAGCTCCAGCTTTTGCGACACTCGCCCGCGCAGCGGCGGCACTGCGACGAGGGCCAGGAAAACGACTCCGACGAGCGCGGCAGCCGCCCAGACCGCCCGCCGCCGCGGTAGCAGAAACAGCCAGAGCACCGCGCTGCCTGCGACCAGCGCCGCGAAAGCGGACAGCGTCTGAGTGGCCACCAGTCCGTACGCGCAGAGCAGCGCTGCGGCTGCGCAGAGCCATCGTCGACCGTCCCCGGCTCGCCACGCAAACCATTGGGCCAGGATGCAGGGCAACACCAGATAGTTTCCGAGGTCGCCGGCGTTGCCGGCGAGCGAGGTAACTTCGAGCCGCGCCGCGGTCGGAACGGCGAACCCGAACGGACGATACAGGCCGTGAAACTGGAGGACGCCGAGCAATGCCAGCGCGCTGGCCGGCAGCAGCCACACGCCGAGCGTCCGCTCGAGATCCGAGCGCAGGAGGCCAAGCGACCAACCGACGAGGCAGACGGCGCCGATGAGTAGCGACGGCAGCGCCCGACGTACGGCCTCCGGGTGTGTCGTGGTGGCGAGCGACAGGAGGGCGATCGCCACCAGCGGCGCGACGGCGAGCAGCACCGGCGGCCAACGCCGAGGCAGTCCGGCGCCCCGCGCTCGCCATGCCCAGGCGAGCGGCAGAAGCGATAGCAGCGCGAGCCATTCGCTCGCCATCAGCTTGGGCAGCCGAAAGGCATCCTTGGCAGCCGGGACCAGGACGAACGGCGGCAGGATGAGAACCAGGTAGAGCAGGAGCCGAGACCAACGGGGCGGCCTCGTCTGCGGCTCGGCGGCGGTGTTCGGCCGTTTCGCGGCGGTCTTCCGTCCCCGGGCCATGCGCGATTCTAACCAGTCGACGCCGGCCACGGGGGTCGGCGTCGACTGGGGAGACGGGATGTCGCTAGGACGCTGCGGGGGCTGGAGCGGCTCCGGCTTCGACCACGCCGCAGCCGATGCGGCCGCCGGCATCGCCGGTCGGCTGGGTCTTCAGGTCGTCGGCCTTCTCGTGCACGATGACCGCCTTTCCCACTACCGAGTTCGGGCCCGAGGTCACGGTGACCATCGAGCTCGAGAGCGCCAACGAACCCGTGCCGTCGGCGGCAATCGTGATGTTGCCGAAATCCCCGGCGTGATGCGCGGCGTCGGACGGCGCTCCGTGGGCAGCCCCGGTCGGATTGAAGTGGCCACCTGCGCTGGTGAAGTCTGGCGCCGAGCAGTCGCCCTTCTCGTGCACATGGAAGCCGTGCTCACCGGCGCCGACCCCGGTCAGGCGAGCCTCCACGGTAACCGTGCTGCCCTGTTCGGTGAAGGTCACCGTGCCGCCGACGCCGCTCGAGGACTGCACGTCGGCGTGCGCAACGGCGGGCGCCGGAGCCGAGGGAGCGGGCTCAGCGGCCGCCGGCGCAGGCGGCGCGGGCTCGACGGGCTTCTCCTTGGGGGCGCAGGCCCCGGTCACGACCAGCGCGAAAACGGCAGCGGCACACGTCCATCCCGATCTGCGAGTCATGGCGTTCGTCCTCCGAAAGTTGGTATGGAACATATCAATTCCGCCCGGATAACCTGTAAGAAACCGCCGGCTGCGGCGTCGTATAGATCAAGGAGCCGTGGAGGAACCCGTGACCAGCCCCGATTCGACCCCTCATCAAACAACCGCGCCGGCAAGGATTTCCGGTCCGCTGGAGGAATCCTGGCACCTCCACGCCGCCGCGGTCTACAACGCCGCCTATCGCGTCACCGGAAATCCCAGCGACGCCGAGGACGTGGTGCAAACCGTGTTCCTTCGCCTCGCCCGGCGCGCTCCTGCGGCCGGCGAGCTGGGCCGCGGCTATTTTCATCGCGCCGCCGTGCACGCCGCGCTCGACGTCCTGCGCTCGCGCCAGCGCGCGGGCTGGGTGCCGCTCGATCAGGCCGACCGCGCCGAGGATGACGCCGATCCAGCCAGCGACCTGCGCCGCTCGCGGGAACGCCGAGCCCTGCGCCTGGCTCTTGCCCGGCTGGCCCCACGCTCGGCCGAGATCTTTGCCCTGCGCTATTTCGAGGACCTCTCCAATCCCCAGATCGCCGCGCTGCTCGGTGTTTCCACGCCGCTCGTCGCGGTTCTCCTCCACCGTACCCGCGCCCGTTTGCGCAAAGAGCTGCAGACCCTTTTGGGAGATCAATCATGACCCCTCGCGACCCCCGGGATTTGTTCGAAAACGCCGTCGCCGCCGTTCGCGACGAGTCTCCCGATCCGCTCGCGCGTGAAGCGAGCCTGCAGCGCGCGGCGCGCCGCCTCGAAGCGGAGCTCAACCCGCAGGCCGCCGAAGTCGCGGGCGGTGACGAGCGCATCCACGGCTGTGCGGGCTTCCGCGCGCTGTTGCCGGCCTATCGCGCCGGCGCGCTTTCGGAGCCCAAGCGCATGTTGCTCGAGGACCACTTGCGCGAGTGCGTGCCGTGCCGGCGCGCCTGGAACGAGCTCAAGCACGGCGCTCCAGCGGAGGTCCCCCAATACGGCTGGGGGCACAGCGCCGCGGCGCCGGCAGGACGCTCGCGAGCCCTCGCCTGGCGTTTGGCGGCCGGCCTGGGCGGCGTCGCGCTGCTTTCCGCGATGCTCTGGCTGGGCAACGGATTCGGCGGCCCCGAAGTGCGGGCCGAAGTCGCCTCGATCGACGGCTCGCTCTACTTGCTCGACGGCCAGACCGCCCGCCCGGTCGCCGCCGGCGAGAGCTTCGAGCGCGGCGGCGTGCTGCGCACCGCGGCCGGCTCGCGGGCCGTGCTCACCCTCGCCGACGGCTCGCGGGTCGAGCTCGGCGAACGCGCCGAGCTGAGTCTCGACCGGCGCCGCGACGGCGTCGTCCTGGCTCTCTCCCGCGGCAACGTGATCGTCGAAGCCGCCGAGCAGCGGCGTGGTCAGCTCTTCGTGCGCACCGACGACTGCCTGGTCTCGGTGGTCGGGACCATCTTCTCGGTGAACAGCGGCGCGCGCGGCTCGCGGGTGTCGGTGCTGGACGGCGAAGTGCGCGTGCGGCAGGGCTCCGAGCTCGCGGTGCTGCATCCCGGCGAACAGCTCGCCACCTCGACGCGGCTCGAGCGCGTGCCGCTCGAGCGGGATATCGCCTGGAGCCGCAATGCTCCCGCCTACCGCGAGCGCCTGCAGGCGTTGCGCGCCCTCGGTCGCGAGCTCGATTCGCTCCTGGTCAGTAGCGGCGGCCGCACCTCCACCCGCCTCCTCGACCTCGCCCCCGCCGACACCCTGATCTGGGCGGCGGCGCCCAATCTCACGCAATCGCTCTCCGACGCCTGGACGGTGATCGAAGAGCGCGTAGCCCAGGATCCGACGTTGGCTGAATGGTGGCGCGAGCGCTTCTCCGCCGAGAATGCGGAGGAGATCCGCCGGGTCGTCGCCGATCTGCGCAGCCTGGGCGCCCACCTCGGAGAAGAGATCGCCGTCGCACTGCCGCGCAACGGCTCCGGCGACGGCCACTCGACGGGTCCGCTGCTGCTCGCCGAGGTGACTTCGACGGCCGGCTTCAGCTCCGCCCTCGACGACGAGATCGCGCGCCTGCGGGCCGCCGGAGACCCGGAGGCCGACCATCTGCGGCGCATCGAAGATCCTTCCCAGTTCACCGCCGCTGAAGGCGATTTCCTGGTCTGGGTCTCGCCGGCCGGAGTGGTCGGGGCCTCGCCGTCGGTGGATCGTCTGCGGGCTCTGCAGGCGGCGCTGGCCGCCGGCGGCAGCGGTTTCGCCACCACCCCGTTCCATGGCCGCCTCGCGGCGGCATACGAGGGAGGCGTCGAATGGCTGTTCGCCGGCGATGCCGGATCGGCGCTCGCCACCGAGCAGGCCGCGAACGCCGAGCACGCCGCCCAGCTGGATGCCTTGGGCATCGCCGCCGCCCGCTATGTCGTGATCGAGAGCCGCGGCGATGGCGAGACCAGCTCCCATCGCGCCGAGCTCTCCTTCAGCGGCGAGCGCCGCGGCATGGCCGCCTGGCTCGCTGAGCCCGCACCCTCCGGCGCCCTGGAGTTCGTCTCACCGGACGCACAGGTGGCGATCGCCGGCCTCACCAAGGCGCCGCTCGAGATGTTCGACGACATGGCGCGTCTCACCGAGCTCGAAGGCGACGGTGGGATCGAGAGTGAAGCCCGGTCGGAGCTCGGTCTCTCGCTGCGCGACGACCTGGCGGCGGCCCTCGGCGGCGACTTCGCCATCGCCATCGACGGTCCCTGGCTGCCGCAGCCGGCATGGAAGGTAGTGATCGAGGTGCTCGACGCCACCCGCCTGCAGTCGACCATCGCACGCCTGGTCGAGGCGGCGAACGCGGAAGCCGCCGAGAACGGCAAGCCGGGCCTGGTGCTCGGCGAGGAAGCGGCCGAGGGTCAGATCTACCACCGCATCGCCCATGCCGATGGCCGGGAGCTCGGCTGGTACGTGTTCGAGGACGGCTACCTGGTCGCGGCGCCTTCGCGCGCCCTCCTAGCGCAGACGCTCGACCGGCGTGCCGCCGGCTCGACGCTGCTCTCGAGCCAGGCCTTCCTCGATCGCCTGCCGAGCGACGGCGAGCCGAATTTCTCGGCCCTGGTGTGGCAGAACCTCGGGGCCTCGATCGGCGACCTCGCCCGTCTCCTCGGCGACGGTGTGCACACCGAGGCCCTGGAGGCCTCGGCGCCGAGCGGACCGACGCTGCTCCTCGCATACGGCGGAGCGGATCGCATCTCGCTCCTCGCCACCGGCGCGCCGGGACCGCTCGGCATGTCGCTGCAGAGCCTCCTCGCCATGGGCGCCGCAGTCCACGAACAGCCGCAGGTCGAAGCTGTCCCGGAGGGCTCCGCCCCCGAGGCGGTGGAAACCCAAGGCCGTCCGGTGGCGTAGTCTCCAGGCATGGCGCCGGCCCCCCTCCTCGAGCTGGACGGCCTCCGAGTCGATCTCGGGGGCCGTCCTGTGTTGCGCGGCCTCGCCGGCACCCTCGACGGCCGCATCGTCGGCTTGCTGGGCCCGAACGGTGCCGGCAAGACGACGCTGCTCGCCACCCTGCTCGGCTTCTATCCGGTAACCGCGGGCACCGCGCGGTTGCTCGGCCACGACATCCGCACCGAGCGGGACGCGATTCGCGCCCGGCTCGGCTACATGCCGGAGAACGAGGCGCTACGTCGCCGGGCTTTCGGCGGTGCGTTTCGTGCGCACTGATGGCCGAGCTCTCGGGCCTGCCGCCCAAGCCGGCGCTCGAGCGCGCCCACGAGGCGCTCTTCTACGTCGGCCTCGGCGAGGCGCGCTATCGCAAGCTCGAGACCTATTCGCTGGGCATGAGTCAGCTCGCCAAGCTGGCGCAGGCGATCGCTCACGGACCACGCGTCCTGCTGCTCGACGAGCCGACCAACGGCCTCGATCCCTCCGCCCGCCAGCGCATGCTGCGCCTGGTGCGCGAGATCGCCGACGTCGGGCGTGCGGATGGTGCTGTCCTCGCATCTGCTGCGCGACGTCGAGGCGGTTTGCGACGAGGTCATCGTGCTCAAGGATGGCAAGGTGGCGACGATCGCCGACCTCGCCGCCGAGCGCTCCGAGCACCGCCGCTTCCTCGAGCTCGAGCCGCGGGGCGGCGACACCGGCGCTTTCCTCGTCGCCCTGTCCGAGCTCGGCTGCGAGGTCGCCGAGCTGCCCACCCGCCGGGTCAAGATCGTGATGCCGCCCGGCGTCGAGGCGCGCGAGCTCTGGCGTCTGGCGGGCGAGCGAGGGGTCGTTCTGCGCCGCCTGACCTCGCTCGCGCATTCGCTCGAGCACCTCTTCATGCATGCCATGGAGGACAACCCGTCCGAGGAGGCTCCCCGTGCCGGTGTATGACCGCCGCTACCGCGGCTACGAGGGCACGTTGCGGCCTGCGCGCGCGGCGATCTGGACGCTGGCTGCGCTTCGGCCTCGCCGAGGCCTTCTCGTCGCGCCTGACGCTGGTGCTCTTCATCGCCTCGTGCCTGCCGGTGCTGGTGTTCGCCAGCCTGATCTATCTGGCGAACAACCTCGACGTCCTGGTGGCGGCGGGCATCCAAGTCGGCAACGACTTCGCAGGCATTCGCGACACGGCGTTCTTCTTCTTCCTCACCGTGCAGAGCGACTTCGCCTTCCTGCTCGCCGCCTTCGTCGGTCCCACCCTGGTGGCGCCCGACCTGGCGCACGGCGCCATGCCGCTCTACCTGTCGCGGCCGCTGTCGCGCTGGCGACTACATGCCTGGGCAAGCTCTCGGTGCTCCTGGTCGCTGCTGTCGGCTGTCACCTGGGTGCCGGGCCTGCTGCTGGTCCTGCTCCAGGCCTCGCTCGCGGCCGGGGTTGGCTGGCGCAGAACTGCGCATCTCTGCTCGGCGGTCTTCGTCGGCTCGCCTGGGTGTGGATCCTGCCCGTGTCGCTCGCCGCCGCTCGCGATCTCGGCCTGGGTCCGCTGGCGGCCGCTCGCCACCGGCGATGCTCTTCGTCCTCTTCTTCGTGCGGCCAGGGCTTCGGTCAAGCCGATCAACGCAGATCCTCGACACGCGGTGGGGCGGAGCTCCTGATCTTCGAGCGACCAGATGCGCACCATCTGGATGCGACCTCTTCGCACGCCGACGACATCGGTCGCTGCCCGACGAGCGTGGTGCGCGCGTTGGTCGACAACCCGATGCCGGCTCGCCGCCTGTTGGCTCAGTGATCGCCGGCACGTCGCGTCCTGTGGGCTTGGCTCTTCGGCGCTGCGCATCCGGGCGCAGGAGGCCGTGCGGTGAGCGCGGACCGGGTGGTCGTTCGCCGACGGTCTCGAAGTTCTACGGCGAAGTGCTGGGCGTCAACCGCGTCGACCTCGAAATCGGGCCCGGCATCACCGCGCTGGTCGGCCCCAACGGCTCGGGCAAGTCGACGCTGATGAATCTGCTCGCCGGCCTGCTGCGGCCGACCGAAGGCTCGGTCGTCGGTGTTCGGGCTCGTCGCCCGACAATCCCGAGGAGCTCCTCCGCGTGGTCGGCTACTGCACCCAGTTCGACACCTTCCCGCGCGGCATGACGCGGCGGCGACTTCGTGCGCCTCTACCTGCGCCTGCACGGTTTGTCGGACGCGCGATGCGCAGCGCCGTGGCCGCGCGCGCCATCGAGCGCGTCGGCATGACCGACGCCGCCGGTCGCCGCATCGGCGGCTACAGCAAGGGCATGAAGCAGCGCATCAAGCTGGCGCAGGCGATCGCCCACGACCCGCGGCGTGCTGGTGCTCGACGAGCCGCTCAACGGGCTCGACCCGCTGGCGCGCGCCGAGGCCATCGAGCTCTTCCGCGCGCTTCGCGCGCGCGAGGGCCGGTCGCTGGTGATCTCGAGCCACATCCTGCACGAGGTCGACGAGCTCGCCGATCGCGTGGTGCTGGTCCACGGCGGCTACATCGTGGCCGAGGGCGCGGTCGAAGGCGTGCGCGACGAGATCGCTCGCGGAGCGTCCGCTCCAGGTGCTGGTGCGCTGCGACCAGCCCTCGCTGCTCGCGGCGCGCGTGTTCGCCGAGGACCACGTGGTCGAGGCGCGCATCGACGCCGACCGCCGCGGTCTGCTGGTGCGCACCGCCGAACGCCGAACGCTTCTATCTGCTGCTCAACCGGCTCGCTGGCGAGGGCGAGATCGAGGTCGAGGCGGTGCTGCCGGCCGACGACGACGTGCAGTCGGTCTACCAGTACCTGATCGGCAGCGAGTCGCCAGGGGAGCAACTGACGTGCAAGCCCTCGCCGAGTCGCCCGCTGTTCCTCGAGGCCCGCGGCTGGCGCCTGCGCCAGGTCGGCGCCATGCTCGGGCTCGAGCTGCGCAAGACGTTCCTGCGCGGCCGCGCGCGTGCCGTTGGTGCTGGTCGGCCTGCTGCCCATGGTGCTGCTCGGCCTGCGCTTCCTTGCCCACGCTTTCGGATGGACAACGGATCCGAGTCCGCGGCGGGCGTCGCGACGGTCTACGGCGCGATCTTCCAGCTCTTCTACCTGCGCCTGGTGGTGTTCTTCGTCTGCTTCGGCATCTTCACCTACTTGGTGCGCGGCGAGATCGCCGAGCGCAGCCTGCACTTCTACCTGCTGGCGCCGCTGCGGCGCGACGTCTTCCTGATCGGCAAGTACCTCGCCGGCCTGGTCGCGGCGGGCTCGCTCTTCACCTTCAGCGTGGTGGCGCAGCTGCCGCTGGCTTTCGTCCGCCGGCCACCACCGCAGGCGGCCCAGCTACCTCTTCGAAGGACCGCGGCGCCGGGCAGGCGCTCGCCTACGTCGGCGTCACGCTGCTCGCCGTGGCGGGCTACGGCGCGGTCTTCCTCGCCCTGGCGCTCTACGTGCGCAATCCGATGATCCCGGCCGCTGCCATCCTGGGCTGGGAGTGGCTCAACTTCCTGCTGCCGCCGGCGCTCAAGAAGATCTCGGTCATCCACTACCTGCAGTCGCTCTGCCCGGTGCCGATGCCGAGCGGACCGTTCGCGCTGCCCGCCGAGCCGACGCCGGCGCCGCTCGCCATCGGCGGGCTACTCGTTCTGATCGTGGTCCTGCTCACGCTCGCCATGCGGCGGGCGCGCCGTCTGGAAGTCTCGTACAGCGCGGAGTAGACGGGCCCTAAGGACTCTTGGCGAGGCGCAAGCGCACCGCTGCCCAGCCTCGTTCGACCAGAATCTCCACCGGCGTCGCGGCCTCGTCCTGGGTGAGCCAGAGATCGAGGCTGCCCTTCCACAGCCGCTCACCCGGCTGCACGACGCCGATGATCGAGTAGCGCCGCACCGCCACCTGACGGCCCGCGATCTTGCGCCATTCGAGCGCCCGCGGAACCACTTCGACCGGATACTCCTTGCCGTCGGACCAGATGCGCATCGCGCGCTTGGTTTTGGGTGGGTCGCGGCGGATCAGGTAGATGCCCGAGGCGATGTCGATCGTGCCGGTAGCACCGAGCTCCTGCTCCTTCGACTTGCGCTCGCCGCGAAACAGATAGGTGCTCCAGGCCTTGAGCGTGCGACCGTCGCGCGGGTCGAGCCGCGCGCCGTAGCGCCAGAACTCGCCGCCGGCACTCGAGTCGGCGGTCAAGTGGAGCTCGCTCTGCAGCATGCCGTCGGGTTCCGGACCGGTCGAGAGCGTGGCGGTGCCGTCGTTGGGCAGGAACATGCCCGCCAGGGCGCCAGTGAAACCCTGCAAGCGCCATTTGTACGACAGCACCTCCTGCTCGTGCCCGGCAGCCGGGGCGGCGAGCAGGAGAGCCACTAGCGCCAGAGCAAACGCCGGACGGCGACACGCGCGTGCCATACGACCACTATACGGGAGCGCTCTCGCCCGCGTTTGGGCCCCGCGATAACCTTTCAGCGACGGAACCACTGGGAGGAACGATGAACAAGGAACGCGAAACCATTCTCGTCACCGGCGCCACCGGCAAGCAGGGCGGGGCGACGGCGCGCCAACTGCTCGACCGGGGTTATCGAGTGCGGGCGATGACCCGCAAGCCGGACGGCCCGGCGGCGCGGGAGCTCGCCGCACGGGGCGCCGCGGTGGTGCAGGGCGATCTCGACGATCCCGCCTCATTGCGGTCAGCGCTCGCCGGCGCCTGGGGTGTCTACGGACTGCAGAACACCTGGGAGGCCGGCGTCGAGGGAGAGGAGGAGCAGGGCAAGCGCCTCGCCGAGCTGGCGCGCGAGGCCGGCGTCCAGCACTACGTGTATGCCTCGGTCGCCTCGGCGCAGCGCGACACCGGAATCCCGCACTTCGAGAACAAATGGCGGATCGAGCAGACGCGTCCGCGAGCTCGGCTTCCCATCCCACGTCGTGGTGCGGCCGGTCTTCTTCATGGAGAACCTCAACTCGCCGCTGTTCAAGCCGGCGATCCTGAACGGCGAGCTGCAGATCGGCATGCGGCCGGAAACGGTCCTTCAGATGATCGCGGTGGACGACATCGGGCACTACGGCGCGCTCGCCTTCGAGCGCCGCGACGAGCTCGCCAACACCGCCATCGACATCGCGGGCGACCAGCTCACCGGGCCGCAAGCAGCGAGCGCAATCGGCGAAGTCCTCGGGCGGCCGGTGCGTTTCGTGTCGCCGCCGATCGAGCAGATCCGCGCCTTCAGCGAGGACTACGCGATCATGCTCGAGTGGTTCGACGCGGTGGGTTACGACGTGGATATCGCCGCCAACCGCGCCCGCTTCGGCATCGAGCCGACCCGCTTCGTCGACTGGGCCAGGGGCGTCGACTGGTCCTCGTGACGCTCAGCGCAGGCCGGCGAAGAGATCGGCCTCCAGCTCTCGACCGCCGTTGACCAGGCTCAGGGCGCGGTAGAAACTCTGCGCGCCCCACAGTTCGCGGTGCAGCTCGGGCGGCAGCGAGCCCAGCTGCGCGTACTGGGCCATCTGCGATTCGTGGCACTGCACGGCGCGCCAGACCGCCTGCCAGCAGGCGGCGGTGTCGATACGCGTGGTGATCGCCCATTCCGGCCACGGCGTGGCTTGGCGCTCGACGCCGTCGACCCGCGACACCATGCGCTTGAACGCCTTCTCGTACGCCGCCCAGGTCCCGGACGGCCAGGCGATGTAGTAGAGCTTCGAAACCGCGTGTCCGTCCGCGCCGTCGGCGCCGGGCTCGGCGGCGCGCACCACGGCGGCGGTGGTGAATTGGCTGATGGCGATGTGGTCGGGGTGGCCGTAGGCGCCCTCGGGCCCGAAGGTGAGCACGACATGCGGCCGCAAGCGCCGTAGATGCGACGCTATGCGGTCCACCGCCTGTCGCGGCTCGGCACGATCGAGCTCGGCGTCGAGATAGTCGAGGAAGGCGACCTCGCGCACGCCGAGCTCGCGGGACGCGGCGCGCAGCTCGGCCTCGCGAATGCGCCCCAGCTTTTCCGGACCGGGATGCTCCTTGCCGTCGCGATAGCGGCCGCGCTCGCCGCGCGTCGCCGCGAGCACCGACACCTCGACTCCCTCGGCGGCGGACTTCGCCAGCGTGCCGCCCATGCCCAGCGACTCGTCGTCGGGATGGGCGGTGACGGCGAGCAGTCGCAGCGGCGAAGGCGCCGGCGCCGGGCTCACTCCTCTTGCACCTTGAAGACCAGCGCCGCCAGCACCGCTCCCGTCGATCGGGCCGATCCAGTACAGCAGCAGGCTGCCGACGCCACCGGCGCCGGAGATCGCTTGCACGCACGATCTGTCGCGGATGCCGACCGCGGGATTGAACGCGCCGCCCGAAATCGGTCCGCCGACGGCGGCGCCGACCGTGACCGTGAAACCGATCGCCAGGCCGTAGTACGAGTTGCCGGCCGTCTTCTTCGAGGTCGCGACGTTGAGCACCACCAGAGTCAGCGCGAAGGTGAAGAGAATCTCGACCAGCCACGCAGCGAGCGCCGCGTGCGTCTCGCTCGGACTGGGCGCGAAGGTCTTGCCCATGATCGCCCGCACCACGACGCTCGCAACGAGAGAGCCGGCGATCTGCGACAGCCAATAGGGAACGAGATCGCGGCCGCTCCATCTTGCCCGCGCATCAGCAGGCCGAGCGACACCGCCGGGTTGTAGTGCGCGCCCGAAACGTGGCCGCCCATGTAGACCATCACCATGAGCGCCGCCCCGATGACCAGCGGCGCCATCGGCACCGCGCCGAGCACCGCGAGACCGATGGTGAGCACGAGAAAGAACGTGCCGATGAACTCCGTCAGAAGTTTGCGCATCCTCTCCTCCGTCACTGCACCGCGAAGATTTCGTCGAAGAACACCTGCAGCGCCTGCCACGAGCGGCGATCGGCCGCGGCGTCGTAGGCGATCGGCTGCATGCCGTACTTGCCGGCGTCCGGGTTGGTGAAACCGTGGCGGGCGCCGGCGTACTCGATGAACTGCCAGTCGGCCTGGGCGGCGCGCAAGTTGTTCTTGAACGTCGTCACTTGCTCGACTGGAATCAGTGAATCCTCCGCACCGTGGGCGACCAGGATCTTCGCCTTGATCGACGGTGCCGGCAGCGACCGGTTCCTGGGGCAGGGCGCCGTGGAAACTGGCCACGCCCACGAGATCCGCGCCCTCCTCGGCCATCGAGAGGACGATGGCGCCGCCGAAGCAGTAGCCGATGGCGGCGATGCGACCGGCGTCGACGCGCGGATTCGCCTTGACCAGGTCGTAGGCCGCCATGAAGCGCTGCTTGCCGACCCCGGCCTGGCTGCGCACCGCAGAGGCCCACGGCCCGGCCTGCTCGGGGTGCTCGGTCGTCTTGCCCTCGCCGTACATGTCGAGCGCGAAGGCGACGTAGCCCTCCTTGGCCAGCGCCTCGGCGCGTTTTTTCGCGTAGTCGTTCAAGCCCCACCATTCGTGCACCACGATGACCGCCGGCCGCTTGCCCTTGGCGGCATCGTCGTAGGCGAGAAAGCCGACCAGCGGCGTGTCGCCGGCCTTGTACTTCACCGATTCGGTCTTGATCGCCGCGGCAGCGGGCGAGACCGCGGCAAGGGTCAGTAGGACTGCGAGAGCTCGATGCATGAGCGTCCTCCTTGGCGAAAGCCTAACCCACGGCTCGACGGCCGGTATAATGACGATGATGCGAACGGCCCTGCGCTGCGGCGCGCTTACTCTGGCGGTCTTGGTCGGGCTCGCGGCCCTGGGCGGACACGCTTGTCCGGCTGCCGCTGTGCCCCCAGCCTATGGGGGCGGCGCCGACCGCCGTCCCCAACTCGCCGTGCGCCGGACATCAGGACGCGGCGCAGGAGCCGAGCGCTCCCGCGGACGCTTCACTCCCGCAGCCCGCCACCGCGCCCTGCGCCATGGCCTGCGGCGGAGGCGCGATGCCTGAAGTGCCGGCGGTGACACGCTCCGAGGCGATCGTCGAGTCGCTGCCGACGCCCCCCGAGCAGGCGACCTTGCCGTTCGTTCTCCGCCTCCCCGATCCCGTTCCCATCGCCTGACGCCGGCCGCGAAGCGCGGCGCCCTGAGGGCGCCGATCGCCACGAACGGCGCGAGAGTTGCCGCGGACCCTGGTGTCCGAGGACGCGCGCCACGACCGACGAGGAGTCGCAATGCCGTTACGATTTTTCGCATCCCTACTCGGGATGCTGCTGATCGCAGCAAACCTCGGCGCACAAGAGGAAACCGACGAGCACGCTCATCACAGCCAGCACGCCCCGGCCGAGCACGAGATGCCGGCGCTCTTCGGCGACTACGCCGCGGCGCGCGAGGCCTCGGGCACCAGCTGGCAGCCCGAGTCGACACCCCACGCCGCCCTGCACCAGGTGCGTGGCGAATGGACCCTCATGGCCCACGGCTTCGCCGAGCTGGTCTGGGATGACCAGGGCGGCGCGCGGGGCGACGAGAAGCTATTCCTCGCCAACATGTTCATGGTCGGAGCGCGGCGGCCGCTCGGCGGCGGCATGCTCGGCTTGCGCGGCATGATCGACATCGAGCCCTCCACCGTGGGCGAGCGCGGCTATCCCCTGCTGCTTCAGTCCGGCGAGACCGCCGACGGGGTCGAGCCGCTGATCGATCGCCAGCATCCGCACGACGCCTTCATGGAGCTCTCGGCGTCGTGGAGCCGGACCCTGGCTCCGGGCCGTTCGATCTTCGTCTACGGAGGATTGCCGGGCGAGCCGGCGCTGGGGCCCCCAGTCTTCATGCACCGTTTCTCGGGCCAGGCCATCCCCGAAGCGCCGATCGCCCATCACTGGCTCGACTCCACCCACATCACCTTCGGAGTGGTCACGCTGGGCTGGATCGAGGGACCGCTCAAGGCGGAAGCTTCGGCGTTTCGCGGCCGCGAGCCCGACGAGCACCGCTGGAACATCGAATCGCCCGATCTCGACTCGTGGTCGGCGCGACTATCGTGGAATCCCGCTCCGGACTGGGCGCTGCAGGCGAGCTACGGCCGGCTGGAAAGCCCCGAAGCCCTGGAACCCGAGGTCGATGTCGACCGCGCCACGGTGTCGGCGAGCTGGAATCGCACGGTCGGAGACCTATGGCGCTCGCAGACCACGCTCGCCTGGGGCCGCAATCAGAAACGGCCGGGGCCGACGCTCGACGCCTGGCTGCTGGAAAGCAGTTGGCGGCGCGAGGAGCGCCACGTCTTTTTCGGGCGTGTCGAGGCCACCGACAAAGACGAGCTCTTCGACCACGACTCGCCGCTTCACGGCGCGATCTTCGAAGTCGCCAAGCTCTCTCTCGGTTACCGGCGGGACTGGGTCCTGGGCGAGCATTTCCGCGGCGGCATGGGGGCGCTGGGCAGCGTCTATGCTCTGCCCAGTGAGCTGGAGCCGCACTACGGCTCGTCGCCGCTCTCCTTCATGTTGTTCGCTCGTGTGGAGCTGGTGCGATAGAGATCCCGACCGCGTTTCTGCTGTCACCCGCCAACGTCGACGGAGTGCGCGGGCGCCTGCTGCGCTCGCCACGCGCGCGGTTCGCGCTCGCCCGGCGCTTGCGCGAAACCGGCTTGCCGATCGGCGAGGCGTACTCGTTCCTCAGCGCGCTCTACTTTCGCGGCAAGCTGGCCTACGCCCGCCACTTCTCCGGTGCGGCGGGCGCAGTCCACATCATCACTCCCGGCTTCGGGTTGGTCGAGCCCGACTGGCCGCTCGATCTCGACCGTGTGCGCCGGATCCGCACCGTCGGCGTCGATGTGCGCCGCCGCGCCTACCGCGAACCGCTCGCCGGCCAGGCCGCCGCGCTCGCCGCGGAGCGAGTCGTCCTCCTGGGCTCGCTCGCCACCGGCAAGTATCTGGACGTCCTGGTGCCGGCTCTCGGTGAGCGTCTCTGGTACCCCGCGTTGTTCCTCGGCATGGGCGACATGAAGAGAGGCTCGGTGTTGCTCAAGGCCGCGGCGAGCGACCGGCATCTCGACTACGCGCCGGCCTCCCGGCTGCCGCGGAAATGAAGCCATCGCCTTCCGTCATCCCGGCGTAGAGTCTCCGCCGATGGCCGCTGATTCGCAATGAACGAGCTCGCCTCCAAGATCGCGCGCGGCGAGCGCGCGGCGCAGGCCGGGGTGGTGGTCAATCTGAGCCTGGCGATGGTGAAGTTCATCGCCGGCGTGTTGGGCCACTCGTACGCGCTGGTGGCCGACGCCATCGAGTCGGCGGCCGATGTCTTCTCGTCGCTGATCGTCTGGGGCGGCCTGCGGCTTTCGGCGCGCGAGGCCGACGATCGTTACCCCTTCGGCTACGGCAAGGCCGAGCCGCTGGCCGCGCTGGCGGTGGCGTTCATGCTGCTCGGCGCGGCGGCGGGCATCGCGATTCAGGCGGTGCGCGAGATCGTCACGCCGCACCACGCGCCGGCGCCCTTCACGCTGGCGGTGTTGATCGGCGTGGTGCTCACCAAGGAGATCCTCTTCCGGCGCGTCTTCCGGGTAGGCGAAGCGGTGGCCTCGACCGCGGTGCGCGCCGACGCCTGGCATCACAGGAGCGACGCGCTGACCTCGCTCGCTGCGGCGATCGGGATCTCGGTGGCACTCGCCGGCGGCCCGGGTTGGGAATCGGCCGATGACTGGGCGGCGCTCGTCGCCGCCGCGGTGATCGCCTGGAACGGTGTGCGCACGTTTCGTGAGGCGGCGCGCGACCTGATGGACCGCGCGCCGCGCGGCGACCTGATGACCCGCGTCGCGGCGGCAGCGAGCGGAGTCGGCGGAGTGCGCGACATCCACAAGCTCAAGGTCCGCCGCGCCGGCCTGGGGATCTACGTCGATCTCCACGTCCAGGCCGACCCGGGCATGACGCTTCACGACGCTCACATCCTCTCGGGAATGGTCAAGTCGGCGATTCGCGACACGGTGCCCGAGACGCTGGGCGTCCTGGTGCACATGGAGCCCTTCGAGGACTAACCCGGCAATACCAGAGTGCCCGTGCGGTCGAGAGGCTCGGCCGCCATCTCCCGCGCCCGCTCGAGGGCTTGCTCGAAGGAAGTGCCGATGCCGAGCGCGGGATCGCTGCGCCAGCCCGCCTTGGCGAGCGCGCGCAGCGGCTGATGCTGGACGCCGGCGAGGACCACTTTCACACGCTCGCGGCGCAGCCGATCCACCGCCGAGCGCAGATTGAAGAGGCCGGTGCCGTCGATGAGCGGCACGGCGCGCAGGTCGAGCACCACGACCTTGACGCCCTTCTCCCAACGCTGGAGCGCTCCCATCGCGCGCTGGGCGGCGCCGAAGAACAGCGGGCCGGCGATCTGATACACCACCACGCCAGGCGGCAGCGGCGTGCGCAGCTCCTCATGGTCCTCGGCGAGCAGCCGCCCGCCGCTCACCTCCGCCATGCGCTTCATGAAGAGCAGCGCCGCGAGCCCCACTCCCACGGTCACCGCCACCACCATGTCGAAGATCACGGTGAGGAGGAAACAGACCAGGAGAACCACCGCGTCGCTGGTCGGCGCCTGGCGCAGGATGCGCAGCGCGTGCTTGGCGTCGACCATGTTCCAGGCCACCAGGAGCAAGAGCGCGGCGAGCGCCGCCATCGGCAGATAGGCGAGCAGGGGCGCCAGGGCCAGCATCGCCAGCAGCACGAAGAGGGCGTGGGTGACCGCCGCCACCGGCGTGCGAGCGCCGGCGCGAATGTTGGTGGCGGTGCGGGCGATCGCTCCGGTGGCGGCGAAGCCGCCGAAGAAGGGAGCGACCACGTTGCCGATTCCTTGTCCGAGCAGCTCGACGTCGGGATCGTGCCGGCTGCCGGCGATGCCGTCGGCCACCACCGCCGAGAGCAGCGACTCGATGGCGCCGAGCATGGCGATGGCGAATGCCGCCGGCAGCAGCGCGCGCACCAACTCGAAGGACAGCGCGAGCGGCGCTCCGCCCGGACCCGGCAGGTGCCACGGCGCATCGAAGTGGGGCGGCTGGCGCGGTATGCCCGGAAGGCTCGCGCCGTCGACGACGTAGGAGAAGCGGCTGCCGATCGTCGCCACCTCGAAGCCGTCGATGAAGCGGGCCGCCAGCCAGGCGGCGAGCGCAGCGAGGGCGAGGGCGACGAGCGGCGCCGGTATGCGACGCGACAAGCGCGGCCACAAGATCAAGAGGCCGAGCGTCAGGCAGCCGATGGCAAGATCGGAGAGGTGCGCGCTCGGCGCTGCCTGCGCCAAGACCTTCAGCCGCTGGAGGTAGGTCTCCGGTAAATCGTCCACCGGCAGGCCGAGAAAGTCGCGCAGCTGCAGCGTCGCGATGACCACCGCGATGCCGGAAGTGAAACCGGTGGTCACCGGATCCGGCACGAACTCCACCAGCTGGCCGAGGCGGCCCAGTCCCATCACGCAAAGGATGACTCCCGCCATGAGAGTCGCGAGCGCCAATCCGCCAAGACCGAACCGCGCGGCAATCGGGGCCAGCACCACGACGAAGGCGGCGGTAGGCCCCGAGACCTGGACCGCGGAGCCCCCGGCCAGGGCGGTGACGCTCCCGGCGACGATCGCGGTGTAGAGCCCGTACTGCGGGGGCACTCCGCACGCGATGGCGAGCGCCATCGACAGCGGCAGGGCCACTACCCCGACCACGCAGCCGGCCATGAGATCCGCGCGCAGCGTCGGCCAGCCGTAGGCGGCGAGTGTGCGGCGCAGGGCGAGGCCGGGCAAGGGGAACTCCGGCGCGGGCTGCAAGGCGTCACGGTGTGGCAAGGGAGCGATTCTAGACCCTCACGGCCCGACCCCCTTGGCCTGCACAGCCGCCTGTGCGATAATCCCCTTGCCCGCGGCTGCCAGGTGGCGCTCGCTGGGCAATTCGATACTTTTCGTTTGCGGCTCCCCTCGAGCCGGGCGGCGGCCTAACCGGCAGGCCCCGTTATCCTAGATCCAGCCGGTCGTTAACAAGCGGCGCCTCAAGATCGTCCGTCTCCAACGGACCTGAGACGGCAGAGCGTGCGCCGAGAAAGATGACTGCGGACTGCATGAGTTTCAAGAGCTTCGGCCTTCACCCCTCGCTCGAACGCGCTGTCGAGGACCTCGGATTCACCGAACCCACCCCCATCCAAGAGAAAGCGATTCCGCCGGCCCTCGAAGGCCGTGACGTCCTCGCCTGCGCCATGACCGGCAGCGGCAAGACGGCGGCCTTCCTGCTCCCGATCCTCCACCGGCTGATCGACCTGCCGCGCGGCACGACCCGGGTGCTCGTCCTGTCCCCGACCCGGGAATTGGCCGCCCAGACAGCAGAGCACTTCGCCGAGCTCGCCAAGCACACCAGCTTGCGCGGCGCCGCGGTCTACGGCGGCGTCGGCATGGCCCCCCAGGAGGAAGCCTTCCGCAAAGGCTTCGACGTACTGGTTGCCACCCCCGGGCGCCTGCTCGATCACTTCCAGTATCCCTACGCCAAGCTCGACGGCCTGGACTACCTGGTGCTCGACGAGGCCGATCGCATGCTCGACATGGGCTTCCTGCCCGACGTGCGCCGCGTGTTGCGCCACCTGGCCCAGGGCGAGCCGCGCCGGCGCCAGACCATGATGCTGTCGGCCACCATGCCGCCGCCGATCGTCGAGCTCTCGCGCGAGTTGCTCGACGAACCGGTCGCCATCGACGTCGAGCGCGCCTCCGCGCCCGCCCACGGGGTCGAACAGACCGTCTTCCCGGTGGCCGAGGAGTTGAAGCGCCCGCTGTTGCTCGAACTGCTGCGGCGCGACGCTATCCACAGCGCGATCATCTTCACCCGCACCAAGCACCGCGCCAACCGGCTCGCCGACTGGCTGGTCAAGCAAGGCATCGACTGTCATCGCATTCACGGCAACCGCAGTCAGAAGCAGCGCACCGAAGCGCTGGCCGACTTCAAGGAAGGCAAGACGCGGATCCTGGTGGCCACCGACATCGCGGCGCGCGGCATCGACGTCGAAGCGCTGTCTCACGTGGTGAACTTCGACGTTCCGCACGTGCCCGACGACTACATCCATCGCGTCGGCCGCACCGCCCGCGCCTCCGCCACTGGCGACGCGCTGACCCTGGTTTCGCCAGGAGAGATCGGCCTGTTGCGCCAGATCGAGCGCGCCCTCGGCCGCTCCCTCGATCAGCGAGTGCTGGAGGACTTCGACTACCACGCGGCACCGCAGGACAAGCTCGAAGTGCCGCTCAACGAGCGCATCGCGCAGATCCGCGCCCGCAAGCAGGACGAGAGAGCGCGGGCCAAGGCCAAGGCGGAGCGCAAGGCGGCGCCGCAGGGCAGCGCCCCGGCGGCGGGACAGGGCGAGGCGCAGCCCCCCAATACGGCTGGGGGCACAGCGCGCTTCGACCAACCCGGCCCGGGCAACGGCAAGTCGCGCCGCCGGCGCCGCTCGCGCGGCCGCGGCGCGGGGCGTCCGCAGGACGGACCCCGTCATCCCGCCATCATCCCCGGCCCCCTCGCCGACGACCGGCAGCCATCGTTCGACAATCAGCCGCACTTCGCAGCGCCGACTGTCGAGGATCCAGAGGTGCAGCCGGTCGATCCCACCCGTGAGCGGCTGTTCGGACCCAACGCGTATGCCGTCCCCGGTCAGCGCAGCCGCGGCCGAGGTCAAGGCGGCGGCGGCAACGGCTACGGAAATCGCGGGGGCTCGCCGCAAGGCGGCCGCTCCGGCGGTGGCAGGCCCCAGGGCCAAAGCCGCCGCGGCCCGTTTCGCCGCGGCGATCGCTGAACGATCCTCCAGAAGGGCTGGCCCGCGTGGGCGCGCATTGGCGCCTCGCGGGCTTTTTAATTCCCCGGCTGTCGTCTCCGTCCGCTCGTAATACGCGCACCGTGACGTCTTGATCGTGGGGCTGCCGTCGCCTCCCTGGCAGTACCGTCCGAGAGCGCGCCGTTCGGCAGGACCCGCGGCGGCGGACGGCGTCTTCCGGTTGCTGTTTCCGCTCTTCTCTCTGCCAGCGAGGTCTAGCGCCATCGGGGGCCGGGCCATCGCTCCGATGCCAAAGGGAGGAGATGGTCATGGCTCCGCGCGGTCCGGCCTTCGCATTCTCGGTCCTTCTGTTCGCAACGGCGGCCGTCCGCGCCGCCACTTATCCCGGTCCGGCTCCTTGCGATACCACGCTCCAGGCGTGCATTGCAGCCGCCGTATCCGGCGCGATCGTCGCCATCGCGACCAACGGTCCGATCGCCGAGAACCCCAGCGGATGGGCACTCAGCCAGCGAGTCTGACCGGGCTTGTCGTCTTCTCTCCGCGAATTTCGCTCTTCATGACACGGGGGGCGAGGGGAGGTACATCATGGGCGCCCGGAGCAGCAGGTTTGCAATTCTTGTCCTGGGAAGTCTGGCGACCGTAGCGCCAGCCGCCGAATCCATCTGGGCAGGGCCCCAGCTCGTTTCTCCCGGTGGGCGGGGAACCGAGGGCCGAGTGGCCACGGGTTGCCCGACGTTCAGCTGGTCGCTCGTTCCTCACGCCACAAGCTACGAGGTCGAGGTGTACGCGTTCCGTTGGTCCGGGGAGCCGTCGGCCCCGCTCGGCGAGCCGGTTCTGCGCGTCGAGCTGCCCGGCGGCGTGACTTCGTTCACCCCGGAGCTGGGCGAGTGTCTTGCCGCCGGACGCTATGGCTGGGCGGTGGGCGCGGTGAGGACTCCGCCGGAGTCCAACCGCGCGACCGACTGGTCGAAGCCGGCGGTCTTCCGCGTCGGGTTTCCGAACCCAAGTCCCGGCCGCGCCGGCCGCAGGTCACGAGTTCTCGAAGGCGCGCCGGTCGCTATCGCGCCGCCGCCGTCGCAAGCAGCTGACGCCGCCCCGGCCGGCGCGCCGCGGACGATTGCCGACCAGGCCCGCTTCACGCCACCGGGCTGCAGCGCCGGCGGCGAGATGTTCGCCGACGTCGGGGCGAACGATCCTTTCTGCGGCTGGATCGAGCAGTTCGCCCGCGACGGCATCAGCGCCGGCTGCGGCAACAACAATTTCTGTCCCGATCAGCCGGTCACGCGGCGGCAGCTGGCGCTGGCCATCGAGCGGGCCATGCGGGGAACTCTCACCTTCGCCCCGGCGCCGGGCGGCCCCCGGCGAACCACGGTCGACGGTGCGCCGGCCAACGCCGGCTTCTCCACCTCGATAGCGATCGGCGCCGATGACCTGCCAATCATCACCCACTGGGACGCGGGCGACGGCCCCGCCCCGCAGGGCATTTGGGTGACGCACTGCAACGACCTCACCTGTAGCCAAGCAACCCATACGGGCGTGACGATCGGTATCGACCCCGCGATCGCGATCGGCGCCGACGGCCTGCCGGTCATCAGCTACCACCTCGTGAACTCCCTTACCGTCAAGCACTGCAACGATGTCGCCTGCACAGGGTCTACCACCGAGACCGTCGACGACCCGGGAAACAACGTGGGCCTCAACAGCTCGATCGCGATCGGCGCCGACGGCCTGCCGGTCATCAGTTACCTGGACCACACCGCGAAGACTCTCGTGGTCGCGCACTGCGACGACGTCGCCTGCGCCGCGGCCACCATCACCACCGTCGACGACCCGGCAAACGGGAACTCCGTCGGCGGCCACACCTCGATCGCCATCGGCGCCGACGCCCTACCCATCATCAGCTACTTCGATGAAACCGCGAGCGCCCTCAAGGTGGCGCATTGCAGCAACACGGCTTGCACCGCCGCGACGGTTAACACGGTGGATGAGAACAGCCTCGGAAGCACCTCGATCGCGATTGGGGCCGACGGCTTGCCGATCATCAGCCACCGAGGCCCCGTGCCCGCTCTGCAAGTGGTCCACTGCAACGATGTGGCCTGCGCCGGAGCGAACGAGACGATCACCACGGTGGACGCGGCCGGTAATGTCGGTTCGGACTCGTCGATCACGATCGGCGTCGACGGCCTGCCGGTCATCAGCTATTACGACTTCACCGCCTTCGCCCTCAAGGTGGCCCACTGCAACGACGCCGCCTGCGCTGGAGCGGCGACGACGAGAGTCGACGACCCGGCGAACAACGTGGGCCAGGACACCTCCATTGCGATCGGTGCCGATGGCGTGCCGGTCATCAGCTACCACGACGTCACCGCGGGCGACCTCAAGGTGGTGCACTGCGGGACGGTGTCCTGCAGGCAGTAGCAAGACTGAAGAGGAGACGTGAAATGACCGATTCGAGACTCCGACTCACCGCCTTCGTCATCGTGACCTTGATCGCGACCGGCGCCGCCCGGGCCGGGCAGCTCTGGAGCCCACGGTTGGAGCGCCGCGTACTCGAAGCGCTCGACGCGCGGCAGGCAGAGGCCTTCGCGGCTGGAGCGGCGGCGGCGGAGATTCGGCTCGCCGACGGCGGCACGCTCGACGAGTTCCTCGCGAGGACCGCCGCGGAAGCGAGTGTCGCGCTGGCCTTCACTCCGCTCGATCCCTGCCTGCTCGTGCGTACCGCCGGCTCGGCCGCCGGCGTCATGACACCGGGCGCAACGCGCGCGTTCCAAGCCCGCGGCAGCCTGCGCGCTCAGGGCGGCGCGATCGCCGGCTGTGGCGTGCCGGACGACGCCCGCGCGATCGCCGTTGCGGTGCGCGTGGTGGCGCGCGGCAAGGGATCGCTCTTCCTCGGCCCGGCCTCGACTCCGCTCGAGAGCCTGCCGGTTCAGGAGTACGCCGGCGCTGGGAATGTCAGCGGGCTGGCGATCTTCGAGCTTTGCCAGGGAGAGAGCTGCGAGGCGGATTTTCAGGCGCGCGTCGAGGGCGCCTCCGCGCACATCGTGATCAGCACCGTGGGTTACTACGCCCCGGTCGCCCTCGCCGACGGCGTCCCCGGACTGGGCCGGACCCCAAGGGCGATCCGGGGCCTCCCTGGACCTGCGGGCTCACCCGGCCCGCGCGGCGCGACCGGCGCTCCAGGACCCTCCTGCAAGGTGGAGAGCGACGGCGCCACGGCCACTCTCGTTTGTCCCGACGGTTCCGCGGTGACTTGGTTGGCCCCATCGCCGACGGTGCGCAGCTTCCACGTCGTGGCCCCCGAGATCACCGTCGCAGCCCTCCAGGAGATCACCTACTGTTACTACTTCCGCACCCCCAATACCGAAACGGTCGGCATCCGGCGCTGGGCGACCGCAGATGCCCTCGGTGGTCCACGACTTGAAGCTCGTCGCCAGGCCCGGCCGACCCCGACGTGCAGCCGCCCGGCACCGTCACGGCGGCGAATTGCGGCATGAGATCGGTCGAGGGCGCCTGGCTCCTCCACGCCGCCTACACCCCCGCGGCCGAGCTGGTATCCCCGCCGACGACGGCACCGGCACGCCGCTCGCCAACGAGCTGCCGCCGGATACGCCGGCCTGGCTGGTGATTCACTTCTACAATCCAGGAGACGAGCCGGTCAAGACGAAGATCATCCTCGACGCCGAGAGCTTGGCGCCCGGCGTCGCTTACACGCGCAGCG
The DNA here is from genome assembly GCA_963821905.1 of Thermoanaerobaculia bacterium. GTDB lineage: Bacteria > Acidobacteriota > Thermoanaerobaculia > Multivoradales > JAGPDF01 > CAWGFP01. The sequence goes on along the minus strand of CAWGFP010000009.1, from coordinate 3,882 downwards.
GCACGCTCCTTCACGTCAACGGGTCGATCAGCCTGCCTGCCCAGGTGGTCGGCGATGTGGAGACGCAGACTTGCGGCTCCCTGCCCGCGGTCAAGTACTGGCGGCTGTCGATCCACGCCCACAGGCACGCAGTGCACACCGAGATCAGGGAAGGCGCGAGTGCCACGCCTCCGCCCGCTCCTCCCCCTCCAGTCCTGTTCGCGAGCGACGATTGGGAAACCCCGGTGCGGCGACCTTCGGGCCGCCCGGCTTCCTCAGTTTCACGAGCGGCGAGATGACCACCTCGTGCACGTACGACAACCCCGGCAACATCACCGTGACCAGCGGCGAAAACCCCGCCACCGAGGAGGAATGCCTGGGGATCGCCGCCTTCTTCCCGGCCCCGGCCGGCGATCCCTCGCTCTTATGCCTGAACGGATCGGTGTTTTGAGCCTCGCAGGTGGAAGCTCAGCGAGGGGGCGCCGCCCCCTCGCGCGCCCGGCGCGTCCACGGGTGCTCGGCGCCGAGCGTCGGTTCGAACTGGGCGAGGGCCTGGGCGAAGGCCTGTTGGGCTTCCGCCGGCTTCCCGGCGGCCTCGAGGGCGCGGGCGAGCGCCAGTAGTGCTCGCCGAGGTAACTCGACGAGCGGCCAGGGCCGGCCGCTGCTAGCTCCAGGTCGATGGCGCGCCGGGCGTCTGCCGCCGCGCCCTCCGCCATGTCCGAGGCGAGCAGGACTTCGGCGCGGGTTTGCAAGAAGAACGGTAAGGCGACGCCGCGCTGGGTACTCGCCTCGGCGATCTCGACGGCGCGGTCGGCGGCGGCGCGCGCCACGGCGAGATCGCCGCGCGACAGGGCAAGCGACGCTTGCTCGCCGGCGAGCGCCGCCAACGCCACGTGACCCGGCGGCAGCGCCTGCCGCAGTAGCGGCTCGACCTCGGCAAGCGCGGCCGCTGCGCCGGGCAAGTCCCCGGCGAGCCGGTCGATCGACGAGCGCAACAGCAGGGACTGGTGGACCACCACTTGGTGTCCTGCCCGCCGCGCGCCGGTGTAGGCGCGCGCGGCATAGTCGGCGGCTTCGGGAAGCCGGTCGAGCGTGCGCAACACCCGCGCCAGGTTGTTGAGCAGCATCGGCGACACGGTGGCCTCGCTGCCCTCGGCTGCTGCCGATCTCGACGGCGCGGCGAAAGAGACCCTCGGCCTCGCGCGGCCGCCCGGCGCGCTGCAGGGCGAGCGCCCAGTTGTTGAGCAGCGTGCCGGCCCGTTCTGTGCCGCCGCGGCCGAGCTCGCCGAGACGGTCGAAGGCGCGCTCGAACGCGGCGGCGGCCTCGCCGAAGCGGCCGAGTAGCCGGTAAGACTCCGCGAGACGCATGGCGACGTCGAGCTCGAGCAGGCTCGAGGCGCGCATCGTCCCAACAGGTCGCGCGCCTCTTCGGCCCTCCGCAGCCCGAGCTCGGCATCGTCGGCCTCCTGGGCCACCTCGCTGCCCCGCATCAGACAAAAGATGCGGTGGAGCGCGAACTGCGGCTCGCCGGGCAACGCCTGCTCCGCCTCGGCAATGAGCTCCGCGGCGCGGCGCGCCTCCCCGCCCACGGCGAGCGCGCTGGCCAGTGCGCAGGCGGCCTTGGCGCGCGTCGCCGGCTCCGTCCCCGGCACCGCCAGGGCGTAGGCCTTGGCGAGCACGCGCCGGGCCTCGTCGTGACGGTCTTGCACCTGGTGCTGGCGGCCGATCGACACCAGGATCTCGATGCGGTCCTCGCGAGCGTCCTGCTGCGCCCGGTCGACGATGCGTTCCGCCCGGGTCAGCAGATCGCCGGGGAAATCGGCTGGCCCAGCGGCGCGGCGTCGGCGAGCAGGAACGCGTCGAGGTCGTTGATCGCTTCGGCGCGCGAGAGCTGGCGAAGAGCGAAGTCCCTCTGCACTTCGGCGGCACGCGCCTGGGCGTCGGCTCGCGCTGCCTGCGCCCGCGCCCGCCGGGCCTGGGTCAGCGTGGTCGCTACACCCGTGGCGACGGCGAGCAGAATCACCGCCGCGAGGGCGACAGCGATCGGATTGCGTCTCACGAGTTTGCCCGCGCGGTAACCGAGCGATCCGCGGCGCGCCGCGACCGGCTCCTGGCGCAAGTAGTGCTCGAGGTCCTGCGCCATCGCCGCCGCCGAGGCGTAACGCTCCGCCGGCCGTTTCGCGAGCGCCTTGGCGACGATGTTGTCGAGGTCGCCCCGCAGCGCGCCGGCCAGGCGCTCCGGCGTCGTGCCGCGCGTTCGCCGCGGTGGCCGCGGGCGAGGCGCGCCGGCCGGCGGTGACGGTCGGTCGGCCGCTTCGCGAAGCCCGCGGCGGCTCGGTCTCGACGATGGCGCGGACCAGCTCGGCCGGCGAGCGGTGGCGCCGCCGCCGGGATGGACGCCCGGCGAGCAGCACGTAGAGCAGCACGCCCAGCGCGTAGACGTCGGTCGCGGTCGTGACGGCGCCGCCGGTGAGCTGCTCGGGCGCCGCGTACTCCGGCGTCAAGCGCCGCTTCGCCGTCGCGGGTCAGCGCGGTCGCCTCGTCGCCGGCCTCGCGCTCGAGCAGCTTGGCGATGCCGAAATCGAGCAGCTTCACCTGGCCGTCCGCGGTCACCAGGACGTTCGAGGGCTTGAGGTCGCGGTGCACGACCAGGTTGGCGTGCGCGTGGGCGACCGCCGCCAGCACGTCGAGGAACAGCCGCACGCGCGCCTCGACGCCCAGGCGCCGCGCGTCGCAGTAGCGGTCGATGCGCTCGCCGTCGACGTGCTCGAGCACCAGGTACGGCTGGCCGTGCGGCGAGACGCCGGCGTCGATCAGCTGCGCGATGTGCGGGTGGCGCAGCCGGGCGAGGATGCTGCCCTCGCGCCGGAAGCGCTCCTCGCCGTCGCGGCCCGACCAGGCTGGCGTTCGAGCAGCTTGACCGCGGCCTCGCCCGCGAAGCGGCCGTCGCTGCGCTCGGCCAGCCAGACGCTGCCCATGCCGCCCTGGCCGATCAGCCGGCGCAGCGTGTAGGCGCCCGAGCGCCTGCCCCGCCAGCGACGGCCGGCGCGGGGCCGCGGCGGCGCGCTGCTCGAGGAAGCCCTCGGCGCGCAAGTGCGCGATGCCGCGCGAGCAGCGCCTCGAGCTCGGCCGCCAGCGCCGGCGTCCTCGGCGCGCAGCGCGGCCAGCCAGGCGGCGCGCTCCTCGTCGGCGAGCTCCAGCGCGCGGTCGAGATGCGGGCTCACGGCGTCCGCCAGCGCTCTGCATCCAGGCCGCTCAGCGCACTACGCGAGCGCCTCGTGCAGGTAGATGCGCGCCTTCTCCCACTGGCGCTGGACCGTGCGCTCCGAGAGCCCGCGCATGGCGGCGATCTCGGCGAACGGGAAGCCGCAGAAGAACTTCAGGTCGACCACCTGGGCCAGCGCCGGCTCGACCGCGGCCAGCTCGTCGATGGCCTCGCCGAGCCGGCCAGCTCGGCGTGCGGCAGCTCGGCGGCCATCGTGCGCTCGTCGAGCGGCAGCAGCTCGAACCGGCCCCCCCGCTTCTGCGCCTGGCGGCGGCGCGCGTGGTCGATGATCAGGGCGCGCATGACGCGCGCGCAGTACGCCATGAAGCGGCCGCGGTCGGGAAAGCCGGTGCCCTCGCGACCGGCCATGTCGAGATAGGCCTCATGCAGCAGGCTCGTGGTGCCCAGCGTGAGATCCGAGCCGCTACCGGCGAGCTGCCGTCTGGCAAGACGCCTGAGCTCGGCGTAGAGCGCGGCAAAGAGGCGTCTCGGCCGAGGCGTCGTCGCCGGCTTCGGCCGCGGCGATGAGCGTGGAGACCGTAACTGGCACGATTACTCCCTTCCCGAACAGGCCGGGCGGTCTGGCGGGAATTCTAGCGGATTGACGGACCCGCGAGCCCGCGCGGCATTGCACCACG